>NZ_ABCM01000011.1 GCF_000170795.1 Pedobacter sp. BAL39
GGTATGTTGTCTTACTTCAGACTGGTGATCTGCGCCTTTACATAATCGACCAGGTTGATGATGTCTTTACGCAACGGCTGTATCACAAGCACCTTCTGAAAATCGGCGATGGAGCTGTTGAACAAGGCAATAACTTCCTTTTTCTCTGCCGATTTCTTCACTTTGTAAGATCTGTAAATGGCATAGTCCTTATAGGCCAGTGCCCTGTTCTGCAACAGTTGGGTATCTTCTTCCCCATTGAGTTCGATGGCCTTTGTAAAGTCTTTAATTGCCGAGAGGTAAAAATTCTCCCTCATCTGGTTAAGCGATTCCTTAGGATCATTGGCCACATTCTGCCTGGCTTTACCTCTATAGTAATACGCAGAGTAATCTGAAGGCTTGACGGTGATCAGCTGGCTGTATGTTTCAATGGAGCGCTCAAAATTACCACACTGATAATAGGAATAACCCAGCATTTTCAGCACGTTGGCATTGTTAGGGCTCTTGGTATTGGCTTTTTCCAACTGGCCTACGGCGGCTTTGTAATCGCCTTTCATCATCGCCTGCATCCCGAGTTTGTCGTAACCGGAATTCTGTGCAACACTGACCTGCGTTGAAAAAACAAATAACATGAAGATGGTTCGCCTGAAATAGTTCATTAAGTTTTATTTAAAAAATAAATATATTTAGTTTTATTACAACAGCCTAATAAATGAACAAACATTTTTTTGGGAATTGTAGAAAAGAAAGGTAAAGGCAACTATCATACCACTTACAAATATTCCTATACAACGCCAATTAATTAAAAATATGATGAGGCGCAAAAAAATTCGTTTTAATTATTAGTCAGGAATGATGCTGGAGCGGATGTCATGCCAGCGATTTCAGATTCATTAGATTATTAAAAAAAAAGTCAGTATTTTGATTATTTAGTCGATACCCTGACTTTTTAACAGTCATCATGCAGTACCCGGTGTTTGGCACAAGAGTTGAAAATATGCATTATTCAATATAATTAATATTATCATAAGCGACATGCTGTCAGATTGTCGTTTTTATTTTAGAAAGACTTACTTACATGAGTAAACAAGATCAGTTTGATTTTAGCAATGCATTACCCATCATAAACGAAGATACCGAATTTTTCCCGCTGATGTCCCAGCAGGACGAGGATGACATGAATAACGAGGCTACCCCTGAGGTGCTGGCGATATTGCCATTGCGTAATACGGTATTGTTTCCTGGTGTAGTGATTCCCATCACTGTTGGCAGGGACAAGTCCATAAAACTTATCAAGGAAGCATATAAGGGTGACAAGATCATTGGTGTGGTCTCACAGCGTGACGTGTCTATCGAAGACCCTACTTTTGAGCAGCTGAACAATGTGGGTACTGTAGCACACATCATCAAGATGCTGCAGATGCCCGATGGCAACACCACGGTCATCATCCAGGGGAAACAACGTTTCCGCCTGGTGGAAGAGGTGCAGTCGGAGCCTTACATCAAGGTGACCATCAGCAAATTTGAAGAGACAAAATACAAGACAGACAAAGAGTTTAAGGCGCTGGTATCGTCCATCAAGGAGATGTCTTCGCAGATCATACAATTATCGCCAAACATCCCGAGCGAAGCAGGAATTGCACTGAAAAATATTGAAAGCACCTCCTTCCTGATCAATTTCATTTCCTCAAATATGAACGCCGATGTGTCCGACAAGCAGAAGATGCTGGAAATGGCCAACCTGCGTGAACGTGCGATGATGGTGATGGAGCTGCTGACCCTGGAGCTGCAGATGCTGGAGCTGAAAAACCAGATCCAGTCGAAAGTACGTACAGACCTGGATAAACAGCAGCGCGACTACTTCCTGAACCAGCAGCTGAAGACCATACAGGAAGAACTTGGCGGCAACTCCTCCGACCTGGAATATGAAACGCTGCAGCAGCGTGCATTCAAGAAAAAATGGTCTGCACAGGTGAGCGAACATTTTAACAAAGAACTGGAGAAACTGGGCAGGATGAACCCTGCGGCACCCGACTATTCAGTACAGATCAATTACCTGGAACTCCTGCTGGACCTTCCATGGAATGATTTTACTAAAGATAACTTCGACCTGAAGCGTGCCCAGCGTGTGCTCGACAAAGACCACTTCGGACTGGAAAAAGTGAAACAACGCATCATTGAGTACCTTGCGGTGCTGAAGTTGAAACGCGACATGAAGGCGCCAATCATCTGCCTGGTAGGCCCTCCGGGGGTTGGAAAAACATCTTTGGGGAAATCTATCGCAAAAGCGCTAAACAGAAAGTATGTCCGTATGGCCCTGGGTGGCATCCGTGATGAAGCGGAAATCCGCGGACACCGGAAAACATACATTGGCGCCATGCCCGGACGTATCATCCAGTCGATAAAAAAAGCTGGTGCTGCCAACCCGGTATTTGTACTTGATGAAATCGATAAGGTGGGCGCTGACTTCAGGGGAGATCCTTCTTCTGCATTGCTGGAAGTACTGGACCCTGAGCAGAACAGTGCTTTCAATGACCATTATGTGGAGGCCGACTATGACCTTTCCAACGTTCTGTTCATTGCTACTGCCAACTCCCTTGCCAACATACAGCCGGCATTGCTGGACCGTATGGAGATCATTGAGGTGAACGGTTACACCATCGAAGAGAAGATTGAGATCGCTAAAAAATACCTGCTGCCTAAGCAAAAGGAACAACATGGCATCAAAACAAAAGACATCAGCCTGAAAAATGCGCTGATTGAAAAGGTGATTGAAGATTATACCAGGGAATCGGGTGTCCGTTCTCTGGAGAAGAAAATAGGATCGCTTGTACGTGGCGTAGCAACGAAAATTGCTATGGAAGAAACGTATGAGCCTAATCTGAACAATGAGGATGTGGAACGTATCCTTGGTGCGCCGCTTTACGACAAGGACCTTTATGAGGGCAATGAGGTTGCGGGTGTGGTGACCGGTCTGGCATGGACCCAGGTGGGCGGCGATATCCTCTTTATCGAAGCCAGCCTCAGCCCTGGGAAAGGGAAGCTGACACTGACCGGTAACCTGGGCGAAGTGATGAAGGAATCAGCAGTGATTGCCCTGGCCTACCTCCGCTCCCATGCGGATACGTTTGGCATCGATTACGACCTGTTCGACAACTGGGACATCCACGTGCACGTACCTGCGGGTGCAACGCCTAAAGATGGACCTTCTGCGGGGATCACCATGCTGACCGCGCTGACTTCAGCATTTACGCAGCGCAAGGTAAAATCAAACCTGGCGATGACGGGAGAGATTACCCTACGTGGTAAGGTCCTGCCGGTGGGTGGCATCAAGGAGAAAATCCTTGCAGCAAAACGCGCGAACATCAAGGACATCATTCTTTGCAAATCCAATAAAAAGGATATCCTCGACATCAAGGAAAGTTACATTAAAGACCTTAGGTTCCACTACGTTTCGGAAATGAGGGAGGTGATTGAGCTGGCACTGACTGCCGACAAAGTTAAAAACCCTCAGAACTTGAGCTTTAAGCTGCATAGTGCTGCAAACCAAAAATAAAATACGATATTAAACTCCGGCAGGTCTGCCGGAGTTTTTTTGTAATCATACCATGAAACCATACCACAAACTGATCGTTTTGCTCTGCGTTGCAGGCCTATATTCTAAGCACAGTACTGCACAAACCTATAAGAATGAATTTGGGTTTAAGAGCGAGAACGACTCTTACCTAGGGCAGGGCTCCGACAGGTATTATACGAATGGCCTTTTTATTAACTTCCGCCATGCACTGGACCAGCAGCAGCTGAAAGAAGGACTGGAAAAGAAAACATACGAAATCTCCGCCGGACAGCGGATGTACAACCCGTACTCTGGTTACGCTCCGGATCCGGAGCGTCAGGACCGCCCTTTTGCAGGTTACCTCTATGCAGAGGGGGCAATGAATTGGTTTTATCAAAATGAAAGCATCCTGAAAACTTCCGTACAGGTCGGCGTTACCGGCCCGGCATCCCTTGCAGAAGATGCTCAGGAGCTGTTGCATGATGTTGCCGGCTTCTACACCCTTGACGGATGGCAATACCAGATCAAACAGGAGCTACAGGTCAACCTTTCCGCACAATACACAAAATTACTATACAGGCCTTCACATCAATATCTGGATTTCTCTTTCGAGGCATATGGAAACCTGGGTACCACCTTCAGCGGTGCCGGTGCAGGGATCATTTTTCGTGCCGGGCGCATCAACCAGCTGTTCAACAGCGCCTACACCAATGCTGTGATTGGCAATAATGCCAAAACGAAAGCACGTGTAAAAAGTGAGCTCTTCTTTTATGCAAAACCGCAGCTGAATTATGTTGCTTATGATGCTACTGTAGAGGGCAGCATGTTCAACAACAACAGCCCGGTCACCTTTGACGTAAAACCAGTAGTTTTTGCACAGCAACTCGGACTGAATTACAGCAGTCAGCGGCTGACGCTGGACTTTGGGATGATCTTCAAGACGAAGGAGGTCGAGGGCATCAGGAGAGCACACCAATGGGGCGCGATCTCTGCATTTTACCGGTTTAACTAGTCGACAGACGGCCGTTTACGTGCCATCTTTTTCATGGCATTGCTCTGTTTGTCGGCCAGCCTTTTCCTGATTACAGAAGCCGGTGTTTTGGTAGGTTTTCTTTTCTTCTGAACATGCAGTCCGGATTTGAGCAGCGCAAGAAGTTTGAGCACAGAACGTTCCTTGTTCAGCAACTGACTGCGGTCTTCCTGGGACACGACATGAAGGTTACCTTCCTGATCCAGTCGATGTGCAAGGCGTTCGATTAGCAGGCTGCGTTCTTCATCAGAAAGAAAGGATGCTGAGGGGATATTGAGTATCAACTCCACCTTACTGGAAACTTTATTGACGTTTTGTCCGCCTTTCCCCCCACTTCTGGATGTTTTAAAGGTAACTTCTCTCAGGATTTCTTCTCTTGCAGGTAACATGCTGCGAAAATAATGATTAAAAGCAATTTTATTCCAATGAAATTTTTAGCGCAAACAAATTAGTAAAATACTAACTTTGTTCAATATGAGAAAAAATCTGGTTGTAGCTATAGATGGCTACTCATCATGTGGAAAAAGCACCCTCGCAAAGGCTTTAGCAAAAAAACTAGGTTTCATTTATATCGACAGCGGTGCAATGTACCGGGCAGTGACCTTATATTTCCTGAGAAACCATATCGACATTAAAGATGAGCAGGCTGTTTCTGACGCCTTACATCACATCGAGCTGAACTTTCATTCCCGCGATTACGAGTCGCACATCACCCTGAATGGTGAAGAGGTTTCCGAGGAAATCCGCCAGATGCCGGTATCGGAGAATGTGAGTGAGGTAGCGGCCAACAGACATGTACGTCAGGACATGGTGAAGCAGCAAATGCGCATGGGCAGTTCAAAAAACATCGTTATGGACGGACGTGACATCGGCACTACGGTATTTCCGGATGCACAGGTGAAGTTCTTCATGACCGCAGACCCGAAGATCCGCGCAGAGCGCAGGTTCAAGGAGCTGCAGGCGAAGGGAGACACGGTGACCATGGAAGAGGTATTTGAGAACATCGCACACCGCGACTATGCCGATACCACCAGGGTGGAAAGCCCGCTGACCAGGGCCGATGATGCCGTCATCTTAGACAATACAGAACTCAGTCAGGATGAGCAACTTGAATTTGCAATCGAACAGGTGAAGCAACATTTTCCTCATTAATCGTCAATTTCTGGTTACAATTCCCGAAGGGATTTAAACATTACATTTCCATGTTTGAAGTGTGTGCGATGCTCGATACATTTGTTTCACAAAATTGTCAAAACAAATGCCATCGACCAGAGATACCGGTACGGAAGAATTAATTAAGGAAACGGCTAAACACCTGTTTTTTGTGGAAGGGAAACTGCATTCCACCACGCAGGAAATTGCAGATGCCGCGGGTGTCAACAGGACGCTTGTCAATTACTACTTCCGGTCCAGGGACATCCTGTTCGACCAGGTGTTCCGGGAGGCACAGGAAGAGCAGGTGAAAACGTTCGACAAGATCCTGGAATCTGGAATTTGCTTCAAAGAAAAGATTCGTACACTCATCAGCGTATTTCTGAAGGAGGGCATGAAGTACCCCTACCGCGACCTTTTTCTGATTACCGAAATGAACCGGAATGTGGTGATCCATGTAAAAAAAGCAAAAGTGAAAAGGATGAAACTTTTCATGGAGGAGATCCGGGCAGAGATGCAGCAGGGGAACATCAGGATGATGAACCCGAAACACTTCATTCTCAACCTGTTTTCCATGATGGCCTATCCCCTGGCCACCGCTCCTCTGCAGAAAGTACTTTACGAGTTGAACGACAGCGAATATGCCTCACTCATGGAAGAGCGCAAGCAGCTGATTTACGACACCATCTTTCCCTGATTATCTTTATTTACGCCTTTATTTTTATTTCCCTCTTTATCTTTATTTTGTATTTTAGCTAGCTTCCTCTTTTGTCAGAATGCCGTTTCAGGGCTACCTATAAATGGTATAATTGCGCATTTGTCTGGGTACTGGAATGCAAAGCTTCAGGAGTTATATTCCAAGTTATCTGAACCTGGAGCGTATGCCTGAACCTGGAGGCCTGAACCAGGGAATCTGACTTAGACACCATAGATAACCAACTGACCTCGTCATAATGAACATATTGATTATTGAAGATGAAAAAAACCTGGCGCTGGAGATCTCTGCGTTTCTAAGCAAGGAAGGTTACCGTATTGACCATGCCTGGAGGAAAGCCTCAGCAGAAGAAAAGATCTTCGTGAACACCTATGATTTCATTTTGCTGGACCTGGGCCTTCCTGATGGAGACGGCTTCAACCTCCTGCAGCAGCTGAAATCTATAGGCGGCCGGGAAGATGCGGTGATCATCCTGACTGCTCGCGGTGAGGTGGAAGATCGGATAAAGGGACTTGAAGAAGGCGCTGACGATTATTTGCCAAAGCCTTTTTCACTAACAGAACTATTGGCCAGGATGCACGCCATTATCCGCAGGAAACACAAACTGGAGCTGAATGAGGTGAACGTGAATGGCTTTATGCTAGACATCAGGAACCATAAGGTGAGCTTTGAGCATCAGAAGATCAACCTGACAGGAAAGGAGTTTGAGATCTTCAATTACCTGGTGCTCAACAAAAACAGGGTGATTTCCAGGCTTAACCTGACAGAGCACGTATGGGGGGATATCCTGGAGGTCAACTCCGATTCCAACTTTGTGGATGTCCATGTCAAGAACCTGCGCAAGAAGCTGTCGGCACATGCCCCAATCGAATGGTTTGAGACGGTGAGGAGCATTGGTTACCGCATCA
This sequence comes from Pedobacter sp. BAL39, assembly GCF_000170795.1. Lineage (GTDB taxonomy): Bacteria > Bacteroidota > Bacteroidia > Sphingobacteriales > Sphingobacteriaceae > Pedobacter. Next base: position 7,341 of record NZ_ABCM01000011.1, read on the forward strand.
ATACTGAACGATGAAACTGCAGTTCAAACTGGCACTATACAACACCCTCACCAAGGTGGCTATCCTGACGCTAATGGGTACGATGATCCTGTTGTCAATTGACAAACTTTCTGAGCACCACATCCAACAGCGACTGCTGCACAAAAAGGCAAAGCTGATTGAAAACCTTTCGGGAATGGAAATCAGCAGCCTGATGGAGCAGCAGAAGACTTTTACCGACTACAACCTGCTGAAGGAGGAATACATCATCTTAAAGACCCAGAAAAAGGGTAGCAATCCGCTGAAAACCTATTTTAGTCGCGAGATACGCGAGATCGAAGGCAGTCAGGAATCCTACCAGATCCTGAACACCAGTTTTAACTACCAGGGACAAATGTATACTCTGGAGCTTGGCGAGGCCATGTCGGCCAATGGGCAGTTGCGCCATACCATCACCTTTTTTACCTTTTTCATCCTGTTGGCCGCGGTGGGACTGACGCTCGTGTCTGACCTTGCCTTTACGAGGTTTCTGCTGCGCCCTTTCTACCAGATCATCGATCAGAAGCTCAATAAAGTGAATGACCCCATCCACTTCAACTACGTACCGATGAAAACGACAACGGTCGACTTTCAGGTACTGGACCAGAGCATCAGCTCATTGATGAACAAAATCTCTGAATTGTTTCTTTCAGAAAAGGCCTTTATTGCAAATGTTTCTCATGAGCTCCTCACCCCCATCTCCATCTTAAACAGCCGACTGGAAAACCTGCTGAATGAAGAATCTTTATCAGCAGATGGAGAAAATAAGATCTTCGCCTGCCTGAAAACCCTGAACAGGCTGAAATCCATCATCAACAGCCTGTTGCTGATATCCAAGGTAGAGAACCAGCAGTTCGGCAAGCCTGACCAGATCAGTATAGCTGTTGCGGTCCAGGAAGTTTGTGAAGAGCTGGAACACCGCTTGCTCATGATGGACCTTCATTTTGAGATTAACCTGAAACAGGATTTTCATTTTGAGGGCAACAAGCCATTGTTCCACACGCTGCTGATGAACATTGTCAACAATGCCATTAAGTACAACGTGTCTTCCGGAAAAATCAGCATCAATGATGCTGAGGTGGATGGTGTTTATGTGCTGAATGTGACGGACACCGGAGAGGGAATGTCTGCGGAAGAGCTGACTAACGCTTTTAACAGATTTGAAAAGTTCCAGTCGGACAAGGCCGACAGTCATGGACTGGGGCTGTCCATTGCCCGGACCATTGCCGATTTCCATGGCATTAGCATGGACATTCTTTCCGAAAAGGGATTTGGCACTACGGTCAAGCTGAAATTTAGAAAAAAATAAGCTTCTTCTTCATTCTTCATTAAATCTTCATGTTCGTTGGGCAACTTTGATTCAACAAATCACAATAAATACAAAAAACATGAAAAGAACCTTTTTAGCGCTGGCCTTAGTTGCAACAACTTTCGGCGCATTCGCACAAACACCAGTAGCTACTGCAAAACCTGTTGTACACAAAGCAAAAGCACATAAAAAAGCAGAAGTAAAAAAAGCAGAGGCGGCAAAACCTGAGGTGACCAAACCTGCAGCAGTAGTAAAAGTTACGCCTGCGGTAAAACATAAATAATTCAAAAACGATAAGGAACTATTGCTTTAAATCGGATCTGAGAGAGGGTACGATCGTCGTCCTGAATTGATTTCAGGGATCCCGTTTTGCAGGTTAGAGGGGCCTGCAGGGATCCCGACATCAATTCAGGATGACGTTTTGTGGAGTGGTCAGATGTATTCCGCAAGGAAAGACTTGCGGCAGCTGGTTTTCAAGGTTTTCAGCGCCCGGTCTTTCAGCTGGCGGATGCGTTCCTTGCTGAGCTGGAATACATCGGTCATGTCATCGAGGGTAAGGGCAGTATGGTTGTCCAGGCCGAAGAAAAAGATGATGATCCATTTTTCTCTTTCCGGAAGGATGCTCAGGCTGCGCCTGACATCTTCGCTCATGGATTCCTTCATCATGAGCTCATCCGTGTCGGGTGTATTTTCATTCACCAGCGTATCCATCAGGCTGAAGTCGCTCTCCTCATGGGTAGTCATATCCAGAGAGTAAGACAGCGGCGCACTATCGAGGTAGTCGGCTACCTTCGCTTCCGAGAATTCCGTGGCCATGGCCAGCTCCTCGTAAGTTGGCGCGCGCTCCAGCACCTGCTCTAATTCGTCGGCAGCTTTGTTGATCTTAATGATGCCCAGCACCTGGTTTCCAGGAAGACGGATCATCCTTTTCTGATCCGCCAGGGCCTGCATAATACTCTGGCGAATCCACCATACTGCAAAGGAGATAAACTTAAATCCTTTGGTATCATCAAATCGTTGTGCAGCCTTGATGAGGCCGAGGTTGCCCTCGCTGATCAGGTCGGCCAGCTGCAGGCCCTTATTCTGATATTTTTTAGCCACAGACACTACAAAGCGGAGGTTGGTTTTCACCAGTTTGTCAAGCGCCGCTTCATCTCCTTTTTTGATCCGTCTTGCAAGGCCCAGTTCTTCTTCAACGCTGAGCAGGCCGATCCTGCCAATGTCTGTAAGGTATTTATCTATGGAATTTGTTTCTCTGTTGGTGATGGATTGTCCAATTTTCAGTTGTCTCATATCGCTTGCTCCGTATGGGTTTCAGTTTCAAATACTTTAAATACCTCTTTATCGGTAAAATCTTTCATGCAGGACACCAGGGCCTGGACACTGGAGAGTGGCAGTGCGTTGTATAGGGAAGCCCTGAAGCCGCCCACCGAGCGGTAGCCTTTAATGCCCACGATACCCCTGCTAGTGGCAAAGTTGAAGAACTCCTGCTCCTTCGCAGGGTCGTACATCTTAAAGGTTACGTTCATGCGTGAGCGATGTTCCGGATCTGCAAGGCCGTAGAAATTGGTATTGCGGTCTATTTCAGCATACAGCTGACCTGCTTTTTCTATATTTTCTCTTTCAATGGCTTCCACGCCTCCTTTTTCACTAAGCCAGCGCAAGTTGAGCATGGCCACATAAATGGAAAATACTGGCGGTGTATTGAACATAGAGTCATGATCGCGGAAAGTCCGGTAGTCTGACATCGAAGGCAGCTGATGTTCCACCATTTTCAGGAGGCTATCTTTCACGATGACCAGCGTCATTCCTGCGGGGCCCATGTTTTTCTGAGCACCGGCATACACCAGGTCAAAATCATGGATATCGATCTTTCTGCTGAAAATGTCCGATGACATGTCACAGATCACAGGCACCTTTGTTTCGGGGAAGCTGAACATCTCTGTACCCTCGATGGTATTGTTGGAGGTACAATGGAAGTAAGCCGCATCTCCGGGAATTTGATATCCTGTGGGGATGTAATCATAATCCTGATCCTTTGAGGAGGCCACGATGTCGACTTCACCAAAGAGCAGTGCTTCTTTGATGGCTTTTTTTGCGAAATAACCGGAATCCAGGTAGGCTGCTTTTTTACGCTTTGTGAGGAAGTTCATGGCAAGCATAGAAAACTGTGTGCTGGCCCCTACCTGAAGAAAAAGCACCTGATAGTCGTCAGGAACATCAAGCAAAGTGCGGACGAGCATGCGGCACTCTTTGATGACAGCTTCAAACTCAGGACTGCGATGGGAAATCTCAAGAATGCTCAGTCCGCAGCCGTTAAAATCCTTCACTGCCAACGCAGCTTGCTCCAGAACAAGGGCCGGCAAAATGCAGGGTCCTGCACCGAAATTGTGTTTCATACCTCTGGTCATGTTGATATCTGGTTTAGTGATACCCAAAGGTCTGAATGTCAAAAGTCTTATCTAATTTTCTATTCAAAATCAGCAAAATTTTCTGTTTTGAGAGATCCGGGCAATATATTTTTTGGCGTGTCAGACCGGGCTCCGGTTAAACCAAATATAATTTTCCAGCAGAAATTGAAAACATGAGGTTATCGTAAACTATACACTAAGCAATTGCCGGTTAAACAAAAGGTTCCTTTTATCACAATTTTACTATATTTGAGCGTGTATTGAAAAATACAAATGATACACTAAGCCAAATATATTCAGCCCTGATATGTCCAAATTAGATCCCACACATTTAGGAATTTTACGCCTGTTGCAGGAAGATGCAAGGATGACACATAAAGAACTGGCCAAAAGACTGAAGAAAAGTGTCTCGCCGATCTTTGAGCGAGTAAAATGGCTGGAGCAACAGGGGTATATTAAAGGGTATACTGCCATCGTTGACCTTCAGAAGAGCAGCAATATGATCATTTCCTATACGCACATTCAAATGAACAACCACTCTGAGGAAGCATTGAGTGCTTTTCAACAGGCGGTGATTCAATTTGATGAGGTGATGGAATGTTATTATATCACGGGGAACTATGATTTTATCCTGAAGATTGTATCGCCGGATATGAAGGGATACAATGATTTTCTAAGGGGTAAAGTGGGTAAGTTACCTAATGTAGGCAACGTGCAGAGTTTTCTGGTGTTATCCGAAGAGAAAAGACAGGCTTCTTATCCGGTATAGAAAAATCAAACTGCAGGCCTATTGGCTGATCCTGAATTATTTATCGTTTTGCTCCTGGTATAGGGACAAAAGGCAAGTTTTTCCCACAATCTGTTCAAAATCAACAACATTTATCAAAAAAACCTTTTCATTAAAATAATTAATTTCTATCTTTGCCGTCCCTCACGGGAAAAGGAGATTTAATTTTAATGGCTAAAAAACAAGTAGCAGAAAAAGAACTAGAGGCTAAAAAAGCCGAATTACAAGGTGCAGACGCTCGTCTCACTGAGAAAGAAACCATTGAATCAGAAGCTGATTCAGTGTCGATCGAACAGATCAAATCATCGTTAGCTACACCAGATCAAGACTTTGACTGGGATGCAGACGACAAAGCTTTCGGTAATTACAGTGACGAAGACCGTAAAAAGTTTGAAGACATGTACACCGATACTTTCAATCAAATCAACCAAGGTGAAATCATCAGCGGTATTGTTGTGTCTATCAACAATAAAGACGTGGTATTGAACGTAGGATTTAAATCTGACGGTTTGGTATCTACTTCTGAATTCCGTGATACACCTGATTTGAAAATCGGCGATACAGTAGATGTATTCGTTGAAGCACCTGAAGATGCTAATGGTCAATTGATTTTATCTCGTAAGAGAGCTAAAACTCAGAGATCATGGGAATCTATCAATGAGGCACTTGATAACGACAGAATCATCAACGGATTTGTTAAAAGCCGTACTAAAGGTGGTCTTATCGTTGACATCATGGGTGTTGAAGCCTTCTTACCTGGATCACAAATTGACATCAAACCGATCCGTGATTACGATGTTTATGTAGGTAAAACAATGGAATTCAAAGTTGTGAAAATCAACCACGAATTTAAAAACGTTGTGGTATCGCACAAAATCCTAATCGAGGACGATCTTGAAAGCCAAAAAGTGGAGATCGTATCTAAACTTGAAAAAGGTCAGGTATTGGAAGGAACTGTTAAAAACATTACTGACTTCGGTGTATTCATCGACCTTGGTGGCGTTGACGGATTACTTCACATCACTGACATCTCTTGGGGCCGCATAGAGCATCCGAAAGAAGTGTTGAGCTTAGATGAGAAAATCAATGTTGTTGTTCTTGATTTCGATGACGAGAAAAAACGTATTGCATTAGGTTTAAAACAATTGACTCCTCACCCTTGGGAATCTTTAGACACTAACTTAACTGTTGGTTCTAAAGTGAAAGGTAAAATTGTTACTGTTGCTGATTATGGTGCATTCCTTGAAATCATTCCTGGCGTTGAAGGTTTAATTCACGTTTCAGAAATGTCTTGGTCTCAAAACCTTCGTAGCCCTCAGGAATTCCTGAAAGTGAGCGACGAAATCGAAGCTGAAGTATTAACTTTAGACAGAGATGAGCGCAAAATGAGCTTAGGTATCAAACAACTGACTCAAGATCCATGGCAAAATGTTGCTGAAAGATATCCTATCGGAAGCAAACATACTGCTGTAGTTAAAAATATGACCAACTTCGGTGTATTCGTAGAAATCGAAGAAGGTATCGATGGTCTGATCCACATTTCTGATCTTTCATGGTCCAAAAAAGTTAACCACCCTAACGAATTCACTAAAGTTGGTGATACATTAGACGTAGTTGTTCTTGAACTTGACGTTGAAAGCCGCAAATTGAGCTTAGGCCACAAACAACTGGAAGAAAACCCTTGGGATACTTTTGAAACTATCTTCACGTTAGATTCAATCCACCAGGGAACTGTTGTTAAAGTAACTGATAAAGGTGCTGTTATTGCTTTACCTTATGGTGTTGAAGGTTTCGTACCTACAAAACATATGGCTAAAGAAGATGGCGGTGTCATCAAAGCTGAAGAAACCAATGACTTCAAAATCATTGAGTTCAACAAAGATGCTAAACGTATCGTTGTTTCTCACGCCCGTATCTGGGAAGAGGCTAAAGCTGAGGTTGCTGCTGAAGAAAGAGCTACTAAGAAAAAAGAAGCTAAAGCATCAAGCAGTGCAGTTAAAAAAGTTAAAGATTCAGTTGAGAAATCAACCCTTGGCGATCTAGGTGTCCTTGCTCAGTTAAAAGAGCAAATGGAAGGCGAAGAAAGCAAAAACAAAGGAAAATAGTCTTTTAAAGCTGATATAAAAAAGGCGTCCCTCATCGGGACGCCTTTTTTTGTAAATTGCGGTTTTAAGACCGTCATCTATGAAATTCTTCAACGTCATACTTGTACTTACGGGCCTCATCGGCTACACCGGCCAGGCTTATACACAGATGTTGCCAGCCATCATCCCTCAGCCGGTAAACGTACAGGTAAATGCTACCGCAGGCAGTTTCCTGCTGGCGCTGCAGACGGTGGTGTGTATCAGCGACAGCAGCCTGAACAGGTCTGCCAACTTCCTTACTGCTTCTCTACTGAAGTACCATAACCTCAACCTCAACATCACCAATCATTCCGATCCGCTCAAAAAAAATGGAATCAACCTGATCCTGGATAAGGACAAAGGCAAACCAAACTCCAACGGCACAGTCGCAGGCATCGGCAGCAACCCGAATCAATATACGCTGACCAGCAATGCGGAGCGCATTGAGATCCGTGCAAATACCCCACAGGCCATATTCTACGGCATACAGACTTTATTGCAGTTGCTGCCGGTACAGGTCACGGATCCAGCTGGCTTAAAAGTCGCCTCAGTGGAAATTTCAGACTATCCGCGGTTTGGCTATCGCGGCATGCACCTCGATGTCAGCAGGCATTACTTCGACCTGAACTTCATCAAAAAATACATTGACTACCTGGCTTTGCATAAGCTGAACTATTTCCACTGGCACCTAACCGACGATCATGGCTGGAGGATAGAGATCAAAAAACATCCAAAGCTGACAGACATCGGCGCCTGGCGCAACGGCACCATCATTGGTCTATATCCGGGGACAGGAAACGACGGCTTGCGCTATGGCGGATATTATACACAGGAGGAAGTGAAAGAAGTGGTCAGGTATGCCGCCGACAGGTACATTACTGTTGTCCCGGAGATTGAAATGCCGGGTCACAGCATGGGCGTACTCGCGGCGTATCCAGAGCTTGGCACCACACCCGAAATCCCCACCCGGGTGGCGCAGACCTGGGGAATATTCAACAAGTTCAACAACGTGCTTCAACCTACGGAACAAACATTCAGCTTCCTTGAAGATGTGCTTACAGAGGTGATGCAGCTCTTCCCCTCGCCTTACATCCACATCGGTGGTGATGAATGTGCTAAAATATGGTGGAAACAATCGCCGCTTTCTCAAAAGATCATCAGGGAAAAAGGACTGAAGGATGAAAACGGACTGCAGAGTTACTTCATCCACAGGATGGAAAAATTTGTGAACACAAGAGGCAGGACGATCATTGGATGGGATGAAATCCTGGATGGCGGACTGGCACCGAATGCCATCGTGATGAGTTGGCGGGGAGAAAAGGGAGGCATCGCAGCAGCAAAACAAAAACATAAGGTGATCATGACTCCCGAAAACTCTATGTACTTCAACCATGCCCAGTTCCTCAAAGAAGACTCCCTCACGGCGCCACGTTATGTCCCCCTGAAAAACGTATACGACTATGAACCGGTCCCCGCGGTACTGACCGCTGCTGAAGCACAATACATATGGGGTGCACAGGGCAATTTATGGTCGGAATACATCGCAAGTCCCGCTAAAGCAGAATACCAGCTTTTCCCAAGACTGGATGCCCTATCCGAAGTATTATGGAGTCCAAAAAACAAACGCAATTTCGCCGATTTTCAGAAAAGGCTAAAAACACAGCTCAAAAGGTACGACCTGATGAAAATAAATTATAGTACACGGTATTTAAGTAATTAAACCACTTGCCAAATACCGGCTACTATTTTATATTTATGGCAAATAAATAATAATCTAATGGATACGCCCAATAACGCTCTTTGTACGGCATGTACTGCCGTCTACCAACCTGAAGATGTTTTCTGTAACGGATGTGGATTTCCGATCAAGGGAACGGAAAGAGATCAGGAACTTCACCTCGCGAATCGCCAGGTTAAAGAAATAGACCTCGTTGAATTGAATGAAAAAGTAGAATCTGCGAGAAAGTCGCTCTTCTGGATTGCCGGACTGACGGCTGTTTTTTCGCTGATCGGCTATGCTACGGCTGGTGATGCTCAGGATGCATCTGCCATTGTCATCACCAACGCAATTCTCGTAGCTGCTTTTGTGGGGTTAGGCTTCTGGGCAAGCACCAAACCCGTTGCTGCTTTGATTTCAGGCTTGTCACTTTACCTGATCATTCACTTGCTGAATGCCATTGTTGAACCGATGTCCATCCTCTCCGGGATCATCGCCAAAGTACTGATCATCGGTTACCTGATCAAAGGCATCCGCTCAGTACTGGAAGCAGACAAGATTAAAAAAGAACTCAACATTAATTAGAGCTTTGGAAAGCTCCGGTCTCCCCTCTTGCTTTTGTGAGCATTGTCATCAGGAATTGAAAGTAGAAATGAAATTCTGCAGTTGCTGTGGGACAGCACGGACACGACAACATACTGCAGCTGATGCTGTCAGGTGGTATCAGCTGCAACACGCTGCGCTATTCTTCCTCATGGAACTGCTGTGCTGCATCTTTGCACTAGTGGTACAACAGTGGACTTTAACGATCATGGTGGCCGTCACAATAGTCATGGCCACCTCTTCGGTTTTATTTTTCAAGTCCGACTGGCAGCAAAGCAAATATCTGCTTCGGTGGCCCTCGTTCTCCTGGCTGAAGCTGCTGATGTTTGTAGGCCTTGCCATTGTGTCTTCTATTCTCGTAGGAATATCCACCGATTACCTCAACAGCCACCTCTTTAAAGCTACGATGGACTATGGGAACATCTACAAGCCCTACAGTTATGGCAATTGCCTCATGGTGCTGCTCATGGCGGTATGTCCCGCAGTGTTTGAAGAACTTGCCTACCGCGGATACCTGATCCAGAAGCTCTCTGCGGTTGTCGACCAGAAAGAGGCGATGTACATCAGTTCTATACTTTTCTTTCTCGTTCATTTTAGCATCGCTTCGTTCTACTGGATGTTGCCATTTGCGCTGATACTGGGCTACATCAGGATAAAGGAAAACACGCTTTGGTACGGTATCCTGATCCATTTCTTTTTCAACCTGACAGTCTGCGTCTCAGAAATATGGAATATCAATTTTTCTGAGTTGTTTTCCTAAAGGGCCGCTATCAGGGCAAGGCCTATTAAGAATAAGATTTTAAGGACGTTAGGTTAGGAACACAAAAAGGTGCCCCCTTCCGCCCCCCTGATTTGCGAATTTATTTTATTAAAAAGGCCTTCCTGCGATTTGGGCTTCCAAATTTTTCCTATATTTGACCAATCCTTAAGTCATGCAAAAAAGAACACTGCTAGACGGTCAACAATTCCAGATCACAATTAAAAGGCTATGTCACCAATTAATTGAGAACCATACCGATTTTTCAAATACTGTTTTAATTGGCATCCAGCCAAGAGGGAGCTTTTTTGCCGACAGGGTACAAAGTGAGCTCTCCCAGATCCTGAAAAAGAAAAATATTCAGAAGGGAAACCTCGACATTACCTTTTTCAGAGATGACTTCAGAAGAAAAGACGGCATCCTTTCGGCCAATACCAATACCATTGATTTTATCATTGAGGACAAAAATGTGATCCTCATTGACGATGTGCTGTGGACCGGAAGAACCATCCGCTCGGCCATGGATGCCTTATTGGCCTACGGGCGCCCGGCAAGGGTAGAACTAATGGTATTGATCGACAGGCGTTTTTCAAGGCACCTGCCCATTGAACCGGATTACATCGGCAAACAGGTCGACAGCATGAACTCACAACAGGTGAGGGTCAGCTGGAAAGAAACAGAAGGAGAAGACAAAGTTATCTTAATATCAGAAAGCACTAAATAACATGGCAGAAGAAAAATTATCAACCCGACATCTTTTAGGTATCAAAGACATTAACCGGAATGATATCGAATTGATCTTGAAAACTGCAGATAATTTTAAAGATGTCATCAACAGGCCCATCAAAAAAGTTCCGGCCTTAAGGGACATCACCATTGCCAATATTTTCTTCGAAAACTCTACACGAACGAAGTTATCATTTGAGCTTGCCGAGAAAAGACTTTCAGCGGATACCATCAATTTTGCAGCCTCCTCTTCTTCCGTCAGCAAGGGAGAAACGCTGATTGACACGGTGAACAACATCCTCGCCATGAAGGTGGATATGGTTGTGATGAGACATCCATACGCCGGTGCGGGGCAGTTCCTGAGCAAACACATCAATGCACAGATTGTCAATGCTGGTGACGGGGCACACGAACACCCTACACAGGCACTGCTTGACGCCTTCTCCATCCGCCAGAAACTGGGCGATGTGGAAGGGAAAAAAGTCGTTATTGTAGGTGACATCCTGCATTCCCGGGTCGCCATCTCCAACATCCTCTGCCTGCAGAAATTAGGCGCCGAAGTGATGGTTTGCGGACCTACCACACTGATCCCTAAGCACATCGGCAGCCTGGGTGTAAAGGTAGAACACAACCTGATCAAAGCACTGAACTGGTGCGATGTGGCCAATATGCTCCGCATCCAGCTGGAGCGGCAGGACATCAAATATTTCCCTTCTCAAAGGGAGTATGCCATGATGTACGGGCTGAACAAACAGATCCTTGACAACCTTGATAAGGAGATCGTTGTGATGCATCCGGGGCCGATCAACCGTGGGGTGGAGATCACCAGCGATGTGGCCGACAGCAAGCAGTCGATCATCCTCGAACAGGTGGAAAACGGCGTTGCGGTACGGATGGCCGTGCTTTACCTCCTGGCTTCACAGCGTGATTAAAAGACCCACGAAGTTTTTTATACCAATCTTCCTTTCTTTTCGTTAATCCAGTGTTATCAACAGTTGTTAATTTCTTATGTGAATAAGACATCTTACTATATTTATATTAGTACCAACCATATTTGAAACCAGATGCATAAAAAATACCTTTTTATTCCGCTATTCGTAGCAGGTAGCTTTACGGCGAGTCATGCCCAATCCAGCATGTTAGTCAACCTTAACAAAAATTACCTGTCCGGCCTTGAACTACTTGACAATGAAAAGTACGTTGCTGCAGCGCAGCAGTTCAGGTTGGTGGAGCAGGCGCGGCAAAAAGCAAGCACCCAGCAGGAGAGCAACGCCGAGCTGTCGCTATTAAAAGAAAATGCCAAGTTCTACGCCGCAGTATGTGCCCTGGAACTGGGAAATGACGATGCAGAAAGCCAGTTTCAGAATTTTATCCGTGAGTACCCCTTAAATGCCAACACCAAGCTGGCCTATTTTCATGTAGGTAAATCTTATTTTGCACAGAAGAACTACGCAAAAGCCCTGGAATGGTTTGAGAAAACCGATCCGGCAACCCTTTCTCAAAAACAACGGTTGGAATATCAGTTCAAACAGGGATATGCTTATTTCTCTACTGATGACATTGCGAAAGCGGAACCTCTGTTTGAAGAAGTAAAAAAAGAAAAGTCACCTTTCCAGGAAAGCGCCATTTACTACTTTGCCTATATCAACTACCTGAACAAGGAATATAAAACCGCATTGGCCAACTTTGAGAAGCTGAAGGGCTCCCCTACCTACGAGGCCAGCTATCCTTACTACATCACATCAATGTATTACCTGGATGAGCGTTATGATGATGTACTGGATTATGCAATCCCAATTCTGAAGACTTCCAAACAGCAATACGAAGCGGAGATGCTGAGCCTGATTGCAGCTTCCTACTTTGCAAAATCGGATTATACCAATGCCGAGAAGTATTTCAGAGAGTTCTATTCAAAAGATAAATCCAACACCAAAAACAACCTGTTTGTCTACCAGTACGGTTACTCACTTTTTCAATTGAAAAGATATCAGGAATCGGTAGCCATCCTCGAAAAGCTGGATACTGATGATGTATACCTGCAAAGCGGGATGTACACCCTGGGACGTTCGTTTATCGAACTGAAAAATAAAGAAAAAGCACGCAGTGCTTTCTTCAGGGCTTCACGACTGGATTTCGATAAAATCGTTCAGGAAGAATCCTGGATCAACTATGCACGTCTGAGTTATGAGCTTGACTTTAACCAGCAGGCATTGGAGTCTACACAGAACTTCCTGAAACAGTTTCCAAAATCACGTAAGGCCAATGAGGCAAAAACCTTATTGGGAGAGATTCTGCTGACCTCTAAAAACTATCAGGCGGCAATCGACATTCTCGAACCTATCCAGGACAAGTCGCCGGAAGCCAGAGAAGCCTATCAGAAAGTGACATATTTCAGAGGCCTTGAATTCTACAACGAACGTGCCTTTCCAAATGCATTATCTATGTTCCTTCGTTCAGAGAAGTTCCCTGAAGATCAGGAAATCCAGGCGTTGAACATCTACTGGAAAGCCGAGGCCAGTTATGAACTGAGGAAATATGGTGAGGCAGTTTCCAACTTTGAGAAGTTCCTGGACATGCCTGGAGCAAGCAACACCGAGGTTTATAACTTTGCCAATTACGCGCTTGCCTATGCGGCTTTTGAAGATGAGCGTTATGGTAAGGCAGCGTCTTATTTTGAGCGTTTCCTGAGGGGAAATGACAAAGACACCAAGACGGTAAATGATGCAACCCTACGACTGGCAGATGCTTATTTTGTGAACAAAAGTTATGGCAATGCGTTAACCAACTACAATAAAATTATCGCTAATAAGGGCGCTGGTGAGGATTATGCCTTGTTCCAGCGTGGAATGATCCAGGGTTTGGAGAATCAGAATGATGCAAAGATCAATACGATGCAAGAACTGCTTCAGCAATATCCTAATTCCAACTATGCGGATGATGCTGGCTTTGAAACGGCCTACACGTATTTTAACAAAGGTGACTTTGACAAGTCAAGAAGCGACCTTACCGGATTGATCAGCAAGTATCCGAGAAGCAGTTATGTTCCCCGTGCACTGGTTACCATTGGTCTGGTTCAATACAACCAGGACCAGGATGATGCAGCACTGGAAACTTTCAAAAAAGTCATCAATGAGTATGGCAGCAGCGAGGAAGCAAAACAGTCGCTGGAATCAATTAAAAACATCTATGTAGATAAGGGTGATTCTCAAGGGTTCATCAGCTATGCTCAGACCACCCCTATCGGTGATTTCAGTACTGCTGAACAGGACAACATCATCTTCCAGGGTGCTAATAACCGCTACCTGAAAGGCGACGCTCAAGGTGCTTTTGAAGCCGTAAATGCTTATTTCGATAAGTTTCCGAAAGCCATCCATGATAAGGAAGCGAAATTTATCCGTGCAGAATCACTGGTAAAACTGGGCAGACCTGATGAGGCGATCCCTGATTATGAGTACATTCTGAACGATTGGACCAGCGATTATACGGAACGTTCATTGGTAAGTATTTCCAAGCTCTTCCTGAATCAGAAAAAGTACAATGAAGCCATTGTCTACTTGAAGAGACTGGAGACCACTGCAGATTACAAAGTCCATTACAACTGGGCGCTCAACAACCTGCTTAAATCTTATACTGCATTGAATATGCCAGACGATGTGTTGAGGTATGTGACCCTAATCAAAGAATCTGATAAAGCTTCTGAAGAAGAAAAGAACAGTGTAGACCTCTACGCAGGTAAGGCATACCTCCTGAAGGCAGATACCACTGCAGCAGTAAAATCATTCAACAGTGTAGTCAGCAAAACCAAAACACTTGCTGCTGCTGAAGCGAAATACAACGTGGCCGCAGTGCAGTACGCCAAAAAAGACTATAAGACATCGACCAAGACTTGTTTTGACCTGATCAACAACATGCCTTCGTATGATTACTGGGTGGCTAAGGCTTTCATCCTGCTGGCAGACAACTACGTGGCGCTGAAAGATAACCTGCAGGCAAAGAGCACACTGCTGAGCATCATCGACAACTACGAAGGTAAAGATGACATCGTCCCTACAGCGAAGGAAAAATTACAGAAAATCAAATAAGACAAGCGCAATGAGATTGACAAAACTAATATATAGTACCTTATTTTTTATCACCGCAGGTGCGCTGACCTTACAGGCCCAGGAAACCAAAACAGATAAAAAAGACGAAAATAAAGCCGTTACAGAAGAGATTGAGGTGGTTAGACCTTACAAACCGGTGCTTGCAGAAGCGGTAAAGCTGAGAAGAAGCCCGGATCTGAATACCGTAAAAACGTATAAAGCGAAGTTCAACTACAGCCTGACTGACCGGAAACTGGGGCTGAACTCCGACATCAATAAATTACAGGCACAGCAGGTGGCTGAAGAGCGTGCCGCTGAGCTACTCAACAATTACGTGAAAGCCGGATTCGGCGCACCTACCACTGCACTGCTGGAAGGTTATGTAAACATCGGCAGGGATGAAGCCCTGCAGGCAGGTGCATTTTTCCGCCACTTCGGACAGTCTGGTAAACTGGAAGGTCAGGATGCCAACCAGCAGCAACTGAGCGTCTTCGGAAGGAGTATCGGCGAGACCTTTACCCTGAGTGGCCGCATCAACTATCAGCGCAATGGCATTAATTTCTATGGTTTTAATCCTTCGCAGCCTGAATTTAACCTGCACCCTGAGCGTCAAACACTGAACTTTATTGAAGCCGAAGGTGAGATTGTCAACAAGTTTACCGATGATCCTGATGCCTTCAGCTATGCTGCGAAAATCAATGGGTACATCTGGAATGACAAGTATGAAGCAAAAGAGAAATCTGTTGTCATCAATGGTTATGTCAATAAGAGAATCAGCAGCTTCAACCTGGGTTTGGCCTCATCTGTAGAGCTGGGAAATACACAGGACCAGCTGACCGACGTGGGCAACAATATTTTCAAGTTAAATCCATACATCAAACTTCAGGCAAATGGTGTAAAAATCAACGCCGGAATTAACTTCGTACAGGAGTTTGGCGACTTCTCCTCCAGCAGGATCTTCCCTGCGGTGACGGCAGACTTTACCCTAATCCCTGATTACCTGCAAATCTTCGGTGAGCTGAAAGGTGATGTGAACAGAAATTCCATGAAAGCTTTTACTGATGAAAACCCATTCCTGAATGCGAACATCAACATCAAAAACTCCATTGAGAAATTTAGCTTCAGCGGAGGGATCAAAGGTACAGGAGGCCCGGGATTTGGTTACAAAGCAAGGATCTATCATAAGAAAATTGCCGACATGCCACTTTTCGTCAACAACTTTGAGAACCCTACCCGCTTTGATGTGATCTATGATTTTGGAAACATGAAACAGACAGGGCTGGAGGGAGAAATTTCCATCCAGGTCAGCAACTCCTTAAAATGGACAGGAAAGCTGAACTTTGACGACTACCAACCTGCTGAAGAGAGCAACAGCTGGTTTAAACCTCAAATGAGACTTTCTTCTGATTTGTTGTTCAACATCACTGATAAAATTGCCTTCAATGCTTCGGTAGCCATTCAGGATGCGAGCAAAGCAAAGATCTATACCGCCGCTCCGGCAAGCCCATACCTGGTACCTGACCCTGCAAATGAGACTGTCGTGGAAGTTAAAGGTTTTGTGGATCTTGGTGCCGGTGCAAGTTATAAGATCAACAACAAATTTTCAGCTTTTGCAAGGGTCAACAATCTGCTGGGTACGAAATACAGCAGGTTCCTGTACTACCCTACGATTGGGGGAAGTGTCTTTGGTGGCTTAAGTTATTCCTTCTAACCTGTTTTTTTGTTAATTATTGGTTGATACGGAATTAAAATTTAATTTTACCAGAATGGACATGTTATCATACCTTATATCACTCGTCAAAACCTCCAAAGAGGTTGGAATCCCTGGGATTGGAACGATCTATAAAAAGAAATCCCCAGGGAGGTATGATGTGCAGACACACTCTTTTCTGCCACCTTCCTACACCCTGGCCTTCAGCGAAGAACTCGCTGAATCGTACAGCCTTACGGAATTTGTGGCCCGGAAGAGAAACATCTCCGTTGCCGCCGCGACCTATTTTGTAGAACAGTTTGCAGAAGAGATCAACAAACAGCTGAACGATCATCATGAGGCCAGTCTTGGTACCTTGGGTACCTTGCACAACCATTCCGGAACACTGACGTTCAGCACGGGTGATGCCTCAGAGTTTGGTTTTGAATATTATGGACTGCCTGCGCTAAAAGATGAAGTTTGGTCTGAGGCTGCTGAGTTGCCTGCTCAACCTGCGGATGTGGAACAAACGCAAACACAAGGAAATGAACAGCTTGAACTTGAAAACAGCAATGCAGATGTAACAGATGGCCACTCCGATGCGTCAACTGAACAGTCAATAGCGGGCGTAGCATCAGCAGATGCTGAGCCAGCTATTGTCGATCCGGCTGTTACCGAAGAACGTATTTCTGATCCGGCCCCAATTGAGTCGGCTCACACAGATGAAACACAAGTCGATGAAACGCTGAATGATAAAACACAGGTCGATCACACTGTTTTAGATGAAAACCCGAATGATCTACCATTGAATCATCAACAGATCGCTGATCAACCATTAACTGAGAATATTCCTAATGATGAAGAGGCTGTTTATGAAGAGATCACTGAGTTGGGACTGCCTGAAAAAGTGGCCCTGATCATTCCGCTTCCCGAAATTGAGACCCCTGAAGGCGTGGAACATATCGAAGACCATGCACATCTTCATGTATCAGCCCACCATCAGTCAAGCACTCCGCGGCCTACCCTCAACGAAACCCTTGCACAAGCAGCTGCAACGGCTCCTGTGCTGGATGAACCTGAGGGACCTATGGATACTGAAACACCGCCGGTATACTATCACCTGGATGAGGAAACTCCTGAGAAGACAGGTATGCCCTGGTACCTTAAGGTGATCATCGCATTGCTGGTCATCGCCATTGCAGCGGCAGCAACCTACGTGGTCAAACCAGAACTTTTCGAAAACCTGCTCTACAAAAATGAAACAGAGCAACCACAATTGAGTAACCAGGCACTTCAGAAAACAGCCGATTCCATTGCAACAGCAGATAGCATCAAACAGAGTATTGAAGCCGCGATGCTGGCCGACAGCCTCAAAAAAGACAGTCTGCCGTTAACGGCTACTGCGCTCGAGTCTGGGCAAAAGGCTGCAGGCAACGAACAAAAGGCAATCGAAAAGAAAACTGCCGAACAGAAAGCAGTGGAAAAAACAATATCGGCCGCACCGCCAGCAGTCCTTCCTGCGGGAACTACATTTGAAGTCATAGGCTCCTCTCTGAGCAGTCAGAAAGAAGCGGACCGCTTCTTGGCACAAATGAAAAAAGCAGGAATAAAAGCAAAGGCCTTTCCTGGAAAAAAAGTAATAAGAATCAGCATTGCAACGTTCAAAGATGATAAGACGGCAAGAGCTGCCATCCCTGCCTTAAAAGAAAAATTAGGCATCAGCGGATTATACGTATACACAAACAAACCCGAATAAATATGATCACTTTACTTCAAGGTGCTAACGACAGCCTGACTCAACTTGCAGATACTGCGAACAATGCATCACAGGCGCTTACAGCTCCACCCCCGGAACTTCATTTCATTGACCTTCTTTTCAAAGGCGGATGGGTGATGATCCCACTGGCCTTTCTGGCCTTTTTAGCCTTAGTTATTTTTGTTGAACGTTACCTGACCATCAGAAAAGCCTCCAAAACAGAGTCTAACCTGATGCTTCAGATCAGACAATATATTCATGAAGGCCGGCTGGAAAATGCCATCGCCCTTTGCAGAAACAACAACTCCCCGCTGGCGAGAATGCTGGAAAAAGGATTGAAAAGAATTGGCCGTCCCATCAAAGATATTGAGGCTGCGATTGAAAACAATGGTAAGCTGGAAGTCTCGAAGCTGGAGAAAAACATCGGGATCCTTGGTATCGTTGCAGGTATTGCGCCGATGCTTGGTTTCGTAGGTACCATCATCGGGGTAATCACGATCTTCCATGATGTATCCATCAAAGGTGCCATTGAAATCGGAACCATCTCCGGAGGTCTTTATACTAAAATGATCACCTCAGCAACAGGTCTGATTGTGGGTATCATTGCTTATATTTTGTATCATATATTAAATATGATGGTAGAACGCATCATATTAAGAATGGAAACCGATGCGATCGAGTTTATTGATCTATTAGAAGAGCCAGGAAAATAATGAACCTACGCAAAAGAAATAAAGGTACAGTAGAGGTACACACCTCGGCACTGAATGACATCATGTTTTTTCTCATGTTGTTTTTCCTGCTTGCCTCGGCGGTAGTCAATCCGCAGGTGGTGAAGCTGCTGCTGCCAAGGTCCGAATCTGGTCAGCAATCAAATGCCCAGAAGACCGTTACCGTCTCCATAGACGAGAAATTAAATTATTTTGTAGACAAACAGCCGACTTCACTTGAAGGCCTTCAATCTGCTATCGAAACTTATCAAAAGGCATCTCCTGACCTGACCATTGTACTCTATGTGGCAAGGGGTGTCTCAATTGAAAACACCATGCTGGTTTTTGATGTCGCCAACAAATTGAAGCTTAAAGTTGTTCTCGCTGTAGAACCCAAGAAATAATGACTTACCCAAAGGAAGAAAATAATTATCCTAAGGCCGTAGCCATCTCTACCGGCATCATGGGCTTCCTGCTTGTATTGAGCTTTTTCATTGCAATAGGAACGTTTGAGCCTCCCGTGGAGGCCGGCATGGGAGGCATTGTGGTCAACTATGGTACTTCTGTAGAAGGAATGGGTACAGATTACACCAGTATTGAAGAGCCTTCCGCCGATCCAAATGCCAATCAGCAACCACCGGATAAGGTCGTGCCCCAAGAGCCTACAAAAGAACAGCCAACCACTCAAAACAGTACTAAAGAGATTGTTACCCAGAATTCTGAGGATGCAGTGAGTGTGAATACAAAAGCGAGCACAAAGAATAACGCGCCAACGGCCACAACCGAAACAAAACCCGCCAAGCCGGTAATCAACCAAAATGCCCTGTATAAAGGAAAAACCAATAAAGGTACCGGTGGTGGTGATGGAACAGGATCTACACCAGGCAACCAGGGTGACCGTGATGGCGATCCGCTATCCAACAATTATGGAGAAGGTGGTTCTGGATTTGGGGATACCCCAATCGCCTTGCGGAAGTTTACCAACCTGGTGACCCCCGAAGATGATGGCCAAAAGACCGGAAAGATTGCCGTAAGGATCAAAATCAATAAAAGTGGGATCGTCATTGATGCAACTCCCGGCGTTAAAGGCACCACGCTGAACGACCGTGTGTTATGGCAAAAATGTAAAGATGCCGTAATGGGCGCCCGGCTATCACAATCAGATACCGCTCCGGATGTACAAATCGGTGTGGTGGTGTTCAACTTTAAAGTAAAATAGACGGCCTGTTTAGGCGCTGGATCAGCAAATGGACTATTCTCAAACTCTTGATTACCTATACGCGAAACTACCGATGTTTACGCGTATAGGTGCTGTTGCATTAAAAAAAGACCTTCACAACACCATTGCGATGTGTGAAGCACTGGGAAACCCTCAGCATCAGTTTAAATCCGTCCATATTGCTGGGACAAATGGCAAAGGCTCGACCTCCCATATGCTCGCTGCAATATTTCAGAAGGCGGGTTATAAAACTGGATTGTATACCTCCCCGCACCTTAAAGATTTCAGGGAACGCATCAGGATCAATGGCGAGATGGTGCCCGAAGAGTTTGTCACCAGCTTTGTGGCCAGTCAGCAGACACTCATTGAAGAAATATCACCTTCTTTCTTTGAAGTAACGGTGGCTATGGCATTTTCATTTTTTGCAAAGGAGAAAGTCGACATTGCCATCATTGAAGTGGGCCTTGGCGGACGGTTGGACTCTACCAACATCATCAAGCCTGAGCTCTCGGTGATCACCAATATCAGCCTGGACCATACTAATATCCTGGGAAACACACTACCCGCAATCGCTTCAGAAAAAGCTGGGATCATCAAACCACACGTGCCCGTGGTCATTGGAGAAAGTCAGCCCGAAGTAGCGCAGGTATTTCTGGAAAAGGCAACAGAAACAGAAAGTATCATCTCTTTTGCAGATCAAAGGATACAAGTCAAAAATCTGCGTAGAAAAACGATGCTGCTCGCGGACGTCTATCAAAATGGCGAACTGTGCTATCCGGATCTCGAACTCGATTTAACGGGAGGTTATCAACGTAAAAACCTGGCTACTGTCATACAGTCGGTCAGTGTTTTGACGGAGATGGGTTATGAGGTCGATACCCCCAGCCTGTACAATGCTTTGAAAGACGTAAAAAACCTGACCGGGCTGCAGGGACGCTGGCAGATATTAAATGACAATCCGCTAACCATCTGCGACACAGGACACAACATCGGTGGCATTACAGAAGTGATGCAGAACATCAATGATACACCACATGACCAGCTCCATATTGTCATAGGAATGGTGAGGGATAAGGACATCAATGGGGTGCTTGCGCTGCTCCCTACGGATGCGCATTATTACTTTTGCCAGCCTCAGCTGGAACGGGGACTGCCGGCGCAGGAACTCGCCGCACAGGCAGCACAACACCATCTTGTAGGAGATGTATTTCCGACCATTGCCTTAGCCATACAGACTGCAAAGGACAATGCAGCGGTAAATGACCTGATCTTTATAGGTGGCAGTACCTTCGTGGTTGCTGAAGCACTTTAGTGCATATTAATCAGCTGAAATCCTTTTCATTACTTAAAATCATTTTCACCAATTAAGTTCATTTTCATCAGCTGGTTAAATTCGTCATTTAAGTTCAATTCATTGCTCCAGCTCATTTTATCGCTAAATCTCCGCCATAGTTACGGGGATTTTACAGTTCCAGGGGATTTCTATAAAATCTTTACAAAATGGTAAACTGTGAATAACATGTTATGGCTACCTTTAAAACTTCATAAACAAAATTCTAAATGAAAAGAACTTACTTGTTATTTTCCGCATTGCTGATTACCTGCAGTGTGTCAGTAGCACAAAAAAAGAAAGCTGCTGTTTCAAAAAACAATTTTCCGGCAACAGTAAAGAGACCCAAACTGGTAGTGGGTATGGTGATCGATCAAATGAGATGGGATTACCTCTACCGTTATTACAACAGATATTCAAATGGAGGTTTCAAAAGACTGATCAATGAAGGTTTTTCTGCAGAAAACACCTTCATTCCCTATACTCCCTCTTATACTGCATGCGGCCATGCGAGCATCTATACGGGCTCAGTACCGGCCATCAATGGCATCATTGGAAATGATTGGTATGATCCACAAGCCAAACGCAACGTATATTGTGCGGAAGATAGCACAGTAGCTACTGTGGGCAGTAATACCATGGCAGGAAAAATGTCGCCAAAAAATATGCTGACCACGACAATCACGGATGAACTGCGCCTGGCTACTAACTTCCAGGGAAAAGTGATCGGTATATCACTGAAGGACAGGGGATCCATCCTTCCTGCAGGTCATGCTGCCAATGCAGCCTATTGGTATGATGGCGGTACCGGCGACTGGATTTCGAGTACTTATTATATGACCGACCTTCCTAAATGGGTAAAAGATCATAACAAAGAGAAGCTGGCTGATCAGTACTTTGATAAAAACTGGAGCACTTTGTATCCAATTGACACTTATACACAAAGCACGGCAGACAACAAACCTTACGAGGGTAAAGCACGTGGCGAGGAAACCCCCACCTTCCCTCATCCGCTGAAATTGTATAAGGGGAAAAACTACGACATGATCAAAAGTACACCTTATGGCAATACGATTACCCTGGATCTTGCAAAGCTTTCTATTGAAAAAGAAAATCTCGGACAGGACGACATCATGGACTTCCTCGCAGTAAGCTGTTCTGCAACGGACTATGTGGGCCACCAATACGGTCCGAACTCTGTGGAAGCAGAAGATACTTACCTTAGATTAGATAAAGACCTTGAAGAATTCTTCAATTACCTGGATAAAACGGTAGGTAAAGGAAACTATCTGTTCTTCCTTTCAGCAGATCATGGTGCAGCACACGTACCTGGATTCATGAGCGAAAATAAACTTCCTGGAGGTACAGTGGACGATAGCCCATTTGTAAAAGAACTCAGCACGCTTATCGCCGGTAAGTTCAATGTTAAAAATGTCATCAGCAGATCTGCAAATAACCAGCTTTATCTCAATCATCAGAGCATCGAAGACGCCAAAGCCGATTATGAGGCCATCAAGATATTTGCAGTCAACTACCTTAAAAAACAAAATGGAATTACAGATGCGGTAGACATCAGCAAAGTGGCCAGCAGCACACTTCCTGAGCCTATCAAAAAGAGCATCACCAATGGTTACAATGCCGACAGAAGTGGCGACATCTACATGATCATGCCTTCCGGTTATTTTGAAGGCACTGGCAAAACAGGGACCACACATGGCACCTGGTATCCTTATGACACCCATATTCCTTGCGTATTTATGGGATGGAATGTGCAGCCTGGTAAAACAAATACTACACATTACATGACGGACATTGCGGCCACACTTGCTGCCATGTTACACATACAAATGCCAAGTGGTTGTGTTGGCAGCCCGATTACAGAACTTACCCATCAATAAGCTTACTTATAAGCCAAAAAAACAAAAATGGCCATCCCTTTCTAGGAATGGCCATTTTTGTTTTAACTGAAGCGTTCAAAACGCCTTATTTATTAATAAATGATATTATCAATGAGCGCAATATCTTCTCAGATCAGCTTCGCGAAGTTTAAAAGCTCCAACGATCCTAATTAAGCATGTATCCAGCTAAATTTATATTCAATACCGGGATTCTTCATCCTATCTGCTACCCTAAGCAAACGATCAGGTAACGCCATGATGTAATCACGTGCTTTCTCTCCAGCTTCGTTCAGGTCCCTCATGCCCTCCAATTTCCACTCATCAATCAACTGCTGCATAATTTCTACATAGTCGACAGCAGTATATACACCAAGTCGTTGTGCAGCGTCAGTGAAATGCCCAAATGTCTGACCAATCTTCATGCCCATCTCACGAAGGAAATGAGCCGGCATCACGATTTTCTTACGCATCATGTCCTCAAAGGCAATCATGGCCTCACTTGCGTCCACCTCGAAGATCTTCGCCATAAAATCCTTATATGCCTTTGCGTGACGCGCTTCATCAGATGCAATAACACCACACATTTTTGAAAGCAGGGTATCACCGTCTCTTTTTGCCATTGACGCCACTCTCCTATGGGAAATATTCGTGGCAAGCTCCTGAAATGAGGTATAAATGAAATTACGATAAGGATCATGTCCCGTACCGATGTCAAACCCATCCGCAATCAGGTATTGTGTAGAGATCTCCATCTGACGCATATCAACACGCCCTGAAAGGTAAAGATATTTATTGAGCAGGTCGCCATGTCTGTTTTCTTCAGCAGTCCAATGACGAACCCACCTCATCCATCCACCTTCTTCCCCTTTATTGATCCCATCGACCATCGTCAGCCAGGATTCGTAAGTCGGCAATGCTTCTTCGGTAATGGTATCTCCAATCAGAACAGCAACCAGGTCGTACGACAAGCCATCCGCATTTTCTCTTAAAGACTTGATATCCTGAAAAAAAGTTTCGCTTGTGGAATCCGGCAGGAAGTCTGACGGCTGCCAATTTGTATCAATTGGTTTCAGGTAAGTATCCATCATATCAAGCATATAACGCTCTATATGCATCATCACTTCCCTTCTCTTCTCTGCGAAAAAACTCATGCTCCTTTTATATTTAAATTGATTGTAAAGATAACCAAAAATGAACAATATATGGCCAGCCAGCAATATTATTAATGGCAAAACCTGATTTTGACATAATGCCCGTATGATATTTGGCTGATGTATTGAATAACGTATCAATTGCTTTAAAGTTGCCGAAATTCGTCAACACCACAACAATAATACGTCGGGACAGTTAAGACCAAGTTACGGAACACACATCACTTCATGCGAGCGCTTCTGCACGAACGAAACCTCTATAAAAACCAACCCAGTTTAAACTACCGTAGCATCAGCAATGCAAAAATTTCTGTAAACAAGAAAAGCCTGCAGTTTTGACTACAGGCTTTCTTTAAGATTTGGCACCGACCTACTCTCCCACGTGTTACCGCAGTACCATCGGCTCTGGTGGGCTTAACTTCTCTGTTCGGAATGGGAAGAGGTGGACACCACCGATATAGGCACCTAAATATTTTTAATGTTTATACAGCTTCGGAATGGACTTACCTTTTGCTGTCAAACAATGACATATTATTGAAAGAAGTTAAGTTAGGAAGAACAAACAACAGTTTACTGCTCTTGAAAGCTTCGGATGATTAGTATTACTCGACTTTGATGTCACCACCTTTACATCTGTAACCTATCAACGTAGTAGTCTGCTACGGTCCTATATGGAATTCTCATCTCGTGGCTAGTTTCGCACTTAGATGCTTTCAGCGCTTATCTATTCCCAGCGTAGCTACTCTGCAATGCCCCTGGCGGAACAACAGATTCACTAGAGGCTAGTCCAACCCGGTCCTCTCGTACTAAGGTCAGCCCCACTCAAAATTCCTACGCCCACAACAGATAGGGACCGAACTGTCTCGCGACGTTCTGAACCCAGCTCGCGTGCCACTTTAATCGGCGAACAGCCGAACCCTTGGGACCTTCTCCAGCCCCAGATGTGACGAGCCGACATCGAGGTGCCAAACCTCCCCGTCGATATGAGCTCTTGGGGGAGATCAGCCTGTTATCCCCAGCGTACCTTTTATCCTTTGAGCGATGGCCCTTCCATGCAGAACCACCGGATCACTATATCCGTCTTTCGACCCTGCTCGGCTTGTATGCCTCACAGTCAAGCAAGCTTATGCTATTGCACTCCTCATACGGTTACCAAGCGTATTGAGCTTACCTTTGAAAGCCTCCGTTACCTTTTTGGAGGCGACCACCCCAGTCAAACTACCCATCAAACAATGTCCTTCGCTTGGCGAAGTTAGACACCGAATACAGAAAGGGTGGTATTTCAACGTTGACTCCACGACGCCTGGCGACGCCGCTTCATAGTCTCCCACCTATCCTACACATCCTGTATCCAATGTCAATGTTAAATTGTAGTGAAGGTGCATGGGGTCTTTCCGTCCCGTTGCGGGTACCCGGCGTCTTCACCGGGACCACAATTTCACCGAGCTCATGGCTGAGACAGCGCCCAGATCGTTACACCATTCGTGCAGGTCGGAACTTACCCGACAAGGAATTTCGCTACCTTAGGACCGTTATAGTTACGGCCGCCGTTTACTGGGGCTTCGATTCAATGCTTCGCCTTGCGACTAACATCCCCTCTTAACCTTCCAGCACCGGGCAGGTGTCAGGCCTTATACTTCATCTTTCGATTTTGCAAAGCCATGTGTTTTTGTTAAACAGTCGCCTGGGCCTTTTCACTGCGGCTGATATTGCTACCAGCGCCCCTTCTCCCGAAGTTACAGGGCCATTTTGCCGAGTTCCTTAGCCATGATTCACTCGAGCACCTTAGAATTCTCTTCCCGGATACCTGTGTCGGTTTGCGGTACGGGTTTTTATAACCTGAAGCTTAGCGGGTTTTCTTGGAAGTCTGATTACCTACACTATCCACTTACCCGAAGGTTCGCGGTACTATCGACTTTCAGCTAGTCCGGCGGATTTGCCTACCAGACCAATACCTACTGTCTTCAACGATCTATTCCGTCAGATCGCGGTAGTGTCACTACTCCGTCACCACATCGCAGTTATAAAAAGTACGGGAATATTAACCCGTTGTCCATCGAATATCCCTTTCGGGTTCTCCTTAGGCCCCGACTAACCCTGATCCGATTAGCGTTGATCAGGAAACCTTATCCTTTCGGTGGGCGGGTTTCTCGCCCGCCTTATCGTTACTTATGCCTACATTTGCTTTTCCAGAAGCTCCACCACAACTTACGTCATAACTTCGCTGCCGCTGGAATGCTCCCCTACCGTAATATTAATATTACCCATAGCTTCGGTGTATAGTTTAATGCCCGTTTATTATCCATGCCCGATCGCTCGACTAGTGAGCTGTTACGCACTCTTTAAATGAATGGCTGCTTCCAAGCCAACATCCTAGCTGTCTATGCAATCGGACCTCGTTAGTTCAACTTAACTATAACTTGGGGACCTTAGCTGATGGTCTGGGTTCTTTCCCTCTCGGCCCGTGACCTTAGCACCCCGGGCCTCACTGCAGATCATATTATATAGCATTCGGAGTTTGTCTGGATTTGGTAGGATTTGACTCCCCCGCACCCAATCAGTAGCTCTACCTCTATATAACTTTATATCCACGCTGTTCCTAAAAACATTTCGGGGAGTACGAGCTATTTCCCAGTTTGATTAGCCTTTCACCCCTACCCACAGATCATCCGGAAACTTTTCAACGTTTATCGGTTCGGTCCTCCAGTACGTGTTACCGCACCTTCAACCTGTCCATGGGTAGATCACAAGGTTTCGCGTCTACCTCCCCTGACTATACGCCCTATTCAGACTCGCTTTCGCTTCGGATCCGTGTCTTAAACACTTAACCTTGCCAGAGAAGAGTAACTCGTAGGCTCATTATGCAAAAGGCACGCCGTCACGCCACCTGGACGCTCCGACCGCTTGTAAGCACACAGTTTCAGGTTCTATTTCACTCCCCTGTTCGGGGTTCTTTTCACCTTTCCCTCACGGTACTGGTTCACTATCGGTCTCTCAGGAGTATTTAGCCTTACCGGATGGTGCCGGCAGATTCCCACAAGGCGTCTCCGACCTCGCGGTACTCAGGATACTACTAGACTAATGGTACTTACGTGTACGAGGCTCTCACTCTATGTTGCCAGGCTTCCCATCCTGTTCCACTTCATTGCATTATAATCATATCGTAGTCCTACAACCCCACATTTGCCGTAACAAATATGGTTTGGGCTCTTTCCCGTTCGCTCGCCACTACTTAGGAAATCATTATTATTTTCTCTTCCTCTGCTTACTTAGATGTTTCAGTTCGGCAGGTTTGCGTATTATACGACTAGTCTTCAACTAGCCAGGTTTCCCCATTCGGAAATCACCGGATCAATTCATATTTGCTAATCCCCAGTGCTTATCGCAGCTTATCACGTCCTTCATCGCCTCTGAGAGCCAAGGCATCCCCTGTGTGCTCTTATTTACTTTCTTCTCTCCATAGCCTTTTGCGCCTATGGAAATGCTTTTTTTGATGGTTGTTATCTCTTTCGGATTTCTATTTGTAATTGCTTACTCATTTCATTCCTCAAAGCTAACAACGTCTCTATTGTTGTTTGCTCTTCTTTTTTAACTTCTTCCAATATGTCAAAGAACTTTTCTATCCCGGAGTTCATTCCTGAACCCTATTTCTGTACCTTCTATCTTAAGTACCGGTGATGGTGGAGAATAACGGAGTCGAACCGTTGACCTCCTGCGTGCAAGGCAGGCGCTCTAGCCAGCTGAGCTAATCCCCCTTAGAATATATCTGTAGTCCCGAGCAGATTTGAACTGCTGACCCCTACATTATCAGTGTAGTGCTCTAACCAAACTGAGCTACGGGACTAGGTGTTAAGCTTAGAATTCTGAGTAGTGATTTCTCATTTCACAAATCCTTTTCTTACTCTTTATCCCCGGCTTTCAGCATGATCACATCTACACGATGTTTCATCCTATGGGTGTTTCTTTTTGAGATCTTCTGTCATTTATATCATTTGCGCAGCGAGTAGTCTGACCTACTCCAGAAAGGAGGTATTCCAGCCGCACCTTCCGGTACGGCTACCTTGTTACGACTTAGCCCCAGTTATCGGTTTTACCCTAGGACGCTCCTTGCGGTTACATACTTTAGGTACCCCCAACTTCCATGGCTTGACGGGCGGTGTGTACAAGGCCCGGGAACGTATTCACCGCGTCATTGCTGATACGCGATTACTAGCGAATCCAACTTCAAGAGGTCGAGTTGCAGACCTCTATCCGAACTGTGAATGGCTTTTTGAGATTTGCTTGCTGTTGCCAGCTTGCTGCCCTCTGTACCATCCATTGTAGCACGTGTGTAGCCCCGGACGTAAGGGCCATGATGACTTGACGTCGTCCCCTCCTTCCTCTCTGTTTGCACAGGCAGTCTGTTTAGAGTCCCCACCTTAACGTGCTGGCAACTAAACATAGGGGTTGCGCTCGTTGCGGGACTTAACCCAACACCTCACGGCACGAGCTGACGACAGCCATGCAGCACCTAGTTTCGTGTGATTGCTCACTCATCTATCTCTAAATGATTCACTAACTTTCAAGCCCGGGTAAGGTTCCTCGCGTATCATCGAATTAAACCACATGCTCCTCCGCTTGTGCGGGCCCCCGTCAATTCCTTTGAGTTTCACCCTTGCGGGCGTACTCCCCAGGTGGAATACTTAACGCTTTCGCTTAGCCGCTAACTGTATATCGCTAACAGCGAGTATTCATCGTTTAGGGCGTGGACTACCAGGTATCTAATCCTGTTTGATCCCCACGCTTTCGTGCCTCAGCGTCAATCTCATCATAGTAAGCTGCCTTCGCAATCGGTGTTCTGTGACATATCTATGCATTTCACCGCTACTTGTCACATTCCGCCTACCTCTAATGTATTCAAGCTCATCAGTATCAAGGGCACTGCGATGGTTGAGCCACCGTCTTTCACCCCTGACTTAATAAGCCGCCTACGCACCCTTTAAACCCAATAAATCCGGATAACGCTTGGATCCTCCGTATTACCGCGGCTGCTGGCACGGAGTTAGCCGATCCTTATTCCTTCGGTACATTCAGCTCCTTACACGTAAGGAGGTTTATTCCCGAATAAAAGCAGTTTACAACCCAGAGGGCCGTCTTCCTGCACGCGGCATGGCTGGTTCAGAGTTGCCTCCATTGACCAATATTCCTTACTGCTGCCTCCCGTAGGAGTCTGGTCCGTGTCTCAGTACCAGTGTGGGGGGTCATCCTCTCAGATCCCCTAGTCATCGCTGTCTTGGTGGGCCGTTACCCCGCCAACTAACTAATGACACGCATGCCCATCTTAATCCTATAAATATTTGATCATTGTATAATGCTATACTGTGATTTTATGCGGTGTTAATCCGAATTTCTTCGGGCTATCCCCCTGATTAAGGTAGGTTGCATACGCGTTACGCACCCGTGCGCCACTTTCCTCTCCAGCAAGCTGGAAAGTATCGTTCGACTTGCATGTATTAGGCCTGCCGCTAGCGTTCATCCTGAGCCAGGATCAAACTCTCCATTGTAAAATGTGTTGTTTGAACGCTGACCATTCTTAACTTGTTAATAATAGTCTTTATTCTAATTGTTATATTGTCTGTTAGAATCAAACTTAAAAAAATAGCTTCAGTATCATGTACTTTGATTCCGTACTAATCTACCTCGCTACGCTATAAATGACATCTCTTTAATGAACTTCTCGAATCGCCTCACGGGTCTTCTTTATATGTTGCAATCTGCTACCCCTGTGTTTACCTGGTCTTTCTCGTCCAGTTCTGTTGCGGTTAAGCCTATTGTTTCAATCTTGTTTATTCGCTTGCGAACTCCGTTCGTTTAGCTCCCCGTTGTTTGGGATTGCAAAGGTAGAAATCTTTTTGTTATTGTCAAGCTTTTTTTGATCTTTTTTATTTTCTCTGTTCTAACACTTAAAAACTAAAAAACCTGCCTGGCCAATTCCTACTGCAACATTTCAAACTCTTCTTCTCTTATCCTTCTCACCGTTTCACTTCCTCCGAAGCGGGATGCAAAAGTAGGAAAAATATCAGTAGACCAAAACATTTCTAGCCCTTTATTTGTATCACAGCCCTAACTGCATGGTTTACAATAAGAAAAAAATCATCTGCATGCCTACAATTGCCAGAGGCGGGAATAAACAGGCAGCAGGGAGCAGGTCTAAGCAAAGCAGCCCTAAAGGCTGAAAACACATTTCCATATGCAGGAAATAATAAATCCAAAGCGAAGTCCCCTACTCCAACCAGAACAAACCTATGAATTCATCTGTCTAAGACCTTTAAATCATAGCAAGGACAGGCTACTGTCGAACCTGCTTTCTGAAACACAGGCAAGTTTTTGGTTTCGCATGAGACAAGCAGTATGCGATATATGCAGTTTAGAGTATTCTGTAGCAGCATTACAAATAATGGTATCATATATATATAACTGTCATATATAACAGTGTATAGTATTATATATAGACTAAGATAATCAACTCTTGTCTGAGCATGGTTCCGTGAGGATTCTTATACGACTTGCATAACTGGATCAGGAACGACAAATCTGCAGGTACAGTTAAATCAATAAACGGTATAGCCATATCAGGATAAGTCACGGTTCGTACGACGCTCGTATACAGTTCGGGAATGACAGACACAAAACAGAGACTAAAGAGAGAGAAAAGAGAGACTAAACAGAGACAAAAGGCACAGCGGCCCTCTCTTTTCTCTCTCTTTACTTTCTTTATGGTCTCACATTTTTCATTCTCCTTCCCGAACAGTGTATAAAGCGTGACCAGGCGAAATCTGGACACGGAATCCTCATCGATATTGCGAACCTGATAAGAAAATAAAAACAAACATTTTTACTCCTAATTTGTTTATTCAATAACATTGGCAATGTAGTCAATGCGTAAATTCAAATTATTATGGCAACGTATACAGATGGTTTTCTTGGTCCATTCAAAGGTAAATTAGGCCCCGCTCACGGCTCATCCTGGAAAGGAAAACCGGTAATTAAAGGAGCTTATAAGAAACGCACCTTAAACATTACTCAAAAGGAGAAAAACAATCGGATTAAATTTGCGAAGGCTCACCGCTGGCTGCAACCTATCACGGAATTTGTCAGAGCAGGCTTTCAAGGATACTCTCCTACCACCGAGGGCTTCAATGCAGCAAAATCGCTATTATATCATGCATTTGAAGGCGAGGGAGAAAATCTAGTTGTCAACCCAGCTTATGTACTTGTTAGTTATGGTACGATGTCCCTGCCTGAAGACATTTCAGTAATGCAGCTCAATGACCGCGAAGTGAAATTCTGCTGGAATCCATCTAATGACGGAACAGGGGACCAACAAGATCAGGTGATGGTGTTAGCGTACAACGCCGATAAAAGAAAATCTTCTTATCAACTCACGGGCGACTTCCGAAAAACCGGAGAAACCACCCTGAAGCTACCGTTAAATAAGGGCGATTACCATCTTTACATTGCTTTTGTTTCACCTAACAGAAAAAGCAGGTCCAATAGTAAGTACCTGGGGATAATTACTGTCTAACAAATAAATGTTAGCAAGGAACAACCTGTACGTCAAAGCCCTGTAGCAAGATCCTGAGATCCACAAAATGCTATGGGGCTTTTCTGCATTCCTAATGCTACATTCCAGCTACCCTAAACTTAAACTGCTCCTTCACGGAAATTTGTTAAATTATGTTAAGGGCTTTGCCGGATGAAAGCCTTTACATAGCTTAGCGTCCTATTATTTTTAATTGACGGTATCGTATTATTAACTTATCTTTGCAGAATGTTTAAAATTAAACACTTATTAATATTAAGTTTCACCATTATAGCCTTAACCATTGCAGGCTGTAAAAGCCAGTTTGAAAAAATCAGGTTGAGCAACGACGTGGCCAAAAAGTACCAGGAGGCTATGCGTCTGTACAACAAAAAGAATTATTCAAAGGCCATCATTCTGTTTGAAGACCTCTCACAGAAATACAGGGGCCGTGCGGAAGCTGAAGATTTAAACTACTATTACTCACTTACACTATATAAGTTAAAAGATTACACTACTGCCAGATATCAATTCAAATCCTTCGCAGACACCTACCCAACAAGTAAATATGCCGAAGAATGCCGTTATCTTGGCGCTTATTGCTACTACCTGGAATCTCCAATCTGGTCATTAGATCAGGAGAATACCTATAAGGCCATTGATGCCTTACAGCTGTTCATTAACTTTTATCCAAAAAGTGAACGCGCTGCAGATGCCAGTAAATACATTGCAGACCTTCGCAACAAGCTGGAAACAAAGGCATTCAACAATGCCAAGTTATATTACACGCTTGGTGGTTATGACATCAACAACTACAAGTCAGCCGTCATTGCACTAAAAAATGCACAGATTGACTTCCCTGATATTAAATTTGCAGAAGAGATGGACCTGCTCATTGTTAAGTCGCAATTTGCCTATGCAAAAAACAGCTACGAGACCCGTCAGGAAGATCGTTATTCAGAAGCCATTACTTATGCTGATGAGTTTATCGAATCACATCCGGAAAGTAAACTGCTTCCTGAAGCACAAGAATTAAAAAAAGACAGTCAGGCTGGCATTGACAATGCAAAACGTGTCCTTGCTGAAATTGCCAAAGACGAGGCAAAATACAAAGCAATGATGGCCAAAGATGCCAAATTAGACAGTACGACTACCACAATTAAAACCCCAATCAAATAATGAGTACGAATAAACCCGCTGTACCGAATACTACCGTTACCAGAAATGTAAATGATCTGGATCAGAAAACTGAGAACATCTATGAGTCTTTGGTGATCATTTCTAAGAGGGCTAATCAGATTTCAAACAACATCAAAGAAGAACTCCACGGCAAACTAGCTGAGTTCGCTTCTTCAAATGATAACCTGGAAGAGATCTTTGAAAACAGGGAGCAGATTGAAATCAGCAAGCACTATGAGCGCATGCCAAAACCTACTTTGATTGCTATTGATGAGTTCCTGAATGATAAAGTTTATCACAGAAACCCAGCGAAAGAACAACAGTAAAAAGATCGGGCATCGGTAATAATTTGCATCTTTGCAGGCAACCATGCTAGAAAATAAAAACATCATTCTTGGCGTTTGCGGCAGCATTGCGGCATATAAATCGGCTACACTAGTGAGATTACTGGTGAAGGCTGGCGCAAACGTCAAAGTAATTCTTACCGCCGACGCCGCCAATTTCATTACGCCGCTTACCCTGGCCACGCTTTCAAAAAATCCTGTTTACACCCAATATTTTGATGCCGAAACCGGCGTATGGAGCAACCATGTAGAGCTGGGCCTATGGGCAGATTACATGTTGATCGCGCCTGCCAGTGCGAACACACTTGCCAAAATGGCGACAGGCATTTGCGACAACCTCCTTACCGCAGTATACTTATCTGCAAAGTGCCCCGTGCTGTTTGCCCCTGCAATGGATCTGGACATGTGGAAACATGAAAGTACACAACACAACATCCAGCAGCTACAAACATACCACAACCAACTCATCGCACCGGGCAGTGGTGAACTCGCCAGCGGACTTTATGGAGAAGGGCGTATGGCCGAGCCTGAGGAAATCTTCAGTTTCCTCGAAGCGCTGATCAGTCAGCACCTCCCCCTGAAGGGCAAAAATGTCACGGTTACTGCTGGGCCTACTTATGAGGCCATCGACCCTGTACGTTTCATCGGAAACCATTCCTCCGGAAAGATGGGCTTCGCCATTGCAGACCAGCTGGCAACATTGGGCGCAACAGTGACACTGATCAGCGGCCCCACCGCAGAAAAAAGCCTCCACAAGGTCAACAGAATAAATGTCACCAGCGCCGCCGATATGCTGGAGGCCTGCACCGCAGCTTTCACTCAAACCGACATCATGGTGATGAGTGCCGCAGTTGCCGACTATACCCCTGTGAAAAAGGAAACACAGAAGATCAAAAAACATACAGAAGAATTTCAGCTGGAGCTCCGGAAAACAACAGACATCCTGGCAACACTGGGCGCCATGAAAAAGGATCATCAGCTCCTGATCGGATTTGCACTGGAAACAGAAAACGAAGAGGTCCATGCCAAAGCAAAACTGCTAAAGAAAAACCTGGACCTCATTGTGCTGAACTCCCTGAACGATAAAGGCGCCGGCTTCAAGGTCGACACCAATAAAATTACTATCTTTAATCGTGCTGCCGAAAAAACAGTATTCCAGACGAAGTCTAAAACTGAGGTCGCCAAAGATATATGCACTGAAATATTAAAGTTAGTCGCACGCTCATGATGAAACGTTTTCTATTGATGATGATCGCTGTCGTAGGCAGCTATACCACTATCCTTGCACAGGAGCTGAACAGCCGCGTCCAGGTGCTTGCCCCTACAGTACCCAACATCAACAAAAGAAATCTGGATATCCTGCAGAACATCATCAGGGAGTTCCTGAACAGCAATAAGTGGACGACAGAGAGTTATACTCCCCAGGAGCGCATTTCCTGCAACCTGGTGATCACCATTACCGCCTGGGATGGCAGCTCCGCCTATAAAGCGGAAGCACAGATTCAATCCAGCAGGCCTGTATTTGGGAGCGCCTATAACAGCACACTGCTCAACATGAGCGACAAAGATTTTGACTTCAACTACAATGAGGGGCAGTCCCTGGACTTCTCCGATCAAAACTTCATCTCCAACCTCAGCTCACTTTTAGGCTTCTATGCAAATACCATCATCGGCCTCGATAAAGACAGCTTCAGTAAACTGGGGGGCACTCCCTACTACCTGAAAGCACAGACCCTGCTTAACCTCGCGCAGCAGGCTGGCAACAGTGGATGGAAGGCTGCAGACGGATTGAGAAACAGGTACTGGTTAAATGAAAACCTGCTGAATAAAAGCTTCAGCGACCTGAGGGCTTTCATCTACGACTATCATTTTAACGGACTGGACCGCCTGCAGGAAGATAAGGATAAAGGCACAAAAAAAATCATCTCTATCCTGTCCGACCTAAACCGACTGGACCGCCAGAAGCTTGGCTCCATATTTCCAAACGTCTACCTTTCAGCTAAGGCCGACGAAATCGCAAATGTGATCGCGCTGAGTAATCCGCAAGACCGCATGAAGGCTTATAACCTGCTGGTGGAAATCGACCCGGCAAACATCAGTAAATATGAAATCCTGAAAGCTCAGAAACAAGGGTTTTAGCTCATTCCAGCAGCAAGCCATCTTTTTTTAATCTTTTATTTTGATTATACGAATATCTTCGTACATTTGATTACGAAACAATTCGTATATATATAAAGATGACTGAAGCTCAAAACATTAAGCCTACGGAAAGTGAACTGGAGATCTTGCAGATCCTTTGGAAAAAAGGGAACTGCACAGTCAGGGAGGTGCACGAGATTTTAGAAAAAAATAAGGATGCGGGATATACGACCACTTTAAAGTTGATGCAGATCATGGCTGAGAAGGGATTGGTAGCCCGCAATACCAGTTCAAAAACACACATTTACAGTGCCCTCATCAATCAGCATAAAACTCAGCAACACCTGGTAAACAAGATGATCGACAATGTATTTAACGGATCGGCGGCAAGATTAGTGATGCAGGCCCTGGGAAACCACAGTGCCAGCAAGGATGAGATAGATTCAATAAAGAAATATCTGGATGAACTAAGCAAAAAATAAAACTATGGAAGCCCTCTTAAACAACCTCATCAAAGCAACTGGCTGGAGCATTTTTCACTCGCTGTGGCAGGGAGCCATCATTTACGGAATACTACTGCTCGTTACCCTTGCTTTCCCGAAACTGCAATCAAAGTTAAAACACAACATGGCCTACGGTGCCATCTGTCTCATCTTCATTTCTTTTGTGGTGACCTTCTTTTCGGTATTCAAAATGCCGGAAACGGGAAATCAGGCTGCTAGCACAGTAGTCATGATAGATGCGGATTACGAAGCTTACGGCACCAGTCTAACCCAACAGATCAGCAGCACTGCAGAGTATGCCTTTCCTTATCTGGTCAGCATCTATGGTGCAGGACTTATCTTCCAGTTGTTTATGCTTTTCGGAGGATACAAACGGATGCTGGACATCCGGAAGGCACTGCGCGTTGCAGTCCCCAAAGAATGGAACCAGTCATTTGAGCAACTGAAAGCAAGGTTTAATCTACGTAGAACAATAGGTTTTTATCTTTCAGAACAAATCAATGTACCCTTGGTAATCGGCTATTTCAAGCCCGTAGTCCTTTTTCCCATGGCATTGGCCACACAGCTGGACATTGAGCAGGTGGAGGCCATATTGATCCATGAACTCTCCCATATCCGCAGGAACGACTACCTCCTCAACCTGATCAAAACCGGAATTGAAACACTTCTTTTCTTCAACCCTTTTGTGTGGTTGAGTGGCAGGGCAATCAATATCGAGCGTGAACATGCCTGCGATGACCTGGTCCTGAAGTTTACCGGAACACCCGTTACCTATGCACATGCCCTCCTTAAACTGGAAATATTAAAAGACAAATCCTCACCTGCCCTATCCATGGCTGCAACAGGAAAAAATCAACACTTATATCAACGTATTAAAAGGATTACTGATATGAAAACGAACTACATGAATGCCAAACAACAGCTCATGGCAATTGCGCTGACCGTGGCCACGGTAGTCTCGCTGGCTTGGGTAAAACCATCCGCAGCACAACAGGCAGATACGAAAACAACCTCCAGTGCCCAGGAAATTCCTGCGCCACCAGTGCCACCAGCGCCGATGATACCTATGGCTCCTATAGCGCCTATGCCACCTCAAGCTCAGTCACCGGTACAACCGCCATTGCCACCGCAGCCCTTCTGCACCATAAAAAACACAACGCAGCTGTTTCAGGACACCACGAAGAAAAAGCTGAAGTACACCATTATCGCAATCGATGAAAATGGGAAGAAAAAGAAATATCACTCCATCGAGGAGATGCCGGAGCGCATGAGAAATCAGGTTGTTAGCGACCATTTCAACATCAACATCAACAATGATATCGCAATCGACAGCATCGTCACTGCGAGCGTATCCTTCCTGAAATCACCGGAATGGAAAAAAGCGATGACAGACATTAAGATCAGTACTGATGGCGTTCAGAAATACTTTAATTCACCCGAATGGAAATCCCAGCAGGAGGAGATCAGGAGAAGCACGGCAGAGATGAAAAAGTATTTCAACTCCCCGGAATGGAAAGCCCAGCAAGAGGAGATCAGAAAAAGTGCTTCGGAGCTCCGCATTCAGTTCAATTCACCTGAATGGAACGAGCATCAGGAAGAAATCAAAAAAAGTGCTGCAGAAATGAAAAAGTACTTCAACTCCCCGGAATGGAAATCCCATCAGGAAGAGTTGCGGAAGAACATGAATGAAGCCACAAAGCAGCTGAACGAAAACAACCAGACTAAGGAGCGCCATCAGGCCGCGAAAAAGCAGGTTGACGTAGCCCGAACGCAACTGGAAAATGCCCGAAAACAAGCGGAGCAATACGCCCAAATGGCAAGAGCTGGCGCTGATGCAGACAGGAGACTGACTGACCACCGACAGTTGGATGAAATCAGGGCAGTAGAAGAAAAAAAGATGCAGTTATAAACCACACACAAACGAAAGTAAAAAGGCGGAAGAAAAACAACTTCCGCCTTTTTTTGTGACAAAGAATAAGCAGCCATTGCGGAAGATTTCATATTTTAGCATCAGAATATGCTACAAAAACTGACTATCCGTAACTACGCATTAATAGACAGTGTTGAACTGGAACTGGACAAAGGCCTGAACATCATCACTGGAGAAACCGGTGCCGGTAAAAGCATCATGCTGGGTGCACTGTCACTGATCCTCGGGCAGCGTGCAGAGACGAAATACTTCTTCAACCAGGATAAAAAATGTATCATCGAAGGTCAGTTCCAGCTCAAAAATACGGACCTGAAGGTCTTGTTTGAGGAGCAAGACATCGACTTTTACGAAGAGAGCACGCTGAGGCGCGAAATTTCCACTGATGGCAAATCCAGAGCTTTCATCAATGATACCCCGGTTACATTGAGTCTGATGAAACAGATCGGCGAACGGCTGATTGACATCCATTCACAACACGCCACGCTGGCGGTGAATGATCCCGCCTTTCAGCTTGCTGTAGTAGACACGCTTGCTAATCATCAGGCGGCATTGCACAGTTACAGGTCATCCTATAAAAAATATAAAAAAGACCAGCAAACACTTGCCGCCCTGCAGCAGGCTGCCGATGAAGCGCGCAGCCGTCAGGACTATGAGCAGTTTCTGTTCAATGAACTGGAACAGGCGGCGCTAAAAGCTGAAGAACAGCAGCAGCTGGAAGCAGAGCTCCAGACACTCAGCAATGCCGAAAGCATCAAACGCGCTTTACTGGGCAGTTACCAACTGCTGAGTGAGCAGGAGATGTCCGTTTTGCCCATGCTCAAGGAAGCCATCGTCCAGATCCAGCATATTGAGAGGTATAACCCCGCCTATGAATCCCTGAATGAACGCCTGCGTTCCTCCATGATTGAGCTGAAGGACATTGCTGATGAAGCACAGCACCTGGAGGAAAGCGTCATCTTCAGTCCGGCGAGGATTGAAGAGATCAACGGCAGGCTGGACGTCATCTACAGCCTGCAGACGAAACACAAGGTCAACAATATTGAAGAGCTGCTGGCCATCCAGGAACAGCTGTCCACCAACCTGAGCGACCTGCAGAACAGCGATGAAGAAATTGAACGACTTAGCAAGGAAATCGCCCAGCTGAAGGGCAGCCTGGAGCAACAGGCAGAGAAGCTTTCTGCAAACCGGAAAAAATCTATCGCTGCGACGGAAAAACAGGTTGCAGAAGTGCTCCACCAGGTAGGTATGCCAAATGCCAGGATCAAGATAGAACAGCTGGCCTTAGGGGAGCTGAACAAAGATGGGAAAGACCTCATCACCCTCCTGTTTTCCGCAAATAACGGCCAGGCACCCGCCCCGGTAGGAAAAGTGGCTTCAGGAGGCGAGTTGTCCAGATTGATGCTGGCCATAAAATCCATCATGGCCAAACATACCGACCTCCCCACACTGATATTTGATGAAATAGATACCGGTATTTCGGGCGAAACGGCGCTGCGCGTAGGTGAAGTGATTGGCAACCTGGAGCAGAACATGCAGGTCATCTGCATCACCCACCTTCCCCAGATTGCCGCAAAAGGCGAAGCCCACTACTTCGTGTATAAAAATGAGCAGTCGCAGCGTACCACTACGGGCATCCGTCGACTGAGCCATGCTGAGCGTGTCACCACCATCGCAGAAATGCTGAGCGGGAAAAATCCTGCTGCCTCGGCACTCAAGAATGCGGAAGACCTGCTGAAGATCTCATGATCAGGTTCCTCTCGGGTGTCCTCCTCCTCCTCTGCTTCAGCACGGGTACGCATGCGCAGAACCTGTACTCCATCAC
Organism: Pedobacter sp. BAL39; assembly: GCF_000170795.1. Classification (GTDB taxonomy): domain Bacteria; phylum Bacteroidota; class Bacteroidia; order Sphingobacteriales; family Sphingobacteriaceae; genus Pedobacter. Next base: position 47,106 of record NZ_ABCM01000011.1, read on the forward strand.
GGGCACGGTAAAAGACAAAAAGGGAGAGACACTACCTGGGGCGGGGATTTACCTGAGTGGGTATACCATTGCTACTGTTGCCAACAACGACGGCCAGTTTAACCTCAGCAAGCTGAAACCAGGATCTTATGAAGTCGTCGTTCAGATGATCGGCTTCCTTCCCTACAGCAAAAGTGTGATCATTGGCGACAAATCTGTAGACATCACCATTGTCCTTGCTGAGAACACCATACAGCTCAACGAGGTGGTGATCAGGTCAGACCCCGACAGGGACAAGAACCTGCAGATCTTCAAGGATTTCTTCATTGGCAAAACGCCAAATTCTGCACAATGTAAAATACTCAACCCCAATGTGCTCTTCATAAAATACGATAAAGAAACCAAGGTGCTCAGTGTGACCACCAACGAATTCCTGGTGGTAGAAAATAAAGCCCTGGGTTACCAGCTGAAATATATGCTCACTTTATTCGAGTACAACTACAACACCAGGATCATCTCTTTCTCGGGCCTCCCGGTATTTGAAGACCTGAAGGGGTCCGCCAAAAAGAAAAAGGAATGGCTGGAGCGCCGGGAGAACGCCTATCATGGATCTCCACAGCACTTCTTCCAGTCGTTATACCGGAACAGCTCAGCTGAAGATGGTTTTGTCATCTACAAACGTGTCCATGTTAAAAACCCAAACCGGCCGTCAGACAGCCTGCTTGCCGCCATGAGGACTCGTTTGCTTCGAAAGGCTCCTGGAAGTATGATGAGGGCAGGACCTGTAGAGGTAGATTCACTGACCATCCTGAAGCAGCTCTACGAACTGCCCAAAGAATACCTGGTGCTGGATACCAATGCAGTCAACCCGGATACGCTGGTCAAACATTTCTATCCCAACCGCAGAACCGTCAACTTTAAAGATGAGCTGTATGTCATGTACACCAGAGAACAGGAATCCAATGGATATTCGTCCACCGGGCATTACGTCATGAGGCCACTCTTCATTCCCAATTATCAGATTTCTATTGTGCGTCAATTGTCCGGATCATTTAGCTTTTATGCCAACGGTGGGATGCACGACAACAGGTCGGTTCTCTACGAGGGCTTCTGGGCTTATGAAAAAATCGGCGACATGGTTCCCATCGATTACATCCCCCGAAAAAGATAAAACCAGGCACGTCCTAAAATATTGTTAGAATAGTCATTCTTCATTATAATAATACTAATATTTTTAGTAATTTTAGATGATGATTAAAGAAGAACAAGCAGGAGAAAAGTATTTCAAAGGCCGAGGGGCGCAACTGAACCCGAACAACCGCTTTTTCAAAAATGAATATGTGAAGGAACATGAGGAGGGCATTGACGATTGGGAAGATCCGGAGCAAAAGACTTCTTTTATTTTCGGGCAGTCGAAATCCATAGTCAACAAAGTCACAAGCCCCGATGTGGGCATGGCCTATTCCCTCAATCCCTACCAGGGTTGCGAGCATGGCTGCACGTATTGTTACGCAAGGAATGCGCATGAGTACTGGGGTTTCAGTGCGGGGCTGGACTTCGAGCGGAAGATTATCGTCAAGAAGGATGCGCCGCAGCTCTTCCGGAAATTTCTGGAGCGCAAGGGATGGGATGCCTCCACCATTTCCTTATCAGGGAATACCGATTGTTACCAGCCTGCAGAGCGGCAGTTCCGCATTACCAGGGAGCTGCTGGAAATTGCGCTGGAATACCGGCAGCCCATCGGGATGATCACAAAAAATGCATTGATACTACGCGACCTCGACCTGTTGTCGGAGATGGCAAAGCTCAACCTCTGCATGGTTTACATCTCCATCAACAGCCTGAATGAGCAGCTGAGGTTAAAGATGGAACCCCGGACGGCCACAGCAAAACAGCGGCTGAAGGTTGTGGAGGCATTGAGCAGCGCAGGCATTCCTACCGGAGTAATGGTCGCACCGCTTGTCCCCGGACTGAGTGACCATGAAATTCCGACGGTGTTAAAGGCAGTAAGCAACGCTGGGGCGATATCTGCAGGTTATACCGTAGTCCGGCTCAATGGTGCCATTGCCGGAATCTTTGAAGACTGGCTACGTAAGAATTTCCCGGACAGATTTGAAAAGGTATGGCACGCCATCCAGTCCTGTCACCATGGAAATGTAAATGACAGCAGGTTTGGGGAACGCATGAGGGGTGATGGCAACATTGCCCAACTGATCAGGGACAGTTTTAAGCTGCACTGCCGTTTGAACAGACTCAATGAGCAGCGGATCCAACTGGATTCCAGTCTTTTTAAAGTGCCCGGAACCCAGTTTAGTATGTTTTAGGATTTAGCAATACTAAAGTCGTCAACCTCCCTGTAAGCTTGGATCAGGCGCAGCTCCCCTTCTTTCCCTTTCCGCGAGTTGCCATGTTCCATGCCCATCACACCTTTATAACCCTTATCATAAATGTGCTTGAAAAGATTTTTATAATTGATCTCTCCCGTGGTAGGTTCATTCCTTCCCGGATTGTCGCCGATCTGGATGTAGGCGATCTCCTCCCAGCAGCGGTCGATGTTGACGATCAGGTTTCCTTCCGTCTTCTGCATATGGTAGATGTCGTACAGGATTTTACAGGACGGACTGTCGACAGCCTTACACACATTGTAAGTTTCATGTGTTTGCTGCAGGAACAGGTCAGGGGTATCACTGAGTGTCTCCAGTACCATAATGAGCCCGTGTGGTTCAAAAACTTCTGCACCGGCACGCATGGCATCCACCACATTGGCCATCTGGTTGCCGTAAGGAAGACGACGCTCGTAAAAGCCGGGCACCACGGTGAGCCATTTGGCATTACAGCGTTTTGCAGCTTCGACAGATTTACGGCAAGTATCTACAAAGTGATCTTTAAATTCCTTTTTACCTGTAGTGAGTGAGGTCTTCCAGTTATCGCCGCCATCCACAACAAACACGCCCATCCTCATGCCCAGCTTTTCCAGCAGGGCACCAATTTTCTGCTGTTCCTCTACGGGGCGGCCTAAAAAGCCATTGTCTTCAATAGAGCGGAAGCCCTGCTCATGCATGTACCGGATCTGGTCCAGGAAATCCTTTCCCGCATGCTGTTCAAACATTCCCTGATGAGGCGCATAGTCGAGTTTGAAAGTTTTGCCGGCAGCAGTGGCCTTAACAGTCGCTGTTCCAGTGGCAAAACTATCAGCGCCCAGCAGGATTCCTCCTGTGCTGAGCGCTGTATTTCTTATAAAATCTTTTCTATTCATAATTTTCATTTAGTAGAGGCATCCCATATCATTGATAAAGAGTCCTCCTGTTTTATTGCAGCAGCATCTTTCTGAAACCTGTTGTCAGCGTATCGGCAACACTGCCATCCCGGCGGCGATAGATGATGTAGGCTTCCATTTTCTTTTTCGCAGACACAAAAGCAAGTGCCTCCTCCAGCTCCATTGCCATGATCGCATTGTCGTATCCATCCGCAGTGATCGCATCCTCCGCATAGACCGTCACGCTGATCAGCTGGTTGTCCAGAGGGTAACCGGTTTTGGGGTTGATGAGGTGACTGATCCTTTTGCCACCCTTCTGCAGGTATTTGCGGTAATTTCCAGAGGTCGTTATGGCACCTGCATTGAGTCGGATAGTATGCCTGATGACCGGCTCCGCATCCACAGTTTCCGAAGGACCTTCGATGCCGATGCGCATGGGCGAACCATCAGGTTTTGGCCCCCGGATGCGGAGCTCACCTCCAATCTCCACCACAAAGGCTTTGATCTTTTTATGCGACAGGTAATTGGCGACCACATCAACGCTGTATCCCTGGGCGATGCCATTGAGGTCGATCCGAACTTCAGGATGTGTTTTTGTCAGCAGATTTCCTTTGAGCTGCAGTTTATCCATCCCTACATACTTCATCATTTCCTTTAACGCAGTCGAATCGGGAAAGGTGGTTACCGGCTTAGGGCCGAATCCCCAGGCTTGGACCAATGGTCCTACGGTTACGTCAAACTTTCCCTGTGTGTCTTTATAAATCTCAAAAGACCGCTTCATCACCCTGGCAAAATGAGGATCAATGGACAATCCAGATACCCCGGCGTTAAAGCGGGCGATCTGGCTGTACGGTTTGTAGAGCGACATGGAGGAATCGATCACCTGCAAGAGGCTGTCGACCTGCCCCCGGGTCACCAAGCTGTCCTTCGCATAATAGCTGATGTGGTAATCTGTGCCCTGGGCGTAACCATGGACCAGGTACAACCTCGGCGGTTCCTCCCTAAAAAAGGAGAAAAGGAACAAGGGCAGCAGCGCCAGGAGTATTTTATAGATTAAGCCCAATATCTTCTTTGCTGGTGATTAGAGCACTTTTGTTTTTCCTGGTGTCGGAATCGGGTAAAGGCCATTTTCATCCGGCATCAGTTTAGGATTGGCGGTCCAGCTGAACTGATCAGGCAGCAGGCTATTGTCGGCCTTCAACGCTTCATCCCAATTGATCACCTGCCCGGAATAGGTGGCATACCTTCCGATGATCGCTGTGAAGCAGCTTTTTGCACCGCGTTCAGCATCACTGAATTTATACTCCCCTTTCGAGATGGCCGCGAACAGTTCATCATGCTCCGTTTGGTAAGGGTTGGCATTTCCTTTTGTAGAATGGCTGAACAGCTCTTTGCCTTTATGGTCCCAGAGCACCCCCTGGTTGCCTGCAGAGAGGTAGGTACGACCTTTCGTTCCCTGGAAGGTTTCATCTACCCGGTTAGAGATCCCTTCAAAATGCCGGCACTGACTGTAGATGACGGCACCATCCGCATAGGTAAGCTCTACCGCATGGTTGTCATAAATCTCGCCATAATCCTTTCCTGTTCTCCAGGCACGGCTTCCTGTTCCCTGTACGGAAACGGGATAAGCCCCTTTCACCCAGTTGGCGATGTCGATGTTATGCACATGCTGTTCCACGATATGGTCGCCGCAGAGCCAGTTGAAGTAATACCAGTTTCTCATTTGGTATTCCATTTCCGTCTGGTTGGGTTCCCTTTTTTTGACCCAGACACCCCCGCTGTTCCAGTAGACCTGGCCGCCCACCACGTCGCCGATTGCGCCATCCTGGATCCGCTTGATGGTCTCCCTGTAATTGGCCTGATAGCGGCGCTGCAGTCCGACGACGACATTAAGTTTTTTCTGTTTGGCAATCTCAGCTGCCGCCAGCACCCTTCTGATTCCCGGGGCATCCACGGCAACAGGTTTTTCCATGAAAACGTGTTTACCCTGTTTTACTGCTTCCTCAAAATGTATGGGCCTGAAACCCGGAGGCGTCACCAATAATACCACATCGGCAAGGGCAATCGCCTGTTTGTAGGCATCGAAACCTACAAAGCGACGGTCCTGCGGCACATCAACTTTATCTTTAAACTTATCAGAGAGCACTTTATAGCTATTTTCAAGACGATCCTGGAAGGCGTCGCCCATGGCCACCAGCTTCACATTCGCTGTGGTACTTAGGGCCTGAAAGGCAGCCCCCGTACCGCGGTCGCCGCAGCCAATCAAGGCAATTTTTATGGTATCATCTACAGAGGAATGTCCTCCGGCAAAAGCAAACTGGTTTAAGACCATCCCACCGGCTACCAGTGCAGAGGCTTTTAAAAATTCACGGCGCTTATCGCGCAAGTCGTTGTTGTTCATATTGATTCAGATTTTTATATCAGGTTGTGTGTATGTGTGTATGGATTCAGTTTTCCTGCATGGCGCTGAAATGTGATTGCGTTAGTAATCAGCAATTACCGGTTTATTATAGTAGGCTTCAATTTCTGCTTTGGATGGTGGCACCAGCGGGCGCAGCAATCGCATACCTACAAATGGGGCTTCCGGAAACCACCAGTTACTTTTAGGAATCTGAGGGTCCAGCTGTTTCCACACCGGATCGGAAGCAGCCCGCTTTGCAGAACGCAGGTCGGCGGCCAGATCCTCGTAAGCACCACCACGAACCACATTGGCATATAGTTTATCGGGTGCGGCAACAGGGTTTAATACCGGACTTTCCTTAGCGCTGGCATAAAAATCAGGAAGATACTGGTCGTAAGTCCATTCAGCAACATTGCCATGCATGTCAAAAAGACCCCATTTGTTTGGTTTCTTCTGACCTACCTCATGGGTTTTACCACCGCTATTTTCCTTATACCAGGCATAATCTTTCAACTCTGATGCGGCGTCTCCAAAGGAATAACTGGTGGTTGCTCCCGCGCGGCAGGCATACTCCCATTCCGCTTCCGTTGGGAGGCGATAGAAAACACCGGTCCTGGCATACAACCATTTGCAGTATTGAATGGCATTATATTGTGTCATGGCCAATGCAGGATGGTTCGCCTTTCCCATTCCAAAGGTCATATCCAAATAGGGTTTTGTTGGACGCGTTACGGCGTCTACATCGGCAGGGACCGCAGATGTGCTGTGGGTGCTTTCGTAATCTTTATAGAGAAAGGGCTCATAAATATCCCAGGTCACCTCTACTGCGCCCATCCAGAAGGCATCGAGTTTTACCTGGTGTGCTGGCTGTTCATCTTTAGCGCCTTTTTTGCTGCCCATGACAAATTGTCCCGCAGGAATTGCTTTCATCTCGAAGCTCAGCTTCGTGCCGTTAATTTGTTGTGTATAGCTGTTGTGTGCCGCTCCCGGAGCACCGGGTAGCTGCGCGAGGGCGACAAAGCTCATCATCGAAATAGAGATTGTCAATGCATTTTTTAAGTTCATTGTGGTGTGTTTACAGTTTAATATTTGGCCTAACCTACTGACTAACTAAAATATAGGCATTTATCCACAATTCAAACAAACCGCAGCATTATTCTAAAAATAATGTCTGTTTGACACTTATTTGTTACGAAAGGGTTTGATGTCGCGAAAGGCGCAATGAGCTTACATTTATTCATGATAAAATTTAATATCTTGTATCCTCATTAACCTGACCATTTATCCTCATTAAACTGACTTCCCGTATGAAAACCACCAACAGAAGATATTTTCTCAGAGACCTTGGCCTGCTGACCGTAGCCTCCGGGCTCGCCTCCCTGCTTCCTTACGACCTTCTGGCCATGGATAAAAAAGACTTTTTTAAGATCTCCCTTGCAGAATGGTCTTTCCATAAGGCACTTTTTGCAAATGAAATGACCAACCTTCAGTTTCCGGTCATCAGCAAGAAGGAATTCGGCATTGACATCGTCGAGTATGTCAGTCCCTTTTTTCAGAAAAAGGAATCGGACAGCAGTTACCTGAAAGAGCTCAAGCTGATTACCGATAGTGAGGGGGTACAAAACCACCTCATCATGGTGGACGGCGAAGGCCAGCTGGGTGATCTGGACGAGCAAGCCAGAACGAAAGCAATAGAAAACCACTACAAATGGGTGGATGCTGCCAAATTCCTTGGGTGCAAAACCATCCGTGTCAATGCTGCTGGTGAGGGCCCCGCAGATGCCGTCAAAGCGGCGGCCATCGACGGATTGGGCAGGCTTAGTGAATACGGGCAGAAAAACAGGATCAACGTCATCGTGGAGAACCATGGTGGTCATTCCTCAGATGGAAAGTGGCTTTCCGCCGTGATCAAGGGCGTCAATAACAGCTATTGTGGCACGTTGCCAGACTTTGGCAATTTCAGGATCTCAAAAGATAAGGAGTATGATAAATACCAGGGGGTGACCGACCTGATGCCGTATGCAAAAGGAGTAAGCGCCAAGACCTTCAATTTTGATGCAGCAGGAAACGAGCCGGATATTGATTATGACAGGATGTTCAAAATCATTAAAGACGCGAAATGGTCGGGGATTGTGGGGATTGAATATGAAGGATCAGCATTATCTCCAAAAGAAGGGATTATGAAAACGAAACTGCTGCTCGAAAAAGTAAGGAGCAAATTCGGGTAGCAAAAAAAATCGTCATCCTGAATGTTCAGGATGACGATGTGTACCGGCTCAGCGTTTCGCTACTAAACCAGCTTTTTATACTTAATGCGGTGAGGTGTTACATCACCCAGGCGTTTCTTCCTGTTTTCTTCATAGTCGCTGTAGTTACCTTCAAAGAAGTACACCTGCGAGTTGCCTTCAAAGGCAAGTATGTGTGTACAGATGCGATCCAGGAACCAGCGGTCGTGACTGATGACCACGGCACATCCGCCGAAGTTTTCCAGCGCTTCCTCAAGTGCCCGCAGTGTATTTACGTCGATATCATTCGTCGGCTCATCGAGCAGCAATACGTTGGATCCCTTTTTAAGAGTGATGGCCAGGTGCACGCGGTTGCGCTCTCCACCAGAAAGGATACCGACCTTTTTCTGCTGATCACCACCGTTAAAGTTAAACTTGGACACGTAAGCACGTCCATTTACGGCCTTGTTGCCCAACTGAATGTTGTCCAGTCCGTCGGTAATGTTTTCGTAAACGGTTTTATCCGGATCAAGATCGTTGTGCATCTGATCCACATAGCCCAATGCTACCGTCTCTCCCACCCTGAATGTTCCCGTATCAGGCGTTTCCTGCTCCGTAATCAAGCGGAAGAGCGTGGTTTTACCCGCACCATTTGGCCCGATGATTCCAACGATACCTGCAGGAGGCAGCGAGAAACTCAGGTTTTCAAACAAGACTTTGTCGCCGTAAGATTTGGTAATGTTATTGGCTTCGATCACCACATTCCCCAGGCGCGGCCCAGGTGGGATGAACAGCTCCAGTTTGTCTTCTCTTTCTTTAGAATCCTCCGAGGCCAGTTTATCATAGTTTGACAGACGTGCTTTGGATTTGGCATGTCTGGCTTTCGGTGCCATGCGCACCCATTCCAGCTCACGCTCCAATGTTTTCTGACGTTTGCTTTCGGTTTTCTCCTCCTGTGCCAGACGTTTAGCTTTCTGATCCAGCCATGAAGAATAATTGCCTTTCCATGGAATCCCTTCCCCTCTGTCGAGCTCAAGGATCCACCCAGCCACATTATCCAGGAAATACCTGTCGTGGGTAACGGCAATGACCGTACCTTTATATTCTTTGAGGAATTGCTCCAGCCAGTCGATACTTTCCGCATCCAGGTGATTGGTAGGCTCATCCAGCAAGAGTACATCCGGCTCCTGCAGCAGCAGGCGGCACATCGCTACGCGGCGACGTTCCCCACCGGACAGCACACCTATTTTGGTATCCGGATCAGGGCAGCGCAGGGCGTCCATGGCACGTTCCAGCTTGTTGTCCAGCTCCCAGGCGTTCACGGCATCAATCTTATCCTGCAGTTCCCCCTGCCTGTTCATCAGTTTCTCCATGGCATCGGCATCCTCATAAACTTCAGGAAGGCCAAACTGCTCGTTGATGGATTCGTATTCTTTCAGAATGGCTGTGATTTCGGCAACGCCTTCCTCTACAACTTCTCTGACCGTTTTATTTTCGTCAAGTTCAGGTTCCTGTGCCAGATATCCCACGGTGTAACCCGGCGAGAAGACCACTTCTCCCTGAAAAGCTTTGTCGATCCCTGCAATGATCTTTAAAACGGAGGATTTACCAGAACCGTTCAGACCGATCACACCAATCTTGGCACCATAAAAGAATGAAAGGTAAATGTTTTTTAAAACTTGCTTCTGGGGTGGATAAATCTTATTTACCCCCGCCATTGAAAAAATGATCTTTTCGTCTGACATATATATCTGGTAATTTATGCGTTTTAACGCCTGTAAATGAACTATTGAACCGCTCCAGCACTGGTGCTGAATCCTGCAAAGATAAACAAGCATCGGAAGTAAAGAAATACAAAAGTCAAATCCGGACAGGTAGCCTGCTACATCGCCATAAGGACGTTACAAAAAGCCAAAACTAAAGGCTTTACAAATACGTTACTTAAAATATAAACAACGGATCAACCACGCCAAAATAGCTGAAAGTAGTCATCTAATCTGACATTTTTGCTACTAAATTTACAATTACTACCAATTTAGTCAGACATTGGTAAGATTTCTGAAATATAGTCAGTTACAACAGGTACTTAAAACTCAATGGCGTAATTGTTGATAAAATAAAAGAATTGCGGGTACTTATTATAAAACAAATTTTATAGTTTAGAGCATTCCCGAATTAGAAAGGTATATATGGAAGCTAAATTTTCTCCACAAGTAAAAGACGTGATATCTTTTAGCAGGGAAGAAGCCCTGAGACTAGGTCACGATTACATAGGCGCAGAACATCTTTTGTTAGGCCTAATCCGCGAAGGCGACGGTATGGCCATCAAGATATTAAAATCATTGGGGGTTGATACATCAAAGCTTCGTCGTTCGATAGAGGATTCCGTTAGGGGAACTTCCAGCGTGACGGTGAATTTGGGAAACATCCCTTTAACCAAACAGGCTGAGAAGGTACTGAAGATCACTTATCTGGAAGCTAAAATCTTCAAAAGTGATTTGATTGGCACGGAGCACCTGCTTTTGTCGATCCTGCGTGACGATGACAACATCGCTTCTCAGATCTTACTGCAATACAGCATCAATTACGAGATTTTCAAACAGGAAGTTGAAGTGAACAAAAACGGGTTCAGAGATGAAACCCAGAACAGTGCTTCGACCGGTGATGATGACTATCGTGAAGAAGAAAGCTTCAGCAGTCCTAAAAAGGTTTCTGACATCAAGTCCAAAACTCCGGTGCTGGACAATTTTGGAAGGGACCTGACCAAGGCCGCTGAGGAGGGTCGTTTAGATCCGATTGTTGGGCGTGAGAAAGAGATTGAGCGTGTATCACAGATTTTGTCCAGACGTAAAAAGAACAACCCGATTTTAATCGGTGAACCCGGTGTGGGTAAGTCTGCCATTGCTGAGGGCCTTGCGCTACGCATTGTACAGCGTAAAGTATCCAGGGTGCTGTTCAACAAACGTGTGGTGACGCTGGACCTGGCTTCATTGGTTGCGGGCACAAAATACCGCGGTCAGTTTGAAGAAAGAATGAAAGCGGTAATGAATGAACTGGAGAAATCTACGGATGTGATCCTTTTCATTGATGAGATCCATACCATCGTAGGTGCTGGTGGTGCCTCAGGCTCACTGGATGCATCGAACATGTTCAAACCGGCTTTGGCCAGGGGAGAAATTCAATGCATCGGTGCAACTACGCTTGACGAGTACCGTCAGTATATTGAAAAAGATGGTGCTTTAGACCGTCGTTTCCAGAAAGTAATGATTGAGCCGGCAACACCGGATGAGACGGTGGAGATCCTCAACCGCATCAAAGAAAAATACGAAGATCACCATGGGGTAACGTATACGGATGAAGCCATCAATGCATGTGTGGCTTTGACGTCAAGATACATTACCGACAGGTTCCTTCCGGATAAAGCCATTGATGCATTGGATGAGGCTGGATCAAGGGTTCACCTGACCAATATTCATGTCCCTGAGAACATCATTGAGATTGAAAGTAAGATTGAAGAGATCAAACTGGAGAAAAACAAGGTGGTGAAAAGTCAGAAGTACGAAGAGGCCGCCAAACTGAGGGATACTGAAAAGAATCTTTTAGAGGAGCTTGATCGTGCGAAATCTGCCTGGGAAGCGGAAACCAAAACAAAACGTTATACCGTAACGGAAGATAATGTTGCAGAGGTGGTTTCCATGATGACCGGTATTCCATTGCAACGTGTTGGACAGACCGATAGTGCAAAACTATTGAACATGTACGATACGGTAGCTACGAAAATCATTGGTCAGGATGATGCCATTAAAAAGTTGACAAAAGCCATTCAGCGTACCAGGGCGGGATTGAAAGATCCGAAAAAGCCAATTGGTTCATTCATTTTCCTTGGCCCTACCGGTGTTGGTAAAACGGAGCTGGCAAAAGAGCTTGCACGTTTTATGTTCGACAGTGATGATTCACTGATCCAGATTGACATGAGTGAGTATATGGAGAAATTTGCAGTATCACGTTTAGTGGGTGCGCCTCCGGGATATGTGGGTTATGAAGAAGGTGGTCAGCTGACAGAGAAAGTAAGACGTAAGCCTTACGCGGTCATCCTGCTGGATGAGATTGAAAAAGCACACCCTGATGTCTTCAACATCCTTTTACAGGTGTTGGACGAAGGCCAGCTGACAGATAGCTTAGGTCGTAAAGTGGATTTCAGAAACACCATCATCATCATGACTTCAAACATCGGTGCACGCCAACTGAAAGACTTCGGTCAGGGCGTAGGTTTCTCTACCACAGCAAAAACCAATCAGGTCGACGCGCACTCCAGAGGTGTGATTGAAAACGCTTTGAAACGTGCTTTTGCTCCTGAGTTCCTGAACCGTGTGGATGATGTGGTGGTCTTCAACACCCTTGGTAAAGACGAGATCTTTAAAATCATTGATATTGAACTGAAATCATTGTTCGGACGTGTACATAACCTTGGTTATGAGATCAAGCTGACCGAGAAGGCAAAAGACTTCATTGCAGACAAGGGGTTCGACAGCAACTTCGGTGCGAGACCACTGAAACGTGCCATTCAGAAGTACCTCGAAGATCCTATTGCAGAGGAGATCCTTAAAGGAGAAATCCATGATGGCGACACCCTGGAGATTGACTACAATAAAGAAACCGATGAAATTACGGTAGAGAATAAAAGTCCTGGTAAAAAGAAGAAGAAAGAAGAAGGCAACGTGTAACACCAGGCCTTACTAAAAAAGCCCCGTTCAATTGAACGGGGCTTTTTTATGGATTATATTTTGGTGTTTCAGTTACTTTCCAACCCATGAGCAGGCTGCACCGACAAGTGCTGCATCTTCCCACATCTCAGATTGTCTGATGACCACTGATTTATCTGCAATCTTTTCTGTTAAAGCATCAATAAAGTGCTCCCATGACCTTGCAATGTTACCACCGATGACCACTACCTGGGGCTTTTCCTGTGCAATCAGGTCGTTGAGAAAAATGCTGAGGTTCTCGGAGAACTCCGCGAAGATCTCTTTTTTGATGGCTACATCCGCAGTCGCAATCAGCTCTTCTACGTTTTTAACCTCCTTACCTGTCAGCTCTTTATATCTTTTAGAGAACCACCTGGTGGAGATGTACTCTTCAGCAGCACTGTCTTTAAAAGGACGGAAGGCCCAATCCATATCGACAGTAACACCAGAACCATTACTGGTGGAACCTAATCCTGTTCCCAATGTGATGCCGATGGCGCGTTCTGCATCTGCAGCTGCACCTGAAGCCAGCTCCCCGCGAAGGAAAGCTTCTGCATCATTGATGAAAATGATGTCTTCGTTTGCGATGCCCAGTTCAGCAGAGAGAATGTCTCTTACATTAATACCATACAATGAATCGTACTTCTGCTGGCCCTTCATCAGCGAGACTCCATTTTCGTAATCAAATGGGCCAGGCATTGCAATTCCAATCTTTACATTCTCATCATCAGTTTTGATGATGAGTGAAGAAAGAACATCTATCCAGGATTTCATAATCACATCTACGGAATCCATAGATGCTACCCGCTCGCGTTTCATGGTACTGTCAATAACTTTATAGGTGTTGCAGTCGACATGGGCGGCAGTAATATGTGAGCCACCAATATCTACTCCGATAAAGGGCAGTTTTGAAGATTTTGCATTCATTGTATTTGGTTGTATTAGTAAATCTGAGCAAATTAATTAATTACTATCGTTATTACTAGTGATGATAAATAGTTTTAGCAATATTTTTACACTATATAAATCATTTTCACAATCCATCTTGCTCAGGGGTATCAGGAAAGACGATTTTTCAGTTATAAAAAAAATAAAAAACGGAATATGATTATATTCCGTACTGCAATGATACTTCTTTTTACAGGTTGAGCAGGTGATTGCGGTCACACTTAACTTTGATCACAATTAGCTTTCCTTCGGTGGTCTGGACCCGCGTTTGTAAATGACAAGCCCATTCAGGAAATTACGCAGGATCTGGTCGCCGCATGGTTTAAAGTTAGGGTGGTCATCACTTCTGAAGAACGAGCCAAGCTCGCTTTTGGTGATCTTGAAGTTCACCAGTTCCATGATCTTGATGATGTCGTCATTGGTCAGCGCAAGCGCCACACGCAATTTTTTAAAGATATCGTTATTACTCATAATTGTGATTGGTCATTGTTGTGCTCATGCATGTCATCCCAAAGGATTACATGGCAATTTCGATTTTCACCTTTTTATTCTTTATTTTCTCATTATAGAGGCTATTGAGCAGATGAGCTACGAGATTGCGTTTTACCGCCACATAGGAAGCCTGGTCTTTCACCTCTATCAGTCCAACATCCTCTTTCTGCAAACCTCCTTTTTTGAGGAGCAGGCCAACGATATCAATCTTATTCACTTTATCTTTCTTTCCGGCAGCGATGTACAGCGTTTGCCATGGACTGTCTTTTGGCAGCTTAAACTGCCCTTTCAGCGGCTCTGTTTCAATATCGCCCTTCAGGAAGGGATATTGCTCATCGTCTGCAATAATCAGGTAGGCGGTCCCTTTTGCATTCATGCGGGCGGTGCGCCCATTTCTATGAAGGAAAGCATCTTCAGTATATGGCAACTGGTAGTGGATGATACATTCCACCTCCGGAATGTCCAGTCCCCTGGAAGCCAGGTCGGTCGTAATGAGGATGCGGATGCTGCCGTTGCGAAACTTCAACAGCGCGCGCTCCCGTTCATCCTGTTCCATGCCACCATGAAAGATGTCGTGACCAAGCCGTTGATCGATCAGGAGGTCGCTAATGCGATCTACCGTCTCCCTGTGGTTGCAAAAGATCAGCGTAGCCCGCTCCCCTATCTTGCAGATGAGCTGAAACAGCGTATCCAGCTTATCAGCAGCCGTTGTGGTCACTTTCTTGAGCTTTAGGTCAGGAGCTGCCTTCTGATCTTTCAGAAAATCAATTTGAATGGGGTTGCTTACACCAGTAAAGTCAGGGATCAGTTCCATGGCCGTGGCCGAGGTCAGCATGCGTTGTTTCAGACTAAGCAGGCGGCGGATGATGTAAGACATATCCTCCTGGAAGCCAAACTCCAGTGCCTTATCAAATTCATCCAGCACGAGAGTGGTAATGGTAGACTCGTCAAAGTTTTCGTGACGCAGGTGGTAGGCAATTCTCCCTGGCGTACCGATAAGTACGGCAGGAGGCTGTTCAAAGTTATTGCGTTCCGTTCTTACAGGGTGCCCACCATAACAGCAGTTCACCTTAAACCCTGTACCCATCTGACGGAATACCTGTTCAATTTGCAGTGCCAGCTCCCGGGAAGGGACCAGCACCAGCGCCTGCACCCCTTTTCTGGCAGCATCCAGGTTTTTGAGAACCGGCAGTAAAAATCCAAGTGTCTTGCCGGAACCTGTTGGTGCCAGCAAGACCACATCACCGCCCTTCTCTGCAGCATCAAGAGACGCGCGTTGCATGTCGTTCAGTTTGGTGATCGCTAATTTCTCCAGTATCTTTTCTACCATCATGGCACAAAGATAATGGAATTGAACGCTAAAACTTCAAATACTTCTTGCGCAGGTGTCTCATGGAGCTATTTAACCGGGCGTCGAGGCTCATCAGCATCTGTCCGCGACGGGAGATCCAGGTATACATCTTATGGTTTGCATTTTTAATGGGGGTATATACCTGCTCATCTAAGACCTCATGATAGTGGTTGGTAGCCCTGCTTTGTTGCAACATACAAAACTCGTTGATTAGTTCATTATTCATATCCGATATGGTTAGGTTAACGATGTTCGTTAGTTAAGGAACGTTGTTCCTTTGTTCAGTAGTATAACAATACCACTCCCAAAGGGTTTGGACAAATAAAAACAGCGAGAGGGGAAGCGGCTTTAATATGTTGAAAATTAGACAATTGTTAACAATAAAACAAGAGATAATTAATGCGATTTTAATTTATTAAAGGTATTTTTAGGAAACCTGTATACGGGTTGTTCATCAAAACACAATTAACGTATGACCTGGAAAAAATTTAGCGGCGAAGTGATCCACTCGTCCATTTTAGAAGAAGTAGAGCAAGCCATCATCAGGGAAACCGAAAAGGGGTTCCATCTCAAGGTCTGTATCGGGACAGATTCTCAGGTGAAGGGTTCATTTACAGATTTCGCTACTGTCATTGTGCTCCTGAGGGAGCACCACGGAGGATTCATGTACATCCATCAGGAAAAGAGCCTGCAGAAGATGAGCATTAAAGAAAGAATGCTGGTTGAGGTGCAGAAATCCATTGAGACGGCTTATTCCGTCTGCGATCTCCTGGACCTTTATGACGTAGACCTGGAGGTACATGCCGACATCAATACCAATCCGATGTTTAAGTCGAACAAGGCATTGAATGAGGCGATGGGCTACATCCTGAGCATGGGCTTTATCTTCAAAGCTAAACCGGAAGCCTTTGCCAGTTCTACCTGTGCAGATAAGATGGTACACTAGTTACCATTTTTTATCCTGCGTAGAGATGACCGGAGCCTCTTTTTTCTGAGGAGCAGCCGGGCTGACGGCCGACATCTGCTGTTTAAACTGCCGGGCAAATTCGGCAGCAGACTTTTCTGTGGCGCTGACATAGGATTCCCACTCCGCAGCATTCAGCTTTCCCGGTTCAGTTTCCAGGGGTGTGCCAATGGTTGTGGAAGGCACAAAGTTCCCATACCTGTCGCGCTGATAAGGAATAAAAACAAAATCTGTCAGCCAAAAACGGTATTTACCTTCCCGCAGCCCGAGATACATATTGTAGGTCACCTCTCCCGAGGGGCGCGCCAGCATAAATGCCGTCTTGCGGATCACAAATTTCCCCTGCACGGTACGCAGACTATCACCCGTCGCAGCAACAACCTTCAGGTCTTTAGCAACATCAAAATAAGCCTTGGCCCTCGCAGCGAGCACCGATGCTGCGGTATCCTTTTTATCTACCACCTCATAATACATCAGCTTACCACGTTCATCACGGGAGAGCTTGATGCCCTGTGCAAGTACCGCAGTACCAAAACTCAATAACAGACCTAACAGCGCAAGACTTTTCATAAAAAACGGATTAAAAAAGAGGGCATCCGTAATGGGATGCCCTCCAAATATAGAAATGAAATTGAGACTTAAAAAGCGTAAACCAGTGCCAACGAGAATTGCGATGCATTTTTCGAGGCGTCAATCAGGTTTTTCTTCAGGAAGCCACCCGCATCACCATTGTCAAACCTGACCTCCGGGATGAAGGTAAGGCCACCTGACTTCAGGTTTCCCGACAGTGTAATTGCGGTTACGTCAGCATCAGCAGCACCGTCAGTACCCTTAGCATTGAAATATTCACCCCTGATGCCCAAGGAGATGGCAGGAGTAAAAGCATTCTGAAGGTAAAGGGCGGCACCAGAGTAACCACCACCGTCATTATCTACCGAGTAGTCCGCTGCATTCAGACCGATCTTAATGCTTTCTGTAGCCTGATAAGAAGTCGTCAGATCCAGGATCGTACCAGTTCCTACCGCTCCATCAGATTTCCCGGAGAGAACATTCAGGTAAGCAGACCACCCTTCTACAGGAGATACCGCCAGCTGCGCGCCAATATGAGAAACCCCATTCATGTCCTGATACACATTCCAGTCGTTAAACAAACCCACCATCAGACTGATCTTATCAGTGAAGGCATAAGTTCCTTTGATCCCTGCATTCTGGAAAGGTCCCGCAGAGAACAGGTACGACGTAGAATAGTTAAAGTTTCCTGTTGGAGGAATCACCTCATAACCTACAAACGTTCCCATAAATCCGGCCGTCATGCTAAACTTATCTGTAAAAGCGTAAGAAGCATATAAATTCTGGATGTTGAAGTCAGAGCCTGTGTTGTCATCACCAGAAACGAGCGAGCGGTACTGTCCACGTGGTCCAAAGGACAGCTCCCCCACAAACGAAGCTTTGCCGGTAGTTTTCTTCAGGGCCAGGTCGATCATCCCAAGGGAAACCGAGTTATGGTCGTTGGCGAAGCTGGTTTTGATGTTGTTAGGCACTTTATTAAAATCATACTTATAATAGGTATCGACAGATCCGGAGATCTCTAAAGGAGTTGCCTCCTGAGCATATGACAATGATGCAAATGACAATGATACTGCGGTAAATACTAATTTTAATTTCATAGTTTGTTTTGGTTTGAGGTTGAGAATTCAGATGGTTATTTTGAATTAGGCGTTAATGCTCGTTGTCTACTTCGGCACCCGTTGAAGCAACAATAAGGGTTCCCTGGAAGTATTTTTCGTTGTGCTGAGAAGCATCAAGACCTGCTTCTTCCTCTTCAGAGGTTACACGGATTGGCTGGATCAGGTTGATCAGTTTGAAGATTACGAATGACATCACAAAGCTGAAGATGACCACAATCACTACCCCTTTTAACTGGGTGAAGAAGAATTCAGGGTTTCCGTAGAACAGACCGTCAACACCAGCGCTGTTTACTGTTTTGGTAGCAAAAACACCAGTAAGCAACATACCAACGATACCACCCACACCATGGCAAGGGAATACGTCCAGTGTATCATCAAGACTGGTTTTAGATTTCCATACTACAGCAAGGTTAGAGATTACCGCAGCAATCACACCGATGAAGATACTGGAAGGAATGCTCACGAATCCGGCGCCAGGAGTGATGGCCACAAGACCTACAACCGCACCGATACAGAAACCAAGTACCGAAGGTTTTTTACCTCTGGCAACATCAAAGAACATCCATGACAAACCAGCGGCACCCGCAGCAATATTAGTAGTAGCAAAAGCAGATACTGCAAGACTGTTGGCACCAAGCGCAGAACCCGCGTTGAAACCGAACCAGCCGAACCATAATAAGCCGGTACCGATCAGCACGTAAGGGATGTTCGCAGGAGGTACTTCCTGGTGTTCCTGGTGACTTCTTCTTCTTTTCAACACCAGCGCACCAGCAAGGGCCGCCATACCAGCAGAAATATGCACAACAGTACCACCGGCAAAGTCAAGCACGCCCATTTTGAAGAGGATACCATCGGGATGCCATGTCCAGTGTGCCAATGGAGAGTATACAAACAGGGCGAACAATACGATGAAGAGGATGTAAGAGGTGAAACGGATACGTTCAGCAACGGCACCTACTACCAGTCCTGGCGTGATGATCGCGAACATCAGCTGGAAAAGGGCGAATAACGTCAACGGAATGGTTGGCGCCAGGCTCCATGATGGTCCGGAGTTCACTCCCTGGAAAAACAGGAAAGTAGTGGGATTTCCGATCAGCCCGTTGATGGACTCACCGAAAGCCAGACTAAAGCTGACAGTTACCCATAGCACACTGATGATCCCTGCAGCAACCACACTCTTAATCATGGTAGATAAAACGTTTTTACGATGAACCATACCGCCATAGAAAAAGGCAAGACCTGGAGTCATCAGAAACACGAGAGCCGTAGCAACTAGTATAAATGCAACGTCTGGACCACTATATTTTCCTTCATCAAAGTTAGGAAGCAGCGGTACAAAAAGAGCCAAAAGTGCAATTACTGATAAAATTGCAAATGGACCCACCTGTTTAAATAAAATTTTAGCCATAATTATTAGATTTTACTTGTTTATTATTAAATACTGTTGGTTAATTTTTATAAAACTAGTAAATAAATCGATTTTTATGAAATTAACACAAACAAAATCACTCAAAAGTTGTATAAATCACAACAAAAAGCATGAATGTAGCGTATAAACCAAAACAAATAAGGCTATCATTCTAATAAACCATCAAAAAAGTGCTTAAAAAATTGTGATTTTATAAAATTGTGTAAAATATGAGCGGTAAAAACTGACAAAAATGTAAAAATGGTTTTTCCGGTAAAAAAACATCTGCAAAAACAATTTTGGATTTCAGAATGTATCTTTATCAGAGCTATGAAATCATACCATCTATTTTTCAGCCAGCGGCTGCCCATCCCATTGCCTGAGGCATGGGATTTCTTTTCCTCACCGATGAACCTGGCCAGGATCACCCCAAAGGAAATGGCCTTCCAGGTGACTTCAGACCCGAAACACATCGAAAAGATGTATCCCGGGATGATCATCACCTATAAGGTATCCCCAATGCTTGGGATCAAGCTAAACTGGATGACGGAGATCACACAGGTTGCACACGAAAAGTATTTTATTGACGAGCAGCGTTTCGGTCCCTATCAGTTCTGGCACCACCAGCATCACTTCAGGGAGATTCCGGGCGGTGTAGAGATGAACGACATCTTAACCTACGGCATGCCAATGGGCATATTGGGCAGAATGGCAAACCATCTGTTTGTAGCAGAAAAACTACAGCACATTTTTGAATACAGGAAGAAAAAGATTATTCAGCTTTTTGGCGATTACGCTACCTAAGCTATCCCGCCACAGGAACGTAAGCTGAGCCCTGCACAACACCGCGGCGCTCAATTTCCTTATCTATATAAGTCTGAATGGCCGATTTGTTAAGACCCCAGTTCGGCGCAATCAGCAGGTCCCAGTCGGAGATGCCGAAAAGGCGCTGAATGACAATGTCTGGCCTCAGCAGAGGGATCAGCTTACACAGCAGGTCGGTATATTCTTCGAGCGAAAACAATTTAAAAGGTTCCTTTTTATACTTCACCCCCATGATGGAGCCTTCCACAATATGAAGGTGGTGGAATTTTACAAACTTGATCTGGGGAAAGCGGTTAATTTCATGGATATATCCAAGCATCATCTCCTCAGTTTCCCATGGGAAGCCAAAAATGGTATGCACACAAAGGTCGAGTTTGGAGTTCTCCAGCAGCTTTACAGCTTCAACGAATTCACCATGACTACAGCCCCTGTTGATCTTTTCGAGTGTTTCGTCATAGATAGACTCCATGCCCATCTCCAGATCCACATCGTAGCGGTCGGCATAACTCTCCAGTAGCGCTACCTTCTCGGCATCAATGCAATCCGGTCGTGTTCCGACAGAAAACCCAACCACATCCTGCGGATTAATGGAAAGGGCCTCATCGTACATCATCTTTAAATAATGCGTTGGCGCATAAGTATTGGTGTTGGGCTGAAAATAAACGATGAACTTATCTGCTTTATAAAAGCCTTTACCACGCTCCATGCCCTGTTCCAACTGCTCGCGGATGGTAGGGAGCTTTCTTGATAACTCGGGCGTAAAAGAATCGACATTACAATAAGTGCATCCACCGTATCCTTTACTACCATCACGATTTGGGCAGGTAAAACCACCGTCCACAATCACCTTGAACACACGCTGCCCGTTATATTTCTCTTTCAGGTGTGTACCGTAATTCCTATATCCCTTTATCCCTAAATCTAGTAATGTTCCCAATGCTGCTTTTATTTGATGTACAAAAGTACGCTTTTAAATTTATTTATCTTTATCCACACGCATTCCCTCCAGCTCAGCCATGTATCTGGAAAAAGCCTGCAGGTACGTTGCCCCCTGCTGAGCGGGCGCTTCCAGAAAATGCTTGAAGTCCTCCAGGTCATTCACTGTAAAGCCCATGCGCACAAAAAGCTCCTGATCGACTTTCCAGTCCTCCAAACGCACCTTTTTCTGTCCTATTTTACGGTATAGCGACAATCCGTAGGCAAAATCCTTATACTCGGCGGTTTTTCTGAAATTATTAAAGAAGTCCACAATTGTCCGGTAGGTAGCCGGTTTTCCGGCCCTCACTTCCTGCAGCATGATCACCCCAAGCATCGGACCTTTCAGAAAGGCGCTATCCACACTATCAAAGTTGCCACAGTGTTTCAGGATCTCAATATCCCGTTTTAAGGCGAGGTCTTTTTCGTCGGATTTATGTTTCACAAAGTAAGGCTGCTGATCCAGCAACACCTTACAATCTACATCAGACTGACTAACCCCCCTCAATCCGGCAAATAACAATAACAGAAGCACCACTAATCTCACATTCATTCGCTTTAACATACAATTGATGAACTGCAAAGATACAGCCGCAGATTTTCATTGGCTTAACTTTTGCGTGATTTTCATTTTATTAATGAAACTGATTTATACGAATGTCTATACTCTCCCGCATTTTCTATTTCTTTGGTCACCACGGCTTCCTGGCCTTTCTGCTTTTAATGGTGATTGGAATCCTGATCTTCATCAAACGACAAAACATCTTATATGTAGTACTCGCTTTTCTGATGGGAATGGCCAATGTATTTACTGGGCAGTTTGTAAACTCCCTATTCCTGAATGCTTTCGGCGTACGGAGCACGGCTGTGATCACAGATGCCGAAGAGACCAGCTCACAGCTGAACGACCAGAACATCTGGGAGTATCAATATATTGTCAAAGGCCTTGACGGCGAATACACAAAAGGCAGCTTTTCCACCACCACGGCAAGCCTGTACCCCATTGAGAATGAAATCCACATTCCTGCTCCCGGTAAGCCGTTTCCGGTAAAATTTATCCGCGGTTATGAGCGGAACATCGTGGTGCTCAGTGACGAATCTGTGGATGGCATGCAGCTCAAAGAAAACGAGCTCCTCAAACCCGTGCAAAAGGCAAAGATCCAATATGAGACCGACCCCAATTACCAGCCCTTTGTAGAGGAATACAGGCAAGCCCTAACCAAATACCTGAAGCTCAGTCAGCAACCCAATCTTGACCGTTACAGGAAAGAGCTCCAAAAGCTGGATCATACAGAAGCCACATCCACAACTCTGTAAGCGCAGTTCCACATTTCAACAATAATTACCCAGATCAGCGTGAATCTTCGGATATTGCCGGGGTTAAAACTTCCCTAACATGAAAAACCTGAGCGCAAACGTATTTATCAATGAATTCACCGCACACTTCGATGGCGACCACAGCGACAATGCCGCGCGCCGACAGACTCCGGGGATGTTTTATTGTACCGTTCAGCCGACTCCGGTGAGCCAGCCCTCTTTAATTACATGGAACACCCCCCTGGCAGAAGAGCTGGGGATCAGCGATCCCGATGATCAGGACCTGCAGGTCCTTGGCGGAAATGTCACGACACCATCCATGTTGCCCTATGCAGCCTGTTATGCAGGTCATCAGTTTGGCAATTGGGCGGGTCAGCTTGGCGATGGCAGGGCCATCACGCTTGGAGAATGGCCAATGTCTTCCGGCAGCTCCTGGGAGCTCCAGCTAAAGGGCGCGGGACCAACACCCTATTCCAGAAGGGCTGATGGACGGGCCGTCCTGAGGTCTTCCGTAAGGGAATACCTGATGAGTGAAGCTATGTTTTACCTTGGCGTACCTACCACCAGAGCACTCAGCCTCGTCGCCACCGGCGACGCAGTGATGCGGGACCCTTTTTATGATGGCCGCACCGCCTATGAGCCAGGCGCCGTTGTCATGCGTGCTGCCCCTTCCTTCCTGCGATTTGGAAATTTCGAGATGCTGGCCGCAAGAAAAGAATATGAACAGTTACGTCAGCTGGCCGACTGGACCATATCGCGCTACTACCCGGAGGTCACTACCGGATACCTCGACTGGTTCAGGGCGGTGGTCGACAAAACCACCACGATGATCGTAGAATGGCTTAGGGTAGGTTTCGTACACGGTGTGATGAACACCGACAACATGTCGATCCTTGGGCTCACCATCGATTATGGCCCATTTTCTTTCCTGGATGCCTACGATCGCGACTTCAGCCCGAATACCACCGATCATCCCGGAAGACGTTATGCATTTGGCAAGCAACACCACATTGCCTATTGGAACCTGGGCTGTCTGGCCAATGCCGTTGCGCCACTATTTAACGATACTGCCCCCCTGGTGGAAGCATTGGAAGGATTTGGAGACTTATTCTATGAGCGTTTTTATGCAATGAAGGCCGGAAAAATGGGACTGGACCTGGTCGGCGCCGAAGAGATTGAGCTGGTTGAGCAATTCGAAGCAGTGCTGTTTGCATTGCAACCAGACATGACCATATTTTACCAGCTGCTCATCACCCTGCCGGAATCGAACCTGAATGCGGAATCCACAACAGCACATTTCAAGGAAGCGTTTTACCACGACCTGGGTGAAAGCGAGAAACAGCAACTTCAGGAATGTATCCGCAGTTATCAGGACCGTAAAAATAAAAATACCATCAGCCCTGAGGAGTCAATAGCCAATATGAAAGCAAACAACCCTCGTTTCATCCTTCGCAACTATATGTTATACGAGGCCATACAGGACCTGGAAAAAGGCGATAACACCCGGTTCAGGAAACTGGAACACGCTTTACAAACTCCTTACGCAGACACGCATGATGAGTTTTTCCGCCGCCGTCCGCAATGGGCAGACGAACAGCCGGGCAGCGCAACACTATCCTGCAGCTCTTAGCCTGCCTTAGTTCTTAGCTGGATCAGTTCTGGAATTCACAACCTCATCATTTCTGGGATTCTCGATCTGATGACTTCTGGAATTCTTAGCCCAGCAAATGCTGAAATCCCCAATCTGTTAACTCATAGAAGGAAAGGAAATGCCCTTGATTTTACGGAACAGCTCAACCGCATAAATATCCGTCATACCCGACACAAAGTCGAGTACCGTCTGGATTTTTGAATACACATCATCCTCTTTCGTCAGAAATTGCTTAGGAATCAGCTCCACGAGTTTTTTATGGTATTTCGACTCATTCTGCAGGTATGCAGGAATAAACTCTTCCAGCAGCCCGCCCATCACCTGATAGCCAGCCACCTCAATCTGAACTACAGAAGAATAGTTATAGATTTTACGGATGGAGATCTGCTCAATGGCTTTCATGACACCCAGGAAAGGCTCATCAATGGCATCCATCAGACTTAAGTTGAATTCACCTGCAAGGATATCCTCCTGTTCACGTTCAAAGACGCTGGAGCATTGCCAGATCAGGGTACTGATAGACTTGGCCCGCATGAGGGTGATCTTCGCATCGTCATCCTCCATCTCCGCCAGTCGCGCAGGCAGCTTAGCGTCATTACACAAGGGCAATAATAAAACTTCCACCTCCTGATAGGACAGGATTTTCAAGCGGTGAGCATCTTCCAGGTCGATGATGTTGTAACAGATGTCATCCGCAGCCTCCACCAGATACACCAGCGGATGCCTTTTGTAAACAAGAGGCTCCTCCTGCACTTTGACCAACTCCATCTCCACAGCGAGCTTTTTAAAACCAAGCTGCTCCGACTGGAAGAAACCATATTTCTTGGTATAAATGTTCTTTTTATTGTGACCGGCAAGTGCCGCACAAGGATACTTGGCAATTGCCGCAAGCGTAGCATAGGTCAGCGCAAAACCACCGGTGCCCTTACCTGCAAAAGGATGGGTAAGGATCCGTAGTGCATTAGCATTACCCTCAAAATGAATCAAGTCTTCCCATTGCCCGGCCGTTACCTGCGACTGATACACTTTACCGTCACCATTAGTGAAATAATGGGAGATGGCTGACTCGCCGGAATGACCGAAAGCAGGATTGCCGAGGTCATGCGCGAGGCATGCAGAAGCCACAATATTTCCGATTTCACACAACAGCGGACAGGAATCGTCAATACCAGGATCCTGCTCCTTTATCTTATTATAAAAGATAGTCCCCAGCGAGCGGCCTACACTGGCCACCTCAAGACTATGGGTCAGTCGGTTGTGCACAAACACACTTCCCGGCAGGGGGAATACCTGCGTTTTGTTCTGGAGCCTCCGGAAAGGTGAAGAAAAGATGATCCGGTCATAATCGCGCTGAAACTCAGAACGTGCTTCTTTCTGATTTCCCGCAAACCGGTCTTCATTGCCCCAGCGTTTCGCTGATAATAACTTTTCCCACTTCATAATCACTGTATCTTTATAATTGTATCCTGACCGCAAAGGTAAGTCCTGCATTCCTTATATTTACAGCTAACTTTTTTTTATCATGACACATAAGATCAACCTGCTTTTAGCTTTATTGCTTAGCCTTACCGTTGCCTGCAAAACGCAGAAAATCGCAAAATCTACTACCCCTCCAGCCACAGAAGTGGCTGCAGACCAGGAGCTGGATAACCTTAAAAAGAACCTTCCCGACAATCAGATAGCGCGCACCAATGAGGGCATCAAGTTTACTTTCAGCTCAGAAGTACTCTTCCCCACCAACTCCTCCATCCTGAATGAAGCATCAAAAAAGAAGCTTGCTGAAGTTGCAAAGGTGATCAGTGAACAGAAACCGGCACCAGCAGTTTTAATTGAAGGACATTCCGACAAAACGGGAACAGCACCATACAACCAATGGCTATCTGAGAAGCGCGCGGTATCGGTTAAAACCTACCTTGTAAGCCTTGGCATTGCCGCATCAAAAATAAGAACAGCAGGCCAGGGAGATACAAAACCGGTGGGCGACAATAAAACGAAGGAAGGAAGACTGCAGAACAGACGTGTGGAAATTACCTTACTAAAAAGCAATTAAAAAGCAAAAGCCATGACATCCATCATGGCTTTTGTATCAACTAAACCTAAACGTATAAATACTAACCAAATATTTACATCGGCAAATCTACCGCTGCATTGTAAAGTGCAGGTTAAGTCCAAATGATGAATTTGGTTATTATTTTACTTCAGGAATCTCCCTTAGCACCTTCAGCAGGTAAGCCCAGAATTTCTGTACCGAAGAGATGCTGACACATTCGTCTGGTGAATGCGCCCCATGGATGGTAGGCCCAAAGGAGATCATGTCCATTCCCGGCAGGTGCCCGCCAAGGATGCCACACTCCAGTCCGGCGTGACAGGCATTGACATTCGCAGCTTCTCCAAATGTATCCTGATAGATTCTTTCCATCAAACGAAGCACATCAGAATCCGCATTCGGCTTCCAGCCCGGGTAGTCGCCGCTCCTTGATACATCGCAACCCATATTTTCCAGTGCTGCGCCTACAGCAAAGGCCACATCGTCCTTTGTGCTCTCCACACTGCTGCGCTGCAGCGACTGTGTGATGAACTCTCCTTTTCTGATGATGACTCTCGCCAGGTTCGACGATGCCTCCACCAAATCTTCAATATCAGGACTCATCCTGAACACCCCATTGGGTAAGGCATAAATTGCATTGAGCACCTTTACAAAATCAGCTTGCCCCATTCCATGCTCCGGAAGGGATACCGCCTCCACAGTAATGTTCATCGCCGTTTCAATCCGTATGTACTCCTCGTTGAGCACCTCGGAAAAGCCCTTGATGACCTCCAGAAATGCAGCTTCCTGTGCTTCAGGAACGACAACTACTGTAGTAGATTCCCGTGGGATGGCATTCCGGAGGCTTCCACCATCAACAGAAACCAATTGTAGGTCTACAGACCTCAGGGCCGCAAACAGCAGGCGGTTCATCAGTTTATTGGCATTTGCACGTCCCTTATGGATATCCGTGCCGGAGTGCCCGCCAAGGAGCCCTTTGATGCTTAATTGAAAAGCACGGCCACCCAACTCCACCGGCACCTGCTGATAATGATAAATGCTATTGGTATCTATGCCGCCGGCACAACCGATGGTCAGCTCGTTGTCTTCTTCCGTATCCAGGTTCAGCAGGATCTTGCCTGAAAGGTTACTGCCATCCAATTGTTTCGCACCCGTCATTCCCGTTTCCTCGTCAATGGTAAACAAGGCTTCAAGCGGCGGGTGGGCAATGCTGTCTGAAGCAAGTAAGGCCATGATGGTGGCTACACCAATGCCATTGTCCGCACCAAGGGTCGTTCCACGCGCCCGCACCCAGTCGCCATCCACAAACATCGCTATCCCCTGCGTATCGAAATCAAAATTGCTGTCGCCATTTTTCTGGTGCACCATATCGAGGTGCGACTGCAGGATGACCGTCTGCCTGTTTTCCATGCCTGGCGTTGCCGCCTTTTTGATCACCACATTACCAATGGCATCCTGTATCGTTTTCAGTCCCAGGTCGTGGCCAAACTGAACCATAAATGCAATCACCCGTTCTTCCTTTTTCGAAGCACGAGGTACCGCATTGAGGTTTGCAAAATTCGCCCAGAGTTCCTGAGGTGCTAAACTATGTACTTCCATGATCTTTCTTATTTCCGGCAAAGCTAGAAAAACAAGAGCGGTTCCCGAAAATTCAGGCGATGGAAAAAATGTTACAATTAAAATATTTTGGTACGAACTTTATGCAAATCCCCTTGTTAATTAAATACCTGTAAGCCATCAACCCTACAAACAAGCTGCTTCATGTATAAAAAGGCAATTGCATTTTATAAAACCAGTTGGCCGGGCCGGATCCTGGTATTCAGTTTCCTGCTCACCATCGCCTTCGGCTTTTTTAAGGCCAGCAACCCGAAATTGTACTATGAGAAAAAATCAGGCATTGTAGACACTACGGACACCAACATTGCTTATTACCAGCGCAATTATGAGTTCAGCATGAGGCTGAAACCCAGCGGGCAAACCTTACATCAGACCTATCCCATCTGGTGGTATGCACCACACCCCAACGCACAGCTACTGCGCAGCGGCACTGCCGTCACCATGTTCGTCAGCGGCCCGGAAGACCAGCAGATGTTTGGCATCGAGAGCAACGGCAAAGTCATTCAGCCTGCATGGTTCGACATTTTAAATGCCTACTTTAACTCTGGCACGACACTCAGCATCATGATCTGCTGCATGCTGCTGATCACCATCTACCACTACCACGAAGTCATTTCCAACATCTACCTATGGCTTCCGTATGCCCTAGGTGCACTGATCATCTCCTTTTTTTCGGGTTATCTGACTGCGGTGATCATCATCTTATTTGGACTTGCCGCCATCAAGCTGCTGCTCAAAAAGAAAAAGCCAGCACCCGCAGACACTGTGGTCCTCTAGCTACTAGTTGACATAAATCTCATCCACCATCAGCAGGGGCGCTGCACCCTCCCCATATTCGCCGACAGGAATTTTGTCGATCACCTCAGCAAACATCCGGACATACCTTACCTGACTGAGGGGAATTGTGGCACGCACCTTATTGATCCCATTAACGGGGAAGGTATTCTGAGTATAAACTTCTTTGAACTCAACACCATCAGCAGAAACGTAAAATCTAAGTTTTGAGGGCGCCCACATCCGCTGCCAATGGTAATTCAGAATATTCGTGCCCAACCTATTTACCTGATGTACCGCACCCAGGTCGATCGTAACATCCAACGGGCGCCCCCGGAGCCCCAGCCACTGCCCTTCGTTAAAACGATGGGTACCCATAATTCCATTTAGCAGCAGGCCAGGATCAATACCGGCTGTACCGGCTGCCGAATCATTCAGTTTTATGTTTTTCTGTACCGCCAGATGAGCCTGATACGCTTGTGTGAAGATCCGCCCGAGGGGCTGACCATCGTGAAACAATCGGGCCTTGACCAATGCAGTAGGGCCAAATACAATGGCAGAATCATAAAGGGTACTATTTTTATCCGGATCTTTTCCGTCCAGGGTATACCTGATGGATGCACTGGGAAGCGTACTGCTCAGTTCCAGCTGTACAACGTTACCTTTCTGCTGGCGCACTATGCCCATAACCTCATCAAAATAAGGGAAATAATTCACGTTCAGACGCTTCAATAACGGCTCCTGGGCGCGTAACCGGGCCAGGAAACCAGTAAAATTCTTCTGCTCTTTTGCCGACCAGGCCAGTTCAGATAAAGCCAGCATGCGTGGGAAAGCCATATATTCCAACTGCTCCGGCGTATCCATATATTCAGACCATAAACCTGCCTGCACGCCTTTTATGTGGGCGGCCTCCGCAGCATTCAACTGACTACTCAGGGGCTCATAACCATAAACTTTGGACAGTGGGGTGTAACTCGCCGCAGCAACAGGCTCCTCAGGGTGCAGCGACTGGTAATAGTCCAGGTACAGAAAACGCTCCGGGGTCATGATCACATCATAGCCTTCCTTCGCCGCTGCGACCCCGGTTTCCTCTCCCCGCCAATTCATAATAGTCGTTTCTTTGGACACCCCTCCTTCCAGCACTTCATCCCAGCCAATGGCCTTTCTGTTTTTGCTTTCCAGGTAAGCCACAATCCGCCTCATGAAATACCCCTGAAGCCCATGTTCATCCTTTAATCCGTTCTCCTGTATTCGTTTCTGACACTTCGGACAGCTTTTCCACTTCAACTTCGGACACTCGTCACCCCCAATATGGATGTACTGGTAGGGAAATAAACGAATGACTTCATCCAACACCCCCTCCATAAATTCGTATACCTGGTCGTTGCCCGCACAGAAAACATCATCAAACACGCCCCAGAACTGCGCCGCCTGGTATGGTCCCCCGGTGCAACCCAGCTCTGGATAGGCACTCAATGCCGCCAACGCATGCCCCGGCATCTCGATCTCAGGGATGATGTTGATGTGCCTGCGACCGGCATAGGCAACCACCTCCGCAATCTGTTCCTGCGTGTAATAACCACCATATCGCTGTCCGTCGAAAGTATGCGGCGTTTCTTTTTTATGGCCGATGATGGTCCCGTTGCGAAATGCAGCAACTGACTGCAGGCGGGGGTATTTTTTGATCTCGATCCTCCAGCCCTGATCTTCAGTAAGGTGCCAGTGAAAAGTGTTCAACTTGTATAAAGCCAGTAAGTCGATGAACTTCTTTAAAAAGTCCACGCTGAACAGATGACGTCCCACATCAATGTGCATCCCACGGTAGCCAAAACGGGGATAATCCCTGATCAGGCCATTCTGCACGCTGATGTTTCTGCTGGCCTCCTTCAGCTGAAACAGCTGGATCAGCGACTGCAGTCCATAGAACAAACCCGCAGCATCATGCCCCCGGACCGCAATTCCGTTGCGGTCTACCTCTAGCTCGTATCCTTCCTTTTGCTGAACCCTTCCATCCACGCTCAGCCTGATGGCAGGCCCTTTTATCTTTTTGGCAATTTTCAAATGATATCCGGTATGAGAGAAAATGGCTTCATTTAAAAAGGAAGAGATGGAGGTATCCGAAACCGAAGCCACGATCGGCAACCCCTTGTGAATGGTAAAAGTACCCTCAGCTGCCGCCACCATGACCGGTTGCGGGATCACGGGCATCGTTTGCGGAATTACCGGCAACACCTGTGCCCCTGCAGAAATATGTATTGCGGTACCAAAAAATAATAAAACAATAAATCGGATCCGGTGGATGCCACTCAGGACTAAAAAAAAAGAAGAGCTGACTTGGTGTAGATACTGCATATTTTTTGCAATTGGTTGATGACCAAACATAAGTATTAAATCCCTAATTGTAAATACCCATCCGCAGCGGACACCCAATATATATGAAAAAAATATGCAGCAAAAAAGAATAATATTTGCAATTAATCAGCAACAATCTTTGCTAAATTTATGCTAGTTTTACACTTTATAAGATATAAAATTGCTATTAGCTCCACACGATGACAACTGATCCGCAACCAGCTCCACTAACCAAAAGCCAACGTAAACAATTGATTGTTAAAGAAATCAACATACATACACGTGCTACGTTTGAACATTTAGCTTTGATTGTAAATGTATCTGAAGATACCATCAGAAGAGACATCAACGAGCTGGAGAAGGAGAACCTGGTGATTAAGGTTAAAGGTGGCGCAATGGCAGGTGCTTATCACCATACCTCCGCACAGAAAGCCTATTCTCAGGATGATAAGATCACCATCGCGGAAAAACTACTCCCATTGTTAAAAAAAGACATGCTGTTGTTGCTTGGCGGAGGCACCACCATCAGGGAGTTTATCAAACTGATTCCCAATAGCCTGAGGATCACCATCGTCACTGCCAGTGTACTTTCGGCCGTAGAGCTGCTCGACAAACCTAATGTACGTACCATCATGCTTGGCGGACAGATTTCCACCTACAGCCAGATGTGTTTTAGCGGGGATGTTTTCCAGCAGCTCTCGCAATTAAAAACAGATCTTTGCATCCTGGGAACAAATGCCCTTGACATTGAAGGCGGGTTCTCAGATTCCGACTGGGACACGGTACAAGTGAAAAAGGCGATGCTGGCAGCCTCGGACAAAGTGGCCATTGTATCGATTTCCGAGAAGCTGAACAGCACCATGAAGATCAAAATCGCCAACCTTTCAGAGGTCGACTACGTAGTTACAGAGCTTTCCCCGGATGCGGAATTTCTGAGACCTTACAAAACAGCGGTTCCTGGTCTTACTTTCCTTTAGCAGTGCACTTCCATTAAAAAAGCTACATCATAAAAAACCGGTCTTTTTTTATGAAAGACCGGCCTGATAGCAAAGATGTAATAAAAGGTACCATCGACCTAAATCGGTATCGAAAACAAAGGGATTTCAAGTCCGGAGGCCATCAATCGTGTTTTGCTCCTATGTACCAACGAGGCCCAGAAGCCATATTTATTAGGGATCATAATCAGAAGATCGGCATCAACAGCCTTGATTTCCTTGGCGATTTCCTTGATCACAGCATTGGACTTTACATTTTTATAATAGTAACTCACCCCATCCAGGCCATTGCCGATCGCATCATCTGCAGGTAAAGTGCGCTGATCTGCCTGCAGCTCTTCTATAGCGTTGCTGACATTGAACACTTCCACTTCTGCATTTAGAGAGATCGCCGCTTCCTTAATCCTGGCAAGGATAGTTTTTGGCACACCACGCAACACATCGCAGGCGAAAAGTATTTTTTTGATGCCTTTAAACTCCGCACCTGCCGGTATTGCCAACACCGGAAACTTCATCTTTTTGATAGCAGTGGTAGTAGTATTGCCCAGCAGGTCCTGCTCCAAAGATTTAGGAGCCATCCCAAGGACGAACACTGATGCATCATACTTGGCAATAATGGCTTCCATTTCATCTTCCACAAAAGAGAAGTTGGTATCAAAATCTACCTGAATACCATATTTCCCGGCAAGCTGAGCTGCACGGTTTTCTAATTTTTTCTTGTTGTCATCCATCAGCGACTGGATGCTACTTACCGGGAGCAGCGTATTGGCAGCGTGAACGGGAAGGATAAAAGAGTTGAACAATACCAATTTTGCGTTACCCTGACGGGCAGCGGCGGCGGCATATTCGAGCGCATTTTCGGCTACATCTGAAAAATCTGTGGCGGCTATAATCGTGATCATAATCTGAGGAATTTTGTTTAAAGTAAAAATAAACATCCGTCCCGGACATACCGGCTCAGTACTGCAATTTTACAATGAACAAACTATTCCCCCTCAGAATATCCAGGAATGTAAACCACAGCGCCTACCTGTCCCTTCTCAACTGCTCAAGCCTGTGTTTCTGTTCGGAGATCCGCTTCTCCAGTCGTGTTTTTCTTTCCAGGTCATGCTCCTCCAGCGATTGCGGGTGCTGGTCTACCCATTCGCGGTAGGTCTTTTCACGGTAGTCATGATGTTTGTCCATTTTGTTCTGCAGTGCTGCTTTTTTGCGTTTCAGGTCTACCAGTGTGGCCTCCCATTCCGCACCGTCTTGCGCAGTGCTGGCCCCCAGCTTCTGATCTGCGACGATGATGTCCGCTTCCAGTTTATCCATCTCCGTCTGCACGGGCAGGAAAAACTTCTCATTGATGCTAAAGCGACGAATATCGGTTGTTAAGGGTGACAGCATGGTATCCAGTGGCGTTTCCCAGTCCTCCCATATGTGCGCAATGAGTACCGCTTTGCCATCGGGGATATTGGCGGCAATGTCGTCAAGATAATCAGACAGCTCCTCAGCTTTCAGTGTTTCCCCTGCGGCACCGGCAATCATTCCACCCGCAACACCGACAATCAAGCCCAGCGGACCTGCAAGCAGGCCTAGGAGTCCGCCAAGGATTCCTCCGCCAACAGCCGCCATACCTTCCGATGTATCTTTAGCGGAGCGGATTGCTATTTTACCATCGAGATCTTTGGCGAGGACATAAATCTCTCCTATAGAAAGATCTTTCACAACATCCAGTTGTTGCACCACCTGTAAACCTTTAAATGCATCTTCCTCAGTATCGAAGAGCGCCTGAATCATTTTTTCCATAACATTATTATATAACGGCCTATATCCGATACTACAAACACCTGCTCCGTTTGTTTGCATAAACTATTTACACCTGCCAGTTGTTATCGTAGATATCAATATCAAATGCCATGAAAAACCCAAAAAACAATACCGAGAAAAAAGAGGTCGACCAAAGCAGCAAAAAAGCCAAGGGGCCGGAACCGGAAAACAACACCTCCGCAAAAGACGCTAAGAAAGTGCCTGTGACGAAGAAAAAAAGCTGATGCGGGTAGTCAGGACCAATAACCTGAAAACCGAACAGAAGCAGTCTTTGCACCGGTTATGGAATCAAGTATACCCTTCAAGGTTAAGTCACGCGCAGCTGGTTGACTTTGAAAAGTATCTTTATGAGCTGAAAGAGCTGGAGCACCACCTGCTGATCGATGAAGCAGAAGAGATTATGGGCTGGGGCTTCAGATTTACGAGAGATCGCGAACGCTGGTTCGGCTTACTGCTGCAGGAAGAACTGCAAGGGCAGGGCTATGGTGCGTTCCTGCTGAACCGTATGAAGGCGGGAGAAGAGGAGCTGAATGGCTGGGTCATCTACCACAACAAAGAGCTGAGAAATAGCGGGCAGCCCTACCGCTCACCCTTAGGATTCTACCTCAAGCAGGACTTTGTAGTCTTCTCAGACGTAAAGATGGACAACGATTACATTTCCGCGGTGAAGGTGCGCTGGAAAAACCATAAAACATAAGCCCGTTGCGATAGAAGATTGCTTTATCGCGACGGACTTACATCTATCTATTGTACTTTCTTGTGTTCTTTTATTCTTTTTGGCGGCTCAGGTAATACACCGGAATACCTGCCAGCATGATGAGTACTCCCCATCCACAGGTACTGATCCTTGTCACCAGCAGGGACACACAGAATGCAGTAGCCACCAGTATATAAATTACCGGCAATACAGGATATCCAAAAGCTTTGTAAGGTCGTTCTGCATGTGGCATTTTCTGACGAAGGATGAAGATGCCGACAATGGTCAGGATGTAAAAGATGATCACAATGATCATGACGAAATCAAGCAGCGCGCCATAAGTACCGGTTAGGCATAAGGCCGAAGCCCATATACACTGAATCCATAGGGCCCAGGCAGGAACACCAGCCTCATTGAGGTTGGCCGCTTTTTTAAAGAACAGGCCATCCTTAGCCATGGTGTAATATACCCTTGCACCAGCCATAATCAATCCATTATTACAGGCAAAAGTAGAGATCATGATCATCACAGCAATGATGAGCGTCCCTACATTACCGAAGATGTGTTGTGCAGCAACTACTGCGACGCGGTCAGACGGTGCCGTGGCGATGCCATCCAGCGGCACTACAGCCAGGTACATCAGGTTCGCCAGGATATAAATAACAGTAACGATAAATGTCCCTAAGAATAAGCTTAATCCCACATTGCGTTTCGGGTTTTTAATTTCACCAGCAATAAAGGTGACTCCATTCCAGGCATCACTGGAAAACAAGGAGCCCACCATTGATGCCGAGATCGCGGCGAAAAGAGCAGCGCCCCCGATATTGGTCCAGAGTCCTGTCTGGAGATCAAATGACCTTGTGGTCCATGCATCCGCCCAGTTGGCATCCCACACTTCCGC
This sequence comes from Pedobacter sp. BAL39, assembly GCF_000170795.1. Taxonomy (GTDB): domain Bacteria; phylum Bacteroidota; class Bacteroidia; order Sphingobacteriales; family Sphingobacteriaceae; genus Pedobacter. The sequence continues at coordinate 82,523 of NZ_ABCM01000011.1, forward strand.
TTTAGCGCCCATGGTAAAGCCAAACACCACCAGCCCCAGCAGAGAGGCAATTTTGATGATGGTCATGAAGGTTTGCAGGATCTTACTGTTTTTCACCCCGCGACTATTGAGGTAGCTGAGGAGGATGATCGTCAGGATGGAGACCAGCTGAGCCGCACTAATGGAGAAATATTCCGGCTGCCCGGCAGCATTGGTTCCGGTCTGGATTTGCCATAGGATGTTCGTTTCACTGAAGGGCTTGTAAAGATATGCAGCAAACTTGGAGAAGGCCACACCTACGGCAGCGATGGTGCCCGTCTGGATGACGGCAAAGAAGCTCCATCCATATAAAAAAGCAATCAGTTTATTGTAGGCTTCCTTCAGGTAAACGTACTGCCCTCCTGCTTTGGGAAACATGGCACTCAGCTCGCCATAACTCACGGCGGCAATCATGGTAATCAAACCGCTCACGACCCAGATCAGGGTCAGCCAGCCTGCCGAGCCTACCTGGCGGGTGATGTCTGCACTGACGATAAAAATTCCCGAGCCGATCATCGACCCTACGACTAGCATCGTTCCGTCTAATAATCCAAGTTCCCGCTTAAAAGAGGCATCCTCTTGTTGGTTTTCCATTGATTTACAATTTGTTTAATAAGGTTTGTTATTTTGCTCAGCCCGAATTATATTATTTTTGGTTCAACCAGCACCATCGCCTGTATTCAGCACCATCTACCCTGAAACAGCTTACATAATAAATATGATAACCGTCACTAAATTAATTGACTGTCAATTTGATGATATCATTTTGTTTGGTTAGTTTGTGCTAAGATATTTAAAAAACTTAAATTCCTGTCTGCTGTTGAAACAATCAGCTGACAAAAATATGACTTTCTCAAAAACAGCTCTTTATCAAGTATTTAAAAAATTGTTAAAGTAAGGCGTTCCTGATTGTCATAAAAATGGAAAAATACCATCAGTCGTAAAAACTGAAAAAAGAGCAATACAACCTAAAAACCAAATATTAACAACAATAAACTGAAAATTAAACATGGAGTTTTTACAACACAATTTGATCTATTTGATCCCTGCGCTGGGGATGATTGGCATTATCGTCATGGCTTTTAAAAGTGCATGGGTAAATAAGCAGGATGCAGGAGATGCGAACATGAAGGAACTGGCGGGTTATATTGCAGATGGTGCAATGGCTTTTCTGAAGGCCGAGTGGCGGGTGCTGAGCATCTTTGTCATCTTTACCGCGGCACTGCTGGCCTACTCAGGCACCATCCATGAAGTGAACGGTGTGCCCCTTCATTCCAGCTGGATCATCTCCATCTCCTTTATTATAGGTGCCGTATTCTCTGCTACCGCAGGATATATTGGCATGAAGGCCGCGACAAAAGCCAATGTACGTACTACGCAGGCCGCGCGGACGAGTCTGGCTAAAGCGCTGAAGGTCTCCTTTACCGGAGGTACCGTAATGGGACTCGGCGTTGCCGGTCTTGCAGTACTCGGACTCGGCGGGCTTTTCATCGTTTTCCTCCACCTGTTCAATGTTGTAGCGCCCAATAGTGTAGAAATGAAAACAGCCATAGAGGTGCTTACCGGTTTCTCTTTGGGTGCAGAGTCCATTGCACTTTTTGCGCGTGTTGGCGGCGGGATCTATACGAAAGCAGCCGATGTGGGTGCGGATCTTGTGGGTAAGGTGGAAGCAGGGATTCCTGAAGATGACGTGCGTAACCCGGCAACGATTGCAGACAATGTGGGTGATAACGTAGGGGATGTTGCCGGTATGGGTGCAGATTTATTCGGCTCTTATGTGGCTACTATTCTTGCCACGATGGTACTCGGACAGGAGATTGTGGTGGAAAAATTAAACGGCATCGCGGTAGATGGACTGGATGGATTCTCGCCGGTATTGCTTCCAATGGTCATCTGCGGACTGGGCATCATCTTTTCTATTGTCGGCACCTGGTTTGTACGCATCAAAGGCGAAGATTCCAATGTACAGACGGCGCTGAACCTGGGCAACTGGAGCTCGATTGTCCTGACGGCCATCGCTTCTTATTTTATCGTCACCTGGATGCTGCCCGCACAGCTTGAACTCCGCGGCGTGGTGTTCCGCAGTATTGATGTTTTCTATGCCATCATTGTAGGCCTTGTTGTGGGAACCCTGATGAGCATCATCACCGAGTATTATACCGCAATGGGAAAAGGCCCTGTAAATTCCATCATCCAGCAATCGGGTACAGGACACGCGACAAACATCATTGGCGGTCTTTCCGTAGGGATGAAATCTACAGTCGCACCCATCCTGGTGCTTGCTGCAGGGATTATCTTCTCCTATGCTTTCGCAGGACTATATGGCGTGGCCATTGCCGCTGCCGGTATGATGGCTACTACAGCCATGCAACTGGCCATTGATGCTTTTGGACCTATTGCCGACAATGCCGGCGGAATTGCGGAGATGAGCCAGCTGCCACCGGAAGTACGTGAACGTACAGATAACCTGGATGCCGTGGGGAACACTACCGCAGCAACGGGAAAAGGTTTTGCCATCGCCTCAGCAGCATTGACCTCACTGGCACTGTTTGCAGCCTTCGTGGGTGTTGCCGGTATTGATGCCATCGACATCTACAAGGCCCCTGTCCTTGCGGGTCTGTTTGTAGGTGCCATGATCCCCTTCATCTTCTCCGCGCTGTGTATCGCTGCCGTGGGGAAGGCGGCTATGGATATGGTGCAGGAAGTACGCCGTCAGTTCCGCGACATCCCGGGCATCATGGAATACAAGGCTAAACCGGAATACGAAAAATGTGTGGCCATCTCTACCAAAGCATCCATCCGTGAGATGATGCTTCCCGGTGCAATTGCCCTGTTGGTGCCGATCATTGTTGGCTTCGGTCTTAAAGGTGTGTTTCCCGCAGTGAGCTCTGCCGAGATCCTTGGAGGTTTGCTTGCAGGTGTTACTGTTTCCGGAGTGCTGATGGGCATCTTCCAGAGCAACGCCGGTGGTGCCTGGGACAACGCCAAGAAGTCCTTTGAGAAAGGTGTGGAGATCAATGGAGAGATGCATTACAAAAAATCTGAACCACATAAAGCATCAGTTACAGGTGACACTGTGGGTGATCCATTCAAAGATACATCGGGTCCTTCAATGAACATCCTGATCAAGTTAATGTCGATTGTTTCGCTTGTTATTGCACCTTACATCGCCGTTGGCGGACTATCCCCGATCCAGGAAGTTAAAACCAAAACGAAAAACATGCAAATCAGCAAAACAAGTGCAGTAGAACTGGCAAAACCACTTCAAAAAGTAGTAAAAAATGGCAATACACCCAATTCCACATCAGCAGAAGCTACTAAACTGAATTAAAAAGAGATAGATAGTGTAAACAATACACAATAATATTATCATTGTTACTTTAAAAAGGGATTTCTAATAAAAATCCCTTTTTATTTTTAGACATATTTTAACTAGGTTTGAGACTTGATTTTAAACTAAACAAAAACCATACAATGAGTTTATTCACAAAGAAACCGATGCACCTACTCCTTGAAGAAGCGGGAGACTCAGGCAAAGGTTTAAAACGTACCTTAAGTGCCGGAGCATTGGTTGCTTTAGGTATTGGAGCAATTATTGGCGCCGGTCTGTTTGTACGTACCGCTGCTGCTGCTGCTCAAAATGCAGGCCCGTCAGTAACCATTGGTTTCATCATTGCCGCCATAGGCTGTGCACTGGCAGGGTTGTGTTATGCAGAGCTTTCTTCCTCTATTCCAATTTCGGGAAGTGCCTACACTTACACTTACGCCACCATGGGCGAACTGATGGCATGGATCATTGGATGGGATTTGGTTTTGGAATACGCTGTAGGAGCAGCAACGGTAGGCATCGCCTGGAGCGAGTACCTGAACAAGCTGCTCGTCGAAGTGCTGCATGTCGCCCCCGTACCCTACGAATGGTGCCACTCCCCATTCCAGACTTCTGTAGATGGCGTCAGTGGAATCATGAACCTTCCTGCCCTGTTTATCGTGGGTCTCTTGAGCTTATTGCTCATTAAAGGAACTTCAGAGTCCGCTTTCGTCAACGGTATTATCGTCATCACGAAAGTGAGTATCGTTATCCTGATCATCATCTTCGGATGGGGTTTCATCAACGAAGCCAACCACCACCCATACATCCCGGAGGCGACCGTTTATAAAGACCATGCGGGCATCAGCCACAGCTATGGTGGCATCATGGGGATCCTCGGTGCCGCAGGAACGGTGTTTTTTGCTTTTATCGGATTCGACGCAGTAAGTACTGCTGCACAGGAAACCAAAAACCCTAAGACGGCTATGCCGATCGGAATCCTTGGTTCACTGGCTGTATGTACCGTTTTATACATTCTATTTGCACACGTGCTTACGGGTATCGCACCTATCGAGTTCTTCCGTACGAAAGGTGGAGAAGCCTCTGTAGTTGCTGCGATCAGTGAATACATGACCGGTTACGGCTGGTTGTCGAAACTCGTTACTGTAGCCATCCTTGCAGGATTTTCTTCTGTCATCCTGGTGATGTTGCTTGGTCAGAGCCGTGTGTTCTATTCAATGAGCAGAGATGGTCTTTTGCCGAAGATGTTCAGCGACCTGCACCCTAAATTTCAAACCCCTCACAAAGCAAACCTCTTCATCCTTATCCTGGTAGGTCTGTTCGCAGCCTTTGTTCCAGGTGATGTGGTGGGTGACATGACCAGTATTGGTACGCTATTCGCCTTTATGTTGGTATGTGTGGCGGTGATCATCCTTAGAAAAACCAATCCAGAGCTACCACGCCAATTTAAAACACCATGGGTGCCTTTGGTTCCCATCTTAGGTGTACTGGTATGCGGTGCCATGATCTTTGGCCTTGGATGGACCAACTGGCTGAGGTTATTCGGATGGCTGGCGCTTGGTTTCATCATCTACTTCGGATACAGTGTTAAAAACTCTGTCCTTCGCAACACCGGCAAAACGGTATTCCCTCAGGACCCGCCAAAACCTGAATTGTAAACATTCAAATATGACATATAGCCTCCGCATCAGCTGCGGAGGCTTTTTTTATGCCCAATAGTTTCGGTAACAATTTAATTGATATACCTTTGCGCTATAAATCTGTGTTATGGAATTCAACTTCAGTCAAATCCTTTCCTGCTCCATGGTTATTTTCGCAATCGTCGATATCCTGGGCTCTATTCCAGTGGTGATCGAACTGCGTAAAAAAGCGGGACATATTCAATCTGAGAAAGCCACGATTGTTGCCACCACCCTCATGATCATCTTCCTCTTCGCCGGAGAGACGCTGCTGAAGGTTATTGGTCTGGATGTGGCGTCATTTGCCATTGCAGGTTCTTTTGTGATCTTCTTCATTGCCATGGAGATGGTACTGGGACTTACGATCTTTAAAGAAGACGTGCCGGAGACAGTCTCCATTGTTCCTTTGGCTTTCCCGCTGATTGCAGGCGCAGGAACCATGACCACGCTGTTGTCGCTGAAAACAGAATATGCCACGCAGAACATAATCGTGGGCATTGTGATCAATATGTGCTTTGTTTACTTCGTATTGAAGAATACCAGCCGCCTGGAAAGACTTTTTGGTAAAGCCGGGCTCAATGTGCTCAGAAAGGCATTCGGAATCATCCTGCTCGCGATAGCGATCAAGCTGTTCAGGAACAATACAGGTTTATAACAGCAAAATGCGGATCTTAAATTTGAATTGATACAATAGCAGATCAGTGAGGTAAAACTCTGCTAAGCCTATTCTGGCTTAATGAGCCGGGCCACAAACATGGTATCCGCTTTATCATTGTAACCAGTAATGACCTCCATCTTTTCCAGCTTCAGGCCGTGGTTTTCCTCCAAGAAAGCGATCACTTCTTCATTCTCCTGCTTAAATACCGAGCAGGTGATGTAAATCAGCGGTTTTCCCGGCTTCAGGTATTTCACGACATTGCCGGCGATGGATTTCTGCAGTCTGGCGAAACCGCTGATCTTGCGCTGGTCAAAATAGTAGAGCATTTCCGGTGTACGTCCCCAGGTGCCTGAGCCGGTACAAGGTGCATCCAGCAAGATACCGTCAAACTCATAATGGTGCAGGTCCTGTTCGTTATTCTGAAGCAAGTCCAATACCTTCTTCTGATATTTCTTTAGTCCTGCCTGTTGGAAACGTTCCTCGAGGTTATTCAGGCTGTTCTCACGGACATCACTCACCAGCAGCTGCACGCTGGGCTCCAGGTCATGCAGCAGCAGAGATTTTCCTCCGGATGCCGCACAACAGTCCCACCAGTAGTCCCATTTCTCCGGTTTGAAGTAATTACCAGTCTTCTGCGAAGAAAGGTCCTGGACCTGATAATAACGATGGTCAGGCAATACCTGATCCAGCTTGCTGCCATTTGGCAAGGCCAGCGTATATTCGGCAACCACCTGAACAGGAATCTGATGTTGGTCGAGAATACCTTTCACCGTATCGGTATGGCCTTTACTCACCCTTAAAAAAAGGTCAGGCTGAATGAAAAAGGATTCCAGGAAGGCATCTGTTGCAGCTGCATCAGAAAGGTTCACATGAAAAGGGAAAACGTCTGCCAATTTAAAAGAAGGAAACTGATCCATGATCAGCTGCAGTTTATCTTTCAGCGGCAGTGAAATGCGTTCGTGTAGCTCAGGCAGATACGTAGCAGTCACCAGGCTCGGCGTCACATTACAGAGGAAGTCGCCCACTGCCAGCCGGATTAGCGGCCCCTCTTCAGGAAGGGCCTTACCCATTCTGAAAAAGCTATATATATACCTGCTCGACCAGCGACGGTCGGACGAGCCCATCTGCTTGTGCTGTTTAAAATAGGCAAACAGAAAACGGTGTAAGGGCAACAGCCCGTCATAACTTTTAAAGATCTGCTCAAACGCCCTGATCTGGTGCTCTACTCTCATTCTATAACATTTAATGCAAAATCCTTGTATTGCAGCAACATCAGACTGGTATTGATGTATCCCAGCTGATCGTCTTTTTCAAAGCTGAAATTGTTATGCAAACCTTTATATTCATCACGCGTCAGGAAGTTCAGGTAATCACGGCCATGTTTGGCCAGCAGCTGTCCAAAGTAGAGCCCGGCATCAAACCCTTTGAAGGAATATTCCCCAGGTTCAAAGCGATATTTAGACCGGTATTTTTTGATAAAGCCAACTACTGCCGCGCTTTTATAATCAACCTTATATGAAGAAGTCACGCTGGTTGCCAGTGTCTGCAGTTTATCCGTATTGTAGTTCTGTTTGATCCAGTCCGGGTGCCCGAACAGCTGCAGGTTGAAACCTTTATTTTTGATCTTAACCAGCCTGTCGAGCGTAGGCACCACGAATTTCCGGTCCGAGGATACTACCATAACCACATACTGTTTGTCCTTCCTCATTTTAGTCTCCATACTGTATACAGAAGCATATTCCTGAAGGGCAAATTGTTTTTTACTGTCAGCAAAATAACGGCGCAGCGGTGCGGCCAGCATTTCATCACTGGAACTTTTGGTACTGATCAGGACCACCACTGTATTGGCAGAGTTGTAATTGCCGGTGATGTAACTCCCCATTTTAGCAGCATGAAGGTCAATGTTATTGACCAGTGAGATCAGGTTGGGGTTGGAAAACTCGTTCGGATGCGTTGCGGCGAGCGGCGATACCATGGGAATGTGTCTGGCTTTGGTATAATTGCCCAGGTATTTGATACTTTCCGGAAACACAGGTCCTACAATCAGCTGACTGGAAGCCAGGCTACCATTCTCTACGAGCGTCGCCAGCTGATCATTGCTGTCGCGCGTGTCATACACACGGACTTTAAAGTTCATCCCCTTCGCAGCAGCGGAGTCAATCCCTAATTTGAAACCCTGGTAAAAGTCTATGGCCATAGCCGAACGTTCAACGTCGGCTTTGGTGGCGGTTTTCAGGTTGATCTCATTCAACCGGAAGGGGATCAGCAAAGCAATGTTGGCCTCCGTCAGTTTTTCCGAAGGCTTGTCCACATTTTTTTCTTTCTGAGTACTTTCCGGTTTTTTAGTTGTACCGGGACGTACCTTGGGCGAACACGCTGCAAGGAACAACCCGGTACAAAGGATCAGCCAATATTTACTCCCACTCAATGGTAGCAGGTGGTTTTGAACTGATGTCATATACAACGCGGTTTATTCCTTTTACTTTATTGATGATTTCATTAGAAATTTTAGCGAGTACGTTATATGGCAGATGGCACCAGTCGGCGGTCATCCCATCAACAGATTCAACAGCGCGCAGACAGATGGCATTTTCATACGTACGCTCATCTCCCATCACCCCTACAGACTGTACAGGAAGGAAGATTGCCCCCGCCTGCCATACCTTATCATAAAGGCCGGCTTCTTTAAGGTTATTGATGTAGATGGCATCAGCCTCCTGAAGGATGGCCACTTTCTCCGGGGTCACTTCGCCCAGGATCCTGATGGCAAGGCCTGGTCCAGGGAAAGGGTGACGACCGATGATGAAATGCTCCAGACCTAAGGAAGTACCTACCCTTCTTACCTCGTCCTTAAACAAGGTATTCAATGGCTCTACCACTTTCAGTTTCATGAAGTCCGGCAAACCGCCAACATTATGGTGAGATTTGATGGTTGCCGAAGGACCTTTTACCGAGATGGACTCGATCACGTCAGGATAAATTGTTCCCTGTGCCAGCCATTTTACATCCTGTACCTGATGTGCTTCATCATCAAAAACTTCAATGAAGACCCTTCCAATTGCCTTACGTTTCAGCTCAGGATCCGTTACACCGGCCAGCTGGCTCAGGAAACGCTCTTTGGCATCAACGCCTTTGATGTTCAGGCCAAGGTGTTTGTATTGCTCCAAAACAGAAGCATATTCATCTTTACGCAGCAGTCCGTTGTCTACAAAGATACAGTGCAGGTTTTTTCCAATTGCTTTGTGCAGCAGGATCGCCGCAACGCTGGAATCCACCCCCCCTGAAAGCGCCAGGACAACCTTATCGTCGCCCAATTTCTCTTTCAGGTCAGCGATGGTTGTTTCCACAAATGCCAGTGGCGTCCATTCCTGCTTACATCCACAGATGTCCACAAGGAAATTTTCCAGCAATTGCTTGCCGTCGATGCTGTGTGTCACCTCCGGATGGAACTGGATCGCATAGGTCTCCGAATCTTTCACCTGATATGCGGCTACCTTGACCGTATCTGTGCTGGCGATGACCTCAAAGTTCTCAGGGATTGAGGTGATGGTATCGCCGTGGGACATCCATACCTGGGAGTCCATTGGAATATTCTTAAACAGCTTATTCTCCGCGTTGATGAAGTTCAGGTTGGCACGTCCATACTCACGGATCGTCGATGCCTGCACTTCGCCACCTGAGTGCTGCGCAATATATTGTGCACCGTAACAAACCGCTAGTACCGGAAAGTTAAGGTGAAATTTCTTTAAATCAATTTGAGGAGCATCCTCCTGGCGTACAGAAGCGGGGCTTCCTGAAAAGATGATACCTTTAACGTCTGATGTAATTTCAGGAACATTGTTGAAAGGGTGAATTTCGCAATAGACATTCAATTCACGAACCCTGCGGGCAATTAACTGTGTGTATTGGGAACCAAAATCGAGAATAATGATTTTTTCTAGCATGGCCAAAGTTAAGAAAACTTATTTACAGTCACACCGAACCTTCTTAAAAAATCTACCCCTTCATCACTCGCTAACCCCTTGTATTCAGCGTAGGAGTCTTTAAAATACACTAGCTTGATGCCCGACGATAAAATCAGGCGTGCGCAGGCGATGCAGGGAGAAAGCGTGGTGTATAAGGTAGAACCTTCAATTTTTGAGCCGTTCTTGGAAGCGTAGAGGATGGCATTCTCTTCCGCGTGTAAAGCCAGGGAGCAGCTGCCGCGGGAATCCCTGGCACATCCCGTCTCCGGCCATTCCTCATCGCAGTTGTGTGTTTCTGCGGGCGGGCCGTTATAACCGATAGAAATGATGCGTGTATCTTTAGTCAGCACGGCGCCAACATGTGCACGTACGCAGTGTGAACGTTCGGCAAGCTCTGATGCCAGGTTCATGAAGATGTGTTCGAAACTTGGTTTACTCATGGGTATATATAAAAAAAGGCTTCCCATATTTTGAATATGAGAAGCCCTTGAAGTATGATAAATTAGTGACCTCCTTCGGCCTCAATGCTTTCCACGTTGATGCCCTGACTTTTCAGGATTCCGCTCACTCTCCATGCGAAGAATACCAGGTAACTGAATCCAAGCACAGGGATAATGTAAGAGCTGTGGATGCCAATGCTGTCTGCCAGCTCACCCTGGATCGGCGGAATGATTGATCCGCCAAGGATCATCATGATCAGGAATGAAGAACCCTGACTGGTATATTTTTTCAGTCCGGTGATCGACAGTGCGAAGATGGAAGGCCACATGATTGAGCAGCACAGACCACCACTTACGAATGCAAAAATAGCAACCTCACCAGTGGTCAATAAACCGGTAATCATCGCCAGGGCGCCCAATGTACCGAAGATGGCCAGTGTTTTGGCCGGTTTCTCCTGACCAATAAAGAAGGCTACGATCATGACAGTGATACAGATGGCATAGACATATAGGTTACCCACATCCGTACCTGTCAGGTGGTTCACACCCAGGATCACACCAAAGGCCACAAAAGGAACAATTACAGTGGCAATGTTCCTGGCATTTTTAGATAAGTTAAATGCGCTGACCGCACCCGTCCAACGGCCGATCATCATACTTCCCCAATAAAGCGAAATGTACTGCTGAATCTCAGATTCTGCAAAACCGCCAAAATCCTTCAGGTTCAGCAAGGCACCCAGGTTACTCTGGATGGTTACCTCAGTACCTACATACATGAAGATGGCCAGCATACCCAATACCAGCTGAGGGTACTGCATCGCGCCCCATTTGGCAGGGTTTTCTTTTTTAACCGTAAATGCAAACAACAGGGCACCCACGATGATGACCAGTGAAGAATACACAAAGGTTGAGTTCGGGATACCTGTTAATTTCGATAACGGTGCTGCAGCAGCAACCATCAGGAATCCAAGGATCATCACTACCAGGGGACCGTTTGGTTTCGGGCTGGCTTCAATCTTCTCATCGCTGGTCACTTCAGGAAGTTTAGATACCGCGAAGAAGATCGCCACCGCCAGGAATAACCCTGCAAGGATATAATAAAGGTTATTAATGGAAGAAATCTCTACCGCTTTCGGAGCAGCATCACTTGCCGTACCAAATAAGATCACACTGACAATCACGGGGCCCATCAAGCCACCGAAGTTATTGATACCACCAGCAAGGTTCAGCCTGTGTGCACCACTTTCAGGTTCACCGAGGGCGACCACAAAAGGGTTGGCTGCAGTTTGCTGAAGGGAGAATCCGAGCGCAATCACAAAGAAAGTAAAGAGGATAAAGATAAATGCCCCCGAATGTACCGCCGGAATCATGAGCAGTGCTCCACCGGCCGAGATGACCAGACCTGCAATGATCCCTTTTTTATATCCGATTTTGTTGAGGATATCCACCTTACTGGCCTGCGAAGCAAAATACAAAATCAGGGATCCAATGAAGTATCCACCGTAGAATGTAAAGTCAATAAGCTGGGATTCAAACTGTGTTAAATTGAAGTGTGCCTTACAGAAAGGTATGAAGATACCATTTGATGCAGCCACAAAGCCCCAGAAAAAGAACACAGTGATGATTGTGTACAAAGCGGTGCCATAATTTTTTTGTGATTGTCGTTCCATATATTCGTTTAATAGTAATTTTAGTCCGCTAAACTTAAATAAAAAAAACTGTTTGCTAAAGTGTAATGTTTACACATCGCATGATTGCGGTATCTGCTTTTAAAGCGGCGGTTTAAATTGCCCCGTGCTGCCCCTTAAATGGCGGTAATTCCTAAATGCGGGCGGGGAAAGTATTGAAATAATAGGGATGATTTCATCTATAAAATCGCATATTAGCATAATTTTATACGTTAGGTAAATGTTTGAAACAATCGTACAGGGTATTGGGGCAGGAATTTTGTTTTCGTTTTTAACGGGTCCCGTATTCTTTTCAATGATAAAAACCAGTATTGAAAAAGGTTTCAAGGCTGGTTTCTCTTTAGCTGTGGGAGTGATTTTCAGTGATATCATTTTTATTACACTGACCATTTTCAGCTCACAGTTTGTGAACTACAAATCTGCTTACTTCCAGTACATCGGCCTTGTGGGAGGCTTGTTCCTCCTGGGCATCGGATGTTATTATCTTTTTAATAAAGTCAGGGTAAACTACGATGTTTCTGAAATCGCTAAGGTTAAAAAGCGCGGTTACATCTTAAAGGGATTCCTAATGTGCCTGTTATCCCCAACCACCTTAATGTTCTGGGTGATGGTAGGCGGCATCATCTCCGTGCAGCTGCACTATGACATGACGGAGAAAATCGTCTTTTTCGTGATGGCCATGGCTACCCAGCTTACCGTAGATGGATTTAAGACCTACTATGCCGCCAAACTGAGGTACAGGATCAAGGAAAAGAACATCCAGAACCTGAACCGCATTGCCGGAGCGGTGATCATCATCTTCGCCATCAGGCTGTTTATCGAAGTCATCACCAAACACTTTTAGTGTATCGCGCCAAACAATGAATCCACTGAATGGCATTTTCAATACGGTATCTCTACAGATATCAGCCAGATTTCCGCATGTATATACTAAAATCAAAAAAGCCGGCAGAATCAAATCCCGCCGGCTCATTAGCTATTAAAAAAAGCTGTACCTGATTAGTACGCCCTTTGGTTGTTACCTTCTTTCCAGTTCACAAAAGCCTTGTTTACCACTTTGTTACCGCCCGGAGTCGGGTAATTACCAGAGAAATACCAGTCTCCGGTATGATTTGGACAAGCTACGTGCAGGTTTTCCAATGTCTGGTAGATCACTTCGACTTCCGCATTGATGTTCTGCGGCGTAATGATTTTGGTGATCTGTGCTGAGATTTCTTCCTGTGTAAACGGTGCATAGATCTCTTTTACATAATTCACCATTTGTTCTTTCGGAAGCTCCAGTGAAGCCTTACACTTCTGATAAACCTCCTCAATCACATATTCCATTCCACGGGCTTTCAGCAATTGGATCGCTGCCTCGAATGCCACGAACTGACCCATTTTAGACATGTCAATACCATAACAATCCGGGTAACGGATCTGAGGTGCGGATGACACAATGATAATTTTCTTTGGGTGCAACCTGTCGATGATTTTGATGATGCTTTGTTTCAAGGTCGTTCCCCTTACAATAGAATCGTCGACCGCTACCAGGGTATCCGTATGATTTTTGATCACGCCGTAGGTTGTATCATAAACGTGGGCCACCATATCCTGACGGTCGGCATCCTGAGTGATGAATGTCCTGAGTTTAACATCCTTGATCGCCAGCTTTTCCACCCTTGGGTTCATCGACAATAGTTCATCAAGTTCTGTATCGCTCAGCTGGTCTTTACGGTGTAGTAAAGTTTCCTTTTGTACATTCCTGATATAGCTATGCAAGCCTTCCACCATTCCGTAGAAAGAAACCTCCGCTGTATTCGGAATAAAAGAAAACACTGTATTTTTTAAATCTGCACTTACAGACTTAAGGATCTGGTCGCAAAGCAGCGCCCCCAGGTGTTTACGTTCTCTATAGATCTCCGCATCACTTCCTCTGGAGAAGTAGATCCTTTCAAAAGAGCAGGCTCTTTTTTCAAGGGGCTCCCTGAATTCCTCCATGGTCACCTTTCCGCTTTTCTTCACAATCAGCGCCATTCCAGGTTCAATCTCTTTTACATCTCTGAATGGGATGTTAAAGGCTGTCTGAATGGCTGGCCTTTCAGAAGCAGCAACCACAATTTCATCATCTGCATAGTAGAATGCAGGTCTGATCCCCGCAGGGTCACGAAGTACGAAAGCATCTCCATTACCTACAATGCCGGAGATGGCATAACCACCATCCCAGTTTTTTGCCGAGCGGCGAAGGATCTTGGCAATGTCAAGCCCTTCAGATATTTTATGAGTGATCTGTACGTTATCCAGTCCCTCTTTTTTATAAGCATCAAAAAGCAATTGGTTCTCGTCATCCAGGAAGTGACCGATTTTCTCCAGCACCGTTACTGTGTCCGCTTTTTCTTTTGGATGTTGTCCAAGTTCATACAGCTGCTCCAGAAGCTCTTCCACATTGGTCATGTTGAAGTTACCGGCGATGACCAGGTTACGGGTCATCCAGTTGTTCTGACGTAAAAAAGGATGACAGTTTTCAATGCTGTTTTGGCCATGTGTTCCGTAGCGAAGGTGCCCAAGCAGCACCTCTCCAATAAAGCTCACATTGGATTTTAACCATTCTGCGTCCTGCATCAATTCAGGCGTTTCATTCTGGATACCTACAAATTTACTCTGTACATATCCGAAGATGTCAGCCACAGCATTTTGTGCCATGGAGCGGTACCTGCTGATGTATCGGTGTCCCGGTTTTACATCCAGTTTGATGGTCGCAATACCGGCACCATCCTGACCACGGTTGTGCTGTTTCTCCATCAAAAGATAGAGTTTATTCAGTCCGTAGAGGGTTGTACCGTATTTTTCCTGGTAGTATGAGAGAGGTTTTAAAAGGCGGATAAAGGCAATTCCGCATTCATGCTTGATCGAGTCGCTCATGGGTGTGTTGTTTGAAGCCGCAAATTTACCGTTAATAATGATCAGAACCTAGAAAGAAATAAGTTTGAATGTAAAATGATGCGGTAGTGACTTTGAGGGATTATCCAACCCCTACACACACAGTTCGATATGTTGTGAGGCCACCTCAGCGCCAAAAAAGATAGAGGCCTGCTGATCAAAAACCGAAGTATCTCCGGAAGTAAAAAAGCGCATCTCCCGATCCCGGGCAAGACGGTCCTTCATCTCAGGATGGCGCTCCAGGTAATCCACCAGGCTATCTGCAACAATCTCTCCCTGCCCCAGCAGCGCTACCTTTTCGGGCAGCAGGGCCCGCAGTTTGGGGATGAGCAAAGGATAATGCGTGCAGGCCAGCAGGATGCAGTCTATCGCATCATCTTTGGCCAGCAGCTGGCCGAGGTACTTCTTCAGGAAATAATCAGCCCCCTCATGAATGTGTTCATTGTTTTCAATCAAGGGCACCCACAGCGGACAGCTCTGCTGCAGCACCTTAATCTCCGGGAAAAACTTAGCCACTTCAATCAGGTAAGATTCCGACTTTACTGTACCCCGGGTGCCCATGACGCCAATCGTTCTGCTGTTGCTGTAATTTCCCACCACCTCTGCTGTAGGACGGATCACACCAAGCACCCTGCGGTCAGGATATTTGAAGGGCAGCACTTTTTGCTGAATACTGCGCAAGGCCTTTGCCGAGGCCGTATTACAGGCAAGGATCACCAGAGGACATCCCTGGCCAAAGAGCCATTCCACACACTCCAGCGTATAGCGGTACACCGTCTCAAAGGAGCGGTCGCCATAGGGCGCCCTGGAGTTGTCGCCCAGATAAATATAATTGTACTGAGGCAGCTTTTGTGCGATGGACTTAAATACCGTCAAACCGCCGAAACCGGAATCAAAAATGCCTATGGACTGTGAAATGTTCATGATAAAAAAACGGGATGGCGTATCGTAACACCATCCCGCAATTTAATATTTTAATTCTAATTATTTCTTAGGGGCTGCTGCTGTAGCAGAGATACCCAATTTAGCTTTCACTGTTGCGGTGATGTCATCACCACCTTCCCAGTATACCAAAGCCTGATTTGCAGTATCAAAAACGTAAGCAAATCCTTTTTCTTTAGAAACAGCTTTGATGGCTGCATCAGCTTTCACCTGAATTGGGTTGAACAGCTCAGCATTTTTAGCTTCCATTTCCTGTTGTGCTTTAGCCCTTGCATCTTCGATACGTTTCTGCAGGTCCTGAAGTTCAACACCTGCGGCCTGTAGTTCTTTACCTACTACTTCTTTGTTGGCTTCACTCATTGTTTTTTGTTTCGCTTCAGCTGCCTGTAGCTTCACCTGATACTCGGAGATCATTTTCTCGATATCAGCCTGTTTCGTTTTCCCGAATGCCTCTAGTTTGGTTCTCGCATCTTTAACTTCTGGCATCGCTTCAATAATTTCTGCAGAGTTCAGGTGTGCGAATTTCTGTTGTGCATTTGCAATGTTTGCAGTAAACAATAAGCCCGCTGCTACAAAAAATGCGTTAATTAACTTTCTCATCTCTAATTGTCTTATTAATTGTTTTTACTTATTTGTGTGTTTGTCTATTTTACTAAAGTACCTGGTTTGTAGCCAAGCTGTTTGATCACATCGTTGCTCACATCATAATTGCTGCTGGCATAGATCATCATTGTTGCTTCACTGCTTTTGTCGAAGATGAAGTCAAGATACTTCGCTTTGGCCACATCAGCAATTACTTTTGTCACTTTATCCTGAATCGGGTTCAGCAGTTTGGTGCGCGACTGGAACAGTTCTCCGTCCGGACCAAAAATGCGGCGTTGAAAATCTTTCGCTTCTTTTTCCTTTTCAATGATATCGTTCTCTCTGCGTTTGCGCATGTCTTCAGTCAGCAATACCTGATCTGCCTGATACGCTTTATACATTTTGTCGATCTCGACAAAATTGTTGTCTACCTGTCCCTGCCATTGTTCCGACAATACGTTCAGCTGGCTTAATGCAGATTTGTATTCCGGCAGATGTTTCAGGATATATTCGGTATCCACATAGGCAAACTTCTGTGCGAAAGCGCCCATGCAGGTGAACATCAAAAAGCAGATTAAAATATATTTCTTCATATTCTTCAAAATTAAAATCCTCCGAGCTGCTGTGCAATACTGAAGGTGAAGGACTGTTTACCACCATCCGTAACACCTGGAATCTTATCAAACGGAATACCGTAATCGATTCCCAGCAATCCAAATATCGGTAAAAATATCTTGGCACCAAAACCAGCAGACCTTCTTACGTTAAAAGGATTGAATTCAGAGAAGTTGTTCCAGGTATTACCACCCTCAGCGAAGGCAACGAGGAAGGCCGTGGCCGACTGGCTCGCAATCACCGGGTATCTCAATTCCACCACGTACTTACTAAAGATCGGGCTACCGGACTGCTGTGCGATCTGCACGTTAGATCCATCAGGAATTACCGAGTTGTTGGCATAACCACGCATCGCGATCAGCTCTGAACCCTGCAGGAAGTCAAAGCCCTGCATACCATCACCCCCCAGTTTGAAACGCTCGAAGGCAGGATCACCAACCGCTTTGTTATACGACCCCAGGAATCCGAACTGTGCCTGTGCTTTTACGACAAACTTACCAGCAAGTTTGTGGAACCATTGTCCCTCAAATTTCCATTTGTGGTACTCTGTAAATTTATAGAACTCTTTATCAGAAGCGGTCTCATAATTGGTTTTGTTCAGCAGGGAATACGGAGGTGTTGCCTGGATCGTAAACCTGAAGTAAGAACCACCAACAGGGAAAATTGGGGAGTCCCTGGAATCCCTGCTCAGCTCCTGTGATAAGCTGATGTTATATGAGGTACCCGTATTGAATTTATACCCCGGATAGTTGTTCAGTATGTACTGCTGGAAGCTCACTGCATGTGTCAGCTGGAAGTAGTTGTCCGGGAACTTCAACATACGACCCAGACTTACAGTTACCCCGTTTAACCTGATGCGCTGCTGATTGATGTTGTCATCTTTATAACCATTCGACTGCAATGACGTGAAGGCACTCACCCCGAAGCTGACTGGTTTTTTACCACCCAACCATGGCTCCGAGAAGGAGAAGCTGTAAGACTGGTAGTATTTACCATTCGTCTGTCCACGTAAGCTCAGCTTCTGCCCGTCACCTTTAGGAAGCGGTTTGTAAGCCGTTCCGTTGAACAGGTTTTTCAATGAGAAGTTATTGAAAGTCAATCCGAGTGTACCGATGATGTTACCACCACCAAAACCACCAGAAAGCTCCACCTGATCCGAAGGTTTCTCTTCTACGGTGTATTCAATGTCTACTGTTCCATCTGCCGGGTTCGGTTTAGGCACAGGGTTCGTTTTCGACTCGTCAAAGTTACCCAGCTGGCCGATGTCACGCACGGTACGGATCAGCAATTCCTTAGAGAAGAACTCTCCCGGTTTTGTACGGATCGCACGACGTACCACACGGTCGTTGGTAATGGTGTTACCTTTTACTGTGATGCGGTTGTTCACATACTGAGGACCTTCATAAATGCGCATCTCTACGTCGATAGTATCCCCATAGATCCTTGTTTGTACCGGATCCACGTTGAACGTCAGGTAACCATCATTCAGATAAAGACTGGATACGTCATCACTACTTGCACTACCTCTCAATTTTTTCTCTAATTTCTCTTCGCTGAAGACCTCTCCTTTTTCAATACCAAGCACACGCTCCAGGAAGTCCGCTTTATACTTGGCATTACCTACCCAGTTGATGTTACCCATGTAATATTTCGGCCCCTCAAAAAGGTCTATCTTGATGCCTACCGACTTATCATTGTACTGATAGATACTGTCTTTAAGGATGGTCGCATCGCGGTATCCCTTATCCTGCATTTTCGCGACAAGCGTCTTTTTATCCTCATCATATTTCTCCTTGTTGAACTTTCCGGAACCGAAAATCTTATAGAAAGCCTGCTGATGCGTTTTCTTCAGGAACTTACGCAGTTTGGCCGCGCTGAAGTCCTGATTTCCCGTAAACTTGATCTCATGAACTTTCACCTTTCTGCCCTTGTCCACATTCACCTCCAGGATCACATTGTTCTCCTCATTAGGATCAGGTTTACTTTGGTAAGACACTGAGGTAAAGAAATATCCCTTCTCAAGCAAAAACTTTTTGATGGTCGAGGTTGTTGTATTGTACAAATTATCATTGATGATGGACTTGCCGGCTTTTCCGTTCAGTTTTTCGAGGATGTCGGTCCTTTGGGACTTGCTCACCCCTTTGATGTCAAAAGAAGTCAGACGGGGGCGTTCCACCACCTGGATATCAAAATACACAGAGTCGTCAGTCAGTTTGGTGATGTCCAGCTGGATGTCATCAAACAGGCCCTGCTCCCATAACGTTTTGATGGCATTGGCAGTAGCTTCTCCAGGGAGCACGATGCGGTCTCCTTTAATCAGTTTGGAGAGGGTGATGATCACGTCTTTGTCAAGATATTTAGTCCCGGTCAGGGTAACATCAGCGATGGTATACTCTTTGGGGTTAAAATAATCCAGGTCCGTACCATTAACTTTTAATGAAGGAGTTGCGGGATTGGACTTGGGACGGATCTGTGCCATTGACGGTAAGCCGATCAATAACAATAATATGAGTTGATATATTCTTTTCATTTACAATCTAAAAATCGATGCTAAGTTAATTTAAACACATGTTAAAAAGTGTTAAAAGTAAAATTAGTTCAATTGTTCACTAATTTTACCGAAGCGGCGTTCGCGCTTTTGGTAGTCTACGATGGCCTCAAAAAGGTCTTCTCTTTTGAAGTCAGGCCAAAGGGTTTCGGTAAAATAAAGCTCTGTATAAGCCATCTGCCATAACAGGAAATTACTCACCCGGTGTTCCCCGCTGGTCCTGATCAT
Source organism: Pedobacter sp. BAL39 (assembly GCF_000170795.1). Taxonomy (GTDB): domain Bacteria; phylum Bacteroidota; class Bacteroidia; order Sphingobacteriales; family Sphingobacteriaceae; genus Pedobacter. The sequence goes on from NZ_ABCM01000011.1 coordinate 102,133, forward strand.
GAGCTCCGGATCAGGGATGTTTGTAGTGGTCAGCTGGCTGGCGAAGTTTTCTTCAGTAATCTCATCAATATTGATTTCCTGATCTTTAACTTTTTTCGCCAGTTTCCTTGCGGCCTCCAGGATTTCCCATTTCGCACTATAGCTCAGCGCCAGGGTAAGCGTACATCTGGTATTGCCGGCAGTATTGTCCATTGCGCTTTTGAGGTCATCGATACACTTCTGCGGAAGTGAAGCAATGTCGCCGATGGCATTCAGTCTGATGTTGTTCTTGTTGAGTGTTGGTGTTTCCTGGTTGATGGTGGAGATGAGCAGTTCCATCAGCATGTTGACTTCTTCAGGAGGCCTATTCCAGTTTTCAGTGGAAAATGCATACACAGTAAGGTATTTAATGCCAATATCTGCACATCCTTCCACGATATCCTTTAATGATAACACACCGCTTTCATGGCCAAAATGTCTGAATTTACCTTGATTTTTTGCCCATCGACCATTGCCATCCATGATGATCGCAATGTGCTCCGGCAGCCGTGTTGTGTCAATTTGTTCTTTAAATCCCATTTATAAATGCAAATATGCTTAAAATGTATAACATTTTTGGGACACAAAGGTATAAGATATGCCAATACCTACAAACATATATGTATCTCTTTTTCTAAAATCGCCTCTTTGCCGCCCCGGAAGGCCATCAGCTGAGCCTGAGGGATTTGAAAGCAAGTTACGCGTAGCCCTCAATTGTATCGAATCGTCTGCCGGCCAGTTTGCCGGATCCGCATACCTGTTGCCTACATCATCCAGATAGTCAGTATAGGCAGTGCGGTAACCGATCTGGGAAAACAGGCCCCAGTTTTCTTTTAGCCGGACTTTAACCCCTGCCCCATAAGGAACCGTCAGTGCATAATTACGGTAAGGCTGCGGCTGCCCTTCGGTGCGGTAAAACCTAAGTCTGAAGGTTTCGGCACGCTCCGTTTCAGGGTTGACATAGGTTGCACGCGGACTAAAAAACACACCTCCAAGCCCGGTATACAGGTAAGGGGTGATGCGTTTTGTACCACCACCAGCAAAGTACTCCAGAAAGTTAAAGTCTACCTGCACCGTCACCTCGTTGAGTGCCGTGCTGAAGTTCAGTCCACGGTTGCGGAACTGCTCATTTTCTGAGTCCAGGTCGTCCCCTTTGATCTTGCCGAAGTTGTAATGCAAGCCTACCGCCCAGTAAGGGTCGAGGTTAAGCTTCACGAAAGCACCGGCGGCAATGCCACTGAGTTTAAAGTGATTGGTTTGATTGAGATCCCCGATGTAACCGGCTCCTCCCCCCATCAGCCCCAGCTCCAGGTTCTGCGCAGAGACATCCGCCCAAATGAAGGAAATGGCAAGAAGAGAGAAAATCCGTTGTTTGTATCCCATTTTAATAGTTCCGGGTATCTATACCCCACAGTAATTTATTCCTTAACGTCTTCAGGTAGCTTTCGTTATTGAGCCTGATCAAATTTACATGAAAACCTGCTTTGTTTAAAGTTATTTTTACTGAGCGGTCTACCGTCTCCGTTCTGGAGTCGCAGGAAACCAGGAATTTCGCACTCCTTGCCTCCACCTCAAAGGTCAGCGACACATCGTCAGGGATGATCACAGGGCGTACATTCAGGTTGTGCGGCGCAATGGGGGTGATCACAAAATTCTGGGAACTAGGAAAGATGATGGGACCGCCGCAGCTCAGCGAATATGCTGTAGAACCAGTAGGCGTGGCAATGATCAGCCCATCCGCCCAGTAGGAATTCACAAACTCATCATTCATATAGGCATGGATAATCATCATCGCTGACTTATCCCTCCTGTGGATGGTGATGTCATTCAAAGCGAAGTTCTCTTCTCCAAAAAGGTGGTGTTTAGATTCCAGGCTCAGCAGCGAACGCTTGTCGAGGGAAAACTCCTTATTTTGAAGGGCCACAATGGCCTTTCTGATTTCATCTTTGTTGATGCTGGCCAGGAAACCCAGCCTGCCGAAATTGATCCCGATGACAGGGATTCCGGAGTCCCGGATAAGCGATAGCGTATCGAGCAGCGTCCCATCACCACCAAGGCTGATGAGTACATCCGCCTGCCCTACCAGACCTGCGTGGTCAGTAAAGCCGGCAACTCCTTCCGGAAGTTTAATTTTATCATTTATAAAATCAAGGTATTCCTGATAAACAAGAATGGGAATATTGAGGTCGCCAAGCGCATCAAACACCTCCTGTACATGAGGTAAGACACTGTTGTTGAATGCTCTACCGTAAATTGCAGTTCTCATTTATTGGGATTAGACGTTTAGATAATTCATAAATGAATTATATCTGTCTTCGGTGCCATTGTCAGAAATGGTGCTGTTAAACACAGCTTTCACCTGGTAGTTGTACCGCTCAAAAGAAGCGATGATACCCGACAGTTCGGTTTTATTGATTTTAAGGGTAATTTCGATCTTCGTAGAGTCAGGAAATGATTGTACGTAAGACGAGAGGATTTGCGCATTGTCCGCTTCCACAATCTGCGCCATGTGTGCCAGGCTGTTGTTGCGGTTGCTGATTTCCAGCACGATGATCCCTCCAGGTTCTTTAACCGCATAAATATCGGCCGTATATTCCAGAAGGCTGTTTACAGTAATCAGTCCGAGGTAATTCTTTTTATAATCCAACACCGGTACAATCGACAGCTGCAGCTGGTTAAACAGCCTGATGATGTCGTATACGTGAGCATCTTCATAGACAAAAGGGTTCAGGATGGATAAGGGCAGGCTGCTGATTTCCTGATCTGCCGACCGGACTTCAATCAGTTCTTCTTCAGCCAGGAGGCCCAGGAAAAGGTTGTCATTAACGATGGGCAGGTGAAACAATTTGAACTCAGTCATCCTTTCCAAAGCCTTCTGTACAGTGTCAGAGGTTTTCAGTGCGGGGATGACGTTCGATATGAGTTCAGATGCAAACATTATTTCAGTAATATTCTATTTAAAAATTTCTCCAGGTATTCATTAAATTCTACCGGGCGCTCCATCATCGGGGCGTGCCCACATTGATCTACCCAGTTCAATTCAGAATTGGGAAGCAACTCATGAAACTCATCAGCCACATCCGGTGGTGTTACCTTATCCTGTTTTCCCCAGATCAAAGACACGGGGATGGTAATCTTGGACAGGTCTTTGGACATGTTGTGCCTGATTGCCGACTTGGCCAATGCCAGGATGCGGATCACGCGTGAGCGGTCATTCACAGTTTTAAACACATCATCCACCAGTTCTTTGGTGGCTGTTGCAGGATCGTAGAAGGTAAATGCAACCTTCTCACGAATATACTCGTAATTTTCACGTTTCGGAAAGGAACCGCCAAAAGCATTCTCGTATAAACCAGAGCTGCCCGTCAGCACCAATGCCTTTACATGTTCCTGATGCGCTACAGTAAATACCAGGCCAACGTGCCCTCCCAGTGAATTTCCGATCAGCACTACCTGGCCCAGCTTCTTAAATTTGAGGAATTTGTTAATGTATTTCGATAAACTCTTTACACCTAAGGTCAGGATCGGCAATTCATAAATCGGGAGTATAGGAACCAACACATTATAGTTGGCTTTGAAATGATCAATCGTGGCTTCCCAGTTGCTCAATTCGCCCATTAAACCATGAAGTAATACCAGGGTCTCACCTTTTCCAGCTTCTATATATTTAAACCCATCTTCTTCTATTACTTCGTATTTCATATTAAGTGTTAAGTAAGGTAATGCTACTAAGTTAGTAGAGTAAATTAAAATTAATGTAATTTAAAACATAATTTTTCGAACGTAGGTTTAAACACACAAATAATCAGCACATTCTATGCCAATTGCGTCTTCACCACTTCGGCAATCAGTTTACCATCTGCCTTTCCGGCAAGTTCCTTATTTGCAAGTCCCATTACCTTTCCCATGTCCTTCACAGAGGAAGCACCAGAATCGGCGATAATCTTGGTCACTACTTTTTCAATCTCTGTCTTGTCCAGCTGCTGTGGCATGAAACCGCTGATCACCTCAATCTCTTCTTCTTCCACGGTACTCAGGTCTTCACGGCCTTGTTGTTTATAGATGTCGGCCGACTCCTTACGCTGTTTCACCAGCTTCTGCAGGATTTTCAATTCGGTTTCTTCTGTAATTTCTTCTGTCGAACCTTTTTCAGTTTTTGCCAGTAACAAAGCGGCTTTGATCGCTCTTAAGCCCCTCAACTGCACCGCATTTTTTGCGAGCATTGCTTTTTTGATCTCCTGATCTATCGTAGTTGATATCATTATATTTTCAGCTTTGAATTAATTCCTTTTTACAATTGCAGCTGTTGCCTGTGCTGCAGGCATGATCAGCATATCGTTAATGTTGACATGTGCAGGACGGCTGACTGCAAACCAGATGGCTTCGGCGATGTCGTTGGCCATTAAAGGCTCCAGTCCGTCATACACCTGTTTCGCTCGGTCCTCATCCCCTTTAAACCGGACTTTGGAGAATTCTGTTTCCACCATTCCCGGGTTGATGGCCGTCACCTTGATGCCATGAGGCAGCAGGTCGATCCTCATTCCTTTATTCAGGGCATCCACTGCGTGTTTTGTCGCACAGTAGACATTCCCATTCGGGTAAACTTCCTGTCCCGCGATAGAGCCAATGTTGATGATGTGTCCTTTTTTATGGGTAGTCATCCAGTTGGAGACAATCCTGGTCACGTAAAGCAATCCTTTCACGTTGGTATCAATCATCCGGTCCCAGTCGCCGGTATCCCCTTTATCAATCGGGTCCAGTCCCTGGCTCAGTCCGGCATTGTTGATCAGCACATCCACACTTTTCCATTCTTCCGGCAGCGCTTCAAGGCCACTGGTCAGTTCCTCCTGCACCCTTACATCCGCTACCAGCGTCTTCACTTCCACCGCATACTTATCTGCAAGGTGTTTCGCCTCGGTCGTCAGCAGGTTTTCTCTTCTGGCCACCAGGATCAGCTGATATCCCTGAGCGGCAAACAAATGTGCACATGCAGCGCCAATACCTGACGTTGCTCCCGTAATTAATGCGATTTTCATTTTTTATTCTTTATTGATACCGATTGCTGAACAAAGCTATGTTTTTTTTTAACAGCGCTACTACTCAAAAAATAAACTGAAAGTCACGTGACGCAACATTAATTTATCAATCGGGTAAGAGTAGATGTGCGGAGCTTCATCTTTCAGAAGGCTCTTCATGGAGTACGACAGCTTTATTTCCGGCGACATCTTAAAGTATTCAAAGTAAAGGTCAAAGCCGATTCCTCCTTCATAAGAAAGGAAGTTGCGCCGGTTGTTGAGGAACTTCTCCATCGGGTCGGTCACCAGGCTGTTGTCTGACTTCTTTTTAGAAGAGATGTCGGTGGACAGCTTCGCCCCTCCCATCATGTATGCACGGAAGTTGTTTCTTCTGTTGGACTTCAGCTTAAGGCTCAGGGGAAGCTCCACCACGGTGGTCTGTGTTTTACGCTCAAAGGGAAGGCCCGCAAAGGTACCATCTTCAAAATCATACCTCGAGATGCGGTCGTTGAACACCAACCCCGGCGTCAGTCGCAGGTCCATGTTGTCGTTGATGCGCTGGTTTACCACAAATCCGATCCCGAAACCCGGCGATCCAGCTGAAGAAATAGACCTCAAAGAATCAGGTATGTCACTGCTGCGCTCCGGATCCGGAAAAGCAGACCTCCAGTAGGGCTTCTTCAGGATTTTGTATTCCGAGGAAATGTATTGAAAGGTAAATCCAAAGTGCAGGTCAGTATCGTCAATACCGCCGCCCCAATTCTGAGCCTTAGCCGTCATGACCGCTAAAAAACAAGAACAAAAGAGCAGGCTTTTTAATTTCATCTGGTAATTTCTTTATTTCTTCCGATGGACGACGGACACAATATACTCAATTGGCTTTATTTATTTCGTTCCCGTATAGATGGCGCAGATGCCGAAGGTAAGCCTGATGTCTGTAGCCTGCTTAAAGCCCACTTTGGTCATCAGCGTGTTAAAAGCTTCCCCATCAGGAAAAGCAGCAACCGATTCCGGCAGGTATTCATAAGCCCTGTTGTCTTTTGAAAATATCTTTCCAAATACCGGAGTAACGTATTTAAAGTAAAAGTTGTACAGCTGCTTGATTGGAAATTTCCTTGGTTTTGAGAATTCCAGTACGATGATTTTTCCGCCGGGTTTCAATACGCGGAACATATCAGCAATACCCTTTTCCAGGTTTTCATAATTTCTCACTCCAAAGGCCACCGTGATGGCGTCAAAATGATTGTCATCAAACTGCAGCCCTTCAGAATCCCCCAGTTGCACTGAAAATACCGACCCCAGGTTCCGCTCTGCAATCTTCTTACGGGCTACATCCAGCATCCCCTCGGAGATGTCCACGCCGACGATCTTCTCCGGTTTCAGGATCTTGATCGACTCAAAAGCGAAGTCGCCGGTACCTGTAGCTACATCCAGCATCACCCTTGGTTGTATGGACTTGAGCATCCTGATCGCCTTTTTTCGCCATAAGATGTCAATGCCCAAAGACATAAAGTGATTCAGGAAATCGTAAGTACCCGATATGTTATTAAACATGCTGGCAACCTGTTCCTTCTTTGTTGCAGTCTCGGATTGGTAAGGAGTAATCTTTTCGTTCATGGTAAGCGGCAAAGATAAGTATTGTTGAAAACTAATTTTCTACCTTTGTCAAATGATTATAAAATCAGCAACATTTATTTGCAGTAATACAAAGGTTTCAGCGCTGCCTGTTGCCAACATGCCGGAATACGCCTTTATCGGGCGTTCTAACGTAGGAAAGTCCTCCCTGATCAATATGCTGGTGAACCAGCACGGACTGGCAAAGACTTCACAGCGGCCAGGAAAAACACAGCTCATCAACCATTTTCTGATCAATGAGAAGTGGTATATCGTCGATTTACCGGGTTATGGTTATGCCAAGGTATCCAAAAACAGCCGCGAGAAATGGGAAAAGTTCATCCGCAACTACATCACCAAGAGAGAAAGCCTGCAGTGTGTGTTTGTGCTGATCGACAGCAGGCTGGAGCCGCAGAAGATCGATCTTGAGTTTTGCTGCTGGATGGGAGAGATCCAGATCCCCTTTGCGCTGATCTTCACCAAGGCCGATAAGCAATCGAAGGTGAAAACCGACCAGAACGTGGCAGCTTTCAAGAAGGCCCTTGGAGGATGGTTTGAAGAGATCCCACCTTATTTCGTCACTTCTGCGGAGAAAGCCCTGGGCCGTGATGAAGTGCTGAAGTTCATCTCTGATGTCAACCTTGACTTTGCCATGCCTATCCTAGATAACCATACAGACTTATAAGTTCATCCATACATGAAGAAGTATTTTTCATTGGTGCTGTTCGCCCATTCGATTTTTGCATTGCCTTTCGCGATGATCGGCTTTTTTCTGGGGGTCACCACCACCTCGAGCCCTTTCAACTGGTGGCTGTTTGTTGCCGTGATCCTTTGCATGGTCTTTGCCCGAAATTCGGCAATGGCCTTCAACAGGTACCTCGACCGGGACATTGACGCCAAAAACCCGCGTACGCAAATGCGTGATATTCCCGCGGGAAGGATTTCCGCCAATGAAGCGCTGCTGTTTGTCATCATCAATTGTGTGTTGTTCATCATCACCACGTACTTTATCAATAACCTTTGTTTTTATCTGTCGCCGGTAGCATTATTTGTCGTGCTCTTCTACAGCTACACCAAAAGGTTTACTGCATTGTGCCATATGGTACTTGGCCTTGGTCTTTCCCTGGCTCCTATCGGTGCTTATATTGCCGTTACCGGCGCTTTCAGCATCGTTCCAGTACTCTACTCCTTCGCGGTATTGTTCTGGACCGGGGGTTTCGACATCATATATGCGCTGCAGGATGAAGATTTCGACAGAGGTGAAAAGCTACATTCCATTCCCGCCACCCTGGGTATCAAAAATGCCTTACGCCTGTCGGTAGTCCTGCATGTATTTTCGGCCCTCTGCGTGTTCATCCCGATCCTGCTGACACCGCACAACTTCAGCTGGTTCTATTATGTGGGTGTGGTTTTCTTCTGCATCATGCTCATCTATCAGCACCTGTTGGTAAAACCGAACGACATCAGCAGGGTGAACCGTGCTTTTGCCACTGCAAACGGTTATGCTTCTGCAGTATTTGCCATCTGTTTCCTTATTGACGCCTTTTTAAGAACAAACTATCACTTCTAATCTTATGATCAACCTGAGCATACCCAAGAAAAAAAGAATTTACATCCCTCAGAACCTGGAAATCACCTGGGATAACCTGGAGCCGATCCTCGAGGAGCTGCTGGCCCGTCCTATTGAAAATGTGCAGGAGCTGGAGCAATGGCTAAAGGACAAAAGTGAGCTGGAAGCAGCGTTGGAAGAAGATTTTGCCTGGAGGTACATCCGCATGAGCTGTGATACAGCAAATGAGGAGCTCGTGAAAAACTTTCAGTATTTCGCTACGGAGATCGAGCCTAAGATCTCCCCTATTGCCAACCAGCTGAACCAAAAGTTCAACGACAGCCCCTTTATTGAGGAGCTGGATCAGGAAAAATATTTCGTTTACATCCGTGCCATCAGGAAATCCCTGGAGATCTACAGGGATGAAAACGTGGAACTGCTCACCAAACTACAGGTGACCCAGCAAAAATACCAGGCTACAACCGGCGCCATGAGCGTCATCATCAACGATCAGGAATATACGCTGGAGCAGGCCTCCAACTTCATCAAAGACACCAACAGGGCAGTACGCCAGGAGGCTTGGGAAACCATCCAGCAGCGCAGGCTGGTAGATAAGGACGACCTGAACATCCTCTTTGACGAGCTGATCGCCATGCGTCACCAGGTGGCCCTGAATGCCGGATTTGAGAACTTCAGAGATTACATGTTCCAGGCATTGGGACGTTTTGACTATACACCGAAAGACTGTTATGACTTTCATGAAGCGATAGAAAAAGAGGTCGTGCCGATCCTGCGTGAGCGGTCTGAGAAACGTGCAGAAGCACTCGGACTGGAGATGCTAAAACCATGGGACATGGAAGTGAGCACGACCGGCAAGCCGGCATTGAAACCCTTCAAAAACGGCTCGGAGCTGATTGAGAAGAGTATTGACTGCTTCAATGCGATCAATCCACAGCTGGGACAGATGTTGTCGATCATGAAAGCCAACAATCTTTTTGATGTGGAAAGCAGGAAGGGTAAAGCTCCGGGTGGCTACAACTACCCCCTGGCAGAAACCGGTGCACCTTTCATTTTCATGAACTCTGCCAATTCATTAAGAGATCTTACGACCATGGTACATGAAGGTGGCCATGCGGTGCATACTTTCCTGACGGCAAACCTGGAGCTTAACGACTTCAAACACTGCCCTTCAGAGGTGGCGGAGCTGGCATCCATGAGCATGGAACTGATCTCTATGGACCATTGGGACATCTACTTCGACAATGAAGAAGACCTGCTTCGCGCCAAGAGAGAACAACTGCAGGATGTGTTGAAAACGCTGCCATGGGTGGCGGTGATCGACCAGTTCCAGCACTGGATCTATACCAACCCAGGGCACAATGCCGCCGACAGAGAAGAGGCTTTCAAGCAGATCTATACGCGCTTCGGCGCAGGGTTTTCAAACTGGGACGGTCAGGAGCAGGAGTTTGGCAACTTATGGCAAAAACAACTGCATTTGTTTGAAGTTCCTTTTTATTACATCGAATATGCCATCGCACAGCTTGGTGCGATCGCCATCTGGAAGAACTTTAAGGAAAATCCGGATCAGGCGCTCACAAAATACCTTGCGGCACTCTCTTTAGGTTATACAAAACCCATAAATGAGATTTATGAGACTGCTGGAATCAAGTTTGACTTCAGTGTAGACTATATCGAAGAACTTGCCAGCTTTGTAAAGGACGAATTACAGAAATTAGGGTAAGAGTTTATCCGGAAATTTATATGTTTGACTAAACAAACTCAAAAAAGCCCACCATTCTATGTTCGAAAAACTTTTTAGAAAGAAATCCATCGCTAAAATACTTGAAGATGCCGCAAAAGGCTATGGCGAACATGGAACTTCCTTACATAAGACGCTGGGATTGCGCGATCTTACTGCATTTGGTATTGCCGCCATCATTGGTGCCGGAATTTTCAGCACCATTGGTAAGGCAAGTGCCGATGGCGGCCCCGCGGTGATCTTTCTTTTTATCTTCACCGCTGTCGCCTGTAGCTTTGCGGCCTTTGCTTATGCAGAGTTCGCTTCTATGGTGCCAGTATCTGGAAGTGCCTACACCTATTCTTACGTCGCCTTCGGAGAGCTCGTAGCCTGGATCATCGGCTGGTCGCTGATCATGGAATATGCCATAGGCAACATCACCGTCGCGATCTCCTGGTCTGATTACTTTACTGGGCTACTCTCCTCCATACGAATACCGGCCTTGAACATCAACGGTATCCATCTGCCAGACTGGACTACGATGGATTATCTGACAGCTTATAACGGGCACATCCATGCGGATGCACTTGTTAACGCGGGTAAGAATTTTGCCAACCTGGATGAGGCGACCAGAATTGCCAATAATGCCTGGATTACGGCTCCACAGATTGGTGGATTTCATCTGGTGGCAGATCTGCCGGCCCTGGCCATCATCATCTTTATCACCTGGCTGGTATATCGTGGCATGAAGGAATCCAAGAACGCCAGCAATGCCATGGTGATCGTGAAGCTTGCAGTAATCCTATTGGTGTTGTCCGTAGGCATTTTTTATGTAGATACAGACAACTGGAACCCTTTTGCACCCAATGGTGTATCAGGTGTACTTAAGGGGGTATCTGCAGTGTTCTTTGCTTATATCGGTTTTGACGCCATTTCCACTACTGCTGAAGAATGTAAAAACCCGCAGCGCGATTTACCAAGGGGAATGATGTGGGCCATTATCATTTGTACGACCTTGTATGTGGCTATTGCCCTAGTGCTTACCGGGATCGTGAACTATAAACTGCTTGCGGTTGGTGACCCTCTTGCTTTTGTGTTTGATCAGATTGACATGAAGCTCATGAGCGGTATCATTGCTGTCAGCGCTGTTTTTGCCATGGCCAGTGTATTGCTGGTATTTCAAATGGGACAACCGAGAATCTGGATGAGCATGAGCCGCGATGGTTTACTACCAAAGTCATTTTCAAAGATCCACCCTAAGTATAAAACACCTTCCTTTGCCACCATTGTTGTGGGTTTTGTTGTGGCCATCCCTTCCTTGTTCATGAACCTGACCATTGTAACAGACCTTTGTTCCATAGGCACGCTGTTCGCGTTTGTATTGGTCTGCGCAGGGGTACTGGTACTGCAGAACAAACCGAACATACAGAGGGGTAAATTCAGGATTCCTTATGTCAACGCGAAATACATTGTTCCTCTGATGTTTATCGGGATGTTGGCTGCGGCATTCACCTGGTATCAGCAGGAAACCAAAGCTTTCCTTTTTAATGAGCAGAAAGTATACGAGCCGGTGCATTTCATCACCAGCCTGGATGCAAATGAATTGACGTCGGTAAAACAACAGATTGTAGACGATCAGAAAAAGGTAAATGTGATTGCCAGAAATGTAGATGCTGCAGATTACTTAAGCGGCTTGTCGGCTGCCCAATATGAAGAATTCATGAGCAGGTCATCGGTGGATACGGAAAAGAAATTTGAGCATGGCTGGGGGTTGTTTAAACACAAGATCCCAATGTGGATCTTCCTGTTTATCTGTGTAGTGATTATGTATTACTCGGTGACGAAAAACCTGTCGCTGATCCCTGTTCTTGGATTGATCAGCTGTCTGTACATGATGTGCGAACTGGGCATCTCCAACTGGATTGGTTTTGGCATCTGGCTGATTGTAGGGTTAGTGGTTTACTTCTTATACGGATACAAAAACAGTAAACTGGCAAAAAGCACAGAAACGTTTTAGCGCCTGACGGAATTAATAGCAGTTCCGGAACCAGACAACATCCTCGTTTAACAGTCCTGTGAAGCTATTTTGCAGTAATTAACCAAAATATTGTACAATTAGAGAATATTTTTTCTACATTAGAGTTAATATCAATAAAGATAAATGGCACTGAAGAAATCTGAAAATTACAACTGATTTGAGTGCCTGATTGCGATGCCCTCCTATAATTATCCCTATAATTGCATGGTTAGACGACCAGCAATAAAGCCTCCTCCCCGGAGGCTTTTTTATTTTTCATCACATCGGAATTGTTTTAGCTATAAATTGAGGAGGTTGACAAGGTATACCTCGCCCTTTAAGGCACATTCAACAGGCTTTTTTATCGCTTTTATATATCCATATACCTTACACGGGATATCTGAACACCTTGTGAGTACCTTGTCAACCCCTTGTGAATAGCGAACAAAACCCGAACAATTACCGATTAAAAACCGAACTCCGCCTTCGCGACCCAACTCCAGGTTTACCTGACAAAGTGCCGGGTGCTAAAATGATCTGAGCTCATTTATGAAATTGTCGTATCAGCTGTATAATATTTCAGAATCTTTGGAACTTTGTATTCACCGAGCACGATAATTGTAAGCAAGTTTAACTAAAACAAACCATCATTCTATGAACTTCCTCAATATTAAATCTAAACTTCAGCTAACAAGTCTGTTTTGTAGCCTTGTGTTCGTTTCTACCCTTTCTGCCTGCGGCAACTCGGACAAAAAACAAGAAACGAATCAGGATTCTGCAGCTGCGGTAACTACAACTACAGAGGCTCCCGCTGCTGCAACAACTGAAAAGTTCGAGGACTTTGACTGGAGCACTGTCCAGAGCTCCACAGCAAATATTGGTACATTCCCTTATCTCACCGCACCCGAAGGCTTCTTTATTCAGGATAAGGGTGGATATGATGAATCAAAAACAGGTTATTCCGACCTCAAAGATTTCAATAAACTGATCATGTTCACTGGAAATTCATTCTACAATGCGGAGGGAAAGGTGGCGAGGCTTAAATTCAGCATGAAGGACAAAGAAGCCGATTGGAACCAGTACAAGTTTGACACCAGCATTGAAAAATACCTCGATAGCGTTGGCGCAAAGCAACTCGCCAAACTTAAAATCAATCAAGCTCAAAAAGAGTTTCTCAACAAAGATGATGATATGACAATTTACAATCATATGGTGGCCGATCCATATAATGAACCTGCCAGATTCTATGCATTGAACCATGAAAAGGGAAAAATCATGTTCCAGATCTCTTCCAATTCTGCCATGGGTGAAATTGCCGTTGTAGAACTCGTTAAAAAATAATTAAACATTTCTACCGACCTTAAACTCCTAAATAATAGACATGTTAAAAGAATCACTGAAGACCATCTTCAGCAGAGACCTGAAAAAGTTACAGACAGAAATCGAACAATACCAGAATGAACGTAACATCTGGCTGACAGACCATAATATATCCAATTCGGCGGGAAACCTATGTTTACACCTTGTTGGGAATCTGAATACCTATATTGGCAAGGAGCTGGGCAAAACGGAATACATTAGAGATAGGCCGTTAGAGTTCTCACTAAAGGATGTCCCAAGGGCCGAACTAGTACATAAGATTGAGGCGACGATACAAATGGTTAATGACACCCTCAACGATCTAACAGAAGATGACCTAAACCGGGACTACCCTGCCGTTAAAGTCGTGGAAGGAGGCAGTTCCACTGGCTTTATGCTCATTCATCTTGCAGCTCATCTGGGATATCACCTTGGGCAGATCAATTATCACAGAAGATTATTAGACCTGTAAGCCAAGGAAAGCACGCCGCTTGGCGGCAAGAATTGTGGGAGTGATTGCGGTACTAAAATTTTCGTGGTTAAAGATTATTGAACCGGAGGGTCAATCTCTGCAGCCGGTTCATAGGTTGAGTGCAATTTATGGTGATGAGGAATACCAGTTGATTCAGAATCGCTAATAATCAATACCTTTGAATCCGGTAGCTATGCGTAAAAAGTCAAAATCCATTCCCGTATACACAATGTCCGATGATTTCGGAACCGGCATTTCTATTGAAAGAATGTCGTTTAAAGATCTCCGTGAGGCACCTAAAGCAACGGCAGATTTACCTGAGGACGGCAGGCATTCACACCGTCACGATGGGCACTCTTTCTTCTTGCTTGAAAAAGGCCGCATTACCCTGGAAATCGATTTTCAACAATATCTGGTGGAAGCACCCTCGGTCACCTACGTTCATCCTGATCAGGTACACTATGCCCGTGCGGCCGAAGATGTCACTGTCGGTAGCTTGTCGGTCACAGAAGAAAAACTGAATCCTGATTACTTGAAATTACTACTGGAAATGACGCCTGCGAAACCATGGCTACTCGAAGAAGAGACATTTTCGATGATTCAGGAAACCATGTCCTTATGTATCAAAGTTTCTAAGTTGAAAAAAGACCGGTTATATCATTCTTTTTTAAAAGACAGCTGCAATGCATTGATCGCGCTGATGATTTCACCGTATCTGGATTCTAAACGATCAAAAGATAAAATTTCGAGATTTGATACCGTCACCAAAGCCTTTCGAGAAAATCTCGAACGGAATTACAACGTAGAAAGAAGCCCGGCTGCCTATGCAAGGGAACTTAACCTGACGCCTTCCTACCTGAACGAATGCGTCAGGAGTGCCACAGGTCATTCCGTTTCGCACCACATACAACATCGCGTCATCCTGGAAGCCAAACGACTGCTTTATCATTCTGATAAATCTGTGAAAGAGATTGCCGTGACCTTGGGTTACGACGACTACCCTTACTTCTCACGTCTGTTCAGCAAGATTACGGGGATGACTGCGCTGGCCTTTAGGAACAAAAACTCCGAATAGTCCAATACCCACCCCGTTTCAACATTTTATAAGCCAAGGATCGGTCGTTGATTTGCAGGATCAAATCAATCCGAAAATGAAAATCTCAAAAGAAAATACCATCCTCATATCCGGCGCAAGTATAGCAGGGCTTTCAACCGCCTATTGGATGAACAGATTAGGTTATCAAGTTACCGTCATCGAGCTTGCAAAAGCACCACGTACGGCCGGTGCAGCTGTAGATCTGCGTGGAGACACCGTTGACGTCGCGAAGCGTATGGAGATCTTTGACCAGTTAAAGGCCAACCGGTTAAATGTAGAGAAGATTTCCTTTAAAAATGCAGATGATACCACCGCAGGATCCATCATACTGGAAAATGAAAGCTCAGCACTCCCGGACGATGAAATTGAAATAGAAAGAGATCAGTTCATCAACATTCTGTTGGGGCGCATAAAAGACGAGGTGGAATTCCTCTTTGGGAACAGTGTTACCGGCTTAGAAGAAACAACAGCGTACCTCAAAGTTTCCTTCAAGGAGGGGGCACCACGTCATTTCGACCTTGTAATTGGCTGTGACGGTACACATTCCGGCATCAGAAAAATAGCATTCGGCCCTGAAACGGCCTACGCACATTTTCTCCAGGCCTATTTTTCCATTACCACCGTGAACAAATTGCTGATCCCTGAAAAGACCATGCAGATGTACAATGTGCCCGATAAAGCCATAACACTGAATGCGTACCACGGCAAAACGGATATCATCTTTGGCTTCGTATCAGAAGATGAGATCTTTCATGATTATCGGGATATCGATCAGCAGAAGAAGATCATTCAAGAGCAGTTTTCCGGACAAAACTGGAGAACGGCAGCACTATTGGAAGAAACATTAAATTCAGACAATTTCTATTTTGATAAATTCTGCCAGATTAAAATGCCTTGCTGGACAAAAGGCAGGGTAGCCTTAGTGGGTGATGCCGCGTACTGTGCCTCACCTGCAGCGGGTATGGGAGCCTCCCTCTCGGTGAAAGGAGCGGCTGCTCTGGCTGATTCGTTACAACAGCACAACGGAAATTTTGAATTGGCATTTCTGGACTATAACAAAAAGTTACGTCCCTTTATTGAAGTAGTTCAGGCCACTGCCGAAATAAATGTGAAAGACAATTTCATTCCAAGAACAGAAGAAGCAATACGGTTAAGAAATGCACAGGAACATCCGTTCTAGCAGAAATGATTGATCAAATCAGAATAGCGGACGCAATCCGTTTATTCTTTTCGCTTCTATAAATATTTATGTAGATTCGGTAGCCATATCTTATGACCGATTACCGACAGCTATCTGACTTTGCATTACTCGACCACTTCCAGCAAGGAGATAGGTTGGCTTATGAGGAAATCTACCACCGTTACTGGGCATTGCTCTTTAATCATGGAAGAAGGATTTTACAGGATGACGAGGAGGCAAAGGACCTGGTACAGGATGCATTTGCTGTTCTTTGGAAAGACGGCAAAACACTGGTACTGAAGACCTCCCTATCCGCATATCTGTATGCAGTGATCCGGTATAAAGTCTTTGACCTCATAGACCGACAGAAGGTAAAAAACGGCTATCTCGAATCTCTGGAGCATTTCATTGCAGAGAACAATTACAGTTCAGATCACCTGGTGAGAGAGAAACAGCTGGAAGTCATCATTGAAAAAGAAATCGCCGCATTACCAGCTAAGATGAGAGAAATTTTTGAGCTGAGCAGAAAAGCAAACCTCAGTTATCTGGAGATCGCACAAAAACTAAACATTTCCGACAACACGGTAAAAAAACAAATCAACAACGCCTTAAAAATTTTAAGAAATAAACTTGGAACACCCATTTTCACCATTTATTTCTAACATTTTCCATCTTTCCATCTTTTTTTTCAAAACGATCTTACACAAAAGCTTCCATTAACCTACTATACTATAAAAAGCGGGAACATGGATTACTCAAAAGCAAGAGATCTGATCAAAAAGCACCTTTCCGGAAAAAGTTCCGAACAAGAAGATGCAGTATTGGAATCCTGGTACATCCAAGCTACAGAAAATGCTGAGGCACCACTCGCAGTCCTTGATTATGACCAGATAGAAAAGGAGATCCTTGGGCGGCTGCGCCAGAACCAGCAACCTGTACTCAAGCGACCGGTCTGGATTAGAATCGCAAGCACTGCAGCTGCCATGCTGATCCTCGGGATGATGGTATTTTTCATCAGGAACCCACAGCGCAAAGATGATCATCCCGTATACAGCCATGATTTTGCACCAGCTACCGGTGAAAACATCCTGACTTTATCTGATGGTCGCAAGATTGTCCTTAATGATTCCGCTAATCCGGAAATCGCCAAAGAATCTGGTGTAAACATCTCAGGGGGAAAAGATGGCCACCTGATTTACCGCATCACAGAAAATGCAGACAGTCGGGACAATCAGCAAAACACCCTCCATACCGGAAATGGGCAGAACTATAAAATCATACTCCAGGATGGAACGACCGTATGGCTCAATGCCAGATCATCACTAAGCTACCCCGTTTCCTTTAACGCTGCGGGCGAGCGGATAGTGAAACTATCGGGAGAAGCTTATTTTGAAGTACATAAAAATGCAAGATCACCTTTTAAGGTGATTACTGAGACAGAAGAGGTCAGGGTACTCGGTACTCACTTTAACCTGAAAGCCTACCCCGGACAAGCAGTCAGGCAGACCACCTTACTGGAAGGCAGCATTGAAGTAAGCAACTTAGGTCGCCCGGGCCTCAAAAAAACTTTAAAACCCGGTCAGCAGTTGTCTAGCGACAACAACCTGTCGGTCGTCACAGAGGTAGACGCAGACGACGCCATCGCCTGGAAAGAGGGACTTTTCTATTTCAATGACCAACGCCTGGATGTCATCATGCAGGACATTTCCAGGTGGTATAACGTACCGGTAGTATTCAGCGATGAATCTGTAAAATCGATATTGTACAGCGGGACGATCTCCAGGTATTCAAATGTCTCTCAGATTCTTAGCAAGATTGAGCAGATGGGCGCCGTAAAGTTCCGGATTTCTGCCGACAAGATTACCGTATCAGAGGAATAAACCACTGTTTACCAATAATTTGCCACCCATTCAATTGATCAACTAAACCGACGAAAACCAACACATGAAAAAACAACACAGATCCGGCCCGTAACATCCTGCAAAAGAATATAAACCGGGAATGCTGTGAACATCCCCGGCAATTATTCAGGCCCTTTTTACGTGGTAAAAAAAGAAACAATTTTAACCAGACCTAAACCATCAAATGTACAAAATTCAAACAAATTTTAGGTGCACGCTTGTCGCCTACGCCGATAAATCCTTGAGGATTATGAAACTAACCACTTTTCTCCTTATCGTGACGATGCTTCAGGTTAGCGCCGGCACTAAGGCACAAAAGATCAACCTGAAGCGCAGCAGCATTAACATTGCTTCGATCTTCAAGGAGGTCCGTCGACAAACCGGATATAGCGTGATCTGGAAATCCAAAGAGCTGAATGCCAGCAAAAGGCTGTCTGTTGCTTTTGTAAATGCCAGCCTGGCTGAGGTATTGAGAACATGTATCAACGACAAAAATCTGGAATACCTCATCAATGAAAAAACGATCATCATCAAAGAAAAGGAACCTGGGATCTTTGACATTTTCAAAACGACAATATCAACAGCATTTGATGACATACAGGGGCGCATTTTAGATGAACAAGGCAAACCTTTGCCAGGCGCCACCATCACCATCAAAGGCACAAAACAGTCGGTTATCTCCCAGCAGAATGGTACATTCAGGATGCTGGGCGTAGACAAAGCTGCGATCCTTGTTGTCAGCTATACGGGCTATGAAACCATTTATGTAAAGGCATCGGATCACATCCGTGACATCGTAATGAAGACCACTAACTCCGAACTGGACCAGGTACAGGTGATCGGTTATGGCACCACTACAAAAAGGTTCAACACCGGCTCAGTGGCAACAGTAAAAGGTGGAGACATTCAAAACCAGTCCGTCAGCAGTCCGCTGCAGGCACTTCAGGGTATGGTCCCCGGCCTCTTCATCCAGCAGGGTAGCGGGATGCCGGGTGCGTCGTCGCAGGTCGCACTCCGTGGAAAAAATTCCATTACATCCGGCACGGTACCTTTATACATTATTGATGGCGTGCCGTTTGACGGAAATCCTGTAGAGCAGTCGGGTGACATTTACACTTCCGAACAGGGCAATGGCAGTTCCGACCCACTCAATGCCATCAACCCCAAAGACATTGAGAGCATTGAAGTGCTCAAAGATGCAGATGCAACCTCCATCTATGGTGCCCGGGGAGCGAATGGCGTCATCATCATCACCACCAAATATGCGAAATCCGGAGCCACGACCCTGAGCGGAACCGTATTTACAGGGATGTCAAAAATACGCAAGTACCCTTCATCATTGGGCACAGCAGATTACCTTGCGTTGCGCAAGGCCGCTTTTGCCAACGACAACATCACCCCTACAGCCATCAATGCGCCAGACCTGGTGCTGTGGGACCAGAATGGGGACACTGATTACCAGAAATACCTGCTCGGCAATACTGCGCCACAGACGGAAGCAAACATTGCATTATCCGGCGGGAACAGCAACAACGGACTGTACCTCAGTGGCTCGTATCGCAATGAAGGCACAGTGTACCCTGCCGACTTTGGCTACCGCCGTGGTTCCCTCCACGGAAAGGCATTCCATACTTCTGACAATGGCAAGCTGAGGGCCGAAATTTCCACCATCTACTCCAGCGACCTCAACAGGATGCCTGCAACTGACCTGACCAATACCACAACTACTTATCCCAACAACTATCCCTTGTACAATCCTGACGGCACCCTGTACTTCCATCCTGCTTTCAGTACTAACCCAATTGCATTGTTGAGAAATTATGGAAAGAACACTTCTAAAACTTTCGTCATCAATGCGGCATTACAGTACAACATCCTTTCCAATCTTAGGTTGAAGGTCAATGTTGGACAGAATTCAGTATCACAGGATGCCATTGCCATCTACCCCGGATCGGCCAGAAACCCAAGCCTGGGCAGCATCTCAGGTGGTGGTGGAAGTTATACCAACAACACCAATAACACTTATCTCGCAGAACCCCAGCTCGACTACAATACTGTCCTGGGCAAGGGTAAGCTCAATGCGACCCTAGGGGGCACCTACCAGTTCAGGGAAAATAAACAACCTTATTACGTATCGGCAGGGATGTTTTCTTCTGATGCCCTGCTGGAAAACTATAGCTCTGCAGGAATGATCTACTATCAGACCAGCTCCAGCTCGCAGTACCGGTTTGCTTCTGTTTTCGGGAGAGCCGTTTACAATTGGGACAGCAAGTATATCCTTAGCGGAACCTTCCGCAGAGATGGATCGTCCAGGTTCGGTCCGGGGAAACAATTCGGAACTTTCGGCTCTCTGGGCGCAGCCTGGCTGTTTACCGAAGAGCCCTTCCTGAAAAATACGGAATGGCTGAGTTTCGGAAAGCTGAGGGCGAGTTATGGTACTGTTGGCAATGACCAGATCAGGAACTACGGATACCTGGAAACCTATGGATCCACCGGTACACCTTACGGCAATAACCCAGGCATCTTGCCGAGTGGCATCGCAAATGACGATTACAGTTGGGAGACCACCAGAAAGATGGAGCTGGCATTAGAGCTCGGTTTCTTCAACGATAAGCTTATGCTCAATACCGCATGGTTCAGGAATCGTTCCGGCAACCTGTTGTCGTACTATCCATTAAGTGGACAAACGGGTTTTACAGGTTATACAGCCAACCTGGATGCACTGGTGCAAAATGAGGGGTGGGAATTTGAACTCCGGGCTACCCCAATAAACAAGAACTCCTTCAGTTGGAATGCCGCATTCAACATCAGCACTTCTGTAAACAAACTTCTCGCCTACCCCGGCCTCTCCGGCTCTTCCTACGCCAGTCGTTACGCCATCGGGTACTCGCTGAATAGTATGACCTTATACCAGTTTGCCGGTTTTGAGAATGGCATCGCTCAGGTGGCTGACCTTGATGGCGATGGTCAGATCAGTCCGGGGTTAAAAGTAAATGGTATGGGCGACTACATTATTGCCGGCAGCACGGACCCCAAATTCTACGGAGGTTTTAGCAATAACTTTAAGGTTGGGAATTTTCAGCTGGATGTATTTATGAACTTTGTAAAGAAAGACGGACTGTCGCCAACGAGCTTCCCCGGTCTGATAGCTAACCAGATTGAAGGGGTCATGGACCGCCGTTTTACACCGAGCACCAGCACAGGTTCTGCATCGTATGCTTCTTATGAAAACTATTATGTAAACTCCAGCGCAAAGGTGGTAGACGCTTCATTCATCAGGCTCAGGAACGTAACCCTTTCCTACAATTTACCGGAGAAATGGATTTCAAAAGCCAACATCAGGAATTGCAGGATATTTGCTACCGGCCAGAACCTGCTGACCATCACCAGCTACAAAGGTTTTGACCCGGAAACGCTGCAGTACAATCCTGTAGGCTTCCCTATGCCGCTGCCGGCGCCCGTATTTCCTCCATTGCTGGCCATTACCGGAGGTATCCAGTTTTCACTCTAACCGCAAACATCATGAAAAAAAGCATATACCTACTCAGCACCATTCTTCTCATTGCCATCTGCAGCAGTTCCTGCAAAAAGCTGATCACGGCGCCTCTGCCCAACAACCTCCTGGTTTCGTCTACGGTATTCCTCGACTCTGCCACGGCACAATCCACCATCAACGGTTTGTATAGCAAGTTTTACAATGGATTTATGGGCGGTAGCGGTTATTACAGTTACAACATTACGCTGCATCCCGCAAGGCTGGCAGATGAACTTTATGCCGTGGCAAGCACTGCTGATGCATTCAACAACAACAGTTTGCTGTCGACCAATACGGATGTTGAAGCCCTTTGGAACGACTCTTATTCGGTCATCTATGCAGCGAACAGCATCATGAAGGGCGCACAAAATTCAACGGCAATCTCTTCGCGATTAAAACAACAGCTCAGCAGCGAAGCGAAGTTCATCCGTGCAGCCTGTTATTTTTACCTCGTCAATTATTTCGGCGATGTACCACTCGTCACCACGACCGATGTGTCGGTGAGCAGTACGATGCCACGAACACCTGCCGCTGAGGTCTACAGTCAGATCGTGGCAGACCTTTCGGAAGGCAGCAGCACGCTTGCGACAGACTATTCCTGGTCACAGGGCAGTCGCACCCGGGCAAACAAATGGGCCGCAGAAGCAATGCTGGCCAGGGTATACTTATATATGGGCAAATGGCTGGAAGCAGAAGCCGCAGCAACCAAGGTCATCACTCAGGACGGAATGTATGGTGTAATTACTGAGGACCTCCAACAGGTATTCCTGAAAGACAGCAGGGAAACGGTACTTGCTTTTTATACGAATTTCAATGGATACCCTTATCAGACCGTTCATACGCAACTGACGGAAAACATACTGCCCAACTTTGCCCTGCGCAAGACATTGCTCGATGCATTTGAGCCTGGGGACATCAGGCCATCGAAATGGATCAGCAGCATCAGCCACAACGGACTGAGCTACAGTTACCCTTCGAAATATAAAAGTTCCGGCAATAGTGAGGAGTACCAGATCTTCATGCGTTTGTCGGAGCTGATGCTGATCCGTGCCGAAGCCAGGGCCTACCAAAGCAATTTCAGCGGGGCGAAGCTGGACCTGGATGTGATTCGTGGGAAATCCGGACTTGGCGCCACAACCGCAAATGACCTGGCTTCATTTAAAACCGCACTGGAACATGAACGTCAGACAGAGCTTTTTCTGGAATGGGGAGACCGTTGGCTGAACCTGAAAAGGACTGCTCGTGCAGATGCGGTACTGAAGCCGCTGAAACAGGCTTCATGGCAACCGACAGATGTGCTGTATCCGATTCCGCTTCAGGCAACCAGCACCAACGGAAACCTGAAACAAAATCCGGGATACAACTAGAAATTTAACAGCAGCAATCCTAGAATTGCTGCTGCTTCTTCAAAATACAGGGTTTTAGGTGGGGGCCATTTTAAGCTTTAGTACGTTGATTATTTCTATATTAGCATCAGTACAGATGGCCTGAAGCGGTGTTTATTTTCTTTAAACGTTGCATCAAGTCAACAGCCAATGGAACCAAACAATTGGCGATGAAATCTGCTTATACATGATATGAAAATAACACTCCTAAATTGCCTGCTCCTTTTTTGCTTGTCCGCCTGCAATCCCAACACACACAATGACGCCTCAGAAGGGACAAAATCCGCTGCTAAGGTCACGACTGCCGAAGGCAAATTTGACCTCCTAAAAATTAAATTTAACGAACCACTGGAAGAGACATTGAGAAATGCTGGCTTAGGGCTTTCCGATGGTAAACCAACAGTTTCAACATTAATGGGATACGATGTATTTGTCTCCTCCTCATCTCAGCTATTGCATTTTGACGGCCAGTCGTTGGCAGGTAAAGCCGATTCCTCCGAAAATCAGGCTGTGTTACATTATACGTCAGATGGAAAAATCATCTCTGCATTTGAAGTCCAGCTTTACACAACTGAGGCGGTAAAAAAGATCAGTACTAGCCTGGAAAAGAAATTTGGTAAAGCAACTTTTACACATGACTCTGCTAAGCATCCTGGCGTTGCGATAGATATGGACGGCAATATGATGGACGGCCCCCGCCGGGAAATCAGATTTCAATTGTGGAAAAACAAAGACACTGGCATCTCCTACTATCTGGTTCAGCATAGCATTTCAGGCCAACTTCGGTATGCAGAGTTCAATGCTATCAATATGAAAGATCAGGATGCGGAAAAGTGGATCAGGTTTAAAGCTTATCATATTTACGAGACATCAAAACTGTAAATGTTATGCTCCTGCTTCCCTATACACCTCAACGGCCTTCTGTTTACTATGCAACACGTAACTGATTAGTCTGTAGTAGATTACCTACTAACCACCTATTCAACTCAAGAAGAAGGCGCCCTATCCCGACCAGCCGTAACGTAACATAGTTGGGCGGCTTCAATGTGGCAACTTATCCTTAAATACACCATATAAATAGGTACCAATTACTGCGCCCAAGGCAACAATCAACATTCCCAGATACCCATATCCTATATTGACGAATATCGGACCTGGGCAGGCGCCCGTTAATGCCCAGCCCAAACCAAAGATTGTTCCTCCGATCAGGTACTTCGGCCAACGTTTGTCTTTATCCTGAAATTTGATGGGCTGGCCGCTCAGGTCATTCAGGCGAACCTTCTTCATCACATAAACGATAATGATCCCTAGGGTGACAGCAGTGCCGATGATGCCATACATGTGAAAAGACTGGAAACGGAACATTTCCTGAATCCGGAACCATGAAACGGCTTCCGATTTGGTCATCACGATACCAAACAAAATACCGGTTAATATATATTTCAGGAATTTCATCATCAGAAGATTAATGGGAATAAAAGATGCGTCATGATCAGTCCGCCGATAAAAAATCCAATCACGGCAATCAGTGATGGGAGTTGCAGGTTCGACAATCCACTGATGGCATGTCCGGAAGTGCAGCCTCCTGCATATCTGCTGCCAAAGCCGACCATCAGTCCGCCACATAAAAGAAGAAGGATGACCTTAGGATCGGAGAAAGATTGCAGTCCAAACAGGCCCGCGGGATTCAGACTACCATCAAAGTTAATCCCCAGTTTGGCGAGATCACTTACCGTTGCTGAAGAAAGCTGCATCGGCTCGTCACTTTTTAAAACAGTAGACGACAGATACCCGCCGATCACTGCACCAACAAGAAAAACGAGGTTCCAGATTTGTGCTTTCCAGTCAAAGTCAAACAACTTCACTTTTCTGCCTGCACCGGCCATGCTGCAGATGCTGCGCAGGTTGGCGGAAAAGCCAAAGGATTTACCGAAATACAGCAATAACATCATGATGAAGGCGATGACGATTCCGGAGGTATACCAGGGCCAGTGATGTTTCAGTATTTCTAACATACAGTAATTATTTCTAAGGATGAAGCAGGTCCATCTCGCAGCACCAGATGGAGTCTAAAGTTAAGGTTAATTATATTCAAAATATCGCTGGCAACAGGTACTGTTCAACAATCTGATCTGCCTGCGAATGTGCATATCCATTACCGTAGGCAGTTGCCGTAATGACAATCACTAAAGGCTGATCTTTAAACATAAATATCTTGTTGCCCCCATTTCCTGAACAATAATAGGTTTCATAGGATTTGCCTTCACTATGGTATGTTTTATTCCAGAATAGATAACCGTAATATTCATTTTTTCTGCCAGGAATCTCCTTATGTTTTGTGAATGACTGATCCGCCCAATCCTGCGTTATCAGCTGCTGATTGCCCCATCTTCCTTTGTTCTGATACAACTGGCCATACTTCGCAAAATCCAGGCTGTTCATCCGGATTCCGCCAGCCGTGCTGACTACATGTTCGGGGGTATATTGCCACCTGTAGTTAGCAATACCCAAAGGTCTGAATAGCTTTTGCTCCGCGTAGTTGTCCAGTCCGCCAGGAACCGCAGCGTTCAGCACATTTCCCAACAACATCACTCCAACGGTAAAATAATGCCATTGTCCATTGTATTTATTGCTGTTGAGGGGAAGATCAAGTGCGAACTTCAGCCAGTTATTTGTAGGATACATCAGTTCTTCATTTCCCGAAGAATTCGGGTCGTCATCATCACCATCAAAGGCTGAGCTCATCGTGAGCAACGATTTCAGCGTCACGCTATCTTTTCCAGAGGTATAATGTTCAAAAGGTTTCAGTTTATAAAACTCATCCAATTGCTGTTGCACAGATTTTAGATGACCATCGTGAATTGCGATGCCCGTAAGTGTTGAAGCAAAAGATTTACCTACTGACCGCACATCATGCAGGCTGTCCCGGTTCGCACCATTGAAGTATTCCTCAATCAGCAGTTCTCCATTTTTAATCACGATGATACTTGTGATGTGTTTAAACACTGACGCCTCAACATTTGCTTTAAGTTCTTTAATTTTATCTTGATCAAATGTATCTGCTGACACTTCAAATCCATCATAGGGCTTCACCTCGGACAGGGTTACAGATGTAAGATCTACGAATGGTTTTCGCTTCACGAGCATGGAAAGTTCGCCCGTAGCGATGACTTCACCAACTTTTATTTTTGGTGTTTTCACATACGACCTGAGCTCCAGCTTAAACAAATGACGACCTTCAGTTAATGCATTGTTTCCGCCATTTACCATAAAGCGGTTCCAGGCGGACTGGCTCCACCATGCACCCTCGTGTTCATTATCGATGAGCGGTTTGTTCCAGCTCAGCAAGGTTTGTTGTTGCCTTGCAATAGGTGCACCGGGAAGCAGGTTGCTTTGATAGATGAGTTTACCATCCACATAAAATGAAAATTGGTAATTGCCAACTTTTGATAATGAATCGATACTTAACGCCGGGGCCAGTTGCTGCAGATAGCTGGTAAGCGTACGTTTTAATGAAACCGTGATAAAAAGATTGCTTTTGTTTGTCAACTCATATGCGGATGAAGCTTCATTGCTTGTTTCCGCATTGTTTGCATCAGCATTGCTGCTGAATGAAATTTTACCAATGTTATGCTTACCTGATGCTGAGGTAACCGAAAATTTTCCCTTTGTAGGCACTGGACTTTGGGCAAACAAAGTACAACTAAGGAATATATAAAATGTTAAGAAAATGGAGATGATATGTCGGCGTTTCATTGATGACCTTTTTTTACAAACCTCTAAAAATTATACCATTGAAAATAGAACAGAATTAACATCTCCCAAAATAGATTCAGCTTAAAAGCTTCTTGAAAGTCAGGGGAGTAACATGATACAGCGCTTTAAACGAACGAATAAAATGGCTCTGGTCCGCAAAACCACAGGTTACAGCAATATCAGTAAGCGACCTCTGTTTGTCGGGCAGCATGCTCACCGCCTTTTGCACTTTCAGCATACGTTGATATTCCCCTAAGTTACAGTTAAAATACTTGGAGAAATCTCTGGATAAGTGCACCGGATGAATGGACAACTCAGCAGCTAAAGCTTCCAGCGACCAATGCCTTGCCGGATCGTCATGAAGTAAATCCCGAAGCCTGTTGACCCAAAGAGGTTTTGACATGGACGATGATGTTGCATTTCCAGTTGCCAAATCAAAGAGGCGGATGAGCGATGAATCTATGGCCAGATCTGCCGAATGTGCATCCATTTTAACTTCTTTAACAATATTGTACATGATGGTTGTTAAATAGGGATTCCGAAAGTTAATACTCCCCTGAAGATCATTTGTAGAGAGCCCAACCTGCTTAAACCATTCAGGATTGAGCTCCAGATGAAAACCCCGTGTGAAGCCCGGCGGTTTGATATTGTAATGTGCTTCCTGCCAATGATGAAAAAGTAGACTCCCGGCTTCGCAATGGTATAACTCTTTCTTATTTCCCTCAAGGACCTTACCTTCAAGAATAAATGTGAAGTAGGCGTTCTCATGATAATGCCAGTTCACATAGTCGTGGGTATATTCCGTGTCCGTTAAGGTTAATCCACCAAGTTGGATTTTGGCATTCGTAACACCAAAAAACTGGCCGGTTTCCAAACTATTCATGACTTAAGATAGGCATTTATAGGTTATGATGATGGTTTGTTGTTTACGAAGGTCAGAAACCGGGCTTTTCACCAATAATTCGCCGACAAAACGACCTTCAAAAAGCGATATCATTCTTAGAAATTAATTATTTAAATAATTGATTAAAAATTAACAACAATTAAAACACTATTGGTGGATCTTTAGCTTCTTCCAGACCCATTGTTCCTTCACCATCATTACTCCATGATAAAATAAAATCCCTGCGCGCCTGCTAACAACAACGGCGTTTCGCAATCCCTCCATATATACCCTATTAAGAGAACGTGTAAACAAGAGTTCAGAAAAATCAAGGCTATATGACGTCTATACGACGGCTAAGGTTAACAAGGGGTTAACGAGGGGTTGAAGACGGGTTAGCAAGGCTAAAAGGCCTTTTTACCTCAACAACCCCTGGTCAACACCTCTACAAGACGCCTTCACACCTAGCCGGCATATAGCCGGTGTATAGGGCTCACAGGAACTCCTGGAATAGGTTTACAATATTATTTGGCGGGCTTATCGCCTGTTGATTTCAGCGTATTTTCTGAACCCGACTTTAATTCCCAATTGATGATTTCAAAAATGCAGTTCACCGGATCCCAGTCTGTGGTCAGGAGACTGATCCTGACTATTCTTACCAGCTTATCTGCTTCCAGGTTTAAGTTTCATTCTCATGAAATACGGAACTGACCCTGATGAAGTTAATGACTTTTATTGGGATTGGGTGATCATAAAATGACGGATGCAAATGCGCCTGAATTCAGGATCACCAGTTGCAGTTACCAATGCACAGGTAATTGGTCCTTCAAATGCAGAACTATCCTGGGAAGAAGTAGTCATGGAAATCGATGCCAACACATTTTTCTTAACGGGCGCTAAATACATCCTTCGATCTTATGGACGTGATTCAGGAATACCCCTGCTTAATGAAAAAAGTATCCGAAGACACCGCGGCTTTGCAGCGTAAACCTAAGATAGCCATTGGTAACCCGATGTTTAACCCGCTCCTTGTCGTACAAGTTCAGTTCAAATTTTGCTTCCACGAAATAAGAGTTCTCATCGATTTGCTCGGTATTTATGATCTCAAACGTAGAATCATCCTGAGTATAACCTTCCGGTGACTCTCCATGAGACCATTCGGGTTTACCGGTTCTACCGAAGTTTTCAAATGAAATGGATACACCATTTTTGAAGTTTTCATTTTGAAAATCAGTGGCAAAACCCAGCTTGCCTTTCTTAAACATCTTCCTGGTATCCGTTGGAAAATAAAAGGAACCATATTCAGTCATATTACTTTTAGGCATACCCTGACAGAAGTCAATATGAAGAGATTCATAACGACTGGTTTCATAAGAATTTCCAGCCGTAAAATAAATAGAATCTGTAGATGCGTACCAACCGTTTTTAGAATCCCCGTACCCTTGGTAAATTTTCATACCTTCTTCAGGCGCTTCAAGATACCTCATTCGATACCCCATATTGCCGACGCTGTTGATGCCACCTATATCGGGTTTGCCAGCATAAGACTTTCCTTCGATCTCAAAATAGACACTGTCGAACTTTGCTTTTGGTTCCGGTTCAACTGTTTCCGGAACATCAATAGATGTACTTTTTTTGCAGCTTGAGATAAAGAGCGTAATACCGGCGACGAAGGCCAGGCACAGCATCATCGGATGACGCTGTTTTGATAAAAAACTTTTCATAATATTCCTATTTGTGTGTGTACACAATAGTAATTAAAAGGAATGAGAATATCCTGACGTTTATTTGCGGAGAACGGATTTGTTACGTTTAAGTACCTCGTCCGGCTCATTTATGATGTTTCATTAGCTGGATCTGCTTTTTTGAGGATTCCTTTCTCCACACTATCGTTCAATAAACCCTCCGCATATTCCCAGATTGAAGTGGAGCCCTCTTTGATGGCCTTCTTTTTGTCATACACCCTTTGGTAGTCTACATTAAACTCAGCCCAGGTTCCTCCCTCATTTGAAGCATTTTGCAGCAGTGGTTCAAACCTGTCCATGGTCTTTGCAAACTTAGCATCGTCGGTGATCCCTGCTTCAAACTCTTCCCATACTGCTATAAAATCTTCAGCTTGCTCTTTTGGCAGCAGGCCAAATATCCGCTCCGCGGCTAAACGTTCCTCCTCTGTGTTGGTATGGTTTTTTAAATTGTCGTAGATAAAAGTATCACCTGCATCTATCTCAACCAGATCATGGATCAAGACCATTTTTAACACTTTAAGCACATCAATTGGCCGATCTGCATGGGCAGCAAGAACAAGTGTCATGACTGCCAGATGCCAGCTGTGCTCAGCATCATTTTCGTGCCTGTTGCTGTGCATTAATTTAGTTCTGCGCTGAATATATTTCAGCTTGTCGATCTCTTTGATGAAAGCAACCTGTTTCAATAAATCTTCTGATACCATTTTATAATCCTTAAATAAAAAACCGGAGTTAAAAACTCACGTAAAGGTAGTATAAATGGGAATCGGTATAAATTTATTTTGCTCCCCGCAGGCGCTCTACCAGTTCAGGGAACCGTACTGCACTCGTGATCCAGATCAGCACTTCAATAACAACCAACAGCATGATGGACTGTCCACTTACCAAATGGACTGCCATGGCCCCGCCCATGTAAGCAATTCCCAGTAAAGCACCAATCACCCCCGTCCGGGGATAGAGAAACAGTATCGCGATGATCACTTCAAGACTTCCTAAGATGAGTAGATTTGTTGCTCCACCCAAGCCTTTTACCATCTCCGCATTTCCGCCGCTGATCTTAAATCCGCCGCTGCCAATAAAGACAAATGCTACCAATCCTGCGAGTACCCAACCTAGAATTTTTTTCGTTTTATCAGTCATAGTATTTTAATTTGATGACAAATGTATTTAGTTTATGCTATACCTTTGTTATCTGTTACCTTAATGTAACCGGTTACAAAAAGAATACTATGGAAGAAATACAGGCTGAGAGGGCTCATTCCGCGGAATCTTGTTCAAGAGCGCGATTGGCCATACAGGATACACTGGACGTGGTGGGGGGCAAATGGAAGCTGGTTATCATTTCTATATTGAGAGATGGCACACGAAGGTTCCGCGAACTGTCCAGGGAAGCGGGCATTTCCCCGCGCATTCTATCCAAAGAACTGCAGGAACTGGAAATGAATGACCTCGTAAACAGGAAAGTCTGTGACACTCGACCGGTGACAGTTGAATATTCACTTACGCCTTACAGTGAGACTCTTTTTGAGGTCATCAACACCATGCACAAATGGGGTGTTCAGCACCGTAAAAAAGTTACAGATGCTTATCTGAAATAAATCAAACTTTGTACGGATTGGGTAGGTTATCTTAACTACGGAATCATTAAGATCAAAATGTTATGAAATACCTTTCAATTATCCTACTTTGTTGTGTGTATATGATGAACTCATCTGCCTTTGCACAACAAAAAAACGATCAACATTCACGCTACAAAAAAGTCCCTGTGGGATACCTGATGGTATTGCGGGAAGGTGATGATGTGCTTGCTGAAATTGAAAACCTTGCTATAAAAGAGAAGATCCCTTCCGCAAGTTATACGGGGATGGGCTTCGTGAATGTAAAATTCGGCTTCTTCAACTTTGAAACCAAGGAATACGATCCGCGGGAATTTGAAAAGGTGGAGCTGGCCAGCATGACAGGTACCATTGCCTGGCAGAAGAACAAAGTATCACTACATACCCATGGTCTGGTTACCGGAAAGGACTTCCAGGCTTATGGAGGACATATGCTGGCGGCAACGGTCAGCACTGGCTCCGTAGAAATCCTGGTTACGCTGCATGATAAGAAACTGGAGCGTGTAATGGAACAGCCGCTTGGTGCCAATGTCCTCAATCTGGATCATTAGTAGCCAGAGATCCATGCTAACTATTGTCTTTCCAGCATTTGCGCCCGTTTATTCACTATCCTGCAGGTCTGCCAGTGGGAGTTGAACATACTTTTTCATTTCATCAAAGCCAGTTTTATATACATACACCAAGTCGGGTTGATCGGCGATTTTTATCCTGATGGCCTCAAAATCAGGCTTGATCTTCTCATTGCTGTCCATATAAACACGGTCGTCCCAGCGTTCTTCAGGATCTTCGTATACCGTTTCCAGCAGCACCTTCTGATAGAAATCTTCTGAGTATAAAAGATAAACCTCCCCTGAATGGTTATAAGCAAATACCAGCAGTGTTTCCGTATACCCGCCACCCGATTCACCTTCCTTCTGCACGACACAGGCCAGTTCTTGTTTATTCAATCCTGTGAAACTGCCCATCCTGACCAGACTGCTGTGTTTCCGCTGATCCTTGGTGATGAAATGATACCCCTCTCCCTTTTCGCTTTTAAAAAAGGTAACAAGATGTTCTTTGATCTGTAATGGAATCTCTTTAGTATAGAAGGTGTCAAAATAGGGTGCATAACGATCCGAGTAAGAATCGACATCTATCATCAGCTGAATTGAGGGCTGTTTACCAATAGCGTAAACAGGAAATTCCGCTTTGCCAGCCTCTGCGAGCTGCAGGTAAGTTAAACAAGCATCCCACTTCGTTTCAAAGTTTGGTTCTACACTGTGGATGTAAGCACTGCTTTTCGGCTCATCAAACAAGCTGTACCGGAAGCCCGGTGCGCCAAAACCAGTCACGGTTCCATCGCCGCCGGTTGCTGCTTTTAATGTGGCGCTATCCGGCAAATGGTACAGCTGATCACCATATCCGAGGATCACCAGTGTATCGGGCAGCCGGTCATATTCGGCCTTGGATTTGGGATCGAGCAGCTTCCCCTTGATCAGGTAAGCAAAGTCGCCGATAAACATACTGACCTGCCTTTCGTCTTCCTCAGCAGGAGTTTGCTCCTCTTCTGTGCCCGCTTCCCCGGCGGGCACAGATTGTTCTGAGTAGCTGTAAAAAATCCCTGTCAGTACCATGCCTAAAATCAGCAATCCGAGACCGGTCCATTTGTTCAAAAGTTTCATAACCTAAACTTACTATTCTTTAAGCTGTATACACGGCAGGATTAGTATTGGCGATGGAAAGAAAAGTATCTGCTTCATAAGGATTAGTATCTGCGACCTTATTATTCTCCTATAGGAATGGGTATGTCGACCCCATTTGCTACAGCAACACCAAAGTTCGGAGAACCATCACTGTTCCAGCTGAGCTTTTGCATTCTTGGCGTTCTGGATCCAACGTTATTAGGCGCACTGCGTGCATGATAAATGAACCAGTTTTCCGATTTTGTTACCCCGTTAGGATCGGTATAGCTACTGGTAAAAAATCCATTATGACCTGGCCCATAAACTGAGTTCGCCGGATTTTTAACAAATACCTGCTTTTTATTGATCCAGTCGGCCGGAACAGTAGGATCACCCCCGCTTCTTAATTGTATTTGGGCAAGGCAGTAGTTGTCACTGGTATAGCGGCTGGCAGAGAATATCATAAACACCGGACTGCTGCTGTCTTTCTGCAGGGCAATAGGTCCTTCGTTCACACCTGCTCCGATAGAGCTGGGTTCGTGTTTTTCCCATTCATTTGTTGGTGAGGAGATCTTTACCCTGGAGCCCGTCAGCGTCCATGGATTGGACATTGGTGCCAGGTAAAGGTATTGTTTGTACCTGCTGGCTACGTTTTCCCATCCGGACCATACAAAATAGTTTGTTGTCCCAACAGTAAGCACTGTACCATCAATTGCCCATTGGTCTGTGGCATCTGCTATTTTGCCCTTGAAAGTCCAGGTCCCGGTAGTAGGATCTGTATTTGAGTTTTCCAATACAAACATCCGGTGGCTGTCTCCGCCACCATCGTTGGCAGCAAAGTACAGGTACCATTTACCGGAAAGATAAAACAGTTCAGGAGCCCATAAATTGCTGGAATAGGCCGTCCCAGCGGGTGGCGTAAAGACCACCACATCTGCAGCTCTTGCCAGCAGGGACATCGAGGTAGTTTTTCTGATGGCGAGGCTACTGCCCCTAGTATACAGGAAGTAATAATAACCGTCCTTTTGTGCCACAAAAGGATCTGCCCTGCTTGCATTGATCAGGGGGTTCTGAAAATTTACGTTATGAAAATCAAATAAGTCCTGTGTGCCGGTAACAGTTGTTTTCTGCCTGATCTTGGCGCCTGGCGTATTGCTATCCGGATCCAGCACCATCTTCATGCCCGTAGCTTTATTGGTAAGCGAAAAGACAAAGTTACTCCCGGAATAATTTATTGTCCAGAGTTGTGCATCGGTTCCATCATCAGTAGCCTGCTGTAAAATCTCTCCTGACACCGCTGAAGGTGACTCCAGGCATTTGTTACTCGTGACGTTCAGGAGTTTGTAATAAGTACCGGCTTTGATCAGTCTCCATTTTTGCCCGTTGTTTGGAAACCAGCCCCATTGCTGGATCTTGGCATTCTCAGCGGTAGAATTGCCGGTAACTTCAACTACCGGTCCTCCGGGGAAAGAAGCCATCCCCCTGATCCGGTAAACAGCACTGTCGAGCAATGTACCGTAAGGCGGTGCCTCACTGGTGGTCAGGTGGTCCAGCTTAATAACGTCCGCCTCATGGGGCATCCCGGAAGGCTGCTTTTGGCAGGCCGCATTCAGCGTAAGCGCTGCTGCTGCAAATGTAAAAAATGAAAATCTCATAATGATTTGTGTTCATGCAAAGCACTCCTTCCAGAAGAAAGCCTCTGCAATAGATTTATAATTTGGTTAGTTGTATTCAGGGTATCGCGTTATCGGGTTGTTAATAAGTAAGAGTGCTATTCTGTTCCTTATAAATAAATATACATTTTATTTTCGTGTTGAATTCACTTTAGCGCTATTTAATCAACTGTATTATCCTATTATTTTCGCAATCGTTGTAGTACACTTTTGAGCTCAATGAGGGGGACATTTGCCTAAGATATAGGCTGAAGTAAAGGGAAATGCGGAAGGGTTAACAACAATCTCCTTTTAAAATATTCTTAAATAAGGCTATCTTTAATCAAGCACTAACCAAATATGCCTTCTGGATCATCAATCATCTTATCTCAGCTGATATTCTTTTGCGTTTTCTTTTCCTGCGGCGCCCAACCTTATTATTTTAAACATTACCAGGCAGATAAGGGCTTAGCGCACAATTCTGTAAGCACCATCATACAGGATAGGAAGGGTCTGATGTGGATCGGTACCCGGGCGGGTCTGAACCGCTTTGACGGTTATACCTTTAAAACCTATAAAAACAAAAAGGACAAACTTGGCAACATCGGCAACAATGTGGTCGTGGCCATTGCTGAAGACCAGCAAGGGATGCTGTGGATTGGCACAGGTAAGGGGATTTTCAAATACGATCCTTTAACAGAGATATTCACGCTGCTTGAAATTGCCCCGCAAAACTACATTAGCCATATTTTAATAGATCAGGAGAACAATGTTCTCTTTTTGGCCAACAGGATGCTGTACAAATTTAACCGGAAGGACAACAAGGTACTGAATTTAAACATTCAGGCATCCTGCATGGCAATTGATGGTATCGATCTCTGGATCGGCAATGATCAGGGCCAGATCCAGTATTATAACCCTCAGAACAAGTTAATCAGAAGCATCAGCGTAATGGCCCCCTCCGTACCCGCAAACATGCGGTCCATCAGCAAAATATGCCCGGCAAAGAATCATGAGCTGCTGATTGGCTGTTTTAAACAGGGACTGAAAAGTTACCATACCAAAACCGGACTGATCCGGTCACTGCCGCTAAACGACAGTTACATTACGGACACCTATGTACG
This sequence comes from Pedobacter sp. BAL39, assembly GCF_000170795.1. Lineage (GTDB taxonomy): Bacteria > Bacteroidota > Bacteroidia > Sphingobacteriales > Sphingobacteriaceae > Pedobacter. The sequence continues at coordinate 137,449 of NZ_ABCM01000011.1, forward strand.
CGACATCACTGCCGGCAGCAACCAGGACTATTGGATCGCCACCGAATCCGGGATCTACATCTATAATCTCAGCAGCCACACCTGTAGTAATTTACGCAAGGGACCAGGCGACCCCTACTCTATCGCAGACAATGCGGTGTATACCGTATGCAGGGACAATCAGGGAGGTATGTGGGCAGGTACATTCTTTGGCGGTCTGAGTTATTATTCTGAAAAGAATGCAAGATTTGAAAAATATTACCCGCAGGCAGGCAGCAAATCCATCTCCGGAAATGCAGTACGGGAGATTTGCCCGGACCATAAAGGGAACCTCTGGATCGGAACGGAAGATGCCGGGGTGAATAAGTTTGACCTAAAGACTAAAACATTTACCAACTACACGGCTACGGGAGCAAAAAGTGACTTATCCTATCCCAATATCCATGGTCTGCTGGCTTTGGGAAATCAACTGTACACGGGCCCTTTTTTGCATGGCATGGAAGTCATGGACATTCCTACGGGCAGGATCACCGACCGCTTTAAACGCATTGGCGAAAACAACGAGATGTCCAGCGATTTCGTCATTAGCATCTACCTCACCAGGGACAGTAGTATTCTGATCGGTACGGCCTATAACAAAGGGTCAGGATTGTTTGAATTTGACAAAAAGAGAAAGGTTTTCAACCGCATCAAACAGATCCCTCCTCATTCCTATGTCTACCAGATTTTTGAGGACAGTCAGGGGTACATCTGGACGGGCAGCGTTGGCCGGGGAGCATTCTATTATCACCCGAAAACCGGCAGGCAGGGCAACATCCGCTTCGGCGACCGCGTCGGGGACCAGCTTGTAAATGAATTTCCAATCCATGGGATTACGGAAGACAGTAACCATGCGATGTGGTTTACAACGGAAGGCGGAGGGCTGATCAGAGTAAGCCCAGACAGAAAGGTGGTGAAAAAGTTCAGCGTCCAGGATGGGCTGCCAAGCAATGTACTGTTTATGATGCTTGAAGACGATTCCAGGCACTTGTGGATCAGCTCGCTTAAGGGCCTCGTTCGTTTTGATATGGAGACGGAAAAGTTCAGGGTGTATACGCAGTTCAACGGGCTGATCACGGATCAGTTCAACTTCAACTCTGCCTATAAAGACAATAATGGAAAGATGTATTTTGGATCGGTTAAAGGAATGATTGCTTTTCATCCCGAGGAATTTGACGACCAGGAGCCGCAGCCGCCGACATACATTACTGGCTTTCAGATCAACAATAAAGAAATCAGCCCTGGTAATGACAGCACGCTGCGTAAATCCATTTTATATACGGATACGGTTGTGCTCGACTACGATCAGAACAATTTCAGCATTGAATTTGCAGCGCTCAACTACGCTGCTCCTGAAGTCATACGGTATGAATATGTAATGGATGGATTGAATAGCAATGTCACCTTTCTGAACAGTAACAGAAAAGCCTACTTCACGGGCTTGTCGCCGGGCGACTATAATTTTACGGTACGTGCGAAAAGTAATATCGGCAGCTGGACTGGAAAAGAACGCCATCTGTTTATTAAAATCCGCCCGCCTTTCTGGCTAAGCTATACCGGATTTTTCATCTATCTTTTCCTGTTCATCGCTTTTGTATTTTGCACGGCACGTTATTATGACCGTTACCTGGAAGGTAAAAACCGCACCAGGTCCAGGCTTTTTGAACATGAAAAAGAAAAGGAGATTTACCACGCGAAGATTGAGTTTTTCACCCACATCGCACATGAGATACAGACGCCGTTAACATTGATTTTGGGGCCTGTGGAAAGGATGGTCAAAAATACAGGAGAACAGGAGGTCATCAGGAAAAGCTTATTGATGGTAGAAACAAATGCTAGGCGCTTAGCGGATCTGACCACCCAGCTGCTTGATTTCCGGAAGACCGAGATGCATGAGTTTGGATTAAACTTTGTCAGCACCGACATCAGCAGATTATTAACAGACCAGGTTGCGGCTTTTAAACAGGAGGCTGAAGAAAGGAACATCAGTTTAAACCTGCTGCTTCCCCAAACTCCGCTCGCCGCCTTTGCCGATAAGGAGGCACTGGTAAAAATTTGCAGCAACCTCATCTCCAACGCCATCAAGTACGGGAACAAAACGGCCTCGATAAGCTTGCATGAGGTCGATATCACAGACCAGCAGTTTGTGGTTAAATTTAGCAATGACGGCAAAGGGATCCCCGATGAATTCAGTGCGAAGGTATTCGAGCCTTTCTTCAGGCTGGACAACGAACATGCACCGGGCACGGGAATCGGGCTTTCCTTGGCGAAGTCGCTTGCTGAAATGCATCATGGTGCGCTGACCTTAGTCTCCGGTCATTCGGATAAGATCATTTTTGAACTGACCTTACCCGTACGCCAAAAATTTGAATTTGAACTGGGTAGTTGGAAAAAGATAATATAGTATGATGGAGCGTATTTTAATTATAGACGACAATGAAGGGATATTGGAATTCTTATCAGAAGTTTTAGGCGACACCTATAAAACACACGTTGCTGTTAATGGAGAAATTGCAAAAGACATTCTGGACAACGAGATGGTAGACCTCATCATTTCGGACATCATGATGCCAGGGATTGATGGTTTCGAGTTTTGCAGGCTGGTGAAATCAAATGTCGGTTACTGCCATATCCCGGTGGTCTTGTTGACCTCAAAAAACACGTATCAGGCGCATATTGAAGGCCTGGAAGTTGGTGCGGACCTGTACATCAAAAAGCCGTTCTCCCCGGAGTTGCTGCAGCTGCAGGTCGCCAACCTGCTGAAAAACAGACTGAAGATCAAGGCTCATTTTGCAAGTTCACCATTCGAGGATGTTCGTGTCATGGCACACTCTAAAACTGATGAGGCTTTTCTTAAAAAGCTGGACGAATACATCCGCAAAAACATCAAAAACGCGGGTCTCGACATTGAGCAGCTGGCGGAGCACATGCATATGAGCCGCCCAACATTTTACCGGAAGATCAAGTCGCTGTCTTCATTGTCGCCAAAGGAACTGATTGACATTACCCGCCTAAAAAAGGCAACCCAGCTGATGGCACAAAATGAATTCACCTTATTTGAGATTTCGAAGATGGTGGGATATAGTACGCAAAGCATTTTCAACAAAAACTTCCAGCGGTATTTTAACCTGACGCCGGTGGCATACATCAATTCATTACCTAAAGATGTAAAAGCTGATTGAAGATATAAAAGCTGATGTGACAAAAAAGGGTTGTCAGTAAATTACTGACAACCCCAGACATTAGAAATTGAGCATACTGTTGTTACCATTGAATTTGCTGGTCCTCATCAGGGATCAGCGTGTTCATATCCCGCTGCATAGAAAGCGTCCCTTCGACCTTATACTTCAGCCGTTGTCCCGGGACAGTGGTATAGTCCTCGAACTCGTAGGAGAGATAAAGGGTGATGTAGATGTGTTTCATATAGGGAAGCTTGGCATCCATTTCCTCGTCCATGGTGTAATAGGACTGCGTAGCCCCCAGCTTAAACTTGTTGTTTACGGCATTATCACTCCAGACTTCCAATTTTCTCTTTTGAACATCAATCCGATCATCTGTGAATCTCATCAGCACCTTGTAATTTTTACGGTCGGGATAGTCGATATCCCTCGTTCCGGCATAGAGAAAGATGGTTTTGTCATCCACGACAAAAGTCCGATGGGTGTTTAGGGTCAGCGGTTCCGTTTCCCCGTCAAGGAAGATTCTGTACAGTGTACCGCCGTACACACCGGAATAATCATTAAAGGGGGTGATGCGCATCATCGCCCGGCGATAATATTTGTGTGGGTTTGCTTTATAATCGTAGGAGGCATCATCTAGAATCTGGAGTGGCAGTACCCATTTATCAGATTGGTCGAGATCCCCGAGTGTAAATTCAATAGGGAAGTTTACTACGCTTTGTCCTGCAGGGACTTCAACAGTGGGTGGCATACTGTAATAGTTGCTGCCCAGTTGCCGGAAATAGAGCTCCTGGCGATGGCCATATTGTTCCTGGTTCAGTCTTGCTAGCGTATCAGGATCCAGGCCGATGTGTATGGTACGATTTTTCTCATTCGGTGTTGAGCCACTGATGACCACCGGGAGGTTAAACTTCATTTTTCCCTGGGCGTTATAACGGATGTAAGCCCATGTGACACCCTGTGTTGTTGGGTTGGCCTTAAAGGAAGCCATCTGACTGAACTGTTCTTCTTCCCATTCATTCTTACATGACACAAAGCAGATTACTGTTGTGATCAATGTAACTAATAGCCTGTATATATTCTTTTTCATTTTCTCAGATTATGGTAAATTATTCAGGGTTCGTCCAGCCGGGATTTTGCGTAAGGTATTTGTTGCGTCTCAGCTCATCAAAATGAATGGGCCAGAACCACATTTTAAGCGTAAAAATGGAAGGCAGCGAGGGTGTCTCTACGATGGTATGGAAGAGGTCGGCCTGCGCTTTCGTCGCATAGGCATTATTTCCGTAGATCGGGGCAGACTCTTCTGAAGGTGCATCCGCCCATCGGCGGAGGTCGAAATAGCGCAGTCCTTCAGCAAACAGCTCAATCTGGCGTTCTCTTTTTAGTTTGATTCGGAACAGACGCTGATCAGCATATACCTCATTAGGGTAATCGGCTAATCCCGCACGGATTCGGACTGGCTGAATGCCGGCTTTCATTTCCCCAATGCTGCGGGCGATGACATGTGTTTTAGTCCCATCCCAGGAAGGAATGTTATGAGCGCCATTCAATTCGTTAAGTGCCTCGGCGTACATGAGCAGCACATCGGCATAGCGGATGGCAGGATCTACTTTTTTTGTCATCCTGCTTTGATCGTATCCAGTAACTGCCACATTACTAATGTCGTCAGGATGTATGTATTTCTTGATGCCAATCCCAGTACGTGTCCAGTAGGTAGTATTTTTATAACCGTTGGGATCCCCACGATAATAAAATATCTGCACATTGTTTTTCTCATCTTTTGTGCTCTCTCCATTCAGGAAGTTCCAGGTGGATCCGTTATAAGACACCGAAGCATAAAAACGGGGTTCACGTTTTGCATACTGTTTATTGACACCAACGCCCAGCGGGCCCAATTCAGGATAAGTGGCTAACTCTGCCTGTGTTACAAACCCAGTGCTGCGCGGGTTTGTGTTGTAGCGATCCTCATAACCAGACCGTCCTGCATACATGCTGTTCATGCCCGGTATATCGCTGCCATCGTTCATGTAATAGGCATCGATCTGCTTTTGCGTCATGCCATGAGAGTTGTAACCTTTACCTTCCAGACGGGGCAGCTGGTGTACGACCATGACGTTGATGCCTTCTCCTCCCTGGTTCTGACCCCGGGTAAAGATGAGCTCGGGGTTTTGATAAGCCGGAACTGTACCGTTAAACAAAGCGCGGTAAGATTCAAAAGGATCTATATCCTGCCATCCGGCGGGCCAGTTGGCATTAGAGAAATTGTTGTCGGATGGAGGCGTGACAGTGGCAGGATAAGCCGCATCTCCTGTTGCCTTTTTATAAGCGACATACAATTTGTATTGGCCAAGATCTATGACATCCTTTGCAGCGGCAGCGGCTTTGGCCCATTTTACTTCATCGTATACTGCGGAGAGTAGGTGTTTCCCATCTTTGGTCACCATTGCAGCTGCAACGTCAGCAGGTGCTTTTCCATTGGCCAGCGGACTTGCGGCATGCAACAATACTCTGGCGCGCAGAGCAAGTGCTGCACCGCGGCTCGGACGGGCAACAGTTTGGATGCCTTGCTGCATTGGAAGCACTTTAGCCGCTTCTGCGAGCTCCGCTGAAATAAAATCGGCGCATTCCTCATAGCTGTTACGTGCCTGTGCAATTTCATCATATTCTTTTGTGTAGTCAATACCATCATCGGCCACAAGAGGTACCGGCCCGTAGGTACGCAGCAGGATCCAATAGTAGTAAGCTCTTAAAAACCGTGCTTCCCCCTTCATTGATGCAATTTCGGTGCGCGTAAACGTTTTATTGATATCGATATTTTTCAGGAAGATCGAAGCCTGCCGGATGCCCTGATAGGCAAGCTCCCAAATGCGTTTGCTTTCGCCATCAATACCATTTTCTGTGTATTGTCCGTTTTTCCATCGCCTGTACTCATCATTTTCATCCCCATAAAACATGTCGTCTGCAAAATTAAAGGGCACCGTTTTTTTGCTGGCCACGTCCTGCAGTTCGTTCGTTCCGAGGTAGTAGTAAGTACGTGCCAGCCATCGGTTTGCATAGTCGGAGTTTGTAAAAACATCCTCTGTAGTCATCCGCTCATCAAACAGGTAGTCTGAGTCGAGATATTTTTTACATGCCCCTATAGTGAGTATTAAACCTATAGCGGATAAGATTATAGCTATTCTTTTCATATTCTTTTTCTTATAGACCTATGGATTACAGACCAACGGAGAGGCCTACTGACAACGTTTTGCTGAGTGGATAAACTTTTCCGTTCGGGTTTCCCAGTTCAGGGTCCCAAAGTTTGAATTTCGAGAAGGTGAGCAGATTGGTGCCAATAAAAAACAGGCGGGCGGTGCTTACCTGCATCCTATTGATCCACGATTTGGGAAAGGCAAAACCGATGTCGAGTGTTTTCAGACGCATATAGCTACCATCCTTGAGCCAGAATGACGATCTACGGTAGTTATTGGAGTTCGCTCCATAGGTTAACCTTGGATATTCGGCGTTCGGATCTTCATTTTCCCCCAGTTTCCAGCGGTTGCTGTTTGCCAGTTCGTTTAATACATTTCCCCATCCGTCGCCCCCCTGGAACATGTACACAGAAGTACCATCGATAAAGTAACTGGATTTCCCAACGCCCTGAAAGTGCACATTAACGTCCAGGCCTTTCCAGCGGGCAGAGATACCAAAACCATAAGTTAGGTTTGGTCTGGTGGTGGCCCCAATCGGAACAATATCCGTGTCGTCAATCCTACCATCTCCGTTCACATCCTTGTACTTGATATCGCCAGGCATTACCGCACCAAATGTCTGCTCAGGGCTGTTTCTGATGTCATCATAATCTTTGAACAGACCTAAAGCGACAAGGCCTCTGGCCTGATTTACACGGTGGCCTTTCTGCAGCCTATAGTCGTAAATGGTATTTTCTTCGTCCCTTTCGACGATCTCATTTTTACTGTAGGTAATATTTCCGCGAAGGGTCAGGTCTACTTCACGCAATTTGTGTTTAAAAGTAAAATTTCCGTCTATTCCCTGAACCTTTACTTCGCCTACATTCGCTGATGGTTTGCTCTCTACGCCGAGAAATCCAGGAAGGAAATCGCGCACCATGTAAATCCCGTCACGACGTTCGCGGAAGTAGTCGATTGCACCGCTGAACTGGTCTTTGAATAAGGAATAATCAAGCCCCAGATCTTGTTTCGTCGCAATTTCCCAGGTAACATCTGGAGAGGAAATGGTAGAATAGCGAATGCCGTTCCATGTTGAATTTGGAGAATTAAAATCTCCAAAATTATATCCGCCGTCGGCCATCTGATCAATCGTATACAGGTAAGGAAAGCGGATGTTATTGCCCAGATTATCGTTTCCGGTTTTACCGTAGGAATAACGGATTTTAAACATATTGATCCATTCCAGATCTTTCAGCATCGGTTCTTCCCCGATGTTCCATGCAGCCGATACAGCAGGAAAGAATCCAAACCGATAGTCTTTATGAAAATTTTCCGAGCCGGTATATCCGAAGTTGAAGTCAACAAAATACCGGTAATTCCAGTTGTAGCCAACGCGTCCGGCAACGCCCTGGTTGCGGCGGGCAATTCCATTTTTTAGGTCGACACCAAGATTCTGGGTAAATACCTTTGAGGCCTGCGTGTATTTCGCTACAGCAGCGAAATTATGCTCCTTTATTTTTTTGTCATAATAAAGGTCCCATTCAAAGAAATCCCTTCTTTCGCCATCAGACCCCGACGACTGTATCATTTTTTGCTCTTCTGCTACACGGGTAAACACAAGTTCACCATTTCCATCGCGGTAGCGATTGGCATTCCACAACTCAGGGCGTTTAAAACGTCTGATGTTATTGTTATTGTAAGTATCATAACCGAACCGCCCGATAAACCGCAGTCCCGGGGTCAGGAAATCCAGATTCTGCTCCAGGTTTAAGGTGGTCTGGATATTGTTCGACCAGCTTTCATTGTAGCCGGTCATGGTGCCCTGTACCCATGGATTGAGGTTGTCATCCTGTCCTGTCCAAGAGGGTATCTTGCCATTTGAATATTGCAGTGGCATCATGATGGAGTTGTACCCCATCAAAGAAGTCCAGATGGCATCTGTTCCTACACCCGGATCACTCTGTTTCCGCAAGGAACCGGACACCCCGGCCCTCAGCAAAGTAGTTTTAGTGATGTCCATATCTACACTTAAACGATAGGTGTACCTGCGGAAACTGGTATTGGTATTGTAACCGTCCAGGGCATCGTCTACCTTATACATCCCCTGTTGATTCTGATACCCTCCGGACACATAATACCGGGCAGTTTTACCACCGCCACTCATATTTAGTACACTACGCTGGCTGATGGAGCCTTTACGCAGCAGGACATCCATCCAATCCACATCAGGAAAGAGGTCGGGATCCAGTCCTAGGCGAAGGATTTCCAATTCAGATGGAGAAAAGAGAGGTTGCTGGTTTCTGGTGGTTTTTGCTTCGTTGGCCATGGATGCATAGGTATAGCCATCTGCAAAGTCAGGTAGCTTGGTAGAGGTATTGTAAAAACCCTCTACTTTGGCGTTGATATTGATTTTCCCCTCTTTCCCACGTTTGGTCGTGATGAGGATGACCCCATTAGCGCCCCTGCTGCCGTAGATGGCGGTTGCAGAGGCATCTTTTAACACGGAGAAGGTTTCCACGTCTTCCACATTGATTTCGTTGAAATCGCGTTCAAAACCATCGATCAATACCAGTGCTGCGTTATTGGCACCAAAAGTAGAGATGCTGCGGATCCAGAATTCGGATACGCTACCCGGCTTACCGGATGTTTGCATTGCCTGGATACCAGGCACTACTCCTGCAAGTGCATTTGCCATGGATGATGAAGGATTGGCCTTCAGCTGTTCAACATTTACGGTAGTGATGGCACCTGTGACGGCAATTTTTTTCTGTACACCAGTAGCCGTAACGACGACCTCACCAAGCACGCTGGCATCCGATTCTTTGAGGATAACATTCACCACCCGCTGATCTTTCACCAGGACCTCCTGTTTGTCAAAGCTGATGTAACTGAAGACAAGTGTCTTGAAGGGGAGCATTTTTATGGTATATTTTCCATTTTCATCGGTGGTCGTTCCCAGTCCGGGCATATTGCTGACGGACACGCTTACTCCAACAAGAGGCAATTTTTTAACATCTGTAACCACACCAGTTACGGTAACTTCCTGCTGTGCCAGCACATTCCAGGAAATCCCGAGCAACAGGAGGCATGTCAGTATAATAAATTTCATATGTATACTTGTATATAAGTGATTATTCTTCTTTAGCTATTTTACGGATCAGGTTATTTCCGGTATCACCGATATAAAAACATTTGCGCTCCTCATCATAAACGATCGCTTGCGGTTGTTTAAACCGGGCTTCAGTGCGCAGGTCACCATCGGCATATCCACTTGTACCATTGTTCCCGCGACCGGCATAGGTGCTTACCCTTCCTTTAGGGGTCAGCGTACGAATGGCGTGATTTTCCTTGTCGCAGAAATAAAAGTCGTACGGATCTTCCTCGCCCTCATAGTTCGGATTTTTCACGAACACTCCCTGTACAGGCCAGTTCAGGAGTGCGCTTGTTCCAATACCGTCTGCATAGCCCGCAGTCCCTGCGGCACCACAGATGGTGTAGGGAGTTTTAAACGTTTTCTTTTCACGGTCATAATCGGTACGCATGATAAAGTGCCTGTCATATTCAAGTAAGTAGGCATAGTCTCCCGAGGGATGTACCACCATGTAGATAGCGACACCATTAAATGGATTTGCGAATACAAGTTTATCTTCTTTCGTCACGAAGTCATACCTTCGGATATCACCGGCCCTGAATCTTGAATAATACAATTCCCCATTCTGCGGATGAACGATGGTTCCTCTGACTCCTCTGGAATAAACCTCTATCGCTTGTTTCTGAAGAAATCCCGACTCGCGGGAAACGATATAGTTACCATACCTGGTATCGCTGGAGTGGTTATGGGTAATGAGCATATCCTGATTTCCATCAATCCTCCAGTTAATGATGCCGACGTTATCAAGCGCCGTTCGGAAGTAGCTTACATACTGCCTCTCAAAGTCGATTAATCGGCTACTATTTGTACCCGCGGTAAAATAGAGATGGTTGTGATTTTTAGGATCAAAAGACAGCCACTCTATGCCTTTAAAGGCACCACAATCGTTAAAAGGACCTTCTTTTTCCTGGAAATCTGTAGCTACCTGATAGTATTTACCTAAAAAGGTAGATACCAGCCATCTTCTGGAATACGAAAACGCTTCTTTGGATGTAGTCTGGGCGAGCTCCTGCTGGTTGTCGCCGAGGATGGTGACCTGTATATCTCCTTCATAGGCTGCCTCGGGAACAATACAATACAGGCTGTTGTTTTTGACGCCGACAACCTTGGCCGTTTTCCCGCCGATTACGACTTTTATTTTAGAGATATCATTTCCGAAGTTCTCACCATATACGACCAGGTTATTTCCCGCCCCTCCCTCTTTCGGGTAAAAATCTGTAACTACTACAGGTTTGGAGGGATCGTAACCCGCTTCTTTCTTCAGCTCGTCGTCTTTACACTGGGTTAGGGAAAGCGCAATCAAACAGCACAGCATCCAGTGGAGGTGCCTGTACCGGGTTTTAATATTGTTTTTTAGTTTCATATATATCTTGATTTTATCCGAGCAGCGTCGGATTACATACATTTAATTATGCTACACTCCGTTGCATGTGAAAAGGCGGTAGTGTGAACGAAATAGCCGGGATTGTTATTTGATAAACTTGTAAAGCAGCTAATTTTGGGGCATACCAAACCAGGGACGTATTTTTTAACGCATCAATGTGTTCAATATCTCAGGGGATTAGTTTAAAAAGCGCTTTAGTGCGTAATCGTTGGGAAGACCGGCACCAGAATTTTTATCGGAGTAAGAGGTAATTATTGATCATACAAAGAGGGTTTGATTTAGTTGGTTTGGGATTGTGTCAGTTGGTTTTTGTATTCGTTTGTTGTGTCTTGATTTTCCCGGGCTTGGTTCACCCGCTTTCAGATCGGGGATGACATCACCCGTCCAAAATAAATACCTGGATATCCTTCATTACAGTTTTAATATTTGGTTTAATGGCTACCCGCTTCCTTTAGTCAGAAAACAGGTTGCCATCTGCCAAGTAAAGAAATATGGATTAATTTATTGGATCAACTTTTTGTCGATTCGTCTCAAATTTCCAGTAGCGCATACACCACCCACATGTAGGCCGCCTGACCATGATAGTCGCCGGTCTGACGCGGGCGATCGTAATAATACTGCTTGTCATTTTTCTTATTGGTACCCACACAGATCCCAGATACCGCACCTTTTTCATTTACATAGGGCACCAGTGCCATCCATGCTTTCCGGGCAACAGGAGCATATGTTTTTGTATCCAACCAACCTTGTTTCACCCCTGTGACCAGGGCATAGGTAAACATGGCTGATCCCGACGTTTCCGCCCAGATCTCCGGATCATCAATGAGCTGATTCCACATCCCACCAGGTTGCTGATATTTTTTCAGGCTTTCCATCATGGTTTTATAGCCCTCCATAATGCGGAGCCTGTCCTTGTTGTCTTTTGGCAGTTCGCGGAGTAAATCGGCCATCCCTGCTGCCATCCAACCGTTTCCCCGCCCCCAGTAGAAAGGGGCATCTGGAGCATGGTAGAAAAGACCATTTGGCCGTTGGAGTTCATCCAGGTAAAGCACCATTTCTTTAGCAGCACGGTCAATGTATTTTCTGTCTCCAGTGGCCTTGTAGGCTTCTGTTTGTACGATGGTGATCATATACATATCATCTATCCACAAGCGCGTTTGCCAGGAAAAGCCTTTATCGGCCCATTCCTTTTGTTTTGGGCTGTATTTTTCCGGAAGGATCCATTGTGTGTCGGCATAGGGCAACCCCAGTTCCAGGTATTTTTTGTCTTTGGTGACCTTATAGAACTCCAATGGTAACCTGCCAAACATGTTGAGATCGACATGGTTCATGATGGGCAGCAGTGCTGATTCTTTAGAAACAAGGGTATCAAACTTATTTTTTATCAACCCGGTAAGGGTTTTATCTTTTGTCAATGCTGCAAATTTAAGCGCACCATTCCAATAGAAGGTTTCCGGATACCCAATCCATTTTCCGGCGTGGAGGGCATGTTTCGCATTTACAAAACGGTGGGCGATCAGTTTCCCTACTTCTTTAGGGTGATATCCTTCGGGAAAGTCGGTCAGCGCAGTTTTCTGGGCGAATAGAACCTGAAAAGGAAGGAGTAGAAACGCGGCAAATAATATCTTTCGCATAATCATGGATAAACTGCAAAATATGCCGGGCGGCGATGCTCAGGGAAATTTCACAGTGGGGTTTACATTTGGTTTAATAGTAACCAAAGTAACCCATTGGAAATTGTAAAATTTGTTCATCTTTTTGTCGATTTGTCTCAGTTTACAGCACAAATATTTGCAGCTGCACATTGCCATAACCGGATCACCGGATCTTATTCGCGGCTTTCCTGAGCAGGCTGATAGTGATGTCATCACAAAAACCACAGATGAAAATCCGCGTATTGAAACGGAACAGGTACTCTGGAAATAAAAAAATCTCAGTTTTGATCTAAAACTGAGATTCATAAGAAAACTATCGCAAGAAATTCATTTTACGACTAAACAGGTAGCCTGGTCAGCTCAATATCATCAGGAGTAACAAAGATCAACGGTACCTTTTCCACATCGACATAACTGGAATCCAGTCCGAAACTACGTTCTTCGGATAAGCTGAAACGCTTGAGGATGAAGTAGTAGTCCATTACACTGCGTTCATAAAAGCTGAGCTTGGAGAATTTAGACAGGTGCTTTTCCAATAACACAAACCGGAAATCTCCAGGGATATTGTGTTTATTCAGGGAAGTATACTGACTGGTAATGTCGACCTCTCCATTTTTCACCAGCTCCTCGATCACCTTTCTATATAACAGGTTGACACGTTGCTCTACACGGAAGCCCAATTTGAAGTCGATACGGATCAGCTTACCTGGAATCAGGAACTCCACCTTATATTCCCTGGTGAATGGCTCGTCGACGACATCCACGTGTACCAACCAATAAATGTCGGCACGTTTAGGTTCCTTTTGGATCATCGAATAGATAATTTTCGACTCAATCTCAGTTTTAAAATTGGCGCTGGTCAGGTAAACCAGCTGAGAGGAATATTTAGGAACCGATTCATCCTCACTCAGTTCTGCGATGATGTTGAAGTAATCTTCAATTTCGACGTATTTAACAAAGCGGTTTTTAATTTTCCGGGCTACGTACCAGCTCCACATCACGGTAAATAAGGCAGAACCAATCAGGACAGTTACCCATCCTCCGTGGAAAAACTTGGCCATATTACCAACGAGGAAGGTGAGCTCGATGCTACCATAGATGAGCACGAACAGCCCGATGACATAATATGGCACCTTTTTGCGTTTCATATAGGCCGCAACCAATATAGTTGTAGCGAGGAAAGTCAGGTTGATGGCCAGACCATAAGCCCCCTCCATCGCCCCGGATTTCTTAAAGATGAGGACAACGGCAATACAGCCAATCCATAACAACCAGTTGATGGACGGCACATAAATTTGTCCCTTCTGGTTACTTGGATAGTTGATCCTCACTTTTGGCCAGAGGTTCAGCCTGACGGCTTCAGAGATCAGTGTAAATGAGCCAGTGATCATCGCCTGACTGGCAATTACTGCTGCCAGTGTGGCCAGGGCCACCATAAACAAGAGGTATTGCGGAGGTACGATTTCGAAGAAAGGGTTCAGTGTGACTTCATAATGAGGTCTATGCAGCACCCATACCCCTTGTCCGAGGTAATTGAGGATGAGCATCAGCTTTACAAAGATCCAGCTGATCCTGATATTTTTACGGCCGCAGTGTCCCATATCAGAATACAAGGCTTCGGCCCCTGTTGTACAAAGAAAAACACCACCCAGGATGAGCAGTGCAGTAGGATTATTGGCGAGCAGGACAAAGGCATAATAAGGGCTTAATGCTTTCAGGATGCTGAAATCCTGAATCACAAAGAGCAAACCCAGCAAGCCCAGTGCACTGAACCACAGGAACATTACCGGCCCAAACAGCTTACCAACGAGGTTGGTCCCGAATTGCTGGATGATGAACAGCAAGGTGATGATGGCAATGACAATGGGAATAACGGGTACATCATTGAACTTCAGCTGTAGTCCCTCAATGGCGGAGGTGACGGTGATACTCGGGGTGATGATCCCATCGGCAAGCATGGCACATCCGCCAATCACCGCGGGGATGACCAGCCACTTCGCATTTTTACGCACCAAAGAATACAACGAGAAAATCCCACCCTCTCCTTTGTTGTCGGCCTTCAGCGTAACAACCACATATTTAAGTGTGGTTTGCAGTGTCAGCGTCCAGATGATACAGGACAGCGCTCCAAGAACGAGCTCCGGAGTGACGGTTTGTCCGCCGCTCTTAACGGCAGTAAAAATGGCTTTCAGGGTGTATAATGGAGAAGTTCCGATGTCACCGTACACAATACCCAGACTGATCAATAGCCCTCCGGCACTGAGCGCATTTAAATTTTTATGATTTGACACTTGCTTTGAATTATTGGACAAAATTACGGTAAATAAACAAATTTACAATCTTATAAAATCATTATCAGCCGTTAAGCCTCTTGCATCTACAAACAGCAGAGAACGACATAAGTTGTTAAATATTGTTAAATCTGAAAATTGTAAACAAATTGATTGATTTTTTCGTTTATTTATTTATATTTTTGGCACATCCAAGCATGAATATAAAACTACAAACAGCACTGCTCTTTAACATTCTTTGCATCCTGTGCATGAGTGTTTTCTGTAGTCTTAATGTTTTTGCACAGAAACCGGATAGCGCCGTAAACAACATCAGGGCGAAAAAAATCTATAAAACCCCACAGATTAAAGCGAATGTACCTACTTATAAGCCTAAGACAGGCTTTGGTTTTGTGCAGTATGGAGACGTACTGAGCAGCAACAAGATCAATGGTACGCCTAAGCAGGACAAGATCCTGAGTGTTTTGAAAATCTACCCGAACCCGGTAAATGACCAGATCAACCTGATCCTCAAGATGGACAGGGAGTCCAATCTTTCTGTAAAGATCATGGACCTGCTGGGCAATGAAGTGGTGACCCTCTCCAATGAGCGCGTTCCATCCGGCGAGCAAACAAAAAGTTACACGATCCCCAACCGCTTAAACAGTGGCATTTACTTCCTTAAAATCGTCTCCGGGTCAGAAACTATTGTAAAACGCATCTCTGTTCTGTAATAACACTTTTTTCTTTACTATTTTTGAGCTGCCCACAGTAAAATGCTGTATGGCTGAACACAAAAACCATCATCTCAAATGAAAATCATTGCCATAGGACGTAACTACGCTGCTCATGCCCAGGAACTGAACAATCCCATTCCGGGATCTCCATTGATCTTCCTGAAGCCCGATACTGCAGCGCTGAAAGACAACAGACCTTTTTACCTCCCGGAGTTTTCTTCGGAGATCCACTATGAGCTGGAAGTAGTGCTGAAGATTTGCAAGGAAGGGAAACACTTATCGGAGAAATTTGCCTCCAACTATTATGAAGAAATTGGCCTCGGTATAGACTTTACCGCCAGGGACATCCAGGCGGCACATAAGGAGAAAGGATGGCCATGGGAGCTGGCAAAGGCTTTCGACAACTCCGCTGCGATCAGTCATTTTGTGCCAAAAGCACAGTTCGAGGATGTCTATAACCTACAGTTTGAACTCCAGATCAATGGAGAAACGAAACAAAATGGAAACACTAAAATGGTATTGTTCTCGTTTGAGAAAATCATATCCTTTGTATCCCAGTACATCACCCTGAAAAAGGGCGACCTGATCTTTACCGGAACGCCGGAAGGTGTGGGCCAGGTGTTTCAGGGCGACAAGCTGGAGGCATGGCTGGAAGGTCAGCAGTTCCTTAATTTCGACATCAAATAAGCAAGAATGATTAAAGCCAGCATCCCCGTTCTCCTTTTCGCGATCTTTTTCAGCCTCTGCACCTCAAAATCCGGTGCACAACAGGTCTTCAGTGCCAATAAATATCCCTTGATGGACTTCCGCCCTCCGCTGGACATCACGCCGCCCGCCCTTGCAGGCTCTTTCGGGGAACTGCGTGCCAACCATTTCCATTCAGGAATGGACTACCGGACAAACCAGCGTGAAGGTTATCCGGTATATGCCATTGCAGATGGGTACATCTCCAGGCTCCGTGTACAGAACAGTGGGTTTGGGCTTGCCTTGTACATCAATCACCCCAATGGATATACTTCAGTATACGGGCACCTGCAGCGCTTCAACCCCACGATTGCCAGAGAGGTAAAGCGCATTCAATATGATAAGAAGTCTTACGAAATTGACGAGTTTCCAAACGCTCAGCTCATTCCGGTGCATAAAGGTGACATCATTGCCTACTCCGGTAATACTGGTGGCTCCGGCGGCCCGCACCTTCATTTCGAATTAAGGGATTCCAAGACGGAAGCCACCATCAATCCGCAGCTGTTTGGATTTGAGATTCCCGACGATGTCCCTCCGGTAATCTACTCCATGTATGTATACCGGCTCAATAAAAAGCCTTTCAATGAGTTTACACCGAAGCAGTATTTCCAGGTGGCTGGTGGTGCAGGAAAATACAGTTTAAACAAGGTGTCGACCATCAACCTTAGCGGAGAAGTGGGCTTCGGCATCGTGGCTACCGACAGACACAGTGGCGCTTCCGGGTTGAACGGTGTCTATTCCATCGAACTCGAGCTGGATGGGAAAACAGTTTTCACCTCAGCCCTCGAACGCTTTTCATTTGAAAACAGTAAGGCCATCAATTCTCATATTGATTACCCGACCTACCTGAACACGAAACGGAGCATCCAGAAGAGCTTCGTGGATCCTGGTAATCCACTGGGCATCTACAGCAACCTGGTGAATAGCGGCCGCATCGACTTTAACGATGGCAAACTCCACCAGATGAGATACATCATTACGGATGGCAAGGGAAACAAGAGCTACCTGTCATTTAAAGTACAGGCAGATGGACAAGCCACCATCACCAACCCACCGCCGCCAGCGGGCACCATATTCTCTTATGCAACGGTGAACGAGTTCAACAACAATGACCTGAAGGCAATCCTGCCAAAAGGTACTTTGTACAACGACCTTAACTTCGTGTATAAAACATTGCCACGACCGGAATCCAATGCGTATTCGGCAATCCATCAGATCCACAATAACCTCACGCCTTTGCATACGGGCTTTGAGATCTGGATTAAGGCCGACAGCTCATTGCCTCAGAAATACAGGGAAAAAGCACTGATTGTGAACACCGGAAGATCCTCACAGGGTGGTTACTTTGAGAATGGTTATGTGAAAGCAAAACCGCGTAACTTCGGCAGCTTTTTCATTTCTATAGATACGATTCCGCCGACCATCAGTCCGGTAAACATCAGCAACGGCAAAAACATGTCCGGCATCAGCAAGATGTCGTTTAAGATCCGCGATAACCTGTCCGGCATCAAAAGCTTCAACGGCTTTATCGACGGCCGTTGGGTACTGATGGAGTTTGACACCAAAACATCCAGCCTGTGGCACACCTTTGACGAGCAAACAAAACCAGGCAAACATACATTGGAGCTGATTGTTACGGATATGAAAGACAATAACCGCAATTATTCCATAACGTTTTATAAATAATCAAGAATGACTGAATTAACAGAAGGCCAGCAGGCCCCGGATTTTAATGTCGCTGACCAGGACGGCAACGAGGTAACACTAAGCCAGTTTAAGGGCAAAAAAGTAATCCTCTATTTTTATCCGAAAGACAATACCCCAGGATGTACGGCTGAAGCCTGCGACTTCAGGGACAACTACCAGGGACTGATGGCAAAGGGCATCGTTGTGCTGGGTGTCAGCGTGGACGATGAGCAGTCGCACCAGAAGTTTGCAGCCAAACACAGTTTGCCGTTTACACTCCTGGCAGATACAGACAAAAAGATTGTGGAGGCCTATGGTGTCTGGGGAGAGAAAAACATGTACGGCAAGAAATATATGGGGACCAACAGGACTACTTTTGTGATTGACGAAGAGGGGAATATTGCACACATCATCAAAAAGGTAGACAGCAAAAACCCTACAGCACAGGTACTGGAACTCCTCGAATAAAATACGGTTAACTTTGGCTGAACGCCTGTAACTTTTTCTTGGCCAAGATCAGGTTACAGGCTTTTTTATGATTTGCTGACATCCTCAGAAATGACATGGGCAACTGTGAGCGCTCCGACTTTCTGGTAAAGCTCTGCTGCACTGAAAGGTTTTGATATATAATCGTTCATGCCGATGGAAAGACACTTCTCCAGTTCTCCTTTGATGGTATGTGCAGTCATGGCCACAATTGGGGTATTCTTTTTCGGTGCAGCCATCTTACGGATCAATTTTGTTGCTTCGTAACCGTCCATCTCTGGCATCTGAAGGTCCATGAGCACAATATCGTAGTCGCGCGCGGCCAACTGCTCTACCGCAATCCGTCCATTCTCGGCCACTGTGGTCTGATACCCCCGGGCTTCCATCAGCTTGATCACCAGTCGCTGATTGATCGGATTGTCTTCAACAATAAGCACATGAATATCGCGGCCAATATCTTCGAGATTGACATTAGTTGTGGCACTTGCGGGGATAGCAGTTTGCGGCAGGACGTCCTTGACCGTTTCAAAAGGAAGGCGGAAGTAAAAGTTGGAACCACGTCCAAGCTTGCTTTCCAAAAACACCTCTCCCCCCTGCAGGCTCACCAGTTTCTTAACGATGCTCAGCCCCAGTCCGGTTCCTGCATACCTACGTGAAGCATCATTGGAAGCCTGCTCGAAGAAGTCGAAGATCTGCTGCTGTTTCTCTAGGGCAATGCCAATGCCAGTATCCCGTACACAGAATTCGAGCGTAACCTCCTCTGCAGTTTCTTCGACCACGGAGATGTCGATGCCCACATTGCCGGAGTCGGTAAATTTTAAGGCGTTAGAGGTCAGATTGAGCAAGATCTGGCCCAGTCGCAGTTCATCTCCACTAATCACATCGGGCACGTATTCACTGAGGTGGTATTTAAAGCCGAGACCTTTTGATTTAAACTCCGATGCCATCAGCTTAAAATGTCCATCAACAGCATCTTTCAGGTAAAATGGCTGTTTGTGGAACTTTACATTTCCCTCTTCCAGATTGGAGAAGTCGAGGATATCATTTAGTATGGTCATGAGCTGATCTGCCGATTTGATGATCAAGCGTAGTGACTCCTGATGGTCAGTGTCTTTAATAGATCCTTCCAGCAGACGTGCGAAGCCCAGCACCCCGTTCATGGGTGTCCTGATCTCGTGACTGATGTTAACCAGAAAGGTCTGTTTTGCTTTTTTGAGTGCTTCGGTTTTCCTGCGTTGCTTTGCCAGTCGCGTTTCCGCCTGCTTCAGCTTCCGGCAGCTTTCCCTCAATCGCTCAGAAGTCAGGTTCAATGAGCTGGCCAATCCGAGGATCTGTTTTGCCTGAAAAGCTTCAGCGCCGGGTTTAAGCTTAAACTCACCCATGAGTGATCGGTCCCTATGCTGCTCATCAGAGAAGGCGAGTTTAAACTCACGAAGCAAAAGGCCGACAAGCAGGGCGGCGGAGCTGATAAAAATAATGGATAAGGCCAGCATGAGCTGACTGGCGAAGAAAAAATATAAGATACCAGCCCCTGTGGTCATGATCAAGATCAGCAGGGCAGAAATCAGATATAATCTGTGAATGATGGTAATATCATTTAGCTTCTTTCGTAGATAGGAAATTGGCATAAAAAGGTCTTAATGTTTGAAAGCTTAGGTTAGAATGGGATAAAAGTAAACTTTTAGCCTATAAAGACCTTGCCGAAGACCTGTTCATTCCGTTCAGTATTTCAACCTTAAAACGGCCTGAACGGAAAATATCGATTAAATGAAAG
The DNA here is from genome assembly GCF_000170795.1 of Pedobacter sp. BAL39. Classification (GTDB taxonomy): domain Bacteria; phylum Bacteroidota; class Bacteroidia; order Sphingobacteriales; family Sphingobacteriaceae; genus Pedobacter. Next base: position 157,703 of record NZ_ABCM01000011.1, read on the forward strand.
GGATGAACTTTTTGCTGTTCATCCCTGTTCATTTGTTATTTGGTGCGAATTTTATGCCCGTAAACGGCATAGTACCAGATGAAGAGGTAACAAGGAAACATGATGACATAGGCGTGCTGGGGATTGAGTTGATCAGCCAGGTAACCATACAACAGTGGCAGCAATGCGCCACCGGAGATACCCATGATGAGCAGGGAAGCACCAGTCTTGGTAAACCTGCCTAAGTCGGCAATTGCCAATGGCCAGATAGCAGGCCACATCAGGGAATTGGCAAGACCCAGCAGGGAAATGCACAACACCGACACATAACCTTCAGTACTGATGGCTGCGGCAACAAGGATGACACCCAGAACTGCCGACACCCTTAGGGCCATCTGCTGCGTAAAGTATTTAGGGATACAAAAGATACCAATAATGTATCCGAGGATCATACTTACCAGGGTATAGGTAGTGAAGAACTTAGCCTGATCCAATGGGATCTGTTGTGCGGCACCATAACTAATGACGGTATCGCCGGCCATCACCTCTACACCTACGTAAAGGAATAATGTGAATGCGCCCAGCAAAACATGCGGAAATTGCATAATGCTTGTTTTATTGGTGTTGGCCAAGGCTACTTCTTCATCTTCTTTTTCGGTATCAATCTCCGGGAGACTGGACATATAGATCAATACTGCGAGCACCAGCAACACGACAATGATGGCCACGTATGGCAGGATCACGCGACTGGCGAGTGCGCCGAGTTCTGCGGCTTTCTCCTCCGGGGTCATGCTGGCTACCTTCGCGGTAATGCCGTCTGCATTTTTCAGGGTTACTGCGCCCAATAAAATCGGCGCCAGGGAACCTGCTACTTTATTAAAGATGCCCATGATACTGATGCGCTTTGCGGCACTCTCCGGGGGACCAAGGATGGTGATGTATGGATTAGAAGCGGTCTGCAGTACTGCCAAGCCGGTTCCCTGTATGAACAAACCCATCAGGAACAACACATATGTGCGTGTCATAGCAGCGGGGATAAAAATCAATGCGCCCACCGCCATAATGACCAAACCTACAGCCATACCATTTTTGAAGCCTGTTTTTTTCAACAACCAGGCAGAAGGGAGCGCCATCACCAGGTAGGCGATATAAAAAGCGAAGGCAACAAAGTAAGACTCCAGATTATTGAGCTCGCATGCGATTTTTAGGTAGGGAATCAACACGGAATTCAACCATGTAACGAATCCGAATACAAAAAAGAGCGCCCCAATGATATAAATTGGACTAATGGTTTGTTTTGTGGTCATTTTTTTAAAGGATTATACCAGAATTTGTTTAGTTATTTTTTAAATATATTAAAAAGCACCTATCACTTAGCAATAATTATCAAAAATTTTATCAAACCTTTCCCGGGGGCCAAGTGTTATGCTCAGATGATCTTGCCATTTAGATGACATTTTATGGCATTTTAGCCCGGAGATTTTAACCTGATAAATGATAAATACGTTACCTTTGATATAATTAATCAATAACCCCAATTAATGAAACATACAATAAATGAGCTAGAAGATATCGCTTTTCAAGTAAGAAGAGATATCGTTAGAATGGTGCATGGCTGCCAGTCAGGACACCCCGGAGGATCATTAGGATGCGCAGATTTTATGACCGCATTGTATTTTGAGGTCATGAATCACTCTAATGATTTTAAGATGGATGGAAAAGGTGAAGACATCTTTTTCTTATCTAACGGACATATTTCACCAGTTTTCTATAGTGTTCTGGCGCGTTCAGGATATTTCGATGTGAGCGAACTCGCTACTTTCAGGAAACTCAACTCCAGGTTACAGGGACACCCAACTACACATGAGCATCTTCCGGGAATCAGGATTGCTTCAGGATCACTGGGTCAGGGCATGTCTGTTGCAATTGGGGCTGCACAAGCAAAGAAACTAAACAACGATAAATCTATAGTATTTTCTCTTCACGGAGATGGCGAGCTTCAGGAAGGACAAAACTGGGAAGCAATCATGTATGCGCCTTTCAACAAAGTGGACAACCTGATTTCTACAATCGATTATAACGGTCAGCAGATTGATGGTCCTACAGAAAAAGTCCTTTCCCTGGAAAGCCTGCAGGCAAAGTTTGAGGCTTTCGGATGGCATGTGATCACCTCTAATGGCAATGATATGGATGAAATTGTGAAGGCATTACATTATGCTAAATCGTTAACCGGCAAGGGCAAACCAATCCTGAACCTGATGAGCACGATCATGGGCAATGGCGTCGATTTCATGATGGGATCGCACAAGTGGCATGGTGTTGCTCCTAATGATGAGCAGCTTGCTACTGCACTGGGACAATTAACAAGCACGCTAAAAGACTATTAATCGATGAAAAAGTATACATACACTGAAAAAAAAGACACCCGTTCCGGTTTTGGCGCCGGACTTCTTGAGGCCGGAAAAAAGAACCCGGAGGTAGTAGCTCTTTGCGCTGACTTAGTAGGTTCGTTAAAGATGGAAGCTTTTATTAAAGAGTTTCCGGAGCGTTTTTTCCAGATTGGTATCGCTGAGGCGAACATGATCGGCATTGCAGCAGGATTGACCATCGGCGGAAAAATCCCTTTTACAGGAACTTTCGCCAACTTCTCTACAGGAAGGGTTTATGACCAGATCAGACAATCTGTTGCCTACTCTAACAAAAATGTAAAAATCTGTGCTTCTCACGCGGGCTTAACGCTTGGTGAAGATGGGGCGACACACCAGATTCTTGAAGATATAGGTTTGATGAAAATGCTTCCTGGCATGACCGTCATCAACACCTGCGACTACAACCAGACTAAAGCGGCAACCATTGCGATCGCTGAACATGAAGGACCGGTATACCTGCGTTTTGGACGTCCGGTGATCCCTGTGTTTACAGATCCTGACCAGAAGTTCGAGATCGGAAAAGCATGGATGGTTAATGAAGGTACTGATGTAACGATCGTTGCTACAGGACACATGGTGTGGAAAGCCATTGAAGCGGGTGAAAAGCTTGCGGAGCTCGGCATTGATGCAGAGATCATCAACATCCACACCATCAAACCTCTGGATGAAGAAGCTATTCTTAAATCTGTCAAAAAAACAGGCTCGGTAGTCACTTGCGAGGAACACAATAAATTTGGTGGTCTTGGTGAGAGCGTAGCCCGGTTATTGTCTACAGAATTCCCTGCCCCGCAGGAGTTTGTTGCTGTAAATGATAGCTTCGGAGAAAGCGGAACCCCTGATCAGCTGATGACCAAATACGGACTTGATACCGTAAATATTGTTGAAGCTGTTCAAAAGGTGATAAAAAGAGTAAAAAAATAATAAATGAAGCAGGTTGAAGATTCAGAAATATTAGAGAAGTTCTCTAATGGAAAAACAAAAAATGAAGCCTTTAACCTGCTTCTTCAAAAATACCAGCAAAAGATCTACTGGCACATCCGCCGGCTGGTGATTGACCATGATGATGCAGATGACCTGATCCAGGAAGTCTTTGTCAAAGTATGGAAAAACCTGGAAAAATTCCGCAGTGACTCCCAGCTGTATACCTGGATTTACAGGATCGCTACCAATGAATCTATTACCTTCCTGAATAAGAAGAAACAGCGCAACAATACGCCGTTGGATGAGGTATCATCGGAGCTTTCGGAGTCTCTGGTGGCATCCAGCTATTTCAACGGCGACAAGGTGCAGCGCAAGCTGCAGGAGGCTTTGCTCACACTGCCGGAAAAGCAGCGGTTAATTTTCAACATGAAATACTTCGACGACCTTAAATATGAGGAGATCTCGGAGATTACAGGAACTAGCGTAGGTGCCTTGAAAGCATCCTTTCATATCGCTGTAAAAAAAATTGAAGTTTTTATGCTAAATGAAGACATCACCTTTTAAACCTTTTGTATCGGATTGACTCAATATAAACAGCAATGGAAAATAAGTTAGAAAATGAGGAATGGATGAGTGGTACTCCGGAGGGTTATTTTGACAGCCTCTCCGAACGTATCCGTCAATCTGTCTTTCTGGACGACCTGAGGGCTAAAGTTGCGGACGGTGGTTTCATCACACCCGACAATTATTTCGAGGCCCTTCCGGAGGTGATTCATGGAAATTCATTTTTGGAACAGCTGAAAGGCAGCAGCCCCGTTGAAACTGCGGGCTTCATAACGCCTGAAGGTTATTTCTCCGGCTTATCATCCAGGATCGTTGCGCAGGCACACGATGATAATGATGACCTGAATGAAGTTACGATGGCAGTACAGGCGCCTTCAAAACATGCAGTCAAAATCGTCAGGTTGTGGCATTCCAGTTTTCTTAAATATGCTTCTGCTGCTTGTTTTATCTTACTGAGTGCTGCTGGTTTATACTTCTATCAGCAGAAACCTGAGCCTGTAGTTAACTATGCGGAGCTGGCAAATGAGCAGATGTTGTATGATATTGATGAACATGTGATTATTGAGCACATACAAGCCGCCAGCATGGAAGAAGAACAACCAGTGGTGGCTACCGCTGATCTGGAGAATTATATTCTTACCAACTACAGCCAGAATGATATAGCTTCTGACTTATAAATACCTAAAATGAAATATTACATCGTTACAGCTTTTATGTTTATGTTACCTTTTTTCGCTGCAGCACAGGGACAGAGGTCAAATGAGATAGAAGCTTACCGCATCAGCTACCTTACACAAAAACTGGACTTGTCGCCGGAGGAAGCCCGTGTATTCTGGCCGATCTACAACGACTTCCAGAAGGAGCAGTCGGCATTGCGGAAGGTGCGTATGCAGAATATGATCAGCTTCAAGAAACTGACGGAGATCGAGGAAATGTCTGACACGGAAATTCAATCGCTGATTGTCAATGAGCTGAACTTCAAACAGGGAGAGCTGGCCATTGAAAAGAAATACTACTATCGCCTCAAATCCAGTCTGCCGATAAAAGTGGTTGGAAAATATTATAGGGCTCAGGAAACTTTCAAAAGAGAACTGCTGTCAAGATACAAAAACACGAGACCTGAGCGGAATTAATTTGTATTTTTGGGGATGCTTACACAACGTCAGTTATTCCTTCAACACAACGCTCAAACCACATTAGACCCCTTACTTTTAGAATTTGTGAAGGCCAGTGGAATGTATCTTTATGATACCACAGGCAAGAGACACATGGACCTGATTGCTGGCATCGGTGTGAGCAATGTAGGACATTGCCATCCTGCTGTAGTCGGGGCGGTAAAGGCCCAGGCTGAACAATACATGCACATCATGGTGTATGGTGAATTTGTACAAAGCCCACAGGTGGACTTTGCAAAGGCACTTGCCGACATACTGCCTCCAAACCTCAATTGCACTTATTTTGTCAACTCCGGTGCCGAAGCTGCAGAGGGCGCTATGAAACTCGCCAAGAGATATACCCAACGCACAGAGATCATCTCTTGCCACCATTCCTACCATGGGAGTACCCAGGGTGCATTGAGCCTTATGGGCAACGAGGATTTTAAACAGGCGTACCGACCGCTCCTGCCCGATATCAGTTTTATTCAATACAATGTTGAGGAAGATCTTTCCAGAATCACTGAGCGCACCGCAGCGGTGTTTGTAGAAACCATCCAAGGCGAAGCGGGCATCCGTGTGGCCGATAAAGATTATTTCAATGCCTTACGGTCACGCTGCACAGCCACGGGGACATTGCTGGTGTTGGATGAGATCCAATGCGGCTTTGGACGCACGGGAAAGATGTTCGGATTTGAACATTTTGACATTGTGCCAGACATCCTGCTACTAGCCAAAGGTATCGGCGGTGGTATGCCGATTGGTGCGTTCATCAGTTCAACAGAAATTATGGCTTCATTGACCACCAATCCAATCCTCGGCCACATCAGCACCTTCGGCGGACACCCGGTAAGCTGTGCTGCTGGCTTAGCAACGCTGCAGACCATTCTCCGGGAAGATCTGGTATCAGGTGTACAGGAAAAAGGAGATCTGTTTAAACAACTACTGGTTCATCCTTCCATCCTGGAGGTAAGGGGTAAAGGACTGATGATTGCGGTAGAATTTGAGAATTTTGAATTCAACAAAAAGGTAATTGATGCCTGTATTGCTGACGGTGTGATCAGCGACTGGTTCCTGCACTGCAGCAATTCCATGCGCATTGCTCCTCCACTCATCATCAACAAAGATGAAATTGAAACGGCATGTAACATCATATTGAAACATGTTCAGGCTTTTTCAAATTAACTGACTCGCTACCAGCTGATCATTTCATCTCAAATGATCAGCTCATTTTTTGTCTTTTGATCAGATAAGCTTGTAAAACCGGATGAAAGCCTTCGGCAATATCGGCATCGATCATATCAATTTTATACTGACTACACTTCAGCGCAATGGTTTGCAGGTAACTGCCCATCCGCGACAGGTATTTGTCTTTAATCTGTGAGGTATGTGCTTTCAATACCGCACCGGTTTCCATATCCACAAACTGGTAAGGTCTGTTTTCAAATTGAAAATCGACTTCCTTGGATTTGTCGGTCACATTAAAAACAATGACTTCATGTTTGTTGAACTTCAGGTGCTGCAAAGCAGAAAACAAAGCTTCAACATGGCCTTCGTCGTGGATGGTATTTAACATATCACTGAAGATAACAACCAGTGAGCGCTTGTGGATCAGTTCCGCGATCTGGTGTAATGCCTGCGCCACATTGGTCTGCACATTGAGTGACTCTACCTGCAGCAGTCGCTCCAGCTCATTAAATAGATACTTCTGATGGGTGGTCGTCGATTTCGCCTGGGTATTGAGTAATAAGTGATCGGTGAACAAGCTTAAGCCGAAGGCATCTCTTTGTCTTTTCAACAGATAGATCAACGCAGCGGCAGCCTGTACAGAAAAGTGAAGTTTATTGTATTCTTTATTTGGAAAGTACATGGATGAGGATACATCAACAATAAACTGGCAGCGCAGATTGGTTTCCTCTTCATAACGTTTACTAAAGAGCTTGTCTGTCTTTGCAAACAACTTCCAGTCGATATTCTTGACGCTATCTCCGGAATTATAGAGCCGATGCTCTGCAAACTCCACCGAAAACCCGTGAAAGGGGCTTTTGTGCAGGCCGGTAATGAAACCTTCCACTACCTGCCGGGCAAGCAATTCGAGGTTTCCGCTGAAATGGGAGGCCGATTCATCTATGGTAGACTGCATAATATAGATTTGGAAACGTGTAGTGTAAATATAAAAAAAGCGTTCATAGAATTATGAACGCTTTAGCAAAGAGTATCTGGAGTTGAATTACAACTGTTTCTCTAATTTTTGGGCCAATACCGATTTAGGCACTGCTCCTACTTGTTTGTCAACAACTTCACCGTTTTTGAAATACAATAAAGCCGGGATATTACGGATACCAAACTGAGTAGAGATCTGCGGATTGTTATCCACGTTCACTTTACCAACGATTGCTTTACCGTCGTACTCTTTCGAGATTTCATCCACTACTGGTCCAACCATGCGACAAGGACCGCACCATTCTGCCCAAAAATCAACCAAAACGGGTTTATCTGATTTTAACACAAGCTCCTCGAAGTTTGCATCTGTAATTTCCAAAGCCATAATTTTATTTTATTTAATAGTTTTCAATTTATTCTTACCTGCTGATCAATCTCTTATTGTGAACAGATAAAGACACAAAGATATAATCAATTGTAATGCCATCCGATTATCCGTGCCAATATGACATTAGTTCAACTTAGGGTTAACGTTCAGTGCCGCCAATTGTTCTAAAAATGTGTTACTAGGATTGATTTTCATCGATTTGGAAGGCAGCTTCACATTGACGTTTTGCTCCCTGTCAAAAACGTCAAATAACAACTGACAATTCTGGCTATCGGTGCTGATCTTGTTCTCTTCGAGAATGGCATGTATTTTTATCATGAAGTCATCATTGATCCTTTCCAGCGGGATCTGTATCGTGACACTCTTCGCCAGCTTGTCGCGGAGCTCAGACATCAGGTTGATGGAAGTAATCTTAAACTCCCAGTCGCCCTCTTTCCGGAACCGCTCTCCCACCCTTCCGCGGATCTGCAGGAAATATCCATCAGTCATGAACTGCTTGAACTTAATAAAGTCGTCCCCAAACAAGGCCAGTTCGCAGGTATCATCGTAGTCCTCAAAGGTGATGATCCCGAAAGGTTTCCCCGTCTTGGTAATACGCTGTGTAGCCAACACGACCAATCCACCGACAACCAGCTCTCTATTTTTGATGGTTTCAAATTCAGCGAGCACCTCCTCGTTGGAGTCTCCGGTGCGGATTTTATTGACGAGCGAAAGGTGTTTTACCTTATGCTGACAGAACTCCTTCAGTTCCAGTTTATAGTTGTCCAGAGGATGACCGCTCAGGAAGATCCCGATGGCATCTTTCTCATATTTCAGCCGGTCGATCAGGCTCCACTCCGGTGCCACAGGCAGACTCGGCTCAGAGATCATCATATCTGCCGCTGCCGCCCCAAATAGAGAAGATTGTGAGGAAGCTTCATTATTTTGAAAATCATTGGCAAACTTGATCATTTTCTCAATACCATTCATTTTGTCATTGATACCCACAAAAAAATACTGCGCCCTGTGGTAAGAGAAACAGTCGAAGGCCCCACTATATACAAAACTTTCATAAGCCTTCTTGTTGACCGTGCGTGTATTGGAGCGTTTGGCAAAATCGTAGACACTTTTGTAGAGGCCAGATTCGTTCCTTTCGATGATGATGCTTTCAACAGCCTTATCACCAACGCCTTTAATTCCGGACAAACCGAAACGCACCTGCCCACTAATATTTACGGAGAACTTGATGTCAGACTCATTGACGTCAGGGCCAAGAACGGAAACGCCCATCTGTTTACATTCTTCCATGAAGAATGCCACCTGCTTGATGTCGCTCATGTTGTTGGAAAGTACCGCCGCCATATATTCCGCAGGGTAATGCGCTTTGAGGTAAGCAGTCTGGTAGGCGATCCATGCATAACAGGTGGAGTGAGATTTGTTGAAGGCATAAGAGGCGAATGCTTCCCAGTCTTTCCAGATCTTCTCCAGGATGCTTGCCTGATGTCCTTTCTCTGCCGCCTGAGCGATAAACTTAGGCTTCATCTTATCCAGTACATCCTTTTGCTTTTTACCCATGGCCTTACGCAGTACGTCGGCCTCACCTTTGGTGAAACCGGCGAGCTTCTGTGACAAGAGCATTACCTGCTCCTGGTATACGGTAATCCCGTAGGTTTCTTTCAGGTATTCCTCGCAGGCATCCAAATCGTATTTGATTTCTTCCTCACCATTTTTGCGGCGTACGAAACTCGGGATGTACTCCAATGGTCCCGGCCGATAAAGCGCATTCATCGCAATCAAATCGCCGAATACAGTAGGTTTCAGCTCCTTCATGTATTTCTGCATTCCGGTAGACTCGTATTGAAAGATTCCTATTGTTTCACCACGCTGGAAGAGCTCATAGGTTTTCGCATCATCAATTGGAAAGTTATCAGGATCCAGATCGATGTTGTGACGGAATTTGACCAGCTTCACGGTATCCTTGATCAGGGTTAAGGTCTTTAACCCCAGGAAGTCCATCTTCAGCAAACCAGCACTCTCCACCACAGAGTTATCAAACTGAGTGACATAGAGGTCTGAATCTTTCGCTGTGGAGACGGGCACAAAGTTGGTAATGTCACTCGGTGTGATGATGACACCACAGGCATGGATTCCCGTATTCCGCAGCGATCCTTCCAGAATCTGTGCCTGTTCAAGTGTCTTGGCACCAAGGTCGTTGTTGGTGGCCAGCATTTTCAGCTCGACAACCTTTTCATATTCATCAGGACGCAAGGCGCCTTTCAGCGTTTTTTCATCCAGATTGAATATTTTCGCCAGCTTCATGTTAGGAATCAGCTTGGCAATCTTCTCTGCCTCAAACAGGGGCAGGTCAAGTACCCGTGCGGTATCCTTTACGGAAGACTTGGCCGCCATGGTACCGTAGGTGATGATCTGTGCTACCTGGTTGGCACCATATTTCTTAATGACGTAGTCCATGACCCTTCCACGACCCTCATCATCAAAGTCAATGTCAATATCGGGCATGGATACCCTGTCCGGATTCAGGAAACGCTCGAAAAGTAGGTCGTACTTGATCGGATCAATATTGGTGATCCCCAGACAGTAGGCTACCGCAGATCCTGCTGCAGATCCCCTTCCAGGCCCTACGGACACATCAAGGTTCCTTGCCTCGGCAATAAAATCCTGTACGATGAGGAAATATCCGGGATATCCTGTTTTCTCAATTGTTTGCAATTCAAAGTCCAGACGCTCGGCAATGTCGTCGGTGATCTCACCATACCTCTTTTTTGCTCCTACATAAGTCAGGTGGCGCAGGAATTTGTTCTCCCCACGTTTTCCGCCATCTTCCTCATCTTCTGCCACAAGAAACTCCTCAGGGATATCGAACTTGGGTAACAACACCTCCCGGGCAAGTTTGTAGGACTCTATTTTATCGATGACTTCTTTAATGTTGAGAATCGCTTCCGGCACATCTGCAAAGAGGTTTTTCATCTCTTCCGGCGACTTAAAATAATATTCCTGATTGGGCAGACCATAGCGGAAGCCACGGCCACGCCCGATTGGAGTCGCCTGCTTTTCACCGTCTTTTACACACAACAAAATATCGTGGGCATTTGCATCTTTTTTATTGATATAGTAAGAGTTGTTGGTAGCAATGAGTTTCACTTCATGCTTTTTGGCGAGCGCCATCAGGGAGACATTCACAATGTCTTCATCCTCCTGACTGTGACGCATCAACTCTACGTAAAAGTCTTCGCCGAACTGGGATTTCCACCACAACAGGGCTTCTTCCGCCTGCTTCTCACCGAGATTCAGCAGCTTGCTGGAAATCTCTCCGTATAAGTTACCGGACAGAACAATGATGTCATCCTTATATTGCTCAACAACGGCTTTGTCGATCCTGGGCACATAATAAAAACCTTTGGTGTAGGCAATGGACGACATTTTGGCCAGGTTATGGTATCCTGCTTTGTTCTTCGCCAGGAAGACCACCTGATAACCATCGTCCTTTCTCTTTTTATCTTCATGGTTTTCGCAAACGAAAAACTCACAGCCAACGATTGGTTTGATGGGCACCTCCTCGGGGACTTCTCCTTTTTCAATAGCCGCCTGGTTCCTGGCATCTACTCCTTTATTGTGATTGATCACCTGCGCCACAAAATGGAATGCCCCCATCATATTGGCACGATCGGTCATGGCTACTGCAGGCATCTTGGCAGCTGCTGTAGCCTTGATCAGCGCGGGAATATTGATGGTAGACTGGAGGACTGAAAACTGGGTATGGTTATGGAGATGCGCAAATACGGCACGCTCCAGTTCCTGTTTGTTCTCTGCAAGGGTTTGTTTTGAAATTTTCGGACCTTCCGCTTTCTGCAAGCGTTTCCTGATTTCATCAGAAGCAGACTTCAGGTTCACATGGCTCAGCCCTATACGTTCGATAACTTCAGGATTGTGCTCCCTGAAAACCCTGAAATAGTTGGTGTCACATTGCAGTTGCTCTACACTGAAGACTTCCATCTTGATCAGCTGTAAGAAACAGCGTGTGGTAGCCTCCACATCGGCAGTCGCATTGTGGGCTTCTGCAAAGGGTACTCCGAACAGGTACTGGTGCAGCTCGGTCAGGTTAGGCAGTTTAAACTTACCGCCACGCCCTCCGGGCAGCTTCAACAACTCAGCAGTTACCTCAGTACAGGTATCGAGGACGGGCATGGAGCTCATTGGACTGTCGACGCCCAATCGATGGAACTCGCAACCCATGATGTTCACATCGAAGCCGATGTTCTGTCCGACCACAAAGCGGGCTTTTGACAAAGCTTCATTGAACTTCTCTACCACTTCAGCAAGGCTGATCCCCTGCTCCTCGGCAAGTTCCGTGGAGATTCCGTGGATACGCTCCGCATCATAAGGAATGTTAAAGCCCTCTGGTTTCACCAGGTAATCCTGATGTTCTACCAGTTTACCGAACTCGTCATGGAGCTGCCATGCAATTTGTATACATCTGGGCCAGTTATCCGTATCGGTAATAGGCGCATTCCAATTACGGGGTAACCCCGTTGTTTCGGTATCAAATATTAAATACATAGCTAGGTTTTAGAAAATCGTCTTTTAGAAATCAAAATGATTGCTCAAAAATACGGATTTTTCCGCTTCGACCGGAATGGAAAAGGTATATTTTTACACTGCGACCAGGGCAGAAACAGGGAGCGATTGTTTGTGTTCCTGTGAGACCAGCTGTGTGGTATCATAACCCTTTTTCTTACAACGCGCTACGATTTCGCGCAGCAACTCAGCGTCAACATCCGGCTTGCGCGATAAGATGGAAAGATGTTTATATTTGGGATGTCCGACCACCATATAGGAGTAATCTTCGGCAATCTCGATGACCCAATAGTCAGTTTTCAATGGCCAGATGCGCTGGGCCTTGAAACGGGAATTGCGGCTTCCGCGGACTACAAACAGTTTGGACCGGATGTATTTCTGCTTGCTTTCTCCAACAATTTTATAATTGGTAAATACAGCATAGTAGCCATCAGGATGAATCACATAGGTTTCAATGGTTTGTCGCCAATGCTTATCTGTAAACGTTGGTATAGAATATAAAGAATACCACTTTCCTGCAAATAACATGATATCAACTTTTTCTACAGGCACATTATCCATAACAGGGTTAATTAATTAGCTACAATAGGCAAATGTAAATTCTTTATGATAAAACCAGCAACATACAATAAAGTTTTAAAAAGCATTTTTAAAACTCCCCTAATTTTCTAACTTAGGGAAGAAGTGAAAACCAGATAAAATTTTAAACAACTTACGATGGCTCCCCAGCTAACGGCGGTGCCCCATCTATAAAAAAAGATGTATTTTAGCCCCCGATATACGAGCTTCGTAACGATTAAAAATACCTCATATGAAAATAACGGTTGTAGGTGCCGGCGCTGTTGGTGCCACTTGTGCAGATAACATCGCCAGAAAAGAATTAGCAGAAGAGCTTGTTTTATTAGACATCAAAGAAGGTTTTGCTGAAGGTAAATCCATCGACATGATGCAGACAGCCACATTATTGGGCTTCGACACCAAAATTACGGGTGTTACCGGCGACTACAGCAGGACTGCCGGTTCGTCAGTGGTGGTGATCACTTCAGGCCTACCCCGGAAACCCGGCATGACACGTGAGGAGCTGATCGGCATTAATGCAGGCATTGTGAAAGGTGTAGCAGAAAACATCCTGAAATATTCTCCTGAAGCAATCATCATCGTGATCAGCAACCCAATGGATACCATGACCTACCTAGCCCTGAAATCATTGGGCCTCCCTAAAAACCGGATCATCGGAATGGGTGGTCCATTGGATAGTGCCAGATTCAAATATTACCTCAGCGTAGCACTGGGCTGCAATGCCAATGACCTTCAGGCTTTTGTGATTGGCGGCCATGGCGACACGACTATGATCCCGCTGACCCGATATGCGACTTACCAAAGCCTGCCTGTAACAGACTTGCTGGATGCGGACATCCTGAATAAGGTTGCTGCAGATACCATGGTAGGCGGTGCAACGCTAACGGGTTTATTGGGAACTTCCGCCTGGTATGCGCCGGGAGCAGCTGGTGCAGCCTTGGTGGAAAGCATCGTCAGGGACGAGAAGAAACTATTTACTTGCTCTGTGTCTCTGGAAGGTGAATATGGTCAACAGGACATCTGCCTGGGCGTACCTGTCGTTATCGGCCGCAATGGATGGGAAAAGATTATTGACTATAAACTAAACGACGACGAACAGGCGGTATTTGATAAAAGCGCAGAGGCGGTAAGAACAATGAACAATGTGCTGAAGGAGATGAGCCTGGTATAATGACCTGCACCATCCCTCTTACGTTAATCAGTTTACAGGATGACGGCTTTCACCTCCTAGTGGAAATCGTCATCTTTGGAAAAAAATCTTTTGCCGTGCTGGATACCGGTGCATCAAGGGCTGTATTTGACCTCAGCCTCCTTAAAACACACATAACGGAACTGGCACATACTGAGGAAACTCATGCCACAACACTTTTCGCCACCTCCGCAACCGTTCAGGCAACCATTCCTCAGTTTAAAATCGGCAGACTAAAGATTGAAAATTATGAAGCTGTTGGACTTGATCTGGAAAGTGTGAATGATGCTTACGTCCAAATGGGACACCCTCCGGTAACGGCTATCATCGGCAGTGATATTCTCCTGAAATACCACGCATCGATACACTACAAAAAACTGAAACTCTATTTGTATACGGATTAGGAAATTGGTCTGCAGATGAAGAAGCTTTTTCTAACTCCTTACTGTTTACAGTCAGCCGTATTGATTAGATTAAGATGTATTGATCAAATTAAGACATTACAATCATGGAAGAATCCACTTCTCAAATACAGGCAACGCAAAAAAGGGATGCCCTTACATCAGACACCCCTTTATATTAAAGTTTAGATCAGCGCTTAAGCATCAATCTTCGCATATTTTGCATTTCGTTCAATGAAGTCCCTGCGTGGACCAACTTCATCTCCCATTAACATAGAGAAAGTATGATCGCACTCTGCAGCATTTTCAATGGTTGCCTGCAATAAAGTACGCGTCTGAGGGTTCAATGTAGTATCCCAAAGCTGCTCTGCGTTCATCTCTCCAAGACCTTTATACCGCTGGATGTGTACGCTTTCTTCTTTACCGGCACCTTTCAAACGTTGTACCGCCGCATCACGCTGCTGATCATTCCAGCAATACTCATGCTCTTTTCCTTTTTTTACCTGATACAAAGGCGGCGCAGCAATATATACATATCCAGCCTCGATCAATGCCTTCATATACCTGAAAAAGAAGGTGAGGATCAGAGTAGTAATGTGTGACCCGTCAATATCCGCATCTGTCATGATCACCACCTTATGGTAACGCAATTTGGTTAAGTTCAAAGCTTTATCATCCTCAGGAGTACCAATGCTGACTCCCAGGGCGGTAAACATATTTTTGATCTCGTCATTTTCATAAATCTTGTGTTCCATGGCCTTTTCTACGTTCAGGATCTTTCCTTTTAGTGGCAAAATGGCCTGGAAGTTACGGTCGCGACCCTGCTTTGCAGTTCCACCCGCGGAATCTCCCTCGACAAGGTAGATTTCACATTTTTCCGGATCGCTGTCTGAACAATCGGCCAGCTTACCAGGAAGGCCGGAACCACCCATCACACTTTTCCGTTGTACCATCTCACGGGCCTTACGGGCCGCTGCACGTGCGGTAGCAGCAAGGATCACTTTGTTCACGATCAGCTTCGCCTCACGTGGGTTTTCTTCGAGATAGTTGTTCAGGGCCTCACCCACTGCAACGTCTACCGCCCCCATCACCTCAGAGTTACCAAGTTTGGTCTTGGTTTGTCCCTCAAACTGTGGCTCCTGTACTTTTACAGACACCACTGCTGTAAGGCCCTCCCTGAAGTCATCACCGGTAATTTCAAATTTCACATTCTTTAACAAGCCTGATTTATCGGCGTAAGCCTTTAAGGTACGGGTAAGCCCCCTTCTGAAACCTGCAATGTGCGTACCTCCTTCATGTGTGTTGATGTTGTTCACGTAAGAGTGTACGTTCTCTGCATAACTATCGTTGTATTGCAGCGCAAGCTCTACAGGAATACCGTTTTTTATTCCCTCAACATAAATAGGTTCTGCAATCAGCGATGGACGTCCGCCATCCAGGAACTGAACGAATTCTTTCAATCCACCTTCCGAATGAAAAAGCTCGGTGATGAAATTACCATCCGCATCTGTTTCACGTTCGTCAGTAAGAGTTAATTTTATCCCTTTATTCAGGAAGGAAAGCTCACGCAACCTCGCTGCCAGGGTATCGTAACGATACTCAGTAGTCTGGGTAAAAATGGTCGGATCCGGACTGAAAGTAACGATAGTACCACGTTTGTCGGTCTCACCAACTAGCTTTACATCATAAAGAGGTTTACCAATATTGTATTCCTGCATCCAGATCTGCCCTTCACGGTGAACTTCGGCTTTCAAATGTGTAGACAATGCGTTCACACAACTTACACCCACCCCGTGCAGACCACCGGAAACCTTATAGGTATCTTTATCGAACTTACCGCCGGCATGTAATACCGTCATTACGATCTCTAAAGCTGACTTGTTTTCTTTTTTATTGATCCCGGTAGGAATACCGCGACCGTTATCTTCCACCCTGATTGAATTGTCTTCAAGGATGTTGACATAGATGGTGTCTGCATGACCGGCCAAAGCCTCGTCAATGGAGTTATCTACTACCTCATAAACTAAATGGTGTAATCCCTTTATTCCGGTGTCTCCTATATACATAGAAGGGCGCTTACGCACCGCTTCTAAACCTTCTAATACCTGTATATTATCTGCCGAATAATTTGACTTTGGATCGTTTTCTTCGCTCATATTTTTTAATAAAACAATAAGATTCAAATTTAACCATTTTGAGGCAATTAACCGCAAATGTGGATAACTATTTGACCAAAATCAGCACTAAAAACCGCTTAAAAAGCCCCGTTCTTTAGGATACTAATTTTGAAATTTTATATTTGTTGAAATTTATCATTTTTAACGGAACTATTCCTACTCATAAACCTCCTTGCTGACGGAATTTAAGATGGGGAGAACCAGGGAAGCGTAAATAAAAACAGATCAATAACAACATTTAGATGAAAAAATCAACATTAAAACTGGGCGGCATTGCGACGGCTGTTGCCCTGGTTTCGGTAATGGCTTCTTGCCAGAACAAAGAAAATAACACTGCTGCAACAACTAAAAAAACAGAAACAGCAGTGGTTTCCGCTGCCGAAAAAATCGTGTATGTCAACTCGGATTCATTGTTAACAAAATACCAGTATTACAAAGACCTGAAAGTGAAGATGGACGGAAAGTCTCAAACTGCACAAAGAGACCTTGCTTCTAAACAACAGGCGTTCCAACGTGAGGTAGCAGCATATCAACAACAACAACAAACACTTTCTGCTGATCAGAGGGCATCTACCGAAGAACGTCTGCAACGTAAACAACAAGAGCTGCAGACTTATACACAAAATGCTGGTGCAGCCCTTCAGAATGAGCAGGCTTCAGAAAACGAAAAACTTTATGATAAAGTAGCGGACTACCTGAAAACTTATGCAAAGGAAAAAGGTTTCAAAATGGTACTTACTTATTCAAAAGGAAACAGCGCGATCCTTTTTGCTGATGAAGGCCTGGATGTCACCAGCGAAGTCATCACCGGCCTGAACGCGGCTTATAAAAAATAACATCATCCAATGATTTTTGAATGCCCCGTATTTCGGGGCATTTTTTTTGCACTCATCTCAGCGTACAAAATATCCGAAACCCGATGACCATGGAAAAAGAAAAAGACCACACGCAGGAACAACATGCCGCATTCATGAAGATCGCCATTGATGCTTCAGAAGAAAACGTCATCAGTGGAAAAGGGACACCATTTGGTGCGGCAATTGTGAAAGAGGGACAACTGATTGCTAAAAGCGCCAACAAGGTCACTGCAGATAATGATCCCACCGCCCACGCAGAAGTTGCTGCAATCAGGATAGCCTGCCAGGAGCTGAACACTTACGACCTGACGGGTTGTGTGATCTATACCAGCTGTGAGCCCTGTCCGATGTGCCTTGCCGCTATATACTGGTCAAAGATCTCTGTGGTCTACTACGGAAACACCAGATCCGATGCCGCACAGGCCGGTTTTGATGATGATTTTATCTACCAGGAAATTGACAAACCAATGCAGGAACGACAACTTCTAACCATCCCCTTGTCGAGGGAGGAAGCGCAGATAGCTTTCACACTCTGGGATCAGTCGCCATTAAAACGCAAACAGTCATGACGGATAATTATCAGGAACGCATCCGCATAGAGTGTCATTTCTGGAAAAAAGAAATGATGGAAAACCCATCTGTTCTCAATAAGATGACCAGCCGTATTCAGAAGAAAATCAACAGCTATATTCCTGAAAAAGTACATTCGGCCATCACAGCAACAATTAAAACAATGGTCAGAACGGTCCTGTTCGGCTCGCAGCATACCACAGGCGCCCTACCTGACCCGGGGATAGCTCTGTTACACAGGGAGGCGCTGGTACGAGAAAAAATCAAGAAATACAGTACTACAGGAGCTGCTGAAGGCGGCATCACCGGAGCGGGAGGTTTTCTAATGAGTATGGCGGACTTTCCGGTACTGATCGCCATCAAGATCAAACTTCTTTTTGAAATTGCTACCATCTATGGTTTCGATGTAAGGGATTATAAGGAAAGGCTATATATTCTTTACATTTTTCAACTGGCCTTTTCCAGTCAGCAGGGCCGAACAAAGGTGTTCATGCATATGGAAGACTGGGATGAAAAAATACACATCCTGCCAGACAATTCAGATCATTTCAACTGGCTGACTTTTCAGCAGGAATACCGAGATTACATAGATCTGGCAAAAATGGCTCAGCTTCTTCCGGTTATAGGTGCTGCAGTAGGTGCTATTGCCAATTATCAACTATTGAAAAAACTGGGCGATACGGCAATGAATGCTTATCGCATGAGGCTGCTTAAAGATCCTCTTCAAAAAGATTCCCGGTAAGGTCGTCGATCTCCCTCCGATCTTTCTTTGTAGGCCTTCCCGTACCACGATCGCGCTTCAGTGTAGGCGCATGAAATACCGATTTGAAACCATATGTTTCTTCGAGCGGTGTGATGTCCTTGTATTTCGTTACGGCAATCTTTGCTTCGACACGGTTATACAACAGTTCCACCACCTCAATCACTTTTTTTTCAATCCCCTTTGACACCTGATATACATCGCCAATCTTGACAATGGCAGAAGCCTTGAGATTCTGACCATTATATTTAACCCTGCCCGCCTTACATGCTTCCGTGGCGAGCGTCCTTGTTTTAAACAAGCGGATTGCCCAGAGGTATTTATCTATCCTTAATTTTTCCTGTTCAGCCATAAAAATCAAAAATACATTAAGAAAACAGACGGTCAATACATAAAATTCATTTATTTTGTCAAAAAAACAACAAAACAACAACATGGAAAATTTAAAAAAGTTGATCGAGGCCGCTTGGGAGGACAGAACTTTATTACAATATACAGAGTATTGCGATGCAATTGAAACCGTCATCATGCGATTGGACAAAGGAGAAATCCGCGTTGCAGAGCCGGTATTGAACTCATGGGGCGTAAATGAATGGATCAAAAAAGCTGTGATCCTTTACTTCCCAATCAGACAAATGGAAGAGATTGAAGTCGGCCCTTTTGTGTTTCATGACAAAATGAAATTAAAAACTGACTACAAAGAAACCGGTGTAAGGGTTGTTCCTCATGGTATTGCACGTTATGGAGCTTATCTGGCCAAAGGCGTAATCATGATGCCTTCTTATGTGAACATCGGTGCGTATGTTGACGAGGGTACAATGGTAGATACATGGGCTACTGTAGGTTCATGCGCCCAGATCGGCAAACATGTTCATCTAAGTGGTGGTGTTGGGATCGGCGGAGTGTTGGAGCCTATTCAGGCAGCTCCTGTCATCATTGAAGACAACTGTTTCCTTGGTTCAAGGGCAATCGTTGTTGAAGGCGTACGCGTGGAAAGAGAAGCTGTGCTCGGTGCTAATGTAGTGCTGACGGCCTCTACTAAAATCATCGACGTTACCGGAGATGAGCCTATCGAATATAAAGGTATTGTGCCTGCTAGATCCGTCGTGATCCCTGGTAGCTATACCAAGAAATTCCCTGCAGGTGATTTTCAGGTCCCTTGTGCACTGATAATCGGTAAACGTAAAGAATCTACGGACAAGAAAACTTCTCTTAATGATGCTTTAAGAGATAACAACGTAGCTGTATAAAGAAAATGAGAATTGGTTTTGATGGAAAAAGAGCAGCAAATAACTTAACCGGACTGGGAAATTACAGCCGCTCTATCATTGCGCAACTGTCGCAGTTTTTCCCTCAAAACCAATACTTGGTTTATACGCCAAAAATGAAAGACCACGCTCAGGTCAGGCATTTTATGGCAACCAAAAATATTGAAGCCAGATTTCCGAAGTACCGAAAATTCCTCTGGAGAACATTTGGCATCAAAAGACAACTTATTGATGATCAGGTTGCACTCTTTCATGGCTTGAGCCACGAAATCCCTGTAGGGATACAACAAACCGGAATCCCCTCAGTAGTAACCGTTCACGACCTGATCTTCCTAAAATTCCCTCAATATTTTGGTCGCATAGACCGATGGATCTATACGCTGAAATGCCGCTACGCATGCAAACATGCCGACAGAATTGTAGCCATCAGTGAATGTACAAAAAGGGACATCATTACCTTTTTCAATACACCTGAAGACCAGATTGATGTCGTATACCAGAGCTGCGATGACAGCTTCAAGACTCCGGCAACAGCAAGTGTAAAAGCTGCTGTTAAAGAAAAGTATCAGCTTCCTGATCAGTTTATACTTAATGTGGGAACCATTGAAACCCGGAAAAACCTGGTAACGCTGATCAAGGCGTTAAAAAACATAAATCCGCATTACCAGCTTGTTGTGATTGGCAAACAGACTGCATACATGAAACAGGTGGAGGAAGAGCTGAAAGCACAGCAACTGCAATCAAGGGTCATCTTTTTGAGCAACATTCCTTTTCAAGACCTACCCGTCATCTACCAGCTGTCCTCCGTTTTTGCATATCCTTCGGTATATGAAGGATTTGGAATTCCGATCATTGAGGCGCTGTATTCAGGTGTTCCCGTGGTTGCCGCAACAGGCTCCTGCCTGGAGGAGGCCGGGGGACCGGCGAGCTTATACGTACCACCTGATGATGACCAAGCCCTCGCAAAAGCCATCAACAGCATCATCGAAGACCCTGTTTTGAGCACAAAAATGATAACCGAGGGCATTCAATATGTACAGCGGTTTAACAACCATATTGTTAGCACGGAGCTGATGAATGTTTATCAGCGCGTTTTCTCACAGTAGAAAAGATCTAATGCCATTACGGAGTTACCTGACAAACAAAATCCTATGTTAAAGACAGAAATTGATAAAACACTGCAAATTTTAAAAGATGGAGGGGTCATCCTCTATCCTACTGATACGGTTTGGGGACTGGGCTGCGATGCCACAAATGAACAGGCTGTAGAGAGAATCAATGACATCAAAGCACGTAGCAGCGACAAGAGTTTTATCGTCCTCCTGGATACGGATGCCAAGCTGCAAAGTTACATCGCTGAGGTACCCGATGTCGCCTACGACCTGATTGAATATGCGGAAAACCCATTGACATTGGTGTTTCCCGGAGCGAAGAACCTTGCGAAAAATGTCATTAATGCAGATGGTAGTGTGGGGATCAGGATTGTAAAACACGGCTTCTGCCAGCAATTGCTGCAACGATTCCGTAAACCGATTACCTCGACATCCGCAAATAAATCGGGTTTGCCCGCTCCGGCTTATTTCGACGAGATTAGTGAGGAGATTAAACAGGCGGTCGACTATGTAGTGGACTGGGAACAGGAGCTCCGCATCAACAAAAAACCTTCTACCATCATGAAATTAGCTCCGGGAGGTCAATTTTCCTTTATTAGAAAGTAAGTTTTATTACTTTTGTAACTCATTAATGGAAAAACATTTACAACATCCTGTATTTAAAGTCCTTGCCAACATTGCGCATACACAACAAACAGAAGCTTATGTCATAGGCGGTTATGTGAGGGACATCTTCCTCAGCAGACCATCAAAAGACATTGATATCGTCGTGTTGGGCAATGGTATTGATTTTGCCGAAGCTGCTGGCAGGCAACTGAGAACCAAAGTGGCCGTATTCAAAAATTTCGGCACAGCAATGTTGAAAACGCAGGATCTGGAAATAGAGTTTGTTGGTGCACGTAAGGAATCCTACCGTGCCGACTCACGCAAGCCTATTGTGGAAAATGGCACCATTCAAGATGACCAATTGAGGCGCGACTTTACCATTAACGCACTGGCAATTTCCTTAAACGCCGACAACTATGCTGCGCTGGTAGACCCCTTTGACGGAATAACGGATCTGAAAAATAAACTGATCAGGACACCTCTGGATCCGGAAATTACCTTTTCTGATGATCCCTTAAGAATGATGCGTGCCATTCGTTTTGCCGCGCAGCTGGGTTTCTCTATTGATCACCAGGCCATTGAGGCTATCAAAAAACAAAAAGAAAGAATCGGTATTGTTTCAAAAGAACGTATTACGGATGAACTCAATAAAATCATTCTGTCAAAGTTGCCGTCTGTTGGTTTTAAATATTTATTTGATACCGGGTTACTGCACCTGATATTCCCTCAGATGGCCAATCTCTACGGGGTGGAGATCATCAATGGAAAAGGTCACAAGGACAACTTCTACCATACCCTTCAGGTACTGGACAATATCTGTGAAGCCACAGATGACATCTGGTTAAGGTGGGCAGCCATCCTGCATGACATTGCTAAGCCAGCTACAAAACGTTTTGAAGAGGGACATGGCTGGACATTCCATGGTCATGAAGATAAGGGTGCGCGCATGGTGCCACAAATTTTTGGACAACTGAAACTTCCACTTAATGAAAAGATGAAGTACGTACAAAAGCTGGTACAGCTACATCTACGCCCGATCGTGCTTGCCCAAGAAGTGGTCACGGATTCTGCAGTACGCAGGTTGCTCTTCGATGCCGGAGAGGATATCGAGAGCTTGATGATGCTCTGCAATGCCGATGTAACCACCAAAAATGAATACAAGGTTAAAAAATATAGAAACAACTTTGAGCTGGTCAAACAAAAACTCAAAGATGTGGAAGAACGCGACAAAATCCGCAACTGGCAACCTCCGATTACAGGAAACGACATCATGCAAATCTTTGGACTGACGGCCGGAAAAGAAGTTGGCCTGATAAAAAATGCCATCCGGGAGGCAATTCTTGAAGGGGAAATAACAAACTCCTATGATGAAGCGTTACAGTTTATGCTTGAAAAAGCTAAGCAGTTTGGACTAGTTCCGGTAAAGCAGTAATACAAATAGATAATATTTTTTTTAATTTTATAGCTACAAAAAGAGTACAGATGGCAATTTATAGATTTAGAATAAGTTTTGAAGATTTCGATGAAGTAGTAAGGGAAATAGATATAAAATCAAACCAGACCTTTGAAGATTTACATCGTGCGGTACATCGCTCTACAGGATATGTTGCTGAAAAATCGTCATCGTTCTTTGTCAGCACCGACAACTGGATTAAAGGTGATGAAATTGCCTTCCTACCAAATCAGCGGAAAATTGACAGGGGTGTTACGCTCATGGAAAAAGCGAAGCTCAGCAGCTTTATCGAAGATCCACACCAGAAGTTTTATTACATCTATAATTTCGACAGACCTTTCGACTTCCACGTAGAACTAGTAAAAATTATCCTGGAAACAGATCCAAACCTGGAATATCCCGTATTGATTAAAAGTACAGGTGAAGCACCTAAAATCATCGAAAAAGACAATTTCGGTGCGGTAGCAGTCGCAGCAACACCTGCCTCCACCGATTTTGACTTCCTCAATGAAATGGACTTCGTACCTGAAGATACGGAAGAGCTGGAAGCAATGGGCGGACGCGGCATCAATGCGGAAGAAAAAGCAGATGACGACACAGAAGATGAAGGGGATGACAGCGACGATTTCTCTGATGATGACAATGGTTATGATGAAGAAGATTTCGATAGCAAAGATGACTATTAATGCCTCATGATGGCATCTGATAAAACACTCATCGTTGTTGTCGGTCCTACAGGAATTGGAAAAACTGCGCTGGCCATTGAGCTGGCGCAGCACTTTTCCACCGAAATCATCTCCGCAGATTCCAGGCAATTTTTTAAGGAAATGGAAATTGGAACTGCAAAACCTTCAGCCGGAGAACTACTAGCTGCACCTCATCACTTCATCAACTCAAATAGCATCACACAGCTTTTCAGTACCGGAGACTTTGAAATCCAGGCGTTGAACCTGATTGACAAGCTTTTTAAAGAACATCAGCTGCTGATTATGGTTGGTGGCTCAGGCCTATACATTGACGCGGTATGTAACGGCCTTGATGATCTCCCGGAAACTGATCTTCAGATCAGGGAACAACTCAATAAAAAACTTGCTGAGGAAGGCCTTCAGGCCATTCAGGAGCAGCTTAAAACGGTAGACCCTGAGTACTATGACAAAGTTGATCAATCCAACCCTCAGCGGATGATCAGGGGGCTCGAATTTTTCCTCTCTATTGGACAGAAACTCTCCTCCTACCTCACCAATACCAAGAAAGAGAGGCCTTTCAACACCATCAAAATCGGACTGAACATGGACCGGGATAAACTCTATGAGCGCATCAACCATAGGGTAGACTGCATGATGGAGGCTGGGCTAATGCAGGAGGTCGAAAGGCTACAGCCCTTCCGTCAATACAATGCACTAAATACGGTCGGTTATTCCGAACTGTTCGATTACCTGGATGGAAATTCCAGCCTGCAGGAGGCTGTCGCCAAAATCAAGCAGAACACACGCCGCTTTGCAAAAAGACAGCTCACCTGGTTCAGGAGGGACAACAGCACCGCCTGGTTTGAACCCACTGACAGTGCCGCTGTTATTCATCACATCGAGACCTTGTTAATTAAGGCATTGGATTAAGCCTGTGCTGTCGGTCCACCAAAACCAAAAGGAAAGCTTGGATGCTCCTCCGGTGTCTTTATACGGCCGTTAGCGGCTTCAAACTTTTCAACATTTTCCTGCATGGCGCCCAATAACCGTTTTGCGTGTTCAGGTGTCAGGATGATCCTAGATTTCACTCTCGCTTTAGGCACCCCAGGCATCACCCTGATAAAGTCAAGTACAAACTCTGTATTGGAATGGGTGATGATTGCCAGATTTGAAAAAATACCCTCTGCCACTTCTTCAGAAAGTTCAATATTTATTTGATTGTCATTTTGTTGTTCTTCCATAATACAAAAATACCGCTTTAATTTTGATTAAGTTATGTAAAAAAGGATTTACTGAAAAAGATCAGGCACAAAAAAATCCCCCAAACTCTATCAGAAGGGGGATTTTATAACAGTTATACTTCCGCTTATGCTTCTATTTCCTCTTGTTTCGAAGCAAGCAATTTATCATATTCTTCCTGAGAACCTACGATGATTCTCTCGTATCCGCGTACACCTGTACCTGAAGGGATCAAGTGTCCAACGATTACGTTTTCTTTCAGTCCAAGCATGCTGTCACGTTTACCAGCGATTGCGGCTTCGTTAAGCACTTTTGTAGTTTCCTGGAAGGAAGCTGCAGAGATGAATGATTTCGTACCCAATGATGCACGTGTGATACCTTGCAGTACTGAACTCGCAGTTGCAGGTCTTGCATCGCGAACTTCAATTTGCTTTAGATCTTTACGTTTCAATTGAGAGTTTTCATCTCTTAGCTTACGTAATGAAACAATCTGACCAGGTTTAACCGTATTTGAATCACCAGCATCTACCACAACTTTCTTGTCATAGATCTCATCATTCTCAATCATGAAGTCCCAACGGTCTACAGAGTTGTTCTCTAAGAAAATGGTATCTCCCGGATCCTCGATGTGAACCTTCTGCATCATCTGGTGAACAATCACCTCGAAGTGTTTATCATTGATTTTCACACCTTGCAGACGGTAAACTTCCTGAATACCATTTACCAGGTATTCCTGAACCGCTGCAGGCCCTTTAATGGCAAGGATATCCGCAGGTGAAATTGATCCGTCAGAAAGAGGCATACCAGCCTTCACAAAGTCATTATCCTGTACCAGGATGTGTTTAGACAATGGAACCAGGTATTTTTTAACCTCACCGTCTTTGGACTCAATAGTCATCTCACGATTACCACGTTTCACACCACCTAAAGTTACCACACCATCAATCTCTGTTACTACAGCAGGGTTTGAAGGATTACGTGCCTCGAAAAGCTCCGTTACGCGTGGCAAACCACCCGTGATATCTCTTGTTTTACCAGTTGCGCGAGGGATCTTAACCAGGATCTGACCAGTCTGAACAGCATCACCCTCGTCGATGGCAATATGCGCACCAACAGGAATGTTATAAGCCCTGATCAATTCACCTTTCTTGTCAACAACACGTACAGAAGGGTTTTTAGTTTTATCACGAGTATCGATAATTACTTTTTCACGGTGACCAGTCTGCTCATCCGACTCCTCGCGGAAGGTTACACCTTCAACTATAGCTTCGAACTCAATCTTACCAGCAAATTCCGAGATAATTACCGCATTATATGGATCCCATGAACAAATCTTATCGCCTTTAGTGATGGTTGCACCGTCTTCAACAAACAAGAATGCACCGTAAGGAATGTTATTGGTCATGATCACCTTATTGGTACCCGGCTCAACAATTTTGAACTCACCCGAACGTCCCAATACGATTTGAGTATCACCTTCTTCAGTTTTTGTAGCCACTGTACGCACATTCTCAAATTCAATGATACCATCAAATTTAGCTGTGATCTGAGATTCTGCAGCGATGTTCGACGCAGTACCCCCAACGTGGAACGTACGTAATGTCAGCTGCGTACCCGGCTCACCGATCGACTGTGCAGCAATTACACCGACAGCCTCACCTTTCTGAACACGTTTACCTGTTGCAAGGTTACGTCCGTAACATAAGGCACAAACACCGCGCTTATTCTCACATGTCAATACTGAACGGATTTCGATACCTTCTAACGGAGACTCATCAATTGCTTTTGCAATATCTTCATCAATATCCTGTCCGGCACTCACCAGCAGTGAACCATCCAGAGGGTTAAATACATCGTGCAGTGAGATACGACCCAATACTCTGTCGTACAACGGCTCAACAATATCCTCATTGTCTTTCAGGGCAGTAGTATACATACCTCTCAAAGTACCGCAATCTTCAGCATTTACAATCATATCCTGCGCCACATCATGGAGACGACGAGTCAGGTAACCAGCATCGGCAGTTTTTAACGCTGTATCCGCCAAACCTTTACGCGCACCGTGGGTAGAGATAAAGTATTCTAATACTGACAATCCTTCTTTAAAGTTAGAGAGGATCGGGTTTTCGATAATCTCACCACCAGAACCTGATTTCTGAGGCTTAGCCATCAGACCACGCATTCCGCAAAGCTGACGAATCTGCTCTTTAGAACCACGTGCCCCGGAGTCAAGCATCATATATACAGAGTTGAATCCTTGGTTGTCGCTCGATAACTGTGTCATTACGAATGAAGTCAGACGGTTATTGATACGGGTCCAGATATCAATAATCTGATTGTAACGCTCGTTGTTGGTAATGAATCCCATGTTATAGTTATTCCTTACTTCATCAACCTCTGCAGAAGCCTGCTCCAATAGCGCATGTTTCTCAACAGGGATGTTCACATCCTGAAGGTTGAACGAAAGACCTCCTCTGAAGGCCATCTGGAATCCTAATTCTTTGATGTCATCAAGGAACCTTGACGCACGCGCCATACCTGTAGTTTTCACTACATGTCCAATGATATCACGAAGGGATTTTTTAGTCAGCAATTCGTTTATGTATCCTACTTCTTCCGGAACCATTTGGTTAAACAGTACACGTCCTACAGTGGTATCCAACAATTTGTTAACAATTGTTCCATCCTCCAGTTTCACATTCACTTTCACTTTGATGAACGCATGAAGATCAATACGTTTCTCATTGTAAGCGATGATCACTTCTTCCGGAGAATAGAAAGAGAAATCCTGCCCTTTAACAACACGGCTCTCATCGGTTCTGCGGCCTTTAGTAATGTAGTAAAGACCTAAAACCATATCCTGCGAAGGAACCGTAATCGGCGTTCCGTTTGCAGGGTTAAGAATGTTGTGTGCAGCTAACATCAATACCTGGGCTTCCAGAATCGCAGCATGACCCAAAGGTAAATGCACCGCCATCTGGTCACCATCAAAATCCGCGTTGAATGCCGTACATACCAACGGGTGTAATTGAATCGCTTTACCTTCAACAAGCTTAGGCTGGAACGACTGGATACCCAATCTGTGCAGCGTAGGTGCACGGTTAAGCAATACAGGGTGTCCTTTTAATACGTTTTCCAAGATGTCCCAAACCAGAGGATCTTTTCTATCGACGATTTTCTTCGCAGATTTAACTGTTTTCACAATTCCCCTCTCAATCATCTTACGGATGATGAACGGTTTGAACAGCTCTGCAGCCATATCTTTAGGTAAACCACACTCGTGTAATTTCAGGTTAGGACCTACAACAATTACCGAACGTGCTGAATAATCCACACGTTTACCTAATAAATTCTGACGGAAACGACCTTGTTTACCTTTAAGAATATCAGAAAGGGATTTAAGGGCACGGTTACCTTCAGTTTTAACTGCATTTACCTTACGTGAGTTATCGAATAACGAATCCACAGCTTCCTGCAGCATACGTTTTTCATTACGTAAAATTACCTCTGGCGCTTTGATCTCGATCAAACGTTTTAAACGGTTGTTACGGATGATCACACGACGGTACAGATCGTTCAGATCTGAAGTCGCAAAACGACCACCTTCCAATGGTACTAAAGGACGCAGCTCAGGTGGAATAACAGGAACGATCTTGATGATCATCCACTCAGGGTTATTCTCGATGCGCGTTCTTGAACCACGGAAAGCCTCAACTACCTGTAAACGTTTCAAAGCTTCGTTTTTACGTTGCTGAGAAGTTTCGTTTGCAGCCTGGTGACGCAGGTTATATGATAATGTATCTAAATCAATACGTTTCAATAAATCCTCTAATGCTTCAGCACCCATTTTGGCGATGAATTTATTAGGGTCTTTATCATCAAGATATTGGTTTTCTTTTGGCAACTTATCAAGAATATCAAGATATTCCTCTTCAGTTAAGAAATCCATATATTGAATACCTTCTTCAGCCATGAATCCTGGCTGAATAACTACGTAACGCTCGTAGTAAATAATCAGGTCTAACCTTTTTGTAGGTAAGCCTAAAAGATATCCGATTTTGTTTGGCAACGAGCGGAAGTACCAGATGTGCGCAACGGGAACCACCAGGTTGATGTGTCCCATACGCTCTCTACGCACTTTTTTCTCGGTTACTTCCACACCACAACGGTCACAAACAATACCTTTATAACGGATACGTTTATATTTACCGCAATGACATTCGTAATCTTTTACCGGACCAAAAATACGCTCACAGAACAAACCATCACGCTCAGGTTTGTAAGTACGGTAATTGATGGTCTCAGGTTTCAACACCTCACCGCTGGAACGCTCTAAAATAGCCTCCGGCGACGCCAAGCTAATGGTGATCGAGGTAAAATTGCTTTTTAATTTATTATCCTTTTTGTAAGACATAGCTCTTTTGTTTGAAAGTTGAAAAATTTAAAAAGTTGGGATGCAATGAACATCCCAACAAAATAACTTTCAACATTAGTCTAACGTAATATCTAAACCTAATCCACGCAGCTCATGCACCAATACGTTGAACGACTCCGGTACACCAGGCGTAGGAAGGTTCTCGCCTTTAACAATTGCCTCGTAAGTTTTGGCCCTACCGATCACATCATCCGACTTAACGGTAAGGATCTCCTGCAGGATGTTGGCCGCACCAAATGCTTCCAATGCCCAAACCTCCATCTCACCGAAACGCTGACCACCGAACTGGGCTTTACCACCCAATGGCTGTTGCGTAATCAATGAGTATGGTCCGATTGAACGGGCGTGCATCTTGTCATCAACCATGTGTCCTAATTTCAGCATATAAATGATACCTACAGTAGTCGGTTGATCGAATTTCTCTCCCGTTAAACCATTGTGCAGGTAAGTTCTTCCTGAAGCAGGTACACCCGCTTTAGCAATCCACTCCTCTACCTCGTCATGTTTAGCACCGTCAAAGATCGGGGTTGCAAATTTAACACCCAGTTCTTTACCGGCCCATGCCAATACAGTCTCATAGATCTGGCCCAGGTTCATACGTGAAGGTACACCCAGTGGGTTCAACACGATATCAACCGGTGTTCCATCTTCCAGGAATGGCATATCTTCATCTCGAACGATACGGGCAACGATACCCTTATTACCGTGACGACCGGCCATCTTATCACCTACTTTTAGTTTACGTTTTTTAGCTACATATACTTTAGCCATTTGTACAATACCTGATGGCAATTCATCACCAACACTGATGGCGAATTTATCACGTTTGTAAGCACCCAGTTCTTCGTTTACACGAATACCATAGTTGTGCAGCAACATCTTGATCTGCTCATTTTTATCATCATCAGTGGTCCATTTGTATGGGTTGATGTGTGCATACTCAAGATCTGCAAGGCTTTTCTGAGTAAACTTAGCACCTTTAGGAAACAACAACTCTTTGTAGACGTTGAAGATACCCTGAGATGTTTTACCGTTAACAATCTGGAACAGTTTGTCAACAAGCTCGTTTTTCAGATTCGTTGTAGCAATCTCATATTTCTTGTCCAACTTATCTATCGCCGCTTTTTCTTCAGCTTTAGTAGTTTTCTTAGCTCTTGAGAACAATTTAGTATCAATTACCACACCTTTGATCGAAGGAGGAGTTTTCAATGATGCATCTTTCACATCACCTGCTTTATCTCCAAAGATCGCACGAAGTAATTTCTCCTCTGGTGAAGGATCAGATTCTCCCTTAGGAGTGATCTTACCAATCAGGATGTCACCTTCTTTAACCTCAGCACCAACACGGATGATACCGTTTTCATCTAAATCTTTAGTGGCTTCTTCAGAAACGTTAGGGATATCTGGTGTCAATTCCTCCTCCCCGCGTTTTGTATCACGCACTTCCAATTCAAACTCTTCGATGTGGAGTGAGGTAAAGATATCTTCGCGGACAATACGCTCGTTGATTACAATCGCATCCTCAAAGTTATATCCCTGCCAAGGCATGAAAGCAACTTTTAAATTCCTTCCTAATGCCAGCTCACCATTTTCAGTAGCATAACCTTCACAAAGTACTTGTCCTTTAACAACCTTCTGACCTTTCTTAACGATCGGTTTAAGGTTGATACAGGTATTTTGGTTGGTTTTCTTGAACTTGATCAGTTTATAAGTTTTGCTATCACCTTCGAAAGAAACCAAACGATCTCCGTCGTTTCTTACATATTTGATGGTGATCTCATTTGCATCTACATATTCAACAGTACCGTCACCTTCAGCATTGATCAGTGTTCTTGAGTCACGTGCTACGCGACCTTCCAGACCTGTTCCAACGATAGGTGCCTCAGGACGTAACAATGGTACGGCCTGACGTTGCATGTTCGATCCCATCAAAGCCCTGTTCGCATCATCATGCTCAAGGAAAGGAATCAACGAAGCTGCAATAGATGTAATCTGGTTAGGTGCAACGTCCATTAAGTCTAATTTCTCAGGCTCAATAACCGGGAAGTCCCCTTCATAACGCGCTTTCACACGTGAAGTAGTGAAGTTACCCTGATCGTCGTAGGCAGCATTTGCCTGTGCGATCGTTTTACCATCCTCATCCTCTGCAGAAAGATAAATCACTTCCTCGTCTACCTGAACGATACCATCTTTAACCTTTTTGTATGGTGTTTCAATGAAACCAAGGTTATTGATCTTCGCGTGAACGCAAAGAGAAGAAATCAAACCGATGTTTGGTCCCTCTGGTGTTTCAATCGTACACAGACGACCGTAGTGGGTATAGTGAACGTCACGTACCTCGAAACCTGCACGCTCACGTGAAAGACCACCTGGACCTAAGGCTGACAGACGACGCTTGTGCGTAATCTCTGCCAGAGGATTGGTTTGGTCCATGAACTGCGACAGTTGGTTTGTACCAAAGAAAGAGTTAATCACCGACGATAAAGTACGTGCATTGATCAGATCTGTTGGTGTGAAGACCTCGTTGTCGCGGATGTTCATACGCTCACGGATAGTTCTCGCCATACGTGCCAGACCAACACCAAACTGAGCGTACAATTGCTCACCTACTGTACGAACACGACGGTTAGACAAGTGATCAATATCATCGACCTCTTCTTTGGAATTGATCAGCTTGATCAGATACTTAACAATCGCAATGATGTCTGCTTTTGTCAGTACTTTAACATGATCAGGAGTATCCATTTTCAACTTACGGTTGATGCGATACCTGCCCACATCTCCTAAGTCATAACGTTTATCCGAGAAGAATAAACGTTCAATGATACCTCTTGCCGTTTCCTCATCAGGCGGTTCTGCGTTACGCAAAGCACGATAGATGTTCTCCACAGCCTCTTTTTCAGAGTTTGAAGTATCTTTTTGTAATGTATTGTAAATAATGGTATAATCAGCCTGACTGGCACCATCATCTTTAGATAAGATAATCGTTTTAACGCCAGCGTCAATGATCATATCAATATGGTCATCTTCTAAAACAGTGTCCCTGTCTAAGATCACTTCGTTACGATCTATGGAAACAACCTCACCGGTATCTTCATCCACGAAATCTTCAACCCATTTTCTTAATACCCTTGCGGCAAGTTTACGTCCGATGTATTTCTTCAAGCCCGATTTGCTGACTTTTACTTCATCAGCTAAGTCAAAAAGCTCAAGGATGTCCTTATCAGAATCATAACCGATGGCGCGCAACAGGGTAGTTACCGGGAATTTCTTCTTACGGTCGATGTAAGCATACATGACGTTGTTCACGTCTGTAGCAAACTCGATCCAAGAACCTTTGAAAGGAATCACACGGGCAGAATAAAGTTTAGTACCATTTGTGTGACGGCTCTGACCGAAGAACACTCCTGGCGACCTGTGTAACTGCGATACAATTACGCGTTCTGCACCATTGATCACGAAGGTACCTTTAGGAGTCATATAAGGAATGGTTCCCAGGTATACATCTTGA
Source organism: Pedobacter sp. BAL39 (assembly GCF_000170795.1). Taxonomy (GTDB): domain Bacteria; phylum Bacteroidota; class Bacteroidia; order Sphingobacteriales; family Sphingobacteriaceae; genus Pedobacter. Next base: position 190,719 of record NZ_ABCM01000011.1, read on the forward strand.
ATGATGGTTTCAAAATCCTCGTGTTCTGCATCATTACAAGAAAGTTTCAGCTTCGCTTTTAATGGAACACTATAAGTTAACCCACGGTCAATACACTCAGGTATATCATAACGCGGTGGATCAATAAAATAATCAAGGAATTCCAGTACAAAGATATTTCTGGAATCTGTGATTGGGAAGTTTTCAGCAAAAACCTTAAATAACCCTTCTGTGTGACGGTTATCTGAAGTAGTTTCGATCTGAAAAAATTCTCTGAATGATTGCAACTGTACATCTAGAAAATCCGGGTAATCTATGATGTGCTTACTACGTGCAAAATTTACTCTTTGGTCGACTTTATTTGCCAATGGACTAAAGTTAATTTAGTTTAAGAATAAACTATTTGTTTGGTTTGCCGTTAAACCATTTCATCAACCAAACAAGATGAAAAGTTTATAAACAGGTATAGACTCCGACTATACAGTCGGAGTCTACGTTTTGAGTTATATTAAAATTAAGTGATTACTTAATTTCAACTACTGCTCCAGCTTCTTCTAATTGTTTTTTCAAAGCTTCAGCTTCGTCTTTAGCAACACCAGCTTTTAATTCTTTAGGTGCACCGTCAACTAGATCTTTAGCTTCTTTCAAACCTAAACCAGTTAAGTCTTTAACAAGTTTTACAACTGCTAATTTCTGACCACCAGCTTCTTTCAGGATTACATCAAAAGTTGATTTTTCTTCAGCTGCAGGAGCAGCATCACCAGCAGGACCTGCAACAGCAACTGCAGCAGCAGCTGGTTCAATACCATACTCGTCTTTTAAGATTTGAGCTAATTCGTTAACTTCTTTAACTGTTAAGTTTACCAATTGCTCAGCAAACGCTTTTAAATCTGCCATTTTTATAGATTTTTAAAAATTTACGTAAATAATAATTTATTAATAATGAACTTTTAAGGTGTTCTTCCTTAACCTCTCTCTTGAAGAGTTTTAACAATTCCTGCAATTTTGTTACCGCCTGACTGAAGCGCAGAAACAACGTTTTTAGCTGGCGATTGTAATAGACCAATGATGTCCCCAATAAGCTCTTCTCTTGATTTCAGGCTTACTAAAGTATCTAATTGGTTATCACCAACGAATACTGTTGAATCGATATATGCTGCTTTAAGTACAGGTTTATCAGATCCTTTTCTCAGGGCTTTGATCAGCTTAGCTGGTCCGTTACCTACTGTAGAGAATAACAATGCTGACTGGCCTTTAAGGGCAACAAAGATTTCCGATGCATCACCTTCTAATCCTTCGATCGCTTTTCTGATCAAAGTGTTTTTAGCAACCTGCATCTCAATCCCGCTTTCAAAACATTTGCGACGGATGTTGTTTACTTTTTCAACAGATAAGCTTGATGTGTCGGCAATATAGAAATTACCGAATTCCTGCATCTTCTCTTGAAGAGCCGAAACTACTTCGTGTTTTTCTTCTCTGTTCATAATTAGATCCCCGCTACTGATTTAGTTTCGATTGCAATTCCAGGACTCATTGTTGAAGAAACATGAATGCTCTTAAAATAAGTTCCTTTTGCAGCAGATGGTTTTAGCTTAGAAATTACCTGAAGTACTTCTAAAGCATTTTCATATATTTTTTCTGCCGGGAATGATACTTTTCCTACTGAAGCGTGTATAATACCAGTTTTGTCAACTTTAAAATCAATCTTACCGCCTTTTACATCAGTAACTGCTTTACCAACCTCGTTAGTTACAGTTCCTGACTTAGGGTTTGGCATAAGGTTCCGTGGACCCAATACGCGGCCCAGTTTACCTACTTTTGCCATACAAGCAGGAGTAGTGATAATAATGTCAACATCTGTCCATCCACCTTCAATCTTGGCTACATATTCATCTAAACCTACGAAATCTGCACCTGCCGCTTTAGCCTCTTCTTCCTTGTCAGGAGTACAAAGAACTAAAACACGAACAGTTTTACCTGTACCGTGCGGTAAAGTAGCAATACCACGTACCATTTGATTGGCTTTACGTGGATCTACGCCTAAAGCTACATCGATATCAACCGATGCATCAAATTTAGTTGTAGTGATCTCTTTTACCAAAGCAGCCGCATCCTGTAAAGAATACGTTTTACCAGATTCTAGTTTAGCATGTGCCTTTTTTTGATTTTTTGTTAATTTAGCCACTGTTGTAAACTGTTTTTTGTTAATTAATTTGTCCAGGGTGCATCACCGCTAACAGTGATTCCCATACTGCGTGCTGTACCGGCAACCATACTCATTGCCGACTCGATAGTGAAAGCATTTAAATCAGTCATCTTATCTTCAGCAATTGACTTAACCTGATCCCAAGTCACCGAACCAACTTTTTTACGGTTGGGCTCAGCAGAACCACTCTGTAATTTAGTCGCATCCTTTAACTGGATAGCAACCGGAGGGGTTTTGATGATAAACTCGAAAGACTTGTCAGCATAAACAGTAATTACAACTGGTAATACTTTACCGGGCTTATCTTGGGTACGAGCATTGAATTGTTTGCAAAATTCCATGATATTCACCCCTTTAGCACCTAATGCAGGTCCTACTGGTGGCGATGGATTTGCAGCTCCTCCCTTGATTTGTAATTTAACAAGCGCACTGACTTCTTTTGCCATTTTCTGTTTTGTTAATTTGTAATACTCAATGTTAGAATGTTGGAAGCAAGTAACATTTAAGATCTTTATGAATAGTTGTTATTCTTTTTCAACCTGCATATAGTTAAGCTCTAGTGGGGTCTTACGTCCAAAGATCTTAACCATAACTTTCAATTTCTTTTTCTCTTCGTTAACCTCTTCAATCACACCTGTGAAACCATTGAATGGTCCATCCATAACTTTGATGTTTTCTCCGACGTAATAAGCAATGTTCATCGTTTCACCTTGCTGGCTCATCTCATCAACTTTACCTAAAATGCGGTTAACTTCAGCCTGGCGCATAGGAACCGGATTTCCGCCCTTATCTCCTAAAAAGCCAATCACACTATTAACGTTCTTAATAATGTGCTCTAGTTCTCCATCTAAATTAGCCTCGATCAAAACGTATCCAGGATAGAAGTTACGTTCCTTTGCTATCTTTTTCCCCTCCTTCATCTGGTAGTATTTCTCCATCGGGATTAATACCTGAGGTACAAGGTGAGAAAAACCTAAACGGCTAATTTCAGAATCGATATACTGTTTTACCTTCTTCTCTTTACCGCTAACAGCCCTAACTACATACCATTTTAACTGATCGTCCATTTAGCTATATTAATTAGAAAGTGATTTATAAAAAGTATCTAAAACAAATGTAGATCCCTTATCCATCGCAAATACAACCAATGCAATGATAAGTGAAGCTACAAGAACCAGCACTGCAGAATTTTGCAATTCTCCCCATGTAGGCCAAGTAACCTTCTGGGTCATTTCCTCATACGATTCTTTAATAAATTGAACTACTTTAGCCATGATTATTGTTTTGCACGGGAACAAGGATTCGAACCCTGATCAAAGGTTTTGGAGACCTCTATTCTACCATTGAACTATTCCCGTGTATGCTTATTCCAAAACTTGAAGCTTTTTGGAACAAAGTACTCAGGCGGTAAAAGCCCAAGTACTTTGTTTTATTTTGATCTTAATTTCCTGAGAAATAAAGACTATTTAACGATTTCAGTTACCTGACCAGCACCTACCGTTCTACCACCTTCACGGATAGCGAAACGAAGACCTTTTTCCATTGCGATTGCGTTGATCAATTTTACATTGATGGTAACGTTATCACCTGGCATTACCATTTCAGTTCCTTCAGCCAATGAGATCTCACCAGTAACGTCTGTGGTACGGAAATAGAATTGTGGACGGTATTTGTTAAAGAATGGAGTGTGACGTCCACCTTCTGCTTTTGACAATACATAGATCTCAGCTTTGAAATCAGTGTGAGGTGTTACAGAACCTGGTTTGCAGATAACCATACCACGACGGATATCAGTTTTCTCAATACCACGTAACAATAGACCTACGTTATCACCAGCTTCACCATAATCAAGGATCTTACGGAACATCTCAACACCTGTTACAGTTGATTTAAGATTTTCTGCACCCATACCGAGGATCTCAACAGGATCACCAGAGTTGATTACACCACGCTCGATACGTCCAGTTGCAACAGTACCACGACCAGTGATCGAGAATACGTCCTCAACAGGCATCAGGAATGGAAGATCAGTTAAACGTGGAGGAATTGGAATATAGCTATCAACAGCATCCATCAATTCCATGATTTTTTCTACCCATTTAGCATCACCGTTCAGACCACCTAAAGCAGATCCTTGGATAACTGGGATATCATCACCAGGGAAATCGTAGAAAGATAATAATTCACGGATTTCCATCTCTACTAATTCTAACAACTCAGGGTCATCAACCATATCCACTTTATTCATGAATACAACCAATGAAGGTACACCTACCTGACGAGCCAATAGAATGTGCTCACGAGTTTGTGGCATCGGACCATCTGTAGCAGCTACAACGATGATAGCTCCATCCATTTGTGCAGCACCAGTAACCATGTTTTTCACGTAATCCGCGTGACCTGGACAGTCAACGTGTGCATAGTGACGGTTAGCTGTTGAATACTCAACGTGTGCAGTATTGATAGTGATACCTCTTTCTTTTTCCTCTGGAGCAGAGTCAATTGAATCAAATGAACGCGCCTCAGATAAACCAGCATCAGATAACACTTTAGTGATAGCTGCTGTTAAGGTTGTTTTACCGTGGTCAACGTGACCGATTGTGCCGATGTTTAAGTGCGGCTTACTGCGGTCAAACTTTTCTTTTGCCATGTTTTTATACTTATTAGTAGGTTAACTTTTTATTTATTTATTGTTTTGATACAATTTCAACACAAAAAACCTTGTTCAACTGCTGCTTAACAGATTCAACAAAGCTTGTTTTATTTGAGCCAAAGATGGGACTTGAACCCACGACCTCTTCCTTACCAAGGAAGTGCTCTACCGCTGAGCTACTTCGGCTTTTAATCTCAGCTTGCAACCAGTTTAATTGATCTTCCAATTAAACGCCTTTTCTGCTGACTGCCCAGCTTTTCCAATTTTGAGCGGAAGACGAGGTTCGAACTCGCGACCTATAGCTTGGAAGGCTATCGCTCTACCAACTGAGCTACTTCCGCTTTTTTATTGTGGGGAGAGAAGGATTCGAACCTTCGAAGTCTTGCGACAACAGAGTTACAGTCTGTCCCATTTGGCCACTCTGGTATCTCCCCCTTTTAATTTGCCAACACCTTTCGACATCGAAATTAAAAGAGCCTCCTATCGGGATCGAACCAATGACCTACTGATTACAAGTCAGTTGCTCTACCAGCTGAGCTAAGGAGGCTTATATCCTCTCTTTCGAGGGAATGCATTTTATAATATTTAATCTTTCACAGAACTTTCCGTTTCTTTCCGGAGCAACGCCCTCTCTGAAATGGAATGCAAATGTACACGAATTTCCATACGATGCAAAATTATTTTAAAAAAAAATTGACGGGATTTAGGCCCGTCAATTCCAATTTTAAAAACTGCAAAAATAGTCTCCTAGTAATCAGACACTTCGTCTGCATTCAAAATCACTTTATGCTCGCTAATTTTTTCTCTTGTTTTTGTTTTATGTTTTGTAATCTGTTTTCTTAAGGACTCAATTGCCAAATCCGTCGCCTCTTCGAAACTTTTACATTGCTCTTTTGCAAACAATGTCATCCCCGGCACGATCAACTTGATCTCACTGATTTTATTTGCCTCATCATCGACATTTTCTAATTTAAGGTAAACCTCGCCACTAATAATATGGTCAAAAAACAAATCTAACTTATCTGTCTTCTTCTGAATAAAGTCTAACAATTTCTGGTCTGCATTGAAATGGATCGATTGAACTGTAATTTTCATTGTTTCCTCCTTTTTTATGCCTTTGGATGGGCTTGTTTATATATTGATTTTAATCTTTCGATTGAATTATGAGTATATACCTGCGTTGCCGCCAGACTGGCGTGCCCCAATAATTCTTTTATTGCATTTAAATCTGCTCCTCTGTTTAAAAGGCTCGTTGCGTAGGAATGCCGCAGCACATGCGGGCTCTTCTTGTCCTGGGTGGACACATACGTCAAATAACTTGTCACAATCTTGTAGATGAAGCCCCGCGTTACGGCGGCTCCTTTATTGGTAACGAACAAATACTCGGTTTTGTTATTAAAATCCTGTAATGTTTTTGTATCGATGTAAACCTTTAGCAAAGAAGTCAGGGTCTTTCCGATCGGAATGATGCGTTCCTTATTCCTCTTACCCAAAACCTTTACCGACGATGCGTAAAAATCAACGTCCTGCAGCTTAACATTCACCAGTTCCGACACCCGCATCCCGGTTCCAAACAACATCTCAATCACCAGCTTGTCCCTTACAGAAGAAAAGCTATCGTTGAATATTTCCGTTGAATCCAGTAGCTGGTCCAACTTATGGTCTTCTACAAATACAGGAAGGCGGTTAGGAACTTTTGGCGCCCTGACAAGCGCCATCGGGCTTGAGGCAATTGCGCCCCCGGCAACCAGGTGTTTATAAAAACTACGCAAAGCAGAGAGCTTCCGCGCTACAGAACGCTCGGCAATCTGGCGCTCCATCAGCCACACCATATAATCCCTTACCTGGGCACGGCCGGCATCAGGAAGCGCAAGCTCATAGACATCTGAAAGATAGGCTTCAAACTGCAGGAGGTCAGTCTCGTAGGACTGAATGGTATGTGGAGAATATCGCTTCTCATGCTTGAGGTATGTCAGGAATTCCGCTATCGTCATAAAGCATTTTGTATAACACGATGAAGTGAATATACAAAACATAGACAAACAAATTGTTTTTATTTTAACATAAAAAAAACGCCACCGAAATATTCGATGGCGTTTAATATCATTTAAACTTTCAAGTACTAGATCGTACCTTCAAGTTGCATGTTCTGCTTGTAAATAGCGTGTTTCACTAACGTACGGCGTGCTACAGATTTTTTCTCATAAGCTTGGCGGCTACGTAATTCTCTTAACACTCCAGTTTTTTCAAATTTCTTTTTGAAACGTTTCAAGGCTTTATCTAGTGATTCGCCGTCTTTAATATTAATGATAATCATAACGTAATATACCCCCTCTCGTTGTTTTTAGGACTGCAAAGATAATGCTTTGATTTGATAATCAAAATAATAAGTTCAATTTTATAAATTAAAGCAAAAAAATCCGGCGATCGTTAAAAGATCGCCGGCACATTGCCATTATATTTGGTTAGAATATACGAATTTTTTGGTTAGAAAAAGTCTGGGGGCGTAATATAGAACTAATTTTTTAAAACTTCCCTCGCAATCACAATTTTTTGTATTTCCGAAGTTCCCTCACCAATGGTACATAACTTACTGTCTCTGTAGTATTTCTCCACCGGAAAGTCCTTGGTATAGCCATAACCACCGAAAATCTGCACGGCCTCCGTAGCGCAACGCACAGCAACCTCTGATGCGAAATATTTTGCCATCGCAGATTCTTTCGTTACCGGAATGCCCCGGTTCTTAAAATCAGCCGCCTGCCTGATCAGCAGCTCTGCAGCTTCAATCTCCGTAGCCATATCGGCTAGCTTGAAACTGATCCCCTGAAAACTGGCAATAGGCTGCCCAAATTGATGACGCTCCTTAGCGTAAGCTACAGCAGCCTCATAAGCTCCTTTCGCAATCCCCAGCGACAATGCTGCAATTGAGATCCTGCCCCCGTCCAGTACCTTCATTGCCTGCTTGAAGCCCTCTCCTGCATTACCCAAAAGATTTTCTTTTGGCACCCTGCAGTTATCAAAAATCATTTCTGTGGTTTCTGAAGCACGCATGCCCAATTTATTTTCCTTCTTACCTGCAGAGAACCCCGGCGTACCGCGCTCCACAACAATGGCAGAGATTCCTTTTGAATCCCCCTGCTCACCAGTACGCACCATTACTACTGCGAGATCTCCCGTTTTACCATGGGTAATCCAGTTCTTCGCACCATTGATCACATACTCGTCACCATCCTGCACAGCAGTGGTGGTCATCCGCAATGAATCGGACCCTGTATTTGCCTCCGTCAGTCCCCAGGCACCAATCCATTCTGCAGTAGCCAGCTTAGGCAGCCACCTCAATTTCTGCGATTCATTGGCAAAAGCAAGGATGTGTCCTGTACACAGAGAATTGTGCGCAGCAACAGACAAACCGATGGCACCACATACTTTGGCGACCTCCACAATCACATCTACATATTCCTGATAACCAAAACCGGAACCGCCATAACTTTCAGGTACCAGCACCCCCATCAGGCCCAACGCACCAAGTTCCTTAAACAGCGACACAGGAAAGTGTTGTGCTTCATCCCATTCCATTACATTCGGACGAATATTTCTTTCTGCAAAATCCCTCACCATACCCCGGATCATCTCCTGATTTTCTGAGATACTGAAATTGTATCCTACAGAATTATCCATTGTTTCTATCATGTTTTTCATATGAATTTAGACAATGATAAAGATTTTGAAGGAGATGAACACCTTCTAAAATTCCATAAATACTAGAACGAAACGGTATTTAGTTCATTAACACAACTTCAACATTTACAGCAAACTAAATATTCCGAAAATGTTTTTTAATATTTTTTCTACTTTCGTCTAAATTTTAAATAGCCCTCATGACATTCATCAGCAGGAAAGACATACTTGCACAACTTAAAAGAGACCTTATCGGCAAAGATGCCTACCGCGGCGTCACACTTACCTACGCCTGGATGGCCAATCAATTTGGACATTTCTCCCTTGGATTTATCCCTACATTTATCCTATACACCATACTCAGTTCCAAAACGCAGATGCGACAGCCCGAAATATGGTCGGCAGTATTCATCTGGGGAGGATGGTTGCTTTTTGAGCTTTACAACTTCCTGGGCCCGCTGCTGTTAAACACCTCATCGAAACAGGTCACCGCCGTCGCTAAAGGATACACCTTCAAACCGGCCTGGGCAAACGTGACTTTCGATACCCTGACAGACCTCTGTTATTTCGGCATAGGCGCAGCAGCAGCAAGTCTGCTTTGTCAATGGTCTACAGCCATTGCCATTGGACTCACCGCCCTGGTCTTACTGGTCATCTACCCTACCTATTACTGGTATGTCACTAAGATGTGTCTTCAGCAGGCCAGCTATCCTTTCCAGCTTCGACTGAGCCAATGGAATTTTGGCATTACCGAAAAACACCGACAAACCATCCTGAACTTCATGACCCCAGAAAATAAAGGACAGCACCTCCTGCTCTTTGGGTCAAAGGGAAGTGGAAAAACATCCTTGTCTGTAGGCATCGCAACAGAAGCCTCCATCAACAAAAACTGCTGTAGTTATGTTACAGCTACAAAATTGCTGGCGATGTTCTTTGAGGAGAAGGACCTGTCCAGTCCTGGGAGCGGCATCTGGTCCTGGCATGATTCCTCATTGCTGGTTATTGACGACATCAATCCCGGAGGACTGATCAAGGAAGACATCCTTACAGCTTCTCTTTTCTACGAACTACTCAACAATACACATTATGGTCCTTATAACGTCCAGCAAATCCGGGATAAAAATGTAATCTGGGTGATGGGAAATGAAGAGTCTACGAAAAAGGAAGAGCAAAAGTGGCAGACACTCCTGGGACTGATTGGTGTACACCCAGCCGACATCATCGCCGTCAACCTGGGAAATGGCTGATGGCGGTTAGGGCAGAATGGCGTTATCGTATGCAAAACTCACCAGGTGCGTCAGGCTTTTTACATTGAAACGTTTGTATAATGGGATAATCCTTTTCTCAATTGCGGAATGGGAAACCTTCAGGTCGTGTGCAATCTCCTTAAATGAATAGCCTTTGGCTACAAGCTCCAGTGCTTCTTTTTCTTTTCTGGAGATGGCAAGGTAATTGAAAAGCGCTTTGTTCAGTTCTTCTTCAAACTTTTCCTTCTCCGGACCGTAGGCAGCATAGCGCATCACTTTTCCAAAAATCAGACTGCGATTTACCTGGAAGCGTCCGATGATTGATTCCACATGACCATCAACTGCACTGTGTACGCCTACACGCGCTGTGATCGGAACATGGCTCCCATCCTTATGGATCTTTTTGAGATCTATCGTGAAACTATACTTTTCAAGATCCTCGGTTTTCTGATGGATGAATCTTAAGGCTTTATCATTCAGGTCGTGTGAGAAAGGGGCAAATTCGGGAACAGACATATTGACAATGGCAAGCATGTTGATTTCATCATCCTGATAACCCACTACTTCTTCCCATCCCATGGCAAAAACCATGCGATTTTCTTTAAAGGAATAGATATATATGGCTTCCTCCGGAAACTTAGGTATCGTCTGCTTGTAATAGATGAACTGCTCACTTTCCAGATCTGCAGGAATATCTGTTATGAATGTCTTTGAATACTCTCCAAATTTCTCGCCCGACTGCATTTCGTTTCTATTTCTCTGATTAAATTTTCAAAACTGCGCATTTACACAGTTGTGGCAACCATCAATTGACAGTAATTTTGAGGCAAATTAAATAAAATAGTTTTCATTACCACACAATACCGCTATCAAATCAAACAACTCTTTAAATACCACCACGATGCACCTTAAAAAATTAAACAAATCTTATACAACGAGATATTCAATTTTTGTATTGAGCATTATCGCCGTTGCGCTCTTCATATTATGTTTTTATCAGGCCTATAGAACAGGGTTCTGAATAAAGGTCCCCCCCTACATCTATAAAATAGCAGTCCTGATTTTTTAGGACTGCATTTTATTTTTTACTCGTAGGCAGCCATTGAAAATACCTGATCGGTATATGGCGACAAACGCTCAGCTCCTTTTAGAAAATCAAGGCTGATGACAAATGAATATCCGGCCACCTCAGCGCCGAGTTTTTCGATCAGCTTTGAAGCCGCCACCACCGTCCCCCCTGTCGCCAGCAGGTCATCATGGATCAATACGCGCTGACCACTTAACAATGCATCTTCATGGACTTCTATAGTAGCCTCTCCATATTCCAGAGCGTAGGACTCCTGAATGGTCTTATAAGGCAGCTTACCCGCTTTGCGGATGGGCACGAAAGGCACCTTTAACAGTTGCGCCAATGCAGGACCGAAAAGGAAGCCCCTGCTTTCTATCCCCGCCACAACATCAATTTTCAGCCCGTTAAGCTGTTCCGCCAGTGCTGCGGCAATCTCAGTGCATAGACCATGATCTTTCAATATGGGGGTAATGTCTTTAAAGGTGATGCCCGGTTTTGGAAAGTCCTGAACGTCGCGCACCGTCGCTTTTATCTTTGTTTCAATCATTATGATATGGAAATGAGGTTTGAACCGCTGCAAAAATAACAATCTTATCTGGTTGGCAACATCGCCATTGTCTACTGATTTTAATCCATACAATCAAAAAGAAAAATAAGGGGAAAGTTTAATCAGTGTTTCTTCTGACAAGAGCAGCACCTTCCGCAGATCATTCAGATCCTGGTAATTGCCATGCTGTTTTCTATATTGGATCAGTGCATTGATCTGCTTATACCGTAGATAGGGATGCCGCTTCAGGTCTTCATACTGTGCGGTATTGACATTAATCTTCCTTACCAGGCGGGGATCTATTGTAATTTGCCCAGAGATCTGTATATATTTTGCAGAATCAATTCCAAACACCTCCAGCAACTGCTCTTTATCATAAAACCCTCCAAGGCGGTCACGGTATCCGGCAATTCTTCGGGCAAACACGGCACCAATCCCCCGCAGTCTATCCAGTTCAAGGGTATCGGCAAGATTAAGTTCCACCAGTTTCAGTACCTCTGGCTTTTTCACTTTCTGATGCTGTTTGCTGATATGTTCAGGATACCGGTCCCTAAAACTGGAATCCTTTGTGATCCTTACATAAGGCAGCAACCTAAGGTATAATTTTTTATTTATGGTGTACATCTTTCCAAGGTCTTCGGGTTTATAAAACCTCCCGCCCTTGTTCCGGTAATTAAGAATGCCCATGGCCTGCTTCTCAGAAAGACCTAAGCGCACCCATTGGGCTAGATCTATTACATTCGGGTCAAAATTAAAAAGCTCAGCCACCGACTGCTCTGGTTTCGGCAAAGTCCGGATGTCAATCAGCGCGATGCGCTTCGGTCCCTTGATGGTATCCGAGGCCAGCAATTGCAATACTGCCCGACGTTCTTCCGCTGTCATCATCGGTGGTGGTACAAATTTATCATACACAGCAGGGACCACCGACATCAGCCCAATCAGGAAGATCAAAACCAGAACGCCATTAAAGGCATTCCGACTAAATACGAAGTAATTATTTAACCATTTTCTCATCGCCCGCCGAATCTACTACCGTTATTTAGAAATATTAATGTTATTTTTGAAATTGCTTTCCAATTCACAAACACTTTTACATGAAAATCATAACCACGAAAGAATTTGCAAAGGCTACTAAAATCGACAAGTTAGGTGTCCCGGGTTTAGCGGCTTTACTGATGGAGGTGATGAAGCTCAATGACATTAATAAAGTATTTTCACAAAATGTTCATTACAACGGACTGGAGTTCGTTGACAAAATATTAGAAACCATTGGCGTAAGCATCGACTTCGATGAAAACGACCTTAAAAGCATCCCTAAAACCGGAGGTTTCATTGCTATCGCCAACCATCCTTATGGTGGCATCGAAGGCCTGGCACTGGTAAAGCTTCTTTGTACCGTCAGACCTGAAGCTAAGGTAATGGTCAACTTTATCCTTAAAAAGATCCCCAACCTCAGCGAGTTCTTTGTTGCGGTAAACCCCTTCGAGAACGTCCAACATTCATCAAGCATCAGCGGACTGAAAGCGACCTTTGATCTCCTGCAAAGCGGCACCCCAATCGGCATATTCCCTGCGGGAGAGGTATCAACCTTTAGCCTCGACAAACAGGAAATTACGGACCGGCTATGGCATCCTGTGGTAGGTAAACTCATTGCTCGTGCCAAAGTCCCGGTAGTACCCATTTATTTCCATGGAAACAACGGCGTACTTTTCAACATCCTGAGTTTCATCCATCCCACATTGCGAACCGCAAAACTCCCGTCTGAGTTTTTAAATAAACAAGGACTGAAGATCAAAGTCAGGATTGGGAAGCCGATTCATATTGACGACATCTCCTATAAAAACAACACCAATAAATTGCTCGATTTTCTTCGTGCACGTACTTACGCACTAGGCACTGGATTAGAAGAAGAGAAAAAGCTGTTCAACCCGATCAGCCTCTTCAAAATAAAGAAAAAACCGGAACAAATTATCGAGGAAACAGAACGCAACCTTATCGTTAAGGAGGTCGAACAACTCGAAAGCTTCAGGGTTTGGCAGGAAAAAAATTACGAGGTATATATCACGCCAACTTCTATCATCCCCAATATCCTGAGAGAAATCGGCCGGCTCAGGGAAATCACCTTCCGTGAAGTAGGCGAAGGCACCAATAAAAAAATTGATCTCGACAATTACGACATCTATTATAACCACCTTTTTATATGGGATAAAGATCTGCAGAATATCGTTGGTGCTTACAGAATCGGTAAGGGAGACGAGATCCTGGATACTATGGGCAGACGCGGGTTTTACATCTCTGAACTTTTCAAAATTAAGGAGCCTTTCTATCCCATCCTAAGAAAGGGAATTGAGCTGGGCAGGTCATGGATCCGCAAGGAATATCAGCAGAAACCACTACCGCTGTTCCTACTGTGGAAAGGCATACTAAAATACCTGCTGGATAATCCGCAATACCGCTATATGTTCGGTCCGGTGAGTATCAGCAACAACTTCTCCAAGTTCTCCAAATCATTGATTGTTGACTATATCACTAAGAACCATTTTGATTACGACCTGGCCACCTTTGTGAAGCCTAAAAACAAATTCAAAGCCGATCTTTCTGCTATTGATAAAAACTTGCTGATTGAAAGCAGTGAATCTTTGAAAGACCTCGACAGCTTGATTTCGGATATTGAAAATTCGCACATTAAAATCCCAGTGCTTTTGAGGCAGTACATGAACCTGAATGCAAAGATCATCTGCTTCAATATAGATCCGAAATTCTCAGATTGCCTGGATGGCTTCCTACTGGTTGACACCCAGAATATCCCTCCCGAAATGCTGGAAAAGATTGGCAAAAACTTCTAAATAATAAAAGAGCTCAGGCATCCACCTGAGCTCTTTTTGATCAACTAAACCTAAACGTATAAATACTAACCAAATATTTATGACGCGAAGATATCGCTGTTATATTAACGGGGTATTAACTGAAAGTTGTGATTAATTATTCTTAACATAAAAAGCTCGAATGAGAAACATAATTGAGCAGTTCGATAGTTAAAGTTCTAGCAAGCTATTGTTTTGATATTATTCTTGTCCACCGAATTATGCACACCATCCCATTATTTGACACGCTATTTTCAGCCTCTCTTTAACAAAAGCATTAATGCCAAGCACATTTAAGAAGAGCGGATGTTGTTACTTTACCAATTGTCTTCCCAGGTTTCGGAAAAATTTAATGGCCTACCGCGGTGAAATAGAAAGTATAATCCGGCGAATATCTTGCTCCAGTTGCCCTAGATTTCGCTCTAACTGTTACTTTCGAATCATATTCATCCATAGCATCATTTGCCTCAACAGTAACTTTTTTTGTCCCACTTTGCGGTGTAGTTTTAGAGGTGCCATAAGGATAAATCAAGAATTGTTTTTGCGCTGGGAAGTTTGTTGAATTATCTGAAACTACCCATTCCCAATAAATGTCGGCGTCATTAACTGAAGAAATAAGCTTTGAGTAGTTTATGTCATATGCAAATTTCCATACATCCCTTTCCATGTGTCCTGTTGGATTAAAAGGTGTGCCATATGCATGGGCGAAACCACAGTCAACGCCAAATAGAATGGTTTCAACCTTATTAACGCTGTTAATAGATATAGAATTCGACAAATCAGGTGCGGCCGGGTTAACGGTTACAGT
This sequence comes from Pedobacter sp. BAL39, assembly GCF_000170795.1. Lineage (GTDB taxonomy): Bacteria > Bacteroidota > Bacteroidia > Sphingobacteriales > Sphingobacteriaceae > Pedobacter. The sequence goes on from NZ_ABCM01000011.1 coordinate 205,770, forward strand.
GCATTTGAAAGTTTGAACGGTAGTTCTGCCTTTATTCGCCTCATCATATGTATAAATATTACAGTCTCTAAAGGTAATCTCTACTGTCTTAGGCGAAGTCGACTCATTGGTCAATTTGTATTGGAACCGTCCTGCCGTGTTATTGTTACTGAAATAGTTAGTATTCCACAACACGCAGTAAACTCCCGGATGTTGCCCCGGGGCATAACTCATTTCACCAGAGGACGGCACTGAAACAACTTCTTTCTTTTCCAGGGGGTTCTGTCTTGAATATTCTCCGGTAACAGTAAACGTTACAATCGATCCAGATGCAACAGGGGAATCCGGGCCTTTAAATGCGAGTTGTGCACTAGCTTCACTTGGGAATAAACCAAATACTATTCCAAAGACAAAAAAAATAATTATATGTTTCATTTTGTCGTTACTTAATTGTTAATATCACTTGAGGTTGGCGCTTCAACGGGATGCCCGTCTTTATAATGAATGTATGGATTACTTTCGTAAGCTGCTTGCATCTGTTCCAGACTAAGTTGGTCTATTCCATCTATAGAAAACATTTTCGTTTGCCCATTGTAGACGATGTGCTTTACATCCACTCTCACTAACTTGCTGAAATAGACTTTTAATGTTTCAATCGTCGTATCGATAGATACTGTTGGCTTTTCCGGCTTACCGACTTCTTGTTTACAGCTAAAGAGTACGGAAAGACAAAGTACTATACATGCTATTTTTAGGCATGTCTTAAATGGAAAACGCTGTTTCATTTACTTTTATTCTAAAGGTTAATTATTGAAAAATGACATTATTATCATTAATTTTTATAAAAGTATTTAATAATACATATCTAATTACACGATTAAGTTTATTTAACCAAAACATAACAATTCCTTAAATTACTAAAACAAAACAATTGTAAATATGGTAATGGAATTACTCTCATTACAAACTAAATAACTGCTAAAAAAAGTTAACAATATATCAAATATTGAATTATTCAACACAATAAAACTATAAAAATTTCCTACATTAGTAAGTACACAGGAATAACGAGAGTGAGAACAAATTAGCTTGGACACTAAGAAGCGGCAACAAAATAAATTATATCAGGCGAGAACTGATCAAAATGAGAATCATTTACGCGTTTCACCTCTATTGGCGATAATTTAGAATAGCCTGTTATACTATGAATCAAATTAAACAGTGATTTTTGTTTTGAAAAAAACGATCTCAGTCACAGATAGAATTTGCACAAAATACAAAAGAGCTCCGACATCCATCTGAGCTCCTTCTGATCAACTAAACCTAAACGTATAAATACTAACCAAATATTTATGACGCAAAAGTAAGCTGATCATATTAAGTACCTGTTAACATCTCATTATCATAAAATTATATCCGACTAAAACTTAAT
>NZ_ABCM01000010.1 GCF_000170795.1 Pedobacter sp. BAL39
AAGTTCTTTCCAGAGATGCCCAATGCAGCACAGATCACCATCGCACAATTGCTCAACCATACCAGTGGACTTGCGGATTATGTAAATGAAAACCTGGAGTGGATCGTAAGCCCTCACACAAAGGTGGAATTGCTGGAAAAGATTTCTAAAGCCAGTCCTCATTTCGAGCCTGGTGCAAAACAGGTATATTCTAATGGAAATTACCTCATCCTGAGATACATCCTGGAAAAGATCACCGGGAAGACATATCCTGTAGCATTAAAAAGTAGAATTCTGGACAAGATCGGACTAAAAAACACCATTGCAGGCACCGTCAATAGCAGCCAGCCGCTGGAAGCCAGATCTTATAAACAAATGACGGGATGGAATCCGGTAACCGATATCTACTTTCCTGATGTGGTTGGTGTTGGTGACATCTTATCCACACCACAGGACTTACTTACTTTCATCCAGGCCCTGATGTCTGGCAAGATGACCAGTGCAGAAAGCCTCAGCAAGATGAAAAGTTTTGAAGGACCGCAGACGCTTGCTATGGGGTTGTTAAGAATGCCCTTTTACAGCAAAACCGTAATCGGACATAATGGAGGAACTTTTGGCACCTACAGCGGAATGTACGCAGTTCCTGAAGACGGACTGTCTTTCACGCTCTGCATCAACGGCCTGAACTACAACATGAATGATATATTGATTGCTATGCTCAGTAGCTATTATAACCAGCCTTACAAAATACCCGTGGTTACAGTTGTAGATTTAAAACCTGAGGATCTGGATGACTTACTGGGCAATTACACAAGCAAAGACTTGCCCCTGAAGATTGCGGTCACCAAGTCTGCTGCGGTGTTGGTCGTGCAGGCTACCGGTCAGCCTTCATTTCCTCTTGATGCGGTGACTAAAGATGAATTTAAAAATGAGGGACTAGGGGCTGTGTTAAAGTTCGACAGGGAAAAACATGAAATGACTTTGATTCAGCATGGAAAAAACTTCCATTATGTGATTGAGAAATAGTGATGGTATCACGACATGCCAGACAAAGGGATATGGATGATTTATTTCCTTAAGATCTTCTCCATTGCCTTTCCTTTGGCCAGCTCATCTACCAGCTTGTCCAGGTAACGGATCTGCTGCATCAGTTTATCTTCTATCTCTTCTACACGATAACCACATATCAGTCCCGTAATTTTGGATACATTGGGATTCATCTGTGGAGCTTCCGCAAAGAAGGTTTCAAAGTCCGTCCTATCAAGAATCAGTTGCTGTAATTCCTGTTCATTGTACCCGGTGAGCCAGAAAACAACTTCATGGAGCTCCTCTTTGGTGCGTCCTTTTTTCTCGGCTTTAGTAACATAATGCGGATAAACACTTGCAAAAGCAGTTTGAAATATTTTGGTGTTTTTCATTTTTTTATGCTTTACTAAAGATAATTAATTTTCATAACCACTTCCAACACCCTCAAAAAATTAAGCAAATAGCCCTAAGGACACAAACAATCGACTTTTTGAGTCAAAAAAATCCCTGCCTTAATTTGGACAGGGATCATCATCCTAAAGGATGAAAAATTTAAAATACGGCTAGATTTTTATTTTAATGATCATAGCGTCTGAACCCTCCAGGTCAACATCCAGCGTTTTATTCAGCCCTAACTCTTTCTTGCTGAATAACTCCAGGGCAGAATAAGCACCTTCCTTCAGACCCAATCGACTTAAAGGGACATGAAATCCTTTAGCACTGGATCCATAATTCAATACCGCCACATAAACAAAATCACGCTCTCTCCTAACAAACAGCTCATTAGCACGGTCTCCGGTATTGCCATCCACCGGAATAAATGTGTCCCCTGAGCGCGCAATGTTCAACAAGGACTGATCTTTAAGAAAGTATTGTGACCTCGCGGACCACTGACCAGGGCTGGAAAAATCATCTCCCAGAATTAATGTGCCCGTAATCAATGCCGATGTTAGCCTTGCGCGGTTGGCGCCTTCAGACTCATTGGCAAAGACGACATGATCTGCATCGACAAAATTATAGAGGTAAGACTGCCACCAACCATAGTTTACACTATTCAATGTGTATTCAGTATCATTGATTGTTTTCCAGGCATCGCAGGCAATTCTTCTGATGTGCGCATATCTGCCGGTAGCCAGATTTGGCGAAATTGCCGCGTAGACCAGCATCTGTCCCTCCATCCTATCAATCAGGTATTCCATTCCAGAACGATAAGCCTGCATACCCGTAGTAACAGCAGGGTCATAAAAACCGGTAGACTCAGCTGCCGCATGGCCCAGGAAGTCAATCTTGATCATTTTAAATCCGCATTCTTTCAGTTTCCCGATGATGAAATCAATTCGCGCCCTGGTTCCAGGATGCGTAGGATCCAATGCCCTTGCTCCATCGAAATCATGATAACCGCCATTTACCTTCGTCCACATTTCCCGAAACTTATAATTACTGCCTTCAGCAGTTCCATTGCCACCACCCTGAAAACCCCAGTCTGTAAATGGAGCCCAATAGGCACCCGGCTCAAGCCCCTTACTTTTGCAGTAATCCGCAAAGGCTTTTAGCTTGGTGTAGTCGCCGCTCATGCCACCAGTGAGGTTATCCCAGAAAGAATCCAAATCAATGTAAGCGGTATTGCCATTCCTGAAGTCAGGAAGTTGATCCGCAAAGAAATCCACTACCTTCGTCGCCTTCTCATAGTTGAGTTTCTCCTGAATCACGCCCCAGCTGTTCCAGCCAAAAGGCACCGCGTTCTTCCAATTGAACACATAAGGTTTTTCAGCAAGCCTGTTCGCCTTTCCATAAGCCTCGAGACCAAGTCGCCAGTCCGTAAAGTAACCTACAAATACCAACGGAGATTTAATCAGCTCTCCGCTGACGGCCCCATGCTCCTGTTTATCCCGCGTCACCTTTTCATCCACATAACCTCCCCAGACCTCAAGCGTCGATAGTTCATCCTGATCAGCATCCATCCTGATGCCACTTTTCCAAACCATATGTTCCACAGAACCCACAATCATTCCTTTTCTCGAATTATTCTCATATAAGGCACCAAGCTCCGAACTGACATTTTCAATTCTTTCCTGTGTTGACCTTGCATTGTACCTCACAAAAGCATCATTGTCAAACGGCACAAATAAACTCCGGTTGTCACCTTTAGCGTGGATCATGGCTTTATTGGAAATCAGCGCCGCCATATAATTACTGCTTAGCTTCATTCCACTCAACAGCACCTCAGTAAGAAAGTATTCTTGTTTTGGACTCACATAGAATACCTGTTTCATATCAGGCAGCCCAGCCCGGCTCAGCGTAATGGTATACTTTTTACCACCCCCCGGACTATCTTTCCAACTGCTTTGCTGAAGCTTAGCCTGCTGATAGTCCTTGCTGGACAGCAGCTTTTGCTTGTTCTTTACCTGACTAAACGCTTCATAGATGTAGGTTTTACCATTCGTCAGGACGTCATAAGTCCCACTGTTCAGGTGATAAACAATTTTAGACCCTACTCCATAAGGGATGGTAACCAGTTTCGGATCGGTACTCCGGGCGAGCCCCTCATTAGTAAAAAATAATAAAGTGGCAACAGCGAAGAGTGCTGACAATGTATTTCTCATAGCTTGGTTATTCATTTGTGTTCGAAGCACTAAATTATCACAATCTGGCTATTATCTACATTTATTTCAGGATTTCTGTAGTTCCTGCATTCAATAATCACCATTCGTTGACGATTTCAGAAATCTTCAACACAATAAGCAAATTAGAGCCGACATTGGTGTTCAGAACATTGGAAGATTGAAAAAATTCATAACAATATCCAGTAAGGGAACGTTATATGATGATATCATCTCTCTATGAAATATCTCGTTTTACTATTGCTACTTGCAACACTTTGCTCCTGCCAATCCCAAAAGGCACATGACTTTAATACCCTCCTTGATTCCGCGGAACGAAAGGTTTTCCGGATACTTGTTGCCGATAGCATGGAAAGCAGCCGACTGGAGGCTTTGATTGCAAGAAAACCTGATGTAGCACTTTCCATCGGACAAAAACAGCATCTTGAGTTGTCAAAGGTGATCAAAGAAATTGACCGGACAGATGTTGGTGACCTCCAGGATGGGAAGCCATTAAAGGAAGCATCGATCAAGTATTACGAAGCTTTGCTTCAACTAAAAGACATTGACATACTTGAAGCGCAGCTCATGGCCGTCACGCTTCAAGGTGATGCTGCCAGGGCGCAAAAAGCACAGACTGACATTTCAAATTTAGCATACAAGCGACTGGAACTTCATAAGGTCATCAGTACGAATGACCAGGCAAATTACCAGGCAAAATCAAAATTTGAGAAAGCAAACAGCATCCGCTAAAACCTCAATTTATAATCATCAGTCCACGACGTCAGCAGCTATTGTACCGCTAAAAACTAATATTATGGGTGTTCTTGATCTCTGCCATCACAAAGGTGCTGTGTGTGCTCCCAATACTTTCCACAGATCCCAGTTTGTTAAATACAAAATCCTGGTAATGTTTCATATCCCTGGCATAAACCTTTAAGATAAAATCATAATCTCCGGAGATGTTATAACACTCCACAACCTCGTCAATATTGAGGATGTCCTCTACAAACTGATGTCCTATCTTTTTATCATGCTGTTTGAGCTTGATGTTACAAAAAACAATAAAGCCCTGGTTGAATTTTTCGGCGTCCAGAATTGCAATGTACTTCTTGATATAACCGTTTCCCTCCAGTCGCTTCATCCTTTCAAAAACCGGTGAAGGCGAAAGGTTGACCAGGGCGGCAAGTTCCTTATTGGTATGTTTTGAGTTGTTGGCAAGTATCTTCAGCAACAGCAAATCAGTCTCGTCTAATCCGTTCATAGAATAATATCCCTTATGCCTGATAAAAATAAACCATTAAAAGCACAATATCCTTACATACATTTAAAAACAAGTGATTTTACCTTAATATTATGTTTAAAGAAGTTTTATAATCTTCAAATGTATCTTTGTTGGAGTTTAAAGCTGATTTGTAATAATTAGAGTTCTTTGCATATTTCAACAATCGGAAAAGGTTTTACTTAGCTGTGGATTAATAGGGAATCGTGTGTAAATCACGAACTGTCGCGCAACTGTAAGTAACATAAAGGTTTTTGTCCATGAGCTCCACTGCTGTGCGGGAAGGACGATAAAAACTGTTACAAGTCAGGATACCTGCCTCTTCCGTATTGACGATGCTTTCGCGATTGAAGCTTGATGTCAGATTGATACGGACAATGCCTGTAGGACTGTTATGGTTCATGCTGCCTGCGCCCCTACATTCTACCCTGAAGCTTTGCGCATGGTATCCTGAGATCATGAGGAGCTTGTTACAATGATTATTAACCATTTAAAAAGTTGAAAAGATGTTAACACAAAACCTCGGCTACCCGCGAATTGGTAGCCAACGACAATTGAAAAAAGCCTGCGAACAATATTGGGCAGGAAAGATTGACCTTACCGAGCTGAATAAGGTAGCACGTACCATCAAAGAACAAAACTGGCAGACGCAGCTGGATGCAGACATTGATCTGATCCCCTGCAATGATTTTAGTTTCTACGACCAGGTGCTGGATACCAGCCTGCTGTTAGGCGTAATTCCTCAGCGTTATTCACCGGTGCTGTCGGACATCAAATCCAATAATGAAATTGACCTTTATTTCGCAATGGCCCGTGGTTATCAGAAAGATGGTCTGGACATCACCGCGATGGAAATGACCAAGTGGCTGGATACCAACTACCATTATATCGTACCTGAATTTACAGCTCAGCAGGAGTTCAGGATCTTCAATGAAAATATCTTCAGTGAATACAACAGCGCCAAACAACAACTTGGTGAAAAGGCAAAACCTGTACTGCTTGGACCAGTAAGTTATTTATTGCTCGGTAAAGAAAAAGAACAAGGATTTGAGCGTGTCGACCTGATCAAAGCACTGGTACCTGTATACGTAGACATCATCAACAGGTTAAGGCAACAGGGCGCTACATGGATCCAGCTGGATGAACCATGTCTGGCACTAGACCTCTCTAAAAAAGAGAAAGAAGCGTTTGAATACGCCTACCGCGCAATATCAAACCGCATCAGCGGAATCAAAATATTGGTAGCCACTTATTTTGAAGCATTGCTGGACAATACGCAGCTGGCGGTAAACCTTCCAGTTACAGCATTACATATAGACCTGGTACGTGCCTCAGAACAACTGGAAGAGGTACTGGCATTGATCCCCGACCACCTGCAGCTTTCGCTAGGTGTTGTTGACGGCCGTAATGTCTGGAAAAACGATTACCAGAAGTCCTTAGACCTGATCAATAAAACCATCGAAAAACTGGGTGCCGATAGAGTAATCATCGCCCCTTCCTGCTCGCTTTTACACAGCCCAATCGACCTGGAACTGGAAACAGCCATTGATCCGGAGATCAGGAATTGGATGGCCTTTGCCAAGCAAAAGTTGACTGAAGTTAGTGAAATCCGCCAGATTGCTGAGGGGAATACCGATTTATTGGAAGCCAATAGGGCCGCCATCGAAAGCAGAAGATCCTCACAAAAAGTCCACAAACAGGAAGTTAAAAACCGCATCGCTGCCATCAGTGACGCCGATGCAACCCGTCAAAGTACATTCCCTGTGCGTCAGCGCCTGCACCACGAACGGTTTAACTTCCCGGCATTCCCAACAACAACTATCGGTTCCTTCCCGCAAACCGACGACATCCGTCAGCTGCGTGCGAAATTCAAAAAAGACGAGCTGACGCTGGAGCAATACGATCAGGCCATTGAACAGGCAACAATTGATGCCATCCGTTGGCAGGAAGAGATTGGTCTGGATGTATTGGTTCACGGAGAATTCGAGCGTAACGATATGGTGGAATATTTCGGCGAACAGCTGGATGGATTCCTGTTCACCAAAAACGGATGGGTGCAAAGCTACGGCAGCCGTTGCGTGAAACCACCGGTTATTTATGGTGATGTAAGTCGACCTAATGACATGACCGTACGCTGGAGCACCTTTGCCGCTTCGCAAACGGACAAGCCAATGAAAGGCATGTTGACAGGCCCGGTAACGATTTTACAATGGTCGTTCGTCCGCGACGATCAGCCTCGTGAAATGACGACCAACCAGATTGCCTTTGCAATCCGTGATGAAGTAATGGCACTGGAAGCCGCCGGTATCGGTATTGTTCAGATCGATGAAGCCGCCATCCGTGAAGGTCTGCCACTAAGAAAAGCCAAACATCCGCATTACCTGGACTGGGCGGTAAGAGCTTTCCGTATCACTGCCAGCGGTGTGCAGGACAAAACGCAGATCCACACGCACATGTGTTACAGTGAGTTCAACAACATCATTGAACACATTGCAGCAATGGATGCAGACGTCATCACGATAGAGACCTCGAGGTCGCAAATGGAACTACTACAGGCTTTTGCTCATTTTGAATATCCGAATGAGATAGGCCCAGGTGTATACGACATCCATTCGCCAAGGGTACCAACTACAGAAGAAATGGCTTCGTTATTGGCTAAAGCAGCAGATCTGCTACCGGCACGTCACCTTTGGGTAAACCCGGACTGCGGATTGAAAACACGTAAATGGCCGGAAACGAAAGCTGCACTTGAAAATATGGTTGCCGCTGCCAAACAGGCAAGGGAGCTGATCAATGTAGAAGGCATCGTTTAAATCATACCATCACTGCAGACAATCACGCTCTGCAGTGCTTTTTTCAACTGATCAGCCTTCAAAAAAAACATCTCTAAGCTTCAACGTTCGTGATGGAAGAAAAACCATTATATTTAACCAGCAAAAATTTTCTATGTTCCTAGATAAAATTAAATCCGGCGTGTCTGGAATTTTAACATACGGCATCACTCCTCCAAAATCAGAGACACTCCCTGAACGGATTGCTGAAATTGCCGAAAGAACCATCGCAAGGCTTATTCCTTTGGATATCGATGCGCTCATCGTTTACGACGTACAGGATGAGTCTGCCCGCACCACTGAAGAAAGGCCATTCCCCTTTTTGAAAGCTTATGATCCTTTCAACTTTGCCCGCGAGTACCTCCAGGCGCTGGAAATACCTAAAATCATTTATCGCCCTGCAGGAAAATTCTATAAAGAAGAACTATCCGAATGGCTGGAGCATCTTCACCAGCATCACTTTTACCCTGTTTTTGTAGGTGTTCCTGCGCCCGACTTCCCTGTGAAGATCAGCTTACCAGAAGCATACGACATCTGGAGTAAACATAAAGCAACATCCGTAATGGGTGCGGTAACAATTTCAGAAAGACACGAGGTGTTAAAGGATGAAGACAAACGCATCCTGGATAAGGCCGCTTGCGGGGTGTCCTATTTCATTTCGCAGTGTGTATTCGATGTCGCCTACGCCAAAAAAGTAGTGGAAGACCTTTGCAAAACATGCCGGGAAACGCAGGCCGTCCCGCCTACGATGATCTTCACTCTTACCGCATGCGGTTCGGCAAAAACCCTTCATTTCATGGAGTGGCTGGGCATACATATCCCTGCTCCGCTGAAAGAGGAATTGAGACATTCCGACAATATGCTGGAAAGATCAGTCAATGTTTGCCTGGATATTGCTGAAGAGCTGATGGAATTCTGCTCCAAACAATGTGTTCCTTTTGGCTTTAACATTGAAAGTGTAGCCATCAGGAAAGACGAAATCGAAGCATCAATCTACATGGTGAATCAGATTGCTGAAAAGCTGAAAAAGAAAGGCCTGAGGGAAACGGCAGCTGTTTCAACAGGTGGAACCCCTTAATTCTCTATACAGCTTTCGATTTTAAAAATTGCCTGGTCAGGTATTTCCTAACAGGAATATCGTACAATTTCAGACAGATATAAGCAAGAATGATACTCCCTGTCACCACTGCTGCTGCACCAGGGAATGATTCTTCAAATGTAAGCTGATTGTTCTTGACCCAGGCATAATACAAGTATATGAAAGGATAATGAACGGTATATAAAGGATAGGAAATGTCTCCCAGGAATTTGCATATCCTTGTCGTAAACCGATCGGTACTTTTCCCTGAAGCCCCCAGGTATACCAGAAACGGAAAAATCAAAACGCAGCACACCGTATCGTACAAACCGTTCATCCAAAGATGTTCTGCACCACCGATTCGTGGTACAGCGAGGAGTGCAACGATAGCAACACCGCAGATCCAGAATGGACCTTTTACGTTAGCAGGTTTGAAAATACGGGAAAGAAAAAGTCCGGCAGAAAAAGAAAAAATCATTCTCAGGAATCCTGCAGTAAACTCTATTTTTGTCAGTGAGAATCCAGCACAAATATCTCCGTAAGGTCCTAATATGGCAAATGATGCCAAACCGAATCCGGCAATCACCACCAACACCGCAAGGGCCTTCGTAGAAAATTTATGGATAAACAAGGCATACAGAATGTTGCCGATGTACTCAAAAAACAAAGACCAGCTAGGCCCATTCAAGGGGAACATTTCCCCAAGTCCCCGAACCTCATGCCCGGGAACTGCAGGGATCAACAATGAATTTAACAAAGTGGCGAACAGCAAAGCAAGCCCGGTCACTTTCGACACATCCCATACCGAGCATCCCTGAAAATAAAACAGGATTGCGCCTATGACGGCCCCCATTACCACCATCGGATGAAGCCTTATGATTCTGCGTTTGATAAAATCTTTTGCTTTCATCGTTCCCCAACGGTCATCATAAGCATAACCAACCACAAATCCCGACAGTATAAAGAAAAAATCTACAGCCAGGTACCCGTGGTTGATCCGCTGGTCTAAGTGGCTCGTTGCAAAAGCTTCAAAGATGTGAAAACATACCACTGTGATGGCCGCCACTCCACGCAGTCCATCAAGAACATTGTAATGCGGTTTTGTGTCGGCAAAAGAAGCCGTGGAGAGTTGTGTGTTTAGCATAAGATAAATCCGGTTTGAGTACCCCTGGCTTTTAGAGGCAAGTTGTGAATATAGTAAATTATCACACCCGCCTAAAAAATTTCAGAGTAAAACCGATTCTAAATTTTGCAGCGGCTAAATTAAATCAATTTTGGCAGTACTTTTTCATACGCCCGTCTTGGATTCCCCCTAAAGAAGACCTCTCCACAATAGATATATCCTAATTTTTCGAAGATTTTCATCATGGCAATGTTATCGAAGTTCGTATCGGCTTTAATGCTGTAGATCTGTTTACTGATGGCATATTCCTCTACAAATCCAAGTATTTTTTTTGCCAGGCCTTTTCCAAGATGGTCTTCAGAAACAACGACACGATGAATCACTACGAAATCATCGTCAGTCAACCACTTGCCCTCAATATTTGCATACGCAGGCTCATCATTTGTCAGGATTGCAACATAACCAGTAATTGCACTATGATCAGTCAGTACAAACCCACTGCCGCTCTCCATGTCTTTCCTGATAACATCCGGATTGGGGTAACCATCCTGCCACTGTTCACTGCCATCCTCTTTTCTCCGAATAATGGCCCGCTGTATGATACTCCATATCTGATCGAGGTCAGCAGCCTCAGCCTTTCTAAATTCATATTCCATATGCTAAAATTAAGGCGTTTTTCTTTATAAAGGAGCATTTTACCCGGGCTTCAGCCGCAAAAAAATTAGCCTTCCGGCCATTATGTTTTGTTATTCAACTAATTATATTAGATCAGGCATCATACATCAGCAATGTTACACATCATCATCTGCCGATTTTCAAGTACAAATGTTATCTGGATGTAAACAATGACCGAATAGGTAAGCCGACTGAGCACTATGAAAGAAAAGATAAATATTTTATTGGTCGACGATGATGAGATCAACTCCTTCATACTAAAAAAACTGATAGAGAAGGTGGAGTTGAGGTCAAATATCCAAACTTGCCTCAATGGAGAGGCCGCCTTAGACTACCTGAAAGGAGTCGCTCATGATTCAGAAAAACTGCCAGACATCATGTTCATAGATGTAAATATGCCGCTGATGAATGGATGGGAATTAATGATTGCATTGCCTTCTCTCGGAATTGAAAAACCAATTCATAAATATATCCTTACGTCTTCTTTCGCTGATGTCGACCTACAAAAGTATAAAGAATTCAAATCGGTACTGGATGGATACATCATTAAGCCCATCAGCAGGGAAAGGCTGCAGGAAATTATGGAACCCTATCAATCCTCAGGTAAGTAAAAAGATTTCGCTAGATAATTCCGTGCTTTTTTGCCAAAGGCAGCCTGATAAAAAATGTGGTTCCCACTCCGGCCTGGCTTTCGAACCAGATCCTACCATTGTGTTTTTCAATGATCGATTTAGATATGGAGAGGCCTAGCCCAAAAGGAACCTCTCCACTCGTCCCCGTTTTTTTCGCCGCAGAGAACATGTCAAACACCCGTTCCCTATCTTTCTCAGGTATGCCTACACCGCTATCTGCGATAGAGATCAGGAGGTCATCGGCATTGAGCGTAACTTCAATGCGAATAGTGGAATCGGGATAGCTGAACTTAATCGCATTCACAATGATGTTATTAAACGCACGCCAGATCTTAGGATAATTCAAATGCGCAAAGGTCGGAAGTTTATTCCTTATATATTTTATCTGCTGCTGTTTATCAGCGGCTTTGAAACGCAGCAGCTCCACACAATCGCATAAAATTTCTTCTGCATCCTGTACTTCCGTGACCATAATGTCTTCATTTTCCGCCAACCCGGAATCCAGCAGTTCATTAATCATCTCCAGTGAGTTTGTCCCTGTATTTTTGATCAGGGTTATCATGTGCCTGGTATCTTCAGTCAGCGCAGGATCATCGATAAGGATGATGTCCGCAAGTCCCGTGATCCCAGCCAAAGGATTTCTAAGGTCGTGAGCCATGATCCGCATAATTTTAATGTTGTTCTTATTCAGTTTCTCCAGCTGAACGTTTTTCAAATGTATCTCCTCCTGATTTCTACGATTTCGTTTGAGACTTCTGTAGATGAATAGAATGATCACTATCGCAAATACCACCATGAGTCCGGCAACAATGATGTACACTTTCTTCAGCCAGTTGGCCTGGGCTAATTTCTCCAGCATTTGCTGCTGATTGATGGACTTAAATTCGCGGTCTATATCCAGCTTGAGCAGACTGGAGGAACTAAGATCAAGCGAATCTTTCAGTCTGTTAAATTTACCCAGATAAAGATAGGCATCCGCGGGATTTCCATACTTATAGCTATAGCGGGAATACAATTCGTACCATGACAATCTGGAAGCCTGATCCGCCGATGGGTGACGGTTCAGCAAGGTTTCGCTCGATTTAAATACGGCGGCAGCCTTTTCCCGTTGGTTGGTGTTCAGATACAAATTTGCCAGCTTGAGTAATGGAGGAACCTTCATCACGTCAGGTTCAGGAACCTCAACCGTTACACTTGCCTTTAGTAAGGAATCAGCGAGCGTATACCGCTTTGCATCCAATTCAAGTCCGCCCATATGGTCATACAAGGAAATCAATGCAGGTGCAATGGACTCCCAATCCATGCTCGAACGGGATACCGCCTGGATAAATTTCAGGTCCATCTGGTAATAATGACGTGCACTATCCAAATCCCCTGCATATTGATAAGCCAATCCAGTATGGATTAATGCATTGTGTTTTTGTGAAAAAAGCTTTTCCCTCGATTCGTCCTCCTGGCAACTTTCGAGGAGACGGTAACTCTCCGACCAATATGTTGCTGCCTGCCGATAATTTTTCTGATCGAAGTAAATACCTGCAATCTTGCCAGTAACAGAGCCGTCATTGCAACTTTCAATACCAGATACCTGTCTTGCGAGTTCGTAGTAACGCAATGCTTCCCGGTACTGTTTACGCAAAAACTTAACCTCTCCATTTTTAATCAACGCAGCAAGATAAACCTTGGTTTTAGGGCGTCCGTCGGTATGCATTTCTATGCACATCAGGGCACTGTCAGCATACAAGTTCATCTGTTCGAGATCATGTCCACTGGCATCGGCCGCCAATTGGTAGTATTCAGACTGAACTGCAGGTAGTTTAGGTAATATTGGTCTGATCGCTTCCAGGATGGCAAGTGCAGCACCCTGCTGATTTGCAAAGTTCAGACTATCCGCCTGTTTCAAAAAGATGCGAAATTCCTTATCTGTATCAAGATTTTCCTTGCCACAAGACAACAGGCAAATTAGAGCTATAGCCATACACAGGTGAACGATCACCATATGCACAGCGCAAATGTAGTTGGTTTTCAAACTTCAATATTTTAGGATACTAATAAACTAGGGTAAATATTCGCCAGAAAACACAACAATCAGGGATGACCAAAAAATACTAAACGAACTTGGTCAAATGCCATACCAAGAAGTGACTGTTCCGTCAGCGAATGTGGCGCGGAATTCAGCACGACAACAACGCGGACATCCCGACTACTATGTAACCTGTCTGCTAAATCTTTTCAGGATCCTGTAGTGAGAATGCAATGCAGCGAAGAAAGTCTTACTTTCAATATAGGGAATATTAAATTCAGCTGCCGTGGCCCTGACGATTCCGGATATCTTACCGTAATGAATGTGACAGACCTTCGGGAACAAGTGATGTTCAATCTGTCTATTTAATCCGCCAAGAAAAAATGCAGCAAGCCAACTATCTGTAGCGAAATTGGCTGTCGTCCTCATTTGGTGCTCAGCCCAGACTTCTTCAATATTCCCCTCCGCATTCGGGACGGGAAAAGCAGTTCCTTCAACCACATGGGCAAGCTGGAATACAAGTCCCATGGTGAGCCCCTGAGCCACATGTAATGTCAAAAAGCCAATCAGAAATTGCCACCATGCAATGTCTAGAACCATAAGTGGAAGTGCAATGAATAAAAAGTAATATAGACCTTTGTAAAAGAACAGTTTGAAATACTCCTTCCTGGGATGGTCAGAGGTACGGCCACCAACCCGGGTCTGGAAGAATTTTTTAAAATCTTTCCTGAACACCCAGGAAAGCGATGCCATTCCGTACAGCGGAACGGCGTACCAATGTTGAAAACGCTGAATCGCATTCACTTTATCATCTTCCGAAATCCTGATCAAACCTGGGGCAATGTCAATGTCTTCATCATGACCAGGGATATTCGTGTAAGTATGGTGAACGATGTTGTGTGTGATGTTCCATACATATGGGTTTGCTCCCACCAGGTTAAATACAAAGGCGAACAACCTGTTTACTTTATTATTGGAAGATAATGATTTATGAATGGCATCATGACAAACATTGAAACCTACAAATGCACTGAACATTCCCAGCACCAGTGCAAGGGGTAGCATAAACATTGGCGAAAAAAGATTGGATATGATAAGCAGGTAAGTCGCAACGAGAACGGTAAGAAAAAAAGCTGTTTTTCCCCACATTCCGGGATTTGCATGTTTGCTGATCTGTAAAGTAGCGAAAAGATGATCTACACGTTGTCGTACCGTAGCATAAAAATGAGTGCCCCTATTAGGCGAAAACTTAATGATTTCTGACATGATATTATTTGTTTGATCAATTTAAAGCGACAAACGATGGGTTAATATCTATGCTGAATTAAAGAGGATGTGGGAGATGATCACTAAAAGATCAACTATACAATGAATGAACAGTTGACAATCAAAATTGTTTAAATATCTATAAACATACTTAAACAAGCTTAAAAATAAATCAAGTTCTGCTATTCCTGGGCCATAAAAAAAGCACCTACCGTAAAGTAGATGCTTCTATCAATTTATGAAGGAAATCTGATTAGCTGATCTTAACATTAATTGCATTCAAGCCTTTTTTACCTTGCTCGACGTCATAGCTTACAGAATCATTCTCACGAATGTTATCCATTAAGCCAGATGAATGAACAAAGATTTCGCTATCACCATTAGCTGGTACGATAAATCCAAAACCTTTTGTCTCATTGAAAAATTTTACTGTTCCTTGTTGCATTGTACTTTATTTAAATTATAATCAAATGTAATCATTTAAATTGATATTTTAAATATTATTTCATTTATTAACAAGATAAAAGTCGTTATTTCAAAAAAAGACGCAAAAGTGAAATATTTTCCAATAAGTTTATTTGGCTTTAATATCCGTTTAACCTGTAGTGGGAGTACTTTTTCGTAAAATCCAAGGCAGAATTTATGGATCAAAATTTTAATACAGAATATTTGTATTGGGCGTACATTCCTGCTCAGCAACCGGCAATATGTTCAAGAACAGGTTTCTTTGAGATGGCGTATGATGCGGTCTGTGGCTATAAGAGTTCGTAAATTAACGATATATGGTCGTAAATAAACTTGCACAAAACATGCAAGCAACTGATCTATAGAACAATAAATCATTGGTATCATAATTGGCCATTACGTGAGAAAAACTGACCCCAGCTACAGCTAAATCACTAATGCGGACACATAAACTGAAACTTTCATACATTTATGGACTGCTGATGATCGGTTTGATGATGACATACCCCGTTTCGCTAATGGGACAGCAGATTAAAACTGCAGCTGAAGCAGAACAATGCAAAAAGCAGCTTCAAAAAACAGAACCGAGCCGAAGGAAGGTCGATTTGTTAACCGAACTGGGTGCTTACTACCTCAACCTGAAGGGCGAATTAAAAGCTGATTTAAACACTGCATCAAATTACCAGCGCCAGTCAATCTCCCTCGCAAATGTTATTGGTTATCCAAAGGGGATTCTGAAAAATATGATTCTTCAAGGTGACATTCTTCGTGAATCCGGAGACAAAAACCATAGCAGAGGACTATATGAACAGGTAAT
This sequence comes from Pedobacter sp. BAL39, assembly GCF_000170795.1. GTDB lineage: Bacteria > Bacteroidota > Bacteroidia > Sphingobacteriales > Sphingobacteriaceae > Pedobacter. Next base: position 15,795 of record NZ_ABCM01000010.1, read on the forward strand.
CTCACTAGCCAGGAAGCAGAACCTTAACGAACAATTAGCGGAAGCGGATTTAGCAATGGCAAACCTATTCGGAAATGAAGGGATAGACCTGGATAAAAAGATATCTTTCAGTGAGCAAGCTTTAAGTTTGTACCAGGTCACAGAAAATAAGGTTCAACAAGCCAACATACTGAAGGACCTGGGCGACTATTATACGTTAAAGGGACAATCGGCTCATGCCATTAAATTACTGGACGCTTCCTTAGCTGTATATCAATCCATCCGATTTAAAGAACTTCAGGGTGTTTACAATAATCTGTGTTATACCAGCATCAAGCTCGGAAATCTGTCACATGCGCTCGAATATGGTCTGATGGCAGAAAAGACGGCTGAAAAAAACGGCGATACCACGTTACAAAGGTGCTCAATCCTGAAACACCTCGGCCTGACCTACTTTTATCTCCGAAACAATGACAAGACCTTAGCCTGCTGGACGGAAGCAAAGAAGATTGCCGAGGGCTATCAGGATGCGGGATATACACAAACGGTCCTCGCCAACCTGGCAACTTTGCTGACGCGTATGAAAAGGTTCGACGAAGGTATCGCATTATTGAAGGAATTGGAGATAAAATATCCTCCCGCAGATATCCAAATGAAGGTACGCATTCCTTACATCCTGTTTAATACCTACTATGATCTTAAAGAATATAAAAAAGCAGCGCCCTACTATAAGCTGTTAGTGGATTTTCATCATAAGCTGCCCGAAGATGATGTGAACCAGATCTATTTATACAGGAGCATCATTAAAAAACTCGTGTATGATAAGCAATATTCAAAAGTGGTCAGTTACCTCCAGGAGCATGAAAAACAAACCCTGGAACAAAAAAACATACTTGCGTTATCACAGTTGCACCAGTTATGGGCCAACGTAGATTCTGCCACCAATAAGCCGTGGTCGGCATTGATGCACTATAAAACATATAAGCGACTGTCGGATTCTGTTTACAATCAGGAGAAAAATCAACAGCTGATGGGACTGGAAATAGAATATCAAACAGAGAAAAAAGACAGGGACATTGCGCTTTTGAATCAACGAAACCAATTGCAGCAAGTTCGTATTGAAAATCAAACCAGCTTGCGGTACATCTTTATCGCCGTACTCATTATCGCCGGATTATTTCTAGCCCTGGTTTACAACAGATATCGACTTCGGGAACAAAGCAACCTCGTCATGCAGGAAAAACAGAAAGAAATCAACGGTCAAAATGACTTGTTGAGAAAAATTCTCAGCGAAAAGGAATGGCTGCTCCGAGAAATCCATCACCGGGTAAAAAATAATCTGCAGATAGTCATCAGTCTGTTGAATACCCAATCTGCCTACCTTGAAAATCCAGATGCTTTAACAGCCATTAAAAACAGCCAGAACAGGATGCATGCAATGTCACTGATCCATCAGAAGCTTTACCAGTCTGACAACCTTGCTGAAATTGACATGGCCTGGTACATCAGGAAGTTAGTAGAGTATATGATTGAATGTTTTGGACTGGAACAAAAAATCAAGTTTGATCTGACAACAGACTACATCCAGCTCGATGTCGCACAGGCAGTCCCTTTAGGTTTAATCTTGAACGAGGCGATCAGTAATGCCATCAAATATGCTTTCCCAACAGGCAGGACCGGAACGATCCGTGTATCATTCGTGCTTGGACACGACGATACCTGTGTGCTGACCATTTCCGATAATGGTATAGGATTACCTGAGGATTTTGTAGCAGAAGATACAGAGTCGTTAGGAATGAGTTTGATGACTGGCCTGACCAGTCAGCTGAATGGAAAGATCAGCATGTGGAACGACGATGGCCTTACGATGGAAATCTCGTTTACCAAACACCTGGAGCTGTCCGGCGGTCTCATTGCGGTCTAATCATGAAATTAACAACCAATCTGTTGAATAAATAACGATTAATTATAGAAAACACTTTTCGCAACCACCATCTGACATCTTTTTAATCAACCTTTTTAAAACATCCACCGACATTTAATGTCTTGCTGTAAGGCCATCTATTCAAATGCCCTTATAACTATGAAAATCGGAATCATTGCCCACCTGAAGCATCCCATTGCTGCTCCATTTGCAGGTGGACTGGAGGCATTTACACATCAAATTACGAGAACACTGATCGCATACGGTCATGAAGTATTGCTGTTTGCCAGCTCCAGCTCGGATGCGACATTACCTTTAGTTCCTATCTTGTCCGATCAGGATTATGACAGCCGTACCGGTATCCGCATAAAGCGTCGCGATTTACCGTCAGAATATATCGCAGAACACCATGCCTACCATCGTCTGATGTCAGAGATCGACAGTTATAACCTGGACATTGTATTTAACAACAGCCTCCATTATATTCCTATTACCATGGCTAATGTGATCAATACACCTGTTTTAACAGTGCTTCATACACCACCATTTTATGAACTAGGGCTTGCAATTCATGCGGAGCGAACAAAACCTGTAGTGGAGTACGTCACAGTATCAGATCAAAACGCAGTAAACTGGAAAGATTATATTCCAGATTGCCGGGTCATACAAAACGGAATACCATTGGATAAGTGGAAGAGTTACACCGACCCATCTGCTGACCGCTACGCGGTATGGTTTGGCCGTATCCATCCCGACAAAGGCTTACACCTTGCTATTGAGGCGGCAAAACTTGCAGGCATTAAATTGAAAGTGGCAGGCCGGGTAGCAGATCAACGGTACTTTGGTGAACGAATCGCACCGATACTGGACGACAGCATCACCTTGCTGGGCTTACAGGAACAACCTGCTTTAAACAAGCTGATAGGCAATGCATGTGTCTGCCTTGTGACCCCCTGCTGGCAGGAACCTTTCGGGTTAGTCGTAGCCGAGGCACTTGCTTGTGGCACGCCCGTAGCGGGCTTCAAGATGGGAGCACTTCCGGAACTGATCACTAAAGACATCGGCATATTGGTAGACTATCCTGACTGCTATGCCCTTGCAGCGGCCATACACGAAGCGATGAAAATGGACAGGAACCTTATAGGAAGTTACGCCAGGACAAAGTTTGAGCTGAAAGTAATGATGGCCCAATACGAAGACCTAATGACCAGCATCATCGCTAAAACGCAAAAATCTAATTACACAATCGCATGAAAGAAGTAAAATCATTGACATCATACGAGACCTTTGATGCAACAAAACTAAAGTTGGTACTGGAAAAAATTGCATCACGTGCCTCAGAATGCGAACATGATCCCGAGGGGCCAAAAGTAGAGTTCCAGTGGTTAAATGAATGTGGTGCGCTCGCAGCTGTATTACCTGGAGGGGAAATGGATTTTAATAAATCTCACACCGGGCAACTATTGAAATTACTGAAAGACATCGGCAAGGCTAACCTATCTGTCGGGCGAATATTTGAAGGACACATCAACGCTCTGTACCTGATCCATTTATTCGCAGAACAGGAGCAGCGTGAAAAATGGTATACCGAAGTAAGGGATTTTGGTTACCTCTTTGGTGTTTGGAATACTCAAACAAATGATGGCATCCTGTTTACAGAAAATGAACGTTTCCTGAAAATCGAAGGCAGTAAAACGTTCTGCTCAGGCGCTACGCTGGTAGACCGGGCGCTGATTACGGGCAACATTTCATTGTTACATAGAACTGGTTGGCAAATGGCAATCATTGACATGAAACAAATTGATCGTAGCAAGATCGATCGGGAGAGCTGGAAAACATTGGGCATGAAAGCCTCAGGGAGCTATAAGGTTGATTTTAGTGGCTATGAAATTTATGAAGAGGAACTACTATCCATTCCAGGATTTTATTTAAGGCAGCCCTATTTTAGCGGTGGAGCAATTCGTTTTGCGGCGGTTCAACTTGGCGGAGCCGAAGCTATTGCAACACACACACTCGCTTACCTGAAAAACCTTGACCGAACCTCTGATCCGATACAGCAGCTGCGCATCTCAAATATGATGGCTCAACTGGTGTCAGGTAGGATGTGGCTGGACAGGGCGGCCACTCATTACGATACCTGGGCCAATAGTGCAGCCGAAGATGAAGCGCTCATTGCTTTTGCCAACATGACCAGGGTTAGTATTGAAGACATCTGCCTGAAGATCATGGAGGAAAGTAACCGCTGCGTTGGAGCCAGGGGATTGATGCATCCTTATCCCCTGGAGCGCATCTTTAGGGACCTCAGCTTCTACCTGCGCCAACCGGCACCAGATGCAACGAGATTAAAGGTCGCTGAGTTTTTTATCAATAATAATTCCGCATTCAATGAATAATACATTTGATAAAGTCGCATTTCAGGCAGTTGCGGCTCCAGTAGGTTTAGACAGCCTGTCTGCTGTAAGGCGTTGCACCGTATTGGTCCCTCATCCGGACGACGAGTCCCTTGGATGCGCAGGACTGCTGGCTACATTAGTTGCTGCACAATGCGAAATTCAGGTTATCCTCACAACAGATGGCAGCAAGTCACACCCAAACTCCCTGGAATATCCTGAAGCACAACTGATCGCGCTACGCCATTCGGAATTGCTACACGCGCTGATGCTTCTGGGGATTACATCCGACGGGCTGATCAGCTATGGTGCCAGAGACGCGGCTATGCCGGGAAAAACTCAAGTGGGTTTTGAAGAATTGACCGACAGGCTCGCTACCGACCTTCGGAATTTTGCACCTGATCTTATCCTGGTACCTTATGAACTTGATCCGCATTGCGACCACAGGGCTACATGGCAGCTCCTGATGGCAGCCCTTGAGCGTAGCACAACCAAGCGCCCCATGATCTGGGAGTATCCAATCTGGCTCTATGCCCATGCTGCTGCTGAAGACATTCCCCACTTAAATCCTGATGAACTGCTGGTATTGGATGTTAGCAGGTACGCAGCATTAAAGGAAAAATGCATATATGCACACCAATCGCAGACTAGAGCATTGATCAGCGACGATCCTTCGGGATTTATGCTTTCAGCAGAGATGATCGCCAACTTTACCAGCGGCAACGAATATTATATGCAACGGAAGAAACTTAATCCAGATGCTACCCTCTCCGTCGATTACTTTGAGAAACTATACACTGGTAACATCGACCCCTGGAATTTCGAGACCAGCGATTATGAACGGAGCAAGTATTTAGCGACAATAGCGGCCATTCCTGACAGAGCATATCTTTCCGCGCTGGAGATAGGCTGTTCGATAGGCGTTCTCACTGATATGCTGGCCTCCAAATGCAATAGGCTGACTGCAATGGACATTAGTCAAGTGGCATTGGAAAAGGCCCGGTCGCGCCTCCAGGGGTCTTCAAATGTCGACTTCCTACTAGGTGGTGTTCCTGCCGACTTCCCCAATGATCGCTATGATCTGATCGTCATGAGTGAGGTGGGCTATTACCTCAGGATGGACGACCTGCTTCTACTCCGTGAACAGGTGATCGAAGCGCTTGAGGCTGATGGTATACTTGTTCTTGTGCACTGGACGCATTTTGTGGTAGATTACCCCCTTACTGGAGACCAGGTACACGATGGTTTCATCAGAACAAACCTTGAACTCCACAGTTGCAGCAGAACGGCAGACTACCGACTTGAAGTCTATACGAAACCAAAAAGATCAGATGAATTTTAAAATCGCCTTTTACATACACCACCACGGCCTGGGCCATCTGACGCGGGCAATGGAAATCATGAAGAGATTTCCTGATCATGAGATGATCTTCATGGGAAGTAACCTACACTTTCAAAGCGCATTACCTGCAAACGTCCGTGTCGTACACCTGCCCCTGGATGTGGCAAATGAAACAGATACATACTACCACGAGGAACTTCCCTCGGATATTTTCCATTACGCCCCCTTAAATGTAAGCGGTATCAGGGACCGCATGTCCATAATGACCGAACTTTTCCGGGATGAGTTTCCGATGATCCTAATCGTGGATGTCTCGGTAGAGGTTGCACTACTCGCCAGACTGTGCGGTATTCCAACCATCGTCATGCGACAGCATGGCAAACGTGGAGATCTGCCACATCGGTTGGCTTATCAAAGTGCTGAGCTACTGATCGCACCTTATCCTAGATCTATGTATCGTGGAAACGAAGACGAAGCGTATGCGAAAACACTATTTACCGGAGGCTTTTCGAAATTTAACGTCAATGGTAACCCGGCAAAGGAAATCCCTAACCATATTGCCATCCTATTAGGTGGCGGTGGCAGTTCTTTAAACTCCTCAGTGATTACTGAAATAGCCACCACCTGCCCTAACCACTTTTTTCATATTCTGGGAAAAATAAGCGGTGACGCTCCTGACCTCACCAACACAACATGGTACGGTCATCTTGATCAGCCTCAATCCATTATTGAACAATGCACAATGGTGATTGGAAATACAGGCCATAATACCGTAATGGAGGTTGCGAGCCTGAATAAACGTTTTATTGGTATACCGGAACAGCGCCCCTTTGAAGAACAACTGGATAAAGCAGAGGCGATCAGCTCACGCCGTGGCATCCATATTCTTTTACCTGAGCATCTCCCAGAAACAAATTGGAATAACTTGTTGGAGACACTACAGACGCAACAGCTGGATTGGACCGACGTCATTGCTGAAGATGCGCTTGCAATACTGGAGGAAGCAGTTTTAAAAACTGGCAACAGCGTATTTAACATGCAACCCTAACTGGGAGATCAAGTTTTAAGGGCTTGTTTTATCTCATCTGGATTGGGTAACCTTATCGGTCTGATTTCATTTTCGGACCATACAATCAACCTCCTGTCGTCAAATGCTTTTAGCCATCCCTCCATTGGCCAGACCTTCCATTTTGTAAAAAACCTGTTGGCATTGCAGATGATGTCCGTAAAATGATTTAATGGTGGTGAATAATTAGCATGATATTGGTGAAAAGCAAAAGCCTGAACATTCTGTATTGATATCCCCTTTTGCGCTGCGGTAAAAGAAAAGTCGGTATCTTCCGCGCCATAACCTTTATAATCTTCATCAAAACCGCCTATATAAAAATAGGTCTGCCTGGAACAGGCAAAATTCAGCGACCAGAAAAGTGCATGGGGAATAGTTGATAGTCCAGCCCTGATCGGATCTGGTGCACTTAATTGGACTAGATGGTTCATCAGGTCTTCATGGCCCATCGCTTTTTCAGTCAAATACCGAATCTGACCACTTAACAATTGTCTGCTGTGCTGATGTTCCTGGTATTTCAAAATCAGATCTGATGATGGTATACAGTCTACATCCAGGAAGATCAGAAAATCACCTGCTGCCTTAACCGCAGCATGATTCCTTGCCTCCGCCAGCGGAAGCTGTTCTTCAGAGCTCATTTGAAAACATCTGACAGGAAATGGCATGGAAGGCATCACCCTTATAGGCTCGTTCATGAAAACAATCACCATTTCATCTGGCAGGACTGTATTTAACGACAAACCCATCAACAGATTTTCCAGTGCCGTCCCGCGCCCCTTTACCAATGTCAGGACTGATGTCATTGTATGCGAATAAAGGTTAAACGGCAATGGCATCAGAACTGCATATCGGCATCGTCCTTATATTTTTAATTACAGCACTTCCTATTTTGGAGAAATGTTGTCTAAAAGATTGAATGACTTCAGAAATCGGTCTTAGCGTGATTTTGTGCAGCTCTGTCGCCTGGAGATCAAGATCAATCTGCTCCCACAAGGCTTCGAAAAATCTGGACGTCAGCAGCAACTGCATCACAAATTCAGGTTCCTTATTGATGAGTGCGGCAATACGCCTGATCTCTACATGAGCAGAAGAATAATTACTGCTGGTTAACCAAAGGCTGCGGAGCATATTTTTCAGCTTAAACTTAAAAGTCAAAGTTTCCAGTGTTTCGACCATCTGCTCCTCTTTATTATTGCTCATGTCGGTCCAATGTTTCAGCTGGACAGAGAACCCAAATTCCACACGTCCCTTCAGGCGGGAAGAGGTAAATACCCGAACATCCGGCGCATGTCTGATTTTTGCATCGATACGTTTAAGTGCTTTTCGAAACTCTTCGTCTTCCAGATACGGAATAGCAGGCAACCTTCCCGCCCTATCGTAAATATCACAGGTCACGGCCAAACTCGGACCGAAACATTGGAAATGCCGGGGCCAGGGATTGGAAAGGCAAGGATCAATCTCCGCCTCCAGGCGACTTTGAAAAAACCTATAGTTCACATCCTGCAGATGGTGTCTTCTTGACAGCGAGGGAACGTCGCGTGGAAGGATTCTTCCGCCTACAACATCCGCTCCCCTATCCATCTCCAGTAAAATGTACTGCACCCAATTTTTGTCTACCTGGCTATCAGCATCCGTCGATACAATGATGCCCTTCGGTCCTACCGTCAGACTCAACCTGCGGTAGGCACTGTCCATTAATATACGCCTCACTGTTCCAATGTGGGCAACTTCAGCACTCAGATCTACATATTCCAGATGTAGCGCAAACGAAGGATACGCTTTTTGATAAGCTTTACAAACATCCAAGGTATCATCGCTGCAATTATTAATCAGCAACAACACCTCAAAGAGATGCTGAGGCAGTGGATTCCCCAATAGGTCCTGCTGTGTTCTCAATGCATCAAGAGTCATCGCGATCTCCTGGGATTCATCCTTCGCGGGAACAATTACGGATAGTTTTAAGTCAGGATGGACATACGCCTGAGTAAACAGAGCGGTAAGTTCTGGAAGATATGAATTCATAGGTATTAATGGGGTTATCTAACTATGCAACACCCCCTAAATACAAATGTTCTAACAATCTTACCAGCTCTTTGGAATATTTTAAGATGACGAAGAAGTCAAGGTTTGAGGAGTTCTAAAACAATAGGATTCGTGCTGATCAGCACGAATCCAACCAGACCTGTTATAATGTGTTTTTCGGCAAACTGATAAAGAAAGTTGTTCCCACGCCCTCTTCACTTTGACAACTGATTGTTCCACCGTGCCATTCAATAATTGTTTTTACGATGGAAAGGCCGATACCAAGCGTGGGTTCCCCCTGTAAGCCGGGCCTCCGTGCAGCACTGAATTGTTTAAATATCTCAGGGAGTAGCGCCGCCGGAATGCCGATTCCAGTATCGGAAAACTTGAAATTTACACGATCCTCCAGTTCCTCAACTGTCACGTATATAGAACCTCCAACAGGAGTAAATTTCAGGGCATTTGACATGAGGTTATTGATGACCTGCATGAATTTTGCATCATCCATGTCCACGTAGATATGCGGCGAGGAAGTGGTCATCTGAAAAGTAATCCCGGAAATAACCTCCGAACGTTTGGATTCCTCCATATAATCCCTCAACTGACCGACAATATTGACCCGTTTTTTTGCGAGTACTACATTGGCTGTTTCCATAAATTCCCTGTTCAGCAAATCATTGATCATGTCTACTGACTGCTGTAATATCGTTGAAATCAGTTTTGTTTTTTCTAAAAGCGTTACATCCTTTATCTGGCGACTGATAGTTTGCAGTAAAGATTTACCAATATTCAGCGGCCCGCGGAGGTCGTGGCCCAACATATGCAATATTGAATTTTTCTTATCCGCATATTTCGTCACCGCCTGTGTACTCAACACTTCATCGGTGATGTCCACCACTGTTGCCAAGATCAACTGGTCATTTCTATCCTGAACCAAAAAAGGAACGACCAATAGCCACCGCAAACCTTCAGGTCCAAGTATCTTAACCGTTACCTTTCCAGTGAAATTTCCCGCAACAACATCGTCGAAGACGTCCTGAAGGTATCTGATGTCCTCCGCCTGAATTTTGGAAGTTAACGTTGCCAGCTGGTTTCCTTCACCGCCCGAAACCAGCCATTGCAATGAAGTGTGTATGAATAGAATTTGTCCCGAACTCAGATTGTAAGCAAAATGAGTGTTATTTCCGAAGGCAAATCCGTTCTTTGGCAAGTGATTGATGATCATAACCCTACAACCCTAGAATAGTAGAAATGTTTAGATTCCTTTTTCAGTCAGGTCAAAAATCAGATTACAATATCGAAAAAAAATCATGCATACATTTTCAATCTGTTCTTCAAGGCTTTACGCGCCAGGTGGATCCTTGTCTTGACCGTCCCGATCGGCAAATCCAACTCTTCTGCAATTTCATGATACTTGTACCCTTCAAAATATCGAAGGAAAGGAATCGCATATGCTGGCTGGATACTGTCCAGTGCTTTAGTGATGTCCTCGCCAATCATTTTGCATTCTCCCTCATTTTTAGAAGTTGCATCGTTTACAGGATACAACCAGGGATCTACATCTTTGATAAATACTCCAGCCCTACGGCCCAGTGAACGATAGTTGTTGATGAAGGTATTTTTCATAATGGTATAAAGCCATGCCTGCAGATTCGTCCCCTCGCCAAATGAGTTTTCATATCTGATGGCTTTGACCAGCGTATCCTGAACAAGGTCACTTGCATCATCATGGTCATGAGTAAACTGTAAGGCAGACTGCATAAGCTTATTTCTGTAAGTACAGATTTCAGTGTCAAAGGCGATTGTGTTCATAGACAAGGTTTTTATGTGACAATAGAACAGTTGTCTACAAACGTTGTTTGACCATTAAATACGCATTTTAATGTGGTTTTTACAGGCAATTTTGCGGTAAATACCTGGATCAGACCAGGCCCATTACCGTAGCGGTTTTTATCAGGTGGGCTGAGTTTCTTGATTGCGTTTTATTAAGTAACAACTGACGGTGTCCTTCCACAGTACGTTTGCTGAGGAACAATTTGTCGGCGATTTCTGAATTGGTGTGTCCAAGGGCAATAAGCTGCAGGATTTCCATCTCTCTTTGCGTAAAATCATCTGCATTATGATTGCTTGCTGGATTTACCCTTTCGGAAGATTTTTGTTCGAGCATCTTAAATTGTATTTCAGAACACAGGTACCGCCCCCCATCGTGTACATACTTGACTGCAAAGAGCAATTCCATTGCGTTCACATTTTTGAATAAATAAGCAGAAGCCCCCTTTTTGATGGTATTAAAAACCACTTCAGGATTGTCGAGCATGGACAGGAAGATCACCTTCAGTAGTGGATACTTTTCCCGGACGATTGGTAAAAGTGCGATTCCATCCATCACTGGCATATTCATATCCAGCAGCAGGATGTCAGCCGATAATCCGTCGTCAAGCAGATCCAGAACCTCCTGTCCGTTTAACGCCTCTGCAACAACATCCAGTTCAGTATCCTCGGTCAGGAGGAGTTTTATACCATTCCGCACCAGCAAATGGTCGTCAGCAAGAATTAATCTGATCATAATTTTGTAGCCTTCATTAAACTGTTGCAGTCTTGTTCACTTCGAAATATTCGGCTCGGAGAATAGACCATCACAATTCCTCCAAATGAAAATCAATTTCATCACCAATACGGTCTACCAACTGTTCCGTAAACTCCACATTGAGACGCTCATCACCGTGTTTTGACTGATACAAAGGAAGGTCTTCTCCTCCAATCTCATCTGATCCCACTGGCTCCCACTCGTCAGCATTTTTTCGTATACCTCCAAGAATGCCGCCATAGTAGACGATCTTGAAAACGTCATTATCGGACGGAAGAATGGTCAAAGTAACTTCATTACTTCCGTAGCTGATTCTAATGTTAAATGGTTCCATAATTGATGAATGTTAATTCAATGCGTGGAAAGAATATGGTATGCCATTATTGCTTGACAGGCACAATTCAGACAACATCGATTATTTTAAAAGGTTTTCAAAGAAAATCAAGTTGCGATCGATGATATCTCCTAATGTATTCAATGAATTGGCCTCATCGGCTTTCGCCGGCTATTGGATTCAGACATCTGGATAAGATAAGTTTAAAACCAGAATAGGTTTGTACGCAAGGTAACTAAAATTATTCATCCTGGTACGCCTATTAGAAACATAAAACACTTAAACTTTAAGGTTGTTAGCACTAAAATTTAACTAACAAACATATGAAAACAGAACATTCATTACTCATTCTTGCATCTACCGTTCTTATGGCATGTGCCTCGCCTGAACAAAGAGCCGTTGGCCAAATGGATACCAATACGGTCAAGGCCGAAGACACTGCAGGCACCGATACAGTAACCAATGTAAATGGCAGATCCGGAGTCATCTATGAAACTGGCATTGATAGTTCAATCCATACCGGGGCATGGTCACTGGCCTTCTCCCATCCACGCACCTCTTTGTCAACCTTAGCAACTTTTAGTCGTCCTGCAAGTACTGGATTTAATAAAAAATGATCTAACCGCAGACCGGCGTTGCGACCATAGGCATTACGCATATAATCCCAGAAGGTATATATCCTTTCTCCAGGATACAATTCCCGGATGGCGTCTATCCATCCCTGTGCTACCAGATCCGCATAAGCCTTTCTGGACTCCTCTCGAAAAAGAGCATTGTCGAGATATTTCTCAGGTTTATACGTGTCTAGTTCTGTCGGCATAACATTATAATCTCCAACAAGCATCACTGGCAGACCTGTATTCAGCAACGTTCGACCATGATCAGCAAGCCTGGAGAACCACCTCAGCTTGTAGTCAAACTTTGGTCCCGGATAGGGGTTTCCATTTGGCAAGTAGATGCAGCCAATGACCATTCCGAAGGTAAAGCCTTCAATATAACGACTGTGCTGATAACTCGCATCTTCCCCCGGCAAGTCGGTCCGCAACTCACGAATTTCCGATTTGGATAGTATAGCTACCCCATTCCAGCTCTTCTCTCCACGCCAGATGGCCTGATATCCGGCATCGTTGATGGCCGTTACTGGAAAGCGGTAGCTTTCACATTTCAGCTCCTGCAGACAGACTACATCTGGCTGTGCTTTAGCAAGCCAGCGTAATAATACGGGCAAGCGTCCATTAACTCCGTTTATATTGTAGGTGGCAATCTTCATGATATGAATAAGATAACAACAAGGAATAATTTTGGTTTCCGCTAAATCATCCTCATCGTTATCTGATGTAAGTGCCCTAAAGGGACATTGGCGTTGTCAGGTTAAGCTCCCGTTTCTCCAGTAAAGGTACAATCTGAGCGATCACAATATTCTGGAAGTAATGGGAGTCGCGGTGATCCTGCAAAGCAGTTTCATCGGTATAACCTTCAAATAAGATCAGGACATTGGGATCGGCATTGTCCTGATGAATCTGGTAAAACAGGTTGCCCTTTTCTGAAGTACTTTGATGTACCACCTCTGGCAATAATCCGAGGACAGTTTCCAGGTGTGCTGGCTTGACTTGCCATTTGGCAAATACATGAATAGGCTGGGTGTTCATAGTCTTATGCTTTAGCGTTTTCTAAAATTGCGATTATTTTCTCACCTACTCCTTTTGCGGATGCAGGATTTTGACCGGTCACGAGGTTACCGTCTGCAATACTGTTGGCAGACCATGGTGCTGCCGCATGAAAAATTGCCCCCTGACTGGTCAGTGCTTCCTGCAGATCAAAAGGCACATCAGCCCTTGCGTAATTGTCTTCCTCTTCTGTGGTAAAAGCAGCGATATTTTTACCGTTTACCAGGAAAGATCCATCCTTGAGTTTTACATTGAGCATTGATACAGGACCATGACACACTGCTCCGACAACAGCTCCCCGCTCGTAGGTATCGGCAATGACTTGCTTAAGCGCAGGAGCATTTGGCATATCGACCATTGGTGCGAGGCCACCCGGGATAAAAATGGCATCGTAGGCCTTGACATCTACTTTCTCAAGCTGTTTTGCCTGTTGCATATCTGCCCAGCCCGTACCTGTTAAAAATCTGAGGTTATCCGGGTCGTCGGCAAGGTTAAGCGCATCCAGATAAGGGACACCACCTGACAGACTGGCAAAATCCACCTGATAACCAGCTTTTTCAAATTCAGCATAAGGGTGTGCGACTTCAGAAAGAAAAGTACCCGTTCTTCTGTTATTAGGGCCAATGCTGTTGGCGTTGGAGACGATGATTAAAATGTTCTTTTTCATGATTAAAAGATTTAAAATGGTTGTTGAATATTGACATTTCAAATCTCCGAACATCAGCCTCCTAATCCGAGGAGGCAAGTCACAAAAAAAGTGTGAGCAGCCTCACACTTCTGCTTAAGCTTAGCCATTTTTATTGCTGGAATATAATCTGCTGAGGGTCTCCCTGCTCACGCCAAGATACTCTGCAATGTATTTCTTTGGAATATTCTGCATCATTGAGGGGTACAGCTGGCCAAACTCTTCATACCGTTGCTGGGGTGAACTGGACAATAACGTGATGATGCGACGTTGCTGGGCAACATAACCCTTCGTCAGTTTTAGCCTAAAAAAATGTTCCATCTTATGCAGTTCGGCAGACAATGTTTCCCTGCCCTGCAATGTGAGACAATAAACTTCAGCATCCCTCATACAAGTGATATTCAACGTTGCTTTCTGCTCATTAAAGTAAGCCTGATAGTCGGCCATCCACCAGTTTTCGCCGGCAAACTGCACAATATGTTCGTCGCCCTTTTCGTCAAGGTAGAACATACGGAAGAGGCCTGACCTGATCAGGTATTCAAAGATTACGGGTTCACCATCCTGACAAAGGTACTGGTGTTTTTTAACCCGTTTGAGTGTAAAGAACGTTTTTATATAGTCGAACTCTTCATCGGTTACCGAGATAATTTCCTCAATATGTTTGCGTAGTTGATCCATGAAAAGAAGCTAATGTTGTTCAGGGCAACAAGATAAAAAAACTATCCCAATATCATAAAACCGCCACCCTGATCCAGGATGACGGTTTTATCTTCAGCACAAACCGGAATTATGGTGCTACCTTGTCTCTAAGTGCTTTGATCTGATCATGTGAAACCCTTAAATCGGCCTTTTGTTCAGCAACAATGGCGTTGAGGTTTGCAGAAAGTCCTTCTGTTTCCAAAGCCGTTTTGTATGCTTTCTGAGCGGCATCTTCACCAAATTCGCAGTTGTTCAAGACAGTCTCGCGGTCATGGCCGGTAAATACCGCTTTGACATCCATCCAGGCACGATAAATTTTACCGGACGTTGTTGTTCCTGTATCTGCAGTTACACCAAGTACCTGAACCTCTTGTGTCAGTGTAGCCTTGTGCTGCTGGCTTTGTCTGATCATCTCAGCAAATAAACTTCTCAAATCGGCATCTTCAGTTTTTAATTCCTCAATTGCCTTTTCATAACCTTTTACCCTGTCGTTGTTGATCTGGATCAGATCATTCAGAATTTCTGTGTTTACTGTGTTATTTTCCATTGTTGTAGGTATTGATGTATAAATTCAACACCTGCGCTGAGATAAGGTTTCATGTTTTTTGCTTCCCTCGCACTTTATGACTGAGCCTTAACAACATGCACTTTGTTGTAGCAAACATTTATAGCCAACTTGGCGAGATCTCCACATCTGATTTAAATCAGATACAGACCAGAATAAAATCAGGCGGTTAAAAATCAACCGACAACATACTTTTCTCCTGCTGACCATATTGCTTCAGCAGCACCTTTACACCGTTTGTCAACAGCGCAGCGTCTGCCTCTACCGGAATCAGTCTTTCCTCACCCGGCATCAGTGTAATGTAATTATCCGGCATCATTACCGGAAGTATCCGTTCCCCCGTTGTTTTATTCACCAGCCGGAGCCGGTTGCCAAATGCTACGGTAGTTGAGTTATTTTTAATAGCAATTTTCAATGTGCCTGTTCCCTCAGCAGTTTCTTTACTCACTAGTTTGCAGCTGAGATTTGCAGCAGGCAAAGTATTCAGCGATGTGTAATCCAGATCTTTAATACCATTTCTCCAATAAAAATTTTCTGACAACAGGTCTCCTTTCGCATCTTTCAATTCCAGTTTAATAAACTGAAGCGGCGTAACGTCATCCTTTGCTTTCTGCTCTCTGTATACCTCTATCTCATATATCGAGTAGCCAAATTCGGTTGCACGTTTTAATCCCAGCAGGCGCACATAACGGGCGGTTACCGGTTTGAGGGAAATTTCCTCGGTCGATCCTTTCCCATCCGTCACCTCGCGAACAGTCTTCCATTTCCTGCCATCATCCGAAACCTGTATCTCGTAAGCTGCCGCATAAGCATTTTCCCATTTCAACACCACACTACGGATTTTTTCCTTCTTCCCCAGGTCTACCGATATCCATTGGTCATCACTATAGTCACTTTCCCATCTGCTCCCGGCACCACCATCTACAGCCAATGTTGCAGCTCCAGTTTTTGAGGCCGACGAAGCATCCACTTTTTTGCCTCTGGCCAGATTTCCAGGGTTAAAGTTTAGCACGAAAGCCTCAGCCACATTGCTGGAGGAAACATTCAGCGAGGTCTCATTTCCAAACTGTGGCAGCTGCTTACCACTCAGGTTAAAGACAGTAGCTGTTGCTTTAACATCCTTCAGGTCATTTAAAGTGGTATTCACCACTTTAACACTGTTGCTTGAGGAGTTCCATTGGATATGTAAAGGCTCACAAGCTTTTTTTGCGCCCCAATACGCACCGGTAGCATCATAATAGTAGTCATAAGTCTGCCATACAAAGGAAGGGTAAGCCGACTGGCTCATCCACAACAGCAGTCCCGAAGCATCGTTCCACATTTTGTCGTTCCAGGCTTCATACATCCCTTTCATGACCTCAATATTGATGAACTGTGATTTCTCACAAAACTCTTCCAGACCAGATGATTCCCCAAATTGATTGTTTACCGCAGCCTTATAATTTATAGGATTGGCATTTGAAGCTTCTTTGCCAAAATAATGTTTATTCCACAGGTTGTCGTCCTCATCTTTCAGCTGCTCATCAGTTGGCAATGGCCACAGTTTCTCCTCAGGTATAAATTTCTTCACACTTTCATAAGTAGGGAATGTTGCCATACCTATTTCAGATCGCAGGCCATAACCGCGATCAGCACCATAAGGATATGCCGGTTTATTCCAGGCCAGGTTACTCCCTGAATTCTCAAAGTGATGTTTAGGCGGTTGATTTCCCCACCATCCACTGCCCGAGAGGCCATCCTGATTGGAACTGGATTTATACATCCTGTCGTTATGATCTTCTACAGCGACAATGCCACGGAGGTAATTGTCCAGTTCTGGCTTGGGATGCGTTTCATTGGCACCGCACCACAGGGCGATGCTGGGATGGTTGCGTAACCTTTTCACCTTATCAAGGGCATTTGCTTTGAAATCATCATCACTGGCCACGTCATTATAAGCCACGTAGAGCCAGAAATCATCCCAGACCATCATGCCATGTTTGTCGCAATATTCATAAAACTCATCATCGGTCACACAACCCGTCCACAGCCTGATCATGTTGTAATTCATGTCTTTGTGGAGCTTTATCTTAGTTTCATATTCCTGGCCATGACACCGCAACAGGTATTCACTCATTCCCCAGCTGCCACCTTTCACATAAATCTTATGACCATTGATGTAGAAATTCATCACCGGCCATCCTGCCGCATTCTTTACAAACTGGTAACTATATTCCTTGATGCCAAAGGTGATGTCCTTCACGTCGGATGTCTCACCATTTACACTGCAGGTAAGTTTACAGGTATACAGGTTTGGCTCCCCATATCCATTCGGCCACCATAACCTTGGGTTTTGGATCAGAAACCCGGCAACATCTTTTTTATCCAGATAAATATTTGAGGTGGCACCTGCGTCAATACTGATCTTTTTGGAAAACTCAATGCGCCCGGGTTCTATGGTACCTGAAATGGTCACCTCCTTTTTGGAGGAGGATGAATTTTTCAATGTAGAAGAAAGAGACAGATAAGCATATTCATTGGACTCCAGCTGCGACCTGATCCATGGGTCTTCAAGTGTGACATCTCCTGTAATCTCGATGTAGGCATTCCCTGTGATTCCCGCCAGTCGTCCGGGAATATAAGGCATCCAGTCCCAGCTTGCTGCAGATAAATAAGTAGGACTTGCAGTGACACCAAAACGATCTTCAGAATTGCGTTTTTTCTTCTGGTCTGCATCGGTGATGAGCACAGCAATTGCATTTTTGCCGGCCGCTTTCAGCAACGCCGTTACCTCGTATTTTGTGCGTAGCATATGCCCGCTGACATCCTTGGTTGACGTTTTAGTACCAGATAGCTTTTTTCCGTTGAAATAGAAATCAGCATAACGGTTGGTATTGTCGAAATGCAGCCACACACGCTGACCTTTTTTGTAAGATGCGGGTAATTCAAACTCAGTACGATACCAGAAGGGCCGATTATAAAACGACTCATCTACCTTCCAGATGTGATCCGCATAACTAGGATCAGCAACGATGCCGGCATCTACATAAGCAGTAAAAACGGTACTAGGAACGACGCCTTTTACAGGAGTTGGAATCCTGAACCCCGGCATAGAGAGCTCGTAACCAGAACTGCGTAGCTCCGCTTGTGGTTTAATTTGCCAGCTTACCTGCGGGTTGGAGCTATTGAGAGATATTTTTGTGATCTGCTGGGAGTAGCCCTTCATCAGGCCGGCAAGCATACAAAAAAGTAGAAGTGCAAATTTATTCATGTTCATGCCCCCGTCTTCAGAAAAGTTCTTCTTGTAAAATCATTCATCTCGTACAGTTTCTATTTGGTGTACGGTGAATATAGGAAAATATTTTAGGTTGCTTTAATTATGGATGATCTTATTCATTACTACATTTCCTGAAGCATCATCGGTTAAATAAAAGGAGTAAATCTTCCCTGCAACCAGGTCGGTGAAGCGATAAGAACCTACGCTGTTTCCAGATGTAAGACCCGCAACCTCAATGCCGATCGTTCCGGGAGAAACATATTTGTATCCGGTTGCCTGATCTCTCACAAGTGAATTGGCGTAGTCGTCGCCGTTCGCATCTTTAATCTTAATAATGTTGGGGGCCCGATTGCTCAAATGAACAAATTTAATTTTTACCTGTCCGTTGTTGGGCGTTGCCAGATCGTCTTCAAAATTTTTGACCCTCGCATTTGATCCTGAACCTGCCAGATACACAGTAAAGTTGACGCCGTTTGCGGTGTAAATTGATCCGGATGCGTAAACGGCGTTTGTGCTGGCATTCCTGAATTCGGTAATCATGTTCTTTCCGGATGGTGCATTAATATAAGCTGAAGCGTCCATGTAGTTAAGTCCCCCGTTCAGCAGTACATTTCCTGCCAGAGTAAAACTTTGCGCACCCGCCGTTGCCGAAGCATTAACTACCTTAATGTTGAACTGTCCGGAAGGATCGAGAGTATTTTTCTTACAGGAGAAAAAAGTTCCTGCTAACGTGACGATGGTGATGACCATAAATGCTGTTCTTCTTTTCATAGTTGCTTTTTATTTGAGATTAATATTGACCAAAGTTATCGGTCATTCGAACTGGCCGTTTAAGAATATCTTGTGAAGCGGGCATAATGACTGCTGTAGATTGTTATAAGGGAATTGAAAATTCGGCCATCATACGGATCGTGATTATAGGCCAGTTGGCAGTTGACACCTGCCTGTACGTTGACCCTTCATTTTTAAATGTTCGCCTATTATTTTGCCCGTTTCGGTCCCAAAATGTAAGTACACTTCATAGTTATCATTAAATTAGCTGACATGCAGGAAAAGTTACCTTTGAAACGCCTTATACGCCTGACCTGGCTGCAAACCATCATCATTGGGTTTATCTTTTACCTGGTAGCCTCCAGCACGGATAACCCACTTCAACATGTCATCACCTATACTTTGCTGACCATGTCTGGTATTTTACTGGTGGGCGTTTCGGATATCCTCCTGATGGTAGTTATTGCCAGGAACACCTCCATCAGATCCAAAAAATTCTCCTTCCTGCGACGTCTCCTCACCTATCTTGTCAGCATCATCATCTATCTTTTACTCAGGCCAGCATTTGCCTATGTAGGAAGGGTGGAATGGTCATTTTGGGACCTGAGCTCATTTTTTGCATTTGTAGGATCAGGGATTGTCATCAACACACTGATTACGCTTCTGCATGACTCTGTGTTGCTATACGAGCATAAGATGCACAGTGAGCTTGAACTCTCGAGATTAAAAACAGCAAATGCAGAAGCCATGAACCTGGCACTCAAGCAGCAGATCCATCCTCATTTTTTGTTTAATGCACTGAATACGTTAAAGGCACTCTACCATAAGGACACCCAGGTTGCGGACGACTATATTGTCCATATGGCAAATTTCCTTCGGGCATCGATTTATCATCACAATGCCAACGTCGCCCTCCTGAAGGACGAGGTCAGCTTATTGACGGATTATCTGGAAATGCAGCGCATTAGATTTGGAGCTGCTCTGGACTGCACCATCAACCTGCCGCCTGAAACCCTGAACAACTATTATCTTCCCTCCTTCTCACTTCAGCCACTTTTGGAGAATGCCATCAAACATAACAATTTCACTTTGGAAGATCCGTTAACAGTGGTCATCAGTCAAAATGAAGATACCCTCGTGATCAGCAATAACATTCAGAATAAAAAAATGAAAGTGGCATCAACAAATTATGGATTAGCGAACCTGGCAGAAAGATATAGGTTGTGGTCGGGAGATGAAATTACCATCAGGGAGGATGCAGATTTATTTACCGTAAGCATTAAATTGTTAAAAGATGAACATAGTAATCATTGAGGATGAAGGCATCGTTGCTGACGACCTGGAATTGAATATCAAAAAACTAATTGATGAACCTTTGGACATCGTCAAGCTCAGATCGGTGAAGGAAGGCATTACCTATTTTAAAAACCATGACGCCCCAGACCTGATCTTCAGCGACATCCAGCTGGGCGACGGCCTGAGCTTCGAGATATTCGTAGCAGAACCCATCTCAGTACCGATTATCTTCTGCACCGCTTACGATGAGTATGCACTTGATGCATTTAAGGCCAACGGGATCGACTACATTCTGAAGCCCTTTACCAGTAAAACCCTGAATACAGCACTACAGAAATACATGCAGCTGAAAAAGATTTTCTCTACCGACCAGACGCCCCAGTACGATGCGCTATTGAACTTGCTTGCTGATAAGCATACCCAAAAAGCGGCATCAGTACTAGTCTATCAGTCGGATAAAATCATTCCCATCAACCTGAATGATATCGCCATGTTCTTTCTGAAAAACGAAATCACCCACCTGCTGACTTTTTCCGGTCAGCTCTATTATCCTAATAAAAACCTCGATGAACTTGAACGTTTATCGGGCAGCACCTTTTTCAGAGCAAACCGGCAGCATCTGGTCTGTCGCAATGCAATCACGGATGTTTCCAGCTTCTTTTCCAGAAAGCTATCCCTCAATCTCAAGGTCGCCCATACAGAGCGGGTAATTGTGAGCAAGGGTAAATCCAGTCAATTCTTAAGCTGGCTGGCTAACGGATAACAGCCAATTAGAAGGACATATTTACTGCCCGTTTCCGGCATAACTTTGCCCGCTTCGGCTACATTTTGCTATGGGGAGCTACGAGTTCCCTACATCTTTGACTAAACAATCAGCCGACGAACAAACCGGCAGCGTTAAAAGACATAGCAAAATAAAAATTTATGAAAAAGTTAATCTTAAGTCTGATCATCCTCGCAACTGCATCCATCAAAGTATTCAGCCAGACAGGCACCGAAAATCAAAGCTTCGGAAAGAAGCTGATGAGTAAACTAGAATTTGGCATTAAAGCCGGTGGTAATTACAGCAATTTTATAGACGCCAATTTCGCAACGGATCCCCTGCCAGGATTTAATGCAGGCCTGACGATAGCCTACAAATTCACAAACAACTTCATGGTTCAGGAAGAATTTCTGTACTCCCTGCAAGGTGCTAAAGTTAAGGGTGGCCCACTCGGCGATCAGGACATCAAACTTTCTTACGCAGCGGTGCCGATACTGTTCAAATACAGTAGCAATATAGGATTCTATGTGGCAGCAGGCGGCCAGGCGGGTTTCAAAGTCAAGGAAGATCTTGGTGGCTTGACAGATTTAAAGTTTGCCAGGAAGATTGACTTCGGTGCTGTCGGAAGCCTGGGGTATCAGTCTAAAATGGGACTGGGAATTGATGCCCGCTATTATTACGGGATCCAGAAAGTTTCGGAAGTCCCCTCTGCTACACTGGGCGACTTCAAAAACAACAGTATACAAGCAAGTATATTTTATACTTTTTAGTCCCCGCTCAATATTGGAATAGCGGATCAAAAAGACCCCGCAACAGCATAGGAAGTGCCGCCATTCAGTTGAACACTTATTGGCGGCACTTCAATTACGGGGCTATTTGAAATAAGCGGGGCACAATTGGCCACTTCAACGCGAACGAATGGTGTGGTATTTGATCCTGAATTTGTTTTGCCGCCAATGAACTTTAAAGACCGTCTCCGGAGTATAGAATTGCCATTCATCATCGCCTATTTCACCTTATGGATATTGATCTACCTGTCTTCAAGAATTGTATTGGAAATGGCTGTTGATGAAAAGCAGTCGACAATGCTGATCTGGGCCGCCATAGCGAGTTTCCCGCTTGTGATCTATGGAACGCTGAGGGCAGGTTTCGCCGACAAGTCTAAATGGCACGGCTTCATCGGTTATTATCTGATGTTTAGTCTATTTGGCATCTTCATGACGCAATACATGTTGATACAAGGCAAATTGCTGTATGATGTGGCTGTGCAGAATGAAGTACAGAGAAGGGTTCAGATTAAGGAAGTAAAAAGGGTATTTAGCCGAAGATCGGGTAGTAACCACACGGCAGTTACGTTTATTTTAGACGGCAAGCCAATTACGATGAAAGCCAGGGCTTATGCCTACTTTTATCTCCAGGATAAAAAGATGATCGATATAAACTTTGGAAGGTCAGACATGGGTGATTATGTCACCAACATCGCCCTGAGCAGCGGTGATAAGGCGCATGCCCGATGGCTCCATCTTAAGGACTTTGTGTATCGGTTAAAATATATTGGCTTGATTATTCTGGCAATGATTATCGGTGGATTGATCAAGGCCCGTTATTTTCCTGCTCAACCCGGGAAGCCACCACAGAAGATGGGCTTATGGAAAATGACCGCCATCATTATGGCCATATTAATCACTATTGTCATATTGTTATACATAGGATTGTGGGTGTATGTCACTTTCATTGCAAATTACCGATGAAGATAGAAACTAGGCACATTGAAAATGAGTGAACAATATTCAGGCTATGATGATTATAGAATGGCCGTGCCAGCAGCTTTCGGGCAGGTCTTCTCGCATTTTTATTTTGCAGAAAACAGATCTGGCCAGTCCATCACAAGAACGCTGCTACCCTCCTACCAAACCATATTGATCTTCAATTTCGGCACGAAGATTTCTCTTCAATCGGCACAGAACATGCAGATTTCAATGGATAAATGTATCGTTTTGGGCCCCATTAAAAGAGCATTTAATTATTCCATGCCTGCAGATGCCGAAATGCTGGTAATCAATTTCAAAGATGATGCTTTCTACCGCTTCTTTGGCAACGCCTCCATAGCGGAACACCTGCCCATCGATCCCGATGGGTTACTACAACAGGACTGCTTCGTCGGTTTATGGACGGCGCTCAATGTAATGACCGATAACAGGGAAAGAATAGCGCACATTTTGAGATTTTGCCAACCCTATTTGCAGCATAGGAATAAGATTGCGGAACAGCTGGCAAATTTTGACGGTCAATTTCAGAGTTCGATCAAAGCCGTTTCTACCATGAACAATCAGACGGAAAGAAATACGCAACTCAACTATAAAAAACATTTTGGCTACACGGCGAAAGAGTTCAACCGATACAGCAGGTTCCTGAAGGCCGTCAGGATGATACCAGAACTCCTGGAACAGAACTCTAAACCAGATTGGTTTGAACTGATCAATGCGTGTGGGTATTACGACCAGAGTCAGCTCATTCGCGACTTTAAACATTACACCAACCTGAGCCCCACCAGGTATCTGAAATTCCAACGGGACATTTGCGGCTAACCTGATTTCGCTTTCTTACAATTCCGGTAAGCCCCTCATCCCTAGATTTGTTTCATCAGCTAATTAAAATTATATACGATGAAACAGTTAATCATTTTTGCCCATCCCAATCCCGATAGTTTAAACGGCCATATCAAAAACGTACTGGTAGCACATCTGGAGCAAAACGGACACGAAATCATGGTGAGAGACCTCTACGAATTAGGTTTCAATCCAGTGTTATCACTTACTGACCTGTCGGGACAATTACAGGGCTCCGTAGCCGATGATGTCGCTATTGAGCAGGACTGGATCCGCTGGGCGGAACGGATTACCTTTATCTATCCAATCTGGTGGACAGGTTTGCCAGCAATCATGAAAGGTTATATCGACCGTGTTTTTAGTTATGGCTTTGCTTATAGCTATACCGGGGGAGTCCAGGAAGGACTTTTAAAAGGCAAGGAAGTGGTCATTATTAATAGCCATGGAAAATCCCATGAGGAGTACCTTGCCAATGGACTGGGACCGGCACTCTCCCTTGCTGCCGACAAGGGCATGTACAGCTACTGTGGCCTGAAGATCGTTCAACATCTGTTTCTTGACAAGGCAGACAGGGCTCGATCAGAAGGCATAAAGAACTGGGAAGTTCAGGTAAAAGCGATCTTTAACTAGAGGTACTCCATCTACAATAATTATTTTTGTGTTGCCTAAGACCAGCATTCGGGCATATAAATAAAAATCCCGGATCACGATGATAGCGATCCGGGATTTAACACCAGGACATTCCCTCCCGGCATAATTTGTAAATACTAATAATCGTATTTATGCGTGTAATCTGACGTTGCAGTCACTACGAAATCTTTATCATCGGTAACCACAACTCCATTCACCTCAGTCTTAAAGCTTACTTTGAAGGAAGGGTTTGTTGCTCCTGGATTTAAACACTGTTGGCTTGTGGTAACTAATTTTAAAGGTGTAATACTTTCGATTACGTAAGTTTTAGTACCGCCCAAGAAATCATTCTCTCCCAATGAGATACCTGTTTCGTTATTTTTGGTCACTCCATTGACTTTCCAGATGGTGTTCGAATTGTTCGAACTCGCGCCGACAAAAACGAAGGAAACATAGTCTTGCTCTTCAACACCATCAACAGTAACCGTGAACTTAATATTCTTATTTTCAGAGTCTCCAGGTGTCTCGTTACTATCTTTTTTACAAGAAACTACTAACGTGAGCATCAATACGGGAAGGATCGAGAAAAGTACTTTTTTTAAATTTTTCATAAATGATGTTATATTAATTGGATGTTTTTTCACAGAAAAACAATAACTATGCCAGAGGGAGTATAAATCTCTCATTAGTATAGCAATCCAATCGTAATACGTTATCAGCAATCCGTCGATTTCAACCCCTATCCAAAAGAAATTCAGACACATAGATTACATCATCAACCTCTTCAACTAATGGTCATCGCGAGCCAGCGTTATTTAGCTCTTTATATAAATTATCCAAAAAGGCCTGTTGACTTGCATTGTCTTTGAAATACCGCTGATAAAGCACACTACAACTCTGGACATCTGAAATATTTTTTGTGTTAAAAGACCAATCATCCGTGTGCTTAACAGCGATGCCTAAGTTTTCACTGCAGCTTTGCCAAAGCTCAGAGAACTTCGTTTTTTTATCGCCGCTAAGCTTTTCAAAATCTGCAGAAACCGTAAATCCACGCATTTCCGAATTAAAAAACTTTGTGATGGAAGTTATGGGCACGCCACCCCAGTCTAGTGTTTCGCCTTGAGGAAGATCAATGGTGGTCAGCTTTCGCTCATTCATTATTTTATCTTGTTTTCCCTTTTTAAAGAGCTGCTTTTCATAAACAAGTTTTGTACCCACAGGCACTGCTATTTTTTTAACGACCAGCGGTGTTGTGGTAATAAAATAGGGATAATTCGGTGCCGAATTTCCACCCGTAGGATTCATATTTCCCACACATCCGGTTAATGTGCCTAAGCCCAATAAAAAAGACGAAAGTTTGAAAATTTTCATATCACTAAAACCATTTCATAATTTCATCTGCGATGAGTTGATTACCCGCTTCGTTTGGGTGGTTTACCCATCCCATATAAGGTTTTACGCCCTCTGATGACGCAGCCTTAAGTTTAAACTGACTAAAGCTATCAGCTAATCCGATGTTGTATTGCTTTGCTAAATCCGTAATTTGATCAGTAAATGCCTGTAAATCATTTCCTGCTTTCATTATATCTACGCGCTGATCAGTCGATGGGGTCATCAGGATTACCTTAATATTATTTTTCAATGCATTCTTAATAATTTTTTCTGAAGCTGCCCTGGCTTTCGATTTACCAATGCCCATGTCATTTAAGGCATAATCGATAAAGAGCACATCCGGCTTATGAACAAGAACATCGCTTTCAAACCGTTTCTCTCCCGATTCTGAATTTTCTCCACCAATCGCTGTAATAATAATGTTAATTACCGCGTAAGGATACTTTGCCTTGAGCGCCTTAAGGGTCAGGTAGGGATAGGATCCAAATGTATCCACGACCGGCGTATTTACATATCCGGAGGGAACAGAGTGCCCGTGAAATACAAGATTTATGGTTTTATTGTCTGGCCATTCCTTTTTTAGCTCAAGCTTGATGTCATTTAAATAAGTAGTGAAATTAGCCTGCCCGGACACACCATTGACCTGGAAGCAGGTAAACAATAGAAGGAAAAAGAGAAAATTGTTCATTTGCTGAGTTTTCATCACAATATCGATATTTCGGATGATTGTTTGATGAGATGATTGCAATACCGAGAACCAGTGGTTTCAGAAACTAACTCTCCGGAGATATCAGTCCCTCCGAGTAAGCACTGAAGAAATCTTTCCTATAAACATCTCCAAGCGGCAGTTCAAAGCCATTAATATAGACTGTATGGTGGTCAAAGGATTCAATGAAACGCTTATTGACCACATAGGATTTGCTGATGCGTATAAAAACATCTTGCGGTATTTTCTGATGGAAAGTTTTCAGATTCATTGCCGTGATCAATTTTAGATTGACAGTATGAATGACAACATAATCTTTTAATCCCTCGACATATTTAATCTCATCAAATCTGACCTTGTAGAACCGCCTTTCCGATTTGATCAGCAGGAAGTCCTCCGTCTTACCTTCAAGCGTATTTTGCTCCGGATTATTATCCAGCATGATCTTATACGCCTCAGCTTTTCGGATTGACTTCTGCAACTTTAGCTGATCAATCGGTTTCAACAAGTAGTCTATTGCATCCAACTCATAACTTTTCAGGGCATATTGAGGATAGGCAGTGGTAAAGACTACCATGGTAGTATCCGGTAACTGTGAAGCAAAATCAAGGCCGGTAACCATTGGCATTTCAATATCCAGAAAGATCAGATCAACGGAATGATGTTGCAAAAAGTCCTGAGCAGTGAGTGCATTTGAGAAGTCCCCCGAAATTTCGATTGTTGAAATTTCTGAGATTAAAGCCCTCATCTCTGCCCTGGCCAGCGGTTCATCATCTACAATGATACAATTCATAATGGTATAGTCAGGGTTACTTTAAATTGATTGGGTTGATTTTCAATATCCAGCGCATAATTCTGCGAGTAGAGTAATTCCAGTCTTCGTTTAATATTGATCAACCCCAGTCCGTTATTTTTCTGATCAGCACCGTCAAAATTCGGATCTTTAGAATTGACACAGCTAAAATGAAGTTGATCTTGTGTAATATCTATTTTGATGCTGATGCTGGAAATACCTTCACTGACATTTACGCTATGCTTGACCGCATTTTCAACGAACGTAGTAAACAGATTTGGGGGTACATAAACTGAATTTAACGCCGAATCTATAGCTGATGTATCGAAATCAATACTAAGCCGATCCCGTCGTATCATCTCAAGCTCCAAAAAATTAGACAGAAAAACAATCTCGGAACGGAGTAAGGTCCGCTCATCATTATTCTCATAGATTTGATAACGTAAAAACTCAGACAGTTTCATAATAACATGAGTAGCCTTCTCGGGATTAGTGCGTACTAAGGCCTTAATCCCATTAAGCATATTAAAAAGAAAATGAGGATTAATTTGATTCTTCAACTCATTCAGTTCCATACTGAGTGTGATGTTCTTCAAATCAGTTATTCTCTGACTATCCCTCGTCCAGCGCTGAAATAGTTTAATCATCGTGGTCATCAGAATGATTGGAACCAGGATAATGAAACCATCGTAAAATCCTCGTTCAACCGGATCATGAAAATGATTCCCGTGTGTATCGGAGGGGCTCAATATGCTATCCAGTATCATGGACATTCCCACCATACATATCGAGACTACTGTGGATAGCAGGACAAAATAAAGCACATATTTGCCTCTGAAAAAAAATAGCGGAACGAGTATAAACATGTTCACGTAACACATCAATACCAGTCCGGAAAAAACACAAAGTAGCCTGTAAATCTTCAACAAACCGGAGTTTCCATACTGCCAGTTGGAAAAGAAAATCACCAGCAACATCGCGACCAATAATACTGCATGACGCAGTATACTATGCCGGTCATCTACAATAAGCTGCTGGAGTCTGGAGTCTTTAAGTTCAGGGTCTTTCATCAGTTGGTTTAGCCGCTCAAAGATACGAGTCTTATCTTTCTCTGTGTTTTGTATTATACCAAACCATTCTTTTCTTATACAAAATTCCAAGGCCCTCTGGTTTGGTATAAATTGTAAGTGCTTTGGTATAAAAACAAAAATGAGGAATTAGAAAACAGCTTCCTTTGTGCTATAAATAGCGTATTTCCATCCAAATCCATCAATTTTTGAACACATATGATCAGACAGACACTGGCAGCAATAAGCCTGCTGACGTTATCAGCAGAATGCTTTTCTCAATCCATAGACAGCATCCCGAAGACGAGGAAAGACAGTTTGAATTTACCTAAAGGCGTAGTTACTGCAGTGGCAGATAAATTTGCAGTTACCCGCCCTCTGAATATTGAATTTGCCAATGCTGCTGCATATAATTACAAATCCGAAAGGGGTACAGAAAGATTACCAGATAGCAAAGTTCGTAAATTCGAACAGACCAAAGTAAGCGCCAACATCAATTTCATCAGAAAGAAAACCTGGCTGCTGACTGCTACCCTTGGATACCGGGGCACTTCAAGCGAGGCAGAGATTGTTCAAGATAACAGGACTGAGGACCTTGTCCTAAAAGATGACTTCCACTACCTATTTTCTGCGGTTACTTTCACCTATTTTTCTACGCTATTCAAGAAGCGTACGTTCTACTCCTCCACATTCTTCGTTGATGGCAGTGACAAACATGTTGAACGGGTAAAGGGAATATTTACAGGGACGATGTTATTGACCGCCAACAAGAAAACTAAAATGACAGTCGGGGTTTTAGTAAACGTAGACCCCAGTGCGCAGACTCCATTTATCCCTACCTTCTCCTATGAACACAAGTTCAGCAACGGGCTGATCGCAGACATCACGCTTCCCCGGAGCATGTATCTTCGTAAGTTCATCTTCAAAAATAATGGTAGGTTATCGGCAGGAATGGAACTCGATCAGACAACCTTTTACCTGTACAATCTGGAAGGCACCAACCAAAAATACGAATATCGTCAGCTCGACATCAATCCCGGATTAGTTTACGAACATGCCATAGGAAAATATTTCATGCTGACAGGGAAATCCGGAATAAAGCTGACACCGAACGGAAGGCTTTTCAGGAAGGAAGATACCTTTGGAGACCCGTTGTATCAAATTACGCCTGATCCAACTTTCTATTTTAATGTTGGTGTTTCCTTCAATCCATTTTCAGTGTTTGGAAAGAAACGTTAATGATGTGATTTGAGCAGCTGAAACATTGACTTTCATTACCCTTAAACTAGTTTAAGGGTTTTAATTGAACTATGTTATAGACAGGTGGCCTGCTTTTTCGTGAGATTTGCTTAGACTTATTTATTTGACGATGCCAGAGATGAAAAAGACAATAATTGCGACCGTTATATTCCTAACCACTACCTGCACTGGATTTATCAACAGTATAAACGCGCAGGTAATTTCACTGAACAAAGACAACCTTGTCCCCCACCTCGTCGAGATGTCCATAGAAAAACGGAATGGAAAAGAAATGGTAAGAGTAGTTAAATCCAGATTAGTCATTGAGGCCGACGAACCTACCTATGTAAAAATTAAAGATTTTGATTTTCAGGATGGCACCATCGAATTAAAAGTCATGGGGAAGCTCCTTCCAAATGCATCGGATAGCGCCAGGGCATTCATTGGTCTTTCTTTTAGAATTAACAATGATGACTCTAAATTTGAAAATATATATCTGAGGCCAACAAATGGCATCGCCATGAATCAGATCAGGAGGAACAGGTCTGTTCAATATTTTTCCTATCCGGACTTTAAGTTCTTTCATTCGCGAAAAACCAATCCTGGAGAATTTGAGACCTATGCGGATATCGCACCTGGAGAATGGATAAAGATGAAAATTGTGGTGAAAGGTGCAAATGCGAAGTTATACCTTAACGACAGTAAAAACCCAAATATGATTGTGAATAACATGAAAATGGGTGCAGATCAAACAGGTGCACTAGGACTGTGGGTTGATATAGGTACAGAAGGATTCTTTTCAGATTTAATCGTTACCAAAAACAAATGAGACGTATCTCCTAAGGCTTATTCAACATCTTCTTTTTGACCTTACTCAAAAATTCTGAAGTAATACCCAGATAAGAGGCGATCTGCGTTCCCGGCAATCGCTGAATCAGCGCTGGGTAGCGCTGTTGAAAAGCAAGGTAACGTTCATCTGCTGTGAAGCTGATGTTATGCAATACCCTTTCCTGCAGTTCGATGTATTTACGTTCAATAACAATCCTGAAATTGCGGTCGAAGATTGGAAAATGTGTATATAAATATAGCAGATCCTTATGTTCGATCTGCAATACTGTAGCAGGTTCTACAGCTTCGATAAACATCTTGCTGGGTTTTTGATCATAGAAGCTTTGGAAATCGGCAATCCATTCGTTTTCTACTGCAAATTGGAGGTTGTGTTCAACACCATTCTGATCAACCACGTACATCTTAAAACATCCGGAAATGACGAAGGTATAAAATCTGCATACATCGCCCTCCTGCAGCAAGAATCCTTTACGTTTAAAAGTCCGCTGTTTAAAAACCTGCTCCGCAGCCACTACCGACTCTTTTGTAAGTGGAAAAATGGAACTAAAGAAACTGATCAACATCCCAAAGGCATGTTCATTATGACTGCTGGCTGAACTATTCAAGATAAAATAATTGATAAAGCAAATGTAGGAAAAGTCTGACAGTTCCGGTTTACCTCATCAGTCACCCTTAAACTAGTTCAATCCTATTTCTTAAACTCGTTCATAGGTGATTCATTCACCTTCCCAGCATCTTTGTACCAGATTATTACATAAAAGATTAAACAAAAAAACATGCCACACGTAACCATTAAAACTTACCCAGACGTAACTGAAGAACAGAAACAAGCATTAACACAAGCCATCACAAAAGAGATCATCAGCATTACCGGAAAACCGGAGATGGTGATTTCTGTAGATATCATTGATGTTCCGGAAGACGAATGGATGGAAAAAGTTTACAATACAGACATCACGCCTAATTTGGACAGGCTTTACAAAAAACCAGGATACTAAGGAATCCATAAAATTATACAAATGAGTAATCAATTAGAAGAACAATCCATCAAAGATGCGATTGAGAATTTTGCTCAGAACCTGAATGCCGCAGATGCGGCATCAGTTTCTGCAGCTTTTACAGCAGAGGGTAAATTTTTACCTGATGGCTTTGAGACCATTAATTCCACTCAAGTTAGCCAGCGTGCAGCGAATAGCTTAGCGGCTACCGCTTTCCACATCGAATTTGAGTTTTCCGACATTAACATTGAAGAGAACACGGCATATGTGATCGCAAATGCAAGTACCTCTAAGTTAAGCAAGGGTGAAACAGCGAGAAACTCACAGTCGAGCCGGGACTTCTTCGTGCTTAAAAAAGTTGAAGGAACATGGAAAATCCACCGCTACGTTTTCAATAACGTTAAAGCTGCATAATTTAACTTATGAAAGCTGCAGTACTATATCACCCGGGTGGTGCCGACCATTTCATTCTGGAAGACAGGCCAATTCCCAAGGTTACTGAAAATCAGGTGCTCGTACGAGTAAAGGCATTTGGACTTAACCGTTCAGAACTGATGACTCGAAAAGGGCTATCTCCCAATGTTAAATTTCCGCGGATACTTGGAATAGAATGCGTTGGAGAAGTTGTGGAGGACCCTTCAGGTGAATACCGGCCAGGTC
This sequence comes from Pedobacter sp. BAL39, assembly GCF_000170795.1. Taxonomy (GTDB): domain Bacteria; phylum Bacteroidota; class Bacteroidia; order Sphingobacteriales; family Sphingobacteriaceae; genus Pedobacter. The sequence continues at coordinate 48,084 of NZ_ABCM01000010.1, forward strand.
AAAAAGTAGCGGCTTTCATGGGGGACATGGGAAGACAGTATGATGGCAGTTATGCGGAATACACGTTACTTCCGCGACAGATTCTGTGCCCTTTTGAGAGCTCGCTCAGTTGGGAGGTCCTGGGGGCACTGCCTGAAATGTTCCAAACTGCCTACGGGTCCCTGCACATTGCTTTAGGGATTAAAGCTGGTGAGAAGCTGCTGATCCGAGGAGGTACCTCTTCCGTCGGACTTTTAGCGGCACAACTCGCAAAGATTGCTGGTTTAACCGTAACTGCGACAACCCGGGAGGTCAGTAAGACTCAATTGCTGTTGACCAACGGTGCGGACGAAGTTTTAGTAGACGACGGGTCGTTGTTACTCCGGCATAACTTAGATGCAAAGCCAAGGTTTGACAAAGTGTTGGAACTGATCGGTACGACTACGCTGAAGGACTCACTGGCCTGCACTATTGCCGGAGGCAAAGTATGCATGACAGGTATGCTTTCCGAGCAATGGTCTATAGCTAAGTTCGATCCTATGGGATATATTCCCGCAGCCGTTAGTCTTACCGTGTATGATAGCGGTCAGGTCAGGGTAAGTAGAGAATTCTTTCAGCAATTTATTGAACAGGTTGAAGCTGGTAAAATTAGTCCCCCAATCAAAAAGATCTTCCCTCTGGATCATATTGTTAGCGCACATGAGTTCATGGAAAGTAATTCCGGAGGCGGAAAAATTATCATTACCACATAACCAAAAATAAGGACAACATTGGATCAAGAAACACTTACGAAAGAAACGTTGGAGCACACGATATCTCAGTTTTTTTTGAAAGACGTCGTCTCGGGCCTTTCTGCGGTAAATAAAAGCCTGTCTTCTAAGTACTTTTACGACAAACATGGTCACGCGCTTTTTCAGCAGATTATGCAGTTGCCAGAATATTACCTGACGAGGTGTGAGATGGATATTTTTCAACACAAAACAGCCGAGTTGGCATTTGCCATCGGGGATGAACCATTTGACCTTATTGAGCTTGGTGCAGGAGATGGAACAAAGTCATTTCACCTCTTAAAACACCTCAGTGAACATTCGGCAACATTTACTTATATGCCGATTGATATTTCCGGAAATATCCTGAGGTTTCTTGAGACCAATCTTAAGGCAGACATTAAGGATCTCGACATCAAGTGTTTTCAAGGGGATTATTTCGAGATGATGGCGAAAGCGGTGAAACAATCAGAGCGAAAAAAGGTTGTCTTGATGCTGGGAGGAAACCTTGGCAACATGACAGCAATGGAGACCCAGAACTTCTGTCGTTCATTATACAAACACCTAAAACCTGGAGATCGTGCGATCATCGGTTTTGACCTCAAAAAACATCCACGAACTATTCTCAATGCCTATGATGATGTGAAAGGTATCACCGCTGCGTTTAACCTCAACCTGCTCTCCCGGATTAACAGGGAACTTGATGCCGATTTTGATCTTGATCAATTTGAACATTATCAGACCTATGACCCAGCAACTGGTGAATGCAGGAGCTATCTAGTAAGCCTCATAACGCAAACGGTTACTTTAAAAAATGAAACTTTTAGTTTTGAGAAAGACGAGACAATCTTCATGGAGGTATCCAGAAAGTTCTCTAAAGAGGACATCACAGGATTAGCACTAGAGTCAGGGTTCCGACATGTTACCCAAATCATGGACTCAAAACATTGGTTTACTGATTCAGTCTGGGAAATCACTTAACGATTTTCGCATCATTATATCCGTCTGCTCCTCATCGCCCATTTTGAAAATGTGTGTATCAAAGGCTACAAATCCGTTTTTTTCATAAAATCTGATTGCTCTCGGATTGTTTTCCCAGACGCCAAGCCATAATGAGGATTTATTAAGTTCTATAGCAACCTGCAAGGCATGCCCGTACAACAACTGTCCAACCTTCTTGCCATGGTAATCCTGAAGCACATAGATTCTTTCAATTTCCAATGAAGAATTTTCCTGTAATTCAGTTTGTGCCAGGCCAGTGTTGACCTTTAAGTAACCGATTGCCGCTGTTCCATCCCAGGCAATAAAAAATTGTGACCCGGCATTATCTACTTCCCCCTGCAACTTTTGTAGACTAAAGTTACTTTCCAGATATTGTTGCATATCTGACTCCGAATTGCTGTCTGCAAAGGTTTCAAAAAAAGTCTTTTTTCCAATTTCCTGCAGCGTTTCGATTTCAATGGGGCTAACTTTAAGGATTCTGAACATGAGCTATGCTGATTTTGGACAAAGGTATACATGCATCATCGTTGTTGGATTTAACAAATGTTAAGAAATACAAAGTCACGTAAATTTGAATGAGATATCTGTTAATGGCTTAAAGAAGGTTGGTTAAAAAAACAAATACTATAAAAATGGCCTCCAGATATTATCTAGAGGCCATTTAAGATTTTTTTTCAAAATATTCCCTCTGTGAGGATCTTATTTCTAATGGTTTATTATAGTGTAAATCTAAATCCTAAACCGAATCTACCTGGCTGAGAATCCAGGAAGCGATTGTCGCCGATGTAAATACTAGGTCTCCAATCAAAAGCGATTGCCAAAGGCGCACCTTGAATTTTATAATCAATACCTACCATTGGCACAAGATAAACGGCAGTATAACTATCATCTACGAAAAAGAATCTATCTCTGTCGTAAATCTGGAATTTAGGTCCCCCTCCAAGGTACCATTCCAAACCTTTAGCTCCCTTAACTGGAGCTGCATATTGTAAAAAACCTTGGATTACAGTGGTGTGTCCACCGAATAATACTTCGGCTTGTAAAGCTGTATTTCTGCTAAAGTGGTGTCTTACGGAAGGTCCGACAAACGTACGGCCATCTCCAAAATCAAGTCCTAAACCTAAAGAGGTACCATAATTCTGAGCTTTAACCTCAGTTGAATTCAGAGCGAAAAATGATAGAAAGCCTAAAATGGTAAGAAGTTTTTTCATAATTAATGTAAAAAGTGAATAATGGTCAGCAGTTAGCAACTTTAATGCCGATTGAATAAAATACCTCCTATAGTTGTGAATTAATGCAAGATTCAGTTCATGAGGAGTCTGGGCCTCAATGGATCTAGTCAAAAGTTGCGGTTATTACGCAGTGCAAGTTTACAGCTTTACTGCACTTCTGATCTATGTGAAGCAAATGTATTTTGAACGGAATTATCGATCCTGCGAATGCAAAGCCGAAATTATCCGAATAGACAGCATCCATATTTACTCTAGTATTGTAAGTGGTCTCGCACCAACTTCATTTGGGGTCAAATCGCTATTAAAAACGCGTTGAAGGTCTGTTCCCGGGTCTTTTTATAGTGGCTGGCCTATCAAATCGCGAACCAATGGTTACGTAATGGCTACGCAACCCTTTTCCAACAGCGAACAAGGTGCGAACGAGCACCGAACAAGAACCCTAAATGTCTTATACTGCTATGCCGTATTAGGAACAGAAACCGTACAACAATTGGAGTGTTAAATGGGTTAATATTTACAATTATAAAAATAGTTAAGCGGAAAACCTTTACATTTCAAAAAAATGTTGGGATCTACCTTTACGTCATTAGAATAATTTCGTGTGATATAGTGTTTGTCTGATGATTCTAACACATCACCCATGGAGGTAGCACTCAAGCTCCAGTTCTTTTATGGATGATCAATTAATTACAGGTTATCTGATCGGCGCATTATTAAAATCGCTTATCCTGGCAATTGCCTCTCAGGAAAAATCAAACTGGTAGTACCACTGAACTATTGCTTTAGGATAACATCACATTTACACCATTTGGCTTGGCTTATTTGATATGCGATAGTTTCTTATACTTATCAGTTTGGGACATTTTAATTGAGCTTCGGGTACGCTTCGAGTACCGGCCGAGGTTGACGAGGGGTTGTCAGGGGTTGTCGGGGCAAAAAGGCCCTTTAGCCCCAACAACCCCCGGTCAAAGCCGCTAATTTACGCCGCCACTGTCGAACGTCACTCGAACGTGCCTTAGGGTTGATCAGACCGGACATCAGCAGTTTTACTCCAGTCGATGTACGTAAATAGTTGCTCAAATGCCATCAAGTTCGTTGTCAGAAGTCTAATCCGACCATCGTTACTAGTTTCCTGCTATCAAAGATCAGAGTTTCCTTTCCTAAGTAAAGCAATTATATAATCTATTGCTTTATGACCTTAGGGCTATTTTACCAACTGATGAAGCCAATAATCGGTTGCAACAGGTTAATTAATTCCAATCCTATTTATTTTAAAAGTAAATATAATAATTTATTAAAATAATTTACTTTCTTTAATCAAATGCAATTCCGATCTTGCGGTTAGGTTATGCAGGTAGATAGAATTCTATCAAGATAACTCATTTAATTTGTATTGGCATTTTAAATCAACGATACTTTGCAAAAACAGACGTCGGAAATCTAAACAGGCAAAGCGCGGTGAAAATGAATGCCCGGTTTCTGTATATTTGTGCGGAAATATGGGCGTTCTCCGTAGGCCTGTTAGAGAGTTTCGGCTCTCGTCCCCTCCGACGGGGTGTTTTTGCATGCGGGGAGCGCCCATATTTCTTGCTTTCCTCTTTTAGAATCATTGCTTTATCGCCTTAAAAACTGACAAGCAATGATTATTTTATTTCTACATCCAGTATCTTTTATTTTAATCATCAAACAACATTTGTGTTGCCGTTCCGGCACATTTGTGCTGCAGATCAATCCTGATCCGCCCGGCTGATCCTGTCTTTTAATTCCTTAAAAATTTATTCCATAATGACCTCCCGGGATTTTGTCCCACAGGGATGCCTATGTCCAATTTTTATTCACCATTAAACCCTTCAAAACATGTTTGAAATCAAGAAAAACACCGTAACCATTGCCGTAGACACCTACGAAGGCTTCGAGCACCAATACGTAGCCGACCTGCAGAAAGACCTGATCCAGTTGATGCAGGGTATTCACATGTTGAGTAAACACCGTGAGTTGGATGATTTCCCTACAGGTGATCTGTACAGCATTGTGCAGCTGCAGCAAGCACTGTGTCCGTCTGTGGAGGATTTGGAAGCTGCTTATCCGATCTTCTTACCTGATGGTATTAACATTTAAACCGGACTGAATAGATAAATAATTGAATAGCTGAATAATTAATAAGAAAATTTAACAAACGATGAACATAGGAGACAAATTTTATAAAATCCCGGAGATAAAGCTGATGTATAACCCGAGAGTGAAGGCTAGCGACAGGCCTAAAGTTGGAAATGCAAAGGAGACTTATAAAATCTTCATACAGGATTGGAACAGGCATAAGATCTATTTGATTGAGCAGTTTAAGATATTGCTTATTGATAAGCGAATGTCTGTGCTTGGTATCGTCACCATTGGCTCAGGTGGTCTGGATGGGGTGTATGTTGATCCAAAAATGGTTTTTGCGCCAGCGATCATCAGCGGTGCAAGCGCTATCGTTTTGGCACATAACCATCCATCCGGTGAGGTAACACCCAGTCCGGCTGACATCAAACTTACCAATGATCTGGTAACATTAGGAGAAATACTCCATGTTAAAGTGCTGGATCATTTGATTGTGACCCGAGGGCATTATTTCAGTTTTATTGATAATCAGTTGATTAAGTATTGAGATGAAAACGATAATTATACTGTTCCTTTTCCCAATGGTTGCGATTAGTATCTTGCAGCCATTGGGAAAGGCAAATGATGGTGGATTTGTATTTGTGTGCCTGAGTAAGACGGCACGCAAATACCATAAATATGAAAATTGCAGAGGCCTTCTAAAATGTACGCACGAGGTGAAAAAGTTGAGCATGAATGACGTGGACACACTGAGGTTTAGCGCCTGTAAGATGTGTTATTAATTTTGAACCAGGCTCCCTGAATCTGTTTGCAGTAGGAAAATTTGAAAGGCTTGTTCACAAACCTTAGATGTTCATGGATAACGAACAACAACGAACTATGACCAGCAGTGCTTTGGAAGAGAGCGTTATTTAGGCAATTCAGCTACTGCTTTACCCTGCAAAGCTTGGCTCACCAAATAACCGATAAAAGCGGCAAAAGGAGCCACATCCTGCTCCACACTCGCTTTTTCAAGTGCCTGCATATATTCGTCACGTTTTTCTACTGGTACTACGGTCCAGGGATAGCCACCCGATGCCAGCATTACGTTTAGCAGAAAACGTCCCATTCGTCCGTTTCCATCCATATAAGGGTGAATAAAGACAAATACGAAATGTCCCAACACAGCGCGTACAGAAGCTTCGGATTCTTCTTCAAGCATTTCAAACAAAACGCTCATGGCATCACGCATTGCATCCACATTCAAGGGAACATGCTTTGAATTAGTTATATATACCTGATTGTTTCTATAGCCAGACAGATCAGACGCCCTCAGCAAACCGGAGGCAACACTGGGGTCAAAAAGTTCCCTGTACCACTTGGAATGATCGTTACCTACTTGTAGACCTGCATTGGCCCCTTCAAGAATTGCTTTGACGCTATCCTTTACAGAGCGGAATGCCTGATAATATCCCCTGGCAGCCATCGCATCTCCCTGTCTGCGGTCTTCTTCACTATCTTCAGTGTCCCATTTACCCGAACTTACTTTTTCGATAAGTTCAGGCGTTACACGGTAGCGCTCTATAGACAGGGAATGGTATGCATCTGTAACATAGATATCATCTACATCCTTCATAAAGGCGTTATGGTCTGGCTGTATTCCTGGAGCAGCCGGAAAATTAGCAATTACCACCTCCCTCATCTGTAACCACATTAACCGGATGCGGTTAGCATAAGGAGACCTTTCCCTTGCCGGCAACTTCAGTTCTAATCTCGTCTGAAAGGGATCTTCTTCACGTATATCGTAATCAGCTTGTTTAAAAGTATCAACAATCTGGTCGGCAATCCTGTCCCGTCCAATATTCCGAAATGCTCCCGCCAGACGTCCTGCCAAGGTAGTATGCCCGTTTTCAAGCAGTATAGGCAGTACCTCTGAGGCATCACGTATTAAGGAGAGTGCAGTACGGGCATCGATGGCATTACGGATATAAATACTGGGAGATGCATAGATCAATGAAGCTTGCAGGTTATACATCCTGATACCATTATCTGTAATGATCAGCGGATCGGCTGGTGGCAGCTCAGTCCGCATATTAAACAAAGAGGTATTGTGCGGTAGTGGTGTCTGCTTGTTATTCCCATCTGATGATCGTATCAATAATTGTTGAGGGACAGACCTATTTCCGGCATGGAGGAGCAAGGACTGGTCTGCAGCAAGACACCAATTATCGCCATACTTCCGCTCCAAGAATAGGACTATAAAATCCCAGTATGAACTATACCAGGCCGTAGTTTCGCCGACCTTTTCCTCCGGATTACTGGCAACATACCATCCTTTAATTACTTCCCGGATAAATCCGTTCTTAACAAGCAGTTCTCGATATTTTCTGTTCGGCATATCACTAGTATGAATGCCCACAATACCTCTGTCCTGCAAGTCTTTTAAGAAATTAAGTGCCTCTACAAATCTTTCACGTGGGGTTGCCATATCACAATTAATTAAACAAACTCGTGCTGTTCTTATTAAAACATGCTGTGACAAATTTAGTAAATATTGTTGTGTTATTTTTAGTAAATCGTGTTGTGCTAATTCTAGTAAATCGAGACTAGCTCGTTCAACAGTTCTCTGGCCTTTTCCACTTCTCTCCTTCTTCCAACTCTTACCGCATCAATTAAGGCAAGCATATCATATAAATGGAGATCGTCCTGGGCAGCTGATAGGTACTTTCACCCGCATACGATGTTAACCCGACACCTAAAGGGCTCAATCTATGCTGAAAAATAGGTTTGACGGCGAGATTCAGCGAACCCCTGAAATTAATCAAATCGCCCAGCTTATCTTTCACATTAACAGGAAGTTAGGGCATAAAAAAACCGGAATAAAATTTCTTGAAAAATTTCATTCCGGTGAAGTGCACTTGTAGGGATTCGAACCCCAAACCTTCTCATCCGTAGTGAGATGCTCTATCCAATTGAGCTACAAATGCATTTTCGTTTCGTTAACGGACTGCAAAAGTAGTATTTGAAATTTAAAATACAAATTATTTTTTCACTTTTTTGCTTTTGCAGTCCGCTAAAAAAGTCGATTACGCTTCAATTGAACGCTTAATCGCATCAAAATCAGGCATGTTACCTGCATCTTCTAAAACTTCCGCGTGGATAATTTTTCCTTCCTCGTCAACTACGAAGGCGGCTCTTTTCGAAACACCTTTAAGGTTGAATACGAAATCCGGATAGAAAGCACCATAGGCTTGAGAGATTTCCTTGTTAAAATCTGACAACAACGGAAACTGGTAAGCCTGGTCTTCTTTGAATTTTGCCAGGGTAAAAGGAGAATCTACCGAGATCCCTACTACATCGGCATTCATTCCTTCGTAATAACCGAAGCTATCTCTCATGGTGCAAAGCTGTGCCGTGCATACGCCGGTGAAGGCCATTGGAAAAAAGTGGATCACCAGTTTACGTCCTTTGTAGTCCGACAAGGATACTTCTTTCAGCTCCGAGCTGTATAATTTAAAATCGGGGGCTTTATCGCCAATCTGTAATGACATATTGTTTTGTTTTATATCCAAAGATAAGATCAGCGCCAAGATACCGGTCAGCGCCTGAAAATTATTACATATCGCGGACTAAAGCGCCGCGCGTTCTTTCATTTGTTGATCTACAATTGCAAGGCCTTCCGCGAAACTACGTGGCTGGTAGCCAAGCTCCCGGATGGTCTTGTCCAGAATAAAACCAGTACGTACCGGACGTTTGGCGGTTTGATTGAGGGTCTCAGCGCTGATTTCATTGATCAGGCTCTTGTCCAGCTTCCAGTAATCAGCCACACGTCCAACCAGTTCAGAAATACTCATCATATCCTTCCCTGAGGCATTAAATACCCCATGAGCATCATGTTGAACAGCCAGCAGACAACAATCTGCAAGATCATCTGCCAGCGTAGGCATACGCCATTGGTCATTTACCACATTGATCGGATTTCCTTTTTCCAGGGCCCCTTTTGCCCAAAGTACGATGTTGCTACGGCTCATGTCGCTCACGATGCCGTAGACGATGATGGTTCTCAAGATCGCCCACCTGCACTTCGAGTTTTTGATCACCTCTTCCGCTTCCAGTTTGGTGATGCCATAATAACTCAAAGGGTTAGGCGCGGCAAGCTCATCATAAGGGCCATCTGCACCATCAAAAATAAAATCTGTAGACAAATGCACAAGCTGAATATTGTGCGGCTCACAATTGGCCAATAAAGTTTCCACAGCGGTGACGTTTAGCTCGTGTGCAAGTTCTTTCTGGTCTTCGCAGGTATCGACATTGGTCATGGCTGCAGTGTGAATAATTGCATCCGGTTTATGGGTTTCAATTACCTCTTTGACATTTGCAGGATCGAGGATATCCATTTCTACATAAGTGTACCCTTCTTTTACGGGATACCTGTTTTCACCTTTAGCGCTGGCAATCAGCTTGAATTGTTGAGTTTCTAATAGTCGTTCCGTGATCTTTTGTCCGAGTAAGCCGTTACTGCCTGTTACTAAAATTGTTTTCATGAAGATAGGTTGATTTTTTCAAAGATGATTAACATCACGGAAGGGCTTTTAGACCCTAAAATACAGCCTGTTGCCCCCTACCGCGTAGCCGCTAAAATACCGAATTAAAAACTGTGGAAAAACTTTTTATTAATATATATAATATGTGTTGGAAAATCTTAACTTTGCAAACCGAATTGCGGGCCTATAAAACGCCCTTTAACAATTTGATATTTATAATTTTACCCAAAACAATATATGCCTAACATTGGAAAAATAGCGCAGATTATAGGACCGGTAGTTGACGTGAGTTTTGCTGACGATGCTCATTTACCTCAAATTTTCTCTGCATTAGAGATTGAAAAAGAAAACGGTCAGAAGGTCGTTTTAGAAGTTCAACAACATCTTGGTGAAGACCGCGTACGTGCAATTGCAATGGACTCGACCGATGGTTTAGTTCGTGGCATGAAAGCAGTAGATACTGGTGCTCCTATCAAAATGCCTGTTGGTGACCAGATTAAAGGTCGTTTGTTCAATGTTGTGGGTGAAGCTATTGACGGCATCAACAAGGTTGATAATGCAAACGGCAGACCAATCCACAATGCTCCTCCAAGATTTGATGAGCTTTCAACTGAATCTGAAGTACTTTTCACAGGTATCAAGGTAATCGACTTATTAGAGCCTTATGCAAAAGGTGGTAAGATCGGATTGTTCGGTGGTGCGGGTGTTGGTAAAACAGTATTGATCATGGAGCTGGTAAACAACATTGCAAAAGCATATGCTGGTTTATCGGTATTCGCTGGTGTAGGTGAGCGTACACGTGAAGGAAATGACCTTCTTCGTGAGTTCATCGAGTCAGGCGTAATCAACTATGGTGAAGACTTCCTTCATTCTATGGAAAAAGGCGGTTGGGACTTGAGTAAAGTTGACACTGAAAAATTAAAAGATTCTAAAGCAACATTGGTATTCGGTCAGATGAATGAGCCTCCTGGTGCACGTGCACGTGTGGCCCTTTCAGGTCTTACTGTTGCTGAATATTTCCGTGATGGTGATGGTGAAGGCGCTGGAAAAGATATCCTTTTCTTCGTTGACAACATCTTCCGTTTTACTCAGGCAGGTTCTGAGGTATCGGCACTTCTTGGTCGTATGCCTTCAGCGGTAGGTTACCAACCGACACTTGCTACTGAGATGGGTTTAATGCAGGAGCGTATTACTTCTACAAAACGCGGATCAATTACTTCTGTACAGGCGGTTTACGTTCCTGCGGATGATTTAACTGACCCGGCACCGGCTACAACCTTTGCCCACTTAGATGCAACAACTGTATTGTCACGTAAAATTTCTGAGCTTGGTATCTACCCTGCTGTGGATCCACTGGATTCTACATCACGTATCCTTTCTCCAGCAATCTTAGGTGATGAGCACTATAACACCGCTCAACGTGTAAAAGAAATTCTTCAACGTTATAAAGAACTTCAGGATATCATCGCCATCCTTGGTATGGACGAGCTTTCTGAGGAAGATAAATTGGTTGTACACCGCGCACGTCGTGTTCAGCGTTTCTTATCTCAGCCTTTCCACGTTGCTGAACAATTTACAGGTCTGAAAGGTGTATTGGTTGACATTAAAGATACCATCAAAGCATTCAACATGATTATGGATGGTGAAGTTGATGAATATCCTGAGGCTGCATTTAACTTAGTAGGTAGCATTGAAGATGCTATTGAAAAAGGTAAAAAACTATTAGCTGAAGCAAACGCTTAATCAGCGTATATACTATATATATGACACTAGAAATATTAACACCAGATAAAAAAGTCTTCGAAGGGGAAGTAACAGCAGTTACTGTTCCTGGAACGATGGGCTCTTTTCAAATTCTGAAAGACCACGCTCCTATTATTTCCACATTAGAAGATGGACCGGTAATTATTAAAAGCAAAGCCAATGAAGAGACCTTTATTATTAAAGGTGGTGTCGTCGAGGTTTTAAAAAACAAAATTATTGTTTTAGCCGAAGGGGTTGCTTAATATTTAATCATACTATGGAAAGCCCTTTGAAAATATCAAAGGGCTTTTTTTGTGCCCTAAGTTTTTTAATGATCAGCATCACTTTTATTAAATTTTGATGGCACTTTAAGAGATTTCAGGAAGAAATGGGCCATTATTATAATGCAAGCATAATATGTATACCGAATACCGATTCCATATTTGGTCTACGACACGCCAATGATAATACCAAAACAGACACTCAAAACAAACTATATTCCGTTTTTAATTATAAATAAAGAATATTATACTTTTTTCAATTATTTTCGTTCTGCTATTGATAGTTTAACGAGCATAGCCTAAATTGGATTTATAAAGCAACACTAAAAAAACAACAATGAGTCTTAGCATCACTGCCCTATTTATTGTCATTATCAATGTGGTACTCCTACTGATTATTCGGAAGGAAACGGCGCTGTAATGTCTATGTAATACTCATAAAGATACTCCGAGCGCCACCCACAAGTGGCGCTTTTTTAATATAACAAAGATGAAATATTCAACCCCAAATACAGTGCTTTACATAGACGGCAAGTTTGAAAAAGCTGCCGACGCGAACGCCGACATCTACGGACAGTCGCTCCACTACGGTTATGCTGTATTTGAGGGCATCAGGGCTTACCAGACCCACAATGGAACGCGCATCTTCAAAGCGCGTGAGCATTTTGAACGGTTAAAGAAATCTGCTGAACTGGTACACATGCCGTTCAACTGGGACATCGACGACCTGATCAAACAGACTTATAAGTTACTTGAACTGAACAACCTGAAGGATGCTTACATCCGCCCGCTGATCTACTGTGCGCCAAACATGACACTGGTAGCGGCAACGGAAGTGTCTATCATGATCTGTGCATGGGACTGGGGATTATACCTGGGCCACAAGCTCCAGAAAGTATGCATCTCCAGTTATGAACGGCCAAATCCAAAATCGACTCCTATTGAAGCCAAGGTAAGCGGTAACTATGTGAACTCCATCCTGGCGACCACCGAGGCCCGCAGTAAAGGATTTGATGAAGCTTTGTTGCTGGACAGCGACGGCCACATTGCCGAAGGTCCGGGAGCCAACATCTTTATCGAGAAAAAAGGACGTTTATATACGCCTCCACTCGGAAACATCCTGCCTGGAATTACCCGCGCCACGGTCATGCACCTCTGCCGCGTACTGGACATCGATGTCATTGAGAAACACCTGACGGTGAAGGACATCAAACATGCAGACAGTGCCTTTTTCTGCGGAACCGCAGTAGAAATTGCAGGCATCGCCAATATTGACGAATACAAATTTCCTTTACGGTGGACAGACACCGTGGGGTCAACCATACAACGCACCTATAAAAGCCTGGTACTAGAGAAACACAATTACGAAGTAATCATATAAACTAAACATGTCAACAACACCAGAATTAAACCGCTATAGCAAAACATTCACTCAAGATCCTACACAACCTGCCGCACAGGCCATGTTGTATGGGATTGGCCTAACAAAAGAGGACCTCGACAAAGCCCAGGTAGGCATTGCCAGCATGGGTTACGATGGAAACACCTGTAACATGCACCTGAACGACCTCGCTCAGGTGGTAAAAAAAGGCGTCTGGGACAACGGAATGGTTGGCCTGACCTTCAGCACCATCGGTGTGAGTGATGGAATGTCTAATGGTACAGACGGAATGCGTTACTCCCTGGTATCCAGAGATGTCATCGCCGATTCTATTGAGACCATCTGTGGCGGACAGTATTATGATGGTGTCATCACCATTCCTGGATGTGACAAAAATATGCCGGGATCCATCATTGCCATGGGACGTCTGAACCGCCCCTCGATCATGGTATATGGTGGAAGTATCCACTCCGGAAACTATAAAGGCAAAGCCCTGAACATTGTTTCTGCTTTTGAAGCATTGGGTCAGAAACTTGCCGGTAACATCGAAGAAGAAGATTATCAAGGCATCATCCGCCATACCTGCCCTGGTGCGGGTGCATGTGGGGGGATGTATACCGCAAATACTATGGCCTCTGCAATTGAAGCAATGGGCATGAGTTTGCCTTATAGCTCCTCCTACCCTGCTACCAGTCAGGAGAAAAAGGATGAATGTATCAATGCTGCCAAAGCAATCCGTGTTTTGCTGGAGAGAAACATTCTTCCAAGTGACATCATGACCGAGAAGTCATTCCACAACGCCATCGTAACGGTGATGGTACTAGGTGGATCTACCAATGCCGTACTCCACCTGATTGCAATGGCCAAATCTGTAGGCCTGAACCTGAAGATCGATGATTTCCAGGACGTAAGTAACAATACTCCGGTACTTGCCGATTTAAAACCTAGTGGTACTTACCTGATGGAAGACCTGCATGAAATTGGTGGTGTTCCTGCAGTATTAAAATATCTATTGAAAGAAGGACTGTTGCATGGCGACTGTATGACGGTAACGGGTAAAACCCTTGCTGAGAATGTGGCTGATGCCGTAGACCTGGATTTCGATCAGCAAAAGATCATCTTCCCGGTCAGCAACCCGCTAAAAACAACTGGTCACCTGCAGATCCTGTATGGCAACATTGCTCAAAAAGGATCAGTAGCAAAAATCAGTGGTAAAGAAGGCGAGAAATTTGAAGGCCCTGCACGTGTATTTGACGGGGAAAAATCGTTGATCGCAGGAATCCTGAGTGGACGTGTACGCCAGGGTGATGTGGTCGTGATCAGACAGGTAGGCCCTAAAGGAGCTCCTGGAATGCCTGAAATGCTGAAACCGACATCTGCCATCATTGGCGCCGGACTGGGTAAATCGGTTGCCCTGATCACTGACGGAAGGTTCTCCGGAGGTACACATGGTTTCGTAGTGGGACACATCACTCCTGAAGCATGGGATGGTGGAAACATCGCCTTTGTTAATGATGATGACATGATTACCATTGATGCAGTCAACAATACCATTAACCTGAAGATCTCTGATGAGGAAATGGCTAAACGTAAGGCAGAATGGAAACAGTTGCCTCCGCCAGTGAAAAGCGGTGTATTGTACAAATACATCAAGCAGGTTAGTGATGCCAGCGAAGGATGTGTTACTGACGCCTACACACATTAAACATTTACAATTATTAATTAACGACCAAAAAAAACCTAATTATAAAACAATGAACACAGCACAAGAGGAAGCAACCACCTTAGCAGCACCCAAAAAGACGGTTTCCGTTACGGGTTCTGTAGCTTTACTGGAAGGACTGATTGCTGAAGGTACAGATACGATCTTCGGCTACCCAGGCGGTGCCATCATGCCTATTTATGATGCACTTTATGACTACAAAGACAAATTGAAACACATTCTGGTCCGCCACGAACAAGGTGGAACACATGCTGGTCAGGGTTATGCCCGTACCTCAGGAAAAGTCGGCGTGGTCTTCGCCACCTCTGGCCCGGGAGCAACCAACCTTGTGACTGGTCTTGCTGATGCACAGATCGACAGCACACCTATGGTATGCATCACCGGACAGGTGTTTGCGCACCTGCTGGGTACCGATGCTTTCCAGGAAACGGACGTAATCAACATTACTACCCCGGTGACCAAGTGGAACTACCAGGTAACGGATGCTACAGAAATCCCTGCGGTATTGGCGAAAGCATTTTACATTGCACGCAGTGGCAGACCAGGTCCGGTGTTGATTGACATCACCAAAAATGCACAGCTTCAGCTTTTTGATTTTGAAGGTTATACGCCTTGCGACCACATCCGCAGCTACCGCCCGAAACCAAATGTGCGTAAAGAGTATATTGAGCAGGCTGCTGAACTGATCAACGCTGCAAAAAAACCTTTCATCCTTTTCGGACAGGGGGTATCATTGGGTTTTGCTGAAAAAGAATTCCAGGCATTCGTAGAGAAGAGTGGTATTCCTGCAGCATGGACCATCCTTGGTGCTGGTGCCATCCCTACAGACCACCCTCTAAACGTGGGCATGCTGGGTATGCATGGTAACTATGGGCCTAACGTTCAGACGAATGAATGTGATGTACTGATTGCTATTGGTATGCGTTTCGATGACCGCGTAACTGGTCGTCTGGACAAATATGCGAAACAGGCAAAGGTGGTCCACCTGGACATTGACCCTGCCGAGATTGATAAAAATGTGAAAGCCGATATTCCGGTATGGGGAGATTGCAAAGAGACCCTTCCATTGTTAACGGAACTTATTGAACCTAAAGACCATACTGCATGGCTTGCTGAATTCAGGGCTTTCGATAAAGTTGAACAGGAGCAACTGATCCAGCATGAACTAGAGCCACAAAGCGGAGAGATGACGATGGGTGAAGTGATCCACCAGCTGAATCAACTGACCAAAGGTGAAGCGGTAGTAGTAACTGACGTAGGTCAGCATCAGATGGTGGCTTGCCGTTATGCCAAGTTCAACAACACGAGGAGCAACATTACCAGCGGTGGATTGGGCACGATGGGCTTCGGCTTACCTGCTGCAATTGGTGCTAAGTTTGGTGCTCCTGACCGCACGGTAGTTGCCGTGATTGGTGATGGTGGTTTCCAGATGACTTGTCAGGAATTGGGCACCATCATGCAGAGTGGTGTGGATGTGAAGATCATGATCCTTAACAACAGGTTCCTGGGGATGGTTCGTCAGTGGCAACAGCTGTTCCACGACAAACGTTATTCTTTCGTGGACATCACCAGCCCGGATTTCGTGAAACTGGCAGATTCGTATTACATCGCCGGAAAACGGATCTCAGAACGTGAGGACCTCAATGCTGCACTGCAGGAAATGTTAAACCACAAAGGGTCATTTCTGCTGGAAGTAATGGTTGCCCAGGAGCACAATGTGTTCCCAATGGTACCTCAAGGTATGAGTGTAAGTGAAATCAGGCTTAAATAATTAACGAATCAACAGCAATTGCCAGAAAATGGAAACTAACGAAAAACAGGAATTTACGTTTACAGTATATACCGAAAATCAGATCGGCTTACTGAACCGTATCGCCATCATATTTTCAAGAAGAAAAATCAATATCGACAGCCTCAACACCTCTCCTTCGGAGATTGAGCACATCCACCGTTTCAATATTGTCATCAACGAAACGGAAGATGTAGTCAGCAAACTTGCCCGCCAGATCGAGAAACAAGTGGAAGTGTTAAAGGTATACTATAACACCAATGACGACGTCATCTGGCAGGAAATGGCGCTATACAAAGTGCCTACGGATACTGTTGCTGAAAAGGTACAGGTGGAGCGTCTGCTGAGAGAAAATGGTGCCCGTGCAGTGGTCATCCGTAAGGACTACACGGTATTTGAGGTGACTGGTCACAGAGAAGAAACTGATAAGCTGATTACGGTGCTTCAGCCGTACGGACTGATCGAGTTTGTGAGAAGCGCAAGGGTAGCCATCATCAAAGACAGTGAAGGCTTTAACGCCAAGCTAAGAGAGTTTGAACGTAAGGAACCTGGTCAGGAGGTCATAGAAAATGAGTATCTTGACAAAGAAAAAAATGTATTCACGATGTAATACGATATAGCAAGCCCGATAGCTGCTTGCATGCTGCGAAAGCTCCGGCCGGATGCAGGATGAAAAGAGATCAAAATGAGAACAAAACGATTAAATATTATATAAGAACCTAATTATAAAACCAATAAAAACGATGTCAAATTATTTTAACACCTTACCTCTTAGAGAAAAATTAAACCAACTGGGCGTATGCGATTTCATGGAAAGTTCTGAGTTCCTGGATGGCGTAAATGCACTGAAAGGAAAAAAACTAGTGATCGTAGGTTGCGGTGCACAAGGACTTAACCAGGGTTTGAACCTAAGAGATAGTGGTTTAGACATTTCTTACGCTTTACGTCAGGAAGCCATCGATGGCAAAAGAGATTCATGGAAAAATGCTACGGAAAACAATTTTAACGTAGGCACTTACGAGCAACTGATCCCTTCTGCTGATGTGGTAATCAACCTTACTCCTGACAAACAACATACTGCAGTAGTGAACGCGGTAATGCCATTGATGAAACAAGGCGCTACCCTATTGTATTCTCATGGTTTCAACATTGTTGAAGAAGGCATGCAGATCCGTAAAGACATCACCGTGATCATGGTGGCACCAAAATGCCCAGGTTCTGAAGTGAGAGCGGAATATGTGCGTGGCTTTGGTGTACCAACACTAATTGCTGTACACCCGGAGAACGATCCTGAAGGAAAAGGTCTTGAGCAGGCGAAAGCTTATTGCGTAGGTACTGGCGGTCACAGAGCTGGTGTATTGAAATCATCTTTTGTGGCCGAAGTGAAGTCCGATTTGATGGGCGAGCAAACGATCCTTTGCGGATTGTTGCAAACAGGATCAATTCTTTCTTTTGATAAAATGATTGAGAAAGGTATTGATGCTGGTTATGCTTCTAAACTGGTTCAATATGGTGTGGAAGTGATTACTGAAGCCTTGAAACAAGGTGGTATCACTGCGATGATGGACAGGTTGAGCAATGTGGCTAAAATTAAAGCTTTCGAAGTTTCTGAAGAGTTGAAAACCATCATGCGTCCATTGTTCCAGAAACATCAGGACGACATCATGAGCGGAGAGTTTAGCCGCATCATGATGGAAGACTGGGCTGCAGGTGATAAAAACCTGTTGGCATGGCGTGCTGCAACGGGTGAGACTGCTTTTGAGAAAACTCCTGCCGGTAATGTTACCATCGGCGAGCAGGAATATTTTGACAACAACCTCCTGATGGTTGCTTTCGTAAGAGCCGGTGTGGAGCTTGCTTTTGAAACAATGGTTGAAGCGGGTATCAAACCTGAATCAGCTTACTATGAGTCATTACACGAAACTCCGCTGATCGCGAATACCATCGCCCGTAAAAAATTATTCGAAATGAACAGGGTGATCTCTGACACTGCTGAATATGGCTGCTACCTGTTTGACCATGCTTGTAAGCCTTTATTGGCCGACTTCATGACGAGAGTAGATACGGACCTTGTCGGCAAAAACTTCAACGAAGGCAAAGACGGTGCTGTAGACAACAGAGCGCTGATTGCAGTAAACGAAGTGATCCGCACACACCAGGTTGAGCTTGTAGGTGCTGAGCTTAGAAAAGCGATGACTGCAATGAAATCAATTAAAACGGCCTAATACATCAAAAACTAACGGCTTAGGTGTATCCGCACCTAAGCCGTTCATAAAAAAACACCAACAAAATGTCAAAAACATTAGTAGAAAAAATTTGGGATGCACACGTGGTAAAAAGCGAAGCAGGATTTCCTGATATTTTATACATTGATACACACCTCATCCACGAGGTAACCTCTCCACAGGCTTTTGATGGCCTGCGCAAAAGAGGTTTACCTGTCCTCCGCCCGCAGCAAACTGTGGCGACCGCTGACCACAATGTGCCTACGTTGAATCAGCTCCTCCCAATTAAAGAAGAGCTTTCCCGCTATCAGGTAGACATGCTGACTAAAAACTGTGCTGAGTTCGGCATCGAGCTGTATGGTTTAGGTCACCCTTTCCAGGGAATTGTACACGTGATTGGTCCGGAACTGGGCATCACATTGCCGGGAAAAACTATGGTTTGTGGTGATAGCCACACGTCCACGCATGGTGCCTTTGGGGCCATCGCTTTTGGAATCGGTACTTCACAGGTAGAGCAGGTTTTTGCTACGCAGTGTTTGCTGCAGCAAAAGCCGAAGACGATGAAAATCGAGGTGAACGGCGTGCTGGGTCAGGGCGTAACTGCTAAAGACATTATATTGTACATCATCTCTAAGATATCTGCTGCCGGTGGTACAGGTTATTTTATTGAATATGCAGGTTCGGCCATCGAAGCTTTGAGTATGGAAGCAAGGATGACGATCTGTAACATGAGTATCGAAATGGGTGCCAGAGGTGGTTTAATTGCCCCTGACCAGATCACGTTCGACTACATCAAAGGAAGAGAATTTGCGCCTGCAGGTGAAGAATGGGACAAATCCCTCGCCTACTGGAAAACCTTATACAGTGATGCTGATGCGCAGTTTGACAGTGTGCTTACTTTTGAAGCTGAAGACATTGCTCCAATGATTACTTACGGTACCAACCCGGGTATGGGTATGGGCATCAGGGAAACGATCCCTGCAACACAATCACAGCCTGATAAAGAGCAGTTGTCTTACGAAAAAGCACTTGCCTATATGGGCTTTGAAGATGAGACTTCATTGATTGGAAAACCAGTGGATTATGTATTCATCGGCAGCTGTACCAACTCCCGCATTGAAGACCTGCGCGAGGTGGCAGAGTTTGTAAAAGACAAACACAAAGCAGAGAATGTAACCGTATGGATTGTTCCTGGATCAAAACAGGTGGAGCAACAGGCGATCAACGAAGGTCTGGACAAGATCTTCGAACAGGCTGGATTCCAGCTGCGTGAACCAGGTTGCAGTGCTTGTTTGGGGATGAATGAAGATAAAATTCCTGCCGGCAAATACTGCGTTTCTACATCGAACAGAAATTTTGAGGGCCGCCAGGGTCCGGATGCAAGGACATTGCTGGTAAGTCCGCTTACTGCTGCTGCTGCTGCTGTGACCGGAAAAATTACTGACGTTAGAGAGTTACTGGTTAAAGCATAACGATCGTCGATGGGTGATGTTGAATGTGTTCAGCCCCTTTGATATCACCGGATCGCGCAAAACCAGCATCACCTTAAACATGGTGATGGACACAGAATAAAACATGTTCTTAGGAACAGCAAACAGTATACACTGATGAGAAAATTTGAGAAACTTACATCGGCAATTGTGCCGCTGAATATAGAAAATATTGATACCGACCAGATCATTCCGGCAAGGTTCCTGAAAGCCACTACCCGTGAAGGTTTTGGTGAGAACCTGTTCCGCGACTGGCGTTACAATGGCGACAATACCCCGAAAGCGGATTTTGTGCTGAACAACCCTACCTATAGCGGTAAAGTGCTGGTAGCAGGAAAGAATTTTGGTTGCGGGAGTAGTCGCGAGCACGCTGCATGGGCCATTCAGGATGCTGGATTTGACGTAGTGATCAGCAGCTTCTTTGCTGATATTTTCAAAGGCAATGCACTGAACAATGGTCTTTTACCTATCCAGGTAAGCGAAGACTTTCTGGCTGCGATTTTTGCAGCAGTAGACAAAAGTCATACTGCACAACTGGAGGTAGACCTGGAGCAGCAAACGGTAACGATTGCTGACACTGGTGAGCAGTCTTCTTTTGAAATCAACCCTTACAAAAAATCATGCCTGATCAATGGATACGATGATATCGATTTCATCTTAAACCAGAAAGATCTGATCGAAGCATTCGAGAAAGCAAGATAATGTCAGATCCCGTCGTCCATATTACCAACCTAAACATCAAGTACCACCAAAAGGTGGTGCTGGGGGACATGAACTGGACCATCCGCAGGAAGGAGCACTGGTTGCTTTGCGGGAAAAGTGGCAGTGGCAAGACCACTTTAGCGAAGGCTATTGCGGGTGCCGACCATGTTTACGGAAATGTAGAACTGCACTTTGACGCAGAGTCTGCCCTTCCGGCAAAGGCATTGTATGTAGCCAACTGGTATCAGTTTAAAGACCTCGAAGGTCAGTCGAACTTTTACTACCAGCAGCGATACAACAAGCAGGCGGTGGAGGTGACGGCGACGGTAAATGCAGAGCTGGAGGCTTATGGCAAAAAAAACGGTTTAAACTTCAGTTCTCTTGATCGTATTATTGATGCGCTGGGATATGCCGCGTTGCTGGATTCCGCATTGATACAGTTGTCCAGCGGAGAACATAAAAAACTACAGCTGGTTAAGGCCTTATGGTTCAAACCACAGCTATTGATATTGGATCAGCCTTACAATGGGTTGGATGCAGCGTCCAGAAAAAATCTGAATGTGCTGATCGACGAGTTTGTAGGAGCAGGATTACAATTGATCCTGATCAGCAATGAACGGGACTTGCCATCCTGCATCAATCGTGTAGCAGAAATCAGGGAGGGCCAGATCCATGAGAGCAACCTGGAAGAACATCAGGCATCGCATAAAATGACAATCAAGGAAGAAGCCCTGAAACCTGTGCCCGCTTTTCTACGCGACTTTCCAGTGGCTTACAATGCCTGTGGCATCATCAGGATGATTGATGTAAACATCAGTTACGGTGACAAACAAGTATTAAAAGACATCAACTGGGAAGTAAATGCTGGTGAGAAATGGCTTTTACAGGGACACAATGGTTCGGGCAAATCGACCTTGCTAAGCCTGATTAGTGGCGATCATCCCCAGGCCTACTCCAACAATTTTTACCTGTTTGGTAATAAAAGAGGCAGTGGAGAAAGCATTTGGGACATCAAGGCACGTATTGGTCTGATATCTCCGGAGTTACATTGGTATTTTGATGCATCCGCTACGGTATGGCAAAGTATAGTTTCCGGATTCTACGACAGCTCAGGTTTATTCTGCGATCCCGGAGCCACCAAAAAAGCACAGGCGGATGAGCTGCTGAGTTATTTCGGGCTGGACGAGTACAAAAATACATTGATGAATAAACTGCCCTTGGGCAAACAGCGTCTGGCATTGCTGGCGCGTACCATCATCAAAAACCCGGAGCTGCTGATCCTCGATGAACCTTGTCAGGGTTTAGACCATCAGCAGACCAAACATTTTAACAAACTGGTAGACGAGCTTTGCAAAAATGGAACGACATTGATTTATGTAGGCCATTTTGAATCGCAGCTTCCTTCCTGCATTGAGAAGAAAATAGTATTAGAAAACGGTGAGGTAAAGCTCATCGAAAATAGATTAGAAAGCGTTTAAAAAATGAAGAAGAATATATTAGTTATACCAGGGGATGGTATCGGCCCGGAAGTGACCACCTGGGGAAAGGCAGTATTGGAACAAATTGCTACCGACTTTGGTCATGAGTTTACTTTTGATGAAGCGCTGATGGGACATGCAGCCATCGAAGTAACAGGTGAGCCCCTGCCTGATGAAACGCTTGAAAAAGCGAAAAACAGTGATGCCATTCTTTTCGGAGCGATTGGCCATGCTAAATACGACAACGATCCTTCGCTGAAAGTACGTCCTGAGCAAGGATTGCTTAAAATCCGCAAGGAGTTAGGTCTGTATGCAAACCTGCGCCCGATTTTACTTTTTGATGAATTGCTGAATGCTTCGAGCATCAAAGCAAGCATCCTGAAAGGTACTGATATCCTATTCTTCAGGGAGCTGACGGGAGATGTATACTTCGGCGAGAAAAACCGCTCTGAAGATCGCAACACCGCTTCAGACCTGATGATCTATCACCGTTATGAGGTGGAACGCATTGCACACAAAGCTTTTGAAGCAGCCATGCAGCGCAAGAAAAAATTATGTTCTGTAGATAAAGCCAATGTGCTGGAAAGCTCAAGGTTATGGAGAGAGACTGTTCAGCAGGTTGCCCTTCAATATCCGGAGGTAGAAACAGAACACATGTTCATTGACAATGCAGCGATGCAGCTGATCAAGGATCCTAAACGTTTTGATGTGGTACTGACTGCGAACCTTTTTGGCGACATACTTACTGATGAGGCCTCTCAGATTGCAGGCTCTATGGGTATGCTGGCGTCGGCGTCTGTAGGAGAAAGCACTGGATTTTTTGAGCCGATCCATGGTTCTGCACACGACATCACCGGAAAAGACCTGGCAAACCCGCTGGCCTCTATCCTGTCGGTTGCCCTGATGCTGGAAATTGCATTTGGTCTTAAGGATGAAGCAAAGGTTGTAGTAAATGCAGTTGATCAGGCCCTGAAGGAAGGCTTCAGAACAAATGACATCGCTGATGAAACCACAAACCCGTACAACGTACTAGGCACCAAGGAAATGGGCAAACTGGTATTGAAATATATCACTCAAAACACATTGTCAAACTAAACCCGAAGAATTATGTTACACGATCCTAATAGAGTTTATGTATTTGACACCACCCTTAGGGACGGTGAGCAGGTACCGGGTTGCCAGTTGTCGACCCCCGAGAAAATTGAAATTGCCAAAGCATTGGAAGCCCTTGGGGTAGATGTGATTGAGGCGGGTTTCCCGATCTCCAGTCCTGGTGATTTCCAGAGTGTGGTAGAGATGTCTAAAGCGGTGCAGGAGCCTATCATCTGTGCGCTGACACGTGCCAACAAAGGTGACATTGACTCTGCGGTTGCAGCGTTACAATATGCGAAGAGACCACGTATCCACACGGGTATTGGTTCTTCAGATATGCACATCAAATATAAATTCAACAGCACCAGGGAGAAGATCCTTGAACGTGCGGTAGATGCTGTAAAATATGCAAAACAGTTTGTTGAAGACATCGAATTTTATGCGGAAGATGCAGGCCGTGCGGATAACGTATTTCTTGCCCAGATGGTAGAAGCCGTGATTGCTGCCGGTGCTACAGTAGTGAACATTCCTGATACGAACGGTTATTGCCTTCCTGATCAGTACGGATCTAAAATCCTGTATCTGAAAGAGAATGTAAAGAACATTGACCAGGCCATCATTTCAGTACATTGTCACAATGACCTTGGTTTAGCAACCGCGAATACTTTGGCGGGTATTGTGAATGGTGCCCGTCAGATTGAGTGTACAATTAACGGTATTGGTGAACGTGCTGGTAACACTGCCCTTGAAGAGGTGGTGATGATCCTGAAAACACACCATGCATTGGGACTGAACACCAACATTAATGCGAAACATTTCAGCGACATCAGTAACATGGTGAGCCGTATGATGCGCATGCCTGTGCAACCGAATAAAGCAATTATTGGTCAGAATGCCTTTGCACACAGCTCTGGTATCCACCAGGATGGCTTCCTGAAACACAGGGAAAATTATGAGATCATGAACCCTGAAGATGTAGGGATCAACTCCGCAGACATCATCCTTACCGCGCGTAGCGGTCGCCATGCACTGAAGCACCATCTGGAGCGTTTGGGTTACGAGATTGAGCGTTTGAACCTGGATCAGGTTTATGAAAGATTTTTGATTCTTGCTGATGAGAAAAAAGCAATCTCTGATGATGACATCCATTCATTGATGAGTGATGGCAAAGAGGATTCTTATAAAAACGGTTATAAATTGACCTTGTTGCAGGTACTTTGTGGTGATCCGCTAAGTCCGACTGCGAGCATTAAACTGGAGCACAATGGTGTGGAAAAAGAAGCGATGGCTTCCGGAAACGGACCTGTAAATGCAACCATTAATGCGATTCAGAGCATCGTTGGTGCCGATATCGAACTGAAAGAATTTACCATTCAGGCTGTAAATGGTGGCAGCGATGATGTGAGCAAAGTGAACATCAGGATTGCCAGCGAAGGAAAGTCTTATGTGGGTCATGGTTTCAGCACCGATATCGTGAAAGCTTCGGCTTATGCCTATCTGGATGCAATGAATAAATTTATGTAATAATGAGCGTAGAAAACGTAGTAGAGCTGGATTTTACCGGCGCAGCAGAACGATTAAAGGGTACGGTAAAACGTACCCCTCTTGAGTACAATCTTGGTCTATCTAAAACTTATAATGCGAACATTTACCTGAAGAGAGAAGATTTTCAGGTGGTGCGTTCTTATAAGCTTAGAGGAGCCTACAACATGATCAGCACACTGGAGCCGGAGCAGATGGCCCAGGGTGTGGTATGTGCCAGTGCGGGCAACCATGCACAGGGTGTGGCTTATTCCTGCAAAAAGCTGAACATTAAAGGCGTGATTTTCATGCCTGAGATTACGCCAAAGCAGAAGGTAAGACAGACAGAGATGTTCGGCGGCGACCTGATTGAAATCGTTTTAGTGGGTGATACTTTTGACGACTGTCTGAAGGAAGCCCTTGCTTATACTGCGGAGCACAAAATGACTTTCATCCCTCCTTTTGATAACGCAAAGGTAATTGAAGGTCAGGGTACTGTAGGTGTCGAGATCTTTGAAGATCTCCCTGAGCTGGACATGGTGATCATGCCTATCGGTGGCGGCGGACTGGCGTCTGGCGTGGGAAGTTATCTTCGGAACCTGAAACCTGATATCCAGCTGATTGGCGTGGAGCCTCAGGGTGCTCCTTCCATGAAACAGGCACTGAACAACGGTAGCCCTGTGATCTTGAATGACATCGACCGCTTTGTGGATGGTGCTGCCGTGAAAAGGGTGGGCAGCCTCACTTTTGAATACTGTAAAACACTGTTGGATCAAATGCTGCTGATCCCGGAAGGTAAAGTATGTACCACGATCTTAAAGCTCTACAATGAGGATGCGATTGTAGTGGAACCTGCGGGTGCGCTTGCAGTAGCTTCTCTGGATTACATCAAAGATCAGATTGAAGGTAAAACAGTAGTTTGTATTGTGAGCGGCGGCAATAACGACATTGAACGCATGCAGGAGATCAAAGAGAAATCTTTGTTGTTTGAAGGACTGAAGCATTATTTCATTGTGCGCTTCCCTCAGCGTCCGGGGGCTTTGAAGTTGTTTGTGAACAATGTACTGGGTCCACATGATGACATTACCCGTTTTGAGTTTATCAAAAAGACAAATAAGGAAAATGGTCCTGCATTGGTAGGTATTGAGTTGGCAAAACCAACAGATTACGATTCGCTATTGGCAAGGATGAAGGAGTTTAAATTTGAAATTATAGAATTGAATAACGACCAGACTTTGTTTGAATACCTGGTTTAAT
Organism: Pedobacter sp. BAL39; assembly: GCF_000170795.1. Taxonomy (GTDB): domain Bacteria; phylum Bacteroidota; class Bacteroidia; order Sphingobacteriales; family Sphingobacteriaceae; genus Pedobacter. The sequence goes on from NZ_ABCM01000010.1 coordinate 74,369, forward strand.
ATTACTGAGTTATTATCAGGAAGAACACCCATTTGACAGCGAAAATCTTTGAGTAAAGCATGACAAACTTCTTCAATATATAGTTATCATTCTCATATCATTTTAGAGAGCAGCTACATTTTCCTGTAGCTGCTCTTTGTTTACACATTATATCTGTACAAATACTTCAGATTCATCAATACAAAATTTAATATAATTAGCCCTGACCAATTGACTCTTACATTAAATTTTGCATAACAAATCAATTACAGAATATTCAAACCCATGGAACTCATTTTTGTGGCAACAGATTTGCTATCTATTTTTCAGCAAACACACAAATAAACTAAATCAAATGAAAAGAATACTTTTACTCCTGCTTTGTACCACCACGCTGGGCCTGGTGTCGTGCAAGAAAGAAACGATTATTCAGGAAACAGAAAATCGTACAATAATAGTTACAATTCAGCCTTCTCAATGGAAAGCTACTACAGACAATCGTACGTTGAATGCAGAGATATTGATCCCTGAAATTGATGCCATCAATGTCGATATTGAAGGAATATTAGTTTATAGAGACCATCCTGTAAATGCTGGAAGTTACATTCAATTACCATTCACTTTTGAAAATCAAGCTTTTAGTTATGAACAATTCGAAGGAGGCCTGTCTTTTGATATTCAAAACTCAAACTTTGCGACAATCGTAGACCGTCCTACTCTACCTATTCGTTTCAAAGTTGTTCTGATTCCATCAAGGGATATTACCTAGTTGAATTAACATTATAAATTCAAAAAACGATCAATGTTCACTTGAACTTGGTCGTTTTTTTTATGCTGACCAATATTCATTTGTATCGCGCGAATAAAGACACCTTCACTTTCCAGCAAGAGCTCTTCGTAAAATCCTTTGAAGTAGACATCTTTGACCTCAAAGCCAAGTCCCTCTCCATTATCATTTAGCTTTACCCATTCCGGATAAAAGACCGCATTGTCAGTTTTCACATCAAGCCCCAACATCTTACCATGTTCCGCAGTAAGCACATTGGCGTTACCAAGGATCCTCGCGGTATAAATATGGTCTGGATGCTGATAAATATCACTTGGTTTACCTTGCTGAATGAGCTTTCCATTTTTAACGATAAGCAGGTCGTCCGCAAGAAACAGTCCGTCGGCAGGATCGTGAGAAACCATTACTACCGTCACACCTGTTGCCGCGGCAATTCGTTTGATATCTGCGCGCAGTTGATTTTTCAATAAAGCATCAACCTGACTAAAGGGTTCATCCATTAATAAGACTGAAGTGTCGCTTACGAGTGCTTTTGCGATGGCTACCCGTTGCTGCTCTCCCCCACTCAATTGAGTGATCTTTTTATCTTTCAAATGATCAATGCGCAAGTGTGCCATGATCTCCATTGTTTTCTCATGCTTTGAACGGATGTCCGTATTAGAAAGCATCGATGCAATGTTGTCATAAACTTTGGCATAGATGTTCAGGGAAAAATCCTGAGTGACCATTTTCATTTCCTTATGACCAGGGATGAGTTGCTCGTGAGGTCCTAAAACCCGGTTACCTTTAAAAAGCACTTCTCCCGCATCTACCTCTAAAAGACCATAGATACACTTGAGCAATGTAGACTTACCGCTTCCGCTTTCACCGATAATCGCAACCACATCACCCTTTTTAATCTCAAAACTCACATTATCCACGCCTGAAGAACGTAATGCGGCCACCGGAGTTAAAGTATCCGTAGTTAAAGTCGCATTGACCCCATCAACATTCTGAACTCCATCTGTGCTCACATTCATCGGTTCCGACACAGTTGATTTAACTGCAGGTCCCTCAATACCGCATGTTGCTGAAGCATCTGTTTTCGAAAGATCGGAGGTAATGGAAGATCCTGATGACAATGCCGGTGAGGGCATTGTGTTAGCTGAAGAAGCGTTTGCTGCCTGATATTGTTTACTTAAACCTTTAACGGTGATAATTGATTCCTTCACACCGTAAAGATAAGACAATTTAGAGGCAACAAAAATCTAAGAACGTAACGCCGAGGTTAATCAACGGATTCTACAAAAAGAAAAAGGCCATCAGAACGAGATCGATCTCATTCTGACGGCCTTTGAAAACCCCGATCGGGTACATCTTTAATTCAGTCCAAAGGTGACTCCAAAGGACATATTTTTCAAACCTTTCTGAGGGGCACTGGCGAACATATCATTGAAATAATACTTGGTGAAGAAGCCAAAACCATTATACCCGAACCTTAATGTTCCACCGTAACGGAAAGCCTGGAACCTGTAATCATCTGTGAACTTTTGCTTGCCACGCTCTTCACTGATCTGTTTCACTTTACCATTCAGCAGGAAGCTCACCTCAGGACCAATGACAAAATAAAAACGGTTGCCATTGTTGTTTTCTTTTGTTCTCAATTCAAAGTTCAAAGGAATGTGGAGGTAACTGCTGGAGAACCTATTTTTGGAGAATTCCACATCATCTTCCACATACGTAAGCTGCTGTTGATCCTTCTGTATGGTAATGTTTTTGTTCAAACGGATGTGTGTCCAGTCGAAACCACCGGCAACGTAGATTTTGAAGTTCTGATTGAAACGGTATCCCATCTGTGCCACATCAAAAGAGAATGTACTGGTTTTTCCTCCTCTGTTATCAAGAAATTCATTTTCCGGAGATAACGTAAAACTGCCATTGTCAACCAGTCTGCTGTAACCAAGATCAACCCTGGTAAAAGTAATTCCTCCAACAAAACGTCCGTTAGATGAAGTTGTTCCTGTTGAATCTTTCTTTCCGATATTGATGCCAATGCCATGTTTCATGTCAAAGGTTTTCTCCATATCCTTTTTCTTTACAGTAGTTTTTGTAGTGGTGGTTGTGGTGATTACCGTATCCTGTTCCTGCGCATTAACAGCTGTAGTCGTTGCACCTGTAAGCCCGCTTATCAATAGTGCTGCCCATACTAATCGTTTCATATCCCTTGGTTTATTTGTGTTTTCTTGAGTTCAATTTGATGAATCCTATATTGATGGCTACCAATGAAGAATTGTCATCATCATCTGTATTAAATTTTAAAAATTTCTTTTCACGTTTGTCGACCTTATCCACCACATAGTTCACCAGGTCGCCTACATTCTTGATCCCTCTGCTTTCAGAAACATCCGACTCTCTGATCTCATTTCCATATCGTGGTGCATCTGTGTCCACATTGGCCATCACGACATCGCTGACATTGGATTCAGAAACCTTAGCCACCTGTTTATTTACATCTACCTTTCCTGGATCAAACTGATCCTCTTTATTAACAGGACGGTTGTTCTCAGTAATCGGTTGCATCCGGTGAACATCTTTTTTCTCATTTTGAGCCACAAAACGCGGCGCAATAACCAATGGCGTACTTTCATAAGTAGCAGTGTCCTTAGGTTGTGCTGACGAGACACCAACAACCGACGGTGCGGCTATTTTTTGAACACCATCAACTGGCGCGGTACTTATGTCCAGGGCACTCGCGGCGGCAAACTCATCCGCAGATCCCTGCAGACGAATTGGATCTTTCTTTGGCATCAGCAATGCAACCATCACACCAATGACTACAACCGCAGCCGCAGACATCCAGAATACTGGTAAACCACGCTTGCGCTTAGGCTCCAGTTCTGCTGCAATATGATCCCATAAGCCTGCCGAAGGACTGACCTCCGCATGTTCTAACTGATCTTTAAATAACTGATCAAACTCCTTATCCTGTATAGCTCCCATAATCAATGCCCTCCATTTTTATAATTTCTTGTTTTAATATTGCCCTGGCCCTTGATAACTGCGACTTGCTCGCACCTTCAGAAATGCCCAGTGTATCTGCGATCTCCTTGTGAGAATAGCCTTCGATGGCGTACATGTTAAAGACTACGCGATAACCATCTGCCAACTTCTGAATGATGCGCATCAGGTCCTGCATGCCCAACCTGCTGAAATCAAACCCTGTTGATGGCTGGTCAAAAGCATCATCAATCGGAACGACATTTAAGGTCCTCAATGTTTTCCTGTAGCTTTCTATCGATGCATTGACCATGATCCTTCTCATCCAGCCCTCAAAAGAGCCATCCCCACGATACTCTCCTATCTTTTGAAAAATCTTGATGAACCCCACCTGCAAGACATCTTCCGCTTCCATCCTGTCCTTTGCATAGCGCATACAAATTGCCAGCATCTTGGACGCAGTCTGCTTGTAAAGCAGCTCCTGCATCTTCCGGTTGCCGGCTTTGCAGCCTTCCATGAGTTCATCTATACTATATAACGTCAACTTCATTTTGTGTTTGGTATATAGAAGATGTATGCGCCCCGGAAAAGGTTGCATGCAGAACGGAAAAAAAGAAAAAAATATTGAATTAGCAGTTGTGCTTCTTCCTGTAGGCCTTGTACCATTTTACGGCAATCATAATGACAACAGAAAAGATAATTAACCCAATCAGTCCATAGATCCAGTTTACTGCACTTTTTAAGACCACAGTAAACACAATGGCCACCAGAAGGATTGTGGCTACCTCATTCCATAAACGAAGCTGGAATGAGCTTAATTTACACTTCCCGAGCTTCAATTGTTTCATGATCCGCTGACAGATAAAATGATATATCAGCAGCAATACCACGAAGGCCAGTTTCACATGCAGCCAGGGAAGGTTTAATAAATTGGGGTTCAGGTAAATCATCAGCAATCCTGCAAGGACTGTAAGTACCATTGCAGGATTAGTGATGATGTTCCAAAGTTTTGATTCCATTTTTTCGTACTCCTTTTGAAGGATGGTACGTTCAGGTTCCTGCCGGTCTTCGGCCTCCCTATGGTAGATGAACAGACGAACACTATAAAACAACCCAGCCATCCAGCTCACCACGAAAATGATGTGAACAGAGAGCACGTAATAATAGTATTCCATCCGCTTAGTATTTAAAATCCTTGATGACTTCTATTGCATACTTCACATGATCAAACGGGATATCCGGCATGATGCCATGACCAAGGTTGAAGATAAAGCCATTTTCTCCACGCATGCGCTCAAATAACTGAAGAATGTGCTTTTTAATCACTGGTTTATCAGCATACAGGATATGAGGATCTAAATTTCCCTGTACGGCAATGCCTGCAGGAAGACTTTTCTTGATGTTCAGCAGGTCGGCATTCCAGTCTACAGAAATTACGTCAGGGTTAGCTTCTGCCATGATCGGCGCGAATACAGAGCTACCTTTGCAGAAAGAAATCACCGGGATATCTTTTCTATTGAGATTGGCAATGATTTCCTGGATGTAACGATGAGAAAATTCCTGATAATCGTTCCATGACAAGGCCAGGGCCCAGCTGTCGAAAATCTGGATGGCATTTACGCCGGCAGCAATCTGCAGGTTAAGGTAATCGGCAGTTACTTTGGCAATCTTTGCCAGCAGGCGATGTGCCACTTCAGGCTGATTGTGCATCAACAGTTTCGTCAGTTTAAAATCTTTTGAAGAACCACCTTCTACCAGGTAACTCATCACGGTGAAAGGAGCACCAGCAAAACCGATCAATGGAATGCTGCCATTCAGTCGTTGTTGGATCACCTTGATGGCATCAGCAACATACTGCAGTTTATCCAGCACATCCACATTCAGGTTGTCTACATCTTTCTCCGTACGTACCGGGTTGGCAAACTTAGGGCCTACACCTTGTGTAAAGCTCAAATCACCTCCCATTGCTTCACCTGTTACCAGGATATCAGAAAAAAGGATGGCGGCATCAATACCGAGCAGGTCGACAGGCAACATGGTTACATCTGCAGCGATCTCAGGCGTTTTACACATTTCCAAAAAGGAGTACTTGTTTTTTATCTCCCAGTACTCTGGCATAAAGCGGCCTGCCTGGCGCATCATCCATACTGGCGGGCGCTCTGTCTGTTTTGAAAATGCAGCGTCTAAAAATAAGGTGTTCATCAAATTTTATGTGGTTTTAATGGGATAAAATTATCCTTATTCTTACAATAAGGCATCATCTTATCTGTTAAATGACATTCTTAACAGAATATCGGATTATTTGTTTGTCAGGCGTTTAGCTTCCTGCTCTAATTTAGTTACAATTTCCTGGGCTTTGGGCGTGCTGGCCAGCTCACGTGCACGCGCCACATAGGCATTCATGCGCTCCCCGTCCTTTTTACGTAAGGCCAGGTTGGCAAGGTGAATCATCACAAAAGCTTTATCATTTTTACCTCCCAAAGGAAACCGGCTGGCAATCTGAAAATGGTATTCTGCAGCTTCGTAATCCTCTTTTTTCAAGGCAATGTTAGCGCGCATAAACTCATAATAGCCCCTCCTGTTCTTAGCCAGGCGATCCGGATTGGGTACTTCTGCGAGCAATTGCGTTGCCCGTTCATAGTTCCCGTTTTTAAAATGTTTGGAAGCCAGTAAGATGGAGCTGTGTTTGAAGTGACTCCAAACCACGAAGGCAAAGAAAAAACCGGCCATTACAGCCAGCTGAATCTGATCATAAAAAAGGCATGCTCCGGCAGCAATCACAAAGACCGCCATCAGGGCATACCTGCCAATATTATTATACATTAATGTGTATCAGTGAATTTGTAACCTACACCACGGATAGAGTGGAAATAAACAGGATTCTTTTGATCTGGTTCAAAATACTTACGGAAAGTAAGGATGAAATTGTCGATGGTACGTGTAGACGGATAAACATCATAGTTCCATACCGTCTCCAGAATCTGCTCACGGGAAACCGCTTCATTTTTACGCTCGATCAGCAATTTCAGCAGCATGGTTTCTTTCTTCGTTAGAGGCACGATCACACCATCATCATGTTTCAGCTCAAAAGAGTTGAAATAGATGGTTTTATCGCCAATTTTATAAGAGTTGATTTCTTTAAGATCGTCAGCTTTCATGCTACGTTTTACCAGGATACCAACTCTAAGGATCAATTCTTCCAGGTTGAAAGGTTTCACCAGGTAGTCGTCAGCACCTTTTTTAAGACCCATTACACGGTCTTCGCTGGTATTCTTAGCGGTAAGGAAAAGGATAGGCACTTCGGTGTTTTCCAGTCTGATGGTTTCACATACCTGGAAGCCATCCATCTCCGGAAGCATGACATCAAGGATGATGAGGTTGAAACGCTCTTCTTTGAAAACCTTCAAAGCCGTTTTACCATCTTTTACAGCATGAACTTTATATCCTTCAAGTTCAAGGTTCAATTTTATAGCATCTAATAAATGGTCTTCATCTTCAACCAATAGTATTCTTAATTTCTGTTGCATAGTAATCAACTAAATGTTATTTCAAAAATAGCACCATTTGGTACGTTATCCCTAACGCTGATATCCGCATCGTGCTTCTGTAATACTTCCTTAACAATAAACAGGCCCAATCCTGTGCCTTTTGACTTCCTCACATTTTCATCACCCACGCGATAAAACTTATCAAATATCAACATTTTTTCTGCATCAGGAATACCTGGCCCTTTATCATAGACTGCTAAAAATGTATGTCCATCTTTTTCCGCCAATTCGACACCTATATCTGCACATGGACCTGAATATTTGACAGCATTTTCAACCAGGTTGGTGACTACAGACGATAAGGTAAAAGGATCACCGGTAATTTTAATACCAGGTTTGATCTGCTGTTTGATCACCTGTTCACAATTGCAGGAATGGATCTGCAGACGATCGGTAATTTTCGTTACCATCTCCGACAGGTCAAACTCCTCTTTAGGGAAAGTATACGACCTGTTTTCAATTTTTGTCGCCAGCAACATATTCTCCACCAGGTCATCCAGACGTTCGATATCTTTAAGAGAATTGTTCAACAGGGAGGTTTGCCTTGCTTTATCCAGATCTCTTTTGATGATGGTCTGTAATGACAACTTGATGGCCGCTAATGGCGACTTCAGTTCGTGTGTTACCGACAGCAGGAAGTTTTGTTGTTGTTCTCTCAGACGGTCTTCTTTTTTGATCGACTGGTGCAGGAAGTATGCTCCTATGCACAACAGAAATAGAAACACAGAGCCCTCGCCCATCACCATGGCCATCCTTGCTGGCTGTAACTTCACCACGAGTGTACCCCATGATATCAGTTGTACCAGGGCGTACAATAACATGAAATAAAATATGACAATTGATTTTTTCATGGTGTGTGCGGCTTTGTGCTATAAATATAGTCTATTTTACTTATTCCTAAAAACGATGTCCAGACTGTCAAAGATTGCTCTTTTTGCCTTTTCAAGTTCGATCTTGGTATGTGCAGCAGAAACAAAGCCCACCTCATAACCAGAAGGCCCCAGGTAAATTCCTCTGTTGAGCAATTCCCTGTGCATCATTTTAAATTTCTCCATGCTGGCAGGATCAATATCCTCCGCAGTCTGGATTTTATCTTTATCCGTGAAGGCCATCCAGAAAATCGAACCTACATAGAAAACTTTCAGTTTGTAATTTCTTGCGGTAGCAAAACGTTGAATACTTTCTGCAAATTCCGCAGTTTTATTGTTCAGCTCTTTGTAGAATCCTGAGCGTAGCAGCTCTGTCAGCTGTGCAATTCCTGCAGCCATCGCTACCGGATTTCCTGACAATGTACCTGCCTGGTAAACGCCACCATCCGGAGAAATATGGCCCATGATCTCAGCCGAAGCACCATACATCCCTACAGGAAGGCCCCCGCCGATAATTTTACCATAAGTGACGATATCAGGTTTTACGCCATAATGTGCCGCCGCCCCTTCAAAGCCAAGCCTGAAGCCAGTGATCACCTCATCGAAGATCAGTAAAGCCTTATTTTCCTTACATGCAGCCTCCAGGAACTTCACATATTCCGCATCCTGCATCAGCAATCCATTGTTGGCAGGAATGCCTTCAATAATTACCGCTGCTACCTGATCTTTGAATTGTTCAAAAGCCTGTGTAATGGCTGCCGTATCGTTCAAAGGAATGACAATGGTTTCCTCAGCAAAAGATTTTGGAACACCCGCAGAAGAAGTCTCACCAAAGGTCACCAGACCAGAACCGGCTTTTACCAGCAACGAGTCGCTGTGACCATGATAACAACCTTCAAATTTGATGATCTTATCTTTGCCCGTGTATCCTCTGGCCAATCTGATGGCCGACATTACCGCTTCCGTGCCGGAGCTGGTAAAACGGATCTTCTCTACGAACTTATTGTTTTTGATGATCAGCTCAGCAAGTTCGTTTTCCAATGCCGTAGGTGCGCCGAAGCTCATTCCGCTCTGCATCACTTCCGTCACTTTCTCACGTACCTTCGCATGGTTATGTCCCAGGATCAATGGACCCCAGCTACCGCAAAAGTCGATGAATTGATTTCCATCCGCATCCCATACATAACAGCCATCCCCTTTTTGAATAAACAAAGGAGTGCCATATACCGACTTAAAAGCCCTTACAGGTGAATTTACACCCCCTGGAAAGTAATTCTTCGCCTTCTCGTACAACTCAGCAGACTTCTCTCTGGAGATATCCGGCTTACTGCCTGTATTTACAGGTAGTTCCCCTTCATTTCCTGAAAACATTTTTTTTAACGATTCTAACATATTTTTCTATCAATTGCGAATACAGGACTCAGTCCTTACATCCAATTATTCTCTACGATATCGCGAATGTGGTAAGTGGTAATGATGCTGGCACCTGCACGGGCAAAGGCATGCATGGTTTCCATGACTACCTTCTGTTCATCTATCCAGCCTTTTGCTGCTGCCGCCTTTACCATTGAGTACTCGCCTGACACATTATAACAGGCGATCGGCACATCAACATGTTGTTTCAGGTTGTGCATCACATCCAGATAAGCCAATGCTGGTTTCACCATCAGCACATCTGCACCTTCACTTTCATCCAGCAACGCCTCTCTCAGGGCCTCGTTAGGATTTCTGAAGTCCATCTGGTAAGCTTTACGATCGCCCTTGCTTGGCGCACAATCGGCAGCCTCACGAAAAGGACCATAATATGCTGATGCAAACTTGGTGGCGTGCGACATGATCGCTGTGTTTACATGACCTGCGGCATCCAGCAAGTTACGCATCGCGCTGATGCGGCCGTCCATCATATCCGATGGTGCCAGCATGTCCGCTCCCGCTTCAGCATGGGTCAATCCCATTTTTGCAATCACTTCAACAGTAGGATCATTGAGTACATAATCGTTCTCCATGATGCCACAGTGTCCATGCGTGGTATAAGAACAAACGCAGACATCAGTAACTACGTACAAGTCGTCACCAAAGTTTTTCTTCAACAAGCGCACTGCAGAGGGTACCAGAGAATGGTCATGGTAGGCAGAAGCAGCATTCTCGCTCTTCTCATCACCCACACCAAAAAGCATAATTTTATTGACACCAAGTTTCAGCCCCTTTTCTACGTCATGCAGTAAAGTATCCTCAGAAAAGTGGCTCACGCCCGGCATCGCGTCAATTGGATGAACCACATTTTTCCCCGGTACTACAAAGTACGGGTATATAAACATGTCTTTTGATAACCTTGTTTCAGCTACCATCTCCCTCACTACAGGATTCTTTCTCAATCTACGCGGACGGTGTATCATATCTCTATTTTTATTTTACGTCTATTCCGAACACGGCCTCGGCAAGGCCGATTTCATCCGGAGAGTAAGGCTGAATAAATTTCACACCCATCTCTTCGAACTTCTTGCCGGTCGAATTGCCTATGGCAATGACCTGCTGTCCGGGTTCTAATAAGTTCTCAACAAAATAAGCATCGACATTTGAAGGGCTGGTGAAGATGAGGACTTCAGCATACGTCTGGTCTACATCTTCTTCAATTACGGTCTCATAAATCGGCAGGTCTACCACCTTTGTATCTGGTTTCAGGGCTTTCTGGATGCTCAGCAGGGAATCCTGTGCCCTCGGGAACAAAACGGTCTTCCCAGCAACAAGATCTGCAAAAACTTCTGCCACCTCGTCGATGTCGCCACCCTCACCTACATAATCAGCCAGGTGACCAGCTTTGCGTAAAGAATCTTCCGATCCTCTGCCCGCAACGCCAAACTTTACATTTTTCGGCAGTACCGGCTTCAGGTTAAAGAAATATTCCACGCTGTTGCGGCTGCTGAAAAAGATCCAGTCGATATGTTTCAGATAAAAGGGGTCCAGCACATTCACAATTGGGAAAGTGCGGATCAGAGAACGTCCCTCAATCTCGATATTGTTTTTTTCTAATGCTTTTCTGAAATAACTGTGTTCTCCAATTTCCCTGGAGATGAAAACTTTTGATGGTTTCTTACGCTCAGGCGCAAATTTGGCTACAATCTTCTCCGCAAGACCTTCCAGGCTCTCTACGCGGAAAAACAGGCGGTCAGGGAAATGCTCATCTGTTTCTGCTTTGGAAGTCCAGACCTCATAAAGGCCCTCTTCCTTTTTACAGTAACAACCAAGGGGCATGTGACAACCACCTTCAAAAAGGTTGAGCACCTTACGTTCCACAGCGATCTCATCAATGGTATCCTGATGGTTGAGTTGCTGTAACAAGGCGAACAGCTCCGTATCGTTTTCACGGATCTGGACGGCCAGTGCACCTTGTGCAGGAGCAGGAACAATTTCCGTCGGATCGATCACCTCAACATGAAATTCCGACAAATCTATATTTAAGCGGTTGACACCGGCTTTTGCCAGTACGATCGCATCGTAATTCTCGTCTCTTAACTTCTGGATGCGTGTAGGTACGTTTCCACGAAGGTCTTCTATATTCAGGTCTGAGCGCAAAGCCAGCAGTTGTGCCTTGCGTCTGTTGGACGAAGTACCCACCATGGCACCTGTTTTCAGGGAAAGTTTCTGTTTGATGTCCACACAATCTTTCAGGATGAGCAGCAACTCCGAAGGATCTTCGCGTTCTGTCACTGCTGCAATGGTAAGTCCCGCAGGGTGTGTGGTTGGTAAATCTTTGTGTGAGTGTACGGCTATATCGATGGTACCTCCTAAAAGTTCTTCTTCCAGTTCTTTGGTAAAGAATCCTTTTCCTTCGAGTTTATCCAAGCGCAGGTTTAAAATCTTGTCTCCCTGCGTTTTAATAATTTTCAGTTCGGCTTCCGCACCAATTTCTGCAAGTCTGTCTTTGATGAAATTGGCCTGCCATAAAGCCAGGTCGCTGCCCCTTGTACCGATAATAAGTCTTTTCACGTTGATGCTAATTTTTCCGCAAAGCTAGCTATTCTTTACCAATATCTCCTTTGCCATGACCATTGGAACACTGATGCATTTTTTTTCCATGTAATTCATCACTCTTTCCAGTACCAGTCGGGAGTTTTCATCCAGGCTGTTGATTTCGTCGGCAAAGACGGCATTGATTGCGGTATGCTTGATTTCCTTGATCTTCTGCGGAACGCCACTCATGGCAATTTCAATTTTGCGCTGGCGCAATACCAGTTCAAATTCCTTGATATTTTCGTCGATGATGTGCTCAGCATGAACCAGCTCATCATAACGTTCCTGAATATTTTTACGGGCAATCTCTTTGAGAGACTCGACTTCAATAAAATGAATGGGGAAGGAAGATACAACCTCAGCAGCGGTATCATTTGGAATGGCAAGATCAACGATAATTTTCTTATCGGTTTCGCCATTCAGCAGTTTAGTATAAACTTCTTTGGTTAAAATAGGTTCTGTTGCACCTGTACAGGTAATGATCACATCAAAGCCTTGTGTATAATTTTCAAGCTCCGACAGCGGGTAGGCTACACCATTCAGCTCTTTGGCCAGAGATTCAGCCGCCTCAAGTGTCCTGTTGAAAATGGAGAAGTTGGAATATCTGTGTTTTTTCAGGTATTGTGCAATATTTCTGTTGGTCTCTCCAGCGCCAATGATCAGCAATCGTGACGACTGTGACATCTTTAAATCGCGAAGTTTGCGGTATGCCAGTGATACTACCGAAACAGGGTTCTTGGAGATATTGGTATGGGTATATACTTCCTTTGCAGTTTTCACCACCCTGTTCATGATCATCCTCATGTAGTCTGCTGTAAAGCCAGCCACGCGACATGCCTCATAAGCTCTTCTCACCTGGGCAAGGATTTCCTTCTCTCCTACCACGAGACTCTCCAGGGAACAGGAGGTACGCAGCAAATGATTAAAGGCTTCCAGCTGCTCATATACAGACACGTTTTCTACAAACTTTTCCATGTACTCCATAGGCAGGCCCATGTCCAGTACGGTAAGAAAACGAGTGATAAATTCTTTGTCAAGATGATGGGAAGAAGTAAACACAAACTCGACCCTGTTGCAAGTGCCGATGTAGAATATTTCTTTTACATCTAACTCCGATTGAATGTTCTTCAACCGGTCGTCTAATGTCTGCTCACATATCACCAATTTACCCAATGCTTTCAGGTCAATGTGTTTATGCGTAAAAGCAATGATTTTTAAATATTCCAAAATGTTTAACTCTGTTTATTTTTAGCGTAACAAAAGTAACAACAAGCCGTTATTCCACTGTCATTATGGAGTAATTAAGAGCTATTTAGAAAGATTACAAATAGAATCAACATAGGTAAACTTCCTGAAGAGTTAATTGTTATATTGCATAAACACCATATCACTAGACACATATGATTCAAAAAGAGGAATTTAAATTGAGCAGTCCCGAAGGAAAACCAATTATTGGCGACCTTACTTATGATGATAACTACAGCAACCTCAGCACGATAATTTTTGTTCATGGCTTTAAAGGCTTCAAAGATTGGGGTGCCCACCGCCTTTCTGCAGAATTTTTCGCCAGAAAAGGATACAGATATGTAAAGTTTAACCTGTCTTACAGCGGAGTAACGGAATCGAAGCCCAATGATGTCAGCGACCTGGAGGCATTTGCCGCAAATACGACCAGTAAAGAGTTTGAAGACCTGGACACGGTCATCACTTACGCGGAACGTACCTGGGCATCGCCACAAACCATCCTGATCGGTCATAGCAAGGGCGGCGGACTAGCCATCATCCAGGCTGCAAATGATTTCCGCATCGATAAACTTGTTACCTGGTCTGCTATAGCAGACTTTTCAAGTCTGTGGAAGCCGGAGCAAATTGATGAATGGCGGGAAAAAGGGCACATTTTTGTTGAGAACGCACGCACAAAAGAGAAGATGCCACTCAACAGCACGCTGTTGAAAGACTTTGAGACCAACAAGGATAAGTTTAATATTCTCAATGCTGCACAGCGGGTAAAGATACCATGGCTGATCTTACACGGTGATGAAGATGTTAATGTGCCGTTCAGTGTAGCTCAAGAACTGGCGCAGAAACAGCTGAACGCCCAGATACAAAAAATTGAAGGCGCAAACCATGTGTATGGTGCTTCACATCCTTATCAGGAAGAAAGGCTGCCGCTTCACCTGCATCAGGTATGTGAGAAGACGCTTGCTTTTCTCGAGCAGGAATCATGACAGGCCAGGTGGATGAACTGCAATGCCGTTAAGTTGTTTATGTTGAATATCGTGAAGCAGCGTGAAAAAGGGTGAAATTTTACTTCACAAAAAAAAGGACATGTTACTTCGAGACCGAAATGTGTGGGCTGAAGAAGCCCACACATTTCCACGTCTCTCCGCAACATGTCCTTTTTTTGTTTGATTAATTTACTATCAGACCCCGCTCATTGACCAGCTCATGTGATGATGCCTGCTGAGAAATTACTGGGGTAGTAAATATTCGAACACTTACTTTACGTTGAAAGCAACAGCCGTTTGACCCCACAAAAGAGAAACTTTGCCTGATTTATCAATCGTGAAAGTCATTTTCTCAGTTTCCGCAGCTGCTTTACCAGGCTTAACGGTTACACGAAGTACATCTGTTGACTCGTTATACTGTGTGCCAGGTTGTTTCCAAGTGCTGTTGAAGATCACTGTCCATTCTTTTTCACCAGGAATAGTGTACAGGCTGTATTTTCCTGCAGCAAGGGCTTTGCCCTCAACTTTCACGGCTTTATCAATTTCAAAGATGGTAGCTTCGTTGGCACCTGTACGCCAAACTTTTCCAAAAGGAGCAACTTCTCCCCCTACTTTACGGCCTTTCAATGAAGGCTGACTGTAATCAATGGTGATGGTTGTACCAGATTTGGTGGTTTCTTTGACCAATGCCGGAGGACTTGGGCGTTTGCTTTTATCCTGAGCGGAAACGGTTACTGCGGTAAATAAGCTTACAAAAAGCGTTAGTGCAATTAGTTTTTTCATGGTTTTGTTCTTTTTTGCCTACTAAGGTCATCAAAATATTCTAAGGATGACTGCGTTTTATGCAACAAAAAAGAGACTGAAAATCAGAAAAATCCAGTACCCGGAATTTGAAGCGATCATCAGATATTTATTCCGGAGGATAATCCCTGTCACCATCAGTACCGCCAATATCGATATGGATAATAAGTGAAGATCGAATGCCTTCATCGCAGCCCAATAAATCAGATGGGCTAAGACGATATTCATTGTTACCAGCGACCAGGGAATGAGGTTGTGTTGAATCAATCCGAAATCCCGAATCGATTGTTGCGGATGTTTACCTGTGGCTGTTTTAATGTTTTTTGGCATAGCGCATAATTTCAGTTTAAATAGGTTCTTTTTTCAGCTTCTGGTGGAGGTAGCGGGCTAAGCGTAGCAACAGGTAACCGAAAAATAAGCCGTTCACCACGTAACCGGCTATTTTTGCAGCGAGGGTATACCCGGCAAGCGTACTGACCATTGCAATAGTCCCAAGCAAAAGCAAGAATACAACACCGTATATAAAAGTGATTTTCAGTGGGCTCCAGTTCCGCTTCATTTTCTTTTCTGTACGGTAGAAATAGACTACAAATCCACTAATAGACAAGAAGCTTGAGGTAAGCCCAAATAGCGTGTACAAAACTTTCAATGCCAGTCCGCCGTAATCACCAAAATGCAGGGCTTCCTGTACAAAATAAAACCTATGACTAAAGGGCTGTTCTCTGATGTCGTATTTAAATACAGGAGCCAGACCTTCTTTAGCCAAGATCAAAGTGTTGATGCTCCGTTCATAGATCTGTCCTTCAATATTTCCAGCAATAGTAATGGTTTCGCTGCCATCATCGGAGCTCCTGATGTACTCTGCCTGGAGATCAGGAAATGTCGTGTGCATCACCGCGAAAACTTCTTCCCAGGATACCGTTTTTTTGAGATCCGCGGCTGCTGTACTTCTTATGGCCGGTTCAAAAACATTGGGTGTTTCAATTTTAAACCATCTGATCAGAAGTGGTTGTAATCCCAGCCAGGCACCTGTCGCGGCAATGACAAAGTTAAATGTCAGCGCACTGATGCCAAGGATTTTGTGCCAGTCGGCCATCCCTATCCTCAGCCCCTTGCCGTTCCTGATCTTTGGATAAGGTTGCTTTTTCATGAAATCAGCATAGATAAACAGGCCGGTAACCGTGACCACCAGCAAAGCAATGCCACCCAAACCGACGAGTTGTCTTCCCCATACCCCCTCATAAAGGCGGACATGAATCTGACGCAGATAATTCGCAAAAGAATTCTGTTGGATGCTACTTCCAAGAATCAGGTCTTTATTACTATCGACAAAAAAAGTATATCGCTTTGAGGGAGCTTTCTTCTTTTTGTCACTTTTTTTCTGTTGGGCCTTCTCTGGCTTTGCCTCCTTCACACTAAAATCAAAAACTGCAGGTTGACCTGCAGTTTTTGGAAGGGTAATCAACAACCCTTTCATGTCAGGGTACTTTTCTTTAAGGATCTCCAGCGATTTGCTGAAGACAGGCACCGGGGCCGGAACAGTAGAGACTGGATATTTACTTCTCTGAATCAGCACGCTGATCTCCGGAATAAAGACCGCCACTGCCCCCGTGAAGCAAATTACGGCAATCAGTACACCTGCATAAAGTCCTGCCCAATGGTGTATTGTCCACAGGAGCTGCTTATTGCCTTTCTTACCGGCCGGTTTTTGCTGCTTAACCGCTGACATTAAAACGTGTACCCTATACCTACCATAAAGTTTCTCGGTGTTCCCGGGAACAACCGGTTAAAGTCGTAACCTCCAACCCAGTGCGTTTTATCAAAGATGTTGTTCAGGTTTGCAGACAATTTGAACTTGTCTACATTGTAATACAGCGCAGTGTTCACAATGGTGTATTCCGGAAGCGTCAGGATTTTACTTAGCGTATTTCTCTTGCCGGTGTAGTTGACACCTGCTCCCACTCCAATACCCTTCAGCTCAGGAATGATAAAATTATATTTAGCCCAAAAACCACCCTGGATCTTTGGCGCATTGGGAAGCAGCGTACCTATCTCTGTAGGATCTGCACTTTCGGTAATTGTCGCTTCGCTGTAAGCAAAGTTTGCTGTCAGACTCAGGTTCTGCATCACCATACCATTCACATCCAGTTCAAAACCTTTCGATTGTTGCTGTCCTACCTGACGCAGCAGCTCTGGATTACCCTGATCATTTGCATTGATCAGAATGTTATTCTGTTCGATACGGTATACTGCGAGGTTCAATGATAAGCGGTTCTGGAACCACTCAGTTTTAGCACCAAACTCGATCATATTGCTGATCAGCGGATCAAAAGGACCACCAAACCGGGCCGGGTCACCTATCGTTCCTGCCGTTTGCGGCTGATAGCCTTCTGTATAGGTTCCATATAAGTTTACCTCGTCAACAGGACTGTATACAAGACCTACTCTCGGAATCAAGGCCTTCTGCTCAATCTTTTTACTGGTTGGCGTATTGACATTCTGAATGTCTGTATAATATTCCTGTCTCAGGGCCAGCAATGCACGCAATTTGCCCCATTTGATCTGATCCTGGATATAAATCCCATTCACATAGTACTTTGTCGGCGCGGTCTGTGAAGACACATTAATGTAGTTTGAGATGTCAGAAAATGAGTAATCAGGATTGACAAGGTCAAAATGCGGCACATTTGGTACGGGACGGCCATTTACAATATAATACCGCGACGACGAGCCGGGAACATAAGTAGCAATACTTGTGCTCCGGTCCGCACTGAGATATCCCCTTGCATTATAGGAAGAGTTTCCTACGGGTGTCTGGTTCTGCAGGTAATCATATCCTGTTAACAGGGTATGCTCCAATGGGCCCGTTTTGAAATCCGAAACCACATACATGGTGATGTTGTCATTATAATTCTTCCCCTGTCTGCGGATGGTCTGCATTTCCATTAATGTAGGAATCGATGCACCCAGCTCATCCACAGCATACCTGTTAGAAGTCCGGTGCTCCAATAGGTCCTCATCATACATAAACTTCATATAAGAAGCATTGAAGCTGACATGATCGGAAATTTTACGCTGCAAAGAGGCGGTTACAAAAAGATTGAGCTCATGCAGGAAATCATTTCTTTTGCCTATTGCAAATGATGTAGGTGTGGAATTCAGGTCTGTTCCAGCAGTTGCACCGAAGATGGGCTGTCCACGATCCAGCCTGCTCTTGGATTTTGAGTATACAAAGTCGAAATTGACCTTTGTCTTATCATCCGGAATAAATGAAAACGACGGAGCAATCATGAAGTCTTCACCCCCTTGCAGCACCCGGAACGACTCTGCATTCTGGTAGGCAAGATTTAAACGATACAGCAGTGTTTTAGAATCATTCATCGGTCCCGTAAAATCTGAGCTTACCCGATAAGTATTGTAACTGCCCGTCGCAAAATTGATCGCCTTACGGTTTTCATCCAGCGGTTTTTTTGTAACTGTATTCACGGTACCTCCGGGATCAGTATTGGCGAAAAGTGCTGATGCAGGACCCTTGATCACCTCGACGCGTTCCACATTCGCCAGTATCGGCTGACTCCAGCCTTCTGTAGCTGTGCGTAGTCCGTTGATCAGGGCTGTACTTGTCCTGAATCCCCTGAGCGTGATGTCATTGTTATAATAAGAGAAGGTCGACGCGCCGCTGACATTTTTAATGATGTCGCCCGCTCTGAAGGCCTGCTGGTCATCAATAACTTCCTTAGTAACATAACTGACCGACTGTGGAACATGCTTTAGCAAAGTTTCCGTTTTTGTGCCGGAAAAAGATCTTGTATTTTTATAGGACTGCTCCTTTCTGCCCACGACCTCCACACTTTGTAAAGCATTCTGCTGATCCGCCAGAACGATATTCAACAGGTCATTTTCAGCATCAAAAGCAAACTTCACACGCTTGGTTTCAAAACCAATATAGGAAACTATAAAATTGTACGTACCCGCCTTCAGGTCAGGGATAAGAAACACCCCTTCTCGATCAGTTATAATGATCTGGGTTGTTTCTACTAATTTGACCGTAGCTCCGGGAACAGGGACATTGTGACTATCGGTAATCTTACCACGAAGGGTCAATTGAGCGGAAGCGGTATGCCCTACCAGCATCACCACTGCCACTATAAGGCATCGGAAATAAAACATCGCTATTTAGATTAATTATGAATAGCTGCAAAAGTAATAACAGTACTCTAAATTCCTAGACTTATTTATAGAATTATTCTAAATAAAAAAGAGCTTCTGGAATTTTAAACTCCAGAAGCTCTTTTTTCAGCATGATTTTATGTGACAATCTCTGCGATATGCTGGATTGTCGACTTTATTTCAGCAATCCGCTATTTTCTCCGGCAAATTTCTGACTAATCATCATATCCATCTCTTTAAGATGGATCTTCGTCCACTTATCAAGTCCCGGACGTTTTAAAGCTTGTTTAAACAGGCTCTGTTGTATCCTAAGCTGTTCTCTTATGATGGAATTCAGGTCGGTAACGGTAAAGTGATACGTATTTGGACCAGTAATACTGCTCATGTCGTTGGTATAAAAACCTTGCACTAGTAATCTGTACACATACAATTTCTGCATATTGCGTCTGTAGAAATCTACATTTTTACCCGCATATATTTCTTTGAAGATGCCTTTGTTCAGATCATTAAATAGCTCAGATACCGTATAAATTTTTCCTGGATCTGTATGTTCGCTGGTCAGCATTCTACTCAGCCTGTTGCGGGTAATGACTGCATCGATACTGGTCTGCTGAAGGGCATTCAGCTCAAATGGGAAGTTCACATTGATCTTACTCAACATGTCCTTTTTATTGAGCCAGGAAGGCGTGCTGAATATCTGGTCGTTCAGGAACTGCACGGCACTTTTCTGTTTGGCATACGGTGCGGGCTCAGAAATCAATCCTGCCTCCCCGTTTACACGTGGCGTATGATAGTTGCCGCCGATGTTTTTGGTCACGTGTCCCAGGTAAAGTTCGTACTGGTTCCAGATGCCATCATAAGCTTTGAACAGACGCTCCTGACCTTCACCAGGAATGCTCATCCATTGTTCAATTTGAGGAACCATTCGTTTCAGGTTTTTGATCCCGTAGGTACTTGCTTTCACCGCATCGTCTCCAAGGTCTTCATTCTGCGACCTTGGATCAAATGGTTCCGCTTCATTGCCAAACCACAGACGGTGGTTCTTTTTAAGGGAATCTGTCACCACCTTTACCAGCGCTTTTTGCTCCTCCTCAGGAGTAGCAAACTCCGGATGCCAGGTGTATGCCCATTTGATCGCCCATTTGTCATAGTCGCCAATTCTTGGGAACAATCCTTTTTCAGAGATCCCATCTTCAGGCTGCGCAACATAGTTGAAACGTGCGTAATCCATAATAGAAGGCGTATGTCCATGAGCTTCCACCCAAGCCTTGTCCCTCAGTTTCTCTACCGGAACGGTTGAGCTGGAACCAAAGTTATGCAACAAACCCAGGGTATGTCCAACCTCGTGAGAAGAAACAAAACGAATCAGGTTGCCCATCAGTTCCTTATCAAACTCAGGTTTTCTCGCCCTTGGATCCACTGCCGCAGCCTGTACCATGTACCAACGCTGCAGCAGCGACATTACATTGTGGTACCAGAAAATATGGCTTTCGATGATCTCTCCACTTCGTGGGTCAGCCACGCTTGGTCCCATTGCGTTTGCAATAGCGGAAGGCCTGTAGATGATGGCAGAATGACTGGCATCATCAATGCTCCAGGTGCTGTCCTGAGCAGCTGTTGGTGCTTCTTTGGCAACAATTGCATTTTTGAAGCCCGCAGCCTCAAAAGCTTCCTGCCAGTCGTTCACCCCTTTGATCAGGTAAGGCACCCATTGTTTTGGCGTTACCGGATCAATATAAAAAACAATTTGCTTTGCAGGTTCTACCAGCTCGCCACGTTTATAACGATCTACATCTTCCGGTTTAGGCTCCAGCTTCCAGCGTTTCACATACGTAGTCCTCGCTACGCCCTGAGGATCCGCATCGAAATCTACAAACGAAGTAGAAAAATAACCCACACGCTGGTCTTCCAGCCGGGCCTTCATCGGTTTTAACGGCAACAATACCATCGAAGAGTTTAACTCCACGGTATAACTTGAATTTGTCGGGTTTCTTCCGGCAGAATATGTCTTCACCGCATGGATCTCCACATTTGTCGGGTAAGCATGGATGTAATCTATGTAACTCTTATCGTTCTGCTGACCACCCATTCCAGCCCTGTCTTTGCTGCCCTTCGCCTGAAAGTACAGCACATCATTGTCGCTGTTCAAAAAATCTGTAGCATCAACCACGACCGCGGAGGAATCTTTAGGCATGGTCAACACAGGGAAAGCACCTACAATGGCACTCACATTGTTTTTCTGTACACTCGCATACATTGTAGTTGTGCTGTCCTTCGCATACTCAGCGAAAGAAATCCTCCTCAAGAACAATTTTTTCTCCGGTCCTTTTTCAAAACGATAAACCGTCTCGCCAAGCTGGTCGCCGGCATATCCGTTGTTGCCGTTGCGCATCTCTGCGGAGGCTTTAGACACCCGGCTTACAATCAGGATGTCGCGTCCCAGGATGGCATTTGGAACTTCGAAATAATATTTCGCATCTTTCTGATGCACCGTGAAATAGCCCTTTTTTGTCTTTGTGCCTTTTGAAATAATTTCGCTGTAAGGTTTCAACCCGGAAGCCTTCTGCAGACTGTCGGCTTTTTTCTTAGCCGGATCTACTGCCACTGTTTTTACAGGAGCTTGTTTCTTTTGAAACAATGCACATCCCGAAATCAGCGTACCTACACTGATTACACTATAAAATAATAGTGATTTCTGATTAAACATAATTTATAATATTGGTTTGTTTGTGTGTTTTATTAATGGCGGAATGTTTATTATTCCGCCAGCCTTTCGCTGCAGTTACATCGATGAGAACAGCAATATTGATGGCTACCACATTATTCATGGCTACCACATTATTCATGACTACCGCAGCATCCTTAACCGATGATCTCGAGGATTTTTTCATTTTCGATGATCATCATCCCATGCCTGTCGCTGCTGATGCCTTCCTTCGCCCGGTAGGTATAAACCGGCACCTTGCCCCGCATTTCAGTAGGCATATAGGTAAACCGGATGTTGTCACAGCGTTGTGCCAGCGCTTCCCCCACCTCTACAATGTGTGTGGAGATGATGAAGAAACAGTTGCGGTGTGTGGCAAAGACCTCTGATACGGCCAGTGTGGCATCGTAGGCATCCTTCACATTGGTCCCCTTGAACAACTCATCGAAGATGATGTAGAGATTCTTTGGAGCGCTCACTTCTTCCGCAATCTTTTTTACCCGCAACACTTCCGCATAAAAATGGCTGTAGCCCATGTTGATATCGTCCGGAACATTGATTGACGTATACATACCTTCTTTTACAGAGAATACCATCGACTTTGCGGGAACCGGAAAACCCATGTGTGCCAGGTAGATACAAAGTCCGTAAGATTTCATAAAGGTGGATTTCCCCGCCATGTTGGCTCCCGTTAGGAAGATTACGTTTTCATTGCCATCCATCTTCACGGAGTTTGGAACCGCTTTATTGAGACATGGATGAAAACCTTCGTTGATGTCCAGCAGGTCTTGTGTTTCCTCAACAGCCTCCGCATAGGCAAAGGATTTTTCCTGTGCTACTGAAGAAACTGAGATGTAAAGGTCTGTCAGGTGCACCAGTTTCATGATGATTTCCATCTCATTCCTTAACGCCACCCTGAGCAGGTAATCATAACGTGAAGTTTCAAAAAATGACAATGTAACTTTCGCTTTCGCTGCCGGCAACCAGTCCAGCTTACCGCTATTGAAACTTTCTGCAGCCATGTTCAGTTCGGCAGCAAAGGGCCCGTCAGGATCTTCCGACAACAACCTGGATACAAAAGTCCTGATGTCCGCCAGCACCTGTATCGTTGCCGAAAGCCCATTTGTCACCAGGGTATGTTCCACCGTCAAGCCAAGTAATTTCAATGCTTTTCTCCTGCCCGTCTGCACTGTAGTCATCAGCATATTTGAACCTGCAGCCCCAGCGAGGTACTGCTCTGCGGTTTGAAGCAGCTGCACATCCAGCGGAAACACAAGTCGTTTTCCCTGGAAATAGCGGATTACATCACTGCGTTCATTAATGAGCTTCATATCTGTCAGTGGATGCTGAAACATCTGTTCCAGCAATCGTTCCGCACCAGCTGTTTTTGTCCTGTTAAAGAGGTTGAATACAGAGTTGTTCTTATATTTTCCCAGTACGTTCAGATCGTCCAGCGTTTGTTTATCTGTTATAAATGGCATAGCTATTTGGCTCTGGTCTTTTTATTTTTCAAAATATCAATAATGCCTTCATTGTTGATGATGATCATTCCATGTCTGTCGGACGTGATTCCCTGTCTCAGTTTATAAGTATAAACAGGCTTGCTGCCTTCCATCAAAGTAGGCAAATAGGTAAACTGTATGTTGTCGCATTTGGATTTCAGCTCTTCTCCTGCCTCGATGATGTGTGTGGAGATCACGAATACACAATCACGTTTTCTTGCAAAAGCTGCCGCTAGGGCCACCGTGGCTTCATAGGCATCCTTCACATTGGTACCACGGAAAAGCTCATCAAAGATGACGAACAGTTTTTTCTTTTGTGCCAGTTGTTCAGCCACCTTTTTTACCCGGAGCACTTCCGCATAAAAGTGGCTATAGCCCATACTCAGGTTATCCGGCAGGTTGATGGTGCTGAACAAGCCATCCATTACCGGAAATTCCATCCTGGCTGCCGGCACCGGGAATCCTGCATGGGCAAGAAAAACGGCTATCCCGAGGGACTTCATAAATGTTGACTTACCGGCCATGTTTGCACCGGTCAGGAAAATCATGTTGCTATCCGGAGTAACCATCAGGTCATTGCCAATCGCATTTTCTACAAGTGGATGGTATAAACCCTCCATTTTCATGACAACCCCTTCAGACAATGCCCGGGGGAATACAAACTGATGCTCCCTGGCAACCTTTGCAACTGCGCAGTATACATCTACATGATGCGCAAAAAACAAGAGCTTTTGAAGTTGATCTTTCTTTTGAAAACGCAGGATTTTATCATGTGCCGCAATCTGTTCATAATTTGGCTTGCCCGAGGCCGCCTGCTTAACCAGTTGCTGCAGTTCCTCGTCATGGAGGATCAGTTCAATGGCCCTTACCTCTTCCTCATAGGGGTTGTCGCCAGGCACCTGACGCATTGCTTCCAGGAAGCGGTGAAAAGCGTTGATGATGTCAAGGATGGCCCCAACACCTTGCACCGCCTGCTGGTATGCAGTATCTGCACCAATCAGACTATTCAGCTTACGACTGATCTTATTTTCATCACCGGAAAGCCTGCTGCGTTCATCAGCATTGCTCAAATAATGATCTGCCTGGTCGAACCACTCTTCTTTAAAGGGGAAAGCGATGTCTCCCGCTTTAAAAAAACGAATGATGTTACTGCGCTGGTTAATTGCTCCGGCATCCGACAAAGGATACCGGAACATCTGTTCAAGAATTTCTGCACCGCCGCGGGTACGCGTGCGGTTAAAGAGGCCAAAAACAGACTCACGCGCTTTTTTATTGAATATATTGAGGTCGTCTAATGTTTGTTTATCAACTGAGAAACTCATAAATGTTGTTTAATTAGATATTGGTTAAGCCAAACACTATCTGCCTCTTCTGCGGATCCAGATGATCAGACTCGCTGCCGCGAGGATCAGTGGCAATCCCCATTTCAGGAAAAAGCCAAAGAAGGACCAAAGGCCAACGGTCAGGTGTTTCAACGCATTGTCGGTCGGCTCGTCTCTACGCATGTCAATAGGCACTTCACCATCCGACAACCAGTAAAAACTACTTACTATCAATGAATAGTTGGAAGCCTGTACATCATTACGTTGCATGCCCAGCTCACCATTGCTCAGCCAGTCGGCATCTCCGGTCACAAGGATTTTCTGTTCTTTGCCATTGACTTTTCTGGATAGCGCCAGCACTGTAGGGTAAGCTTTTTCCACTTCTCCAGCTGTAGGGTTCACACGGACACTGTCGTCCACAAAATTGGTAGTTTCCAATTCGTTCCAGCTACCTGTAGAATCGCTGCTGAATAGCGGAAGGATATTAAAGCCCTTATCTTTCGTATACTCCAGACCACTTGCAGAAGGCATCGTCAGCACACCTCCCATTTTGATCATGTCTGCCAAATGATAAGAAAACGCCCTTCCTTCTTTAGTAGGTTTCATCAGCATCAGATCTGATTGAAACTTAACCGCTGGTTTCACTAGTCGCCCAGGCATAAATTTCACCCCAAGACTGGCGGTAATGGCATTCATCTGCTCTTGTCTTCCAGGTTCTCCTGCAATGACCAGATTGCCGCCACGGGCGATATACTGATTCAGGTTGGCCTGCTCCGCTGCGGTATAAGCGTCCTTAGGCTCCGCAACGACCAGAATTTTGATGGTTTCGGGAACAGGCTGCGCCAGTGTTACCTCTTCAAAGTCAAAGCCCTGATTGATCAGAGAATAACGGAAGGTCTTAAGGCGGGAAATGGTCTTATATCCTCTATCCGCCTCGCCATTGCTGTCGCGCTCACCGTGACCTTTTAAGAATCCGACCACAGGAAGTTTCATCACCAGACGTTTGATGGCTGCTGAGATTTCCGCTTCTGATGGCAAACGCCGCATGTCATCATAGATGCGCAGGAAGGTCTTCTGACCATTCTCACGCTCCAGCACACGTACAAAACGGTATCCTTCATCTTTTAGGTCTATTTCTTTTTTGATTTCACTGTAAGGACTGACTTTAAAGTTCCAGTCGTTTAGTTTCATCAGGGTATCCAGTCTTTTCTGAGGGCTCAATTTAGGGTACATGCGGTCAAGCATAGGATTTTCCGTAGGCTCAGAATAGTATTTGTATACCATCTTGATTTCTGGTTTGAACCGGATGTATTGCTCAAAAGAGTTGACATCATTTTTATAGTTCATTGGCAGGGCCGTATATGCGGTAGGATCCAGCATATTGCTGTAAGTGGTAATGGTAAAACCACCATCCAGCTTGGCCATAATGTCCTGACTGCTTTTTGTCAGCGTATTTACTTTGGATCTTGTGGCGTCATAGTAAAACTTCAATGCTGGTTTTGAGCTCAGGTATCCAAGCAGCATGGCTACGATAAAGACCGAAGCATAACGTCCCGTAACTGCAGTCCAGGTATTTTTCTGTCTTCCTGAATGTAATTTGATGATGGTGAATCCCAGGAATAACGCAATGACAATCAGGAAGTACAATACATCCTCAGAGGTGATCATCCCTGCTACAAAAGTGCCACTCCGACCAGTAATTGCCAGCCAGTAAGTAATGTCACGCACAAATTCCATATCCTGACCAACGCCTTTCACATAAGCCAGCAGACCGAAAATACAAAGGGTACCCAATGCTGCAACCACGTTGTATGTCGTCAATGACGACATAAAGAGGCCGATGGCGGCATATGCGCAAAGTAACAGGTATAGTCCCAGAAGTCCTGTTAGCATATAAGGTATATCTGCGTTTACTACTGTAAAAGCAGTAAACAGGCAGAATACAGACAAGATTCCGATCATCACAAGGCCGAAAGCCATCAGGGCTACATATTTACCCAGGATAATCTGTCTGTTGCTGATTGGGGAGGAATATAAGAGTTTGATAGAACCACTGCCCAGCTCACGACTCATGATGCTCATGGTCAGCAATGGGATGTACAGGTATAAGTAAGACTGCACCTTGACAAACAAACCAGCGAAAGCACTTGCAAAAGCATTCATGGTTACGTCTCTCAATGGCTGTTTCATCGTCAGGTTGATCTTTACCAGGAACTCAAAATTTCCTGTAAACATCATTCCTAACTGGAAGGTAAAGATAATCAGGATCAACCAGGCTACCGG
The DNA here is from genome assembly GCF_000170795.1 of Pedobacter sp. BAL39. Lineage (GTDB taxonomy): Bacteria > Bacteroidota > Bacteroidia > Sphingobacteriales > Sphingobacteriaceae > Pedobacter. The sequence continues at coordinate 101,549 of NZ_ABCM01000010.1, forward strand.
TGCATAGAATAACACCTGGAGCTCAGTCTTCGCTATTTTAAATATTGTTTTCATTATAATAAGTTATCAGCTAAAATGTGCTGGTGTTATTTTGATTTTTTCTTAGTCAATTCCGCAAAAACGGTCTCCAATGAGTTTTTCTCCAGCACGACCTCAATCAGGCGCCACTTCTGAGCAACACTGGTTTCTACCACACGCTCAATCACGTCCTGCGCATCTGTAAAGCTGATGCGGTAGCGGATGCCGCCAAGCGATTCTACATCTACTACTCCCGGAATGGCCAATAGTTCGGCCACAGGAGGTGCAGCGACGAGTGATACGACAAGGGTGTTGGGAACAATGTGGTTGTCAAACTCATCCAGCGATCCGGAGAAGATCATACTTCCTTCGTTGATCATCCAGATGTGGTCGCACAGGGCCTGTACTTCCTGAAGAATATGCGTCGACAATACGACCGTACGTTCTTCAGCAATCTCCCTGATCAGACCACGAACCTCCAGGATCTGGTTTGGATCGAGCCCGTTTGTAGGCTCATCAAGTACGACAAAATCGGGTTTATGAATGATGGCCTGGGCAATTCCTACTCGCTGCTGGTAACCTCCGGAAAGGTTGCGGATCAGCCTGCGGCGGAAATGGCTGATGCCACATTTCACTAGTACCTCATCAACGGCAGCCTTTACTTTCGATGATTCCATCAGCCTGATGTTCGCTGCATGGATCAAAAACTCCTCTACGGTAAGGTCGTTCTGCAATGGTGGTTGCTGAGGGAGAAAGCCGATGTGGCGTTTGGCCTGCTCAGGATGTTCACCAAGGCTGATGCCTTTGATGAAGATCTCGCCATGTGTCTGTTTGATGACGCCACACATGATGTTCATGATGGTAGACTTACCTGCACCGTTTGGCCCTAAGAGTCCGTAAATACCGTTTTTTGTGAGTTCAAAATTGATGTCTTTTACCGCCCACTGTACGCTATATTGATGAGAGAGGCCCTTAACACTTACTATTGGTTCATTCATGGTTATTGTGGTTAACAAGATTGTAATCGCATAACATTAGCCTAAGGCCGGGATTTTCAGGTCCCGGCCTTTAGCTGTTTAGCTCATGCTTATCTTCTTTTATCTTGGATTTTGGATGATTTCTGGATTTAGAGTAATATACTTATCGGCAATTGGATAAGTATAACGGTTGCTACCAGGCTCAAGGGTATAGGTTTCACCTAGGAAAGTTCTGGTTACTGTTGGCACTAGTCCTGCATCTTTACTTAAACGACGTTGATCAAACCACCTGAAGCCTTTCCCGATGAATTCTCTTCTACGCTCATCAATCACTAACCGCAAAGCCTCGCTACCAGTAGCCGCAGCTACATCAGCATTATAATTGGTTGCATCGTAACGTTTTCTTCTTAGTGTATTCAGAATGTTGGTGGCAGCCGTTGAATTGTCAGCCCGGGCTTCACATTCCGCCTTAATTAACATCATCTCCGGCACATTCGGACCAACATATAGACCATCTGTTACAATCCTATGCTTGAAATATCCCACTCCAGTAGTAAAATTCGAACCTGCAAATGGTGGAGGCGTGAGGTAAATTTTGTAGCGCAGGTCATTCGTCTGATCATATAATGCGATAGCACTGGCACTAATTGGCATTGATGATTGAAAGTATGTTGCACGTTTGAAGAAAATCTCTTCCGGATTTTGAAATTTCAGTGGAAAAGGCGTAGTGCTAAGATTTTTATAGGTATTTAAATCCAACAAAGTGTTTTGAATAGATAACGTTAGATCTGCATATCTTTTTGCTTCTGAAAACTCTCTCGTATTCAAACACACGCGAGCCAAAATGGAATAGGCCGCGGCTTTCGATGGATTAGAAATAAAATCCGGGCGATCCGGCAAAGCAGGCAATGCGTCTGTCAGATCTTTTTTTATTTGACTATACACGGTTTGAACGGACGCTCTGGTCAAATCGGTTAAAAATTTCGGACTCAACACCAAAGGAACACCAAGGTCAGTTCCCGCTGTTGCAGCGTCATACTGTTTTGCATACATGTTCACTAAAACAAAATAGATAAATGCCCTATGCACTTTTGCTGCCGCCATCACACCCTCTTTCATAGATGTGGTGCCTTCCTTACTATCCATTACGCCGTCGATTACCGTGTTACAGATAAACATCTGTTTATAAAGATTCGACCAATCCATATCCTCATCTTCGGACCCATAAATTCGATCAGCCCAGATGTAGGAGTTTTTAATGATTATATTGTTCGTGTTTACAGTCTGCCAGCTCTGCTCGTCACTTCCAAAATCATCGCCTGAAAATATAGGGAAATTATAAGCCGCATCCATATTATTGGAGTTGTATAACAATTGCTGATATTGACTTGTAGTTTCCAATATCTTCATTTGCTGAGGGTCTACTTCAACATACTTTCGGCAGCTACCAAGAGTAAGTAAGATGATACTAATAAATAATGTCGATATAATTTTGTTCATGATCTTAAAAATTAGAGTGAAACCTTTAGGTTAAACAAATAGTTGCGCGTTGGTGGCAGGTTGGCAAATGTGCCGGTCATTTGATAGTCTGGGTCAATTCCCTCTTTATTCTTCACCCAGATCAGACCAAGATTACTAACTGTAGCACCGATATCCACCCTTTTTATAAATGGTATGTTTTTTAGTACGGTTCCAGGAAGGCTATAACTTAGCGAAATCTGCTGTAAACGTATGTTCCCTGCGTCCCTAACATTAATATCTGAATTCACATATCGTTGAATAGTATTGAAATTCATATTGCCTAATCCTGGCACATTTGTAAACGCTTCATCACCAGGATTTCTCCAGCGAGTTGCCAGGGCCTGAGTATTACTCAACAAACCACTAAAACCATTTGAACTAGGGTAAGAACTGCTATTGATATTCTGTAACAGGAACTTATGCCCCATGTTGAAGGAAGCCCGGGCATATAAACTTAAACCCTTATATCTAATTGTATTGCTAAAACCTCCGAAATAGGGAGCGGTGGTTCTTCCAGCGTATACTCTGTCTTCAGGTTTTATAGTTTGCGTGGATATTGAAGAAATTACAGTACCATCATTGGCGTAAATTTGCGATCGGCCGAGGTTATCTAAGCCAGCCCACCGGTAAACGAAGAGGTTGTCAACTGGGTAGCCAGAAGTAATCACAGGCATCCCAACAGTGGCTATTTTCGCAGGAAAACGCGTATCAGTAACTTCGTTAGTGTTGTAAGAAACGTTAAAATCCGCCGACCATTCCCAATCATTTTTCCTCAAAAGCACTCCATTCAATGCGAACTCGACACCATGACCTTTCATATCGCCAGCATTATAAGTCAAACTATTAAATCCATATGCAGAGTTAATAGGAAGAGACATTAATATATCAGTCGTTTTCTTCTTATAAACATCGAATGACGTATTTAATCTGTTGTCTAAAAATGATGCATCTAAGCCTGCATTTGTAGTCTTAGTTGTTTCCCAACCAATATCCTGGTTTGCCGGTGCTGAGATTGATGCATACGGAAGTTGAGAGTAGCTATCAGCAGGAAATATACTTATAGTTGTATAATTTGATGAGCTCGTAGGTGCATTACCACCTGTTCCTAATGTTGCACGGATACTAAGTGCATCAATCCAACTTACATCCTTCAGAAAGTCTTCAGCCGCTGCATTCCATTTTAAACCAGCAGACCATAGTGGCGTTGCGCGATCTCTCCTGTCAACACCTAATATATTAATATCATCAAAACGAACACTGGCTGTAGCAAAGTACTTGCCCTTATAAGCATACGATGCATTGCTATAGTAAGACAAGTTGCGCGTTACTCCTTTAAAAACTGTTCCATTAGCCGATGGAATTGACATTTGATTTCCAAAGATGGAGTAATACCGACCTGTATTTGTAGTGTTGACATTAACAGATGTAGATAAATCTTCATCGTATCCGTAAAGTAGCTGATTGCCTCCACTAACTTTCACCTGACGGATTTCTGAACCCGCGAGGAAATCAAACTGATGGATTCCATTCCAATCTTTTTTTACATTCAGCTGGGCACGAAGACCATATTCATCTGAATTCGTTCTGCCCGCATTATATACCGCTCCTTTTGGAATGCCGTAAGGAGGAGTAGCAGAAATTGCAGAAGTATTTAATGGATTGGTACCAGTATTGACCAAATTCCTTGTGTAATAACTATTTAAATTTTGAATTAGTGTCTGTTCTTCAGCACCTTTCTGGATCTGTCCAGACACTACAACATTTAACCAGTCAGTAATGGTTCCGGTAACCGAGGTATTTATTCGAAACAGATTTCTTGTTGCAATGGTATTGTTGTACTGCAGCTCATCAACAGCATTATATTTCCATGGTAACAATTTTTTTGCCTGAGTCAAACTGTCGGCCACAGCGGAAGTTACATGTACGCCACGATAAATCCTATTGCCATTTTCATCGACAAGCATGTCATACGGAGATAACCCGTAAGTACCAAGGCTCAGCGAGTTTAGAGCTGCGCTATTTACCTGGCTCTTCGAGTAAGTGTAATTCAAACCAGTCGCAACAGTAATTCTTTTGCTCAAAAAGTCATTTGTCAAATTGGAATTCACATTATAGACCTCGCCGTAGTTGCTCTTAAACACGGGAATGTCTTTCGTGTAGTTACCCGAGATGTAATAAGAGCTGTTTTCTGCACCGCCCGAAAATGACAGGTCATATTGCTGAGACACTGCACGCTGTAACATATAATCTCTCAGCTGGTCTCGATTGCTGCGATTTGCTAAGACGAGAAGTGCTGAATCTCTTTGCGATGTGTATATAGGATTACGTTTTGCTTTTAACATCCACTGCTGTGCTTCGCTAACAGGAGCAGACCTGTAACCATTGATAATGGGATCAGCTATAAATCCTCTGTCCACCAGCTCCTGTTCCAAATCAAGATAATCACGATTAGACATTGAGGTCATATTTTTAAAATTGGCAGGTGCAGAAGTACTTAATGTAGCGCCAAAATTAATAGTGTTAGTCCCCTTCTTACCTTTCTTCGTAGTGATGACAATAACACCATTAGCAGCTTTAGAACCCCATATTGCAGCAGCAGCAGCGTCTTTAAGAAAAGTAATACTCTCAATATCTGCAGGATTAAACGAACTTAATATAGCATTTCCTGAAGTACCTGGCTGTTTATCAAATCTTGGGCTGCCTTCGACTGTAGCCGAAGTAATATTTGTTAACTTCTGATTACTGGCTGGAAACCCATCAATAACAATCAGCGGCGTAGAATTAACTCCTGAATTGTAAGAATTTACCCCTCTAATTTTTATGGTATTGTTACGCAAATCAAATTGAACACCTGGAACCTTACCTTCAAGACGCTCCATGAGGTTAACATTTGGCGTCTGCTCAATATCTTTTGCTGTAATCACCGAATAAGATCCCGTGGTAGAACCTTTTTTCAAAGTCTGATAACCCGTAGATACAGTTACATCCTGCAAAGTCTGGCTTAATGGAATGAGCTTAATCTCCATCGTCGCATTAGCAGTAGCCGAGCGTTCTGCATAACCTACACTAGAAAAAATAAGACTTGCATTGTCAGGCAAACCTTTAAATTCGAAGTAACCATTGTCATTGGCCACTACAGAACGTGTCGTACCAGCAAGCCTTACTGTAACATTCGGAATTCGCTTGCCCGTTTCGGCATCGGTAACGGTACCACTCACATTGATCTCGCGCATGTAAGCAGCAATGCGGTCAATGAACGACTCGTCTTTCTTTTTCACGACAATCGTATTGTTAACGATCGTATATTCCAGCGACTCCGGTTTCAGTGCTTTGTCCAGCACATCTTTTAAGGGAACAGTATTAAAAAACGCGTCAAATTTAACGGCGTCATTTACTTTCCCCTCTTGCCAGAATACATTGTATCCTGTTTGTTTTCTGATTTCTGAAAACAATTCTTTCAAAGAAGCGTTTTTCTTCACAAAAGATACATTTTGAGCAAGGCCTGCAGCGCTGACCTGGATCAAAAAGGTGGTTAATATCAGTATGGTTAGCTTCATAGTACGGACTAACAGGTTATTTTTCCAGGCGGAATGCCTGGAGATGATTAGATCCCCAAATTTCATTACATTTGTTTGTTTAGTGGTTTAGTTGTTACGTGTGAATATGTCGCGTCTAAGCACTGATCTTCGCCGGGGATGTTCTCAGCATCTCCGGTTCATTGAATCACATGCTCCTGTTTTGTAAAGTTGTTACATAGCTGTGATCCTCCTTCCTTCCATCTTAAATTCAACGGAACCAGTAGATTCCAGTACCTGCAATAATTGTGATATATGATTAAACCGGGAAATGGTTCCCTTAAAGGTTTTCTTTTTTACTTCATCGTTTTCAAAAACGACATCCACATCGTACCAGCGGGAAACCTGCTTCATGATCCCTTCCAGATCCTGACCATCGAACATGAATAAACCATTCTTCCAGGCCATCGCCTGCTCTGTGTCCACATCCAATACTTTCAGTTGCGCACTGCCATTCAATTGCGCCTGTTGCCCAGGTTTCAGCAAAGCACCCTTAATTGCAGGATTTGTGAAAGATATAGATACCGATCCCTCCATCAACGTAGTTTTCTGGTTACTTTCATCAGGGTAAGCATTGATATTAAAATGCGTTCCCAGCACCTCTACCTCCTCGGCAGCTGTTTTGACCACGAAGGGTTTCATTTTGTTTTTGGCCACTTCAAAATAAGCCTCCCCACTCAAAACTACCCTGCGCTCGTTCTTGCTGAACTGTACCGGAAATTTCAATGAGCTGGATGTATTTAACCACACCTTGCTCCCATCCGGAAGGTTTACCTGATACTGGCCGCCACGAGGTGTCGCAATGGTATTCAGCAACATGGCCTGTGCAGGATTGACTGCATCAGCTCCTTTAACGGAATAAACCAGCTGACCATCCTTCGTTTTCGTTATGGCAATCCCACCCTGACTGGCAAGGTCGCCCTGGGCAGCATCATTCAAATTGATCACACTGCCGTCTGCCAAAGTCAGCGTGGCCTTATTCCCGCCGGGAGCAAGGTCATTCTTCACGAAACGATTCGGGTTTCCTGGCTGGTCTGCGATTTTATAAAAGTAGATGCCCGCAGATACTGCAACCAGCACCACCGCTGCAGCCGTCAGCCGACTCCATAAGCCGAATGTCTTTTTATGATGTTGGTTCTTTGTAAATGCCGGCGTACCGATGAGCTGCTGATAAAACCGCTCTTCCTGCTCCTGTGTATAAAGTGCGGAAGGGCTGGTATTTTTCCAGACCTCATCCATTGCAGTAAAGAGTTGCTCGTCGTTACCTGTTAAGTTGAAATGACGGATCAGCTCAGCATAGTCTTCCCTGCTGATGCTGCCATCTGCAAACTGCTGAATCAGAACCGTAATTCTTTGATTATATGTCATCCCCTAATATTCCCTTTACTCTGGGTTTATATAGACATTACACATCAAAATGAATTCAGGACTAGTCGAAATGAAATTATTTTTATTATTTTTTGAAAACAGCCATAGAAACCATCAGAAAACAGATCACATCCGATTGATTGAAATGAATTCTAAGCGTTTTAAGGGCAGCAACGAGGTGATTTTTTACAGTATTCCTGGAAATATTCAATTTCTCCGCAATTTCATCATAATTCAGACCATCAAACCTACTCATCCGGAAAATTTGCTGCTGTTGTGGAGGAAGATTTACCAGAGCAGCTTCCGTGAAACGCTGCAGATCCTCTTTTAAGATAGACTCTTCAGTATCGTTGCTCACTTTTTCCATATTCAGCCAAAGCTGGTCTATGGCCTTCTGGGAAGTTGCAATCTGGCGAAGCGCGTTCAATGCGAGCCTGCGTGTGATCGTGTATAAATAAGGCGCGATGGGGAAATCCGGATTGATCCTGTCCCTGTTCATCCAGACATTCATCAACGTATCATGCACCACCTCTTCGGCCTGTTCTTTATTTTTCAGCAAACGGAAGGAAAAGGTGTACAGCTTGCGGAAATTAAGGTCAAAGATCTTCCGAAAAGCAGACTCATCACCTGCCTTTAACGCAATTATGGTGTCTTGTTCAGTCCACCCAGTTGCCATCTTCCTTAATGAGTGAAATCAAATCATCCAGAGCACGGGCAGAGTTCACGTTTTTTTTCACTACTTCTTTTCCTCTATAGAGCGTAATTTTATCGGGACCGGTACCTACATAACCGTAATCTGCATCAGCCATCTCCCCAGGGCCGTTTACGATACAGCCCATGATGCCAATTTTGATCCCTTTCAAATGGTCAGTCCTTGAACGGATCAGCTGGGTAGTCTCCTGCAGGTCAAACAAAGTACGTCCGCAACTAGGGCAGGATATATATTCTGTTTTCGAAATCCTCGTACGCGTAGCCTGAAGAATACCAAAACTGGTCGAATTGACCAACCCCAGGCCAACTGTTTCGTCGGCAGTGATCCAGACACCATCCCCCATACCATCAGTTAGCAGGGCACCAAGGTCTGTTGCGGCATATAACATCAGGTCGTCCGCATTTACCGACGGATATGCTCTTTTAATGATGACCGGAATCTGAAGTTCCTGCCGCATCAGCTCCACAAAAAGCGCACGCTGTGCCGCCATTCCGTGTGCTTCCGACGTAGTCAGTACTAAAATCACTTTTTCACCAAGTACGCTAAAATCCAGTCCAGATGCCTCCTCAGCATTCAGCTGTACCAGATTCAGCTGTTCATCTTTTAACGCCACTCCTTGATATTCAGAAAAGCTTAGCAGCGGATGACAATTGTTTTTATCTTTCAGCCCAAGCCAGGTATCATAATTATAAACCTGCTTCAGGTTACCTGGAAATGAGAATGACGGCAGCGCATCACCAAGATAAACGAGGTCACAGGCCTGATCGGTCATGTTGTATTTATCCAGTCCCGCGCTGTACTGATACCCCACAGCATTCAGGAAAAAAGGATCTTTAAGATTTTCTTTTGATACATCAATCATCACCACGGGATGATGGTGCCCACCAATATGTTGTACAGGAACCGTGGTTCTTCTGTTATAGGCAAAAGGAGTATAAGGCAGCTCCTGAATGTTGAGTATCTCCCTTGCCGGCTGCTGATCCATCTGCATCGCGCGGGCTTCATAGCGTTGTGCCATTGCACGGGCAACAGGGGCCTCAAATTCCGGATCTTCAGTCAGCGAAACCCTGATAGTATCCCCAAGACCGTCCTCCAGCAGTGTGCCAATGCCGACTGCGGACTTAATCCGCCCATCTTCCCCATCACCGGCTTCAGTCACACCCAGATGTAGCGGATAATTCATTCCCTCTTTCACCATGGTTTCCACCAGCAGACGGTAAGCCTGCACCATGACCTGCGTATTGCTCGCTTTCATGGAAATCACCAGGTTATAGTAATTCAGGTCTTCACACATCCGGATGAACTCCATGGCCGATTCAACCATACCTCTTGGAGTGTCCCCATAGTGACTCATGATGCGGTCCGATAAAGAGCCGTGGTTTGTACCGATCCGCATGGCGGTACCATATTCCTTACAGATATTTACTAGTGGTGTAAACTTTTTATAGATGCGTTCCAGCTCTGCCTGGTAGGCCGACTGTGTATATTCGATGTTCTCAAACTTTTTCTTGTCGGCATAGTTACCCGGGTTCACACGTACCTTTTCTACAATCCGCGCCGCAGCTTCCGCAGCGTTAGGTGTAAAATGAATGTCCGCAACCAAAGGCACATTGTAGCCACGGTAACGGAGTTCCTTTTTGATGTTGGCCAGATTATCCGCCTCCTTCATGCTGGGTGCGGTGATGCGCACATACTCACAGCCAGATTCCACCATCCTGATGGTCTGTTCTACCGTTGCAATAGTGTTCATCGTATCTGTGGTGGTCATCGACTGAATCCTGATGGGGTTCAATCCTCCCATAGGCACGTCGCCGATGGTTACTTCCCGGGTTAAAAACCTCGAATACTTTGTTAAACTGTTGCAATACCCACCAATTAACGCTTTCTGAACAGATACTTCTTCCATGTCACCTACTAATATAAAGCAAAGATAAAGATTATGTTCATAACTCGAATGTAAAGTCTGAGTGATGCTTTATCATCTGCGTTTTAAGTCTGACCATCCTCTAAAATACAGATTAAGCGGATCAATCCGTTAGAGGAGCCTGTCTTTGATCACAAGTGTTCCGGCCAAAAGGTCATGAAAACACTGCTGTTTTCTATTTAAGAAGCTATACAGATATCCAAAACAAACTGGCAATGCAGAAACCACCTTGGCAAGGTTCCTGCCAAAGGCATGGTTCAGGCTGATGCGTTCCCCATGAAGGTCGCATACCCTGATATTCAGCAGGGCCTTTCCTGCCGTGGCCTGCTTCTCTGAGGCTTCGGCAACGCTGCCGTAGATCAGTTTAACTAAAGGCAACAAAGGCAGCCCCATAATGCCCGCAGTAATACGTGCTCCTTTTTCTGTGATGAAGAGGTAACTCAGTAAAATTAAAAAAACATAACCGATGGCAATAAAAAAGTAATCGATCACCATTGCCAGCAAGCGCTGATCAAAGGATGCGAAATACTGAGGTGCCGTCTTCTGGAAGCCAAAACCAAAAAGCTCACGCAGTTCCGGGAACTCGTGAGCTTCTTTATAATCGTCCATTCCCGGTTTCCTGACAAAGGTTTCGGGAAGGATGGTCATTCCTTTTAAAGCAGCCAAAGCAAAAGGGCCGGTCGGCTTACCTTGCTGAACTACCGTATAAATTGCATCAGTAGGATCTTCCATCTTTAATAACGGTGCACCTCAAAATTGCTCAGTCCACCGTCCAGCTTGATAAAAACCTTTTTAGTGGAGGAGGCATAATTTGGCGATTCATACAAACCTTCCTTCAACTTCGTAAATCCATTGAAATCTTTCGCGGATAGTCCCGTTTTGGTGGTGATTCTGCACCCAACACTTTCCGGCACATTCAACTTCACATCTGCCACACCGGTTTTTACGGTGACATCTGCAATAGGTAACAGGTCCCCGATTCTGATGTCCAGCGCTGCCGCACCACCATCAAAGTTAAAACTGCGCACTTTATATTCTGATAGGTCAAATTTCACCTCTCCGGCACCCATATTCATGTGGATTTCCCACTCCGGATTCTTGTTCATGAGGAAATCAACATCGTTCCCCCCCTCATTTACTGACCAGCTGGACTTCCCTTTCATCTTAAAAGTTAAGGTATTGACGCTGTCGACCGTTTCATTCACCAATGAATAGCCGGTACGGGAACGGTGTGTCGATGCAGTAAACAGACTATCGGTTTCCCCTTTCAGCTCAAAGGAAGTACCACCACCGGAGATGTTCAATACGGTACGTTTTGCCATCACATCTGGCAGAGGAGCCGAAAACCTGGATTCCTTACCGCGACTATGTTCATGATCATCATCAAAATCCATATCGATATTGGGTTCAAAACTCTTGTCCAACCACTTATTTTCATTATGCCTTGGCTGTATGCCTCTGTAGAAAAGAACTCCCAATGCAATGATGAGTACGCCAAGAGAAATGGCACCACCCATCTGCGATTTGTTTTTATTGAAAAGTATATTCAAACCGGCAATAATCAGGAATATCGGCCAGAAGCGCCAAACACTGCTCCAGTAAAAATCAATAATGTTAAAATTCTCCAGGAGCAACACGCCGCCGATAAACAGCAGGATGATTCCCCACATTATTCTATCCGTTTTCATATCTGTCTATGTTAATTTGAATAATTTCTTTTTGTGAATACTTAAAGACCTTAGTCCTCTTTCTTTTTAAAACGGTCGTCGATTGACGTTCCGGCTTCGGGGTTTACCGTTCCCGTTCCTTCTGCAGGTGTTTCCCGCACAGTGCTTGCAGGCATTTCATGCGTATCACCCGTCGGTGTTTCCTGGACGGTGCTCACCGGTGTGTCCTGCACAGTGCTTGCTGGGGCTTCAGTAACAATTGGCTCTACTGAGGCAGCCACCTGTTCTTCCTGCTGGCTCTTCCACTCTTCCCAGGCGTTTTTGCGTTTTGATTTCATGATGAAGCTGATACCAATAGCCACAAAGATCAGTGGCCACAACTTATCAATGCCAAGCCAGAATGGTATGATATTGAACTCCTTCATCAGGAAAAAAATCCCAATCACGAGTAAGAATAATCCACCCACAGTCCTGCCAGTTTCGCTATTACGTTTCTGATAAGGTTTAAAGTCCTTCTTAGTTTCGAACGCAAAAGGATCATTATTGATGGTCGATGATGTCCATCCCTTGTTGGGATCCTGTGTTTCTGCTTTTTTAGGCTCTGGTTGTGGGTAAGCTTGTTGGTGCGGCTGTGTAAAAGCATTTGGCGAATTGTAAACACCACCATGTGGTCCTTTGAAAAACTCATTGAACCTTGAAAATTTTGCTGCCGGATCGTTATTCACCGGTACAACAATCCACATAATGGCATACACCAATATACCTGTGCCTACCAGAAATATCGTCGACAATACAAATAGCAACCTCACAATAGTTACATCCACCTCAATATATTCTGCAATGCCAGATGAAACACCTGCAATTACCTTCTCGTGTTCATTTCTAAATAATCTCTTTTCCATGACGCTATCCTCCTTTTCTTTTTTTTAAAACTGTAATGGTTTCATCAGTATCTCATCAACATTCGCACCATTGCTTAAGTTTAAAATGGCGTTAATCATATCCGCAACGTCCCCGGCTTGTACAAAACGATCGGGTGGAATTTCTGTCCCTGCCCATGACGATGTTAAGGTCGGCCCCGGCAAAACAGCGGTTACTTTTATGTTGTGTCTGGATAACTCCCTCCTCCATACATCATTAAGACTGAGCAATGCTGATTTAGTTACACCATAACTCCCTGCATTTTCAGGAATTACCCGGCTCGCTACGGAACAAATGGTAAAAATATGCCCTGAGCTCTGTTCAATCATCATTTTGCCAAAAAATTTCGTCATGTAATAGGGTGCAAGCAAGTTCAATTGAAGCTGTGATTCAAGCGCATCGTCGGCCTCTTTGAAGATCGCTGAGGGTAAGAACAGACCCGCATTGTTGACCAGCACATCGATACTACCAAAAGTTTCCTTTACTGCATTACAAAAAGCATACACCTCATCTTTAAGGCTGCAATCGGCCTTAAAAGTAAAGACACTGTTGCCCGATTTACGGAGTTCAGCGGCCAGGAGCTCAAGGTCCGCGGCTGTTCTTGCACACACGGCGACATCATACCCCTGCTGGACCAATTTGATGGCAATGGCCCGTCCGATCCCTTTTGTCGCTCCTGTGATTACAGCTTTCATACAATTAAGTTTTGGTCGCAATATTATAAAAAACATCACACAAAACTTCGGTCTTAAAACAGCAAAAAAGCATTTATAAGAAATAATTATTTGATAAATTAAGAATGTCACAACAATTTTTGTTGTTTCTTTGTAGTAATATTGCATTATTGCCACAGCTAATCTTTCAACAATGAATTTCACCAATTTTGGCAGGTACATCCTTTTGCTTAAGGCCGTATTTCGAAAGCCGGAAAAAGCAAGTATATACATGAAGGCCATTTTTAAGCAGATGGACTTTATCGGTGTCGGATCACTTGGCTTAATTGCAATCATCTCTACCTTCATTGGTGCAGTAATGACCTTACAGATCGCCTTTCAGCTGGTGAGTGATTTTATTCCTAAAACCATCATCGGTTCTGTTAACCGCGACTCGAGTATCCTGGAACTAAGTCCCACCATCAGCGCCATTGTACTGGCAGGAAAAATCGGGTCAGCAATTTCCTCAGAGATTGGTACCATGCGCGTCAGCGAGCAGATCGATGCCCTGGAAATCATGGGCATCAACTCCCCCGGCTATCTCATCCTCCCTAAAATCATTGCAGGAATCACCATGGTACCGCTTCTGGTGATCATGTCGATGTTCTTGAGCATCACCGGTGGATATATTGGCGGAACTTTATCCGGCGCAGTTTCTGCTGCTGAATATGTACAGGGGATTACGACAGACTTCAACCCATACACCATTGTAGTTGCCTTGGTTAAAGCTTTTGTTTTTGGTTTTATCATCACTTCAGTACCTGCATACGAGGGATTTTATGTAAAGGGTGGTGCGCTGGAAGTTGCTCAGGCAAGCACCAGGGCAGTAGTTGTAAGCTGCATTACCATTTTGGCCTGTGACTACATCGTAACTCAGTTATTACTATGATCGAAATCAAAGACATCAACAAATCATTCGGAAGCAATCAGGTACTAAAGGGCATTTCAGGCAAGTTTGAGGCTGGCGTGACCAACCTGATCATCGGTGGGTCCGGCTCTGGAAAAACAACATTGCTGAAATGCATGATTGGCCTTCACCATCCGGAACAGGGTAGCGTAGAATATGACGGCCGTGAGTTCACGACCATGAGCTTTGAAGAAAAAATTGAGATCAGGAAAGAGATCGGAATGCTTTTCCAGGGATCCGCACTCTTCGACTCCATGACGGTTGAGGAAAACATCATGTTTCCTTTGAATATGTTTACAGAGCAATCCCGCAGTGAGAAACTGGACAGGGTCAATTTCTGTTTGGAGCGTGTGAACCTGGAAGGAAAAAACAAACTTTTCCCTGCGGAGTTGTCCGGGGGGATGAAAAAACGTGTGGGCATTGCCCGCGCCATCGCCATGAATCCAAAATACCTCTTTGTCGATGAGCCCAACTCTGGCCTCGATCCGAAAACGTCAATCGTTATTGATGAACTGATCAAAGAGCTTACTGAAGAATACAATACCACCACGATTGTCGTTACCCACGATATGAACTCTGTAATGGGTATTGGTGATTACATCCTGTTTCTCCACGAAGGAAAAAAATTCTGGGAAGGTTCCAACAAGGAAATTGCCCACACTGATATCCAAGAACTAAATGATTTTGTTTTTGCCAGCCGGTTTATGAAGGCGGCAAAAGGAAAATTTTAATATCTTCATTTTATGATAAGCCTGTTAACACCCACACATTGGAAAGATTATGAGTTAATTGATTGTGGTGATTTTGAAAAATTAGAACGCTTTGGCAACCTTATCCTCGCAAGACCTGAGCCTCAGGCGGTATGGAAAAAGATGCGCTCCGAACAGGAATGGAAAAAAGCAACCCATATCAGATTTAAAGGACGTTCTGCCACGACAGGAGAATGGATTAAATCTGCCAATCAAATTCCTGACCGCTGGAATGTCAACTATCAAAATGACGATGTGAGCATCAACCTTCGCCTCGGACTCACCTCCTTTAAACATGTTGGGGTTTTTCCTGAGCAGGCAGTGAACTGGGACTATATCTCTTCTTCCGTCAAAAAGTTTAAATCGCCTTCGCCGAAGGTACTTAATCTTTTCGCCTACACAGGCGCAGCCTCGCTGATCGCAAAAGCGGCAGGTGCAGACACCACACACGTCGACTCCATCAAACAAGTAGTCAACTGGGCAAATGAGAACCAGGAACTTTCCAACCTGAAAGATGTGCGATGGGTAGTGGAAGATGCGCTGAAGTTTGTGAAAAGAGAACTGAAAAGAGGCAAAAAATACAATGGGATTATCCTTGACCCACCTGCCTTCGGACATGGTCCGAATGGTGAAAAGTGGAAACTCGAAGACCACATTCAGGAAATGATGATGGACGTGGTACAGCTGCTGGACGAAGAAGAACACTTCCTGATCCTCAACACCTACTCTCTTGGTTTCTCCTCAGTGATTGTAGAAAACCTGATCAAAACCTCTTTCCCGCAAGTGACCAACCTGGAAACAGGAGAACTTTTCCTTCAGGCAACATCCGGGGTAAAACTACCGCTTGGCGTTTTTGGTAAATTCAACAAGTTTAAATAAAACCTTAAAAAAGTAAGGCGTCGGGGCCTAATCCGACGCCTCAAACACACCTAAACCCCAGTAACACCATACTGGCTATAGATTCTTTAAAGAGGACCTTCCGGCATCCACCGGAAGTGTCCCTCAACCTAAACTAACCAAATTTAGTTTTTGAACAAGGTCATCATTCCAAGGATAATTGTATTGGACATATTATTTAGAATGATTTAAAATAACAATACAAGTATAAGAACTTATTTAGAACAATTCCAAACTATTCTGAAAAGAATTTCTAAGATGCCACATAATGTCCTTTTTTATTCGTTTTAAGAACCTTATACTTGTAGGAATTTAAATTATATAAAAAACACTACCACCAAATGAAAATACCTCAATTAGCGGGCACAGTTTTAATAGGCATTGCATCCTTGTGCACAGTTTTCAGCTGTACTTCAGATGCGCAAAAGAAAAGTGGAACAACAAAGGCTGTAAATGCTGCCGGAGATTCTGTTGTTGTGGAAGAACCTGCTGCGGGAACAACACGCGAGCCCGTTGATACCGCGAAATACGACGCGTTACTGAAAAAACTAGCCAATGGAGACACCACAGGCAGGTGGCCAGTAAAAAAACAACCCTATCCGCTTGCAGGAGCCATCCTCCCTTTCAAGAGAATTGTCGTTTACTACGGAAACCTGCACTCAAAGAAAATGGGTGCACTTGGTGAATATCCTCCTGCAGAAATGTGGAGAAGACTAAATGTTGAGGTCAAAAAATGGGAGAAAGTAGATCCTTTTACTCCGGTACAACCAGGCGTGCATTACATCGCCGCAGTAGCTAGCGGAACGCCAGGATCCGATGGTAAATACATCAACCGCATGGGTGATAAACAGATTGACTCTGTTCTTAAAATTGCCAAAATGCACAATGCTATTGTATTCCTTGATATACAGGTAGGACTAAGCACCATCAGGGCTGAGTTGCCAAGACTGGAAAAATACCTGCAACTGCCACATGTGCATTTAGGTATCGACCCTGAATTCTCTATGAAAGACGGTTCGAAACCAGGTAAAAGAATTGGAACATATGATGCCGCAGATATCAACTATTGCTCAGAGTACCTTGCCAACCTGGTAAAAAAATACAACCTGCCTCCAAAAGTATTTACAATACACAGGTTTACCAGAAAGATGGTGACCAACTATCAGAATATCAAACTGCGTCCGGAAGTACAAATTGTGATGCATATGGATGGATGGGGTGAGCCTGACCTGAAAATCGGAACTTACCGCCACTTCCTATTCCCGGAACCAGTGCAGTTCACAGGATTTAAATTGTTTTATAAAAATGATTTGAAAAAAGCACCAAACAGGTTAATGACACCTGAGGAACTGATGAAATTAAAACCTATTCCGAGCTACATTCAATATCAATAAACAATGCTTTAAAGCAGCTGTAAGAAAGTATCCGGAGTTGGATCTCCGGATGCTTTTTTTATTTTCCGGCAAGTTAATCCCTGGCTGATCTATACACCGTAGGTACACCCGCCGTAATGAAGGCACTATGAATTTAAATCATCTCCATCCTGAGTCCACCTTTTACCGTAAAATCTGATATAGACTTGATCAGTAAATAAAAAGTTTCGTGTTTGAGGACAATGACCTACAAAAGCGATAAGGAACCTATCAAAAACTAAATGTTGCCCGATTTTTAGGATTGTCGAGTTTTGTGCTTTTACGTTTACCATTTACAATCACGTGCACCATATTTGACTGCGACTCATGCTGCTCAAACAGGATGTTGTTCTGAACAGTAAGCTGATTGATCTGGCCTGCACTTTCTGTTTCGAAATAACACCATGCAGCATCTTCTTCAATCTCGTAACCAATATATTTTAAGCTCAATAGCTTCTGACTTGTCTTGATTTTCAAATGCGCATTCACATAATCGGCAATAAAACCATCCAACACCTTCCGATCTTCTGGCTTCAGGATATTGACCTTTGTCTTATATTTTTTATTTAAAGCAAGTTCAAAATCATCAAAAAACACGCGCACACTCACCTGCATGGTCTTACTCTTCACATCCTGTTTAATCTCGGTCACACTTACATAGAAGGGATGAAACAGATTAAGGAAGGCAACAAGAAGGACGTGTAACATTTCGTTTCGATGTAATGGATTCCAGGGGAATGTTTGTATAATTAGCACAAAATTACAAATTTAAACCTCAATGGACGATTTTTGGCTCTATTTCCAGCTTGGCTGGCAACACATTTTAGACTGGCAGGGTTATGACCATATTTTATTCGTCATGGTCCTGTGCATCAGTTATGCACTCACAGACTGGAAAAAAGTACTTGTGCTGGTCACCGCCTTTACCATAGGGCACAGCATTACGCTCGCTTTGAGCGTCCTTAAATTCATTAGCCTGAACAGTGCAATTATAGAATTCCTCATTCCGGTTACCATCTTATCAACTGCCTTTCACAATATCCTGAACAAAAAATCAGCAGGCAAGCGTACAAAGGCCAGGTATTTTCTCGCCTTAGGATTCGGATTGATCCATGGGATGGGATTTTCCAACTATCTGAAGAGTTTATTAGGAAAAAACACCAGTATCATACAGGAATTACTTGCGTTTAACCTCGGATTGGAAGCCGGACAGGTCATTATTGTACTCGGAATTCTAGGTTTATCATCTTTACTGATCAATTTTGTAAAGATTAAGCGATATGATTGGAATTTCTTTATTTCATCAGCTATATTTGGTATATCATTCGTAATGGCAGCAGAGCGATTTTCCGCGGCTTTTTTGAACTAACCATAACCCAGCCTTTAATGCATTACCAAAAGTCATCCTTATTTTTTATCGTCCTTTTTTGTAGCGTCCATGCTTTTGGACAATTCCAGAACAATAATCCAGGATCAAACCATGGAAATAAGTTCGAACAGCTGGGCACCATCATCTCAGACCCCAACTCCTACCGCTCTGCCTCGGGTGCACCGGGACCATCCTACTGGCAACAGCGCGCAGATTATGAAATCAATGCGGAACTGGATGAGAAGAAATTATTGCTGACCGGGAACGAGTCCATTACCTATTACAATAATTCTCCCGATGTACTGAGTTATTTGTGGGTGCAGCTGGATGAAAATCAGCATAAGGCAAGTTCCGACAACAAGCTTACGGAGAGCAGCAAAATGTCTGATCAGATGAACTACAGGGCGCTTTCAGGTATCATTGGTGCAAAGAACGACCTCGGCGTAAACATCATCCGCATTACAGATGAAAAGGGAAGCCCACTGGCCTACACCATCAATAACACGATGATGCGCATAGACCTCCCTATTGGGCTTAAACCAAAGGAAAAATATAAACTGAAGATTTCCTGGAATTATAAAATCTCTAACCGTATGACTGCTGGTGGACGCGGTGGTTATGAGTACTTTGCCGAGGATGACAATTACCTGTTTACCATCACGCAATGGTTCCCTAGGATGGCTGTTTATTCCGACGTTCAGGGCTGGCAGAACAAGCAATTCGAAGGACGTGGGGAGTTTGCCCTGGTATTCGGCAATTATAAAGTCAACATGACCGTTCCCGCCGACCATATTGTAGGCGCTACAGGCGAATGTCAGAACTACTCACAGGTATTGAGTCCGGCAAGCTTAAAAAGATGGAACAGCGCGCAGACAGCGAAGTCTCCGGTAGAAATAATAAACCTCAATGAGGTGAAATCGGCCATGACAAAAAAATCCGCGGCAAAAAAAACCTGGACTTACACCGCGGAAAACGTAAGGGATTTTGCCTGGGTATCTTCGCGCCGACTGGTATGGGATGCGATGGCCACAAACATCAATGGAAAGAAAATAATGGCCATGTCTTACTATGGCCCGGAGGCTTATCCTTTATATAATAAATACTCCACGAAGGTTGTTGCTCATACGCTGAAGGTCTATTCTAAACATACCATCCCCTATCCTTACCCGGTAGCGATTTCTGTAGAGGCTTCAAATGGGATGGAATATCCGATGATCTGCTTCAACTACGGTCGCGCGGAGAAAGACGGCACCTATACAGAGGCAATCAAGTACGGGATGATCGGCGTGATCATCCACGAAGTGGGACACAACTTCTTCCCCATGATTGTGAACTCCGACGAACGCCAGTGGTCATGGATGGATGAAGGTTTGAATACCTTCTGCCAGTACCTTGCTGAGCAGGAATGGGACAACAACTACCCTTCACAACGTGGTCCGGCAAGCAAAATCACAGACTACATGAAGATGCCAAAGGATCAGCTGGAGCCGATCATGACGAACTCTGAAAATATCATCAACTTTGGTGCAAATGCATATGCGAAACCGGCAACCGCTCTGAACATCCTCCGGGAAACAGTGATGGGCCGTGAGCTGTTTGATTATGCTTTTAAAGAATATGCCAAAAGGTGGGCTTTTAAACACCCAGCGCCTGCCGATTTGTTCAGAACGATGGAAGATGCTTCCGCCGTTGATCTGGATTGGTTCTGGAGGGGTTGGTTTTTCGGGACTGATGCGGTAGATATTGCACTTAATGATGTCCGTGCTTATAGAATGAATACGATGAATGCTGCCGTTGAGAACAAACAAGACCAGCAGGCATACAATCAGGGAAATTACATCATCACCAGGGAGCGAAACCGTGCAGAGGGGATTAAATTTGCAGTAGAGCAAGATACCAGCCTACTGGATTTTTACAATAAATTTGACCGTTTTGAGGTCAGCAAAACTGCCGACCAGGAATTCCAGCAGTACTTGTTGTCACTTACTGAGGAGGAAAGAAAACTATACGAAAGTAAGAAGAACTTTTACGAGCTTGATTTCTCCAATGAAGGTGGGCTGGTGATGCCGATCATCATCGAATGGACATTTAAAGACGGCACAAAGGAAGTGGACAAGATCCCTGCTTACATCTGGCGTAAAGATGAACATAAGGTCACCAAAGTTTTCGCCAAAGACAAGGAGGTCATCGCGGTACAGCTTGATCCTTATCGTGAGACGGCAGACATCAATGAAGACAACAACGCTTGGCCGAGGAAGGCTAAACCTTCTCGGTTTGAGCTTTTCAAACAACAACAGGCACCACGAGGTTCCTCTTCGGGAAGTAACCCGATGCAAAGAGCGAGGTCCTGAGGTTAACATTAAAGAGGCTGCCTTTCGGGCAGCCTCCACTACTAAAAACTATTTTACTAAAAATCTAAAGCTTACCTCGCTGTACGCTTTAACAAACCGATTTCCTTCTTTAGGAGTTCAATCTCTGCCTGTTGTTCTTTGATGGCAGCAACTAACACAGGAATGAGCTCTGCTGTTTTTACTTCATCATAACTGGCAACCTTACTGGCATTCTTTCCGGCGTTCACCTGCGTTGATTTCTGCACCACTAATGATGGGAATTCAGCAGATACACTACGTGTTAAAAAGCCATACTGACTGGTAGATGGTAAAGAAAGGTTTTTGAACTTCTTCACATCGTACTGAAATGTAACAGGCTCTAAATTGATCAGGTGCTGTGTTGAATTGGCAATTTTGCTGACATTGATTTTCAGTTCCTGATCTTCAATTTTCTGTGCATTTGCAGAGAAGGCTACGGCACTAAATAAAAGTCCCATCAAGGAACCTTTAATTAATAAAGGGTACTTTATCATAATAATAACGAATTGTGTTGTTTAAATTATATTTGGATTGTGCTCTATGGATTATGAATTGATCATATCCGGAGGGGTATATGGCAGACTGAGGTATGGAGTGCTTATTTTCAGAACAAAAACATGCTCCATCATCCTGGATTGGACATAATGTAATACACGTACGGGACTTTCGTGAAGGAATTCGTCATAACTCACCAAAGGCTCTTTATTTTCTTTCTCTGTTTCGGGAAAATCGTCCTGATGTTCGGTCGCAGCAACAGCTTTTTGATCGGGCACAAACAATGGTGTATGCTTTACCAGCAGGAATGAAAGTAAAATCAATAAACACATTGTCCGTTTAAACATGATGTTTTTCTTTTTTGCGAACACTACAAAGCGCTGATGCCTCCTTGCCTGCCCGTCGTTTTTAATAGAGATTTTATAGCAGCAAATATATTATCTTCCTGAGAAACACACAAATCTGAGACCAAAAAACAAAAAGGATTGACGGAGATATGATAGAACAGAGCATGCGATCATGAACTCAGTGCAGCCTAGAATAAACCAAGCTGCCCTGAGTTGTCAATGTCTACATCATCCGGATTGGTGATCTCCAGATCTATTTTTTTCGCTGGTTTCTCTTCTTTTTTAGCCTTACTGCTGTCACCCCAAACCTTCTTAGGTTTCTCAACTGTAGCATCAGGTTGCGCAGCATCCGATGCCGGAGGGACGTCAGCTGTTGCCGTATCCTGTGTTGGCGCAGCCTTATCAGGCGTAACTTCCGTAGCTTGGGCTATTGGTGCTTGCTCAGCAGGTATTTCTACCTCAGCCGGCTTTTGCTTTTGAGCTGCGGGCTTCGCTGTGTTGAATGGCTTTTTAGCTGGCGCAGGCGCTGCTTCCGCCGCAGGCTCGTCCATTGGCACTTCAGCTTCCAGCACATCATCCGCTGTTGGTTCGGCAATCGTTTCAGAAGAATCTTCCATTTCGCTTACTGGATGATCCGCTATTGGCTCCTCAGAAAGCGACTCAGTCACCGCATCCTCCGCTCCTCCTTCATTTATATCAGTATCGTCATCATTCTCATCCGGCTTGCCGCTTTCCAACTCGGGTTCTTCATGATTAAAGATGTCAATATGCTGAACATCATGTTGCGTCATCCGGTTGCCATTGGCCTTGATGCCCTTGACATCGATAAATTCTGACAGTACAATCTCCAGTGTTTCCGGAATCTGTGTTTTACCTTTAAGCACATCCACCTTGAGCGTTGCCGCCGGGTTGCTCGTCAGGTACAAGAACCTGGATCCATTTTCTTCACTGATCAGTGTTTGTTTCTTACCTACCGCAATGGGCTCAAAGACAAATCTCTTGATAAAATGATTTTTCGCCTTTCCTTCATATTGTACTACCGCAAAAGGTTTCTCAGGATCAAACTTCTGGATCAGGATCAGGTCGGCATCAAAGTGGTTGCTGAGCTCGAATGTACTCAACTCATACCAGCCCTCTTTATGCACCTGCAGGATTTTATCCTCTCCATCAAACTCACCCAGGTACTTACCCCTTCCATCCACATTTAAGCGACGCAGCAGGTCGTCATACCAGATCTTCAGCCCTGCCAGGGTAGATACCCCTTTGGTCTTTAACAGCACTTTTTTGATGGGATATTTAGAGACGATATTACCCTGCGACCCACGACCCTTGATCGCAATTTCGGCATAGTCGATATCAAACTGTAACTTCTTCAACTTGGTGTGCGGCTTCAGCTGTACGTTGACCACCTCGGCCTCCCCATTAGGATTGGCCGTAAAATACAACACTCTAGAGCCTTTGGTACCCTTAGTGAGGTCATACTCTTTATCGCGGGTTACCCCCACCACAGCAAAACGTTTGATATAAGAAATACCACTTTCACCGTCTTTATAAATCATGTTGTAGATCGTGCGCTCATCACCTTTTTTAAATACCTGCGCATGCAGGATGCCTTTGCCCACAAAGGTTTTGTCGGCAACCTTGGTGATGATACATTTCCCGTTCTCGCGGAAAACAATCACCTCATCAATATCTGAACAATCGGCAACAAACTCATCTTTACGCAATCCTGAACCTGTTCCGATGAAACCATCTTCACGGTTCATGTATAACTTCACGTTGGCGAGGGCAACCTTTGAAGCTTCCACCCGATCAAATAAACGGATCTCCGTTTTACGCTGCCTTCCTTTACCATACTTGTCTTTTAACTTCTGGAACCAGGCGATGGCATAGTCAGTCAGGTGCCGCAAGTGGTTTTTAACCACTTTAATCTCATCTGCGAGGGCCTGCATCTGCTCATCAGCTTTCTTCACATCGAAACGAGTGATGCTGCTCATCGGCTTATCGATCAGCTTTTTGAAGTCTTCAGGCTGTATCGGGCGATACAATTGGGGCAGAAAAGGCTCGAACAAGTTGTTGAGCACAGCCACTACGGCATCAAAATTACCAGAATTCTCATATTCCGGATGTTTATACATTCCCTCCTGGATGAAGATCTTCAAGAGTGAACTGAAGAAAATCTTTTCCTGCAACTCATTCAGGCGGATTTCCAGCTCCTGTTTCAGTAAGGCCTTGGTGTGCATGGTATTCTCAGTGAGAATATCATTGACACTCATAAAATGAGGTTTGTCGCCTTTGATGATACAGGTATTCGGAGAGATGGAGACTTCACATGACGTGAAGGCGTAAAGCGCATCAATGGTCACATCAGGAGAGATACCTGGCGCCAGCTGCACCACGATCTCTACATTGGCCGCGGTATTGTCTTCAATCTTTTTGATTTTGATCTTTCCCTTATCATTGGCAGAAAGAATGCTGTCAATTACAGAACCTGTGGTGGTGCTGAAAGGGATTTCAGTGATCACCAGGGTCTTTTTATCTTTTTCAGTGATCTTCGCGCGCACACGGACTTTACCACCGCGCATGCCTTCGTTGTAGGCGGAGAAATCGGCCATACCGCCCGTAAAGAAGTCAGGCAGGATATTCGGCCTGTTTCCGCGGAGCACTTCCATAGAAGCGTCCAGCAGCTCGACGAAGTTGTGGGGCATTACTTTCGTGGCCAATCCCACTGCAATACCTTCCGCTCCCTGTGCAAGCAGCAGTGGGAACTTGATCGGTAAGGTAATAGGTTCATTGTTACGACCGTCATAGCTGAGCTGCCACACGGTGGTATCCGAATTGAAGGCCACCTCATTGGCGAACTTGGATAGTCGCGCTTCGATATACCTGGGTGCCGCAGCACTATCTCCGGTAATGGGGTCACCCCAGTTTCCCTGGCAATCAATCAGCAGGTCTTTTTGCCCGATCTGTACCATCGCATCTCCAATAGACGCATCCCCATGGGGGTGATACTTCATGGTATTTCCGATGACATTGGCTGCTTTGTTGAAACGCCCATCGTCCATTTCCTTCAGGGAGTGCAGAATGCGTCGCTGAACAGGCTTTAAACCGTCATGAATATGGGGAACAGCCCGGTCAAGAATAACATAGGAAGCATAATCGAGGAACCAGTTTTCATATAGACCATTAATAGGGATTACCGTATGTTTACTTTCTTCGTTTATGTTGTTTTCTAGTTCTTCGCTCATCAAAAATGGATTGGATTCTGTAAATATAAGGCTTGAAAATGAAATTCCACGAACCGAGTTTTTAACACTGCGGGTGGAAAAATAAAATCATGAAAAATGCGGTGATTAACCTTCCAGACGCGATTCGACAAACACAAAGGGCAGCAGACTGCGGATGCCCCTTACTTTCATAATTTCGCCGCCGATGCAATAGAAGAGCACTTCAATTTCCTGCTGCTGTTTTTTCTCAAACTCAGCCATCACCTGCAGGCAGGCGCCGCAGGAGGTCACCGGTTGCTCGACCTGGAAATGATCGGCCTTTGCCGTGATGGCCATGCGTTCAATCACCGCTGAAGGATTTGCAGCGCCGATAGCAAACAAGGCAACCCGCTCCGCGCACAACCCCGAAGGATAAGCCACATTCTCCTGGTTGCTGCCAAGGACAATCTGGTCACCTTTTAGCTGGATGGCTGTCCCTACCCTAAAATGAGAGTATGGAGCATACGACGTATTCAATGCCTCTTCCGCTTTCAGGCAAAGTTGCCTATCGACATCGGAAAGCATATCAATCCCAGAGAAAGATTCGTAACTGATCGTAATTATTTTTTGTTCCATAGGTAAACGTACTACAAATTTCACTCCTAATCTTAAACAATTCCATGACAAATTTGTAGATATGGATGAGTAGCAGGTAAAATGGCCCCATGGCATGGTTTTAGCTATTCTGGATACATCACAAACCCTCAATTTTGATCAGTTGAATAAATACGTACGCAAAAGTCTTAAAGTTGTCCTGTGGGTCATTGCCAGCATCATCATGCTTGTGGTACTCATTGCGATATCGCTGAACATTCCGGCAGTGCAGAACTTCGTAAAGGATAAGGCTATAGGTTATTTAAAAAACAAGACCCATACAGAGGTCAGCCTGGAAAGCATTAAAATCGCACTTCCCAAAGACATTGTGCTCAATAAATTTTACATGGAGGATTTAAAAGGAGACACACTACTTTATGCACAGCGACTGGCGGTGGACATCAGCTTGTTCAAATTGCTGAGCAACAAAGTGGAAATCAACAGCATTTCATTAGAGAAGATCAGGGCGAATGTAATCCGTAAGGATCCGGATACGACTTTCAACTTTTCTTTTATTGTGGACGCTTTCATGTCTGAACAAAAGAAACCCGAAGATCAGGTTGAAAAAGACACAACTTCTACCATGAAGTTTTCTGTGAGCAAAATCAGTCTCGAGGACATCGGGATTGTTTATCGCGATGATGTAGCGGGCAATGACGTTAAGCTGAGCCTGGGTGAGTTTAAAACCAATATCAAGGATTTTGACCTGGACAACCAGAAGTATGTGATCAAAAACCTATCATTGAGAAACTCCAACCTGCAGTACCTGCAGCAAAAGCCACTTACACAACTTCAGGCACAGCTGGAGGCGGCGGTAGATACTGCCAATACCGAAAGCGGAAAGCTGCCTCAGGTAGAGATACAGGGCTTTGCTTTCAATAACATCAAAATCAGGTTTGATGATCAGCTGACGAGGATGAATGCTGACCTGAACCTGAATGAGGTATTGTTGAGCAACCTGTTTGCCGATCTTACTCACAACAATTATAAAGTCGATGAAGCTAAAATCAACAAGTCTAACATCGACTTTAATGATTTGGCCAACAGCATGAAAGCAAAGGTAAACCTCCAGGAGTTTTCCATCGCTAATCTGATTGCTGACCTGAACAAGAGTACCTACCAACTGGAAGACGCCACATTGAACAATTCAAATGTCTTGTTTGCCTTCAAACCTGCACCGGCATCCAAATCTGCGTCTGCTGAATCGCAGAAAAAAGCTCAAAAATCAGGACAGACAGTATCCGCTACAGGTGACAAAAACAAAGCCGGGAATGTTAAGGATACCGCTGCGGCTGCACCGATCACCTTGTTACTCAACAACCTGAATCTTTCGAAAAACAACATTCAATTTGATAACCTGGCGGAAAAACCAGTAAAAGGAATGGATTTCAATCATTTGAAAATCAACAACCTGGAGCTTGCTGCCAAAGGCATCACCTATAAAGAGAACGAGATTAAAGTCAAGGTCAATAAAGGATCCTTTTTGGAGAAAAGTGGATTTCAGCTGAACCAGCTTCAGGGAGATGTGGTATATGCAGAAAAGCAAACCAAGGTGAGCAACTTTATATTGAAAACACCAAATACTTCTATTGAAAATAATACCGAGCTGACCTACACTTCACTGGACGATCTGACGAAACATCCTGAGCGCGTGAAAATTGCCCTTGCAGTCAAAAATACAACCATAGGTTTAAAAGATGCTGCTTATTTTAGTGATGCTGTGCCTGCAGCTTACCGTAATGAGAAGATCCGCGTAACTGCGCGTGTGAATGGTTATATGAACAATATGGTCATTCCTGAGCTTAAGATAAACGGACTGAAAAGCACGGCCATTGATGTCAATGGTACCATCAAAGGGTTGCCAGACATGAATAAGCTGTTTGCTGACATCAACATTAAAAGGTTTAGCCTTACTAAAGCAGATTTGCTGGTGCTCATTCCTAAGAAATCGCTCCCCGCCAGCATAGAGCTGCCAAACAGCATTCAGGCGAATGGTAAGTTTACGGGCTCAATGACGAACTTCAAGACCGGGTTCAACATCAGAACAGATATGGGTAACGCCAGCCTGGCCGCCAACATGAGCGGTGCAAAAGGCAGGGAACGTTATGCGGCAAATGTTAACCTGAATAATTTTAACGTAGGCAGGCTACTGAAACAACAAGCACAGATGGGCCGTATTACGGCTAAAGCTACTGTGGTGGGTACCGGTTTGGATGCAAAAACAGCCGCGGCCCGATTAAATGCACAGGTGATCAGTGCTTACTATAACAAATACACCTATCGCAACCTCAACATCAGCGGTGATTATGCAGGTCAGAAACTCAACCTGAAGAGCAGCATGGCTGACAGCAATGCGAATTTCAAGCTAACTGCAGCAGTCAACATCGCCGGAAAATATCCGGCTATAAAAGCCAATATGAACCTCGAACAGATCGATCTTCAACAGCTTAATTTCAGTCCGACTCAGTTTAGACTGGCAGGAAAAATTGATGCAGACATTCCCACAGCAGATGTAGATTACCTGAATGGCGACATCTCCATAAATGGATTGCAGCTGGTGAAAGACGGACAGGCTTTCAATGTGGATACCATTGATGTACATGCCGAAACAACGGCAGAAAGAAGCCTATTGACCTTGAAGTCTGAATTGATGTATGCCCGGATTGATGGTAAGTATCAATTGAGCAATCTGGGTACAGCGGTGACCAATGAGATCAACAAATATTATTCATTTGGAGAGGTCAAACAAATCCCCGATCAGCGGTTCCGTTTTTTTGTCCGCTTCTACAATCCTAAATTCGTGCAGAACCTGGTGCCTTCACTGACTACCTTCTCCCCTGCCAGGATTTATGGATTACTGGATACACAGAAGGACAGTCTGCTGATGAGTGCTTCGATCCCTCAGGTCGTGTACGGCGACTATAAAGTGGACAGCACCAGGTTAACGGTAGACAACAGCGACAACAAGCTGAACTATAAACTCTTTATCAAGAGTCTGCAAAGTCCATCAATTGCACTCTACAATTCTGAAATCAGCGGAGCAGCGGCTAACAACAACCTGGGGGTTAACATCTATTTAAAAGATAGCAAGCTGAAAAATAAATATGTGATTGGCGGTACGTTCAAGGCGATCGATAAAAACTACCAGTTCAGCCTGGATCCTGAAAAGTTATTGCTGGATTATGAGAAATGGGCGATTGCTCCTGAAAACTATCTTCAGTTTGGCGACTCGGGCATTTTTGCCAACAAATTTAACCTCAGCCATGACAATCAGTTATTGAGCATCAACAGTCTCAATGGCGAACCCAATTCTCCGTTGAAAGTAGAGTTTAAAGACTTCAGGATTGAGACACTCACTAAGTTTGCTGAGCAGGACAGCTCCCTTGCAGGAGGAAACATCAACGGTACTGTTGATGTTAAAGATCTGGCGAGCACGCCTAAGTTTGAAGCAAACCTGACCATTGATCAATTGCGTTATCAAAAAGATCAGCTCGGCACCTTGCGTGTAGCGGTAAATAACAACACTGCCGATGCCTTTGAGACTAACATCGCCCTCACCGGCGTACATGAGCTCAGGGTAAACGGATTTTATTATACCAACAGGGAGGAAGCACTGGATTTAAATGTTAACATCGACAAGATCGACATGAAGGCGCTGGAAAGTTTGTCCATGGGGCAAATTAAACGTGGTACAGGAACCATTACAGGTGCACTTACAGTGAAAGGTTCTACCTCCCTTCCAAAAGTCATTGGAGACGTCAAGTTCAACCAGGTTGGATTCAATGCGACTTATGTCAATTCTTATTTCAGAATGCAAAATGAATCGATCAGTTTTACTCCTGAAGGTATCAATTTCAACAATTTTACCATCCTCGATTCACTCAATAGAAAAGCAACAATCGGTGGTGGCATACGTACGACGGACTATACGAACTTCAAGTTCAATATGAACATCAAAACCGACAATTTCCGGGCGTTGAATTCCACAGCGGAAGACAATGAAATGATTTATGGTACGGTTTACCTTACCAGCGATATAAAGGTCCGCGGAGATTTGAATCAGCCCGATGTGAACATGAGTGTCAAAGTGGAGAAAGGAACGAAGTTTTATTTTGCGCTTCCGGCCGACGATCCGTCTGTTATAGATCAGGATGGCATCGTCCAATATATCGATGCCGATATGCCTCCATTTAATGGCCAGAAGGCACTTTCCGGTGCTGATAGCACTGAAAAAGCACCCATAAAAGGTTTTAATCTCGTTGCAGATATTGAAGTAGATCCAGCGGCCGAGATGAACGTAGTTGTAGATCCTTCTAACGGAGATGCCCTACGTATCAGAGGAACGGCAGATTTAAATGCATCTATGGATCCAAGTGGAAAAACCAGTTTAACAGGAAGGTATGAAGTAGAGGAAGGATCTTACAACCTATCTGTGGGCGGTCTTGCTAAAAGAGAATTTAAAATGGTCAAGGGTAGTACCATCGTATGGACCGGCGATCCTATGACAGCAAATGTAAATTTAACTGCATTGTACGAAGTAAATGCTGCACCGATTGATTTGCTTAACCGACCAGACGACCCTACGTTAAAAACCAAAATTCCAGTCCAGGTTTATCTGATTATGAAAGAAGAATTGTTGAAACCTGCGATCTCTTTCCGTCTTGACCTGCCTGAAAATGAAAGGGGCGCAAACTCGGAAGCCTATACGAAGCTTCTTCAGGTAAACCGGGATGAAAATGAGCTGAACAAACAGGTATTCGCTCTGCTTGCACTCAATCGCTTTATCGCCAACAATCCGTTCCAAAGCCTTGCTGGTGGCGGAGGTGGGATCAACACACTTGCACGGTCCAGTGTGAGTAAACTGCTCACCCAACAGTTAAATAACATGGCCTCAGATCTGGTACAGGGTGTCGACATTAACTTTGATGTCAATTCTTCAGAAGATTATTCTTCTGGCTCTTTACAACAAAAAACCGATCTGGAAGTAGGCTTGTCTAAAAAGTTGCTTAATGACAGACTTACCGTAACCGTCGGTAGCTCGTTTGGCCTTGAGGGTGGCTCATCACAACAGCAAAACCAAAATGCCACAAATATCGCCGGAAACGTTAATGTAGAATATGCGCTTTCAGCGGACGGAAGGTATCGCCTGCGTGCTTATAGGCGCAATCAAAACGAAAGTGTCATTGAAGGACAAATTATTGAAACCGGAGTTGGATTTACACTGGTAGTAGACTACAATAGATTTAGGGAAATTTTCCAAAAAAGAAGGAACAGAAATAACATAGAACAGAAACCTGCAGATGAAAAAACTAATTAAACCAAGCATACTTATCTTTTCATGTCTGGTGTGGGCTGCCTGCAGTAATACAAAATATCTGAAACCAGGTCAGAAATTGTATACCGGGGCGGAAGTAAAGATCAACCCGGATTCATCAGGAAGGATTGCTGATGAAAAAGCAGTGAGGGAAACTCTGGAGGGTAAAACCAGGCCAAAACCCAATAAATCCATACTTGGTTTGAAACCAAAACTTTACATCTACAATCTGGCAGGTGAGCCAAAAAAACCGAAAGGCTTCCGCCATTGGCTGCGAACCAAAGTTGGAGAGCCACCTGTATTGCTAAGTGAAGTAAAAATTCCGTACAACAATGCCGTATTGACCAGCTATCTTATTAGTCAGGGTTATCTCCAGTCGGTAGTTACGGGAGATACCATTTCAAAAGATAAAAAAGGAAGCGCCTTGTATATTGCCAACACCGGCGACCGCTATAAAATCAATAGTGTAACTTTCCCCGCAGACACAGGCAATCTTTCAAGCCTGGTCAATAAAAACAAAGACAAGTCATTATTGAAAGTGGGTAATTTCTACGACCTGGAAACGTTCAAGAGCGAGCGCGAACGTATTGATAATGATTTAAAGGAGGAAGGTTATTTTTACTTCAATCCGGACTATCTGATTTTACAGGTTGACAGTACTATTGGTAAACATCTTGTTGACATCAGGGTGAAAGTAAAAGACATTGCCCCCGATGCTGGATTGAAACCTTACACCATTAGGAACATCAACGTATTTCCGAGCTACTCAGAGCGAAGAGACAGCACTCTAAGAGCATTGCCTCCTCAGATACACAATGACTTCAATATCTACGACAACAGGAACACTTTTAAACCTTGGGTATTCGACAGACTCATCTTCTTTAAAAAAGGAGAACATTATAACCGTAGAGACCATAACCTGTCACTGAACCGACTCGTCAACATTAATGTATTTAGGGATGTAAGGGCTGAATTCCTCCCCTTAGACAGTTTTAAAAACGATGAACTGGACCTGAACATTTACCTGACTCCGATGAAAAAAAATTCATTGACATTCTCTGTCACTGGCACCAGCAAGTCTAATAACTTTGTGGGTTCTGAAGCCAAAATCACCCAAACGACGAGAAATATATTCAGAGGAGCTGAACAATTGGACATAAGTGTGGGTGGAGGTTTCGAAACACAAGTCAGCGGGCAATCAAAAGGCCTCAATTCATACTCATTTACGACAGAAGGCAAACTGACCTTTCCTCGATTCCTCATACCATTCTTTAGATTTGGAAGCACAAAAGCTTTCATTCCTAAAACGATAATTTCGACCTCTTACCAACGCCTAAGCAGGGGATCGTTGTATTCACTCAACTCTTTTAAGGGTGAGTTTGGTTACAATTGGAAAGAGAGTCTATATAAAGAACACACCTTCAATCCTATCTCCATAAATTATGTGCAACCTTCTGTAGATTCTACAAAGGTAGACAGCCTCAATTCAATTGGGTTAAGAAACATTTTGGAAAAACAATTCATCATTGGTAGTAATTACAGTTTTACCTATACCAATCAAATGGATGAATCCCGTAGAAACAATATGTATTTCAATGGAAGCATTGAGGGAGGTGGTAATGTATGGGGGCTATTTGCTTCAAAAAATAGCGCAGGCAACCCAACTGTACTCAATACTGAGCTTTCTCAATTTGTGCGATTGGAAGCAGATTTTCGTGACTATTTTAAAATTACAAGAAACCTGATCTGGGCAAATCGCCTGAATCTTGGATATGGATATGCTTATGGTGCCAGTAGTTCACTACCTTTCGTAAGGCAATTTTTTGCAGGAGGAAGTAACGATATACGCGCCTTTCCAGCACGTTCGCTAGGTCCAGGAACATTTAGAGGAAATCTTAGCAAAGACACTTATTATGCTGACCAAAGCGGTGACATCAAGATGATGCTGAATACAGAACTGCGCTTTAAGCTGGTCAGCGTATTGCAGGGGGCTTTATTTGCTGACGCAGGAAACGTATGGTTACGAAAAGAAAATCCCGAAAAACCAGGATCAGAATTTAAACTAAAAAATGCATTCAGCGAGATGGCTGTCGGTACAGGTGCCGGTTTACGTGTTGACGCAACTATCTTTGTGATCCGTCTGGATGTGGCTTTCCCGATCAGGAAACCTTGGTTGCCTGAGAATGAGCGTTGGGTAATTGACCAGGTAGACTTCGGCAGCAAGACCTGGAGAAATGATAACTTAGTGTATAATATTGGTATTGGATACCCTTTTTAATAGCGTATGAGTATAGTAAAGAAAACGATCGGCTTTTTCAAGGCTACCTACCATTTGTTCATCGCAGCGGGTAAAGGTTTTATGGAAGACAGGGTGATGAAGCTCAGTGCGGCATTGGCCTACTACACGATCTTTTCACTGGCACCTCTGATTGTTATTGTAATTTCTGCAGCGAGTATTTTCCTTGGCGACCGGCTCGCGATTAACCCAAATGATGAGTTATTCGGCCCATCCGGAGAAATCACCCAGATGATCGGCGGAGAAGCTGCTGCCCAGCTCAGGAGCTTCGTAAGCAATGCCAATTACTCCGGGAAAAGTACACTTGGACTAATCATTGGTATCACCACATTGATCATTGGTGCTACGGCAATTTTCATTGAGATCCAGGACAGCATTAACCTGATCTGGAAGGTAAAGGCCGTACCTAAGAAAGGATGGAAAAAACTGATTACCAACAGGCTTCTTTCCTTTTCCCTGATTGCTTCCCTTGGTTTCCTTCTGCTCGTATCCCTGGTCATCAATAGTATTGTGGTCGGCATTGGTAACAAACTGACTGGTTATGCAGCTCAGGTTGGCATTGAAGAAGTTTCTCAGTTACTTGTCGTGATATTGACCAATGCCCTGACGCTTACAGTAGTGGCGGCAATTTTCACCATCATATTCAAAGTGCTGCCCGATGTCAATTTGAAATGGAAACCTGCCATTGTGGGCGCCTTATTTACTGCAGTACTCTTCAGCGTAGGTAAATATGCGATTGGGATTTATATTGAAAAAGGTAATCCCGGTTCTGCATTTGGCGCAGCCAGCTCAATCATCGTCATCCTGCTCTGGATCTATTATACCTCTATTATTCTCTATTTTGGGGCTGAGTTCACACAAGCTTATGCAGAGAAATACGGCAAGGGGATTACACCGAGCAAATATGCGGTACATACCAAGATTGTAGTCGTGGAGGAAAATGTGCAGTCGCTGCCACCCCAGCACCCGGAAGACACTGTTGCTATCGGGGACACTGATGACGAAGAGCTAACAGAAAAAGATAAAAAGGCTTAATCCATCAGGATTAAGCCGATTCTGCAATTAACGTATCGTCTTCGTCCACAATATCATGACTTACTGCTGCCGTAGCTGCAGATTCCTCTGCTGACACCAGTTCTTCGATGGTATCTTTTTCTATTCTCAGATTTCTGATGATGTGCTGTTGTCTGTCAGGCGTATTTTTACCCATGTAATACTCCAGCAGACTCTTGATGGTCTGATCTTTCAGAATCACCGGATCCAGACGGATATCCTTTCCGATAAATAAGCCAAACTCATCCGGAGAGATTTCGCCCAATCCTTTAAAACGGGTAATTTCAGGTTTGCTGCCAAGTTTAGCAATGGCGGCTTTACGCTCCTCATCACTGTAGCAATAGATGGTCTCTTTTTTGTTCCTTACACGGAACAATGGTGTCTGCAGGATGTAAACATGCCCTGAACGCACCAGATCGGGAAAGAACTGTAAGAAGAAAGTCATCATCAGCAGCCTGATGTGCATCCCATCCACGTCCGCATCAGTGGCAATCACAATATTATTGTAATGAAGACCATCCAGTCCGTCCTCAATATTAAGGGCATGCTGGAGCAGGTTGAATTCTTCATTTTCATAAACAACCTTTTTTGTCAGCTCATAACAGTTCAGCGGTTTACCTTTTAAGCTGAACACTGCCTGACAGTCTACATCCCTGGATTTAGTAATCGATCCTGATGCAGAGTCCCCCTCCGTGATGAAGAGTGTCGTTTCATATCTTTTCTCATGAGTGCTGTTGAAATGCACCTTGCAGTCCCTGAGTTTTTTATTGTGCAGGGAAGCTTTTTTAGCCCTGTCGTTGGCCAGCTTTTTAATGCCGGCAATATCTTTACGCTCACGCTCCGACTGCAGGATCCTTTTCAGCAGCGCATCCGCTACATCTGCATGTTTGTGCAGGTAGTCGTCCAGTTCCTTTTTTACAAAGTCGTTGATGAAGGTACGTACCGAAGGACCTTCAGGCCCCATGTTCTGAGATCCCAGTTTTGTTTTCGTCTGCGACTCAAATACAGGCTCCTGCACGCGTACGGAGATGGCCGCTACAATAGATCCGCGGATGTCCGAAGCATCAAATTCCTTTTTATAAAACTCCCGGATTGTTTTCACCACCGCTTCCCGGAATGCAGCCTGGTGCGTTCCACCCTGTGTGGTGTTCTGCCCGTTAACAAAAGAATGATAATCCTCTCCGTATTGCTGCCCATGGGTCATGGCAATCTCAATGTCATGACCTTTCAGGTGGATGATGGGGTAACGCATCACTTCAGCACCAACGTGTTTGGTGAGCAGGTCATACAGTCCACGTTCAGAAAGGTATTTCTGTCCATTGAAATTGATGGTAAGCCCTGCATTCAGGAACACATAGTTCCAGATCATGCTCTCCACAAAGTCAGGGATGTAGTGGTAGTTCCTGAAGATGCTTTCATCAGGGTAAAACGTGATGGCAGTACCGTTACGCTGTGTAGTATCTATGATTGGATTGTCAATGGTGATCTCACCTTTTGAAAATTCTACCTTTTTTGTTTTGTTGTCGCGGTAAGACTGCACGCTGAAAGCAGTGGACAATGCGTTGACGGCCTTTGTACCTACTCCATTCAGACCTACAGATTTCTGGAATGCATTGCTGTCATACTTACCTCCGGTATTGATCTTGGAAACGCAATCGATCACCTTTCCAAGAGGGATCCCACGCCCGTAATCTCTCACGTTCACCTTCTGGTCAGACACCGTAATCTCGATGGTACGACCCGAGCCCATCACAAACTCATCAATAGAGTTGTCGACAATCTCCTTGAGCAACACGTAAATTCCGTCGTCCTGTGCGGATCCATCTCCGAGTTTACCGATATACATACCGGGACGCAGTCTGATGTGTTCCTTCCAGTCGAGGGAGCGTATACTATCTTCGTTATAATTCGGTTCAGCCATGAGTAAATGGAGTGTAAGTGAGTAGAACTACAAATTTAAGCTAATATGCGATGCTATCAACCACAAAATTTCAACAAATACACATTTTCGCGTATATTCAGCTGCCTCAACTGTATTAAGGCGAGGAATGCCTTTTAATTATGCCTGTTAACTATATCCGTTAATTACATCCGGTAACTATGTCCGAGAAAAAACAGCTGTCTCTATTTGATTTATCAATGATTGTCATCAGCCTGGTCATCGGCATGGGCATTTACCGCACCCCTGTAAACGTAGCTGCTGCGGCGAAAATCCCGGAGCTCTTTTTCCTGGCCTGGCTGATTGGCGGTGGTATTGCCCTATGCGGCGCCTTAACCTATGCAGAAATCGGGTCCAGATTTCCTGTGACAGGTGGTTATTACAAGATCTTCTCCGCATTTTATCATCCTTCGATTGCCTTTGCCATCAACTGTATCATTGTTGTTTCCAACGCAGGATCGGTTGCAGGGGTCGCCATCATCGGCGCAGAATATCTGAGCAAGGTGATATTGCCCGAGGCCCTGCAAACGGAAAGCTATAGGATCGCCATTGCGACGGTGACGATCATACTTTTTTATCTTGTAAACCTGCTGGGGCTTAAGGTAAGCTCCAAGGCACAGAATGTACTGTCCGTAATCAAAATTGCTATGGTACTCACACTGATCTCTTCAATATTTTTCACAACGGACAAAACCACAGAACACAGCAGCAAAACAACAGAACAACACATAGATGGGCAGTCTGTAGTGACCCCGGTTGCAGCTGCCGATGGGAGTGCCAAAGACATCCAGGCTAAAGGTACCAAGGCTGCGGAGATTGAGACTAAGGAATCTCAGTATAACGAGATCAAGTCTGCAGATACCAATTCTAACGATACAAAGTCTAACGATATCAAAGCCATAGAGATTAAGTCAACAGAGAGGAGCGTTAATCCATCTGAAAAAG
Source organism: Pedobacter sp. BAL39 (assembly GCF_000170795.1). Classification (GTDB taxonomy): domain Bacteria; phylum Bacteroidota; class Bacteroidia; order Sphingobacteriales; family Sphingobacteriaceae; genus Pedobacter. The sequence continues at coordinate 138,897 of NZ_ABCM01000010.1, forward strand.
AAAAACCTATAAACTGGACTGACTATGGTAAGGCACTTGGCGTTTGTCTCATTGCTGTATCTTTCACTTTCGGCGGATATCAGCAGACCATCAATTTCGGTGGTGAAACCAAAGATGCGGGAAAGGTAATTCCACGGGCGATCATCACAGGCCTGGTGGTCATCATCACCCTTTACCTCACTATTAATTACGCCTATGTGAAGGTAATTGGTTTTGATGAACTCAAGACTTCATCAAGCATTGCGGCCATTCTTGCAGGAACGATCTTCGGCCCCACCGGCTTCACCATCCTTTCCTTTCTCATTTACATCTCCGTATTGGGATATGTCAATGTCAACCTGCTGAGTAACCCCAGGGCCATGTTCGCCATGGGTGAAGAACGCGCACTGCCGGCAGTCTTCACCAAAAAAAGCAAAAAAAATGACGTCATGTTTGTGAGTCTCAGTGTCTTTGCGATGATTGCCATCTTTACGCTCTTCTACGCACAGACCTTCGAGAAAATCCTGAACTATACCATATTCCTCGATTGTATTGGCATGGCCACCTCTGCAGCTACCATCTTCTTTTTACGCAAACGAAGCAAACAGTATGATCCATCCAATCAAGGTAGTATCTACGCCATGCGACTGTATCCGCTACTCCCACTCATCTTCATCGGCGCCTATTGTTTTGTTGCTTTCAGTATCTACAACGACGACCCCGAAGCAGGAAGGAATGGATTGCTGATTTTCTTTGGCTTTATCATCATATATTTCATTAACAGGATCCTGAACAAAGACAAATTCCCCGAAGTGGATACCCGGAAATAAGAAGAAGCAAAAAATGCCAACAACGCAACACAAAAGACACTAACCAGCAGCGATTTACACATAAACACAGGAAGCCACCAAAAGCCGAAAGTTATACGTATCTTTGCCAGCGAAATGATATTCTTTTATTTCATAATTATACATTAAAATACAAATACATTGTTATTCGAAGAATTAAACCTGATTGAGCCCATCTTAAAAGCGCTCCAAACAGAAGGTTACACTCAACCTACCCCAATACAAGAACAATCCATCCCAACCATACTTACCAGCAGAGATCTTTTGGGCTGCGCGCAAACAGGAACCGGTAAAACGGCGGCCTTTGCCATCCCAATGTTACAACTGTTAAATAAGGAACATCAGAATGCAAAAGGTCCAAGACCGATCAGAGCATTGGTGCTTACCCCTACCCGTGAGCTGGCGATACAGATTGAAGAGAGTTTCAAAGCTTATGGAAGGAACCTTTCCCTACGTCACCTGGTGATCTTTGGTGGTGTGGGTCAGAAAGCTCAGACTGATGCGCTGCATCGTGGTGTGGACATCCTGATTGCTACGCCAGGCAGATTACTGGACCTCATGAACCAGGGTTTCATCAACCTCAAAGACATCGAGATCTTTGTGCTTGATGAGGCCGACAGAATGCTCGATATGGGCTTTATCCACGATGTTAAAAAAACCATCGCGAAGCTCCCTGCAAAAAGACAAACACTGTTCTTCTCGGCAACCATGCCTCCGGAAATCCAAAAATTAGCCAATACCATCCTTGTTGATCCGCTGAAAGTGGAAGTAACACCGGTATCCTCTACTGCTGAAAAAATTGAGCAGATGATTTACTTCGTAGAGAAAGGCGATAAGAAAAACCTGCTGATCCACATTCTTCAGGATAAAACCATTCAGACAGCCCTGGTATTCACCCGTACAAAACATGGTGCCGACAGGGTCGTGAAAGACCTGATCAAAGTTGGTGTGAAAGCTGAAGCCATCCATGGTAATAAGTCGCAGAATGCCAGACAAAGGGCACTGACCAACTTCAAGGCAAAAACAACACGTATCCTTGTGGCTACCGACATTGCCGCCCGCGGTATTGATGTCGATGAGCTGACACACGTCATCAACTATGAACTGCCGAACATCCCTGAAACCTATGTACACAGGATCGGACGTACTGGTCGTGCAGGAAACAGCGGGATCTCCTTCTCCTTCTGTGATGGTGAGGAAAAAGAATTCCTTGACGATATCGAAAAACTGATTGCCCTAAAAATTCCAGTGCAGGAAGACCATCCTTATGCCATGAGCTGGCAAAGCCTGATGTCGAGCGCAGCTGCGGCAAAAAGCAAGGGTAAAAGCAAACCTTCAAGAGGCGCACGCCCGGAAAGAACTGAACGTCAGCCGAACCTGAGTGGTGCCAAAAGGACGCCAAGCAGTGGCAGCAGAAGATGGCACAGCAAAGGGAAAACGAATTCCTAAAACGGCTTCTTGAAGCTGGCTAGGAATTCTGGTTCTTAATCAAAAAACAGGTATGCTATAACAGGCTGGAACCTTTGCCCTGAAAAGGGCAAAATTCCTATGCCTTTTTATAGCATACCTGTTTTTTTTATGTCCCACAATTGCAAAGTCGCATACAAGAAGGTTTTCTCCATTGACATAAAAAAGAAAACCGGGAGGACGATTTAGGGATGGTTTTGGGGATGTGAGAAGCTTTGGAAACACCCGTGATTAAAGCGTATTGATGTTTTTTTTATTTAGTATCAGATGGTCTCTACTCGTTTAGCGCCTGATACATTTATTATGCAGTTAGCAATCGAGACGATGTTTGGAAGATGAATCAAATTGTGAAATAAAACCAGTGATTCCATTCCGGAAGTTCTTAAGCTTTTTTATTGTATAGTTTACAAGTAATGCGAGTGGCTTGTAAGAAGACACTATTTGAGTGAATACATGAAGATTCGACTATATACACGAAGCTTGAGTTAAGAAACACCTTTTCTATTCTTAAACAGTATTCAACAACATCGCAATGGTTACTTCGGGCCTTACAATTTATATTCTGCCACATCACATTCATGAAACTTACCCCATACCACCCAATTGATCGTTCATTAATTTAGCTACCAATGCTAAACTTAAATCTACGATCTAACCACTCATGAAGTACCTTAATTCGTAGGAAGTTCCATAAATCACATCACCGGACTCAAAAACAAGCACCATACTTTACAAATCATATCACCAGCCGCAAAAGCAAATACAAACCTTAAAAGTCAAAGACCAGGCACAAAAGCAAACACCAAATCTTACAAATCACATCACCAGCCGCAAAAGCAAATACAAACCTTAAAAGTCAAAGACCAGGCACAAAAGCAAACACCAAATCTTACAAATCACATCACCAGCCGCAAAAGCAAATACAAACCTTAAAAGTCAAAGACCAGGCACAAAAGCAAACACCAAATCTTACAAATCACATCACCAGCCGCAAAAGCAAATACAAACCTTAAAAGTCAAAGACCAGGCACAAAAGCAAACACCAAATCTTAGCAATTAAACTAATCAAAAACAATCTGCATCTACAATGGATCGATTTTTAAGGATGTCGCTTAAATATTGATTCGTGATGTTTTATTCCTCCATCCAGCTTTGTGCATATTTGCTGTGCGCCCAATCAAATTACACATAAAAAACAAAGGCATAGAAATTTTTGCCCCCTTCAGGGCAAAAGGTTTCAGCCTGTTTTTTTATGTGTAATTTGAATACCAGCTAAAGCGCAGTGGAGGATTAAACCTTGCGAATCTTGATGATGCGCATCCAGTGCAGGACTTTCATGATAGGGTAAGTAGGGTCAAATTCAAACCAGCGACTGGCGAAATTAGGGCTATTGGGCTTTTTATGGTGGTTATTCTGAAACAACTCTCCAAGCATCAGGAAGTCCAATGGCAGCGAGTTGCGGCTGTGGTCATTGTTATCATGGTTGGAGTAACCGTATTTATGTCCGCACCAGTTGACGATGGCGCCATGTAGTGGACCCATCAGGAAGTGTATGGGTAGCAAGAAGAACATCCACCATGCCGTAGCAAAAGTCACGTAGAACCACACATAAAAACTGATGAAAACAATCCTGGTAATCCAGGAGTCTCCGATTTTATCAATTATTGGCCAGGAAGGATAATTATCACGGAACTGCTCTTCAGGTTCTACGTTATACTTGGCGTAGTTGAGGTAGATATTTTTGGTCTGGATCATCATGCCCCATACATCTTTCACGAAGTGCGGGGAGTGAGGATCTTTCTCAGTATCACTAAAAGCATGGTGCATCCTGTGGAGGATGGCGTAAGCACGTGGGTTCAGGAAAGAGGAGCCCTGGGAAAGAAAAGTGATAAGGTAGAAAAAGCGTTCCCAGAAGAAATTCATTTTAAACATCTTATGCGATGCATAGCGGTGCAGAAAGAATGTTTGGGAGAAGAGTGATAGAAACCAGTGTAAAAGAAAAAAAACTAAAATAATCATATAAAGGTATACGTAGTCCAAACACCAAATCGATCTTTGGGGCTGCAAAAGTAACAAAAAAAATCCCGTAAAGTTTTAACTGAACGGGATTTATATGTTTTAAAGCAGTTGTAGCTTATCTGCCGAAGTCGTCTTGTACACGTACGATATCGCTTTCATCCGACGGGTTCTCCGGATCAGTGTGCTGCCAGATTTCAGAAACAATACCCCAGTCGTCAAGGCCGATGAGGCGGTGTCTTTCACCTTGTTTCAATTTGATCGTCTGTGCAGGAGCAAGCTGCTGTACTTCTCCCTGCTCATCGGTATCACTGGTGATGACGCCTACTGTACCGTTTACCACTTTCCATATTTCAGCGCGACGGTGGTGATATTGCCACGACAAACGTGTCTGAGGAGCAACGATTAATATTTTAGGGCTTAACTTGCCTGAGATTTTTAAGTCATCAACATTCAATCCATCAAAGTAGACATTGGCAAATTGCTGAGCCTGGTCTTCATCAATCACAAAGAAACCACCCCAAGGACGAGTTTCATCGCGGTTAACCACATTAAATCCTTCAATCTTTAAGCGTTGTGCAACGCCATCAAATATTTCTTTTTTTTGATCTGACATTTTAATTGGTGTTTTTAAAACCCAAATATAATAATATCAATTAAATTGACGATTCCAATGTGTTTTTCACGGGAAGTATGACATGTTGATGAATGATCACAATGACGAAATCCCAGAAGATATTGTCATCTTAATGTTTATTTTTATTTTCTTAAAACATTCTTACAACATTGCTCGTTATAGGTGTAGTTTGTTTGGTTTAGGTTGGTCTGTGGTGGGCCAACCATCATTTAACAGGGATACCTCTCCAAGGTTTATCCCTGTTCCTTTTTACAACCGTTTATTATTTTACAACACCTAAGTCATTTGTGTCCTTTAAATCAGCTACCAACATCCAAAGGGTCATTAAGCAACACTAAAGTACTATTACTGGACTTTTTGAAATCATTGCCCTTCGATTACCCTGAAGTCATTTATACGGCGCCGATGTACATTACCTGGATGTAATGTCTCCGATTTCCTTCCTTTTTCAATATTTACTTCTTCGATAGCGTCCTTGGATCTCCTCTACAAATAGAAAAGCCCCGCACTGCTGCGGGGCCTTTAACGATAATCTGAGACAATAAGATTATTTTTCTAAAAGATTTTTTATTCTCTTTACGATATAGTCAATATCGAATGGTTTGCTGATGTAGTCGTCAGCTCCCGCTGCAATACTTTTCTCTTTATTCTGATCATTTGCAGACATGACAATGATCGGAATGTGCTTAGTAAAAATGTCTGTCTTCAAGTCTTCGCAGATATCTCCACCATCACCGTCAGGCAACATCACATCCAGGATAAATAAATCAGGAACGGAGTCTTTTAATTTACTTTTTAGTTCAGCAAAGGTAGAAGACAACTGCAATTCATAGCCCTCATCCTTTAGTAACACGCCTATGATATATCGGATATCTTCGTCATCTTCAAGTACATGTATTCTTTTGATCATATGTTATAGTTTTTTGAATGGATCTTCGTCATATCCTTAGCAACAATTTTGCCATAGATTGACATCCGCCTCAAAACTTCATTATTACGTTACAAAAGCACCCTGTTATTCTTTTTCGAAGCGCGAAGAAAACTGATTGATCTCGGCGACAATCTCGTCAAGCTCCGCTACTGATTTGCTGAGCATTTCCATAATGGAAGGATCCTCCGCTGAGCCGGGGTCGGCCTTAAGCATGTCAACCATCCCAATCACATTCCCGAGGGGGCGCCTCAATTCGTGGGAGTTTTTCCAGGCGATATCTTTCAGCATCTCATTTTTCTTCAGCAGGCGTTCTTCATAGTTTTTACGTACAGTAATGTCTCTTAATGCGCCTACCAGCTTCTCCTGGTTTCCATCTTTATCCCAAAAGATAAATGCCTGGTTGTATACCTGTTTGAAAGTACCGTCAGCACATAAAAAGCGGTATTCATGACTCCATCTTTCACTTTTTGCAGCGTAGGCCGCCTCTAAGGAGGCATCCAATAGCGCTTGATCGTCCGGGTGAACCAATGACATGATCCATTCCCTTGTATGCTCCCTGATCCCACTTTCGTAACCAAAAATCTCCGAAAAACCTTCCATCCAGTTTAGACGATCCGTTCCAGGATCATATTCCCAAATGACGTCATTAGTTACGCTCGTCACCGTTTCATAAGTTTTCAAGAGCTCCTTAATCTTCTGCTCTGCCACGACATTCAATTCCACATCGATGGCAATGACTGTATAGGCAGGGATATTTTTATAAACGGTGCTATGATAGGAAATCAGCATATGGAACAACGTTCCATCTTTTTTTCGATGAAGCCAGATGCCCGTTTCGTGTCCCTCAGCCGGTTGCGTGGAGAAATATTGTTTTAGTTTTTCCGCTTCATCAGCAGTCCTGATGTCGAGTGCAGTCATATGGAGAAATTCCTCAGCACTATATCCGTATTTTCTGACCATCACCTCATTCACCTCCAGAAAACGGTAGCTTTCTTTTTCGAAAACATAGATTGCCGCTGGTGATCCCTGGAAAAGAGCTTCGTAGTTCTGCTCCACAGCGAGATATTTCCGGCGATTCAACTGGATCAGCAGAAATAGTAAAATTCCGGAAACCATCAGAAAAATCAGGTTTTTGTAGCTGTAGAGAATGCTCAAATCCTGATTTGGGGTTTGTAAATCAATGTACTCAATCAGGATGTTGCCCAGCATCAGCCAGACTGCACCGAGTATAATGTAAATAAAGGTAATCCAGGCAGGGCTTTTTTGCATCGCTTCAGGTGATTATTTTAATTTATCCCGCATCTTCTTCCGGCGCCTGATCAGCGGCCCGCTTTTTTGGCTTTCTTCCCCGCTTTGCACCTTCCTTCTTAGGTTCAATCACATCGGGCCTGAGCTGCAAATGACCACACACTACTTTCAGCAATTCGCCGGGATCAACATCAATTGCCATGGCAATCAAATAAACTTCCTCCGCCCTTAATTTTGTGGTATCAGTAAGACTCAACTCATTGAGCCTGGAAGTACTAAAACCCGTTCTACGTGATACCGAAGCCCTGTTTACAGAGCGTCGGGCTAAAAATTCTCCGAGAAATGTCATACGATAATATCTATTTTCAAAATATTTATATCGATAAATATACATTTGATTAAGATAATCTATATAATACTTGGTTAATTAAATAGAATATCCATACGTTCGTATAGAAATTCTATACATAAATTAACATCAACTCAGGAATGACAGACAAAACTAAACATTCAATGGTCACAACTTTTAAAGGACGAATGACTTCATTACAGGTAGGCATCCTTTATGGATTCATGGTTAAACGTATTTCAAGGGGATATTCCACTGCGGAGATGTCCTTTTTGATGGGTTATTCCACGGATTACATCAGGCAGAAAGAAGAATTAAAACAAATCGGGTTCTCCTTTGAAGACATCCACAATTTTGCCACCGCCCTGGAGGAGAGATCCTGGAGAGGCTTCTCTTACAGTTATGAGGAGCACAACAAAGAAGCAGACTACTTATTGGTAAAGACCCTCAGTAAGGTCAGAATTGACCTGCAGCTTTTCCGCATCGCCGAGGACCAGAGTCAGACACTCGTTTTTCACCTGCTGGAGGAGAACCCGGGTTATGTGCGTTATCCCACCTCGGAGGCGGAATATTTCCAGGAGGCACAGGCTGTAATGAAGGTTCTATTTGAAGGGCGTTTGTTTTACTCGGCAAAAACTGCACTGGAAATATACCAGCGCTGCAGAACCATATCGGGCAATAATAACCTTGACCCGAAACATATACAAGCTGCAATAGCAAGCTTCACCTCATTAAAGGAATTTCCCAAATTGAAAAAGATACGTTCTAAAGAATATGGCTGTATGTATGAGAAGGTATTTGAATAATTAAACGACTCATGAAAGCCGACAAAAACAATACACTGGAGATTGCTGAGAATTTTGAAGAAGCCTGTGGCATTTACAAAGTCAAGCCTGCCAGCATGCTGCAACTGTTCATTAATCACATCTCTTTTTACCAGTCGTTGAGCAACGAATTCAACGGCTGTTATTCACTAGCCACAAACGCCCTGCTCAGTCACGCGCTGAAAGACCAGCGAGGGCCAAGCACTCCATTCATGCAACAGCGGGCACAAAGCATCAAATACCTCGCAGCACTGATCACGCTTGTCGCCGCCTCTCAACCTTCAGAAAACGAGAAGCGGACGCAAAGCAGGGAGATCATCAGCAAAATACATGAGTCCGTACATCCTCACGCGACTTTTGCTGATCACATCATGATTGATGAAACGCAGGCACTCAGACTTAGTCCCGACTTCTGCGTGCTTTGTGAATTGCACAACTACCATCCAAAGGAGGTGCTGGAAAATTTCATGAAAGACATCTCCCTTGCAGACGATCCAAGAGGAAAAAGGTTAAAACTGGAAGAGCAAAATATAGCGGCGGATTTTTTCTTCTCCATCGTCATCGATAGGGAAACTTATCGGCAATAAAAAAGCGCCCCGAAATGTAGCTTTCCGGGGCGCTTTCAATTTGATTGGATCTGACTAATTGCTATTGATCCATGTGACAAGGTCATTGACCAGTACAGCAGATACGTTTATCGGCACCTGATATTGGCTCATCGTACCTTTTTCATTCTGCGGACTCAACAGGTGGTTCAGGTCAGGATACAATTTCATACTGGCATTTTTCTTTGTGCTCAATGCCGTATTCCAAATGTTAAAGTCCTGCTCAGACACCTGGAAATCCAATCCACCCTGGATGACGAGAATACGTTGCTTGCCCAGTTTCTTGGCATCTTCTACCTGGTTATAATTGTTTAGATCAACCCAATAGGCCGCTGGCAGTCCCAATACTACAGAATCTGCTTTCATCGTCCCTAAGGAGGTGATCCTCGCTGCATCAACCTTTTTCAAGGCTTCTGTCAGCTGTTTCGCCACAAGGCCTGTAGTATCTTTTGCAAGGGAGGCGCCATATTTATTCTGATCAGCAATGATATCGGCAAGTTTTCTCGCCGGCGCCGCAGCCAGGATGATCCCATTAAGATCCGGGGCCAGCAGAGCCAGCCTTGGGGCCAGCATTCCTCCAATGCTATGTCCGAAGACATAAATCTGTCCCTTGTCGATATTAGGAGTGGTACGGGCCAGTGCGATCGCTGCCAGCGCATCATCCATCACTTCTTCCTTTACCGTAAAGGAGGTAGTAAACTCATTGGCATAAAGTACCGTCCGCTTTACATAACGAATGGAAGCGATACCTTTTGATGCCAGACCACCCGCAATGTCTTTAAAAGGTTTGTTAGGCCCAACTGTTTCATCCATATCAGAAGGTCCCGAGCCGTGTACAAATACAACCAGCGGGAAGTTCGAGCCATTTTTGGGAATGGTTAACAGTCCCACCAGATCGTGCCCTGGCGTCTTTACATGGACTTCTATCTGTTTGAATAAAGTGGTATCTGCATAGCTGGGAATCTGATACTCGCTTTCTACGGCACGTTCACGGGGACGCAAGCCCACCAGTTTCTGGCCTTTATTGAAGATCAGGGTAAAACCCTGTGTTGCTTTTTCAAAATTGCCATCCGCTGCAACATAGTAATAATCGCCCTGTACAGAACTTTGAACAAGGTCCAGCGAAGTAAACTTACCAAGGTTGCTAGTTAGACTACCCCAAATCTCACCCAGTTTTTCTGGTGTGGTCTGTTTTTGAGCTACGGTATCAAAATAAGCCTGGGCTTCTTTGAATTTCTGCTCGTTCATGAGGCTAAAGAATTCCTCAGAGCGACTAAACAGTGCGATAACGCCCTGGGCAAAGCCTGCTGTGGTCAATAGCATGGCAAAAAATAACAGTAATGCTTTTTTCATTAAATGAAATGTTAGGTGTTTTTTAACGTCGAAAATCAAAGTTAACATAATTTGATTTTGTCGTACACAATCATTTACAATCCTGCCTAAAATTTTAGTTACTTTTCCTCAGCAAGGACATTTCCGCTGTGGCTCAGCTCCATGCTTTGTATAAAAAGTTCATCCAGTTCTTGTGAAAGATACACTCCAGGTCTTCCTCAGCATATCCTTTCTGGCGGAGCATGAGTACCAGTTTCTGCAGATCAGAGATGGTATCCAGATCAGCCGGCGACTGTTCCGTTCCGAAAGCACCATCAAGGTCGGAGCCAATACCGATATGTCTCGCGTTTCCTGCCAGCTGGCAGATGTGGTCGATGTTCGCCACCACCTTGTCCAGTCCACAGTTCATGTTCTGAGGCGTAGAGACTCCCCTGACCCAATCCGGGACCAGCATCCATGCATCCAGTGCAGCACCAATTACGGCTCCACGACTAACAAGGGCAAGGATCTGCTCGTCGCTATACTGGCGGTTATGGTTGACCAGGCTGCGGCAATTGTTATGACTCGCCCACACCTTCCCTGAGAAATGGTCAAGTGCCTGCCAGAACGCATCGTCGCACAGATGCGTGGCGTCCAGAATGATGTTTAGCCGCTCCATCTCCCGCAGGAGGTCCAGTCCCTCTTGCCCCATCTTGCCGGTAGCATCCGTTCCATTGGCGTACCTTCCCGGCCCGTAATGCGCAGGACCAATGGCCCTGAGACCATAAGCATAAGCCCGCTCCAGGTAGGAAATGTCAACAATAGAATCTGCGCCCTCCAGACTTAAAATGTAACCGATAGGTTTACTTTCATTGGGCTGCCCATCATCCCATAACGCAAAGTGTTGTCTCAAACCTTCAGCATCCTTAATCTGCACCATTTCTCCCGCGGCCTCCATAGCTTGATACCAGCTGAGTTGCCCCTGCGTCTGCGACCATGCCTGTTCTGGAGAGTGCCAGCCCGGGATGACGCTATCAGGTTTTACGAAGCGTGCAATTTGTGTAGCCACCACGATGCCGACATTCCCCTTCCTTAATTCAGGAAAAGAAACCGTCCCACGTTCCCGGTCGGGCTTATCAGTCAGTCCTTTTTCCCTATCCCTAAGTTCTTTTACGGGCAGTCTAAGGTCCCTGTTCCATTCCATGGCATTCATGCTTAGGTCAAGATGAGCATCTAGTATAAACATATATCGGCGATTAAGTTGTGAATAACAATTTCGGGTCAGACGGTAACCTTCTTTCCACGGGCAGCAACCTGCCAGGTGCCGGTAATGTGCCGGTCGTTGACGACGTATACCTGATCGTAAAGTGCAACAGAAGGACATACATGGAATGGAATGCCATAGATCAGGTCCCCCACTTCGTAGCGTACCGGTCCTTTACATTTCATCACCAGGTGTTCTTCAGAATGTCCTACAGCCGACAAATCATTGTTCCAGTAGCAGATCATCCTTTTCTCCAGAGGCTGCTCCGAGGAGACGGACTTGTAACCCAGATCCAGGCAGATCGTATCCGCTGTAGGTTTAGAAATCACCGTCATTGCCAGCACAGCGGCAAATTTGAAAGGTAGTTCAGGCAGGGAGACAGCATAATTGATGTCCCAGAAAACAAACGTCCCCGGACTGCATTCTACTGTCGTTTCGGCGGCATAAAATGAAAAAGTATTCGATCCCCCGGCAACAATTATGGGACTTGGCCATCCTTGTCTTTCAATTAAAGCAACATCTTTCAGGATAAAATCCAGTGCCTCCTTTGCCGGTTTGACCCGCTCCAGCGCATCCGTATTCTGCAGGTGTCCATCGTAAATGTGCAGCCCAACAGGCACCAGTCCTGGAATTGCAGCAATAGCACGGTAGAAATCAGGCAGGTCAGCACGGTAAGGATAACCAGTACGGTTCATACCCGTGTTCAGGTCGATATACACGGTCAGGGTTTTCCCGCACTGTATCGCCTGTTCGCCAATATGTTCTGCGGACGCAAGATGATCCACCAGGCAGGAGAAATGGGTTTCAGGAAATTTCTCGATCAGCGCCAGCAGGCGGCCCACCTTGGCTCCAACAGGCTGATAGGCCAGCAGTACATCGGTAATTCCCGTAGCTGCCGCAAGCTCGGCCTCCGCGATGGTGGCGCATTTGATCTTAGCAATACCACGATCCAGAAACAGCCGCAGGACTTCAGCCATTTTATGGGTTTTGATGTGCGGCCGGAACCGGGACAAATCATACTGTACCATTTCCAGCGCAAGTCCGATGTTCTCCCTGATGCGTTCAGGAAAGACCGCCAAAAATGGAGTATCAAAGGAAGATACATTTGCGATCAACTGCCAGTTCTGCTCCATAGTTATTTCAGCTGTTCCAGGATGTTGAGCAGATCGTCAAAACGTGCCTTCACGCTAGCTACAGTGGCCGTCTTCAACAGCTCCGCAGAAAAAAGATTTGAGCCGATGCCCACACAAACCACACCTGCATCAAACCAGCTCTTCAAGTTTTCTGCCTCTGTAGTAACCCCACCACTTGGCATCAGCTTCAAAGTCGGAAAGGGAGAAGAAATGGCCTTAATGAATCCTGGGCCGCCAAGGTAATCCGCAGGAAATAACTTCACGATTCCAGCACCCAGTTTGGTGGCATACACAGCTTCATTTAACGTTGATGCCCCTGGGATCCAGAATACATCATGCTCTTTACAATATTTCCCCACTTCTTCTTCGATATGAGGAGAGACAATATAATCAGCACCCAGTTCATGATACAGCTTTGCATGTGCAGCATTCAGTACCGAGCCTACACCAATCAGCAGGTCATAACCTTTTGCTTTGACTTGTTTGAGAATAGCCTCCAATACCTCAGGAGCATCAGCAGACCGCGCCGCATATTCCAGCGTTTTTATCCCCGCCAGATGAGCAGCCTCAACAATAATTTCGGCAGTAGGAATATCTATTTTAGTGATTAAAGGTAGTATACGCTGAGTAGCTAATGTCTCAAAGACGTTTTTCATATGATTATCTGTTTATTTTACTATTTGCACCGTTATTGATAAAATGGATGACTTCCTCTTCCCTGATCAATGCCCAGTCTCCATGAATACTTTGTTTCAATATGCCGCAGGCTGCTGCCCAGTCGACAATTTCCTGAGGGTGCAGCCCTTTTGCCATTGCCGCCAGCATTCCACCCGTAAAAGCATCACCGCTGCCCACCTGGTCAGTGATGTAAGGCACCTCATGGACGGCAGAGTAGAAAAAGTCCCCTTCGTGGGCCAGCGCTGCAGAGTATTCATGTGTCAGTCCTTTTACTTTCCTAAAGCTCATGCCCAATGTTTTGAGGCCCGGCATTTTTAGCAGCAATTGCTGATAACAATCCTGGAAACGCGCTTCGAAAGAAAGCCCCTCATCAGTTTCAATGCCGAAATATACTTTCACAGCATCAAGATCGGCGACAGCGATATCGCTGTATGCCAGCAGTGGAGGCATAATTTCCGCAGGCTGTTTTCCGTACTTCCACAGCGTTTTCCTGTAGTTGAAGTCCGAGCATATTTTAAGTCCCTGTAAACGCGCTGCTTCAATGGCCTCCAGACATGCTTCCGCCGCGCTTTGTGAGAGTGCGGCAGCCACTCCGCTCCAATGAAAAACACTTCCTCCCTTCAATGCCTTTTCCCAGGAGATCATTCCTTTTTTAAGACTTGCAAAAGAAGAATGAGCACGGTCGTAAATCACTTGGCTGGACCGGACATGGTTTCCATGTTCGATAAAGTAAAGCGCCATTCTTTCACCACCTTTGATGATCTCAGACGCATCAACTCCGTATTTTCGCAGTTCCTGCAGGGCAAGCAGCGCAAGGTCATTTTCAGGAATACGGCTCAGGTAACGTGCAGGCACGCCCAACTGCGACAATAACACACTTACGTTCGCCTCTGCGCCTGCAATATTAATCTCCAGACTTTTAGACTGTATAAACCGCAGCCCTGAAGGTGGATTCATGCGCAGCATCAGCTCGCCAAAACAAATGATCAGGAATGTATCCATTATATGTGTAATTCAAAAACAGCTTCAACCTCTACAGGTATGTTATCGGGAAGGGAGCCCATACCGACAGCACTGCGTACGCCGATGCCATTTTCATGGCCCCAGACCGCTTCAAACAGCTCACTGCAGCCATTGATGATGTAAGGATGTCGTAAAAACCGCTCGTTACAGTTTACCATCCCCAATACTTTAATCACCCGCTTTACAGCATTCAGGCTTCCGAAGTTGGTCACAATGGTAGACAGCATTGTTAGTCCCACCTGTTTTGCAGCAAGCTTACCTTGCTCCATATCCATATCATCGCCAATGCGCCCGATAATGAGCGACTTATCCGGCCGCACAGGACCATGTCCCGATAAATATAAATATTTACCATCTACAAGAAATGGTTTATATATCCCTAATGGCTCCGGTGCCGGCGGTAATGTCAACCCCAACTGATCAAATATTTCCTGTGGTGATAACTCCTTCATGCAATTATATTTTTGACTTTAACTAAATTAGACATTGTTTTCCAAATATATCATTGTTTACGATTATCTGCATATTTTTTGCATAAATAAATTGCAAAAAATATGCAATTTATAAACAAACAATGATATATTTGATTGTAACGGAACCACACCGCACCTAACCAACCAAAAACCACCGACGATATGACCATCCTCATTGTATTATCATCCATCATTCTCCTTGTTTTACTGATTACCTGGGGCAAAGTGAATCCCTTTGTTGCGTTTTTGATTACTGCCATCGCCGCTGGAGTATGTCTGGGCATCCCTTTAGGTGAAATCACCAAGTCCGTTCAAAAGGGAATGGGTGATATCCTGGGATCATTGGTGTCTATCATTGTCTTTGGCGCCATGCTTGGGAAGCTGGTCGCCGAGAGCGGTGCCGCGCAAAAAATTGCCATGGTGATGATGAAGTTATTCGGCCAGAAGAACATCCAATGGGGAATGGTGCTCACCGGATTTATCGTCGGCATCCCCCTGTTTTACAACGTTGGTTTTGTGCTGATGATTCCTCTGATTTTTTCTGTCGTTTATAAGTATAAGCTACCTGCCATCTATATTGGTCTGCCCATGCTGTCTGCACTATCGGTGACCCATGGCTTCCTTCCCCCCCATCCATCGCCGGCAGCATTGGTACTACAGTTCAACGCCAATATGGGCCTGACCATGATTTATGGAATTTCCCTAGCCATACCGGCCATCATGATTGCCGGACCATTGTATACCAAAACGCTGAAGCAGATTGTATCTGTACCACTCCAATCCTTTCAATCCGCTGACTTGCCGGAAGAAAATTTACCAGGCACCCTGAACAGCCTTTTGTCGGCATTATTGCCTGTAATCCTACTCAGTATCACTGCAATCTACCCATATGTATTCCCGGCTACATCCGCCGGTGCTGCGGCAGTCTCTGCGTTCATTGCCGAGCCCACGATTGTCATGCTCATCACCTTGCTGGTAACTACATACACCCTGGGCATTAAAATGGGTAAAAGTATGGTTTCTATCATGAACATCTACGGCTCAGCAGTAAAAGATGTAGCCATGATCCTGTTGATCATTGCAGGCTCCGGGGCATTGAAACAAGTGCTTTCAGACAGTGGCGTGAGCGGCGACATTGCCAGCGCACTGCAGGGGCTGAATTATGAACCCTTATTTTTGGGATGGCTGATTGCCGCCATCATCCGCGTTTGTGTTGGCTCGGCAACGGTGGCAGGATTAACAGCAGCTGGCATCATTGCGCCAGTAATGATGCAAGCCCACACCAACCCTAACCTGATGGTCTTATCAATTGGAGCGGGCAGTCTGATGTTTTCTCATGTCAATGACCCAGGCTTCTGGATGTTCAAAGAGTACTTCAACATCAGCGTAAAAGAAACCATCCTCTCCTGGTCGATGATGGAAACCCTGGTAGCAGTTGTTGGATTACTGGGCGTATTGTTACTGAATATGGTTATCTAGTTGCGCTGAAGCTATTCCCTACTGTCCAACAGCAATAATTTGAACGTGTATTATGCGCTGTAGCCCTGTAAAAGTAATGTGCATCATCATGATTATAAAGTTAACCAGGCTGTTAAATTCCGGAATTTTAACTATCTTGTTGACACCAAATTATAAACTATGACAACGAAGACCACCAATATGCAGATACAGGTTTTTGACGGGGATTTCTGGAAAGGATCATTGATCAGGGAATTACTTCAGGATCACAACATCTATGCAGCTATGACTGATGAACACATGAGCAGCATTGACCCCGCAATATTAGGCACACAGCTTGTCAACCAGGTAGCCCTTGTGGTGTCGCAGGAAAATTATGAACAGGCCAGAAGTCTAATTGAAGAATTCAACAACGCGGCCCCTGAAGCCTCATAAGATCTTTTATTTTTGTTTAGCTTTGGTGGTTTAGATTGTTATCTACTCCATGGCTACCAACACATACGACATCATTATTTCCGGATCCGGGATTGCCGGCCTGAGCCTGCTTTACAGGGCAATGAAAGCAGACCTCTGGGTTGGGAAACGTATTGTGGTAGTCGACAACAACCTCAAACAACAAAACGACAAGACCATCTCCTTCTGGAAGAAAAAAGCGACAGCTTTTGACCATATTATCCATTCCAGCTGGACCGACATTTCGTTTTACAGCAATCCAGGAGAAAAAATAAAACTGGATGCCGGGCCATACACTTACCATAGCATCCGCAGCATCGATTTCTACCATGAATGCCTGACCTATTTAAAGCAGTTCCCTAACATTACCTTTCTTCAGGCCGTCATCAGATCGGTCAGCAGTGATGGAGCGCAATGCATCATGGAAACAGATAAAGTCCGGTTGACATCACGGTACCTGTTTAATTCCATATACACAACTCCGGAATTAAGAGCTGGCGACCAATATTTCCTGCAACATTTTAAAGGGCTGAAAATAAAAATCGATAAACCTATTATTCCTGTCAATGAGGCTTACCTGATGGACTATCGCACCTCCCAGGAGCACGGCACGACTTTCTTCTACACCTTACCGCTTGCAGAAAACGAACTTTTTGTAGAGTATACCATATTTTCCAAGACACTGCTCCAACCCCATCAGTATGATGAAAAGATAAGCAGGTACCTTCACGAAGTATTGAACATCGATGCTTATGAAATACTGGAAGAAGAATTTGGCGTGATCCCCATGACCAATCACCAGTTTGTAAGGAAGAATGGAAATGTGATGAACATTGGCAGCATCGGCGGTGATACCCGCGCATCTACAGGTTATACCTTTATGAATGTCCAGAAAGTGATCGATCAGATATTACGAACCTACAAAACCAAAGGCCACCCCTTTTTTGCAGACGAACCAATAGGGATTAAAGAAAGTTTATACGATTCAACGCTACTGAATGTGCTCGACAGCAAAAGTTACGAGGGGCATCAACTGTTCACAGACCTTTTCCAGGGAACGAAGGCTAAATATGTATTTGCGTTTCTCGATGCAGAATCGAATATCCTGAATGACTTTCGCATCATGAAAAGCCTGAGGACCTTTCCTTTCCTCAAAGCTTTTCTGAAATCGCTGGCCAGGAGATAACTATCCTTTTAATGAGCTGAGACGAAGGCCGTCGAACAAAGCAGTAATGGTTTGCCCCTCTTGAATACCCTTCAAATGATCCCCGTCCTCAGTCACAGTATACCCCTTAAGAATAAGGTAGCTCCTCAGTGCATTTCTATGATCCATTCCGTAATTGGAAATCAGTTGAGGAAAAAAGGTTAAAATCCGAAGATGATCATTGTGTTCCAAATCATCTATAAGGGGAGACTTAACAGTAAGTAGCATTGTGCCCGCCCCATAGTCTGCAAGATAGTAACCACTGGCATCAAACATCCCCGACGCGATCATTCCAAAGAGATGAAGTTCTTCCTTATCTGCATCAAAGCCACCCTCAGTAAACAGCTTGATCCCATGCTCTGCCCCATATTTTTTCATCAACTCTGCATGTTCCAGCAAGGCGGGAGGAATGCTGGCTTGTGTATTCGCCCATGACCAGAGCCATGTTTCCGCAGAATGAGAAAACGATCCTATGATCTGAACAGGCAGGACAATATCCTCTCCAAAAATGATCTGTCCATTGTTAATGTCCACTTTCCAGTTCTGCTCACCGATCACACTTGCCAAAGCTGATTGTTTTTCAAAAGCGATGCCCCCAAACTGTTCTATCAATTCCTGTTCCGTCTTACCAGGCATCAGGGCCGCACGTTGCGCTGCGTTATTTTCCATATAAATTGTAGCTGTGTATGTAAATGGCTAAGATCGCTTTTATTTTTTTAAAGGGAAATTCCGATTGTTTTTCTTCTTATATTCCGTTATTCTACTGCCTTATAAAATATATAATCCATCGTTCGGATTAACCTGGATCATGATCCAGCTCAAATTTCAGTCTGTCCTGATCTATCAGTCGTCTGAGCTCAGCCTCATCTGGCAGATACAGGCGGTATTTACTAGCGAAAAGATGTTCATTTTCTGCTAGAACTGAGTATTTCACCACAGTCTCATTCTTTTCAGTACAAAGAATAATCCCAATTGTGGGTTGATCATCCGCACCTTTCTTTAAGTCATTGTACATACGGACATACATATCCATTTGCCCGACAGCACCAGGAGTCAGCTCACCTATTTTCAGATCTATCAGCACAAAACATTTGAGATAATAATTGTAGAAAACAAGGTCAATATAGAAGTCGGCCGTTTCAGTTGCCATTCTTTGCTGTCTGGCCACAAAAGCAAAACCCTTACCCATTTCCATCAGAAATTGCTGAAGATGAGTGATCAGCGCCGTTTCCAATTTATTTTCTGAAGTACTCGTATCCACAGGCAAACCAAGGAATTCGAAAATAAACGGATCTTTAATCAATTCCTCAGGATGCAGTGGCTTTCCTGGGTTTAGAACCCTTCCAACGTATTGTGTCCGGATGTTGCGTTGCAGTGTACGTGTGTCCCATGCGCCTTCAATAGCATACTTGACATAATGCAGCCTCAATGAATCGGTTTCAAGACGACTGATGATGCGATAATGGGTCCAGCTCAATTCGGTACGCAATGCGTTCCAAATTGGAAATGCAATGTAAAATGCCCTGATGTTATTCAGGTTACGCTCATCAAAGCCCTTTCCAAATTGAAGGGTCAATTTGACGGCAAGCGTTTTCAGTACCGCCTTACCGTAAGCTGCTTTAAGACTACCTTGTTGTTCATCATCTACAATCAACTTACCAATCTCCCAATACATCTGGAGCAAAATAGCATTGTTACTTTGGTAGGCACGTTTCCTGGCATCAACTACGATATCAGCAATACGGTTAAATAGTGCAGTCTGTTCTCTTAGATCGTTCATAAAATTACATTTACACCGATCCTACAGCTATTTAATTATTTAATGGTAATATTTTAGAAATAATAAACGGAATTGATCATCCAGCTTTAAAATAGCTTCAACCCTATTGCAAAATTCAATGAAGAAAAGTCCATTTTTGTTGACTTATCCCTATCAAACACATGAACATAAGCTACCTTAGCCATCCATCGCTGATTTCTTGAAAGAAACAAACCCATGCCAGGCTTAACGCCCATCAAGATCTGGTCATTTATAAAAGCCGGCCCCGCCAGAAAAGAAACAAAAACCTGAGATACGGGCTGATAGGTAAGCCCTCCAAATAAGTTCGTATGACCACTTATGGCTTCAGCATGTCCTCCATCTTCGTCCAGTCTTAACACCTTATCATCTTCAAGGTATAGATAAGAGCCAAACTCAACTGTTGGACGGAAACGGGTCCCGATATCCAGAGCGGACTGAACACCCAAACCTATCGCCCAGGCATTATTGCTTTTCGTACGATCTCTTAAAGTCTTATTGTAGTCGCTCAAGATATAAAGCGATAGTTTTTTTGAACTCTGTCCGTATGCTGATACCATACAGATGAGGAGTAAAAAAGTAAATAGTCTGATTCTCATAAGCGTTATCATTTCCACATCAAATATAGAAATCTCATGAAATTCAAGAACGAAATGCATTCCTTTTTTCCAGGCAATACATTTCGTTTAAAACAGCTCAAAAATTCAGCGATCAGAAGACACTTACCACCAGTTGCAATGCTGCATATTTTTGTTCAGGATTAAACATTGCAGTAGCAGCAACAGGCATTTTGTAATTGAACATTTTCAGGTCTTTATTAAATGTGAAACCGGCATTGACGATATTCGGTTTTGAACCATAGAAATGCTCCTGCCTGCCGAAAGCAAAACCACCACCGGCAAAGATATGCAGATTGGCATCCCCCTCTTTCCAGAGCCTATAATCCAACACCACGTAATTCGAGTAACTATTTGCGACATCGCCATTGCTCTTTGTATGAAAATCACGACCAGCAACAATAGTGCTCCAGCTGATAGTCAATGGCAGCTTTTCGCCGAAATTATAACCAGCGGTGACGTCAATAAAATGGGAGGTACTGCGTGGATTATAGTTAAACACATCTGCATCAGGGAAGTCGGTAAAGTTATTGATGTCCCATACAGAGAAGTTAAACCCGTTTTTCTGATAACTGATGTAATAATCGAACTCTTTGTAGTCGCCTGTAAAACCTGCACCGCCCCACACACCTACCGACAAACTTCCGTCGCGGGTAGTATAATGTAAGTCAACGTTACTGATGGGGCTGTTGGATACTTTAAAGCCACGCCATAAATAAAGGTTCCTCAGCTGCAGCGTTGCGTCAAAAGGTTTGTATTTTTTTTCTGCGGCAGTAGTATCTGTCTTCAGGCGTAACGTATCCTGCGCAAAAGATTTCAGGCAAAGGCATAGCCCAAGTACGGCCAGCAGGCCGCCTTTTATAATGAGTTTCATGACGAGTTATTTTAAGTCAATAATCAAATTGAATGTTAAGATTAATCCCCATCACTGTGAACCAACACAGATGACGGGGAATTATTTAAGCCTGTAGGTTCAGAAAGAGAAAGGCTGCGATGGCAGCGCCAACAATTGGCCCGAGGATAGGTATCCAGGCATAAGCCCAATCGCTAGTTCCCTTGCCTTTGATCGGCAGCAGTGCATGGACAATTCTCGGTGCCAGGTCTCTTGCCGGATTGATGGCATAACCTGTTGTGCCGCCAAGAGAAAGGCCAATTACCCATACCAGAAAGGCTACTGGCAAGGCACCTACCGCGCCGAGACCAATTGGCGATTTTGTAGGGATGATCTCCGCACCAGTGGTGTAAAGAATGGTCAGCAACAGCACAAATGCGCCGATGATTTCACTGGAGATATTGGAAGTGTAATTACGCACAGCAGGACCGGTACAAAAAACACTCAGGATTGCACCCGGGTTATTGGTTCTTCCAAAATGATCTTTATACATAACGTAGACCAGGAAGGCCCCCATACCGGCACCAATAAGTTGCGCGCCGATGTAAGGCAATACGCTTGCCCAGGCAAACTTGCCCGCAATGGCTAGCGCTACAGTGACTGCAGGGTTCAGGTGAGCGCCGCTGTAAGGACCAGCAACGGTGACACCGACGAATACGGCGAGCCCCCAGGCAGTGGTGATGACCATCCAGCCACTGTTATTTCCTTTGGTATCGTTTAAAAGGACGTTGGCTACGACGCCATCGCCAAGAAGGATCATGAGCATAGTGCCGATTAATTCGGCGATGAAAGGTGACATGACTAAAGAATTTAAGTTAACAACTAAACAAGATCTGATTGAGGAACTTCCTCTTCGATAGATTGCGCAGCACGGATGGCTTTTTTCCAGCCTTTCACGGACTGCTCAATTTTTACCGGATCACCAGAAGGCACAAATTCCTTCTCAGACATCCACAATTCATGAATTTCATCTACATTATTCCAGAAGCCTACGGCAAGACCAGCGAGATAAGCAGCACCCAGCGCAGTAGTCTCTACCACATTCGGCCTGATCACTTTACAGTTTAGCAAATCTGCCTGAAACTGCATCAACAGGTCATTGGCTGTTGCACCACCATCTACCCGTAACTCCTTAATTTCCATCCCTGAATCAGCTTCCATTGCTTTCAGGACATCCATGGTCTGGTAACCAATAGATTCCAGCGCTGCACGGGCAATATGTCCTGAGGTACTGCCGCGGCTCAGGCCGATAATTGTTCCCCTGACATCAGGTTTCCAATAGGGAGCTCCGAGTCCGGCAAATGCAGGAACAAAATAAACACCTTGCGTATCTTCCACACTTAAGGCCAGCTGCTCCACATCCGCAGACGACTTGATGATCCCCAGGCCATCACGGAGCCATTGTACTACCGCACCGGCGATGAAGATGCTGCCTTCAAAAGCATACTCTATCTTTCCATTGATCTTCCATGCAACTGTAGTGAGCAGGTTATTCTTCGACTCAATAAACTGATCCCCAATGTTCATCAGCATAAAACAACCCGTACCATAGGTATTTTTCACCATTGCTTTCTCTATACACATCTGTCCGAACAATGCCGCAGACTGGTCGCCAGCAATACCTGCAATCGGAATTTTCGAGGCAAAAATCGTCGTTGTTGTTTCGCCGTAAACCTCACTGGATTGTTTCACTTCAGGAAGCATGCTTTTAGGAATGTTCAGCAATGCCAGCAGCTCATCATCCCACTCCTGGGTTTTTATGTTGAATAACATGGTACGGCTCGCATTGGTCACGTCTGTGACATGCACGTGGCCACGTGTAAATTTCCATACCAGCCAGCTATCCACCGTTCCGAAAGCCAGCTCACCAGCTTCTGCCCTTTCCCGGGCACCTTCTACGTTATCGAGGATCCAGTTGATCTTTGTTCCGGAGAAATAAGAGTCGATTACCAGCCCTGTCTTAGACCTGATGAGGTCTGTATGCCCATCATGTTTAAGCTTGTCGCAGAAGGCGGCCGTACGCCGGTCCTGCCATACAATCGCATTGTACACAGGCTCCCCGGTAACTCTATCCCATACAATGGTCGTCTCACGTTGGTTTGTGATGCCGATTGCCTTGATGTCTTTCCCGTTGATACCCATTTTTACCGTTGCTTCTGCCGCGACACTGGCTTGTGTAGACCAGATTTCGTTCGGGTCATGCTCCACCCATCCCGACTGGGGAAATATTTGTTTGAATTCTTTTTGAGCGACGGATCTTACCTGCCCTTTGTGATCGAAAACAATAGCCCGGGAGCTGGTTGTTCCCTGATCCAGGGCCAAAATGAACTGTTCCATAATGTTGAGATTATACTTGGTTTACTATATTGATGTATTATTGTTTTTCGTTGGTGATTAGCGTGAGGGGATATATTCCTCCAGCAGGTATGAACCCGCAAGTTTTGTAAATTCAGCAACCTGTGCCTGCTCCCATGCCTGGTCTTTTTTCAGCTCCGCAGCCATCAGTGCAGCAACTTTCGGTGCCATGTCGATTGCCATCCGGGCATCAAGGAAAAGCACCCTTACCCGACGGGCCAAAACATCTTCCACCGTCCTGGCCATTTCATAACGTACCGCCCAGATGACCTCCGCTTTGATGAAATCAGCGCGGACATCAAGCTGCTCCGCCCAGCTGCTGTTTTCATTTCTTAAGGCCAGCAAGGCTTTGCGATCTGACCCGTACACATAAAGATGATCTGTGCGGTCTACATTCTGTATGCTTCCGTGAATCGGAAGATCTTTGGTCCTCACGTCCTTAACCGGCAGCTGCCCTACCACAATCGCTTTGTCGACAGTATCCTGTCCCATTCTGCGATAGGTAGTCCATTTACCGCCAGTGATGGTAATCAGCCCGGAGTCCGATACGAAAAGTTTGTGGCTACGTGAGATTTCCTTCGTTTTTGAAGAACCATTTTGCGGCGCAGCAAGCGGTCTCAAGCCTGCGAACACGCTAAGGACGTCTTTCCGCGTAGGTGCTTTTGCCAGGTACCTGCCCGCTGTACGAAGGATAAACTTGATTTCCTCTTCCAGTGCCACCGGCTCCAGGCTATGTTCATTCAAAGGTGTGTCAGTCGTACCTACAACCAGCTTATCATGCCATGGTACAGCAAAAAGTACACGACCATCGTCTGTTTTTGGGATCATCAGGGCGTCATCTGCCGGCATAAATGACATATCCAGTACCAGGTGTACTCCCTGACTAGGTCTGACCAGCGGTTTATTGCCGGGTTTATCCATCTGCAACAAGTCATCTACAAAAACGCCGGTTGCATTAACCACACTTTTACTTTTCAACTCATAGGTAATTCCGGTTTCGATATCGGCAGCGATTACCCCCGAAATCTTACCCTGCTCATTTTTAAGCAAACCTCCTACTTTAAAATAATTCAGCACCGTAGCACCCTGTTCCAGACTGGTCTGTGCAAGATTTATTGCGAGCCTCGAATCGTCAAACTGACCGTCGTGATAAACTACGCCGCCATAAAGTCCTTTTTGCTGGATGGTTGGCAGCCTGCGGATCACCTCTTTTTTCGAGATGTGTTTCGCGCGACCAAAACCAAGACTTCCGGCAAGTAAATCATACATGGTCAGGCCAATGGTATAAAATGCACCACCCCACCACTCATAGTTAGGAATAATGAACGACTCATTTTTCACAAGGTGCGGCGCATTTTTCAATAACAAGCCCCTTTCATACAAAGCCTCACGCACCAGACCTATATCTCCCTGGGCAAGATAGCGGACACCGCCATGCACCAGTTTAGTACTGCGGCTGGAAGTTCCTTTCGCGAAATCTGCCTGCTCTAATAACAAAGTTTTGTATCCACGGGATGCTGCATCTAATGCAGTACCTAGTCCGGTAGCACCACCACCCACTACAATCAGATCCCACATTTGCTGTGCGTCTGAAAGCCCTTCTACTATCCTATTTCTTTCGTTACTAATCATTTTAATATAGATTTACTTTCGTTTGATAGATCTAAATTAAAAAACAAAATGATTCAAAACAAATAAAAACGAAACAAAACATAACAAAAGCGGAACAATCATAAAATAAAGTGATCTGCATCACGTAAACGAGGGCATTAAGAATACTAAAAATAAAAAAACGAAACACTTCGAAAGCCCAATAATGAATATTGCTTACCTTTAACCCGGGCAATGGAAGGCAAAAGAATGCCGGCCATTAGGTAATACGCACACAATTATTAATTTTGATGAACCAGTATATAGCCAAGTATGAAAAGCATCACGGAAAGACATCAGATCATTTTAAGAAAAGTTGAAGAAAGCGGACATGTAAATGTACAGGAACTCAGCACACAGATGATGGTTTCAGACGTGACCATACGAAAAGACCTGAAATTACTGGAAGATAAAAAGTTGCTCTATAGGACGCATGGAGGTGCCTCAAAAACAAACCCTTACACGAACGATAAACCCGTAGCGGAAAAAGAGCAGCTGAATGCTGAAGAAAAAAAGACAATTGCCAGAACCGCCGCAGCGATGATCAGCAGAAATGACTCTATCATTATCGCCTCCGGCACCAGTGTACTCGCCCTTGCCAGAGCCATCAACGCAGATGGACATCTAACCGTCATCACTTCTGCACTTAATGTTGCCCTTGAATTGTCGCAACACCCAAATGTAGAGGTATTGCAGCTCGGAGGACAACTCAGACAGAATTCATCATCGGTCATGGGGCCTTATGCGGAACAGATTCTTACTGATGTTTCCTGTAGCCTGCTTTTTTTAGGCGTCGACGGCATCGACCTGGAAACCGGACTGACCACGACCAGCTTAATGGAAGCAAGACTCAATCAAAAAATGATTGATGCCGCTCAGGTAACTATCGTATTGGCCGACAGCTCCAAATTTGGTAAACGTGGATTAGGAAAAATATGCGGACTGGACCAGATTCAATACATCATCACAGATAGCCGCATTTCAGAAGAAACCAAAA
Source organism: Pedobacter sp. BAL39 (assembly GCF_000170795.1). GTDB lineage: Bacteria > Bacteroidota > Bacteroidia > Sphingobacteriales > Sphingobacteriaceae > Pedobacter. The sequence goes on from NZ_ABCM01000010.1 coordinate 165,107, forward strand.
AATCACTGGAGGAGAAAGGCGTCAACGTCATGATTGCCGGGAAGTAATTCGCAATACCTGTCAAATACGAGGTGAGTAAGGATTTTCAGGAATATGAACCACCTTATAGCCACCTTTTTTTAATTCTGCTATGGTTTGCTGATCGGGCTCTGTCTTAAAAATAATGGTAGAAAGCACCTGACCTGGAATTACACCTATTTTCGTTAACAAATCCAGCAACCGCTTTTTTAAATACAAATAAAGAAATGCGATTTTGCCCCGATCTGCCTTCATCACTTCCACATCGGGAGTATAAAAATTGGGGTTAATCTTCCTAAACGCTACTGCAGGCAGATTTAATCCCGCAGCGGTCTTTTCGAATTCTCTTTCAGACACTTTATAGACAAAATTTCCTACTGGCTCAAATGAAAATCTGTTCTTCCATATTTTTCTCTGCAGCAAGTAACAGCTGGAGGTAAGGTTAACTAACCACAACAGCAGGGGCATCTTAGTGACTGGATCCTGGGGTTCAATGATTATAACAGCCTTTACTGCCACCCTTATCATTTCATAAACTGCAGCATAGGGTCTTGGAAAATGATGATAACTTTCTTTACAGAGCACATAATCAAACGACTGATCCTCAAAAAAAAGTGATTCTGCATTGGCTATTGCAAAAGTACTGATCAGCCCCTGGACTTTTGCTACATGCAGGAAATCACCGTTTAAATCTGTCGCAATTGCCTTACTACCTTTTCTCAGAACATATGCCGCATCGAACCCATAAGCATCACCCACGGTGAGCCAACTACCTTCCCTTTTCAGTAAGGGGTCAATGCAATTGAAAAAAAGCTGCTGAAGCCATGAAGCAGCACTGTCTGCTTGTCGTTTTTTCTTCTGCTGATAGAAGCTGGCTTTAGCGGCTTCGGTTGGAAACTTATGATTGTACCATTCTTTATGTTGGTCGTAACTGCGTTCATGAAACATAGGATGTTCTTTTGCAACAATTACGGCGCCCGGGCAATAAACGCTGGCAGAAAAGTCAAATAATCACCCAATATTATTATTTTTAAAAAAAACATTCCTCAGCCCAACGTTTAGCTCTCAAGGCACGTAGTTGATCTAGTTATGTGCATGCTACCAAATTATTTGAATGAATATCTTTAAACGCTACTCAAGGCTCATCAAAGACTGTAAGGCAAACGACAGGAAGGCTCAGGAGCAGCTCTACAAGTTATTCTATGGAGAAATGCTGCGCCTATGCTATCGTTATCTTAAGTCAGACCTTCTCGCTAAGGAAGCACTCAACTCCGGATTTCTGAAGGTTTTTCAGCACATCATCAGCTTCGAACCACATAAGGGGGAACTTGGTGGCTGGATCAGGACCATAATGATCAGAAGCTGCATTGACCTTAGCCGCAAAGAAGCAAGATTCCGTGAAATCAACCTGCAGGCCGAAGAATATAGCGAAGACTTGCCAGCCCCCGAAATATTAAACAAACTGTACGCGGAAGATCTGCTCAATTACATCAGAAAGCTGCCCACCGCGACTCAACTGGTGTTCAACCTATCGGTTATTGATGGTTATTCACACAAAGAAATAGGAGCGCAAATGAACATCGGAGAAAGCACCTCCCGATGGCACCTTTCAGAAGCAAAGAAAATATTAAGAGGACTACTGGAACCACAACAGTTATCCCAGGATCAACCAACTGAAAAAAACAAAAAAACAACATGAGCAATTCAGCATGGTATCGCAAAATATGGCAGCGCAAACTCAACAACCTGCCGATAAAGGAATCCGCGGATTCCAGCTGGACGGCTATGCAGCAGATCCTGGATGTGTATATACCCTCTACCGGGAAGAGCCTTCCCACACCTAAAACTTTAGGATCAAAATTCATCAACGTTTTAACATACGCCCTTCCCGCAACATCCATCCTCCTTGGGATCACTTATTTTTTAATTTTCCACCAACCACAACAATTAAAAACACCTGCAAAAACAGCACTTCGTCAACAAAACCAAAAAACCGAAACAACAACAACAACAGATCTCCCCAGAATTGAGGATCGCCTTCATCAGGAAAAACATGTTAAAGATCAGGATCATACAAAAGGTCAAACGGCAGCAATAACACCAACATCAAAAGTAAGTGCACTTCAAAATCATTCCGGAAAGATTTTTGAACAAGCTGCCGAAGAACAGAGACAGGCCAGCAGCGTCTCAGGAAGGAAATCCCTGTCCGTACCCAGAGACAATGTAGACATTGAACGCAATACTCCGCAGCTCAGCATCGGGCTCAATAAAAGTAAACATCTCCAAACAGAAGAAACTGTCAAAGAAAACACCAAAAGTCAACAGGCCGGAAACAAAGGCAACGAAACGATTGGAGATACAACACACATGGGCAACCACACTACAGCATTAACAAACACGGGGCTAAACGTCCTGAACAAACAGACAGAAACAGAAGTTTCAGAAAAACGAAACAAGGTTAAGAAGGTAAAGGCGCTCGCAGCAAAAACCTCAAAAAACCATGTAGTTAAAAATAAAAAAGCAAAAAAGGAGCAGCTGGAAACACCAAAATACAACTATACCCTGGAGCTGGGCCTCAGCAAAAATGCCAGTCATACAGGCTTTCAGATTGGAGCCATCGCCGCTTACAGAATTAACACCCGGTGGATAATACAATCCGGGTTGAGGCTAAATACATCAAGAAGTTTTTCCGGAAACTATACACTCTCCAGTTATTTTCGACCCGATTCTATGCCGGCATTTAAATTCAGCGACACCCGAAAACTTGTTGTGGCAGACATCCCACTACTACTGGAATACAAGCTATCAAAGGCCATCAGCCTGAAAGCAGGACCGCTGTTAAGCATACCTTTGTCCAAATCAGGATTTAAGCTGGGTACTATAGAGAAAGTTACGGATACACTCATGAACACTAAAAACTTTATGCAACAGCTGCAGAACACAAAAATAAACAGTGTAAATATTGGATTTAGCATCGGCACCAGCTTTCATATCCGGCAATTCGATATCAATACAAGATATGAATGGCTAAGTCCCTACAGCTTCAGCAATCCCCTCGGATCTTTTAAGCACGACTTCAAAATCTTTCAAATTGGAATTGGCTATAGGTTTAAATAAAGTAGTCTTCCTACTTAAGACAACAAGTCAGCACATTTGAAATGTATTCAGGACAATGGCCAGCATCAACAATACACACAAAAGAGGCCTCCGTCGATTCTTTCCGAAGCTTCATCGTCTGACAGCTCCTATCCGTAGATTAACACTTAATTTGACCATGCCGCGGCATGTCCTTTGAACTACTCCTGGCAAATACACACATTATGAAAAGAATCATCTTAGCTGTAGTTTTCGGAGTAGCTTCGTTAAGCAGCATCAGCACTAAAGCGCAGGTTAGCTTAAGCATCAATATCGGTTCGCAGCCACAATGGGGTCCTTCAGGATACAATCATGTAGACTACTATTACCTGCCAGACATCGAAGCATATTACCATGTGCCCGACAAACAATACATCTATATGGAAAATGGAAGATGGACGAGAGCAAATGTCCTGCCTTCAAGATATAGAAACTATGATTTGTATAAAGGATATAAAGTGGTGATGAACAACCCAAAACCCTACCTCTCTCACCGGAATAATGTAAAGCAGTACAGCAGGTATAAAGGAGGAAGAACAACTCAACTAGTGATTCGCGATAGCAGAAAGTCTAACGACCGTAATTACAAGAACAACAACGATAAGAATAAAAAATCCAACGATCGTGATCAGAGGCCAGACCGCAGAAGCAGCGATACCAGAACTGCCAGACGCGGCAAATAGATGCACCTAAAAAAACAGAAGGGCGACACAAATAAGTGTTGCTCTTCTGTTTTTAGGTTAGCATGTCAACACTTAATCTGCACACAGGTGACTATATCTGCGTACGTGCGCCAGAGTTGCTTCATTATCAAATCATCAGCTTAGAGCGCTTTTTTTTAAATAGTAAATCGTTAAATTGCTGATTCCTTAAAATCATACAGCAATGCGAATTACTGAAATTTGTAAAAAAGTGAGCCTATACATTGGCATGATAACAATTCTGACAATAATCGCCCTTTACAGTAGCGCCCAGGAATCCAATAAAATAGCCAAGCTGAACGTAGCATTGGCAGGCTTAAGCCATGATCACGTCAATCTAATCATGGACAGCTATGTAAAAGGTGAGGTCAACATCATCGGCATTGCTGAGACAGATCAGAATCTGGTGAAGCGATTTAAAAAACGGGCAAATCTACCCGACTCAATTTTCTACAATCAGTTGAACACATTGCTGGCGCAGAAAAAACCGGACATCGTACTCGCTTTTAACTCGATAGAGGATCACCTCGCAGTGGTAGAAACCGCAGCTCCGCTAGGTATATCCGTTATGGTAGAAAAACCCCTGGCAGTTTCTGTTGAACATGCGGAACGTATGGCAAAACTGGCAAGACAATACAAAATCCAGCTGCTGACAAATTACGAAACGACATGGTACGCAAGCAACCAGGAAGCCTACGCCAAGGTGAAAAATGAAAAGTCCATCGGGGAACTACGAAAAATGATTGTGCATGACGGCCATAACGGTCCTAAAGAAATCGGTTGCAGCAAAGAATTTGTAAGCTGGTTAACTGACCCCGTCAAAAATGGTGGCGGGGCGATTATCGATTTCGGCTGTTACGGCGCCAACCTGATGACCTGGCTGATGGATGGAAAAGCCCCTCTATCGGTTACCGCCGTCACCAAACAGATCAAAAAAGAGATGTACCCAAATGTAGATGATGATGCCACTATTGTTTTGGAATATCCTGATGCTACAGGGATTATCGAAGCCTCCTGGAACTGGCCTTTTAACATTAAGGATATGGAACTTTTTGGCCAGACCGGATATGTTCAGGCTGTCGACGCCAACACACTACGCATCAAGGAAAAAGGACAAAGTGAATACCAAATGAAGACGGCGAAACCGCTGGAGCAATCTTTCCGCAGCTACCTGGATTACCTGTCTGCAGTATTGAAGAATGAAATCAAGCCTGGCAATGACCTTTCCTCGCTTGAGAACAATCTCATCGTCGTGCGCATACTGGAAGCAGCAAAACGCTCTGCAAAAGAAGGAAAAAAAATAATGCTCTGAGCGGGCTACTTCCATCTGTATATACTTACCTAAAATTCCTTATACAAAATGAGAAAATGTCTACTTCTGCTGATAGTAGTATGCCTGATGGCGTCATTTAAACCAGCAAAGATAACCTGGCTGGCCATTGGCGATTCCATCACATACCTCAATGACCATCCTTCCGAAACGGGCAACCGTGTTTCAAAAGGCTATCTCACGAGAGTGACCGATCAACTGTCAGGTATTACTTACATTAACAAGGGATATAATGGATGGACATCTGGTGGAATCGCTGCGGAAATAGGATACCCCACCATATCTGCCGAGACTGCGGCATTTTATCATTAATGATATTGTTTTGATCAAATAAGATAAGAAATGCAGTTTTTTGCAGACCTATATTTGATTTGAGCCTTAAAAAGCAACATGAGGCCTGAAAACAATTATGAGTAGTCAAAAAGAGAACAAACCTGCCACTGGCGATCATCAGCTTAAAATCGGACTTTTTGGTATAGGACTTGACACCTACTGGAACCAGTTCAAAGGATTAAAACCGAGGCTGGAAGGCTACCTTGATATTGTAGAATCGAAGATTAAAGCCATCAACGGATCGGTACTGAACCTTGGGCTGATCGATACGGTAAACAAAGCTTTTGAGGCAGGACATCAATTCCGCAGTGCAGATGTAGACCTCATTTTTCTTTATGTTACGACCTACTCCCTCTCTGCAACGGTGCTTCCGGTTATACAAAGGGCGGGTGTTCCTGTCATTGTGCTAAACCTTTCCCCGGAAGCCTCCATTGATTATAAAAACTTCAATGCCATGAACGACCGGACACTGATGACTGGTGAATGGCTTGCACACTGTTCTTCCTGCGCAGTTCCGGAGATCTCCAATGTTTTCAGAAGAGCAGGTATCCCCTTTTATGAAGTCACAGGTATGCTGCATCAGGACCCGGAATGCTGGAATGAAATCGAGGAATGGATCGCGGCGGCAAACGTTGCAAACATCATGTTTCATAACAGAATGGGCTGTATTGGTCATTACTACAGTGGTATGCTGGATATTTATACTGACCTGACGCAGCAGCTGGCAACATTCGGCGGACATATGGAGATGATTGAGGTGGATGAACTTTCCTGTTTACGGAAAGAGGTCACACCGTCGGCAATAGTCGAGCGTGTAAAATATATTCGTGAACAATTTGATGTTGCTCCCGATAGCAGCGAACAGCACCTGGAATCTGCAGCCTGCACATCGCTCGCATTGGACATGCTTACAGTGAAATACAATTTAGGGTCAATAGCCTATTATTACAAAGGTACCGGAAATCCGGATCATGAGGAGACGATTAGCTCCATCATCATTGGCAGCTCCATGCTCACAGCCCGGGGAATTCCCGTTGCCGGAGAATATGAGATCAAGAACGCACAAGCCATGAAGATCATGGATAGCTTTGGCGCGGGAGGGTCCTTCACTGAATATTATGCCATGGACTTTAAAGATGATGTAGTACTGATGGGCCATGATGGCCCGGGGCATATCCGCATTGCGGAGGGAAAAACCAAGGTAAAACCTTTAAAGGAATACCATGGCAAAGTGGGCAGCGGTTTATCCGTAGAGATGTCCGTAAAAAATGGATCGGTCACCCTACTGTCAGTCGTGCAGAAAGCCGATGGACAGTTGATGCTCCTGATTGCCGAAGGTCATTCCGTACCAGGACCGATACTTGAAATCGGCAATACCAACAGCCGCTATCAGTTCAGCATTGGCGCCCGGAAGTTCGTAAATGTATGGAACAGCCATGGGCCCGCACACCATTGTGCCATAGGCATAGGACACATTGCCTCAAAGATTGTAAAACTAGGCCGTCTACTAAATATTCAAACGATTCAGGTTTGCTAGATGCTGTAATCCTAACATTTTTATTTATATTATGTCCGCTTTCCAGTTGTATTTAGTTTAACCAGCTACTTGATTGCTATGGAGCCCTATCGTAAATATTTCAGTTCGGACCAGCTCGCCTATTTAGAGGAGTCACAGCCCAACTTCGGCGTGAACATCTTAAATGTAGGCCATAACATCCATCCTGGAAAATTAAAATATCCGGATCCCCACCATCCCAATTTATACTGTTTTGACTGGTCGAAGGGACGTATATTGGAGGAATACCAGCTGATCTATATCGCAAAGGGCAGCGGCACATTCGAGAGCGAACAGGTCGGCAGTGTTGTCGTACATCCGGGCACCGTGCTACTCCTCTTTCCCAATATATGGCACCGGTACAAACCGCATGACGATGAAGGCTGGGAAGAATACTGGGTTGGGTTTAATGGCAGTTACGCCAGCTACCTGATGCAGCAGGATTGTTTCGATCCTCATGCTCCCCTGATCCATATGGGTTTTAATTCGGAGTTCATCAATGTATTCATCAGGCTCATCGACACGCTTAAGTTTGAGGGTGTGGCCTTTGCGCAATTATCGTCCAGCCTGACCACTCAGCTACTTGGACTGGTCTATGCTTCTGCCCTTCAAAAGGAGAAAGTAATGGACAGAAAAGAGCAGGTGATCAATAACATCAGGTATAAAATACATGAGAACCTGTCCAATTGTGCCACCCTGGAAGAACTGGCATCGCAGCACAATGTAAGTTATGCCTGGTTTAGGAAGACTTTCAAGGAAGTTGTAGGTGTCTCTCCAGGCCAATATCAGCTCAACCTTAAGCTGGAAAAGGCTGCCCGCATGATCCGCGAAACACAAATGTCCATTTCCGAGATTGCCTTCGTCAATGGTTTTGTGTCTGAGCACCATTTCTCCAAGATTTTCAAGAAGAAGATGGGAGTTTCGCCATCAGCGTACAAACATCAGAATCAAAGCAGTCAGAACAATAGCCAAAAGATATAAGAATAAACGACACGTCCTGGTACGCTGTTATTAAGGGTAGCGTGGTGTATACTGTTACTAGTCATTCGTCTTCTTCCCTTTTATAGTAGTAAAAAATTTTAAGGCCCTGTTTTTTTCGGGCACGAAATTCGATCCCTTATCTATACTCACCGCTGTTCCTGAAGTTACATTTTTGAGATCATCTTTATACAAAATTCCATAATTACCAACACTGGATTCTGTTTTTATTACAAACGCATATCTCTGTCCCGCGACAACATTAATATTCGGGTTTATTTCCAGATTCACCGGCGACCAGCTGATGTTATCGGCAGCAATTTCATAAATACTCAACGCATCGCCGACAGGTTTCAACGCTGCGTCAGCCTTGTAAAGTTCAATGTTTAAGGCCGCATCAGGATAATGATTTTTGAAGGCCGTAACGGAGATGCCATTTAATATGCCTGTCCGTTTCACCACAAAACCCTGACTGCGCTGTAGTGAATCCGTAATATCTTCTTTCCATTTAAAATCTTTGATACCCGAAGTATAATCCAGGTCTTTGATGGCTTCCTGTTTTCCTGCTGATCCTCTGGCAAGAGCAAGCTCAAAATCATTCTGACAAACCATTGGCTGTATGGAACCATCTTCTCCAAAGACAAGCGGTGCCCAATAATAGTTAGCCAGCGACTCATTCTTAGCAGCATTGTTCCAGAGATCACTACCATAAAGAAAGATTGTACCTGAGCTCAGCGCTATTGGCGATACAAATGAAGGCTGTCCTCCGCAGGAATTATTGCTGATGTGGATACCCTCCGACCAAGGCCCTAAGGGAGATTTTGCCATACGGTAAGAGGTGCCCGTACCAGAACAATATCCACAGTTTGGATCAGAGTAAGTCAGGTAATAAATGCCTTTACGGAGAAAAAGAGAAGGGGCCTCTGTGCTTCCCGGAGTGATGGACTTCACACATTCTCCTGTACCTGTCAGGTAATCATCACTCAGCTTCTCAATGACAATCGTTCCCTTAGTGCGCCAATCTGTAAATGCCAGATATCCGGTACCATCCTGATCCACAAAAGTATCATGGTCGCCATTATTCAGTCCAGCCGCTGGAGCGTCTGAATTCACGGCAAGTTTAGGCTCTGCAACTTCTACAAAGGGCCCTAACGGACTTTTACTGGTAAACACCCTGAATCCAGAAACATTATCATATACATTGATCCACAACACATATAAACCCGTTTTCTTATTAAAAACTACGTGCGGACGAAAACACCCGTAAGTGTTGCCATTACATCTCGATTGCCACACCGGGGTTTTTGCATCAAACAAAAACCCTTTATCTGTCCAATGCACCATGTCTGTGGAGCTGTAAACTTTAAAACCACAAAAGGGCGCATCCTTTTTCCCCCATTGAAACCCACAACCGTAGCTCGTTCCATATAAGTAGTAAACACCGTCAAATACCGCAATTTCCCCATCATGTGCGTCAATTGCTTCACCTAAAGTGCTAAATCTGGTTACCTGCTCTCCTGTAGCATTGAAGTTCGTCAGCCTGGAAGTATACCCAGTTTTTGTTTTGCCCTTTGCCACCGTCTTTTTCGACTGACTATAGGCTGTAGATGCACATACCTGGATGAATAGGCTACTCAGCAATAAAAAAAAGATGTTGGAAAGTTTTCTTTTGATGATCATGATGAAATCAGAATTATGGTTTGTCAGGTTAAAAACCAAATTTACCGGAATACGCATTTCAGGAACTGCATATTATGATAGAAGATTTATCTTTTTTGAGAGGAAAAAAGAAGACTGCCTGATGAAACTTTAGCTGATGTGTGGAACACATAGGAGAAAAAAGTGGGGAGAGAAGGATTCGAACCTTCGAAGTCTTGCGACAACAGAGTTACAGTCTGTCCCATTTGGCCACTCTGGTATCTCCCCATCTTCAATATTTTAAGCTTTGTTCAGACGCTGTCCGAAAAATGACGAAAATAAATCCGTCTGCTTGCGGGCAAACATAATAAAAAGTATTCCTGTAACATAACATTAAAAACTAACTGACTACTTTTCAACAAGATTAAATTTTAAAAGCCCAAAATTACACTAACAATGCACCATTATCATCCTTGAAGTACTTTAACTTAATAGTGCTCAATGTAAGGTTCAACATGGATCAGCGCATCCTTGACTTTCAGCCCCGAAGCAATCAGCTCATCTTTCACCTGGTGTGCAATGCGGTGTGCTTCGAACACAATGGTATTAGGATCAACCTCTATGTGCATATCCACATAATATTCAAGTCCCATTTTCCGTACATAACATTTCTCCACACGCTTCACTTCTTCATGTAAGGAGGCAACGTTACAAATCGCATCTATCAGTTCATCGGATGGCGCGCTGTCCATGATCTCCGAAAAGGCGGGTTTGATAATCTGAAACGCATTATAGACGATAAAAAGACAGGCAAATAAAGCAGCCCAGTCGTCAGCTCCCTCGTAACCTTTACCCAATAACAAGGCGATGGAGATTCCTATTAACGCTGCAACAGAAGTAATTGCATCACTGCGGTGGTGATAAGCATCTGCCTTTACGGCATTGCTATTGAGCCGTTTTCCTACTTTCATCACATGGCGAAAAAGCAGTTCCTTAACTAATACGACAGCAAGCAGCACAAAAAGGGTAAATTTCCCCGGAAGCGCATGCGGTGTATTGATATAACCGATCGCATGATAGGCAATCCATCCTGCAGCGCCCAGCAGGAACAGGCCGATGACCACTGCCGCTACCGGCTCGGCCTTTCCATGACCATAAGGGTGCCCTTTGTCGGGAGGGCGTTGGGCGTATAGCAGTGCAAGCCAAAGCAGGCCTGAACTGATCACATCCGCACCAGATTCAGTTGCATCAGCAATCAGGGCGTAAGAATGGCCGAGATATCCGGATATGCCTTTTACAAAAATCAAAGCAATGCTGATGAGAATACCCAGCTGGGTAGTACGTATCGCCTGCGTTGCCGCCGGCATTTGAGATAATTTCATTGATGTATTTTTTTAACATGATCCCTGAACAGATCGGAAAAACCAAAACTCAGTGGAACATCACTTGCCTTGTATCAACAGTAGTGACATTGCATTTTTTAAAATAAACTAACAGCAGATGAGTTGTGGAGGCCGGTCTATCGTACCGCAATACGGCGATGGAGTAAACTCATTAGAATACCGACATATGAAATCAGGGCTGGGGGCAGCTTTTAGTGTATGGTCCGTGACTTCCTGATTGGTAAATAAAAGCGTATGAAGATGCGGATTGATCTTTTTGAAAGGCAGTTTCATGTCCTGCTGCTGATCATGATCCTGGATGTCATTACCCAGGTAATGCATATCTATAAATCTCAAAAAAGTAACCGCAGGATCCTGCTTCTGGTGTGTCAGGTAGTGACTAATAAGGAATGGAAATTTGGCCAGTTCTCCAAATACAGAATTGCTTCCCAAAACGATCAGGATTAATAAATACAGGCCAATTATTCTCACTGGGCAAAGTTAACAATTTATACGATTTGGAAGATGAGCTCACAACAGCCTATCCTGTCAAATACCGTAAATAAGCAGGAGATATTCACTAACTTTATATATCACAAAAACTTAGCCTGCAGTTTATGAAAGTTTATCGGCTTTTCATCCCATCCCTTTTCATTACACTAACTATATTCTCTTTTGTAAACCGACCAACTCCCATTACTGCTTCAGCAAATGGATACCAGATTGATACTGTAGCAGAGAACCTAAGGGTGCCATGGCAGCTGGTTTTTCTTCCGGACAAAAGCATTTTGTTTACAGAAAGAGAAGGCCGCGTCCGGATCATCAGAAACAACAAATTGGTGGCCAAGCCTATATTTAACCTCAATGACGTCGTATTGAGAAATAAATCTGGTGCACTGGGCCTTTGTCTGCATCCTGACTTCAGGAAAAACAAGCTCATCTACCTGGCCAGCAACTATATGCTGAACGATCGCATGAAGCTGAGGATAGTCAGATATCAAATGGAAAACGACACCTTATTTGATCCACTGATCATATTGAAAGACATCCCTGCAAATCAAAATCATACAGGCTGCAGGCTGGCATTTGGTCCCGACAAAAAGCTCTATATCACCACAGGAGATGCAGATCAGCCAACGCTGGCACAAGACCTTAAAGCTTACAATGGCAAAGTCCTACGGGTAAGTGATGATGGTACGTCACCCTCCGACAATCCTTTTATCACCAACGACACTGCGCATAAGGAAATCTGGTCTTACGGCCATAGAAATCCGCAAGGTTTGTCATTTCAGGCAGGCACAGGCCTGCTCTACGAATCAGAGCATGGTCCTACTGGCGGTGATGAAATCAACCTGATAAAAAAAGGAGCAAATTATGGCTGGCCTGAAGTACACCACGACGAGCGCAGAATAGGTATGGAATCACCACTTTTTCAATATACCCCATCTATCGGCCCGGGTGAAGCGATGTTCTACAATGGAGATCAATTTCCCCAGCTAAAAGGGAAACTGCTGGTTGCCTGCCTGAGAGGGGAGTCCATTCTGTGCCTGACCCTCACCAACAATAAAATCACCGATCAATCCGTGTTTTTCAAAAATCAATATGGACGGATACGTTCAGTTGTCACAGGACCAGACGGCTACATTTATTTTTCCACTTCCATGCACGACCCTGGCGAAGGACATCCCCGGGATGAACACGATGACATGATCTTGAGGATGCGTCCTTCTGCAACATCAAAACTGCAGCTCAACATGAGTACTGAAACAGTTAAGGTACCAGCAGCTACTCAGAAGCGTACTGAGCAAAAGGTAGCCAGCAGTAGTAAGCCACAATCAGGCAGCAGAACGACGAATACAAAAACGGCCGCAGGTATTTTTCAGCAACTTTGCGCCTCCTGTCATGGCGACAAACTTCAGGGTACGGCTACAGCGAAAGGGTTTAGGAAGGGGAAGTTCCTTCATGGTTCAGATAAGAAATCCATCATTTCCAATATCACCAATGGTATAGTAGAAAAGGGAATGCCTTCCTGGAATGGCGCGATCAGCAACCAAGACATCAGTAAACTTGTAGATTATATCCTTGCAAATTCATTAAAATAGGACGTAGCCCGCCTACATGGTTGGATGTTGCGTATTCCAACGAGCAATTATCCTTATATGTATTCCTGTCATAAATTATATGATAACTGTCGTACAGATTTAATTCGATCATTTAAACATCTGCTGGAGCGTGTTTAATCTCGCTTTTACCGGTGGAATATTTTTCCCTAAGGCTGAAGATCTATAAGAAGATTGATAGCTACGCTTTCGAAATTATATTTAACAATACCTACAATAAATGCAACAACTTTAATTTATAAAATAACTATATTTGTAAAAATATTAAAAAGCATAAACAAACTCTCACTTTTTACTAAAGCACTACTTTTGTGTTTTATTTGTGTCGCACTTTGTTCTTGTAAAAAACAAGCGGAGGAAACTTTTACTGCAGGTAAAATCAGCGCGAAGATGGATGCCCCTTCATCCAGACTTATGTCTGGTGAACAGGTTTTTCTAGTGCCAAATGTTCGGCAGGAATCAAATAATTACAAAGAAAGCAGTCATACATTTGTGACGCCAACCGGTTGGATCATGACGGGAAGAAGACATAGTGGCGACGAAAATGGCAGTACAATTTATGAATATGCGGACTTAAAGGCAGTGGATAGCCAAGGGCAACCTTTGGGTGGTATAATTACTGTGGAAGACGGGAGATGGGAAGGTTATGTGAAAGAATCTAATAGCGTTTTTGTAGCTCCTTCAGATAGAGTGGTCTTGGGAAGGGAGCATTATGGTGATGAAAATAAAAATACCAGATACTTTACAGGTGTAGTAAAATACAATGGCGTTGCTACGGCTATTATAAACTATGTTAATTCGATTACTACTAAAGAATCTAATGGAACATGGTTTAGGTCTGGAAGTGACCAAGTTGTTGTTGGCCGAACCCATACGGGCGATGAAAATGGTAATACATTTTATAAGTATGCTACAATTGTATTTAACACTACAGTTAGGCCCCCAAGTAGGTTTAAGGTCGTAGTCAGGCTACATCCAACAGAGCCTAATTATCCAATGAATCCCATTGATTTCATTACTGCTTCCAGGTTTAGAGAGCACGTTGAAGGTGGTTCAGATAAAGGATTTAATAAGAATTTGAATCGATTTGAAACAACGAATTCCCATAATCCAGAATTTTACAATATTCCTGTCAATATTATCAATAGCTATGTAGGCCCATTTCCAAATTCACTGAATTTAAGGCCCCATGATGAGCATGCCTATCGTCCCGGACAAGTATTCCTAGAGCCTGATGACAATTTAGTTGGCGATATATCTCCAAATGGTCGTGTTCCTGTTTTTCAATATACTGTAGGTTCACAAATACAGTATTGGATGTTTTATGGGTACAATTTTTCAGAAATTTTGTTAGGGGCATTGAGCTTTTCTCATCAAGGTGACTGGGAAAATGTCATATTGAACATCAAGGATAATAAAATTGAAAGCGCAATTTTAAGTCAACATGATAGCGGCGGAGCTTTCATTCAGAAAGAAAATTTAATAATTACAGAATCTGACGGAGTACAAACCCTATATATTTATAGTGCGAGAGGCTCGCACGCTCTGTACGAAAAAGCTGGTGATTTCCATACAGCGAATACGGATCACGCAAGAGATAATGGATACCAATGGGTAATTACAGATAATGTTCAAGACCTATCGACTCAACCTTGGAAAGATTATTCAGGTGCATGGGGCGAAGTTGGCGAAAATACACATACAACTGGCCCCTTGGGCCCATGGTATAAAAGATTAGGTTTTCAATATTTTTAGTATTTAGCGTACGTTGATATTCAATTATTAGCGATACCCTTTCTATATAGCCCTTATCCTACTACCGGATAGGGGCTTTTTAAAATACGATCCCGCTAATTACTAGATTAAAACCATAATTGCGTTGATTATGGTTGCATATTGTACTAACAGTGTACTAACAATAAAATGTCCAAAAGCTGTTGCCTCTGCATTTTAAAAATCCCACTAGACAAAAAAACCTCCCAGAATTAACTGGAAGGCTTCATTTCGGTGGAGAATAGCGGAGTCGAACCGCTGACCTCTTGCCTGCCAGGCAAGCGCTCTAGCCAGCTGAGCTAATCCCCCGTTTTGGCTATAGGGTGGCAAAAATAGCAATTAGTTTGTGTAATGCAAATTAATATTAAAATAACGGCCGGTCATACTTGCAGCACGGCTAGGTCAAGCGTTGTCCACGGTTTAAGATTAACAGGGGGTCCACCCGGGATCAACCTGGCCTTGACCCGGTAAAACCATGGTAAAACCAGGGTAAAACACCAATCTTTAGCCCTGTAGACCCCGGGTAGACCCCGCGTCATTCCCGGGTGGACCCCCTGTTAATTTTAAACTGTGTCCGAAGCTTCTATGGATCATCACTGGCTCAATCTTTGTTCATTGCCTGTCTCAAATTTTCAAATAAGTAACAACATCAAGATTCATGACAAAAGCAGCTTTAGTAACCTCGAAATCCAGCATTATCATTTTATCAGTCATCACACTTCTACTATCCGCCTGTTTCGGGGAATCACCTCAGCGCTTCTTTGACATATCCATACTCAACACCAACATGATAACAGATTTCGCTACGCCAAGGCTATCGAAGTCAATTGACGATCAGACCAAAGAATATCCGGATATTCCTTCCAGCAAAAAGAAAGGAAATGAGGCCGTAGAGTTCGTCACTAACAAGGTGCTGTATTTAGAACAGTCGCTGGAGAAAATAAAAAAACTTTCGACCAACGGAGAGGACACAAAAGAAATCAAAGCACTTTCCACACAATTGTACGAGCTGGTCATACCAGTCTATAAAAACGAATACATGGCTTATGCTAAACTGTGCGATAGTAAAGGCAGTCAGCAGGAAAAAGAAACAATGGCAGCAGCAATAGATGCCAAATATGCCGCCTCTTTTGAACAGAAATACAATGCCCTGCTGGAAAAAGGAAAGCGTTATGCAGAAGAAAACAACCTACCTGTAGATTGGGGTAAATAATCGAATAATAATCCCAGGCAGACAAATCCCCTAAAAAGGCTAACGGATAAGAGTTGACAGTTCCGTTCTGCAATGCAATCGCTATTCTTGTAAAAGATTAAGACCACTACAGGAATTGGGATCACCATTTAAGTGATAACGAAGATATTGAGCACAAATCCTCTTAAGAACAAAAAAATGAGGGTTAGATGTTCCAATAGATAGGGCAATCCTCAAGAAAGAAAGAAAGAAAACATCATCTAAACATAAACGACCGCTATGAAAAACTGCTCCGTAAAAAAAGAGAACTTCCCGACAAGGACTGCCGGCGTCCCCTTGCTGATCCTTGCCATTCTTTTGATTTCCGCTTCCTGCAAAAAAGGATTAACAGAGCAGCAGAAAGTATTCCTGGACTATGCCAAGCTTGAAGACACCTACCATTTCACAGGATACTACAGAAACGCAGACTTTTACAGTACCACTACAGAGGCACCGGCATATAGCGACAGTGCGTTTAACATCAATACTTTCAAAAACAACTTAAAAAACACATTTAAGCTGATCGCTGAAGGCTCCAATTATGAACCTTATTTTGAAGGCGACGAGCTACAGTACCCTCATGAATATAAGTTCCAGCCACAGAAAGACGGCTCCGTACAGGTAACCCTATCGGTATTCGTACCGGATACTTTCTATAAATTTTCATTAGGCAGAAATGAAATCGGTAAAACCATTGAAAAAGACAGTGCAGAAGTCACGCTGCTGGATATGACAAACGATGGGGCCACACTTCTTGTTAAGAACAATGGGATCAGACGCAGTTACGATTACACCTATGACGGAGTGGATAAAAAGGACTACAGTGAAAATAAAAACGAACCGGAAAGTACGGCTATTGGTTATGGAAATTACCTCTTTTCCAGCGAAACCCTGGAAAGTCCAAACACGCAACACGTTAGGGCTGACAGTAACCTGATCACTTCAAAAGCTTCGCGACTGAGCATCAGTGCGACTGATGAAACCGGGGAAACATTGCTGAGTGACGGCCGAATCAATGATTTCAGACATTACCTGTGGTACAGGAATCATGACATGCCTTATCCTGAACTGGCCTCACAATACAGAGACATGATGTACCGCTACAAGGAGGAGGATATGGATTCCCTACATAAATTTAATCCCATCGACATCGTTAACATCAAAACAAGTGGCAAAATTGAAAAAGTAGAATTCTTTCTCAGATCTGCTAAAGGCCATATTGAAACCATCGACCTTGGTCATAAGGTTCCTGAAGCAAGGCAAGAACGCAAAGGCCCGAAAATGATCAAAGTGCAGTTTTTACCGATCCAGAATCTCACAAAGGAAGATGCCGGTAAAATATTAAAAGTTGGATTTGCAGCATTGACCTCAGTTGGCAATGAGAACCAGCAGTTCCAGATCTACGCCTCTCTGCCAAAAACATACAACAGCATGGAAACGAAGATGTACTTTAATGACCTCATGATTTTCAATGCCAAGGACTCCGTTAACGTCGAAAATACCGAAAGCTCAAACAGTTTCTTTGAGTTTGGCTGGTCAGACAATGCGCCGAATAATGTAAAGGCCATACACTTCAAAACGCCGCTCAATCAACCGACAAAAATCACAGGTAAAATTGAATTAAAAGTACCTCATTACACAGACAGGGAGTTTAAAGTGGGCAACCTGCCCAAAAGCATCACCACTTCTGCTGATGGTTTGACATTTACATTCGTCAGAGGCGCCGAAGAGTTTAACAATGTCGCTGAAATTTATGCATTTAAGGCCTCAGACAAAAAGAATTCCATTGCGCTCAGCTATCCGGAAAACGAAACAGATTCTGCGAAACAACTGAACATTAAATTCAAAGAGAAACCAGCCTCTATCATTATCAGGTATATTGAAAAGAAAGGATTGGAAACGGAAATAGCATTTGAATTCGAGATCCCGCAAAAGACCAAATAACTACAGCCGGAATCGAAAGAAATTACCAAAATGATCTCATCAGAGGTTTGAAAACCTAGGCCGCTTTTCAAACCTTTGATAATGCTCCTTGTTATAGTCCTACATCAAAAGATCAATTTATGAGACATTTCGACGCGATAGTCATCGGGGCCGGACAGGCGGGTACGCCATTGGCGAAAAAGCTTGCTGAAGGAGGAAAAAAAACACTGATCATCGAAAAGAGAATTGTTGGAGGTACCTGTATCAACGACGGCTGTACGCCCACAAAAGCAATGATTGCCTCCGCCCGTGCAGCGCATCAGGCCAGGTCAGCAGCAGCGCTTGGCGTAGAAGTTTCTGACGTTAAAGTAAACCTGCCGAAGATCAAACAGCGGAAAGATAAAATCGTAAAATCCTTCAGAGGTTCCAGTGAGAAAGGAATAGAAGAGACCAAGGGCCTTGAACTCATTTATGGAGAAGCCGTTTTTACCGAGGAGAAAACGTTAACCATTCAATTGAATAAAGGAGGAGAAGAAACCGTAAGCGCTGATTGGATCTTCATCAATACCGGTGCAAAGACAGTTATCCCGGAGATCGACGGACTGGACGGAATAGATTACCTCAGCTCCACCAGCATCATGGAGCTGGAAGAAGTTCCTGAGCACCTGGTCATCCTTGGCGGCAATTACATCGGATTGGAATTTGGCCAGATGTTCAGCCGCTTTGGCAGCAAGGTGACCATCCTTGAAAAGTCATCCCGGTTGCTCAGCAAAGAAGATGAAGACATTGCTGAGGAGGTCACCAAATTCCTGCAGGACGAGAAAATTGACATCCTCAATGATGTCACAACAGATCAGTTTGAACTTGATGACAAAGGAAACATCATCACCAGCATCTCCATCAAGGGCAAAAAGCTACAGATCAGCTCCAGTCACCTGCTCGTCGCAGTAGGACGAAGCCCGCAGACCGACCAGCTGGGACTGCAAAAGGCAGGTATCAAAACGGACGACAAGGGGCACATCCTGGTCGACGATAAACTGGAAACCAATATCTCCGGCGTGTATGCTCTTGGTGATGTCAAAGGAGGCCCAGCATTCACCCACGTTTCCTATAACGACTACACCATTGTTTACCGTAACCTGCTTGAAGGTGCAAACTACACAACCGCCGACCGGCCCATCCCCTATTGTATGTTTACCGATCCGCAGCTGGGGCGCATAGGTTTATCAGAAAGAGAAGCTAAAGAAAAAGGTCTTAACTTCAAGGTCGCCACATTGCCAATGGCCAATGTAGCCAGGGGCATTGAAACGGGCGAAACAAAAGGCTTGATGAAGGCTATTGTAGATGCCGACAGCAAAAAAATTCTCGGTGCTGCTATATTGGGTACCGAAGGTGGTGAGGTCATGTCTGTGCTGCAGATGGCTATGATTGGAGGGATCACCTATGACAGGATCAGGTATTGCATATTTGCCCACCCCACCTTCTCTGAATCATTGAACAATCTCTTTATGACTATTGAAGAGTAACAATGATATTTGCTTACCTTGTATCACGGGTTCCACTGACTTAAAAAAACAAAAACCATCAAAGGAAAGTCAAAGAAACACATCAATGACACCCCAGGAACATACATTAAATATGAAAGCAACGAAACCGGCAATAACGAATGATTGAGCTATCAAACGTCAGCAAATACTTTGGGAGTGCCAAAGCGGTAGATGGCGTATCCTTCAGTGTGAATGAAGGTGAAAACCTCGTGCTACTCGGTACCAGTGGATGTGGAAAAACCACTACGCTCAAAATGATCAACAGACTGATCAATCCCGATAACGGTGCCATCAGTATCAAAGGAAAAGACATCCAACAGGAAAACCCGGAAACACTCCGCCGCAGCATCGGTTACGTGATGCAGAATATTGGTCTTTTCCCGCATTACACCATTTATGAGAACATTGCTACAGTGCCTAAGCTGCTGAAATGGGACACTAACAAAACAAGACCCAGGGTAATGGAGCTGATGAAAAAACTACATCTCCCTGAGGAGCTTCTGGACAGATTTCCCGCTGAGTTGAGTGGAGGACAGATGCAACGTGTGGGTCTGGCACGGGCGCTGGTCGCCGATCCGCCACTGTTATTGATGGATGAGCCTTTCGGTGCACTTGATAATGTAACAAGATCGAGCATCCAGGCCGAATTCAAACAACTGGACGAACTGTTGCGAAAAACCATCATCATGGTCACCCACGATGTCCAGGAAGCCTTTGAACTGGCAGATCGCATATGCCTGATGGATAAAGGAAAAATCATGCAGATTGGAACACCTTCAGCGCTGCTTCACCAACCCGCAAACGACTTCAGCAGAAAGTTCCTGGACGGACAACGTTTGGCACTGGAATTTCGGGTAAGCACACTTAAGGACATCTGGCCCTACATGCGGGCAAAACAGACGGGGATACAGCGCGATCAACCAGATGCTCCTGAAGAGGAGTTGCACCGTACTTTGGGACTGCCAGGCAATACCTCCGTATGGACCGCACTAGAGCTGGCAAAAGCTAATGCGCAGACGAATAAAGTCAGCTTTACCGCGCTGATGGATGGTTTTACCCAATATCAAAAAGCAGTCCGCCATGAATGAGCCACAGCAGTCTTTACTCGCCTTTATGTTGCAGGAGTCTGACAAGCTGCTTACCCAAACGCTGCAGCATGTCGGCCTAACCTTCATCTCGCTGATCTTCGCCCTCCTGATTGGACTCCCATTGGGTATCCTCATCGCCAGAAAAAGAAAATTATCAGGCAGCGTATTGGGATTTGCAGGGGTATTGCAAACCATCCCCAGCATCGCCCTGCTTGGGTTTATGATCCCCTTAATTGGTATCGGTGCAAAACCTGCCATCGTTGCCCTGTTGATTTATGCGCTGCTGCCCATCATCCGCAACACCTACACCGGCATCATCGGCATTGATCCGCATGTGAGGGAAGCAGCACGTGCAATGGGCATGAGCAGGCAACAAATACTCGTAAGGGTCGAGCTGCCCCTTGCAATGCCCGTCATCCTGGCGGGAATCCGCACGGCAACGGTCATCAATGTCG
Source organism: Pedobacter sp. BAL39 (assembly GCF_000170795.1). Classification (GTDB taxonomy): domain Bacteria; phylum Bacteroidota; class Bacteroidia; order Sphingobacteriales; family Sphingobacteriaceae; genus Pedobacter. The sequence goes on from NZ_ABCM01000010.1 coordinate 186,314, forward strand.
GCGTAGCCACACTGGCTTCCTACATCGCAGCGGGCGGACTTGGAGAGTTCATTTTTGGCGGCATCTCACTAAACAACACCAATATGATCCTCGCAGGCGCCATTCCTGCGGCACTGCTGGCGATTGTGCTCGACCTTTTGCTATCCCTGGTTCAACACATGAGCTTCAGAAGACTAAAAATGGCAGTCTATATCTTACCGTTGTTCGTCGTCGGCCTGAGCACCTTTTACCTCATCCCTTCCGCCTACGGATCCAGGCTTGTTGCTGGCTTTACACCGGAGTTTATGGGAAGGCAGGATGGCGACATTGGCTTGCGCGATACATACGGACTAAAAATCCATACCACCGTCATCAGTGATGCCGTCATGTACAAAGCAGCCTACGCCAAAGAACTGGATGTCATCAGCGGATACTCCACCGACGGCAGGCTCAAAGCTTTCGACCTCAAAATCCTGGAAGATGACAAGTCTATCTTTCCGCCTTATTACGCAGCTCCGATTGTCAGAACTTCAGCAATGAAAAAATTCCCTGAACTGGAAAAGGTACTTAACATGCTTGCAGGTAAAATCCCGGATTCCATCATGACCGACCTTAACTATAAAACGGACTATCTGCATCAGACTCCTGAAAAGGTAGCGAAGGATTTCCTTGCAGCACACCAGCTGTTAAAACCCAGCCGAAATGGTAAACAAGGTACCGTGCGTATAGGTTCAAAAATATTTGGCGAGCAATACATCCTTGCAGCAATGTACAGCATGCTGATCAAAGGTTATACGGATTATGATGTTGCTACAAAAACTGGCCTTGGTGGCACAAAAATATGCTTCGACGCACTAGTCAATGACCAGATCGACCTCTATCCTGAGTACACCGGCACAGGCCTACTGGTCCTGCTACAGCCTGCACCGCAGCTCGCAAAAAAACTAGCTGCCAATAAAGAAGATACTTACCAATACGTGAAGCAGGCTTTCCTTCAAAAGTTTGATATACAGTGGTTACAACCAATTGGGTTTAACAATTCTTATGCTTTGATGATGAGAAAAAAACAATCAGCCGAGCTAAATGTTAATACGATAACTGATCTTAAGAACTACTTAGACAAAGAATAGCGGCCGACAAAACTTCCCAACATGAACAACGTCCTTACTAAAAATAAGATGCTCTCCTCCACCCAAAAATTTTATAGCGATGTCATCAAGGGACTGAAATCAAGCCCCAAGTCGATGAGTTCGAAATATTTTTATGACCAGCAGGGAGATCAGATCTTTCAGCAGATCATGGCCATGGACGAATATTACCTGACGGACTGTGAGATGGAAATTCTCAAAGAACAAGCCGCAGAGATCAGTAAAACAATTGCACTCAACAAAAGCCCTTTCGACCTGATTGAACTCGGTGCAGGTGACGCGACGAAGTCTATCCACCTCCTGAAACAACTCATTGGAGAAGGTCAGGATTTTCGCTACATGCCGATAGACATCTCTGAGAATGTAATCAGAAACCTGGAAACAAAGCTTCCCCAGGCACTTCCTGACCTAAACATTACCGGCTTAAATGGCGACTATTTCGATATGCTCAACAGGGCTTCGGAAATATCTGATCGCAGGAAGGTGGTACTGTTCATGGGGGCCAACATCGGCAACATGACCGTTACTGAAGCCCGCGCTTTCTGTACGAAATTGAAAAGCTATCTCGCACCGGATGACCTGCTGATTATCGGTTTCGACCTGAAGAAAAATCCCCATCAGATCCTCGCCGCCTACAGCGACAAACAGGGAATCACCAAATCGTTCAACATCAACCTGCTGCACCGCATAAACAGGGAACTTGGCGGCGACTTTGAAACGGAGAACTTTGATCATTATGCCAGCTATGACCCTGAATCAGGTGCCTGCAAAAGCTACCTGATCAGCCTGAAAGACCAGGTGGTCAGACTTGGTGATACAGAATCAGTCAGCTTCCTCAAAAATGAATACATCTACATGGAGATTTCGCAGAAGTACTCCTTGCAGGAAATCAACCAGCTGATGTCAGGACTGGAATTTACACAGGTTAAAAACTTCTTCGACAGCGGCAAAATGTTCGTTGACTCCATCTGGAAAATGAGGTAACCATCAACGCTATTTTATGACTACATTTAGGAATCTGAACCCCATCCAGGTCATTCATGATCTTGCCCGCTGGGGTTATATTTCCGCCGGGAAAATGGATCAAATGGCCAGTTTATCAAATCAAAAACCACTTGTGTAACATCCGCAAGACGAACATTACACAAGTAGCATATATTATTAATTCATTGATGATGGCGGCAGCAACTCATCGGCAGCACCCCAGCTTTTATTGGGCGCATCACCCATGGTCAGCTCCAGCGTTCCGCCTGCAAGGAGCTCATCATGCGTAAACCATGATTTGTTCAGCACTTTACCATTCAGCTTAGCACTCTGCACATATTTGTTGTCTGAAGAATTTCCTTTGGCAACCAGGGTGAATGTCTTTCCATTATCCAGTTTGACACTGATATTTTCAAATACGGGGCTACCAATACTGTATACAGGCACTCCTGGCGTAACCGGGAAGAAGCCCATCATAGAGAACACCACAAAGGCAGTCATCCCACCCCCATCTTCATCGCCGGGGATCCCGAACAGGTTGTCCGTATACCAGGTATCCATCAGCATTCTGATACGCTTTTGCGTTTTCCATGGTGCGCCGAGGTAATTGTAAATGTAAGGAATATGGAAGCTGGGTTCGTTGCCCATTACAAACTGGCCCACCATTCCCGTTGCATCGGGGAAGGTATACCACAGGTTGTATTTGCTTCGGCCCAGGCTTTCCTGGAAAAGGTTATCCAGTTTTTCCTCTGCTTTTTTCTTTCCGCCCATCAGCTTGAAAAGACCGCTGAGGTCATGCTTTACATCCCAGTTATAGGTATAGGCATTGTTTTCAGTGAAATACAATCTTCCCCCTTGTCCGCCGGAAAACTTAGGATCAAAAGGCTCAATCCAGTTGCCATCCGCATCTTTTGGCCAGACAAACCCTTTGTCCTCACGGAATACGTTTTTATAAAATGCAGCACGTTTCATGAACACAGGAACATCGGCTTTTTTACCAGCGATTGGTGCAAGCTGTGCCAGACACCAGTCGTCAAAGCTATTTTCCAGCGTTACAGATACCGCTTGTCGTTTTTCAAAGTCGTGCACTTCCTTCACTGTTTCCTCCTCACCAATCTTTAACGAAGGCATGTATCCATTTTTGGTATAGAACTCATCCAGCGATGTTGCCGCGCCATTTCTCCATGGCAATAGCGTTCCTTCCAAAGAATTCTTTTTCAATCCTTCATAAGCCTTTTTCACATCAAAGTTACGCACCCCTTTCACCCAGGCATCCAGCATCCATGCCGCAGCGTGGTTACCAGTCATACATGGGTTGTCGCCAAATGCAAGCGCAAATGAAGGCATCCAGCCACCCTGCTCATACATGGCCACATAAGAGCTGATCTTCTCCGCCTGCTGTTTAGGATTTAAGATGGTCTGCAGTGGTTCCAGGGCGATGTAAGTATCCCAAAGCCAGTTATCTACAAAGAAAGGCTTGTCAGATTTGTGCACCTGGTGGTCATAAGCACTATAATATTTGCCGTACTCGCTGATGTCTACCATGCGCTCATAAGAACGGTATAGAGAGGTGTAAAACACCCTTTTCTGTGCCTCAGTACCACCGTCGACATTGATTTTCGATAAGGCCTTGTTCCATGCCAGGTCCGCCTGTGCTTTTACCTTTTCAAGGTCCCAGCCGGAGATTTCCTTTTCAAGGTTCATCTTTGCCTGCTCAATGCTGACAAAAGAAACCCCATATTTAAAAGAGACTGAGGATGCATTTGCGGCCAGTTTCAGCAAGGTTTTCTTTTTTTCATTCCCCTGATAACTCGCAGCGCTGATGTCCTGATCCGTTTCTGCATAAAAATAAGCTTTCATGCCGTTAAACTCTTCGGTACCCGAAAGGGTTCTTTTGCCATCTAAGGTGATGGAACCACTGTTCAGGATCTGCATACGGAGGTAATGGTCTTCTTTAGCCCCGAAGACAAATTTAAAAATCCCGCTTCGTGCTGAGGGGCTGAATGCGATGGTCGTCCCATCATCTTCCAACCTCACACTGTATTTACTTGGGCTGATCTTCTCCAGGTCGGAGGTGAATTTCTTATCCCAGCTCCCCTCATCAACAGTCCCGCTGAAAGGCATCAGGCCGAATAACCAGGGCTGCCTGTGGGAGGAGATGGTGAGTGGAAAATAGCTGATCTGGTCGTCCAGCTGGTCTTTACGGGCAGGAAATACCCGCACCATACTGTTTGGAAGATGTACTGCCGGACGGGTAGGTTCAAGGATGAGACCTACCGCCCCGATTGTCGGATCCACATAGTCGATGGCATTTTTCTTTTGAGCACCATTTTGTGCCTTTGCAGTGTGGATCAGCATGCAGCACAATGCCGATCCCAATAGCACTTTTAATTCTTTACGCATAATTCATGATTACGTTGCAACCTAAATGTCACTAATACGTTTTATCAACCAAGTAAAGGAATTAAGCTCATTTTTCAAAACATAGCTGCATATTAAGCGCCCATCCTGATAAAGAAATCCAGAAAAACAGTGGCGATCAGGCTTTCCTTAAATATTTGCTGATCAGTTGCGCTGTGCGCTCAGATGCCCCTGGCAAGCCCATTTTTGCCGACAAGTCCTCGTAGTCCTGCAGCATGATACTACGTTCCTCACCTTCAACCAGCCCCTTCAATGTACTTGTAATGTTACCTGGGTTGCAATCTTGCTGAATGAGTTCCCGCACCACCTGCTTATCCATGATCAGGTTCACCAGGGAGATGAACCGGATTTTCACCAGCATGCGGGCAATGGCAATGGAGATCGCCCCTCCTTTATATACCACCACCTGAGGCACATGAAAAAGTGCCGTTTCCAGGGTGGCTGTTCCCGATGCCACAATGGCCGCACGGGCAATATGCAGCAGCTGATAAGTTTCCCCGAAAACCAGCGTCACATTTGCTGTACCCATAAACTGCTGATAATAGGCATGGTCGAACGTAGGTGCCGCAGCAATGACAAACTGATGGTCGGGAAAGCTGGACACTACGCTGAGCATATCCGGCAGCAGCCGCTCAATCTCCTGCCTGCGACTGCCGGGAAGCAGGGCAACGACATCCTTATCGAGCCGGTACTTTTCCCTAAATCCAGGATCCGCTTTGAACAGGGCCTTTTCATCCAGCAGCGGGTTGCCGACATAATCAACATCCATGCCCCAGGATTTGTAGAAATCGACCTCAAAAGGCAGGATACAAAACATCTGGTCTACGATCCTTTTGATCTTCAACACGCGTTTCTGGTTCCATGCCCATACCTTTGGGGAGATGTAATAGTACACTTTGATCCCTTGTTTTTTTGCAAACTCTGCAATCTTGAGGTTGAAACCCGGAAAATCAATCAGGATCAGCACGTCGGGCTGATAGCTGAGGATGTCCTGCTTGCAGGCCTTCATGTTGCGCAGGATGGTACGAAGGTTTAGCAGCACCTCTGTGAAGCCCATAAAGGCCATCTCTGCATAATGCTTTTTCAACACTCCCCCTTCGCCCTGCATCTTATCCCCACCATAGTAGCGGAAATCTGCATTTGCATCTTCTGTTTTCAGTGCTTTCATCAGGTTGGCACCATGCAAATCGCCCGAAGCTTCTCCGGCTACAAGGTAATATCTCATTATTGATTGATTTTATAAAAAAAGAAAAGAAAGGCCCAGATGAACGTAGCGCTGATGATCCCCCGCCCAAGCCGTTCCTTATTGAGGCCGAAAGCATGTTTCAGCAGCAGGAGGTTTACGGCGATGCAGGCGATCAGCAGAAGATCCGCCTTCGACAAAAAAGAAAATTTATGCATGAGGTACCATACGATACTGACCAGCACACCCGGAATTGCAATTCCAGCGGCCAGGCCAATAAATACAGCATCCTGAACCCGCTTAAACATTAAATGTCCAGGTGTTAAGTACAGGAATCGCATGATGTGCGGTCAGGTCAAACTGCACAGGTACCACTGATACGTAACCGTGATCCAGCGCCCATACATCAGTATCTTCGCCTTTGTCGTTGTTCTGAAAAACACCAGTTAACCAGTAATAAGGACGTCCGTGCGGATCTTTACGCTCATCAAACTCCTCCGCCCATTTTGCATTGGCCTGTCGGCACACTTTGATCCCCTTCAGGTCTGCACCATTCGGAAAATTTACATTCAGCAATGTAGCCGGCGGAAGGCCATGTTCGAGCACCTGCAGGGAGATCGCTTTCACAAATGGTTTAGTGTGACTGAAATCTGCTTCCTGTGTAAAGTCATCCAGAGAGAATCCAATAGAAGGAATGTTCTCAATCGCACCCTCCACAGCTGCAGACATCGTTCCTGAATAGATTACATTGATGGAGTTGTTCAGTCCATGATTGATCCCTGAAACACAGAGATCGGGCTTTTTACCTTTAAAAATCTTATTCACCGCCAGCTTCACACAGTCGACCGGCGTACCGGAACATTTGTACATCTCCACCCCCTCGTAAAGGTCAACACGGTCGAAGCGCAGCGGCTTGCCAATGGTGATGGCATGTCCCATACCAGACTGGGGGCCATCAGGTGCCACCACGACTACGTTCCCTATTTCTTTCATCACTTCGATCAGATTTTTGATTCCTGGTGCAGTGATGCCGTCATCATTAACGACCAATATATTCGGTTTCGACTTTTGCTGTTTCATAGACGTAAAAATACGAGATTTACTTTTAATGGGCCCGAAGAACATGAAAATGAACCACAACACAGCAGTAAAAATAGGCCTCAAATGAAAACAGGCACCCTGAAAAGGATGCCTGTTTCTAAATTATTATCGACTTAAAATAGTCAGTTTACTGATTTACAAAGATTTAATCCAGTCCACCAGCTCGTCGCGGGTTTTTCCAGTTTTCTGTTGTAATTTTCCGTACAGTTCATCGTCTTTTCCTTCTTCGTATTTCAAATCATCGTCGGTAAGATCTCCATAGGCTTGTTTCACTTTACCTTTTATCTCGTTCCATTTTCCTTTTAATTCTAACTTATCCATGATCTTTTCGTTTTATGTTTAACATGTTATAGATATTAGATAAACAGACTAATGCGGAAATTGTTTAAGATTTTGACTTGTCAATGATTTCCTCAACCACTCCCGGGTCCAATAAAGTAGAGATGTCACCAAGGTTGGAGGTGTCCCCTTCTGCGATCTTCCTCAGGATCCTGCGCATAATTTTGCCGGACCTGGTTTTCGGCAATCCGGTTACAAAAAGGATTTTATCCGGTTTAGCGATGGCACCAATCACCCGTGTAACTGTCTGCAGAATGTCTTTCTTGGTCAGGTCTGCTTCATTGTGCAGGTTAGGGAAGATCACAAAAGCATAAATGCCCTGACCTTTCACCTCATGCGGATAACCAACGACAGCACTTTCTACCACACCAGCGTGCATGTTGATGGCATTTTCAACCTCAGCAGTACCGATGCGGTGCCCGGAGACATTGATCACATCATCCACCCTTCCCGTGATTTTGTAATACCCATCTTCATCCCTCATACAACCATCACCAGTGAAATAAAGATTCGGATAGGTAGAGAAGTACGTTTGTTTACAGCGTTCATGATCACCATAGGTAGTACGGAGCATCCCTGGCCATGGGAATTTGATGCAAAGGTTTCCATTGACACCGTTACCTTCAATCTCGTTGCCCTGCTCATCGACGAGGATAGGCTGCACCCCCGGCAATGGAAGGGTTGCACAGGCTGGTTTTAAAGGAATAACAAAAGCAATTGGAGAGATCATCAATCCTCCGGTTTCTGTTTGCCACCAGGTATCTACAATAGGACAATTGCTGTTGCCCACATGTTCATCAAACCAATGCCATGCTTCCTCATTGATGGGTTCACCAACGGAGCCCAGAACCCTCAGGGAGCTCAGGTTTGACCCCTTCAAAGGATCCAGTCCGAAACTCATCAGCGAGCGGATTGCTGTTGGGGCAGTATATAAAATGTTCACTTTATGTTTTTCGACAATCTGCCACATGCGTGACGCATCAGGGTAAGTAGGCACCCCTTCAAACATCAGCGTAGTTGCCCCCTGGGAAAGCGGCCCATAAACGATGTAGGAGTGTCCGGTGATCCATCCGATATCTGCCGTGCAGAAGAACACCTCATCCGGCTGATAGTTAAACGCATTGAGGAAGGTATATCCCGCATAAACCATGTAACCTCCGACAGTGTGTACCACTCCTTTAGGTTTACCTGTAGAACCGGAGGTGTACAGAATGAAGAGCATATCTTCAGCATCCATTTCTTCCGCCGGGCAATCGGTATCTACGAGTTTGATTTCATCTTCAAACCACAAGTCGCGGCCTTTCAGCATGGATACAGGAGTACGTGTATGGGTCAGTACAATTACCTTTTCCACCGTAGGGCAACCGATGAGTGCATCATCAATCACTTCCTTCAGCTGGATCTGTTTGTTACCACGGAAAGAGCCGTCGGCAGTAAGCACCAGCTTACAGGCAGAGTCATTGATCCTGTCGGCAATAGATTTGGCAGAAAAACCACCAAAGATCACCGAGTGTACTGCACCGATGCGTGCGCAGGCAAGCACAGCAACAGCAAGTTCAGGCACCATTGGCATATAAATACAAATACGGTCGCCTTTGACCACACCGTTCTTTTTAAGAACGTTGGCAAAGCGGCATACCTGCTCATGAAGAATCTTATAAGTAAGGGTAACACTAGGTTTTTCAGGATCGTTGGATTCCCAGATGATGGCAGGTTTATCGCCATTTTTCTCGAGGTGACGGTCAAGGCAGTTTTCAGTGATGTTGAGCTTCCCGCCTTCAAACCATTTGATGTTGGGTTCAGAGAAGTTCCAGGAAAGGACATTGTCCCATTTCTTTCTCCAGTAGAACTTGTCCGCTATATTGGCCCAGAATTGTTCAGGCTGGTCCACGCTCATTTTATAAGCTTCCTGATACGCTTCAAATGAATTTATCTGCATAATTTAAATTTGGTTAGGAGTGTAAGCGTAAACATACATATTAATTTATAAAATTTAAACCGGTTTAAAGGTCTAAACAAGCGTTTTCGGCCTCAGGTTTTCATCGCTGCGACAATTGTACGATCGTACAGCTAAAAATGAGACAAAACTGCTGTCGGGAGTTTTTTGCATAAAAAAAGGCCGTACCACCGGATGGCGATACGACCTTGGGGAGAGGTAATTTGCTTTATTTTACATAGACGGTCACCTCACCAAGCACAATATAGCTTTCGGGTCCTGAGAGTCCCACTACTCTAAAGTACTTCGCTTCTGTGAGCGTCTGCAGGTTAAAAATCTGTTCGTCATTGATCTGCCGGTTAAAGGCGAAGGTACCCTGATCAGTAAAGGTGACGTTGTCCATACTGGTTAATATCTGAATCCGGTCCGGTGCCCGCACATCATCTCTCATCCGCCAGAGGCCAAGCTGATTGATGATCCGCGTTGCCCCCATGTTGACAGTGAAATAATGCGGATAGCCGCCACCACCTACGAGACCATGCCAGCGCGTGCCGGGATCGCCGTCGATAATGTTCACGACCTTATTTTCATCGCCACCATGCTGGTTATCAAAACCTGCAATAGCCCACTCCGATTTATCGAGCACGAATTTTTCATTCACCAGGTATTCAGTATAAAAGGTGTCGATGGCCAGTGAATCAGGAAGGTACATGGTACGATACTTAAAACTGGTAGAAGGTTTGTAATCGAGTATCTCTGATGACAACTCCCTTGCCCTGAACCGCTTGACCTTACTTTCTCCTGCGAGATTAGTATACTCGACTTCAGTAGCGAATGCCCCCAATAAGGTATCGGCATTTGTCCACTGAATGGACAGTTCATTAGAATTGTTCAATGCCGCCAGGGATACCGGTCTGGAAAGAATCCTGTTCTGGTAGCGATCACCGTAGACATTTCCCGATACTTCCACCGGCACGGAGGTATTTCCCTTTGCATCATAAGTAATGATGGTGAAGGAGTAGAAATCTTCTTCAAGGTCAGTAAAAGTATAACTCAGTTGATCCTGATTTGCCGGGATATCAACCTCTACAGAGTCCGTAAAGTTATTCCAGAAAATACGTGCTTTCACCACAAGTGGATCCGTTCCCCTCAACCAGGTTAATGTTGCGCGGTTATTCCCGGAGCGTACCACTGCTGATTTTGCCTTGCCAGGATAAGTGATGCCACCCGCAACCACATACTGATCATAGGTGCTGTCCATCTTCTTACATGATAGGGCAAAGCCGCATATGGTGATGATGATCCATAAAAAATATAATCTTGTTTTCATTTGATTCGCTTTATAATGTTGATCAATTAAAATTTACCCCAGAAACTAAGCTCGGCGATGGTAATTTGCGGACCACCACCGTAGGTCGCCAACGTTTTAAAGCGGTAATAGCGGTAGGCTGCTGGTGTTTCTTCCAGCTCAAAATCTTCACCCAGTGTATGTCCATAGTTGTAATCTTCGCTACTTACCTGCCCTAAAGGCAATCCTGAAGGTTTATAAGATTCGAATTTGCTCAACAACGTCCAGTTGTCCCAGCTTCCGTCGGCAGATGGGTTATTTGATCCATACAACTCGAAAGTTTTCACGTTACCACCGCCATAGGTATAGTTTGGTGTACGCTGGTGCATCTTCATTCTGGACACAACCACACTCCTGTTGAGGTCTATCGTAAACCACTGGGGGAGTACCGAACTGTGTCTGGAGGCAAAGATTCCTCCATCTATCACACCATCCCACATTTTCTCCAATGGATATTGAGGCTCGACAGGAATTTGCTCATCATTTGGCAACCTTAAGGCAGTAAAAGGCTTCGGTACCTGCTGTTCAAATAAAGGTGTCAGTGTTTTTTCAAGTTCATCGGACTTATTGTTCCAGCGGTCCCTCAGATAGACACTGAAGTTTTTCTCTGTTGGCGAGAGCCCCCTTACGGAGAAAGATCCCGAGCGTGCTTTGGTATAGAAGGTCTGTACGGGAAGCATCACTCCATTTCCTACCGTGTCTGCCCGTAAAACGATGGCCAGGTTGGCCTGGTATTCATTTTGGAATTTAATTTTTACCCCGCCAAAACCTGCTTCCAGTGTCAGATCTTTAAAAGAAACATAAACCGGCGGCGTCAGGGGCGTCACCTTTACATCGACCGGAGCGGATGCTTTTTCGTTTTTACCTACACTGAACAATTGTACATTATACTCCCTCGTATCGCCAAATCCTTCCAGGCGAATGGTATCCGTATAATAAGAGGCCTTGCCTTCCTTAAAAACCCCGGGTTGGATTTCGTACACCGCTTTTACGTAAGACAGGTTTTCATCCGCAGGAATCCTGTAGGTGACAATCGCCCCACCCGGTGTACTTTCGGTTTTTACATTGCTCACCTGTCCGGGTGCAGGCGCATTTTCATCGATATGATCTATTCTTGGCTCTTCTTTGCAACCCAGCCATACTAGGGCCAGCAGCAATACCATGATGATCTGTTGTAATCTTTTCATAATGTCTATTTTTTAGTTTACCAGCCAATATTTTGTTTAAGCTTTTTGTTGACCAGGATGTTGCCATCTCTGATGGGCCAGAAATAATCTTTAAGGCCAAATTTCTGCTCAAAAAGGACTTTCCGGCGGTAGTAAAATGCAGGATCACTTTGTTGCAGGTCCCATCCTTCTATTGGCTTGCGGTTGTATTCCTGGATGGCTGTTTTCCAACGGCGCAGGTCCCAGAAGCGCTGTCCCTCAAAAGCCAGCTCAATAAGTTCCTCTTGACGGATGATCTCTCTCATGCCATCCTTGGTCGTGTATTTCGTCGGGCTGCTGGAATAGGTATCCCATGAAAACTTAACTGTTCTTAAACCTGCACGTTCCCTAACAAGGTCAATATATTCGTGTACCTCAGCCGAGGGTCCTGAAACCTCATTCTGTGCCTCTGCATAGAGCAGGTACAATTGGGCCAGGCGCATCACAGGCCATGGATAATTGGTAATGGTATAGTCATTTACCGCGCTCCCCTGAGTATTCTGGAAGTGAGGATATTTTTTGATGTAATAGCCGGTCACGGAATTTCCGTCGCTGCTGTTACTCGCATTGGGCTGTCCTTTTCTTCCGGAAACGAAGTAAAGGCTCAGTGGTTTTGCATCGTCGTAGGCCCCCTGTCCATACCAGATCCCTCCATCAAAACCCAGGTTGGCGTAGAATCGCGGCTCACGGTCGAAGTTGGCCGCTGCCGTCACATAATCCTTTCTGATGTACAGCTGATCTTCAGTTGTGCTGGTACGCAAAGTAGGATTTCCCGGATTCCAGGTGCGGTCTTCATTGGTAGGGACCCCTTTATCAGAGTAGAACATCTCCGTAATCTTCAAGGTTGGAGAAAGCTCCCCGATGACCCTTGGATTGTCCAGGTAGCGGTGGTCAACCTTAGCAGCAGATAAACGTTGGATCAGCCCTGTGGTGCTCTGTGTGTTGGCCCAGATGATTTCACTGTTCCACCGCTCCGTAAAGACATTCCTGATGCCGAGTTGGGTTTTAGTGGTATCGCTCAGATCAAACAGGGAAACTGCAGGACTGTAGGTATACAACTTATTTCCCGCCTGATGGCAGACCTCGATGGCCACCTTACATGCAGCAGCAGCGGCATCCCATTTGGCGGCAGAAAATGTAGGGTTAAACAAAGAAGTGCCGTCATCATTTTTCAACGATGCCATATCCGCGTTTCCATTAAAAAGCGGGCTTGCTGCGGTAACCAGCACCTTGGCTTTGAAAGCATAAACGATAGGTTTTGTAATTCTGCCAAGCATCCTTGCGGGGTTCCCTATTGCCAGTGGAAGTTCATCCTTGGCCTCATCCAGCAGCTGCACAATGTATTCAAAGCAGGCATCAGCAGGATCCCTGGAAACCCTTACCGTATTGATGTCGGCATCTATCGGGAGGTTCTCTTTGATCAAAGGAACCGGGCCGTACATCCGCACCAGGTAAAAATGGTAATAAGCTTTAAGAAACTTCACTTCAGCGATCCATTCTTTACGTTCCTGTTCCGTAAGGTCAGGGACCCTGGTCACGTTTTCAAGAAAGATGTTGCAATCGCGCAGTCCGCGGTACAGATTGTCCCAGTGGAAATCCCCGATTGGCTGGTTTGCCGCCTGAAATCCCCTGGCGATATTAAACATGCGGTGGTCAAACTCCGGAAATACAGAATTCTGGAAGGCCCACATTTCATCGCCACTCAGGATGGATGGATCAGAAGACACATCACCATCACGTGGCATATAAGAATAGCAGGTATAGAGGTATTTTTCTGCTTCCGTACGCATGGCAAATGCATTGTCAATGGTAGGAATGTTATCAGGAACTACATCCAGATAGTTCTTGCAGGAAAAGGTTATAGCTATAAAAATAAGGCAGCATGTCTTTAACATCCACTTTCCCTTTTTAATATTTTGTATACTCATCATATCAATGGTTAATTAAAACTGAGGTTAAGACCAACGTTAAATACTCTCTGCACAGGATACCCCAGACCATTACCGGCCATTTCAGCATCCCACATTTTGAATTTACTGAACATCAACAAGTTGCTGCCGCTAACGTACACACGCAGGTTGGAGGCACGGATACGTTCGAGGAATTTCTTATTGAAGGTATAGCCAAACTCGACCTGTTTGAGACGGAGGAAAGAAGCGTTGCGCATGAACCAGGTGCTGGTCTGGTAGTTGTTTGTATTTGGTGTTGCACTCAGTCGTGGCAGGGTGGCATAAACATTTCTGTTTTCTTCGGACCAGTAGCTATCCGCATAAGCTTTGATCAGCTGATTGGTATAAGTTCTGCCATTTGCATTCTCTCCCGGATAGAGATAAGATACAAAGGGAGAGGTGGCTGCCGGATCTATCCAGAAAGACTGGTTGCCAGATCCCTGGAAGAATGCGGAGAAATCAAACTTCTTGAAGCTCATAGAGAACCCGAATCCGTACACCACTTCAGGAACGGTAGGATTTCCTATAGGCACCATATCGGCCTCTGAGATTCTGCCATCTCTGTTGACATCCGTATATTTGATGTCACCGCCCCCGTATTCGCTGCCAAAACTCTGTACCGGTGAGTTTGCAGCTTCTTCATCATCAATAAAGAGACGTTCCGCGATATAACCATATACTTGTTGCAGGCCGCTGCCTACACGGTAACGCCATGGCTCATCATACTCAGGTTCCTCAAATACACGGTATTTACTTTTCGCATAACTCAGGTTTCCCCGGATGGAAAGCCACAGGTCTTTAGACCAGGCCTGCTGATAGTCCACAGACAGGTCAATCCCGTTTCCGCTGGCTTCACCAAGATTGGCTTTTGTACCCGCAGAAAGGCCCATTGTGGTAGGTACTGAAGCCCTGTCCATCAGGATGTTTTTTCTTCTTTCCGTAAAGTACTCTGCGATGATGTTGGCTTTACCGAACAGGCTCAGCTCCATGGCCACATTTTGTTTGGTAGCAGTTTCCCAGCTGATGTAAGGATTGGCATACCTGCTGATGCTGATTCCGCTGAGTGAATGATTGAGGTCCCTTCCGAACAAAGCCGAGCGGTTGGGGTCATCCATGTTCACATTGGAAAGATAGAAAAAGCGGTCTGCGGCGCTGCCGATCTGGTCATTTCCTACCAGCCCATAGGTATACCTCAGCCTCAGATTGGAGACTATATTTTTTAGAGGTTCAAAGAACTTTTCATTGGACACACTCCATGCGACCCCTGCAGAAGGGAAAAATCCGAATCTATTGGATTTGGCAAAACGCTCTGTTCCATTGTATCCGAAGTTGAATTCCGCAAAATACCGCCTGTCATACGCATAGGTAGCGCGGCCGGAAAGGCCGACGTTCCGCGAAGGCAGCGACTGCTGCAGATCTCCTGCATTTGCATTTAAACTCTGTCTGTTGATGAATACCAGCAAGCCACCAACATCGTGTTTCGAAGCGAAAGTCCGTGTGTAGTTGAGCGTGGTTTGCATGTAAAATGTTGAGTTCAGGTTTTTAGCCCCTTCCTGAAAGCCAAGATATTCCGTTCCGTCTTCATTGATCTTGGAGATCTGGTACTGATCAGCGAGCGGATCATATCCTGCAAGCTGGTAGTAAAATGGGTTGTAAGACCTGTTAAAACTAAAGTTCGACGTACGTGTAAGGTTGAGCAGGGAGGCGATAGAAAGACCTTCAGTGAGTCCCTTTAAATTTTGCTTCGCCTCGAATTGTGCGAGCATCTGTGACCGTGATTCGTCCCTGTATCCCTTAACCATATCAGCATAAGGATTCAGATAGGAACTGTTGATTCCGGAATTGCCGAACATGATGTGTTTCACAAACTGGTGACGCTCGTCAATTGGATAATAAGCAGGGAACAACACCGGATTGGCGCGCATCACTTTCCTGTACATGTCCGTACCACCATCAAGTGGACCGGAATAATCATCGAAGTTCCCACTCAATCTGACGATAAGCTCGGTGGTTTTGGTCAGATCGATGTTCACGTTTGCACGCAGGGATGAGCTCTGCAGGTTGATGTTGCTATTGAAATTATTGCGTTCATCCACATTCAGAATACCATTATCCTTGTTGTAAGAACCCGCCACATAATAGCGTGCTACCGGACCACCACCACTCACATTCAGGTTATAGCGTTGGTTCAGTGCGTAGTCTTTAAAGAGCATTTTGCGCCAGTCGTTAGCAGGATAAACAAGAGGGTTCAATCCCGCTTCTGTGCCGGCAATTTTATCTTCCAGATAAGGCTGCGGATTGAGTGGATTGCGGGTAGCCACCGCTTCATTGGCGAGCTTCATATAGGTAACCGGATCAGCAAGTTCTACATTGTCGGTAGGCGCCGAAGCTGAGTTTTCTACCCTTAATGATATTTTCGCAGCACCGGCAACCCCTTGTTTGGTGGTCACCAGGATCACCCCATTTGCACCACGGGCACCATATAGTGCCGTTGCCGTAGCATCCTTCATGATGGAGAACGTAGCAATGTCGTCGGGCTGCAAACGCGCCAGGTCAGTGGTAGTCAGCTCAATATTGTCAATCAGGATCAATGGTCGTGTATTGTTGCCAAAGGTCGTGATCCCACGAACGAAGAAATCGGCATTATCGGCGCCTGGCTCCCCGCTCCTTTGATAAGCGATCATCCCCGCAACACGCCCGGCAAGTGAAGCGGTGAGGTTGCTTGAAGGGATTTTCAGGTCACCTGGTTTTACCGTTGTAATTGACCCGATAACACTTTCCTTCTTCTGTGTTCCAAAGGCGACAATGGCGACTTCCTCAAGGCCTGTTTTCGGGTCTACCGCCATCTTGACGTCCATGGTCTTTTTATCACCCACAGTAGCTGTCTGCGTGATGTAACCGACATAGGAAAAGACCAATACCTCAGTATCTTTATTGACCTGGATACTGAACTTACCGTCCATGTTGGTGACGGCACCGCGCTCGGTACCCTGAACTTTTACCGTTGCCCCGGGAATAGGCCCGCCAGTTTCATCATAGACGACACCGGTAACGATCCGTTGGAGGTACCGGAACGCCTCCTCTGGTTCGGGAACAGGCGCTTCAATGATTACGATAGATTTTTTCGCTATGGAGTAGGTATAAGGGAGCCCTTTGAACAAGCGTTTCAGCGCTGTTTCAAGTGGCACGTCTTTTAGATCTATGGAAACTTTCACATCCGACAATTGTCTTGATTCCCAGAAAAAACGATAACCACTTTGTTGTTTAATGCGGTTAAATACCGTGGTTATGGGTATTTGTTTTTCTGAAAGTGTGATGTTCTGTGAAAATCCATTTGCAGATACCTGCAGACATGCGATGGTTAAAATGATTATTGTCAGTTTCATCACCACGATAATTTTGCTTGTAAGAAGCCGCTTAAAGCATTTAGCTCTTACTGATGCGTAAAATTCATACATTTGTTGTTTGGGTTTGTTGATTTATAATTCTTAACAGAGGATTCAGGCTGCCCATTAAAATTCCGGAGGTGTTGGTAGCACTTCCGGTTTTTTCGTTTATGTTGCCCTTGGTAAAAGGTTATATATTTGGCAGGTTAGTTGGTTTAGTATTCTTCTTTCTATAAACTTTCTCCTTTCTGGTCTAGGTTTGGTTGATGTGGTGTGTTGATTGTATCTATGGCATGACCACCAATAGCTTCTGCCCCTTTTTGTCCTTACCGGCTTCCATCCTGAAATGAACCTTACTGCTTTTTAATACATTCAGGACTTCCATCAGACTGTAACTCCGCTCAATCTCCCCGTAGAATTTACGGTCGGAAAAATCTCCCTCGTAGGCGACTTCTATATCGTACCAGCGTGAAATCTGGCGCATTAAATCTTTTAGCGGTGTGTTGTCGAAGCGAAACAGGCCATTCTTCCAGGCCACGACCATGGTGGTGTCGATCTTACTGACCTTGATTCTCCCGGCATTGGATGTAGCCTGTTCACCGGGTTCAAGCAAAGTATTTCCAATGCGGACGCTTCCTTCCAGAAGGGTGGATTTGGTGCTGACCTCATCCTGATAACTACTGATGTTGAAGTGTGTCCCCAGCACTTCCAGCTCCTGCCCCGGAGTCTTGACGACAAAGGCGTGCATCTTATCTTTTGCAACTTCAAAATAGGCCTCCCCTTTCAGTTCTACCCTGCGCTGCTGAGCACCGGCAAAGGTGATGGGATAAGACAAGCTGGACTCCGCGTTGAGCCATACCCTGGAACCATCGGGCAATTTCACCTGCCACTGCCCACCTTTAGGGGTAGAAATGGTATTTATTTTACGGAGATCCGCCTGATTACCAGCATCGATAATGGTATAAACCAATTGTCCGTCTGCACTTTTAGTTACAGTCACACCAGCCTGACTGGCAATTTTACCGTTAGCCGCCTCCGTTAGGGAAATTTTTGAGCCATCGGCTAGGGTCAGGTAGGCTTTATTACCTCCGGGAAGGGCGTCAACGGGAATGGTTTTAGCAATGTTACTTTTTGTTTTTATAGCTGCAGGGTGCCTCATAAAGAAAAAGGCAATCCCTCCGATCAGCGCAATGCTGGCTGCGACTGATGTCAGACGAACCCATCCGGGTAACCTTTTAGACACCATCTGCTGTGCACCAGGAAGTTTCAGCCAGAGGTCATGCCCTATGGCTTCCAGTTCTTCGACAGAAAGGTTAGCCTGCTGATCTCTGATCTGGAACAGCCACCGCTCAACCAGCATCTGCTCCTCATCGGTACAATTACCATTTCTATACTTTTCCAGTAATGCTAAGGCCTGTTCGTTTGTCATGCGTTGAATTGTGGTGATTTAAAGACATGACAGGAAAGTAAGGGGCTAACATGCAGAAGAAAATGAAAAAAATATCAGCGGGTTGAAAACAGGGAGGTTGATAAGGTACACCTCGCCCTTTAAGGCCCTTTCTGACGGCTTTTCTATGGCTTTTATATATCCCTATACCTTATACGGGATATGTGAATACCTTGTGAGTACCTTGTCAACCCCTTGTGAGTAGCGAACAAAACCCGAACAATTGGCGAACAAAAAGCGAAAATCACTTATCCTGGTTTTTAACACAGCAGAGCTGATCAGGTCTCAAAAAGGAAGTAGATAATTAGTGAAAGCAAGAATTTCGCTTTTAACCTTAACAGTGCATTGGAGACCTGCCGGTCGACAGTTTTCTCATTGAGTTCCAGTCTCTCGGCAATCTCCTTATGACTCAGGTGTTCCTTGCGGCTCATTTCAAAGATCTGTCTCATTTTCGGTGGCAGCTGCTGGATCTCCTTCTCGATCAGTTCAGCAAGCTGCTTCTCCCTGATGCGGTGGTCAGACCTGGTTTCCTCCTTGCTGGCGAAACTGGAAAAGGCCGAAGCATATTTCTCTTTTACGCCCTCATGCAGAAAATGGTTGACAATCCGGTTGTTGATGGTCGTGAAAAAATATCCCGCAAGGCTGGACTTCAGCACAAAGAGTTCTCTTTTTTCCCAGGTGTTGGTAAACAACTCCTGGATGAGGTCTTTGGCCAGTTCCTTATCTCCAAGCCTCTTGTAGGCATGAGAAAATAAAAGGGCATAATGACGGCGGTAGATTTCTGCATAAGCCTCATGGCAGCCATCTTTCAATAGCATCACCAATTCATGATCGTTCACAGTTTTCATTGACCCCATTATGACAAATATAACGAATAACATTCCGGTTACAAGCCCTAACGAATGATATCTTTGCAGCCTGTGTTAAAATAAAACAGCGGCATCTGCCGTTAAGATAATGACAGGCATTTTAGTGTTCCCTGAGTACTAAAATTAAGCCCTGCACACGAAACAACATCCTTGTTTTAAAATATTTAAAATATTTTAAAGAGCTACTTGCTGGTTACAAATATTTTATTGATATTTGCACACTCTTAAAAAAATTAAGAAAGAACAATTAACACTATATTTAAAAGCATGTCTAGAGTTTGTGATTTAACCGGAAAAATGGCGATGACGGGTTTCAATGTTTCTCACTCAAACGTTAAAACCAAGCGTAAGTTTTATCCCAACTTACAACTTCAGAAATTTTATATTCCTGATGAAGATCGTTGGATAACACTGAAAGTTTCGACTTCAGCTATTAAAACCATCAATAAAATTGGTATTACTGAAGCGATCAATCGTTTCATGAAAAAAGGATATTTGTAAATAACATTGGTTGATGTGAATCAACCTTAAGATTAATAAAATGGCAAAAAAAGGTAACAGAGTACAAGTTATTCTAGAGTGTACAGAGCACAAAACCAGTGGCATGCCTGGTATGTCTAGGTATATCTCAACAAAAAACCGTAAAAACACTACAGAGCGTTTAGAATTGAAAAAATTCAACCCTGTATTGAAGAAGGTAACTGTACATAAAGAAATTAAGTAATACATTTAGTATTTTAACTAAATACAATCTATTTAGATCATGGCAAAAAAGGTAGTTGCAACCCTGAAAACGGGTAAAGGTAAAGAATATTCGAAAGTTGTTACAATGACGAAATCACCTAAAACTGGTGCATATTCTTTCAAAGAAGTTATTGTTCATAACGATCACGTAGCAGATGCTATTTCTGCATCTAAAAAATAATATTAATATTTAATAATATTAAAGCCGTCCCTCTTTAGTGGGAGGGCTTTTTTTGTTTAGTTATACATTCTTATGGGTTTATTCGATTTTTTCAAGAAAAAGGAAACCGCACCTGAAGCACAGGAAGCGCTGGACAAGGGATTAGAGAAAACTAAAGAAGGGTTTCTGAGTAAAATCACCAAAGCTGTGGCGGGTAAGTCGACAGTGGATGATGATGTGCTCGATAACCTGGAAGAGGTACTGGTCACTTCGGATGTGGGCGTAACAACAACCCTGAAAATTATTGAACGCATACAGGATCGTGTAGCTAAAGACAAATATCTGTCGACGACAGAACTCAATCACCTGCTTCGCGATGAGATCCAGCTGCTGCTTTCCGAAAACAACAGCAACGACTTCCGCAAGTTTGAATACGGCCAGCACAAACCCTATGTCATCATGGTGGTTGGTGTTAATGGTGTCGGCAAGACTACTACCATTGGAAAGCTTTCACACAAGCTGAAGGCTGAAGGATTAAAAGTAGTGCTTGGCGCTGCAGACACCTTCCGTGCGGCAGCCGTGGAGCAGATTAAACTCTGGGGAGAACGTGTAGGCGTCAGGGTGGTCGCACAGGCAATGGGATCCGATCCTGCTTCGGTAGCATTTGACACCCTGCAGTCGGCAGTAGCCAATGGCGAAGACGTGGTCATCATCGACACCGCCGGTCGCCTGCACAACAAAATCGGACTGATGAATGAGCTCGGCAAAATCAAACATGTCATGGAGAAGGTCATCCCTTCTGCACCTCATGAGATCTTGCTGGTACTCGACGGATCAACAGGACAAAATGCATTCGAGCAATGCAAACAATTTACGGAAGCTACAGATGTGAATGCCCTTGCGATCACCAAGCTGGATGGAACAGCAAAAGGTGGTGTCGTCATCGGCATCTCCGACCAGTTCAAAATCCCCGTAAAATATATAGGCGTCGGCGAAGGCATGAACGACCTGCAATTATTTGATAAAAAAGCTTTTGTAGACAGTTTATTTAAATAAGCAACGCTGATTATTAAACTTCTGCATACGAGAAAAATATAATATGAATACAAAGACAGTATCTAAGATCATCCCTGTTAAAAAACCTAAAATCAATGTGATTACCTTAGGTTGTTCCAAAAACCTATACGATTCTGAGGTTTTAATGGGACAGCTTCGTGGTAACAGCATGGATGTGGTCCATGAAGCAGACAAGATGGGCAAAGATGATATTGTAGTGATCAATACCTGTGGTTTCATCGACAATGCCAAACAGGAATCTATTGATACAATATTGCAATACAGCCAGTTGAAGGATGAAGGAAAAGTTGGGAAGGTAATCGTGACCGGCTGTTTGTCTGAAAGGTACAAACCAGAACTGGAATCGGAGATCACCAATGTGGATGCTTTCTTCGGCACCAACGACCTGAACAACATCCTGCACTCCCTGGGGGCAAACTATAAACATGAGCTGATCGGTGAGCGTCTGCTAACCACGCCTTCACATTTTGCGTATTTTAAAATTGCTGAAGGCTGTAACCGCCCATGCTCTTTCTGCGCCATCCCCCTGATGCGTGGCAAACACGTTTCCCGCGACATGCAGGAACTGGTAAATGAAGCAAAAATCCTTGCTGCCAATGGCACCAAAGAACTGATCCTCATTGCACAGGACCTTACCTACTACGGACTGGACATCTATGGAAAGCGTAACCTTGACGAATTGCTGAGACGCCTCTCTGATGTGAATGGTATCGAATGGATCAGGCTGCAGTACGCCTACCCTTCTGGTTTCCCTATGGAAATCCTGGATGCCATGAACGAACGCGACAACATCTGCAAATACCTGGATATGCCATTACAGCACATCACAGACAACATGCTGAAGTCCATGCGCCGAGGCATCACCAAACAAAAAACCATCGACATCGTCAACCAGATCAGGGATAAAGTGCCCAACATTGCGATGCGTACGACTTTAATCTGCGGTTATCCTGGTGAAACGGAGCAGGATTTTGAAGAGATGCTCAGCTGGGTAGAAGATACCCGATTCGATAGACTGGGTTGCTTTACTTATTCTCATGAAGAAAAAACACATGCCCATAACCTGGTGGATGATGTCCCTGATGAAGTAAAACAAGAGCGTGTAGATGCCATTATGGAACTTCAGCAAGGCATTTCTTTTGACATCAACCAGGAAAAAGTGGGCAAAACCTACAAAGTGCTGGTCGACAGAAAAGAAGGTGATTTCTTTATTGGCCGTACGGAGTTTGACTCTCCGGAGGTCGACAATGAGGTGCTGATTGATGCAGCTACTGGTTACGCCGCCAACGGCAGCTTCGTAAATGTGAGAATAGACCGCGCGGAAGACTTTGATCTGTATGGACAGATTGTAAAATAAAAGTGGGTTGTTCAGAATTATAGTTTATTAACTTAAATTCGTGGCAATGCAAGCAAAGTACATCTCTTATCAGGAAACGAATGCCTTTTCTGCTGCCGTATTGGATTACATCGGAGGAAAGGACCAGCTAAAGGCTTTTTATAAGTATACACCGGATTTTGATGGCTTTGCGAAAGCCATTGCGAACCGCAACTTTAAAGGGGAACGATCAACATTGGTCGATGTCCTCAAAAAGCAATACCACAACATTGACGCATCAGCCCTGGTGCAGCAAAACATTGATTTACTGACTGATGACCGGACCTTTACCATCACTACCGGTCATCAGCTCAACATATTCACCGGCCCTCTTTATTTCATTTATAAGATCGTTACCGCCATCAACCTTGCAAAGGAGCTGAAGGTGCAGTTTCCAGACTACAATTTTGTCCCGGTATACTGGATGGCAACGGAGGATCATGATTTCGAAGAAATCAATCACCTGAAAATTGAAGATAAAAAGCTCAGCTGGAATAAACGTGCTGCCGGTGCAACGGGCAGGTTAAATACGGCCGACATTACTGAAGTACTGAACGCGTACAAAGGTTACCTTGGCATCAGTGAAAATGGGCTGAAGCTGGCTGAACTTACAGATCGAGCTTATGCTCAAAATGAAAAACTAGCAGATGCCACACGCGTACTGGTAGACGGCCTGTTCGGTGAGTACGGCCTGATCTGTGTAGATGCGGATGTTCATGAACTCAAAAAACAGTTCGCCGGCATTGTTGAAAAAGACATTATCGAACAAAACAGTTTCAAATCTATTTCTGAAAGCAATGCCAGTCTGGAGGATCATGGTTACCGTGCCCAGGTCAATCCACGTGAAATCAATTTCTTCTACATGACGGATGGTTTTCGCGAACGCATTGTGGAAGAAAATGGAATTTATCAGGTCTTGAATAGTGACATCAGATTTTCAGAAGTCGAGCTTAAACAGGAAATTGAATCTTTTCCAGAGCGGTTTAGTCCGAATGTTGTGATGCGCCCGATGTACCAGGAAGTGATCCTGCCGAACCTTGCCTATATTGGCGGAGGCGCAGAGGTGACCTACTGGCTGCAGCTGAAAAGCAACTTTGAGCATTATGGTGTGGCCTATCCGGTATTGTTGCTGAGGAACTCAGCGCTGGTCATAGACAAGCGCAGTGAGCGTAAAATGCAAATCCTGGCCATTACCCATAAGAACCTGTTTAAAGACGATGAGACGCTTAAAAACGACTGGATTAAGGCACATGTAACGCTTCAGCTCTCCCTGGATGATGAGGAGCGTTCCATCAGGGCTGTTTTCGACCAGATTAAGCTAAATGCGTATAAAATAGACAAGACATTAGGGGAGTCTGCTGATGCGGCGAAAACGAAAGCTTTGAAACTGATTTCACGTCTGGAGAAAAAGATGCTGAGGGCAGAAAAACGTAAACATGATACTTCTCTGAGTCAGATTGACGACCTTAAGGATAAACTATTTCCGAATGGTGTACTTCAGGAGCGTGTCCTGAATATCGCCCCGATCTATGTGGTGCATGGTGATGCTTTCATTGCTGCTTGCATCGATAGCTTCAAACCATTGGATCATCAGTTTACTGTTCTATTTGCCCAATAATTTTCCTCACCATGACTTTTCATACTTTTACAGAAGCGCAGCTAAGAAATTTTACCGAAAGTGTATTCCTGAGAATGGGATGTCCGGAACAAGATGCCCAACTCGCGGCAGATGTCCTGCTAAAGTCTGATCTCAGGGGTATTGACTCTCATGGGGTGGCGCGTCTGAGCGGTTATGTGCGTTTATGGAAAAAGGAACGGATCAATGCGACGCCCAATGTCCGTGTGATCCATGAAACGCCAACGACAGCGACCGTAGATGGCGACAGAGGACTGGGATTGGTGGTAGCTCCTTTTGCGATGAAAGTGGCGATCGAAAAGGCTAAGGTTTATGGCAGCGGATGGGTAGCGGTGAAAAATTCCAACCATTTTGGGATTGCAGGTTACCATGCATTGATGGCTGTTGAGCAGGATATGGTCGGCATCAGCATGACCAATGCAAGCCCTCTTGTTGCGCCTACTTATGCGAATGAGCGGTTACTGGGCACAAACCCCATGTGTTATGCTTTCCCCGCGGGAAAATATCCCCCAGTGATTGTCGACATGGCCACTGCCGCTGCTGCCAATGGTAAACTGGAAATCGCACAGCGCGCAAACCAGCCTGTTCCTGAAGGATGGGTACAGGATTTAAACGGAAATACTTCTACGAATCCGAATCAATTGAAAGAAGGTGGATCTTTACTACCTCTTGGAAGCGATAAGGATCACGGCAGTCATAAAGGATATGGACTGAGTGCTACTGTAGATATTCTATCTGCGGTACTCTCTGGCGCCAATTACGGGCCCTGGGCCCCTCCTTTTGTGGCTTTCCTGGAACCGGCAGCAAATCCGGTAGGTGAAGGCTTAGGCCACTTCTTTGGGGCAATGCGTGTGGATGGATTCCGTCCTGCACAGGAGTTCAAGGATCATCTGGACAACTGGATTGAAAGGTTTAAATCTGCAAAGACCGTGGATGAAGATAAAAAGGTCATCATTCCCGGTGAGCCCGAGTATAATTTTGAATTGGAAAGAAAGGTAATCGGGATCCCGCTGATTGATGTGGTAGTGAAGGATCTGAATGCTTTGGCTGAAGGATTGGGTATTGCCGGGCTGCCAGCATAACCAGTGGTATTTATGGGTGCTTAAGCATAAGTTATTCTTCGAGTTTCTAAGTAAAGCAAAAAAGT
>NZ_ABCM01000009.1 GCF_000170795.1 Pedobacter sp. BAL39
CACACCATATACCGGCTGCAGAAGAAGCTTACTGATCTGTGTTATCGCAAAAGCGGAACTGGTTTCCATGGCAATCAGCACAGAGTCGCTGAAATTAAAAGCACGTCTGTCTTTTACATGCATGGAGCCAAAGAGGTAGGAGCTTTTTTTTAGGCCATTTCCGCTGATCTCCCACAACAGATTATAAGGTTTCTTATCCTGGGCAGTGCCAGTAAGGTGTAAAGCGGCAAATATCAGTAAGAATGCGTAGTGTGTCCAGCCTCGGCTGGAGAAAAGAGAGAGATTCATCGGGCGTAAAATTTAGGCATATTATGCAGGCGCTAAGATAGAATTATTTTACAGCTCAGTCCCAGATAAACATAAAAAGGAACATGAATATATGTTCCTTTTTAAATTTGCATGGTGCTCCGCAACCTAACGAGTTGCTTTCACTATCCCGCCTCTTCCGGAAGGGGTACAACTGCCGGTGGCAACAGTTTGTACATCACCGGAGTAACCAGCCTTGACAATAACGTCGAACTGATCAGTCCGCCAATCAGTACCAGTGCCAGCGGCGAATACAGTTCACTATATTCGATAACGAGTGGCAACAACCCTCCGATTGCCGTCAGCGATGTCAGCAAAATAGGCACAAACCGGATTTCTCCAGCCTCAATGATCGCTTCTTCAATGCTCCTTCCCTGCTGCCGCAGCTGATTGGTAAAATCAACCACCAACAATGAGTTTTTAACCTCAATTCCCACCAGTGCAATGAAACCTATCGTTGCGGTGAAGGATAAAGTCTCTCCGGCAAGAAACAACATGATCAGTCCGCCGACAATCCCCAGAGGGATCACTGACAACACAATGAGAATGCTCTTAAAGGTTTTAAATTCCAGGATCAGCACCCCAAGAAATCCGAAGACGGTAACAATGAGGATGATCCCGAGATTGCCAAAACTTTCCTCCTGACTTTCTTTCTCTCCTGCCACCTTAAAAGAAAAACCTTTGGGAAAATTAAAGCTGTTGAGCTGTGCCGTGATGGACTCATTCAGTCGCTGCACATTGTAGCCAGGCTTTACGAATGCGGATATCGTGACGTAACGGTCTTTATCATAGTGTCTGATCTGGTTCGGAGAGCTTTCAAACCCTATATCTGCCACACTCTTGAAAGGGATGGCCCTGCCGTTTGCGGCAGGTACATAAAGGTGATCAAACATCTGTTCATCCTGGATCTTTCCCGGGCGGGCAATGGATACATTCACATTGTAGTTATCGGCTTTGCCGACATCTTCTCTATAAGTAGCGACATTCAGACCAGCGGCGCCGAGACGCACCGCCATGTCGATATCTCCCGAGGCAATGCCCAGCAGACCCGCTTTTTCCCTGTTGATGTTTACTTTTAGGTCTGTAGGTTTTACCAGCAGCGGATTGTTGACATAAATGGTACCATCTACTTTCCCAATCATTGCAGCGATGTCAAAAGCAGTTTTCCGGAGGGCGATAAGGTCATCAGAATAGATGCGGTAGGCCAGCGGTGCCTCCACCGGCGGCCCCTGTTCAAAATCCTTCACCCTGATGGTGGCGCCGGGATATCCCTCAAGATCTTTTCTCAGCCGTTCGATCACCGCTACTTTCTCTCTTGTTTTCAACCCTGCCACCTGCACGAATACCTGCGCATAGTTCTCACTTTCATTGTGAGGGACCACATTGTAATAAATCCGCGGGTTACCCTTGCCCACATTACTGGCAAAAGAACTGATTTCCGGAACCTTCTTCAGCACAGACTCCACATAACGTGTGACCTTATCTGTAGCCGCAATATTGGTACCCTCAGGGGTTTCAATCTCCACCAGGAACATCGGTTTTTCAGATTTCGGAAAAAGGCTGCTGCCAATTACCGGCACCAGGGCCAGGGAGGCCAGGAAGATCCCCCCAATGACCAGCAGGGTCACCAATGGTTTGCCCAGCGCTAATGCCAGCACTTTTCCATACGTCGTATGAATGCCTTTTTTCATTGCCCGAAGCAGGAAGTTTCCCTCTTCACTCTGATGAGGCTTCAGAATGATGCTTGCCAGAAAAGGAACTACAGTCAGCGACACAACCATGGAAGCCAGGATGGTCGTGATTACCGATAAAGGAAGACTTCGGATGAAATCTCCCGCCCCTTCAGGAAGAAATACGATGGGTAAAAAGGCAAAAATCAACAATACCGTGCAGCCTACCACCGCAATACCGATCTGCGAAGTGGCCTTAATGGAGGCTTCCAGCTTCCCGTATCCCATCCGGAGATACCTTTCAATATTTTCCACGACCACGATGCTGTCGTCGACCAGGATGCCCAGTGCGACAATCATGCCGACAATACTGAGCTGGTTGATGTTGTAACCAAGGACATTCATGAGGGTCAGCCCGATGGCCAGCGACAATGGGATAGAGATCATCACTACGACAGAGGCGCGGGTGCCCAGGGGAAGCAGGGTGACGAGCACCAGCAGGATGGCGATGCCAAAGTCCCTCGTGAAGTGTGAAAGCCTGACATCCACGCTTTGTGCCTGGTCAAAAACCTTGATCAGATCGATGTTCGCAGGGAGATCCTTTTTAAAATCTTCAATCACGGGCGCAATCTTGTCCTGCACACTGATGATGTTTTCCTTATCTTTCAGACTTGCATTCACAAAACTACAGCGATAGCCGTTCAGGCGTGTGAGGTGCGTTTCCTCTTCATAACCGAGACGGACATCCGCAACGTCCTTGAGGTAAACAATTTTGCCGGCACCAGAATACACCACCGTATTGCGCACTTCTTCAATGTTGGTGAAGTTACCACTGGTTTTCACATTCAGCTTCTTATCGCCGATGCTGATGCTACCCCCCGGGATGTTTACATTTTCACTGCGCAGGGCATTGATCACCTGGTTCTGTGTGAGCTGCTGCTGAGCAATCTTCTCCAGGTTCAGTCGCACGTTGACCTGGTGCTCCGGCAGACCAACATAGTCTACTTTTTTTAATGCAGGAATCTTTTCAATCTTTTCTTTTAGCGCCTTTGAGTATTTCTTTAATACCCCGTAAGACGCATTTTCACTGACCAGGGCATATTGATAAATACTCACATCAGATGGGCTGAACTTCTCTATCCT
Source organism: Pedobacter sp. BAL39 (assembly GCF_000170795.1). Lineage (GTDB taxonomy): Bacteria > Bacteroidota > Bacteroidia > Sphingobacteriales > Sphingobacteriaceae > Pedobacter. The sequence continues at coordinate 3,120 of NZ_ABCM01000009.1, forward strand.
GATGTCGGCAATATCTTCAGGAAGTGCGGTTTTAAGGGCATTGATCTCCCGAACCACTTCCTGGTATTTATCGTCAGGATCCGAAGCATATTTATAAATGATCTGTATGACCGCCAGGCCGTTGCTGATGTCGGTGGTGATGTGCTTGATGTCATCAAGCTCATGTATTTTCTTTTCAATAGGGTCTACCACCAGCTGCTCCATGTCTTTCGGGTTGGTACCGGGATAAACGACGACCACGGAAAACTGGGGTGAATGTACTTCGGGGTCTTCACTACGGGGCATGGTAAACAAGGAATAAAGCCCAAGGGCAAAAACCGCAACAAATACAATCAGCGTAAACTGGTAATTTTTAACTGCGAATTCAGGTAATTTCATCTCTGCAGGTCTTTAAGTTATTTAACAATTCTGAGGCTTGACCCTTCACTGAGGTAAGCTGAGCCTTCCCTGATGACCCGGTCCTGTGAGCTGATCCCTGAGGAGATAAAAGCTTTGCCATCTTTCATATAGGCGACCCTTACGGTCTTTTTTGCAGCCTTCTGATTCACCGCGGTAAATACAAAGGCACTATCGTTATTGCCTTCCACAATGGCATCCATTGGTACAGATAGCAGTTCTGTTTTTCCAGAAGGGAAGATTTTCACTTTCGCAAAGAGACCAGATACCAGTTTCACACCTTCCGGCTCCAGCCTGATCTCCACCTGGTAGAGGCCCGACCCGGCATCACTGCCCTGGGCAATAGACTTCACCTTACCACGGACCGTCTGCGGAAGAACATCAAAATGAAGCTCAGCATTTTCATTCCCATGGATCCTGCTGCGTTCCTTGTCGGTAATGCCACATTTGATCACCCAGTCTTTGCTGGCAATGCTGCTGATGTAAAGAACAGGTGTTCCACCGGTAACCTGCTCGCCTTCATTCGCCAGTTTCTTCAATACCACTCCATCCGTATTGGCAATGATACTGGATTGGGTCGTGTTGAACCGGGCAATGTCGTATTGTTTCTTTGCGATGTCCAGGGCCGTCTGACTATTTTCCAACTGTTCACGCGTACTCACACTGTCGCGGTACAGGTTGGCAATACGCTGGGCATCTCTTCTAGCCTTCTGGTACTGTGCTTCCGCCTGTCCCAGGTTGGCGTTCACTTCGGTCATGTTCAGCAGTGCCAGCACCTGACCGCGGCGCACATGGTCGCCTTCTTTCACTTTGATCGCATTGATGATACCACCTGTTTTAAAGGATAGGTTGCTCTGTTGCTCAGAGGAAAGCAGCCCAGAGCTCTGGATGGCTTCCGTTTCCTGAAGTTCATCCGCAGAAATCAGTTTTACAGGAATGGTGGTATCCGTTTTCTTTACAGGTTCTGGCTGATGACAACCTACTGTAGCCATACACGTAGAAATCAGGACGGCGTAGTATTGAATATGTTTCATTTTCGAGGTATTTTAAGGTTAATATTGATAGCTGGCATTGGCGCGTTCCAGCTCTGTCTGCCGGGTTTGCACATTGAGGTAAGCGATGCTTTGCTTCTGCTGATCGTTGATGAGCCTGGTCTGCGCGTCGAGCAGCTCCAGGTAAAGTGCCTGTCCTTCCTTATAGAGGCGCTGCTGGTCTTTGAAATATTGTTCAGACAGAGACACCTGACTTTGTGCAGCAGAAAAGGCCTGATTAGCAGCCTCCAGCCTGTTTTTCGCTGTCAGCACTTCCATCTGCAGCTGTTGTTCTACCTGCTCCAGTTGTGTATGTGCAGACCTGAGCTCCAGCTGTGCCTGCTGAATTTTATTGTTGTTGCGGTTTCCGGAAAAGATGTTCCAGGACAGGGTGACTCCAAAAAGATAATAGGGTGTTTCTCCATTCACTTTTATAAAATCCCCCTGCGAGCCAAGATCCAGGAAAGTGGAAAGTTTCGGCAGCATATTGGATTTGGTCATACGCAGGGAAAGCTCATTGAGCTGAGTGGCAGAGGCCATGGCAGCAAGCTCTTCACGTTGTCCTCCCGCAGTCGTGTCTTTCACAAGCGGTTGCTGAAAATCTGCTTCAATGGCTGCGTCCAATGGCCTGTTTAGCAGGAAATTGAAGTAGGCCGCAGCGTTGAGCGAAGTTGCCTTCGCATCGCCAAGCTGCGCCTGTAGACCTGCAACTTCGTTTTCTGCGCGACTGACGACGGTCCTGATGGCTTTGCCATTTTTTACCATGGATTGGTTGATGCGCAGGTTTTCATTCGCGAGCAACAGTCCGTTTTCCAGGATCTTCAATGACTGTAAAGATTGCTGATAGCCGTAATAGCCCAGTTTCACCTGCTTGACCAACTCTCTTTTATACACGCTGAGCTGTGCCTGCTGATAACTGATCTGCTCCTTTTTAATCCGGCTGTTGTAAATCACCTCTGCATTGTAAAGCGGCATGGTGGTGTGCAGCTTGGCATCGTAATAATTGGTAGGGTTAAAAGCCTGACTGACATTCTTTACCTGTGGAAAGCGGGAGGAATTGGTGAGGTTGTTCAGGGTGCTGTACACCGGGTTCAGCAAATCGCCGATAGGGATTTCTATTTTACGACCTCCGCCGGAAGTAACATAAGAGGTATTGAACTCCACCTCAGGCAGGAAAAGGCCTTTAGCTTCTTTCAGCGCATAGAGGCTTTTCTGCAGCGCGAAGTCCTGCTGCTTCAGGCCAAGATTGTTGCTGATGGCTTCCGCGATATATTTGTCGAGCGGCTCTTGTGCCTTCAGGTCTCCTGGTAGCCATAAAGCCAGAAGAAGACAGCAAAAGATGGTTAAGTTTGTTTTCATTACATATTGATTTACTGTGGTCTACAATTTATTTGAGTATGGAAGAGCAGGTTTAATTATTCGACGTTCATAAACTAAACACTGTTCATATAGATGGGTGATTTTGCGTATTGTTACATGTTCCACTTTAAAAAATGATTGATGGTTTTTTAATAAACACTGTTCATGTCAGTGTAATTTTTTTTAGTGTGCCAGGTTTTTGATAAAATAATTCATGGCGTGTTTGAGGATCTCTCCATCACTATCTGAACCTATGCCCATAGATTTAAACCGTTCGCGGATATGCAGCGAAACCAATCCATGCGCAAACGACCAAACAGTAACTGCAATGACATTGACGTCTCCAGGCACGATCAGCTTCTGGTCAAGGCATTCCTGTACCGTATTCAGCAGAAACTGGAAGGCGTGGTCACCTGCATCCCATTTATCGTGACAGGCAATCTGACCAAGCGGCGCTCTCATGATGAACATAAGGTCATAATAATCTGGATTATTAAGGGCGAAATTGATGTAGGTACTGCCCAAGGCATGCAGGCGCTCTAAGGAGTTAGCGATTTCAAGGAGGGGCTGAAACTCCTGATGAAGTAATGCAAATCCCTGCTCATGGATAATAAAAAAGATTTCATCTTTCTCTTTAAAATAAAGATAAATGGTTGCCGGGCTGTATTCGATATCATCGGCAATATTGCGGATAGAAGTTTTATCATAACCCTGCTCTAAAAACAGTTTGGTAGCCGATGCGATGATCAACTTCTGCCTATCCAGCTTGTCCCGTTCTTTTCTGTCTTTAATTGCCATAATTTTATAACACCGCAAATATACTAAACACTGTTCATAAAAATCAAATATTATTCAATATTTAAATAATGGATCAAGTGTGATGCTAATGTTATGTTAACCAGCCTATCATTAATCCTGCCTCAGTCAGCTGCTGGTGGAAATCCTTGAAGTTAATTGCGGTTGTTTTAATTGGCGTTAGTTATTGTCCTCAATGTGCGAAGGTCATAAATACCATTTCATAAATGACCTGAGGGTGTTTAAGTTTTTGGTAAAAGATTGATATTTTTGATTGATAGAATACATTACCGCAGCGCGGACTGAAAATTATTGCAGCCTTAACAGCATACATAGATCAGCATAGCGCAGCATGAAAACACTATTGCAGCAAAGACAGCATACATTATGGCAGCAAAGATTCCCAAGAAAATACTCGCCAGGCAGCATGAAATCACTGGTATTTTTTTAGCAGAGGTCGATAAACACCTATCTGACATTGTCAACCAGCGTGCTACGGAGATGTTTGAGATCCGGGACATTGCAAACCTGATGTTTATACATCCGACACACCTGAGCAATACCATCAAACTGGCTACAGGAAACTCACCATGTTTTTTCTTTGAGGAAAAGATCCTTGACATTGCCAAAGCAATGCTGGAAAAGAACGACAGGTCAATCAGTTCCATAGCGATGCTGCTGACCTATGATCCTTCCAACTTCACGAAATTTTTCAAACGTTTTACCGGAATGACACCAAAACAATACCGGGAGGCTGCCTTGGGACCTGTCACTCAGCAGGGAAGCGTCGCCTTAAATAAAAATACTGTACTACTCACCATTTAACAGGAAGCTATCACCATTTTCCGGAACCTTTCAACGCTACTTTTGTATTGTTAATTCAACAATAGAATGTGTTTTAAACATTCCATAAACTTTAAACATATGAAAAGTAGTCACATTGCATTAGTAACAGGCGGAAGCCGCGGACTCGGTAAAGACATGGCTTTAAACCTTGCAAAAAAAGGGCTGGATGTCATCTTAACTTATAACAACGAAAAAGAAGCAGCACTTCAGGTATCGGAGGCCATCGAGGCCCTTGGCCAGAAGGCGGCTGTAATTCAGTTAAATGTGGGCGAAGCAAAATCTTTCGACAGCTTCTTCCTGAACCTTAAAAACACCCTTACAGAAACCTTTCAGGCAGCGCACATCAATTTTCTGATCAACAATGCAGGTATAGGGCTGGAATCTCATTTTGAAAAAACATCCGAGGAAGATTTTGATACCTTAATGAATATCCATTTCAAGGGTGCTTTTTTTCTTACCCAAAAGGCATTGCCTTTTCTTGCTGACGGGGGTGGGATTGTAAACATCTCCACAGGCTTATCTCGTTTCGCCTTCCCTGGCTATGCTGCCTATGCATCTATGAAGGGGGCGATCGAAGTGCTGACAAAATATCAGGCAAAAGAACTTGGGGAAAGAAGGATCCGTGTGAACGTAGTGGCTCCCGGTGCTATCGAAACAGATTTCCGCGGTGGCGCAATACGCGATAATGCTGCTGCAAACAAAGCCGTTGCGTCGATGACAGCGTTAGGAAGAGTCGGACTGCCAGAAGACATTGGCGGCGTAGTGGCCTTCCTTTGTACTGATGAAGCCCGATGGATCAACGCACAGCGCATCGAAATATCAGGCGGTATGATGTTGTAATAAGGCAACATCACATTGTTTCCATGCGGTGTACCGCTGCAACAGAAATTGAATCATGTCCTACCAGAAAAAGGCATTCCTGAATAGTTCAGGAATGCCTTTTATCGATGCGAAGCAGGAAAGCCTCAGGAGGTCATTCTGAAGGCAAATAAGCAAGACGACGAATAATTTTCTTTTTTTTTCACTGCGCAGATAGACTGCGCAAAGGCTATATTTCTTTGTATCATTAAATAATATAATGATTATGGAAAAGCTAAAAGTAAGCAACACTGAATTAAGGGCATTGGGCGTCAATGACGATGAAATGCTGGAGCGCTTTAGCCGGGTAGCCAATGGCCTGCTGAAACACGAAGTAATGGGTAAGCAAGAAATCCTGTCCAATCTGGAAGCCCTGATTGACGATCCCATGCCTTACGCGATGAAAAAGGGAGGCAAATTCAAAAATATTGCCGAAACCATCATTCAAATGCGAAGTGAGGGAAGATTTATTAAACAACCCCGCAGCATTTATGCCTTAAAACAGGAGATTGCTGATTTCCCGGTATACGGAATTGAAAATATTGAGGTCGGCGCTTTGTCTCAAATGAAAACTGCAGTGAAACTACCGATATCTGTGGCTGGGGCGCTGATGCCGGATGCCCACCAAGGTTACGGCTTGCCTATTGGGGGTGTGCTTGCCACTACCGCAAACACCATTATCCCCTTTGCTGTGGGCGTGGATATTGCCTGCCGGATGTGTCTGAGCATCTTTGAACTGCCTGCAACTACGGTGGATGATGATAAGAATAAGCTCAAAGGGATGCTGATGGACCATACCTATTTTGGGATGGGTTGTAGCACAAAAAGCTATTTTGACAGTTCTTTGTTCGACAGCAAGACCTGGAGTGAGACCAAGGTGATCCGGAGCCTTAAGGACAAGGCATATGCACAATTAGGTACCTCCGGTACAGGGAACCACTTTGTAGAATGGGGAGAGCTGACTATTGCTGAGGGTGCATTGGAGGGCGTTCCTGCGGGTGCATATCTTGCATTGCTGTCTCATTCCGGATCACGTGGTTTCGGCGGGAACATTGCCGACCATTATTCAAGGATTGCCATGAACAAAACCCGGCTGCCGGCAGAGGCGAAACACCTGGCATGGCTGGATCTTGATAAAGAGGAAGGGCAGGAATACTGGATTGCCATGAACCTTGCCGGAGAATATGCTTCCTCGAATCACCATGAAATCCATAACAAAATTGCAAGAGCCTTGGGGATACAACCGATGGTCCGCATTGAGAACCATCACAATTTTGCATGGAAGGAACAACTTGCCGACGGCACAGAAGTAATGGTACACCGTAAAGGGGCCACCCCTGCCGGAGCAGGTGTCCTGGGTATTATTCCAGGCAGCATGAGTACTCCGGGATTTGTAGTGCGTGGTAAAGGAAATGAGACATCCATCAACTCAGCTGCACATGGTGCCGGCCGACTGATGAGCAGAAGTGCCGCATTCCGGACGATTGATAAAGATCTGGTGGCCGCAAACCTGATAGAGAAACGGATCACGTTGATTGGCTCAGACCTGGACGAAGCCCCGATGGTGTATAAGGATATTCATACCGTCATGGCAGCTCAGGAGGATCTGGTTGAGGTCCTTGCAGCATTTCAGCCGAGAATTGTGAGGATGGCGGATCCAAAAGAGAAACCTGAAGATTAAGCGATGATAGCTTAGAAGTCCTGATGTTCCTGCAAAATATAAGCGCCCTTCATCCTGATGACATTCAGAACCAAGGGCGCTTTTAGGTGATGTGATGTACCGGCTTTCTATAGTTAATTCCAATCATCAACTGAACATTGTACGAAATTTCAAAGGTGAAATGTTGGTCTTGTTTTTGAAAAGTTTGTTGAAGGACTGCGGATATTCAAATCCGAGCTGATAAGCAACCTCACTCACCGAAAGTGTCGTTGTGGAGAGTATTTCTTTGGCTTTTTCGATCAGTTTGTTATGAATGTGTTGCTGTGTGTTCATTCCTGTAAGTGAGCGCAGCATTGCGCTTAAATAATTTGGCGATACATTAAGCTGCTCGGAAACATATTGTACAGTCGGCAGCCCTTTCTCCTGCAACAATGACCCTTCAAAATATTCAGAAAGCAGGTCTTCCATCTTTACCAGCAGGTCGTGATGCATGACCTTTCGAGTGATAAACTGCCGGTTATAAAAGCGGTTAGCATAGTTTAACAGGACCTCGATATGAGAAATGATGACATCCTGACTAAAAGGATCAATTGTTGAGTGGTATTCTTCTTCAATGTGATGGAGTACACCTTCAATCATACCCTCCTCTTTTTTTGAAAGATAGAGGGCTTCTGTTACACTGTAGGAGAAAAACTCGTAGTTTTTAATGCTTTTTGCAATTGGATAGCCCCTCAGAAAATCAGGATGGAAAAGGAGCATATAACCTTCCAGAGCTTTATCATCGGCTACGCTTCGGTAACACAGCTGGCCAGGGGCGATGAACGACAATACGCCTTCATCAAAATCCAGATAGTTCTGTCCGTATTTTATTTTTCCTTTAAAGTCTTTTTTGATACAGATCATAAAGAAGTTCAGCAGAAAACCTCCGGCAAATACCTGATCATCATAATCTATCTTATTAAAATCTACAATGCTCACCATGGGATGCTGAGGTTCAGGAATGTGCAGTATCCGGTGCAGTTCAGAAATGGATTGTACGGTAAGCGGCAGATGGTTTGTCTTTTTCATGGTGATGCAGGAAATAAATTGAGGAATATTCAACAATGAAAATTATCCATATCAACCGGTATTGTATCCAAAACAGTAAGTGAAAATGCCCGGGGATCAGAGGTCGCCCAGCTCAATCGTCTGGTTTCGGTCGGCCCCTGCGGGGCGCCAGTAAAGTGTGCCCTGAAGTTTGGCAGGTATAAAATAACCGATCCGGAGCTGTGTAGTTTTGCCGGATTTCAGCAGTTCCGGAGTTGGAGGCTGCTTACCCGCAGTCACCAGCTGTGCCTGATCAAATACCATGTCTTTTTTGCCATCATTGACCAGCAATTCACCATAAGTGATACTCCTGTTTTCCGCACCCGTGTTTTTGAATGTTGCAGTAATGACAATCAGCATTTTCCCGGCACTATCTACCCTGGCCATATCCGTTGCCGTAACCTCAAAAAATGAAGTTGCGAGCGTAGTACCAATCGGAGTCCGGATTGCAATCTGCTTCTGAAGATAGGCCTCTGCTGTGGGGTTGGTCTGATCATCGCCACTGAAAACAACAATGACCGCCAGTATGCAACCTATAATTGCGACAGCATAAAGAAGTCCTTTAACGACAGATGATGTTGATTTTTTCATGAGTGACGAAAATAAAGATGCAGGTACACAAAGATAAATATAAACAGCTGACTGACAACAACCATAATATGGTAAAAATAGTTATGCGCTCATTGACATTGGCTATTCGGGCAATCTGAATGATCCATCACGCGCGTTAAGCGTTTCAGGCCCGGGCGAGTGTGGACACACAGGAAAATAGGCTACAAATTTATACCACATCATTTTCCGCAAGAATATCTTGCAGGTCCGGACAGAATAAATTACCATTTGATAAACTTTCGGTCAACCGGATTGTTTAAATTTACTGAGCATCAACCTATAACATTAACAGCTTTTGTGATGACCAAAATTAACGTACTTACTGATTGCGGCAACTCACCTAAAAATACCTTTATCAGGGATTTCAACATCGCCTTTGCTGCAGGGGATCTTGCCAAACTCAGCGCAATGGTAAGCGACGACGTCACCTGGGAAATTATCGGAGAACATATTTATTCCGGGAAGCATACATTTATCGCCGCCGTTGAAAAGATGAAATGTCAGGAGTTACTTGAGTTTACTCTTGATACCGCCGTTAGCCATGGGACAACGGCCTCAGCAAGCGGCAGTATGGTGATAAAAAACGGCATCCAGTTTCTTTTTTCTGACGTATATGAATTTTCCTCAGTAAAGGGAGATCAGATAAAAGTGATCAAATCATACGTAATCAGTGCTTAAAATAGATCAAATACCTTTCAAAACCATTCTACGTCTCTTGCGTTTATAAATCAGGCACATTTACACCTCCATGAAGATCCTTTTAAAATACCTTGCACCGCACAGATGGCTTATTGTGACGTCACTTCTTCTTGCAGCATCGGCACAACTGCTGAGTTTACTGGATCCGGTTATTTTCGGAAAGATCATTGATGACTATTCAACAAATAAACACCAGCTCAGCGAACGGGAACTTATATCGCAGGTCTCCTATTGGTTACTGATTGCACTCAGTATCGCACTTGTTGCACGGTTATGTAAGTCGGTACAAGAGTTCATCACCAGAAAGGCCGTGGCAAGATTTGGGATGAACATATTTAATGATGGACTGAAACAAACATTACGCCTTTCTTTCCAGGAGTTCGAAGAGAGCCGCAGTGGCACAACACTTTCTGTATTGCAAAAGGTGAAAACAGATGCTGAGCGTTTTATCAATGCCTTTATCAATATTCTTTTTTCCTCTCTTGTTGGTGTCGGTTTTTTATTATGGTATAGCCTCAATAAAAATTGGCTGCTCGTACCTGTATTTTTTGTGGGTGTTCTTGTTTTAGGCTCTCTTACTGGTCTTGTCTCGAAAAGGATCAAGGCAATTCAGCGCTCCATCAACCGTCAGGCGGACCAGCAGGCGGGTGTCATCACTGAAAGTCTGCGCAATATAGAGCTGGTCAAAAGCCTTGGACTCACCTTTGCCGAAATCAGGAGGCTGAACAAGCAGACGCTCAAAATATTTGACCTGGAGATGGTGAAGGCCAGGAAAGTCAGCATGCTCTCTTTTTTACAAGGAAACATGCTCAACCTGCTTAAACAATCTGTATTGTTCATATTACTGTGGCTCATTTTCCGAAAGGTATTGAGTACTGGAGAACTTATCGCCATGCAGTTTATCTCTACCGCGATCTTTACACCCCTTCAGGATCTTGGCAACATGATCATTCTTTACCGGGAGGCCGATGCCTCACTGAAAACTTTCGACAGGCTGATGCAAAAACCCATAGAAACACGTCCCGAGAACTCTATAGAGCTGGACGATCTTGAGAAACTGGAATTCCAACAGGTAATCTTCAGACATAAAACAGCGGGATACAATGCCATCGACGGCATTTCCTTTCAAGTTCAGCGTGGCCAGACGGTGGCTTTTGTGGGGCCTTCAGGCTCAGGTAAATCGACCCTTGTCAAGCTACTCGTCGGCCTGTACCTTCCTGGTGGTGGTGACATTTTCTTCAACGGCACAAGCTCGACCCGTATCCGCTACAATCCCTTGCGCCGGCAAATAGGTTTTGTAACCCAGGATACCCAGTTGTATGCAGGAACGATCAGAGACAACATGTTATTTGTAAAACCCACAGCCACTGAGGCCGACATCATCGAAGCCCTTAGAAAAGCCTCAGCTACAGGACTTATATCAAAAGCTGAAAAAGGAATTGATACTGTGCTTGGTGAAAACGGAATGAAACTCTCCGGAGGAGAAAAACAGCGGATATCCATTGCCCGTGCACTACTTCGAGACCCCAGGTTGCTGATCTTTGATGAGGCCACCTCTGCCCTCGACTCCCTAACGGAAGAAGAAATCTCAGGGACCATACGTGAAATCTCTGCCCGAAGAGATCAGATGACGATATTAATTGCCCACAGGCTATCCACTGTCATGCATGCTGACAACATCTATGTGCTGGAGAAAGGAAAAATTTCAGAAATGGGCAGTCATGAAGAACTTCTGAAAAAGAAAGGATTATACTATTCTATGTGGCGCCAGCAAATCGGGGAGCGCAGATAAATTCATAACTTAGTATTCTAAATTCCCGAATTTCATGCTCGAATACTTCCCATTCTATCTGGGGCTGATCGTTACCATTCTATTGCTGATCATGCTCGCGAACAAAATAAAGGTAGCCTATCCTGTACTGCTCGTACTTGCCGGGCTGGCCATCAGCTTCATACCCGGAATCCCTACGGTACACATCGATCCGGAACTCCTCTTCATCATCTTCCTGCCGCCCTTGCTTTATGAAGCCTCCTGGGCCATCTCCTGGAAAGAATTGTGGAAATGGCGGCGCATCATCGGCAGCTTTGCTTTTGTTGTTGTTTTCCTCAGTGCGCTATCTGTCGCCTTTGTAGCCAACCATTTTATTCCCGGCTTTTCACTGGCATTGGGATTTCTGCTTGGAGGCATCGTTTCTCCTCCCGATGCGGTGAGTGCAGGTGCCATATTAAGATTTGTAAAAGTACCAAAACGCATGTCGTCCATTCTGGAAGGAGAAAGTCTGCTGAATGATGCTTCTTCTCTAATTATCTTCAGGTTTGCAGCAATTGCCGTGGCTACAGGACAGTTTATATGGACTGATGCAGCATTGAGCTTTTCCTGGATGCTTATTGGGGGCGTTGGCATTGGCCTTGCCATCGGGATGATTTTCATGAAGCTGCATAAATACCTGCCCACAGACACAAATATTGATACCGCCCTGAGCATCATTACCCCCTACCTGATGTACATTGCTGCAGAAGAAGCCCACACTTCAGGTGTATTGGCTGTGGTAAGCGGTGGATTGTTGCTTTCCAACAAAAGGCATCACTTCCTCAGCAGCGGCTCAAGGCTCCGTGGTGTGAACGTTTGGGAAAGCTTGGTATTCATTCTGAATGGACTAGTGTTTACACTGATTGGCCTGGACTTACCCGAAATCACCTCTAGCCTGGGGCCGGTAAGCATTACATCCGCAATCGGATATGGCCTGCTGATCTCGGCAGTGCTGATTGTCGGCAGGATACTGGCGGCATACGGAGCAGTTGTTGTGACGCTGATTGCACGAAATTTCATCAGCGTTGCCGACACAAGGAACCCGGGCATTAAGGTTCCTTTTATACTCGGCTGGACAGGCATGCGCGGCGTTGTATCTCTTGCTGCTGCCTTGTCCATCCCTGTTCAGTTGACTGACGGCACCGCGTTTCCGCAACGCAACCTGATCCTCTTCATCACCTTCATTGTCATCCTTGTCACCTTGCTGCTGCAGGGCCTGACTTTACCTTACCTCATCAAAAAAATCGGACTGCCTGATGTCGACAATATCCTCCCGGAAGAAGAAGCGGATGGACTGATCAGAAAACAGATGGCGGAACATGGATTACTGCACCTGCGTACAAATTATGCGGCTCAACTCAGTGCCCAGCCTTTTCTGCAGCAAGTTGCCAGTAAATGGGAAAATACGGGGCAACTGGTAGATGAAACCGATATGGCACGGGAATCCAAAGCTGTATACCTCGACCTGCTCGACCACCAGCGACAATGGCTCCTCAACAAGAATAAACAAGAAGAAAGCCTGGATGAGGACATCATCAGGAAACACCTCAAGTACCTGGATCTGGAAGAAGAAAAACTGCGTTTTACCTGAACATCACTACACGGTTGCCTGAAACTGATAACGCCACTATTGGTCGGAATCCTGCCCCAGCAACCGCTGAAAAAAGGGCTTAAGCTCATCGGCAAGCACAAGGTGATCTGCAACACTCGGGTGCCCGGTACAGCCATGGGCATCCATAGGCTCAAAAAAGAATGTCCGCACCGCGGGATCATCGGGGTAAAGCGCATCTACTTGTGCCTTTACTGCCCGGAGGCATTCCTGTAACAACTCCCTGGAGTCGCCTTTGATCATCGGACTGCTCAACAATACCAGTTGTGCTTTCGGATATTTTTTTTTGATAAGTTTGACAAAATCCACATATGCTGAGGTAAAGATCTTCTTGTTAAAGGGATCACGTGGCGTTTTTCCATCACCGTTACTGAGATCATTTGTTCCCAGGGCAATGCTGACAATCCGGGGGCTATAGGTATTGAAGTTCCATTTTGTTGTATTGCGCTCCTGAAAGTCAATATTTTCATATACTTGAGGCATTGAGGGGGATGGCTTGTTCCAGGTGCGGTAGATACCAATGCCACTTACACTGCTCAGGAAGTAGTTAACTCCCAGCGCCCTGGCCAGACGTGGGCCATAAGCCATATATGCATTGTGCTGGTCGTGGTAATCACCAGTACCACAAGGAACATCCGTAGTATCTGATGCAGCGCCACAGGTAATGCTGTTGCCAATAAATTCAATAACAGGCAACGTTCCGGCTTCAAGCGCCCTAACTCCCTGAGCTGCGACCTTCGAGACCACTACTGCACCGGTATGCGCTTCGGTTGCTTTATAAATCCAAATCTGATGTTCACCTGGCCCGGCAGCATCGATCAGCACCGGACCAGGATCATTACCATTGATTCGGATTCTCTTTTGATAAACCCCGTCCAGCTCATATTGAATGTAGTTGTGGCCTTTCACATCATTTAAAGAGAGATACAGTGCACACTGGCTTCCTTTGAACTTCAAACCAAAGTGCATGGCAGAACTGATCATCTCCAATCTGCCCTTCTCATCATAAGCGTATCTGCCAAAAGGCTTTAATTTAGTTGCATATAAAGTATCCGTTTTAAGGAACCGTTGCGGATTGCCGCTACGTATTGCAAATCCTGAAGACTGTGAACCGAATAGAATGGTAAAAACTAGAAGAATACTGACTTTCATGATGATGGAACAATGGTTATTTTTGTTCCAAGATAGCAAACAAAGATATGCCTGTTTGCGATCGTCGGAAAACTATCATAAAAAGATTAAAAAGTATATGCTTTGAGGCAGCATTACTTTCGTTTCGGCTTATCCGTATACGATTTGCCTGCGGCGGTATTCAAAAAATCTTCCGCCTCTGCATGATCAGTGGACAAACTGACTTCCAGCCATTCTTCCATTTCAGCATCTCTGGAGGCGTTTGCACTTTTCAATATGCCAATGGCTTCACTTCCCAGTACAAGATGTGTCGGTGGCGCAGGATGGGCCGCCAGTATAACCATTACTTCGGCCGCCTTTTCAGGATCACCAACAGGTATAAATTTCCCGCTCTTAAATAGATCTGTTCGCTGATTCACCATGTCATAACCCTCGATCTCCTTTGCGTAAGTCATGGATGCACCAGCCCAGTCTGTACGGAAGCCTCCAGGCTCTACACTGGTTACAAAGATTCCCAGTGGAGCTACTTCCTTCGCCAGGGCCTCTGTAAATCCTCCAAGTCCAAACTTGGCCGCCTGATACATTGTCAGTCCCGCATTTCCTACCCTTCCACCCACAGAACTGATCTGCAAAATCCTGCCTGCAGCCTGTTTACGCATGTAAGGTAAGACAGCCCTAGTCAGCGCTATGGGGGCATAAAGATTAGTTTCCAGCTGACTGCGCACCTGATCATGTGTGTATGCCTCGGCAGCCCCGATGATACCAAATCCTGCGTTGTTGACCAGCACGTCAATTCTTCCAAAATGTTCTATGGCAACAGAAACCGATTGGTAAACCTGCTCATGATCCGTAACGTCCAATCCGATTGGCAGAATCTGCTCAGGAAACTGTGTAACAAGATCATCTAATTGTCTGACGTCCCTCGCTGTTGCGGCAACACTATCGCCATTTTTTAGTACTGCAGTGGTAAGGCTGCGTCCTAAGCCCCGTCCACTACCTGTAATGAACCATATCTTTTTCATCGTCGTATTTTTAAGTTGAAACAAAGATATGCTCAGTACAGCGCGGAATGCTTTGTTGAGAAGTTCAAAGTAATTTGTCAGGAAGCTCAGGCCGGCTTGCTACTTAGAATTTGAAAAAACTAGCATCTGAATTTACGACTAATGGTGGTCATCTCTGTAATATTCTGATTAGAAAACTATATGATGATTTTATTATTGTATTTATTTGTAAATTAAGCACTTAAACACATATCAAATATGAACCTTTTATTAACCTCTATGTTGGCTTTAGCGCTCGGCAGCCAGCTCCCCGCCTCAGCGGCAAGTACAGACACTACAATCCCGGGTAACTTTGATCAAAGTTCGTTATCAGACACCACGAAAAAAGCCATGTCTGCAAAAGACTGGAAAAAGATGGAAAAGGAAATCAAGAAGAGTATGCCAAAGGACATGGCTAAAATCATGATCAAACAGCTAAAATCCGTTGACCCCAATAAAATGGGTGATTTCAAGGTGAAGTCAGGAAATGCTGCGCTTACGAATTACGACCTGAGCTCTTCAGATATGGAAGAAGCTTTTGACAAATCCGAATATAGGGAAGAGCGAAAGGACATCATTGACGATTTCAAAAGCGAATCTTTTGACAGTGGTTCGGAACGAAGAGAAGCCAGAAAAGAAATGAAGCAGGAATTGCGCGAACTCAGAAAAGAATTTAAGAGAGAACAAAAAGATACGAAAAAAGAAAGCAAACAAGACCAGAGGGAAATGAAGCGCGATCTTAAGGAGGCAATGCGGGACATGAAAGGATGATCATTGCCCTCCCAGCCTATTAACGATAAAAGTGATTAGAGGAGTCTCTGGCTATTTTTCTCCGCTTCAAAAGGAGCATCAATCGCCAGGGCTGCTTTATTTTTTGATGCTGCCACGGCAAGCACGTCACACCGCTCATTTTCGGGATGGGCATTGTGTCCTTTGATCCAGGTAAACCTGACCTGATGTAATTTATAAACCTCTAGGAAACGGAGCCAGAGGTCTTTATTTTTTTTGTCTTTAAAGCCCTTTTTCACCCAGCCAAATACCCATTTCTTTTCAACAGAATCCACTACATATTTCGAATCAGAAAAGATCATTACTTCCTGTCCAGGTGTTTTTAAGGCATTCAGCCCAACGATCACCGCCAACAGCTCCATACGGTTATTGGTGGTCATTCTAAAACCTCCACTCAGTTCTTTGTAATGGTTTCCTGAACGCAAAATCACGCCATATCCACCAGGACCTGGGTTTCCACTAGCTGCACCGTCGGTATAAATTTCAATCATAACTGAGACAAATCTATGTTTTTAAGCTTTAAAAGCAATTTATGTAAGGCAATTTAAATTTTATTCAAAATTCAATTCGCTGAATTTTAATTGATTAAAAGAAATTTGCATTTTGGAGGTTAAAAATATTTGCGGGGAATGATTTAAATCGTACTTTTGTGGCGTTGCAAAACATACGGTGGTTTTAGCTCAGTTGGTTAGAGCATCGGTTTGTGGTACCGAGGGTCGTGGGTTCGAGCCCCATATTCCACCCGTATTTTGAAAGCAGTCTGAAAAGACTGCTTTTTTTTGTTTTCGGGAAAATTATTAAAAATGAATTTTGATATTTATATATCATGCTTAGCATTAAGTTCAACACTTGGTATCATTGTGCTCTCAACATCTCTCCATCCCTATCCAAATACTACCACTTCGCAATGCTATTACTTCAGACTGATATAGATTAGCTTTTTACATTTCAATAGACCTTCCAAAAATATTATACAGAAGCCGACAACAAGTCTTCCCGTCATTAAAACGATCAACCTCTACACCTGGTTGTCGTTATGATTTCCATATGGGCTTAGGCAAGCTGAATAGAACAGTGATAAAACGCATCTTTTATCACGCTCATTATGAGTACTAAAACAAAAACCCAGTACTCTCCGTTTACTAATTAATCATTTGCAGATGGAATTAAAAAAAGCGCTAAAAGCAATATTTTTTGCGATGGCAATGTTCTGGCAACTTGCTTGCCTCGTACAGAAAAAAATGGACTTAGCACAAATCAACTTTTCTGAAGATATAAAAGAGTTAATCGATAATATGCCCGACCTTCATCAAGGAAAATTGGGTAACAGGCAAGATATGACCTCTTACGGTTTCGACAACGATGGTAGATTTACTTTTACCGGATTGGTTCCATCACACATAGAGTTGATATCCTGGAATGGTAAATTAGTGAGCTATGCTTTCAAGATCAGATCCTTCGCTGACCAGCAAAAAATTGAAAACTTTTTTAAGGTGAAGTATAAGAATGCCAATCTTCAAACCTCAAAATTCATAAACATTTACCAGTACAAGGACGATAAGATTACTGCAGAACTAAGGACAGTCATTGAAGAAAAATTCCAAGACGGTGCCAGCGGGTATTTTGATGTGAAGAGCATAGATTTTTCGAAAGCATTTGAAGAAAAATACCCAATTTTAATTCAGAATTGAGATGGCAATCATTTTTTTTACCATCCATAAGTTCGATGTTTATAAAAAAAGTATGCGCTTATGTCTAAAATTGCCAGGTTTCTGAGTCTGATCACAATTTTATTATTGTTCCACCCTTTATTTACTGAGGCACAGCCTGTCGCCATTGCCCGTTCCGGAATGGTAGGCAAATCCATTGCACAGTTTGTACCCGAGGGGTTTGACGCGAACAAGACACCATCTCTCATCCTCAAGAGCACGCCAGTCATAAGTGGGCGCCTGCCATCCCACTGGAAGATTTATCCTGAGTTCTCGGTAACCGAAGGGAAAGCAAGTGCGATCATACATCTTAAAGGTAAGGTTAGCCTATACGGAGGTGGGGAGGTAACGGGTACGCTTCTGAGGAATGGGCAGACCATCAGGCTATGGAATACGGACAGCGGGGCTTATGGCGTTGATGGTGGTTCGCGTCTTTACCAGTCCCACCCATGGGTGATGGGCTTACGGGAGGATGGAACTGCCTTCGGGGTAATTTTTGATAGCTTCTGGAAGGCCGAGCTACGTACAGATGATGACAAGATTGAATTCAATACTGAAGGAGCACTTTTCAATGTATATGTGATCGACCGCAATTCGCCCCAGGAAGTATTGCAAGGTCTTGCAGAGCTGATCGGTACTATAGACTTGCCACCGCGCTGGTCACTTGGTTACCAGCAATGTCGGTTTTCCTATGGTACTGAACAGCGGGTAAGAGAAATTGCGAGTACCTTCAGGGCGAAGCAACTCCCCTGCGATGTCATCTGGATGGACATCGACTATATGGACGGCTATCGGGTGTTCACCTTCAACAAAGCTACTTTCCCTAACCCGAAACAGTTAAATGCAGACCTCCATGCAAAGGGTTTTCGTTCTGTATTTATGATTGACCCAGGCGTAAAAGTAGATGCCGGTTATGATGTCTATAACTCTGGAACAAAGCAGGATGTTTGGTTGAAGGATCCTTCCGGAAAGGAATACCATGGCAAGGTATGGCCGGGCGACTGTGCCTTTCCTGATTTCACCATGCCCCGTACTCAACAGTGGTGGGCAGATTTATACAAACCCTTTCTTGCCAATGATATTGATGGAGTTTGGAACGACATGAACGAACCAGCGGTGAACGACAATGAACTGCCTGAGGCAATGCGACTGGGGACCATTCCTTACGACATCCCCCATCGCGGTGGAGCCAACCTTCCTGCCGGCCCCCATCTGCTTTATCACAATGCTTACGGCAGACTCATGGTAGAAGCAACAAGAAAAGGTGTCCTGGCAGCAAAACCGGATAAACGACCCTTTGTCCTTACCCGCTCCAACCTGCTGGGCGGCCAGCGTTATGCTGCAACATGGACCGGCGACAACTATGCTGATGAAAAATTCATGAAGGTTACCCTGCCCATGTCGGTGACACTCGGTCTTTCGGGGCAGCCATTCAGCGGCCCTGATATCGGTGGTTTTCTGGGAAATACAAGTCCGGATTTATGGGGACAGTGGATTGGTTTTGGTGTCTTCCTGCCTTTTGCACGTGGACACGCCTGTGCAGGGACTAATGATAAAGAACCCTGGGCCTTTGGGCCTGAGCTGGAGAGAACGTCGAAGATTGCACTTGAACGCCGATATCGCCTGTTGCCGTATCTATACACTTTATTCTACAATGCACACAAGACAGGATTACCGGTCATGTGTCCTGCATTTTTTGACGATCCAGGAAATACTGCGCTTAGAAGTGAAGAGCAGATCTTTCTATTGGGCAAAAACCTGCTGGTTGTTCCAGCCTTTGCCAAAAGCCCCAACTTACCTACCGGTATCTGGGAAACACTGAACCTGGTTGATGGTGACCAATCTGACCGGTATCAGGCAAAATTACTGGTAAAAGGCGGAGGCATTGTTCCCGCAGGTGAAATTATCCAGAACACGACCGAAGAGTCATTAAGACAACTCACCTTATACATTTGCCTGGATGCCAAAGGTAAGGCTGGAGGGGAACTGTACTGGGATGCCGGTGAGGGCTGGGATTTCAAAAAGAACGGTTTTAAACTGCTGAATTTTCAAGCCAGCAGGAGCAAAAACCTGGTTAGCGTCTCTGTCAAATCTGCATTGGGCAATTATGATCTTAGTCCGGAAATCCGCAAGGTTAAAGCCATTGTCCTGCATCAGGGAAAACAGTATGAAGGTATTGGCAGCCTTAAAGATGGTGTTCAGGTGAATATGCATTAATAAGTCAAGCTATCCAGTCAAAGTATTTAGAGGGCGTCTTCTAACACCCTCTGAAATTCTTCAAGCTTGAAACACTTTACCCACGACAGCGCCATAATGTTTGTCCTGCTCTGACGAATATTCTGCCATCATGCCCTCTGCCATGGTCACCATTTCCCTGGAGCCGATAAATATGGAGCTGCGTTCATGTAGTTCTGACGGTTCGATTTCCATGATCCTTCTGAAGCCATCGGATGCAATGCCACCAGCCTGTTCCACAATAAACGCCATTGGATTACACTCATAGAGCAGTCGCAGTTTTCCATTCGGTGAGCTAGCGGTAGTTGGATAGATGTAAATCCCCCCTTTGATGAGGTTCCGATGGATGTCGGCCACCATAGATCCAATGTAACGGGAGGTATAAGGCCTGTTTGTTCTTTCATCATGTACCTGCACATATTTAAGGTATTTCTTTACACCTTCCGGAAAATGCACATAGTTACCCTCATTGAGCGAATAGATATTCCCATGTTCAGGAATTTTCATGTTTGGGTGAGAAAGACAAAATTCTCCAATTGATGGATCAAGGGTGAAGCCATTTACGCCCTTACCTGTAGTATACACCAGCATGGTGGACGAGCCATAGATGACATAGCCTGCTGCCACCTGCTCCGTGCCTTTTTGCAGAACATCGGAAAGCACCGCCTCTCCTTCTGTCGATTTTCTTCTATAGATTGAGAATATGGTTCCCACCGCTACGTTGCAATCGATGTTTGACGAACCATCCAGCGGATCAATACAGACGATGTATTTGGCGTTTTTAGAAACCGGGGAATCTATCCTGACGAACTCGTCTTCCTCTTCTGTTGCCACAATACAACACTCCCCACCACTGGTCAGGGCACTGATAAACTGAAGGTTTGCAAACACATCCAGCTTCTTCTGCCCTTCTCCCTGGATGTTTACTGTTCCTGCCTCCCCGAGAATGTCCACAAGCCCCGCCTTGTTCACCTCCCTGTTGACGATTTTTGATGCAATTCCAATGTCTCTGAGCAGCCTCGAAAGCTCTCCTTTTGCATATGGAAAATCTGCCTGTTTCTCAATGATAAACTGGCCTAATGTTTTGATACCTGACATACTACTTAGTGTACTTAATACGTTATCTATTGCCTATTTCTATGGCTTCTAAGGTATGTATTTTTTCTTCTGAAACACAAAATCTGATCAATGTTTTCACCCGATGCCAGCCGGAATTACCCGCCGAACCGGGATTTATATGCAGACAATTGATTTTTTTATCAAATAAAACTTTAAGGATATGGGAATGTCCGGAGATGAACAACATCGGGGGCTTAGTGTATATTTCACGCTTTACCTCCGGCGCATAACGGCCCGGGTATCCGCCTATATGTGTCATCCATACATCTACATTTTCACAGTGAAAACGAAGGTGTTCCGGGAAAGCACTTCTGATGGTTTTGTCGTCGATATTACCATATACGCCTTTTAATGGTTTAAAGGCTGCCAGCTGATCAGCCACCCCGGGACCGAAGTCGCCGGCATGCCAGATTTCATCACAGCCATCAAAATGTTTAAAAACAGCATCGTCCAGGAAACCATGCGTATCAGAAATGAGCCCTATTTTTTTCAAGATGTCAAGTATATATAAGGTACAAAGTTAGCCATTCCTGAACTGGTAAACCAGCATTGCAAGCAATCCCATTTGATTCGATTGATGAGATACTCCTTTCAAATAGCCGCTCACCTGTCCATTGAAAGAATAATGCATATCTGATTTCAGAGCGTTTGGGCGAGAGCAGAATGTTTGTTACAGGCAAGAGTAAAATATCCCATAAAAAAGACATTCATTCCTTAAGACGGACACGAATGCACTAAAAAGCCAGGAAGAAATCTTTTAAAAGGGATCGGTAGGCATCTGTATATACGCCCTGGGATTGATAGATGTAAAAAGTCTCTTTTTTGATTGATGAGAGATGAGGAGAAAGACACAGGATGCGTCTGATAACTGGTTTAGATTCATCAGAACAAACATCTATCTGATGGCGGAGAAACAAATTGAAACTGGCAGCAGAATTCAGCATCCAATCTGCCTGTTTCACAGGCAAAATTAACCAGAAGACACCATCAGAAGCTAATAATTCTGCAGCTTTCGTCAGTAATCCATCAAAAAACTGCTCATCGGCATGCCTGGCAATTCCTTTTCTGACTTCCGGGTTTTTAAGGTCATTGACAAAAAAAGGAGGATTGGAAACAATGAGGTCATAAGGATGAGTACTTTCATAGTCCATAATTGAAGTATGATGAGCTGTTGTACGCGATGAAAAGTCTGACGACCGGAAGTTCAGCCCTGCTCGTTCAGCAGCAACGCCATCAATCTCAACAGCATCTACCTGAGCCAATGGAAAACGCTGGGCGAGCATGAGTGCAATCACACCTGTACCCGTACCGATATCCAATATTCTTCCGGAATCCATATTAGCCGTAGCAACCGCAGCCAGCAATACTCCGTCTGTATTGATTTTCATGGCACAACCAGACTGATCTACTCCGAATTTTTTAAATCTAAAGACATTACCCATATCACAATCTGCTAAAAGAAATGAGTAATACCATTGTAGCCGGCATTGAATACCTCAAAAAGATGGAATAGCTGCAGAAGGTTCTTTTCATCACCAAAATCTTCTACATCGTCCACCACGCTAAGCAGCGTATCCATGTTCCAGCGCTCTTCATACAACTCCGCATCCATTTCAGCACCTTCCTGTATGTACAGCTGCGCGGCGGAATACATGACAAATCTTAAATTGAGGTACATATAATGAATGCCGTGTACAATGTTCTCATAACCATCCTCTTCCCAGTTGCTGATAAAATTATTGAAAATATGAGAAGCCAGTTTGTTTGCGTCGTCATCATTCATGACTTCAAAATCGTCCATTGAATTGATCATCAGGTAAGTGGCGATGGTCTCATCTATTGCTTTCACGGATTTCATCAGCATCTTCACCAAGGGATCTTCTGACGCCTCCAGCAGGTCGAACTCCACCCCGGTAAAGGTCTCAGGATCCACTGTACCTTTGAGGTCGGTCATCTCCTTTTCCAGGATGACCATCATGCCATACTTGCAGATCTCAAACGAGCTGAAGCTCATGAGTTGTGCAATAGCAGCCCGAAGGGTATGATCGGAAAAATGTTGGAATGCCATACAGCGAATTTGTGATAATTATCCAAATTAGCCTAATTATTTGACAACATTTATTGCAGCCGTTGCACCTGATATTGCAACTTACAATACCTCAGTGCCTTCGAAAAACAAAAAAGCCCCGATCCTGAACACATCAGAATGGGGCAGAACAGATCAAAACTACCTCCCTACTGTGGCATCGCGAAACCAATGGGAATCGTATACCGCACCCGCACAGCCTGATCATTTTGCCGTCCTGGTTTCCACTTTGGTGATTTAGCAATTACACGGGCGGCCTCCTCATCGCAACCTGCACCAATCCCATTCACCACGGTAACATTGGAAACCGATCCATCTCTTTCTACCACAAAGCTGATCAGCACCTTTCCCTGTACGCCTTTTTCCTGTGCCTGATATGGATACCTTAAATTGCGCTGGATAAACTTGGCCCAGGCTTTCATTCCTCCATCAAACTCAGGATAGACCTCTACGCCACTACTATTATATATAGTATTGTCTACCGTCGTTCCATTACCTGTGCCAGTGCCTACCGCACCATTGCCATCACCTGTTATCGGCAGCGACTGCAGATTTGTCTCCTTGCCTTCCTGTGTCACTGGCCCAACAATGGCGTTGTCGAGGTCCTTCAGCATGGGAGGCTCTGCAGTGGTGTGCTCAACCACTACCACTTTCGACGGGATTTTCACCATTTTCAGTTTTTCTTTCGGCGCTTCAGCTTTTGCGGCGGCAGGCTCTTCTTCTTTTTTCAGCGGGAGGTCAATCGGCGGAGGCAATGGCGCAATCTCTACAGGCCCCTGATCAAATATTGCGACAACTTCATGAGGTTTCAGTTTCTGATAAATCATTGGTACCACAAATGACGATATGAACAAAGCTGAAGCAATCCACAAAGCTTTCATCTGAATGTTACCAGACTCTGCCCTTAACAGATAAGCGCCATAGTTTTTATTTCTTCCTTTGAATACAAGGTCGAGCCACTCAGCCTTGTAAAGATTTGATGAATTGTTCAGCATATTTTTTTAGGTTTTATTTCTCTCATGATGTGAGCAATCCATCAATTCCATAAACAAAATCGTGTTCATATTCACATTAAACCCTTATTGTCGAAAATACACCAAGATCAGCGAAAGGTCATTTACCTGACACTCATCACAAAATGTTTTAAAAACCTCAAATATTTCTTTGATTATTTATTGACATTCGTATTTTTACAAACAATTCGGGACCAATTCCAAACGAAACTTATATTTTTGACCAAATTATTAATCAAATAAATGAAAAGCTTAAGGACAATTGCATTAAAAGAGGCGCAATCAAGAATTTCACCAGAAGTAAAGTCTCCTTCGACTAAGATTTCTGACTTTTTTGGCGCTAATGTTTTTGATAAGAGAAAAATGAAAGATTTCTTATCTAAGGAAGTTTATGAAAAATTAGTGTCATCAATTGATCAAGGTGAGCTGATTAACCATGAAGATGCCAACCACATTGCTACGGCAATGAAAAGCTGGGCAATGGGTAAAGGTGCTACACACTATACACACTGGTTCCAGCCTCTGACTGGCTCAACTGCCGAAAAACATGATTCATTCTTCGAACCAAGCAGCGACGGTGCAATTGAAAAATTTGCCGGCAGCGCACTTGTTCAGCAAGAGCCTGATGCATCAAGCTTCCCTAATGGTGGTATCCGCAACACTTTCGAGGCACGCGGTTATACTGCATGGGACCCTTCATCTCCAGCTTTCATCATGGAAAGCAAAGCAGGTAAAACCCTTTGCATCCCTACAGTATTTGTTTCTTACACAGGTGAAGCCCTGGATTATAAAGCTCCTTTATTAAAAGCCCTTTCTGCTCTTGATAAAGCTGCTGTTGATGTTTGTCAGTATTTCGACAAAAGCATCTCTAAAGTAAATGCATCCCTTGGTATCGAGCAGGAATATTTCCTGGTTGACCTTGCTTTATACAATGCACGTCCGGATCTTGCTTTAACAGGCCGTACCTTATTTGGTCACATGTCTGCTAAAGGTCAGCAACTGGAAGACCACTATTTCGGATCAATCCCTGAGCGTGTTTTCACTTACATGGTGGATTTCGAAAATGAAGCCCTTAAGCTTGGTATTCCTTTAAAAACCCGTCACAATGAGGTTGCTCCTTCTCAATTTGAGTGTGCTCCTATCTATGAAGAAATCAACCTTGCAATTGACCACAATCAATTGTTGATGGACTTAATGGAGAAAGTTGCCCTGAGACACAACTTCAAAGTGTTGTTACATGAGAAACCTTATGCAGGCATCAACGGTTCTGGTAAACACAACAACTGGTCGTTGATCACTGATACTGGTAAAAACTTATTGTCTCCAGGAAAAACACCTAAAAACAACCTGATGTTCTTAACGTTCTTCGTTAACACCATCAAAGCTGTTCATGAGCATGCTGACTTATTAAGAGCAAGTATTGCTTCTGTGAGCAACGATCACCGTCTTGGTGCAAACGAGGCTCCACCAGCAATCATCTCTATCTTCTTAGGTTCTCAGCTTGCTGAAGTTCTTGATGAGATCGAATCTTCAAGAAGCATCATCAAAAAAGTAAAAAGCGAAGATTCACTATGGTTAGGTATCCCTAAGATCCCTCAGATCCTGTTGGACAACACCGACCGTAACCGTACTTCTCCTTTCGCATTCACAGGTAACAAATTTGAATTGAGAGCGGTAGGTTCTTCTGCCAACTCTTCTGCGCCTATGACCGTGTTGAACACGATCATGGCTGATCAATTGAACAAATTCAAAGTTGAGGTTGATAAGCTGATCAAAAAAGGTGAGAAAAAAGATGTTGCCCTGTTAACAATCATCAAAAAATACCTTAAAGAATCTAAAGACATCCGTTTTGAAGGAAATGGTTATAGCCAGGAGTGGGAAGATGAAGCAGCTAAACGCGGTTTGTCAAACATCAAAACTACCCCTAAAGCACTTGATGCTTACGTAACTGAGAAGTCTACAGAGCTTTTTGTAAACAATAACATCTTCAGCAAACGCGAGCTGCATGCACGTCATGAAATCCTATTGGAAAGCTATTACAAAAAACTTCAGATCGAAGCAAGGGTAATGGGCGAAGTAACCAACAGCATGATCATCCCTGCAACCATCGCTTACCAAAACACTTTAATCACAAATGCTAAAGGTCTTAAAGATCTTGGTGTAGCTAAAGAATCTCTGGATGCTCCTGTTAGCATCATTAACAAAGTTTCTGAGCACCTTGGTATCCTGAAAACCAACATCGATGCGATGCTGGAAGAACGTAAGAAAACAAATACCATCGAAGATACACGTGAAAAAGCGATCAGCTACGATGAGAACGTAAAATCTTACTTCGACAACATTCGCTACCATACTGACAAACTGGAGCAGATCGTAGACGACAGCGTTTGGCCTCTGCCTAAGTTCAGAGAGTTATTATTCTTGAAATAACCTAAACCAAAATAACCATGTTAAGTCAATAACCCTTCAATTCATTTTGAAGGGTTATTTTTTTGCAGTTCCCCCTGTAATTTTTTTCCCTTAACGCTTTAACATTCGGGGGTTTCCCTATCTTTGCAGCAACATGAGTGATAACAGGTACAACCAACGTGGCGTTTCTGCGTCGAAAGAAGATGTGCACCAGGCCATCAAGAATATAGATAAAGGTATTTTTCCGCAAGCCTTCTGTA
This sequence comes from Pedobacter sp. BAL39, assembly GCF_000170795.1. Classification (GTDB taxonomy): domain Bacteria; phylum Bacteroidota; class Bacteroidia; order Sphingobacteriales; family Sphingobacteriaceae; genus Pedobacter. The sequence continues at coordinate 29,672 of NZ_ABCM01000009.1, forward strand.
AAATCATCCCCGACATCCTGGGCAATGATGAAAATTTCTGCGACATCATGCATGCCGATGGCGCCGGAACAAAGTCATCTCTTGCCTACGTGTACTGGAAAGAAACAGGCGATATCTCCGTATGGAAAGGAATCGCCCAGGATGCTATCATCATGAACATCGACGACCTGATCTGCGTGGGTGCTACCGACAATATCCTCCTGTCTTCAACGATCGGACGTAATAAAAACCTGATCCCCGGAGAAGTGATTGCAGCCGTCATCAATGGTACTGAAGAAATTCTGGCTGAACTTCGTGACCTTGGCATTTCCATCTACTCCACAGGTGGCGAAACTGCTGATGTTGGCGACCTTGTTCGTACCATCATCGTAGATTCTACAGTAACCTGCCGCATTGAACGTGATAAGATCATCAGTAATGATCAGATCCAGGCTGGTGATGTCATCGTTGGCCTCTCCTCTTCTGGTCAGGCAACTTATGAAACTGAATACAATGGTGGCATGGGCTCTAACGGGCTGACTTCTGCCAGGCATGATGTATTTGATAAATCAGTTGCAGACAGCTATCCGGAAAGCTTCGATCCTTCAGTTCCTTACGACCTCGTATTTTCAGGTGGTAAGAAATTGACAGATACTGTCCGCATAGATGAAAATACTGAAATCACCGTGGGTAAGCTGGTGCTTTCTCCGACACGCACTTATGCGCCTGTGATCAAGCAAATCCTGGAAGGCTTCAGAAGCCAGATTCATGGTATTGTTCACTGCAGCGGTGGTGCGCAGACCAAGGTGCTTCACTTCGTTAATGATGATGTGCATATTATCAAAAATAACCTCTTCCCTGTTCCACCATTGTTTCAATTGATACAGGAACAGTCTGGTACAGATTGGAAAGAAATGTATAAGGTATTCAACATGGGACACAGAATGGAGCTGTATGTCCCTGAAGCGATTGCCCAGGAGATCATTGCAATTTCTAAAAGCTTTAACATCGATGCCCAAATTATTGGACGTGTAGAGGCTGCTGCTCAGAAGCAAGTGACAATTGAAAGCGAAAAAGGTACTTTTGTGTATAATTAAAAGCATTGATTACAAATTATTTAAGCCTGTGTCTATTCAGATACAGGCTTTTTTGTTTTTCTCTTAAAAAGAAAGCCATTCTATTCAAGGCTGGAATCCTTTGCCCTGAAGTAGGGCAAAATATTCCTAGGCCTTTCACAGAAGGCATTCTTTTTTTGAACACCATTCATTAGCAAATTGCCGTTTTACCGGGGCTGGTTTAATTTACAAAGCAGGCCTAGTTTAGTGTGCAAAGAATGTGTAATTACATCAGACGAGGCGTTAACGATTATTTGAAGAGTGGTTTAGGTCATAATTAAGCGAAAAATGCCATTGAACGATTTAATAAGACATACTGTCGATGCACACCGTTTAATGCGTTTCAGTCGACAGATTGTGAGACTTCCTGGTCAAGGTAACGGTAACTCGCAGCCTTTTACGCATTTTCTTAATCATCCTTGTTGGCGATCTTTGGCATCCATTTTTTTACGCTAAAACAAGATGGAACAACCGGCATTTTTTTCCTGAAGAATGGCAGTAAGAAAGGATCATCTCATTTTTTCTGTTACCTTTGAAAAACAGCCCGCTTTTCGCATCGGAACAGGCAACTTTATTATTTTTTTTAAGAAGTAAATATTAAGAATTAACCTCAACGCTTACCAGGAACTCCAATGAGAACTACCTTTTTTGATGACCACGATAAGAACATCACCGGTGTTGCTTACAAGAATATACACATTAAAAAAACCATCATCCTCTATTTTGCAGATAAGGGAAACACGACAATTACAGAATTGTGTAAAGAACTTAATTTAAGTGTTCCTAAAGTGACCACACTGGTCCTTGATCTTATTGCTGACGGACTGGTAAAAGATTTCGGAAAGACAGGTTCTACTGGAGGGCGCAGGCCCAACATATACGGACTTGCGCCTGATTCGGTATTTTTTCTAGGTGTCGATGTAAAATATAACCACATCAACATTGGCCTTACTGACCTTCGTAAGAAACTGATCAGGATCTCCAAAGGGGTGCCGTATGACTTACAGAACAGCGAGGCTTCTTTAAAAGAACTTTGCCGGCTGATCCTCAACTTCATCAAGGAAACTGGCGTCCCCAAAGAAAAGATCCTGGGCATCGGACTCAATATGTCGGGCCGCATCAACTACCTTACGGGATATAGCTACAACTTTTTTCACTTTAATGAGGAGCCACTTAATAAAGTGATAGAAAACGAACTCGGACTAAAAACCTATCTGGAGAACGACTCCAGGGCAATGGCTTACGGTGAGTTCAATTCGGGTGCAGTGGAGGATGAGAAAAATGTACTGTTCCTTAATTTGGACTATGGTCTGGGAATGGGCATGATGATCAATAAGGAAATATATTACGGCAAATCGGGCTTTTCTGGAGAACTAGGGCACATTCCGCTGTTTAACAATGAACTCATCTGCAGATGTGGTAAAAAAGGATGTCTGGAGACAGAAGCCTCAGGTATGGCCATGGTAAGAATGTTTAAAGAGAGTATCAGCAATGGTTCCTCCAGTTCATTAAAAAAAGGCCCAAATGATGAAATTCAAATGGAGGAGATCATTGACGCCGCCAATAACGACGATGTGTTATGTATAGAACTGATGGAAAAGATAGGTTATAATCTGGGCCGTGGCATCGCGCTACTTATTAATATTTTTAATCCTGAGCTGATCATCTTAGGGGGAGCACTAGCCACAACCGGCGAATACCTGCATCTTCCAATAAAAAGTGCATTGAATAAATTGTCACTAAGCCTGGCTAATAATGATACTCAAATCAGGATTTCCAGTCTTGGGGAAGATGCAGGTGTAATAGGCGCCTGCCTGCTTGCCAGAAAAAGGTTATTGGAAGATACGCTATAGCAACTATATTGGCCGACTACCTTCGTTACATCATATACTCACCGCTTTTTCCTGAGTGTGCCTGCTCCTGTAGAAAACAAAGGCGGCCGTTGCAGTGATGGCAATTAAACCTTCGATAAAAATTGCTGGTCTTGGCCCGATGGCATGCGCAGCCCAGCCAATCAACAGACTACCTACCGGAATAATTCCTTGATAAGCCATTACATAATAGCTGATGGCCCGTCCACGCATTTCAGGAATTGCATGTGTCTGAATATAGGTATTGATTGCTGAGGTCTGTGCCATCATCCCTACCCCTGTCAGTGTCATAAACAACAGCGCAACCGGTAGCTGGGGAGCATAAGCCAGCAGCAGTAAGCTACCCCCAAAGACACCTCCTGCAATCATGATCAGCTTCATCAATGTGTTGCTGTTTTTAAGGTTTGCGAGATAGATGGCACTAACGATAGACCCAAGGCCGGCAGCGCTTTCAAACCAGCTGAAGGTACGCGCATCACCGTTGAAGATGTCTTTGGCAAAAATTGGCATCAGTGTATTGAAAGGGATGACGAAGAGGCTGCTGATGGCAATCATGATAATCAGACTACTCAGGTCTTTGTCGCCGGATACATATCTAAAACCTTCCTGCAATTCTGTCCAGATGCTTTTCTCTGATTTCTCAATGATGCTCACGTTCAGTTTCATCATGAACAAACAGATCAGCACGGGAATATAACTCAGGAAGTTACCAATAAAACAGAAGTCGGTACCAAATGCACTTAGGATGATCCCGGCTACTGCGGGCCCTGCAATACGTGCAAAGTTGGCCATTGTGGAGTTCAATGCGATTGCATTTGGCAAATCCTCCTTCTTATCTACCATTTCGATCATCAGCGACTGCCTGCAGGTTACGTCGAAGGCATTGATGATCCCCTGTATCAAACTGAGCAGGATAATGAGCAGGATATTATTGAAACCAAAAAATATGATCCCTGCTAATGCACCCGCCTGTACCATCGAGGCAATCTGAGTGATCACCAGAATATGATACCTGTTGTGTCTGTCGACCAAACTTCCGGCATAAGGTGAAAGAAACAATGAAGGGATCAGACTCACAAAACCAACTACTCCCAGTAACACGGCAGAACCTGTCAGCTGGTACACCAGCCAGCTTACCGCTGTCTTCTGCATCCAGGTGCCCACCAGGGAGATAGACTGTCCGTAAAAAAAGAGTTTGAAGTTTCTTGACTTGAGTGATCTGAATAATGCCATTTGTTATTGATATAGGTATCGATGTGATGGTACAAATGTCGGCATTAGCCGTATATTTGTAAAATTGATAGTTTTAATGATATTGATTAGTTTAAACGATTGATTATGGAATTCAGACAGCTGAACTATTTTATAAAGGCGGCCGAATTACTCCACTTTACGGAGGCCGCAGCAGCGTCTTTTGTCACACAATCGACGCTTTCGCAGCAAATCAAACAGCTGGAAGAGGAATTGGGAATGTTGTTGTTTGACAGGATTGGAAAACAGGTACGGCTTACAGAGGCCGGTAAGTTATTTCTCAGTCATGCAAGGCAGATTATGTTGGATATCAAGAAGTCTAAGCAGGCCATTTTTGAGCTCAATAACCTCATCAACGGAGAACTTAAGATTGGCGTAACTTACGCGTTCAGTTCCCTGCTCCTGCCGGCCCTTCGTCCTTTTTCAAAAAAATACCCAGGCATCATGATCCATATTGAATATGGCATTGCCGGCGAGCTGGAGACCAAGCTGCGCAGGGCAGACCTGGACTTCATCCTGGCCTTCCATGAGCAGTCTCCGAATGAAGATCTGGAGATGCAGCATTTGTTTTCCTCGCGTATCAAAATGGTCGTGGCAAAGAAAAATCCGCTGGCACAGATGAGTAAAATTTCCATCAAAGAATTAGGCCAGGTAGAGATGATTTTGCCAAACAAGGGCTTCAGCTCCAGGGACCTGATTGATGAGATTTTCAAAAAGAATAAAATTAATCCGCAGATCAAGATTGAAATGAATGATACCCACTCGTTACTCTCACTTGTTGAAACCGGCAATTGGGTGACCATCATTAATGAAAAGGCTATTGGAAACTGGAAAAACCTGGTAGCAGTGCCGATCAGCGGGAAAGAGCTATACAAACAAGCTTATATATTATGGCAGAAGGATGTATTCAGAAAAAAATCTGCAACTCTTTTTATCGAAGAGTTGCTGAAAATTATGTAGAGGGATAATTAAGGGTATACTTAGCGGATCACGACGTTATGCAGGTTTTCTACAGGAGCTACCCTGCGGTAATCGAGAATGGATTCACCAAAATCATACACCTGTATCTGGTTGCCGACCAGCGCATTAACAATGCTGCTTCCCGCAGCACTGCGATACCCGCCTGCACAATGTATGGCAACTGGTTTTGTTAATGGAATCTCCCCGATCCTTTCTCTAAGCGCTGCGAGTGGAATATGAAGTACATCCGAAAATATCGGATTGTCTCTCACTTCAGTCTCATTCCTGACGTCTACGATCGTAAAATCATCAGGATGATACCTAAACTGCAACAGTGGCATTTCAAGGATTTTCGCTGGTCCCTTTATCGCCACAAAAGCCGCTTGTATATAGGCTTCATAACCGATGCTTGCGCTGCGGCTAATGAGTTCATCCAGCTCTTCCGGGGTACTTGCAGCAAGATAAAAACGTTCTCCAGGATTGACGACACTCCCCAGCCAGGTTTCAAACTTCATCCCGTTCATGATGTTGACCGAATTTGGAAGATGTCCCTTCTTAAACTCCTTTTCCGGACGCGTGTCAACAATGAGTACTTCTGGATCAAGCTCAGGAGGTTGCTGCATCACCGAGATCTTGTCCAGCTGGTCTTCATATTCTGAAGCACCAATTCTGTTGAGCTCCACATCGAAGCCGAAGTATTTGGGCACAAATGGCTGGTCAGTATTTAGCTCTTTTACAAACTGTGCTTCGTCCATTGGCTGAAGTGCCCAGTTCATGATTCTTTCCCTTCCAATGGTGCTTAGGTTATCATGGCTCAACGCTCGTCCGCACAAGCTGCCGGAACCGTGTGCAGGATAGACCAGCACTTCGTCTTCCAGTGCCATCAGCTTTTCACGAAGTGAATAGTACATCTGGGCCGCCAACTCATCTCTTTTTGCGGTGAGATTGCCTACAGACTCTCTCAGATCCGGTCGTCCGCAATCGCCTATAAACAAGGTATCGCCGGTAAATACAGCTTTATCATTGCCATTTTGTTCAAGAATAATACAGATACTGTCGGGTGAATGTCCAGGGGTGTGTATACTTTTCAATTTGAGTTCGCCAAGGACAATTTCGGCACCTTCATCAAAAGGTGTTTGAGGATAACTCACCCCTGTAAGTGTATGGGAATAGATTTTTGCACTGGTGGTCATGTGGATCTCCAGATGGCTGCTGACAAAATCTGCATGCGGATGGGTTTCTATCACCCCAACAATGGTGGCGCCATGTTTTGCTGCGAAGTCATAATAAGGTTGTGGATTGCGTGCGGGATCAATCAGGATCACCTTTTTCTCACTATTGCTTAAGATCGCATAGCTGTAATGCGACAGGTATTTATCTTCAAATTGTTCTATGATCATTAGGATGGTTTTAAAATGCTCAGATTTATTTAACAGATATCACATATTGAGTAAATCCATTATACAAATCTGAGCATTCAAGAAATCTTAATTAATGACCAAGGTCACACTTAGCTAAATCTGACATATACATACATATAGTTTCATCAAACCTTGCGATTTTCAGGTCATATTTAAGAAAAGCAGACCTCCGGCAGTGGAAAACACCAAAACAAAAAAGCCTTGCTTCCTAAGAAACAAGGCTTTAATATCGAAATTATAATATTCTAATTGAAGATGTACCTTACACCAAACTGAGCAGCCCAGCGGGAAGGAATTTGATCCACTCCATAAGCAGTGCCACTTGTAGGTGCTCTGAAAGTATAACCACCTCCGCCTGCACTGTTGTAACCAATTAAAGAACTGGCATTATTGCTTAAGAAATAAGCCCTACCCCAATCTTTGTTTAACAATGCGCCCACGTTAAAGATGTCAACTGACAATTGGATTTTGTTAGAAGTACCTTTAATCATGCCACCTAAATCCTGGATGAATTTTAAGTCGAATGAATGTTGCCAAGGTAGACGGGCACCATTTCTTTTAGCATATTGACCTCTGATGGTACTTAGATAAGAATCGCCCTCAATGTAAGCATTTAAGGCAGTCCATTGATCAGCAGCAGTAATTAGAGGAGTTGGATTAGCTCCTGTTGTAACAGCAGGAATATCTACCAATTTGATATCAGCAGCACTTATTGGTACAAAAAGTAAGTCGTTTCCATTTGAACCATCACCGTTCAAGTCACCATTATACAAATAAGTGAAAGGACTTCCAGATCTTCCTGCGTAGAACACAGCAATTGAAGTACCGAACAGCTTATTCTTGCCATAATGAATACCATAGTTTAAGCTACCAACAATGCGGTGTCTTGTATCAAAAGTTGAATAAGCAAGAGGTGTATTGTTAGGGTCTAAAACGATCTGGTTAAACTGCCAGTTAGATACTGCAGTAGAGCTTGTTCCACTATTTACGTCTTTAGCCTCACCATAAGTATACGCTACCATAGCACCCAAACCGTTTGCAAAAGATTTTTGCAACTGAGCTGTTAAGCTGTAGGCAGATCCGTTATTGCTGTTTTCAAGTAAAATTGCATTGGTAACTTTAGAATTAACTTTACCACCGTAAGTAGGCCTGTTATCCTGACCACCAGACAATGCAGGATTAAGAGTACCTGTTACGCCAGCAATATTGATGTCTTTGTAAGTAATGTTGTTTAGCGTTTTGCTGTAGATAGCCTCTAAAGTTGCTGAGATACCGGCAAAAAGTTTAATATCACCAGCAAAGTTAGACCTGAATACTTGAGGAAGTCTGAAGTTTGGATCAATTAAGTTCAACTGATAATTACCAGGAGTACCTACCGAAGACTGAAGATTAGGATCAGGCTGGAATCCACCTGGAATTGCCGCGGCACTTGTCAGCCTTACCTCGCCAGTTAACAAACCGTTGTTAGAAAATTGGTTAGACAACCATACAAATGGAACACGACCTGTGAAAATTCCCGTTCCACCACGTAATTGAAGTGTTTTATTTCCAAATACATCATAGTTAAATCCAATTCTTGGAGAAACCAAAGGTCTGCTTTTAGGAGTGATGTCAGTTCTGTAACCAAAAGATGAAACGGCAACTGGATTAGCTAAAGGCGTATCGAAGAACAAAGGAACATCAACACGTAGACCAGCTGTAAATCTCAGTTCTGGAGTTACCTGAATATCATCCTGTCCATAGAATCCAAGTTGAGCAGCACCAAATTTCGCTTCCCCAGGATTGTCACCGATAGGGAAAATTACTTCTAATCTAGATGGTCTATTAGCCTCAAAATCAGCTAAGCTATTGAATTGCCAGTAACCATATCTGTTGTTTACGAAAAGGTTTCTGAATTTATAGAACTCATTGTGTGTACCTACAGTGAATGTATGGTTACCTGCAAAAATCTTAAAGTTGTCGGTTACCTCAAAGATATCCTGATCTAATTGATTCGCAGTACTACTACGCTCTGAACCGAAAGCAACTGTGTTTCCAGAAGCGTTAAAGTTCCTGATTTCTACATGAGGAAATAATGAACCTGATGTAGATCTCGCATCTCTTACTCTTGAATAACCCAATAATAAGTTGTTAGACAAACTTTCAGAAATTGTGCTTCTTAACTCTAACACAGAGATGTTCTGCTCACTATTATTTCTACCACCATTGTTGCCAAAACGAAACGCCGAAGAAGAGCGGGATAGTACATCATCATAAGCTTTGATATAGTTATGACGCAACATCAATTGATTCTTCGAATTAATGTTCCAGTCTAACCTGGCGAAAATTTTATCATTTTGTGTCTCGGCATCAGTACCAGCACTTGAACCTACGTCATAACCATATGTATTTCTTACATAAGTAGACAGTGCATCAGCCTGCGCAACCGTTAAAACTGCTCCAGGATCACCGGCATTATTAATGGTGGGTTGTTTTTTCCTTCCCATCTCGCCGTTTACGAAGAAGAACAATTTATCTTTAACAATAGGTCCACCTACTCTGAATCCATACTGGTAATCTGTAAAATCAGCTGATTTCAACCCATTTGGAGTTTTACCTACAGTGGATTGGTTACGCCCAAAACCATAAATAGAGCCTTCAACTCTGTTCGTACCTGAGCGGGTGATTGCATTTACGCCAGCACCGGTGAAGTTACCATAAGTAACATCATAAGGAGCTAACACGACTTGAATCTCCTGAATTGCATCCAAAGAAATTGGCTGAGTATTCGCACCGCTTCCTGGAGTGATCGCAGAACTTGAAGCAGCAAAAACGTCATTATTTACAGCTCCATCAATTGTGATGCTGTTAAATCTTTGGTTAGCACCGCCGAAAGAGTTACCATTAGCCTGTGGTGTAACACGATAGAAATCAGACAATGAACGATTCAATGTAGGTAAAGTTTCCAATTGTTCTTTACTGATGCTGGTAGACGCACCATTCTTTTTACTATTGAATATTGCATCACGTGTACCAACAACCTGCACCTGCTCCAGAGTTACGCCCTCATCTTTCAATACAATGTTCAATGAAAAAGGCTCGCCTAATTTCAAAGTGATGTTATCAAATTCCTGAGGCTGGAAACCTACGAATGTGACGACAACTTTGTAAGTTCCACCAACACGCATGTTTGCGATGTTAAAACGACCTTCAGCGTTCGTTCCTGCCGTATAGGTTGTTCCTGTTGAGATTTGCGTTGCTTTAACGCTGGCACCAGGTAGCGGGCCTTTTGCATCTCTGACTGAGCCTGTCATACTGGAAGTCGTTACCTGTGCATAAGCACCAGATAATGAACCAACAAAGGCAAAGACAATTACTACGATTTTTAATAGTAAAGATTTCTTCATACTTTTTTATGTAAGTTTTTATTGTTTTTGATATTTAATTTTAAAATATCGCCACAAAAATAAATATTAATTTGTGTCCGGGAACGTTTCCAATGTTAAATAATTATTAAATACGTCATTTCTTTTCAACATTTAACACCAGATTGAAATATCTAACTTACAGTTTACCAGTAATTTGAAATCAGTCTAAACAGCCCTTTCCTTCATCCCAATGTAACATAATGATGAAAACAGTAATTGGAAAATCATAGAAGCTTTATTAATGAACATTTTTTTTAATTTTGGCAATTACTATAAGACTAATTTCCTTTAATAAGATATGAACTACGATGTAATTGTAATAGGCAGCGGTCCTGGTGGATATGTAGCTGCAATCAGAGCTTCTCAGCTAGGTTTAAAAACAGCAGTGATAGAACGTGAGTCTTTAGGCGGCATCTGCCTGAACTGGGGTTGTATCCCGACAAAAGCTTTGTTAAAAAGTGCGCAGGTTTTTGAATACATCAACCACGCTGCTGAATACGGCATCAAGACTGCTGAAGCAGAAGCAGATTTTGCGGCAGTCATCAAACGTAGTCGCGGTGTTGCCGACGGAATGAGCAAAGGTGTTCAGTTCTTAATGAAAAAGAACAAGATTGATGTCATCATGGGTACTGCCAAAGTGAAATCTGGAAGTAAGGTCGAAGTTAAAGGTGCTGATGGCTCACAAAAAGAATATACAGCCACCAGCATCATTGTCGCCACTGGCGGCAGGTCAAGAGAATTGCCTAACCTCAAACAGGATGGTAAAAAAGTGATTGGTTACAGACAGGCAATGGTATTGCCGGAGCAACCTAAATCTATGGTTGTTGTCGGATCAGGCGCCATCGGTGTAGAGTTCGCCTACTTCTATGCTACTTTAGGCACTAAAGTAACAGTGGTTGAATTCATGGACAATATCGTTCCTGTGGAAGATGAAGACATCTCAAAACAACTGTTACGCAGCTTCAAAAAAGCAGGCATCGAAGTGATGACTTCTTCGAGCGTGGAATCTGTAGATACCAGCGGTGCAGGCTGCAAAGTGCAGGTAAAAACAGCTTCGGGAATGCAGACTATTGAATGTGACATCGTCCTTTCTGCTGCTGGTGTAGTAGCCAACATCGAAAATATCGGTCTGGAAGAAACAGGCATCAAAACTGAAAAAGGTAAAGTAGTGGTAGATCAGTTTTACAATACGTCCGTAAAAGGATACTATGCAATCGGTGACATCGTTGGCGGACAGTCCCTGGCTCACGTTGCTTCAGCAGAAGGCATCATCTGCGTGGAGAAAATTGCAGGACACCACCCTGAGCCTTTAGATTACAACAACATTCCTGGATGTACTTACTGTACTCCTGAGATCGCTTCGGTAGGTTACACTGAAAAAGCAGCCAAGGCGGCAGGCTATGAGTTGAAGATCGGAAAGTTTCCATTCTCGGCATCTGGTAAAGCAAGTGCTGCAGGTGCTAAAGACGGATTCATCAAAATGATCTATGACGCCAAATATGGTGAGTTACTGGGCGCACACATGATTGGTGCAAACGTAACCGAAATGATCGCTGAAATCGTTGTTGCCCGTAAATTGGAAACTACTGGTCATGAAATCCTGAAAGCGGTTCACCCACACCCGACCATGAGCGAAGCCATTATGGAGGCTACAGCTGATGCTTACGGCGAGGTTATCCACTTATAATTTATATACTTTCTGTATTGCAGAAAGTATCTATTTCGAAAAACCTGTTGAATCTCTTCAACAGGTTTTTTTATACATTTACCTTTTTCAAACCCAATTTTCAAGAAGATGAATTTACATACGATCGATACCGGATTTTTCAAGTTGGATGGTGGTGCCATGTTTGGTGTAGTACCTAAAACCATCTGGCAAAAAACAACCCCCGCAGATGAGAACAACCTATGCACCTGGGCCATGCGCTGTCTACTGATAGAAGACGGTGACCGGTTGATCCTTATCGATAATGGAATTGGAGGCAAACAGGATGCAAAGTTCATGGGTCACTACTACCTGCACGGTGATGCTACACTGGACTCCTCTCTTGCGGCAAAAGGTTTCTCGAGAGATGACATCACCGACGTATTTCTCACACACCTGCACTTTGATCACTGTGGCGGCTCTATCGTGCGCAAGAACGGCCTTCTACAACCTGCATTCAAAAATGCGCTATTCTGGAGCAATGAGAAACATTGGGACTGGGCCATACATCCGAATGCAAGGGAGAAAGCTTCTTTTCTTAAAGAAAACATCATGCCGATCCAGGAAAGTGGCCAACTTCGTTTTATACCGGATCAGGAAGGGGTACACTTCCGCGAAGACATCAACATCAGGTTCGCTTATGGTCATACAGACGCAATGATGCTTCCTCAAATCCAGTACAAAGGAAAAACCATCGTTTATATGGCTGACCTACTCCCTTCTGTCGCGCACATCCCTCTACCCTATGTAATGGGTTATGACATGTTCCCTATGCAAACCCTGAAGGAAAAACAGGCCTTCCTGGAAGAAGCAGCAGAAAAAGAATACATCCTTTACCTGGAACATGATGCAGTGCATGAATGCTGTACTGTTAAGCAAACAGAAAAAGGAGTCAGGCTCGACCAGACCTTCGACCTAGCCCATTTATAAAGCAGATCGTTAAAATTTGTAAGGTTAGAACCGGGCTTGAAGGTGCACTTGAAACACAAGCAGGAGTAAGTACGGCCCACTAATACTGCATTATGCAGATCATAAAGCACTGAACTAAACACCTAGAGAGCCATGTAAATACTGCTGAGTTTCCGGAAAACTGAAAAAATAAATGCCTGTCAATCTTTCCGGAAGCGTTTTGACTTCCTACTGACTACAATTATCGGACGCTATTATAGTCATAAAAACGGGACGAACCTGTCAGTCCCAAAATCCTACAAAAATAAGACAAATCATTTTTTTACTTAAACTTCTTGTGATTGTGATTAATATTCAGCATTATATATTGTTTTACAACAAATTTATTCGTAGCAGCAAAGGTGCTTTAAAGCACTGACAAAAGTGTTTTGGAATAATTTTTGCTACTCTGACATTGTATAAATAACAGATGTAAAGTGTAACGTTTTCAGGAATTTATGTATATAAATTGCCTTTAAATTCTTACTTTTGCACGTTCAACACATAAAAGAGTACCAAAGTATATAAATGAGACAACTCAAAATCACGCAATCAATTACCAACCGCGAAAGTCAGTCCCTGGATAAATACCTTCACGAAATTGGTAAAGTCGATTTAATCACCGCAGAGGAAGAAGTAATACTAGCAAGGAAAATACGCGAGGGAGATCAGGCAGCATTAGAACGTTTAACTAAAACCAACTTGCGCTTTGTCGTCTCTGTGGCGAAACAATATCAGAATCAAGGACTGACATTGGGTGATTTGATCAACGAGGGTAACCTGGGTCTGATTAAGGCAGCCAAACGCTTTGATGAGACTAAAGGTTTCAAATTTATATCCTACGCAGTATGGTGGATCCGTCAGTCTATTCTTCAGGCCATCGCAGAGCAAAGCCGTATCGTTCGTTTACCTTTGAACCAGGTAGGCTCACTCAGCAAAATCAGTAAGGCCTTTTCTAAACTGGAGCAGGAATATGAACGTGAGCCTTCTCCGGAAGAACTGGCAGATATCCTGGAAACTACGGTAGACAAGATCTCTGACACACTGAGCAACTCTGGCCGTCACGTATCCATGGATGCACCATTTGTTCAAGGTGAGGAAAACACCTTATTGGATGTATTGGAAAATCACGAACCAAATACGGATAGCAGCCTGATCAACGAATCTTTATCTGAGGAGATCAAACGTTCCCTGTCTACATTGACTGAACGTGAGCGTGAAATTATTGTACTCTTCTTCGGACTGAGCACCAATCACCCACTCTCCCTGGAAGAAATCGGCGAGAAATTTAACCTGACACGCGAACGTGTACGCCAGATTAAAGATAAGGCACTGCAACGTCTGCGCCATACCTCAAGAAGCAAAATCTTAAAATCATACCTTGGATAAACATCAATTCCAGCCCCGGGTTTCCGGAGACAAATTATAATTAAAAAGATTGGGTACTCACCCAATCTTTTTTACTTTTGTGGCATTCTAACCAAAATATCCTTAGTATGTTACAGAAATACCAATCCGAGTTTCAAAGCTGGATTGAAAAAGAAAAAAAAGCCATTGAATTGATCAATGTGGTGGGACAGCTTTGGTTCGACCGGTCAATTGAACTCGTGCTCTTCCGTAAACCTTTATTTGACATTGGCAGCAGCGAGATCCTCGCCCACCACCAGTATGCCAAGGAAGTCAGCGGCAAAGACATCGGGATCTATGAAACACTCGAAATTGCCACCACCATCGCCAAATGTAACCTCGCCCCTTCAAGGGTAGATATCGGCAGGCTCACCTCTGAATGGCTGGAAGAATACCACAACTTCCCTACCCTGCAGGATTTCGTCATCACCAAACTGGGTAACCACATCGGCAAAGATAAAATCAGTCTGAACCCTAAAGATGTGGTCTTGTTTGGCTTCGGAAGAATCGGCAGAATTGCAGCAAGGGAGCTCATCCTCCAAGCTGGTAAAGGCGAACAACTCCGTCTCCGGGCAATCGTTACCAGGAGTTACAGTGATGAAGAACTGATCAAAAGAGCAGAACTCCTGCGCACCGATTCTATCCACGGCCCCTTTAACGGTACCATCACTGAGGATTTTGAAAATAAAGCACTCATCATTAACGGTCAGACGATCTATTTTATTCTTGCAGAAAACCCCGAAGAAGTCGACTATACTGCATATGATATTAATGATGCATTGCTCATCGACAACACAGGCATCTTCCGCGACCGTGAGGGCCTTAGCAAACACCTAAAGGCAAAAGGAATTAGCAAAGTACTGCTGACAGCCCCTGCTAAAGGCGACATCCCCAATGTTGTGGCAGGCATCAATGACATAGACATTGACTTCAGTAATGCCGACGTCATTTCAAATGCCTCCTGCACCACCAATGCCATTGTGCCTGTACTTAAATTGATGGACGATGCTTTTGGCATCGAAAAAGGACACATTGAAACCGTGCATTCTTATACCAACGACCAGAACCTGCTGGATAATTATCATAAGAAATACCGGAGGGGAAGGGCTGCAGCACTTAACCTTGTGATTACGGAAACCGGTGCTGACAAAGCCGTGGCCAAGGTCATCCCGCATCTTGGAGGCAAATTAACTGGAAATGCAGTTCGTGTACCTACGCCGAACGTGTCACTGGCCATCTTAAACCTTTCTTTAAATACAGTAACCTCCAAAGAAGAAGTGTCAGAAATGTTGAGGAATGCTTCTCTTTTCGGCGATCTGTCTGAGCAAATTGAATATTCCATTTCCAATGAACTGGTGAGCTCCGACCTCATCGGCAACAGTCACGCTTCCATTATTGATGGCCCTGCAACCATTATCTCCAGAGACCAAAAGTCTGTCGTCCTTTACACCTGGTACGACAATGAATACGGCTACACCAGGCAGGTCATCCGGGTAGCAAAAAAGCTGGCTGGTGTGGTACGGCTGACTTATTATTAAGCTGTCCAATAAAATATCATAAAGAGGCCGGCAAAATAATAATCCTACCGGCCTTTTTTAATGTCATGCATCAATGAAAGCTGAACATTAAAACTGCGAAAGTTTTGGTTTGCTTTCTACAATATCTTCTATACGCAGCAGCAACTCAGTTGTCAGCAAAGGCAGGACCTCCAACGCTGTCAGATTTTCCTTCAATTGTTCTGGTTTTGAAGCGCCCAGTATCACTGTACTTACATGAGGATTCGTCAGACACCAGGCAAGGGATAACTTTGCCAATGGCACATTCAATTCATCTGCAATTTTCTGAAGCGCTGCAGCCTTTTTCAATTTATCGTCCGTTAGCAGTGCATCTTTCAACCACTCATTACCTTTCACATCAAGACGGGTATCCTTCGCTTTACCGGAGGTATATTTCCCAGATAAAACTCCTGAAGCGAGCGGCGACCAGATGGTGATGCCTAGTCCATATTCATTTAACAATAACAAGTAATCATTTTCAACCTTATTGCGCTCAAAAAGGTTGTACTGTGGCTGCTCCATCGTCGGGCCTATCAAATGATATTGTTTGGCGACGCGGATAGCTTCCATAATTTCGACCGCACTCCATTCAGAGGTTCCCCAATAGAGAATCTTTCCTTGCTGTAAAAGTGTATTCATCGCCCATACGGTTTCCTCTATTGGTGTATTTTTATCAGGACGATGGCAAAAGTAAAGATCCAGGTAATCTACCTGCAACCGTTTTAACGCCGCATTACAGGCCTCAATAATATGTTTACGCGACAACCCAATCCGGTTGGGGCCTTTCTGTGCGGTTCCGAAAAACACTTTACTGGACACGACAAACGACTCACGTTCCCATTTTTTTGCTTTGAGGATTTTCCCCATTACTTCTTCCGATTTCCCCTCTGCATAACCTTCCGCGTTATCAAAAAAATTCACTCCTGCATCATAAGCCAAACCCATTAATTCATCTGCAGTTTTGTCGCTGATTTGTGCACCAAAGGTCAGCCAGCTACCCAGCGAAAGGGAACTCAGCTGTATGCCTGATTTCCCAAGTCTTCTATATTCCATAAGTTATGATTATTGATTTTCATCTATTATGAATTGATTCCAACATAAATTAATCCAACAAAGCCTGCATCGCACAGACTGGAGAAGTTTTGACACAGACATGTGATAAAGACAGCGTATGATAAATACCAACGAGATGAATATATTCAATATATTTACGTTATCTATTAAAATCCACCTGATATGAAATCTTACCTGGCCCTCCCCCTCGCCCTGATGTTAGGCTGCAGTTCTGTAAAAAATGAAACAACGGCACAGACCGACCATAAACTACTGAAAGATGTGGAAATACTTTCATCTGATGCCTACGAAGGTCGAAAAACCGGCACTAAGGGCGCAGAGATGAGCAGGGCTTACCTTAGCAAAAGATTCGAGGAAATTGGCTTAAAACCCATTTCTGTATTGGGTGGATATGAGCAGCTGTTTTCTTTCAACAATAGCGCGGGCGAAAAAGTATATGGCAAAAATATGCTGGCTTATATCCCGGGCAAAAGTGAAGAAATCATTGTAATTTCTGCACATTATGATCACATTGGCATCATCAACAATGAGGTGTATAATGGAGCTGACGACAATGCATCAGGCGTGGCTGGCCTACTTAAAATTGCCGCTCATTTCAAAAAACAGCAACCCAATCACAGCATCATCATTGCCGCGTTCGACGCAGAAGAAATGGGTCTTCGCGGATCCAAAGCTTTTATTGCAGATCCTGCCGTCCCACTTACAAAAATCAGACTGAACATCAACATGGACATGATCAGTCATAATGATAAAAACGAGCTTTATGCCTGTGGCACGTTTAAAAACCCGGGACTCAAAAAGTACTTCATTTTCAACAATAACCGGATAAAAGTGCTTTTCGGACATGATGACCCCGCCACAGGGCACGAAGACTGGACCAACCAAAGCGACCAGGGTTCATTCAATGCCGTTAATATCCCTTTTATTTACTTTGGCGTGGAGGACCATAAAGACTATCACAAAGCTACAGACGAATATAAAAACATCAATGAAACCTTCTTCAACGATGCTGTATCTGCCATATTGCAGGTGGCCAGCAACATTGATAAAGAGAGGGATATCCAACAGATTTTCCGGGAAAAGTTACAAATGAAAAAACAATAAGACTAGTTCCTGATGTTGTGCCTGGTTTCGATCATTCCCTTGAAACTACGATCCTCAGACACGCCCTCAAGTACTTTACTCGACGCAGCTTTAGATTTTATCCCTGAAATACTCATCAATGCATTTTTTGAAACCACACCTGTCGCTCTTGAGCCTGGTGCCAACACTTTAATTGCGGCCGCCAGGTATTCATCTGACGGATTTCCAAAATCAAAATCACCATAATCGTAGCCCGCATCTACATCCGGGGTAAAACCACTATAATAGTTACCCTCACCAAGGGAATTTTTCACTTCAAACATCGCATACAACACATCGTATCTGTTTTCTATACGTATCGGAAAAAATCCTACTGGTTTCCCATAAGTCTGCTCTCCTACCAGCTTCACGTTCATCTTTGGCTTCAGGCTATTGATCAACATTTCGCTGGACGAAGCAGTACCGCCACTTACGATAAATACCACATTCTGAACCGTTGTTAACCCAGCCACCTTTTTAAACGGCCGCGTATTTCCGGTTACTGAATAGTCAATATCAGCAAAAGTCAACATTTTACCGTTCTCATATTGAATGACATCATTGGCATCTGTAAAGGGCTGATGCGAAAGGATGGTTGCATCAGTAGATTTCCTGTTTTTGAGTTTGTTATTGTAATGCTCAACATACATCGTCCCGGTAGTACCTTCCGGGGCGATTAAATTCGCGAGGTGCTCGGCTGTACTGATATACCCACCACCATTGTACCGCAGGTCAACAATCAGGTCAGTAACGTTTTTGACTTTAAAATCGTTAAAGATATTGGTTAGCTCCTCTTCAGAGTTCTCCGCATTTGAAAAACGGGCATAAGCCACATAACCGATAGTTTTGCCACTTACGGTAAGCACATTCGTTTTATAGATCGGACTGCTCTTATAAGAAGTTTTATTGAGTGTTACTTTGAAACTACTTCCATCGGTACGCACCCCTTCAAGATACAAAGTGTTCGGATCTCCATAGATGGTAGAATTGATTACCGTACGTTCTCTATCAAAATCACCTCCAATAGCGGTAGTGTTGATCTTTGTGATGTAAGCACCGCGCGTTAATCCATTTCGGTCTGCAGGAGAGTTCTGGCTCACGGCTAGTATAAACAGCTTATAGGTGATATTGTCCTCAGTGACCGGACTTATGGCGTAGATACCTACATCATTTCCATTACCTTCCAGATCCACAGATGCCCGGGTCAAAGGAACGGCACCTGTAGCTGCAGGATTTCGGTCACGGATGTCTTCTATATAGGAATACTTGGTGGAATTACTGGCACTCAGGTAATCCGCAGAACCACTGACTTTTGCAATATTGATCAGGTTGGTCTCATAATTTAAAATGTCGGTTCCCGCTTTGGTAAACTGCCGTGGATTATAGGCATCATAGCTCGGCAATGATTCATTCCAGAAGTAAACTTCCTTAGCATATAGGAACAGTGAATCGTTGGTCAGCGCTACACGATCGGTAGTACTGGTCTGCGTTGTATTTTCCGCATCTGGAGTGGACTTATTCTTTTTACAGGAAGTCAGGGAAACAGTCACACTTAACGCCAGGGAGAGCATGACAAAACGATTTATACTTTTCATTTACAATAAATTACGATGATATTAACGCATTAATGGTTACAATAGTTTATCAACGCTAAAAAAATCGATCCCCGCTGATCCAGCGCAAATGCGGTCGTTTTCAGTGTGGCCAATCAGCACTACTTCTTCGGGCCTGAAATTATGCTTTTCCATGATCAATTCCAAGCCTTTGGGATCTGGTTTTGGAGCGGACTCTTCCGCAAAATAAACCACCAGGTTCTTTTCCAGTCCATTCCATTCGACCTGTCTTATTTTATTCAACTGCATCTGTGGGTGACCATCAGCAAATAGAAAAAGTTGTTTTGCCTGTCCGACAATTTCCTGCAGCAGGTTCAGCACACCTTTATATATCAGGAGTTTCAAAGGCAAGCGTGCATTCTGCAGTAGTAGGTCAAAGTTCAGCTTATATTTTAGGGGGATATCAAACTTTTCAGCGGTACGTTCAAAGATACCCTCCGCTCCCTCTTCCAGATAAGCAGACTGCATGAAGGCCACGATTTCCGCGGCGTTGATCTGCTCGCCATATTCGATGAACTGGGCAAAAAGATAATATACCTGCAACAGGTAGTCTTTTTCGGGATACAGCACATTGTCGAGATCAAAGACAAATGCCCGCTTCTCACTTAGTATAGATTGAAAATCCATGATGGTATTTTTGGATGATGCGATTTTTAATCGCCGATAGTATACAATACAGGGCGGATCCCTGTTGAGGTTTCCAGCAGGTGAAAAACACCATTCAGCCGTTCGGAATGTTCAATAACGGGAACCTTCCCTGCCTGAGCAGCATACAAGAGCTGTCCCTCCTGATATACTGCCCATGCAGCTACAGTTTGTGTTCCTTCCTGCAGCAATTCCGGCAGAACAGACATCTCCGGTAAAAGCACGCGAATGCCAAATTCTTCAAAGAGCACCATCGACCTGGATACAGCCGCAACTTCAAAATAATGGATGGGTATCAGTAGCTCTACCTGGCGATCCAGGCAGACATTCAGCAGCTGATGTGCGGTAATGTCATCGTTCCGTTCTCCAAACGAGATCATGGTATACGCGGCTGAAGCAAAAGAGGGTACGTCTCCGTAGTCGCCTAAAATGACCTGATCCTGAGAAAAAGCCTTAATGAGCTTAAATGCGGCTGCAGACTTGCCTCCGGTAATTAGTATTTTCATTGGGTACTATATATTATATGATGAGGCCATCCTTCATTGTCACCACACGATCGCTGATCTGAGCCAGGTCTTCATTATGTGTGACGATGATAAATGTCTGTTTAAAGTTGTCGCGAAGGGTTATAAAAAACTCATGGAGTGCATTTGCATTTGCAGAGTCCAGATTTCCCGACGGTTCATCAGCAAGGATGATGGAAGGGCTGTTGATCAGTGCTCTTGCGACAGCAATCCGCTGCTGTTCACCGCCGGACAATTCGTTAGGTTTATGCATCGCACGGTCTTTCAATCCGAGCAAATCGAGCAATTCCAACGCCCGCAGTTCAGCCTGTCTCTTGCTTGTCTTGGCAATGAATGCCGGAATACAAATATTTTCTAACGCTGTAAACTCGGGAAGTAAATGGTGGAATTGGAACACAAATCCAATATTTTTGTTACGAAAGACACTTAATAATTCTCCTGACAGTTTACTGACTTTCGTCCCATTTAGCTCCACGATGCCCTCATCGGGCTTGTCTAAAGTACCCAAAATATGTAGTAAAGTGCTCTTACCGGCACCTGAGGCACCTATAATACTCACGACCTCCCCTTTCTGGACTTCAAAATCGACTCCCTTAAGGATGGGTAAACTCCCATAAGCCTTCTTAATACCTGTTGCTTTCAGCATAAATGCAAACTTACTGTTTTTAAAACCAATCTGAAATTGTAGATTTGGACAAAATATTTCAGCAAATGAATATCCACGAATACCAAGGTAAAGAAATTCTGAAAAGTTTCGGTGTAGCTGTGCAAGAAGGCATTGTTGCCGAAACTGTTGACCAGGCTGTAGAAGCAGCAAAAAAAATGAAAACTGACTTCAATTCTGATTGGGTTGTGATCAAAGCACAGATCCACGCAGGAGGTAGAGGTAAAGGCGGCGGCGTAAAGCTGGCGAAGAACCTGGATGAAGTCAAGGAAAGAGCAACCGCTATTTTAGGTATGCAATTGGTGACGCCACAGACAGGACCAGAAGGAAAAAAGGTTAACAAAGTATTGGTAGCACAGGACGTTTACTATCCTGGTGCATCCGAAACGAAAGAGTTCTATGTGAGTGTACTTTTAAACCGTGCAAACGGCCGTAACATCATCATGTATTCTACCGAAGGTGGAATGGACATTGAGGAAGTTGCAGAGAAAACACCTCATTTGATATTTAAAGAAGAGATCGATCCTAAGGTAGGCCTTCAAGGCTTCCAGGCACGTAAAGTAGCCTTTAACCTTGGACTGAGCGGCGCAGCTTTCAAAGAGATGGTAAAATTTGTTACCGCACTTTACAAGGCTTACGACAGTACAGATTCTTCGATGTTCGAAATCAACCCTGTATTGAAAACTTCTGATGACAAAATCATCGCTGTTGATGCTAAGGTGGATTTAGATGAAAATGCACTTTACCGTCATCCGGACTACGCAGCGATGCGCGACAAACTGGAAGAAGATCCTACAGATGTAGAAGCAAGTGAATCCAACCTTAACTATGTTAAACTAGACGGAAACGTTGGTTGCATGGTAAACGGTGCAGGTCTTGCAATGGCCACCATGGACATCATCAAAATTGCAGGTGGTGAGCCGGCTAACTTCCTGGACGTTGGGGGTACAGCAAATGCACAAACTGTAAAAGCTGGCTTCAACATCATCCTTAAAGATCCTAACGTAAAAGCAATCCTCATCAATATCTTCGGTGGTATTGTTCGTTGTGACCGCGTTGCGCAAGGTGTAATTGATGCCTACAAAGAGATCGGTAATATCCCTGTTCCAATCATTTGTCGTCTTCAGGGTACCAACGCTGCTGAAGCAAAACAACTGATCGATGATTCAGGATTAAAGGTATATTCTGCCATTGCATTGAAAGATGCGGCTAACCTGGTTACTGAGGTACTGGCGTAGTATCAATTTTCTTAAAGAAAAGGGCCAATTGTTCAAACAATTGGCCCTTTTTATTTTCAATCCATCCCAGATAAAACTCGTCATTCCATTATTGCCCGACAGTTATTAAAAGACATAAAAAAAGCAGCCTCCGATCATCCAATCGGAGGCTGCTTTAACCAAATATAAATTAAACGAGCAATACAAATATAGAGTTAAAAACCAAAAAACACAATTTATTTTTGATAAAATTCAACATAAAGCAATAAATAACGATAGATAATTCAAAAAACCATACTTAAAATACATAAAACAACAATAAAACGACTTATAAATCACATAAAAACACATAAAACACGTAAAAACAAGCAATTAAAACTAAAAAACAATATAATTTCATAATAAAAACAAAATAAATCGACAAAAAAACCAATAAATACAAAAAAAAGACCAAAAAAAAACCAATATACCCATCGCAACTGATGAATAGTAAGGTCATGCTAATTACTGGAGATACAATAAATATGACGGAAGATAGCAGAACTTGGAGGGTTTAGACACCTTCTAGGCGAAACGCCACTTGAAAGACAGATCCGGTACCCGAACGGCTCTCATACCAAATGGAACCTCCCTGCTGTTCTGTAAACTCTTTACATAGCAGCAATCCGAGGCCTATGCCTTTTTCATTATTGGTACCATAAGTCGCAGATGCCTTGAGGTTAAACAAAGTCTCCTGTTTATCCTTGGCGATGCCGATTCCGTTATCGGAAATCACAATCACCCCATTGGATTCCCTGTACCTGGTAGAGATGACCACCTCTCCTCCTTCTGGTGTAAATTTCAAAGCGTTAGAGACCAGATTCCGCACCACCAGGTGCAACATATCATGATCAGCCATAATATTAAGCTGTCCTGCGGTTAATATGGCCAGCCGAATGCCCTTCTTAGCGGCGATAGACTTTTCCACCTTGAGCCAGTCCCTTAGGGTAGCATTGACATCCATGGGTTTCAATTTGATGCTCATACCGTTAAGCTGAGCTTTAGACCACGACAAGAGGTTCATCAGCATCTCAGAAGTATCACGGGTGATCTGCAGCAACTGACCTTCAATCAGTTGTTTTTCTTCTTCTTCCAGGCCGATTCCGTTCAGAATTTCCAGATAACCTTGAATGGAACTCAAAGGCATCCTTACATCGTGTGCAACAATCGAAAACAAGCGGTCTTTTTCACTGTTTGAGGCCTCCAGCTCTGACTTCTGCAGTAAAATCTGTTCATTCTGCTCCCGAATAGCTTCATTGCGTTTTTCTACAGAAAGGCGCTCATGCTCATAATTTTTTCTCAGATAACTGATGGAGAGAAAGATCAGTACAATGGTCACAAAGTAAGTCATGGCAAAATCAATGGCCCTGGTAGGCACATCTACATACAACATCGGGACCAGATGCGGATATTTCAGCTCTATAAATATCAATGATAAGACGACTACAATATTCAAAGGAACCCAGATGATGTATTGTTTTTTCGGGATGATGGTGATCATCACAAATATCGAAAGTGCAAACAGCAGTGCATTAGGTCCATTGATACCTGAATTGTAGAAGTAATTATAAATGAAGGCCACATTATTGCCTATGCAAAACCAGGTAATGGCCGGCTGGGGCTTCCTTCTGATCTTCGAGTAATAATAGAGCACAAGGATCACAGCTGAAGACACCAGGCAAAGCCAGCCAAGTTCTGCCAAACCAATTGCAAAATTATAGGGTGCCTGCAATAAAAAGGCAATAAACGTAAACACACACACCGTATTGAATATGCGTTCTTCGAGCGTGAACTTATCCACTTCGCCTATTAATTTTTTCCAGATTGAAAGCTGTTTACCTGTTACCACCGTTATAGCATGAATTGGAATAACAAACTTAACATAATCCGGCGCATAAAAAAAAGAATATACATCCGATATAAGGTATATTTAGCTATTAATTATTCCAATAAATCGCTATTTTTGAGCCGCTCCACGATAAAATCATGATAAAAAGAGAAAAAATAAAAAGCCTGCTGGAGACCGAAGAGTTCAACAGAGCAGTTAGAGTTATGGGTTGGGTACGGACTTTCCGCAACAACCAGTTTATCGCTATAAATGATGGTTCCTGCATGGGTAACATCCAGATTGTTGTTGATTTTAATCAAACTCCTGAGGAACTATTGAAAAGAATCACTACCGGCGCAGCCATTGCGGTTACCGGCGAGATCGTTGAATCTGTAGGTAAAGGCCAGCGTGTTGACATTAAAGCAACGGAGATTGAGATCCTTGGCGACAGTGATCCAGAGAAATTCCCTTTGCAGCCAAAAAAACACAGCCTGGAATTTCTGCGTGAGATTGCACACCTGCGTTTCCGCACGAATACTTTCAATGCAGTATTTAAGATCCGTCATGCCCTGGCCTTTGCCATCCATAAATTTTACAACGAAAGAGGTTTTGTATACATGCATACTCCGGTGATCACGGCATCAGATGCCGAGGGTGCTGGTGAAATGTTCAAAGTTACTACACTTGACTTCGACAACCCGCCACGTACTGACGATGGAAAAGTAGACTTCTCTGAGGATTTCTTCGCCAGAGCTACCAACCTCACCGTATCCGGACAACTGGAGGGCGAGCTGGCCGCTATGGCTTTTGGCCAGATTTACACCTTCGGACCTACCTTCAGGGCTGAAAATTCAAACACCACAAGGCACCTGGCAGAATTCTGGATGATTGAGCCGGAAATAGCATTTGCCGACCTGGAAGACAACATGCAACTGGCAGAAGACATGATGAAGTTTGTAATCAGCTATGCATTGGAAAACTGTAAGGAAGAGATTGACTTCCTCAACAACAGGTTACTGGAAGAAGAAAAATCAAAACCTCAAAATGAGCGTAGTGAGCTTTCCCTAATTGAAAAACTTAACTTCTGCCTGGACAACGACTTTGAGCGCCTGACTTATACAGAGGCTATTGCTATTTTAAGATCATCAAAACCGAATCAAAAGAAACAGTTTAAATACCTGATTGACGAATGGGGAGCAGACTTGCAATCTGAACACGAGCGTTACCTGGTAGAAAAACACTTTAAAAAACCAGTGATCCTGACAGATTACCCTGCGGACATCAAATCATTCTACATGCGTCAGAACGAACCTGATTCCCAAGGTAGAAAAACCGTTGCCGCGATGGACATTCTGTTCCCTGGTATTGGCGAAATGATTGGCGGTTCGCAGCGTGAAGAGCGTCTTGACAAGCTGACTACAAGAATGGAGGAGCTGAACATCCCTCAGGACGAGCTGTGGTGGTATCTGGATACCAGAAGATTCGGATCGGCACCACACGCCGGATTCGGACTAGGCTTCGAGCGTTTAATCCTGTTTGTTACCGGCATGACCAACATCAGAGATGTTATTGCCTTCCCGCGTTTCCCTAGAAACGCAGAGTTTTAATCATTTCAGCAGGATAATGCAAAAAAACTTACCCTATTCAACGAGGCTGCATAAATAACAAATGTAGCCTCGTTTCATTCTATATCGTAACAGCGCTTTCAACATCACCAAAAACACCAAACCTGTTATAATAAAAACAGACAATAACCTCAAACTCTTTTTATTGTTTGCGGAGAGAAAATGCTCGGTCAGAAAAACACAAGTTCCTTTGAAGACCTGCAAATGTTCGCCCCTTCAGCGAAAATTTGAGGATGAAAAGGAACTTGTGTTTTTTTAGTATAAGAACTTTAGAACGGAGTCGTTTATATCTGGGTTGAAGAAGCACCACTACCCAGCTGGTCACTAAAAGAATTCGCATGGGCATAGTCAATCAACGAAACTTTATAATCCGTAGGCACAAAGCTTTTAGCCGTACTCAATGCCATACCGAGCTCGAATCGCAGCGGATAAGGTGTATGCAGCAAGCTTCCCTCAGGAATATAGGGAAAGCTCTCCATGTAAGACTGAGTCACGTTAGGCGCAACACGTCTATTGATATAAGCTCGGGTCAGCTGGTGCGGATGTTTCAAACCCGCTGCACCAAGCAGCTCAACAGCGCTGCCTACTGTCAGACGATGAAAGTTAAAAACCCTGACCTTCTTATCCTCCACGACGAGCCCTTTCATGAGGCTTTGATCCTGCGTAGCCACACCGGTCGGACAAGTATTGCTGTTACACTCCAAAGCCTGGATACATCCGAGGGCGAACATCATGCCGCGTGCAGAATTACAAAGATCTGCACCAAGAGCAATATTTTTAACGAGGTCAAAACCAGATGAGATTTTCCCTGAGGCAATAATCTTGACATGTTGTTTCAGGTTAAAGCCGCTGAGCACATCATACACAAAAGCTACTGCTTCCCGCAGAGGCATACCCACCGCATTCGAAAATTCTTGTGGTGCAGCACCCGTACCACCTTCACCACCATCAACAGTGACAAAGTCAACCGTATCGCCAGTTTCCGCCATGGCCTTACATATCGCAAAGAATTCACTCTTGCGACCTATGCAAAGCTTTATGCCTACAGGTTTTCCACCAGACAGTTGTCTTAACTTTTTCACGAAGGCTACCAGCTCCAGGGGAGTTGAGAATGCGGCATGCGCAGGTGGTGAGATCACATCGAACCCTTCCTTCACCAGCCTGATGCGGGCAATTTCGGGCGTCACCTTTTTGGCCGGAAGGATTCCCCCGTGACCAGGCTTGGCACCCTGAGAAAGCTTGATTTCAATCATCTTGACCTGTTCCGTGGCAGCGCGTTCCGCAAAAGCATCGAAGTTGAAACTACCATCATGATGCCTGCAGCCAAAATACCCAGTACCAATCTGCCAGATGAGGTCGCCTCCGGGGTTGGCGTGGTAATCGCTGATACCACCTTCACCTGTATTATGGGCAAAGCCACCTAACTTAGCACCTCCATTGAGTGCCAGGATTGCATTCTGACTTAAGGAACCGAAGCTCATGGCAGAGATATTATAAATACTTGCAGCGTATGGTTTTGTACATTCCGGGCCACCAACCAGGACACGTGGATTCTCATCCAGCTCATGGTGACTGATGGCAGCGATGCTGTGGCTGAGCCATTCATAACCATTTTCATAGACGTCTAGCTGAGTACCAAAAGGGATGGTATCATTCTCCCGTTTCGCACGCTGATAGATGAGTGAGCGGTTCAACCTACTGAAAGGTTTACCGTTGGTGTCACTTTCCACAAAGTACTGATAAACCTTAGGCCTGAGGTCCTCCATAAAATAACGCAGGCGCCCTACTACAGGATAATTTCTGACGATACTATGTTTAGGCTGATACAGGTCATAGATACCCAGAAGCACCACGGGGCCTGTAAATATAAATGCCCAGATAAATGGAGGCCAGGCCAGGCTGATCATGACTGTTGCAGTCACCAAAAACGCAGCAATTGCAATAAATGCTTTTCTCATAGGTATTAAATTAATAAAAAAGATCACAAAGAGAGCAATAATTCAGCTAATTCAGATCAAAGATTTTGTAATTTTACATATGCTTATCAAAATTTACCCTGAGAATCCGAACCCAAAAGCAATTGAACAGGCTGTTGAGGTATTAAAAAAAGGAGGAATCATCATCTATCCTACTGATACCGTGTATGGTCTGGGCTGCGACATTACAAATCAGAAAGCGATCGAGCGCATCTGCAGGATTCGGGGCATCAAGCCTGAAAAAGCAAACTTCTCCTTTGTATGCTCCGATTTAAGGCACATTTCCGACTACATCAAGCCAATAGACACAACCACTTTCCGTGTGTTGAAAAAAGCACTTCCAGGCCCATTTACCTTTATCCTGAATGCGAACAACAACGTGCCCAAGCTACTCAGCTCCAACAAAAAGACTGTAGGTATCAGGGTACCCGATAACGACATTGCACGGGAGATTGTACGTTTACTAGGCAACCCAATCCTGTCGACCTCCATTAAGGATGATGATGAGGTAATTGAATATTCTACCGATCCGGAGTTAATACATGAGAAATACGAAGATCGTGTAGATCTGGTGATTGATGGCGGTTATGGTGATAATGAGCCATCTACAGTTGTCGATTGTACCTCCGGCGAATTTGAAGTTATCCGTGAGGGTAAGGGAATACTGGATGACTACCTCTAACCACCCGGCAACGAGATACCCGCCATCATCCTGAATAAATTACAGTATAACGACGGGTAGTAAATCACATTGAGTAGTGCTGAGTCAGCCCCTGATCTTTTCTACGAAACGGTGGACACTTCCTTTTAGGTCTTGTGGATCCAGACTTTTCACAAAAGCGCTACCGATGATACCACCGTTAGCAAACTTACAGGCTTTATCGAATGTTTCCCCGCTGCTGATGCCAAAGCCGATCATCGTTGGATGGTCAAGCTTCATTGCAGCGATTCTGGAAAAGTACGCCTCCGTCTGGTCAGACACCTGCAGGTTCTGCCCCGTCGTAGCCGATGAGGACAACAGGTAGATGAAGCCGGTAGTCAGTCCGTCAATTTTGCGGATGCGTTCATCAGAAGTCTGTGGCGTCACCAGAAAGATATTAGTCAACCCATGTTTTTTAAAAACGTCCATATAAAGCTCCTCATACTCTACCATTGGCAGGTCTGGAACAATGCAGCCATCCACGCCGACCTCAGCGCAGGATTTACAGAAATTGTCGACCCCATACTGCAGCATTGGGTTCACATACCCCATCAGCAATACCGGAATGTTAACTGTCTTACGCAGTTCCTTTAACTGACCAAAAAGCAGCTGAAGAGTCATCCCTGCATCAAGGGCCTCCTTACTGCTTGCCTGGATCACCGGTCCGTCCGCAACAGGGTCAGAATATGGGAAACCTATTTCCAGCAAGTCTGCACCGGCAAGCTCCAGTTCTTCTGCAATCTTCAGCGTATCGTTAAGACCGGGATAACCGGCAGTATAATAAATGGATAATATGTTCTTTTTTTCCTGGAATAACTTATTTATTCTGTTCATTGTAGCTGTTATAAATCAAAATATTTCATGTAGGTATCCATGTCTTTATCACCCCTTCCGGAAAGACATACCACTACATTTTCATGGCTTGTAAATTTCATTTTCTCCAAATAGGCAAGTGCATGGGCGCTTTCAATTGCCGGAATGATGCCTTCAAGCTGCGTAAGCAGTAGCCCTGCCTGCAGCGATTCATCATCAGTTACGGAGACATACTCGCCACGTCCACTTTTAAAAAGGTGAGCATGCTGGGGTCCGATACCCGGGTAGTCCAGTCCGGCGGAAACAGAGTAAGGCTCTACCACCTGTCCATCCGGGGTCTGCATCAGGATACTTCTGCTACCATGCAACACACCCTCTTTACCAAGCGCTGTTGTCGCCGCAGAATGACCACTATCCACCCCTTTTCCAGCAGCTTCCACCGCTACTAGCTTCACTTTTTCATCGGCCAGAAAATGATAAAACATCCCCATGGCATTACTTCCACCACCTACGCAGGCCAGTACATAGTCCGGTTGATCACTTCCCGTCTGTTCCAGCAATTGTTTTTTCGTTTCTTCAGAAATGATGGACTGGAAGATGGCCACCATGTCAGGGTACGGGTGTGGTCCTACCACTGAACCAATGATGTAGTGTGTATCCACGGGGTTATTAATCCAGTCGCGCATGGCTTCATTCGTCGCATCTTTCAGCGTTTTACTACCTGAAGTGGCTGGGACCACCTTAGCACCGAGCATCTTCATTCTCGCTACGTTTGGTGCCTGTCTTTTGATGTCGATCTCCCCCATATATACTACACATTCCAAACCGCGCAAGGCACATACCGTGGCTGTAGCTACACCATGCTGGCCGGCACCGGTTTCGGCAATGATCCGCTTTTTGCCCAGTCGCTCTGCAAGCAGAATCTGACCGATGGTATTGTTGATCTTATGCGCACCGGTATGGTTCAGGTCTTCTCTTTTCAGAAAGATATTTGCATTGTATTTCTGGGACAATCTTTTCGCAAGATACAATGGCGAAGGCCTGCCTACATAGTCTTTGAGCAGCTCATGAAATTCCTTTTGAAAATTCTCATCGGCGATAATTTTCAGGTAGCTGTTCCTTAGTTCTTCCACATTTGGATAAAGCATTTCGGGGATATATGCCCCTCCGAAATCACCATAATATCCTTTTTCATTCACAAAATAACTCATCATCTCTTTTTTTAAATTATTGTACAGGAATCAGCCCTGTAACTTATTGTGATCAAGCCTGCTTTTAAAGACCTTCAGTTTATTTACATCTTTTAGTCCGGGGGCAGTCTCGAACTTACTGTTCACATCTATTGCTGCAAGCCTTGGGTCATTAATCTCCAATATGGCAGCTGCACTGTCCAGGTCCAGTCCACCGCTTAAAAAGTAGGGGGCGCTGAGTTTGTAGCTATCCAGTAATGACCATTCAAACTTTCTCCCTGAACCACCATGATCCGGTGTCTGGGTGTCAAAAAGAAAAAAATCAACCAGACCTTCGTAAACGTCCAGCGTACTGAAGTCAAATTGTTCATCAATACCAAACGCCTTGATGATGACAACTTCAGGCCTCAATGCTCCTGCTCCTGCTCCTGCTCCTGCTCCTGCTCCTGCTCCTAAGCCAACATTTTTTTGTAGCAACTGTTTCAGTGCATCGCAAAAATCAGCACTTTCACGGCCATGCAGCTGGATGGCATCAAGCTTATATTTTGCTTGTGTTGTCAATATCTGCTCCAGCGTTTCATCGACAAAAACACCAGTTTTCTGTATT
The DNA here is from genome assembly GCF_000170795.1 of Pedobacter sp. BAL39. Classification (GTDB taxonomy): domain Bacteria; phylum Bacteroidota; class Bacteroidia; order Sphingobacteriales; family Sphingobacteriaceae; genus Pedobacter. The sequence goes on from NZ_ABCM01000009.1 coordinate 60,929, forward strand.
TTCGAAGGTAATCCCCTCAGTACCATCGGATCAAGATTGCCGACATCCCGTTTTGATGCAGGATAGAAGATGAATCCCATGTAATCAGGATGCAGTGCTGCCACCTCTGAGATGTTCATGGGCACTCTCATTCCGCATATCTTTAGTTTTACTTTGTCCATCATTCTGGTACCTTGTTTTGTTTTGAGCTCTTTGTTGTTGTCAACTTCTTTAGACTGTCAGCAGTTTTTTGAAGCTATTCAATGCCCTTTTATTTATCAGTGATTCTTCAGCCTCATAAAAACAATCGGCGAAGGATTTTGAGGCATCAATGGTTTGAATGGCCAGTGCAGCATTACAAAGCACCACATTTACCTGTGCTTCTTCCCCTTCTCCATTTAGCACATTCATGAAAATTTTTGCAGAAGACTCTACCGTATCTCCACCCTTGATCAGTTGCTCATCAATCTCCTCAAATCCAAGATCTATAATTTTCGTCAGCGCTTCACCATTTTTGCTGAAAGTCTTGAAATCACAGGTCATCGATACTTCGTCAAAGCCATCCACAGCATGCAGGATCGTATAGTTTTTATCTGTTTCCTGATATAGGTAAGCATAAAGTCGCGCGAGTTCCAGGCTAAAAACACCAACGATCTGATTTTTCGGCTGTGCAGGGTTCACCATTGGACCAAGCATATTAAAAAACGTCTTCACCCCCAGCTCTTTACGTATTGGAGCAACCGTTTTCATTGCCGGGTTGAACAAAGGGGCATGGAGAAAGCAGATCCCCGCATGATCCAGACTGCGTTTCAGCAAGTCCTGATCATTGGTAAAGCTATACCCGAGGTATTCCATGACATTCGACGATCCGCAACCGGATGAAACACCGTAATTACCATGTTTGGCCACCTTATGTCCGGCACCGGCCACGACAAAAGAAGCCAGCGTAGAAATGTTGAACGTATCCTTACCATCTCCACCTGTCCCGCATAGATCTACAAGCTCATAGCTGGATAAATCTACCTTTATGCAGAGGTCGAGCATAGCATCCCTGAAGCCCTGCAATTCAGCTACAGTGATATTGCGCATACCATAGGCCGTGATAAATGCGGCAATCTGCGAGGTATTGAATTCACCCAACGCAATTGAAGTGAGTATTTTCTGAGCTTCAGCCCTGCTGAAGCTTTTGTTTTCGAATAGGTGGTTAAGTATTTTCTTCATGGGTATAAAACAAAAAAGGTTGCCCTAAGCAACCCTCAAAATATTTTTATGTAAGATAAAACGTTCAAACAGGGGGTTACACTACGCTATTGCGTTGTGCCACCACCAAAGATTAAGTCCGTTTTGTTGTATCATTCTAAAGCAAATATGGAATTGTTTTCGCAAAGCAGCAAATGTTTCCTAAAAAAAATTTCTATCCATTGTTTTTAAGGAAATCAATGATCTCTCCATAAAGCTGATTTCTGCTGAAAACCATCTGACTGATCATACCTACATGTTTTTTCCTTTTGATCTCGCGCAGGGTTACAGGAACATCATTAGTTTTCAATAGATTGGCCATCCTCTTCGACTGGATCTGTATCGCCGGATAAGTCCGATCTCCATAAAAAATGAGGTGAGGATTCTTCACATTTTCGATATAGTGTAATGGAGAGCCCAATATCCAGGTTGCAGGGTCATTGCTGAATGTACGCAAGAAGTTGTAGTAATTATCATCCTGTTCCGCATGACTCATGTACTCCCCCATATCCAGGCCAAAGGCATCATTGAGCACTACCCCCTTAATGTCGCCATGAAAACCTACCGCTTTTAAATATTGCGGATCAGCATTGATCAGCTCAGCGAGATGTGCTCCTGCAGAATGCCCCATTAAAAAAATACGATCTGGATTTCCTCCATACTTCGCGATGTTTGCAGATACCCATTTTACCGCTGCTGCGCAGTCAGCGGCCATCTGTTTATATTGTTGCTCCGGGGCGAGGCCGTAGTTGATGATGACCGTTACCACACCTTTCTTTGCCAGGTTCCTGCCAAGCCACCAATAAGTTTCCTTTTTACCGCTGCTCCAGGATCCGCCGTGAATAAAGATGAGTACATCTGCCTGATCTCTCCCGTCAATGGACGTTACCGACTTTGATAAATCCTGATGATAAATATTGAGCTGCCGGCGCGAATCATTCATCGCATCTGTATAGGCAATATTCTTAGACACCCGTACCTGTGCAGATACAGACAGTACAGAAATGGAAAACAACAGCATCATCAATATCTTCATTGAACAACAACATTTACCTTTCAACGCAATTATACATATTAACGCACTGACGCAGATGACCACACTGATACAGATTACCATACTGATCACCTACGAGGCTGATCTAGATTATCGCACGGACATAGATCAGTACATTTACTTGATCAGCGCATTCTTTTCTTTAGTGAAATGATTGAAGACCAATGTATCTGCCAGGCCCGGGAGCAATTTATTCAACCATACGGTCAGCTTTCCCTGGCCAGTCATGATGAGTGTGCGTTTCCTGGCCGCCACTCCATTCACGATATTTTCAGCAACAGCTTCAGCGGTCATCATTTTCCCTTCTTCCATACTCGATTCTCCGTGTGCATGACCATCTTTGGCCAGCGCTGTCACGCGGATGTTGGAGGCAGTAAAGCCAGGGCAGGCCACCATCACATGAACGCCTGTTTTCAGGAGCTCCGTACGTAAAGCTTCCATAAATCCATTCATAGCAAACTTGGAAGCCGAATAGCCTGTGCGTCCCGGTAGTCCACGATAACCGGCAATAGAAGATACGCCAATGATGCTGCCTTTGGTTTTCAAAATCTCGGGCAGCGCATATTTTGTACAGTAAACCGCCCCCCAGAAGTTCACGTCCATTAGATTTCTAAGTACAGACAGGTCAAGTTCATCAAACAGTGCACGCATGGAAAGGCCTGCATTATTCACGAGGATATCAATTTGATTAAAAGTTACCATTGCCTGTTTCACGATCAGCTCACAATCAGCTTCGTTGCTGACATCAGCCTGAACCGCTACTGCCCGGATTTGGTATTTTTTTTCCAGCTCTGCCGTAAGTTCGCAGAGGGCCACATATTGTCGGGCCGCCAACACCAGGTTAGCTCCACGTTTGGCGAATTCTTCAGCACAGGCTTTACCGATACCAGAAGAAGCACCGGTAATGATGACCACTTTATTTTTAAAATCCATTATGGGTTATTTTATTAACGAGTTTTCATAAGGCACTCTGGTGACGATCGACCTGCCTAAGGTAATTTCATCTGCATATTCCAGCTCGCCTCCAAAGGCAATACCACGGGCGATGGTGGTAATGGGAATCTGAAAATCCTTCAGTCGCTTATAGAGATAAAATAAGGTCGTGTCCCCCTCCATCGTTGCACTGAGTGCAAGAATAACTTCCTTCACCGGCGTAGTAGCAACACGCTGCACGAGCGAATCGATATACAGGTCCGAGGGACCTACACCATCCATGGGTGAAATCAGACCACCAAGCACATGGTATACCCCAAAATACTGAGATGTGTTTTCGACCGCCATCACATCTCTGGTGTCCTCAACCACACATATAATCTCTTTGTTTCTTTTTGAAGAAGCACAGATTTCACAGATCTCCTGATCAGAAATATTATGGCAGGTACTGCAATGTTTGATCTCCTGTCTCAACCGGATGATGGTGTTTCCGAAATTGGTAACTTCCTCCTGTTCCTTACCCAAAAGGTGCAAGACAAGCCGTAGTGCTGTTTTTTGCCCTACGCCGGGAAGTCTGGAGAATTCATTGACGGCGTCTTCCAGAAGTTTAGAAGAAAAGTTCATTTTACAAATTTAACTTTATCTTCCGTTATTTGATTTTTAAAAATTGATTTTCTTACATTAGAAACTTAATCTTCAGCACCACTATGAGTCCGATCATCCTGTTGTCTTTCCTTTTGGGTTACTTTGCAATTCTTGTCGGCGTATCTTTTTATACCTCGCGCAACAATTCAGATAATGCTTCTTTTTTCATTGCCAATAAAAACTCGAAATGGTATCTCGTAGCATTTGGTATGATTGGGACTGCCCTTTCGGGTGTCACGTTCATCTCCGTACCGGGCGCAGTAGGAAAAAGCGATTTCAGTTACTTCCAGTTTATCCTGGGTAATGCAGTAGGGTTCATTATCATTGCCACAGTATTACTGCCCTTATATTACCGGCTGAACATCATATCCATTTACACTTACCTTGAGCGCCGTTTAGGCTTCTGGAGTTATAAAACAGGAGCGGTAATTTTCTTGATTTCCAGAACAATAGGCTCTGCTTTCAGGCTATACCTTGTTGCCATCGTCCTGCAGAAGTTCATCTTCGACGCCTGGAATATACCCTTCTGGCTGACGATCGTCATCTGCCTTGTGCTCATCTGGCTATATACACATAAAGGAGGACTGAAAACCATCATCATCACCGACACCTTGCAAACGGTTTTCCTTTTATTATCCGTTGTCTTATCCATTTATTTCATTGCCAAATCATTACAACTGGATGTTGCCGGAACATTTGAAGCTGTCAAAACCAGCAGTTATTCAAAAATCTTCTTCTGGGAAGACTTCCTTGGCAGCAAACAGCATTTCATTAAGCAATTTCTGGGCGGCATCTTTGTGACGATAGCTATGACAGGTTTGGATCAGGACCTGATGCAGAAAAACCTAAGCATGAAAACGATTGGCGAAGCGCAAAAAAACATGTTCACTTTTACGGCTGTGTTTGTGGTGATGAACATCTTTTTTCTCAGCGTAGGTGCCCTGCTTTACCTGTTTGCCACCAATAACGGGATTGATGTAACCGCGCTGGCCACCCCCGATCACCTATATCCCGAAATCGCGCTGAACCACCTGAATGTCATTCCGGGTATCATATTTATGCTGGGTCTAACCGCAGCGACCTTTGCGACTACAGATTCTGCCCTTACGGCATTAACAACTTCTTTTTGTGTCGACTTTCTTCATTTTGACAAACATACAGACCAAAATGACCCCAGGCTGGTCAATAAACGGCACCTCGTACATGTCGGTTTCTCTGTCCTGATGGTGCTGGTCATCATGGTTTTTAAAATCATCAATGACGACTCTGTCGTGAATGCGATCTTTAAAGCTGCCGGTTACACTTACGGCCCGCTTGTTGGCCTTTTTGCCTTCGGAATGTTTACTAAACGGGGCGTGACAGACAAACTGGTACCTTACCTGTGCCTGCTTTCCCCGGTATTGTGTTATGTCGTGGATACGCATTCTGTTGCCTGGTTCAACTACGCACTGGGTTTCGAGCTGATTATCCTCAATGGGTTGATTACCTTCCTGCTTTTGTGGATTACCGGAAAAAATACGGACCTGCAGACTAAGTTTTAATGTCAGAAAACTATAAAGGTTCATGATACAAACGTTGACCAGCAAATAAGAATAACTCAGAAAAAAAGAAGCCCTACTGTCTTTAATGTCTAATAATACTTTTATAATTTTAAGTTTGTGGTAAATCTACAGCATTCAAACAAAAAAAGCCTTCCATTTCCGGAAGGCTTTCATTTCGATTCATTTTGAGTACTCAGAGCGGGAATCGAACCCGCACGACTTTTAAGGTCACAGGATTTTAAGTCCTGCGTGTCTACCAGTTCCACCATCTGAGCAGGTGTATCACCAATTTTAAACAGCTTTTGCAGAAGCCAAGCCATTTAGAGCGAAAGACGAGATTCGAACTCGCGACCCCGACCTTGGCAAGGTCGTGCTCTACCAACTGAGCTACTTTCGCATGTTTTAAACTAACATCCTCCGATGTTTCCATTTGGTAAGCTGACGTGACACCCGCTTGTTCCGTTTGGGAATGCAAATATAGACAGATTTATATTGCTATCAAGTTTTTTTTCACAAAAAAATCGACACCTAGTATAAGTTGTTGGATTTCAATACCTCGGCGATCAAATTATTTTCAAACCCCTTCCCCATAAGGTATGTAATGAGCTTATTTCGCCTTTTGTATGGATCATTTTCTTTAAGCAAACGGTCTTTTTTTTCTGCGGCTTCGAGAATTACACGCAGGTAAGCGTCATAATCTATGGTGTTCAGTGCTTTCGTGATCATTTTTTCAGGTACCTTTTTTAATTTCAGCCCCTGCTTGATCTTCACCTTCCCCCATTTCTTAATATTGAACTTTCCTGAGACATAAGCTGCCGCAAAACGCTCTTCATTCAGGAAGTTGGTACTGATGAGTTCCGAAATCAATTCTTCAACCTCATTGCTCCATAAGCCCCATTCATAAAGCTTGTCGCGGATCTCCTGCTGCGAACGCTCCTGATAGGCGCAGTAATGCTCTGCCTTTGCCAGGGCGGTCTTCCTGTCCAGCTTAACCTGCTTTTTTTCTGATTGATCTGATGTTTCCAATATGATGTAATTATACGGATGATATGTAATGATATGGGTGATCCTGTTGCAATAATACATATTCATTAGCAACTGACGGTAACAAAGAATTTGTTTAATTTTGAACCATGAGTACTGTTACCTATACCATTCGCCGGATCTCCGAAATTATCCACGCAAGACCATCCGTTACCAATGAAAGCCTCATCATCAGCAGGCTGGTGATTGACAGCAGGAGCATGATCGATCCTGAAAATTCGCTCTTCTTTGCGCTGAGTGCAAAACGAGACGGGCATGAGTATATTCCTGATGCTTATGCACATGGCATCAGAAACTTCGTGATCAGTCGCACGGAATTCCTTGCAGATCAAAAAGCTGGCGATTATGCCGATGCCAACTTCCTGCTGGTAGATGACGTATTAAAAGCGCTGCAGGAGCTAGCCGTATTTAACCGTCGTCAGTATGACACCCCCGTCATGGCCATTACCGGCAGCAATGGTAAGACCATTGTGAAGGAATGGTTATACCAGTTGCTGGCGGCAGACTTCAACATTGTGCGTAGCCCCAGGAGTTTCAACTCTCAGATCGGCGTTCCCCTGTCCGTATGGGACCTCACTGAGGAACATACGCTGGCCATTTTCGAGGCTGGCATCTCCAAGGGAGAAGAAATGGATGCACTGGCCGCCATCATCTACCCTACCGTTGGTATCCTCACCAACGTTGGTGAGGCCCATGCGGAAGGATTCTCTTCTCAGAAAGAAAAACTGCTGGAAAAGCTCAAACTGTTCAAAGAAGCTGATGTATTCATTTATTCACCAGAGTACACTCAGGGAATCCCTAAAAAAGACCTACCCGGAAATACGAAATTTTCCTGGAGCCTGACGGAAAGTGCAGATTTGCAGATCTCCTTCATTGAACCTATCGACGATAAAAATTACATACGTGCCATCTTCAAAGGTGAAGAAATAGAATGCCTCATTCCTTTCAGCGACCGGGCATCCGTGGAAAACGGCATCATCTGCTGGGCAACCCTGCTGTCTATGGGTTACAGCCCTGAGGATGCCGACTCACGCCTGGAGAAGCTTAACCGCGTAGGTATGCGCCTGGAGCTGAAACATGGCATCAATCAATGTTCGGTGATTGACGACTCCTATAGCGCTGACATCTCATCGCTGGCCATCGCGCTCGATTTCCTGAACCTGCAGAACCAGCATCCGAAGAAAACGCTCATTCTGTCCGACCTTTATGAAACAGGCAGGAAAGATGAAGAATTATATACGGAAATTGCTGCCTTACTGAAACAGAAACAAATCAACAGACTCATTGGCGTTGGTCCCAACATCTCGGCCTCGGCCAGCCAGTTTAAGCTGGAAAGCTCCTTTTACAGCAGTACACAGGATTTCATCGATCAGTTCCCGGCCATCCACTTCAACGACGAAACCATACTGCTGAAGGGTGCCAGGCGTTTCGAGTTTGAGCGCATCAGCAAACTGATCACTCAGAAAACGCACGATACCGTTCTGGAGATCGATCTGAATGCCCTTAGCGGCAATCTTCAGTTTTACCGCAGCAAGCTGAAACCAGGCGTTAAGATTATGGCGATGGTTAAGGCCTTTTCATACGGCAGCGGCAGCTTTGAAATTGCAAATGTTCTACAATATCACAAAGTAGATTACCTGGCTGTTGCTTTTACGGATGAAGGGGTTGCCTTGCGCAAAGGGGGCATCACCATGCCCATTATGGTCATGAGCCCCGAGCCTTCCGCCTTTGAGGCCATTGTCAGGTATAAGCTGGAGCCGGAAATATATAACACCGACATCCTGAATAAATTCCTCAATTTCCTATCCGATACCGAACAGCAGTATCCCGTGCACATCAAGATAGACACCGGCATGCACCGTTTAGGCTTTGAAGAGATAGACATTCCCGATTTATTGATGGCACTGAACAGCAACCAAAAGATCAGGGTACAGTCTTCATTTTCTCATCTTGTAGGCAGCGAAGATATAATGCACGACGAGTTTACCAGACATCAGCTGTCCAGGTTTACCGCAATGGCGGACACCATCAGGGAAGGCCTGGGTTACGATTTCATCCGGCACATCTCCAACACCTCCGGGATCTCCAGACACCCTGATGCACAGCTTGATATGGTAAGGATCGGCATTGGCATGTATGGCTACGATGGCGGCATCGCACAGAGTAAGGGACTGCAACCTGTGGCGATACTCAAGACGACCATCACACAGATCAAACACATCAAACCCAATGAAACCATAGGATACGGACGTAAAGGGATCCTGCCTGAAGGAGGTACCACGGCAACGGTAAAAATAGGTTATGCCGATGGTTACGACCGCCGTTTTGGCCATGGCGTCGGCAAAATGCTTATCAAGGGTGCCCTAGTACCAACGGTAGGTGTGATCTGTATGGACATGTGTATGCTTGATGTGACCGGCCTCGACGTCCAGAATGGAGATGAAGTGATCGTATTCAACGGACAGCTCAGCATTGCAGACCTTGCTCAGCAAATTGGCACCATTCCCTATGAGATCTTAACAAATATTTCACAACGCGTCAAACGCGTCTATTTTTATGAGTAATTTTGCAGCATGAACAGAATCGGGAGGGCATTTTTAAATTATTTGATCAAAGGACTTTTAGTTATACTACCTATTGCGTTAAGCATCTTCATCGTGATATGGGCGGTAACTACGGTAGACAGCTGGCTGAATGTCAACAACATACTTGGGGTAGACCCTAAAACCGGTGCCAGCAGAAATATCCCCGGATTGGGTCTTGCACTTGTTCTGGGCATCATCTTCGTGACCGGTGTATTTGTGACCTATTTCGTGACAGAACCCATGTATACCTGGTTTGAGAAGACCATGGACAAACTCCCTGTCGTCAAATTCATCTATTCTTCTATCAAAGACCTTACAGAAGCTTTTGTTGGTGACGACAAAAAGTTCAACCACCCCGTCCTTGTAGAGGTGGAGGGCGACATGAAGCGTATTGGCTTCCTTACGCAAAGTGACCTGACCGCCATCGGGCTACCCGGAGAAGCGGTAGTCTATTTCCCGTTTTCCTACTCCTTCGCCGGACAGATTTATGTGGTAAAAAATGAAAAGATCAAAGCCCTGAACATGACTGCAGCCGATGCTATGAAACTGGTGGTATCAGGAGGGGTAACGCATTTTTAGGTAAAGCCTAAAATAGTTTCTGCAACAGCAGCTCCTTTCGTTGTGGCGAAACTTCGACTTCTGTGCCGTCGTTGAATTCAAGTGTTCCCCCGTCACCTTTGCGGTATTTCACCACATAGCTCAGGTTGACAATCACCGAGCGATTGATGCGGATGAAAAATTCATCAGTTAAAAGTGACTCATACTCCTTCAGCGTCTTGGAGACGATGATTTTTTTGTTGTCTGTCAGCAAAAACACGCTATAATTACTCATGGCTTCTACCCTGATGATGTTCGATTTATCAATGATATATACACCCTCAGCGGTAGGCAACGTAAGCCGCTTATTGGAAACCTTCACAGACTTCAGGTCTTTGGAAGCCGCTTTGGAAGATACCCTCCTATACAGGCGGCTGATGGCGGTCTGCAACTCCTCCTCGTCGACAGGTTTCATCAGGTAGTCGACAGCACTGAGGCGCAATGCCTCCAGCGTATAACTATCATAGGCCGTGGTAAAAATCACTTCAAAATCAAAACTGCCCAGTCGCTCCAAAAACTGAAAGCCATTCATTCCAGGCATTTCCACATCAAGAAACAGCACATCCGGGGCAAGCCCTGCTATGGCATCAAGCGCTTTCGCCGGCTCGTTAAAAACACCGACCACCTGAAGTTCCTCTTCAAAAGATTCGAGCTTATGATGCAGCAGCTTGCTACCCCTGATTTCATCGTCTAGTATTACTGCTTTTAACATCTGTGGATGATTAATGATAAAGATGGTTATTATTTACTGCCGGTCAACTACTTAAGTGATTGGCCTTTTAAAATTGCATAAATGAACTGACATTTCGCAGGCCAAATCTAAAATGTATATTTAATGCCGACACCTCCGTTCTCAGCACTAAACCCGGCGCCATTGAATAGAATCACCGGTTGCCAGTCGGCACTTATAGCTATCGGCAACCCTGCAAACTGATATTCAAGACCCAACGCCCCTACTGCTCCAAAAACAGTTGTAGCATTGACCTGATCATTGTCAAATGAGAAGTACTCAAAATGACCCCCTCCTCCGAGATACCACCGCAAACCCGCAACACCCGCCACAGGCCGTTGGTATTCATAAAGAACAGTGGCACTCAACTGTGTACCCAATCCTCCAAAGCCGTGATAATTAAAAATGCCTTCCAGCGCACTGTTATGTTTGATAAAATGCTTGGCCGTAAGTGACAACCCATACAGAAATTTAATACCTAGAGCCGTGTTGTAGGGAGCTTCATTGGTTAACGTTGCCTCCCGCTTGCCGCCTGCAGGAACCTTACCAGACACCTGTTTTCGAGCATTCTGATTTCTCGATATCGCCTTTGGCGTTGTTGTTTCCGACGCGACAGTTTTTGAAGGAGCTGTTTTCGATGCCGCTGTCTTTTTTACGGCTGTTACTTTCTTTTTAGTCTGTGCATTCATGCCAAAAATGCTGATCATTGTTATACACAATAAAATATTTAGTGTCTTTTTCATATTGACTTTGTTACTATTTGATTTAACCTGACATTGTTAAATGTGAATCTTGCGTACATCATTCATAAATGACTTACGATTCTGTTTTATTGTCTGACAGCCTGGTAAATGGTATTGTTTCTCTCTACAAGCAAGAGGGGCGTTCCAGAATCTTTCCAGCTGGGAACAAAGGCACCGATAAAGTCTTCACCCGCCTTAAAGCCGGCATTAGAAATTCCATAAAAAGGAATAGAAACTTCTGGAGCAATGGCCATTATGGGTAGCATCTGATTGATCGGGGGTGGATAGTATTTTGTACCAATCTGTCTGGTTTTCACATCCCAATCGATCTTCCCGGTAGCACTGAATTCAAATGCAAGTGTTCCGGATTTGTATTTTGAGTTTTCATAAGCAGGTGCTGCAGGTTGATTACCCAGAACCGCGTATTCTATGCCTTGGGAGGCATCGGACTTATCCGTAAAGCTGTAGGATTTCAGGCTAAGTTTTCCGGCAACATCTTTTTCGAACACAAAATTATAAACCGTGTTCCCGGTACCATCAACATCAAAATTCAGACTGGATTTATCGATGTTTACGTTGCCAGTGCGCAGATAACCTTGCCGGTGCAAGTTGATCTTCACAGTGTTCCCCTCTTTACTGAAGTAGAACACAGCCAACTTACGCTCATCAGCTTTCCGGCTTGCTACAATATAATAGGGGATCAAGTCTTCCTGTATGACGGTCACAGCAGGATCATTCGGCTCATCAGCAGCCAATTTGTCTTTTTTACAGGCACTAAAAGTAATGACGAGCATAAACAAGCCCATCATGATGTTTTTCATTTTCATAGTTTTAGGTTTCATATTGCAAATGATAGAGAATTGATTGATTTTTAAGTGTTTAATGGATCATTTTTCGCAATGACAAAGGGTATGTGATCATCAACTGAGCCAGCTCAGCATTTTTGCATACATTTTATCGGTCCAGCTGCCACCACAATGGGTGTTACAGGTGTTGTCGGTCACACCTTCACTTTTTGCTTTGACCGGAGAATTGGCAGGGATCTGATCGTAAAGACCCTTCCCATAATATTCACCTTCGTTATTTCCGCTGCAATTGATGGCATAAACGGGAATCTTAAAGTTCTGGGCATTCCAGGCGCCGCTCCCACCACAGGCAGCCAAAACACCTTTACAATAACTGAGGGTGGCGTTAGCGGAGATGTCAGAAAACAGCATATAAGAAGCAAAAGAGAAACCACCGACAACAGACTTGGTCTTGTCCACACCATACTTACCGGAGATGGCTACAATACATCTATCATAGTCTTCGCCAATCATCCTGGCACTGGTATTCCAGCTTTCCGCATTTGCATTGCCTGGTGTCTTGCGGTATTGCACGATGGCAGCTATATAACCACCATCCGCAGCCTTGCGGCAAAGGTCTGTTTCCGCCGCACCATCCAGACTACCTGCTAATGGATTGTTTTCATTATTACCGCTACCAATCACCAGAATCCCCTTAAATACTGTCGCGTCTTTATTTCTAAAGAGCCTGTAAGTGATGCCATTTTCGGTTTCAGTACTTTCCTTCAGGTTTCCGTTGATCTGCTCTTCGGTGTTTTTGTTGTCCTTACTGCAAGAGCTGCAAAGGGCCAGAAGACAGGCCATGATAAAAATTGATGTTCTCATTTTTTTTATTTTAGGGTGATTGAAAACTTTATTTCGTTTTGCTGACACAATATTATAGGCCAGTGGCCAAGGTTTTTCCGACAATGATTGGAAGACAGGCTTGACTGAGCGAAGGATCCTCTGGACCGAGTAAATAAATTCATCTGAAGCGTACCACAAAAAGTCAGTACCAAGATGTACAGATGGATAGCATTACAGCAGCCGAAAGATTGACAACACAAAAATGGCGATGGTGACTGAGTGAACCAGTAGCCTGAATTAGTGAAGGCCAACCTTTCAAGGCAAATAATTGTTAATTTAAGGGAATGAAAATCAACCTGCGCATTCCCCTCTTAATGATGCTTATTGCGGGCTTCTCCATGATAGGGAGCGACAGGCTCATGGCCCAGCAATCCAAGCTAGACTCTTTGGAGGGTGTTGTTGCACGATATGTTCCCAACGATAACAAAAAAGCCAGTGATCTTTTTTTGCTGGCAGCAGGTTATATCTATTCCAATCCAAAGAAGAGCCTGGTCTTCGCAGATCAGATCCTTTCGTTTGAAAAGAACATCACCGGCGTTGGCATCGTATCCAGTTCTTACCGCCTGAAAGGATTGATTTTAACTATGTTAGCCAGATTTACAGAAGCGCTATCAGCCTTCAACACCGCCCTCGTGAGAGACAGAAATACCGGTAATGCCTATGGCGAGGCAGGAGACCTGTCGGGCATTGCAAACATCCATCTGTACCAGTCAAATCTACCTCAGGCACTAAATTTCTACCAGCAGTCGACCAGAATTTTAAAAAACATCCCTGAGAGCGATCCGAAAAATTATAACGATAGAAAAAGAGATGAGGCCGCAATATATGGAAATATCGGACTGGTGTATCTGGAAACGAAGGAATACGCCAAAGCCATCGAACATTTTGAAAAATCTATTGCAGCCCATCAGAAGTTAAAGAACAACCTCGGCATTATCCCCGCACTAAGCAATATCGGCAATATATACAACAAACAGCATGATTATAAAAAGGCCATAATTTATGCTGACAGTGCCACAAAAATGGCTCAGGTATTGGGAGATCGCATCAGCTACGCCAGAGAGACAGGTAACCTGTCGGGTTATTATAGCAATACTGGCAGGTACGACCGGGCGCTCAGCTATGGCCTGAAAGCGATTGCTTTGAATAAAGAACTGGGCAACACAAAAAGTATTGGTTTTAATATGCAGAATGTCTCGGAAGCATATCTAAAGAAAAACGATCTTGCACAAGCAAAAAGATATGCACTCGGTGCATTGAAAATAGGCAAGGATCTGAAAATGCCGGAAATCCAAAGAGATGCAAGCGATGGCTTGAGTAAGGTGTATGAAAAGTTGGCCATGCCCGATAGCGCCCTGTTCTACTATAAAAGTTTTGCCATGCTGAAGGATAGCATCAGCAACAGTCGTAAGCGCGATGAAATTGCCAGACTGAGTATTCAATATGAGTTTGATAAAAAAGAGACAGACTACCAGCAGCAACAGGTATTGAATGAAGAACAGCTGAAACAGCAACGGCTTCAACTGGCCTTAAATGCAGAACAGCTCAATGCCAGCATCCGCCTCAGAAGTTTACAGCAGGCCCAGCTGCAAAATGAAAAGCTCCAAAAAGAGGAAAAACAGAAACTACTGCTGATTGCAGAAAACAATGGAAAACTGCAATCAGTCAAAGTGAAGCAGCTCTCACAGCTGCAGATGCTCAATAAACTGGAGCTGAAACAGCTCTGGCTCTATGCAATCATCGTCGTAATCATTCTGATTTCCATATTGTTACTGGTATACAATAAATACCGAATCAGACAGATCCGGCTCAGGGGCACCTTGCAACAACAACAATCCGAGCAACTAAACAGGGAGCTGAGTTACCAGAATCAACTATCAGAAAGCGAACTGAAAGCCATCCGCTCCCAAATGAACCCACATTTCATCTTCAACGTGCTCAACTCCATCGAGTCTTACATCATGGACAACGACAGAAAAGTTGCTTCCCGGCTGATTCAGAAATTCGCTGCACTTAGTAGGCTCATTCTCGAAAATTCGACCAAGAGCCTGGTTACCGCAGACCGGGAGTGGAAGGCCATCAGGTTATATACGGAACTGGAGGCGATTCGTTATGACCAGATTTTCAGCCATGAATTTATTCTGGACGAAAGCATAGAACTCAGGGAGCTCCTGCTGCCACCGATGCTGATCCAGCCTTTAATAGAGAATGCCATACTTCATGGTTTGATTGTAGCACCAAAAAAAGATGCACACCTGAGCGTAAGTTTGAAAAAAGAACAAACCGGCATATGTGTAACGATCGTGGACAATGGAGTGGGACTGTCCTTTCGGCAAAAGCCAAAAAGCATATTTCTGAAAGGTATTAAAGAACAGTCTATGGGGCTGGAATCTATTAAAGAGCGGATTGAAATGATTAACCGACAGCATCCTTCAAATGTCGCCAGCTTTAGCATTGAGGAAGGTGCTGGTGGCATCGGTACTGTTGCAGTCATCTGCCTGCCCGTAATCACTGAATCGGAAAGTAGTCAGAACATCAATCAGGATTAACATTCCTTAATGGCTTTCCGGCGGTTTTGGATGACCTTCTTGACAAATAATAGTGCCATAAAATCATCGTTGCCACAGTCCGGTATGGTTGCCAGTTCATCGCAATCCTTTCCAGTACTTCTTTGTGTGTCCCTACAGGTAAATCTTTCAGTTGCTTCAGCGCATTCACAGCTGCAAGGTCTCCGGAAGGAAATACATCTGCCCGCTGTAGTACAAACATCAGATACACATCAATCGTCCAGTTCCCCACGCCCTTCAGCTGGTTCAACAAGATGCGGATTTCGCGATCCGGCAGTCGTGGCATCAGGTCCAGATCAATACTTCCGTGCAGGATCGATGTAGCCAGGTGTCTGACATAGATACTTTTCTGCCGACTGAGATAACAGGCTTTTAGCTCCTCATCAGTGAGTTGTAATAAAACCCCGGGAGTCACTTCTTTTAATCTGTCCCTCAGCTTATTCAATGCTGCCAATGCAGAAGCAAGGGAGACCTGCTGCTCCAGTATGATGTGGACGAGTGATTCAAAAGTATTTGACCTCTTCCACATTGGTGGATAACCGTAGGTCCGGATCACCGACCTGAGATCTGCATCAGTTGCTGCAAGTTCATCACAGATCTGGTGGAAGTTATCATGTGAGAAAATATTGACTATCATTTTACCGTAATTCTCTGATCCTCGGTTACCCGACTATTTAATCAACGACTGTTAATGGCTTATCAAAAAAAGCCTCTTCGGCTGAAATCTGCCGCATAAACAATCGATCACCCTATACCTTTTCCTCACCGAGCAGCCACATTGGCTTAGCAGGCTCTTTCAATTTAGGAAGATTTTTTTCCGCCGCATATTTATTGATGTGTTCCACGACTTCTTCCACGGAATCAGTGAACAGGATGAGGTCAAGGTCAACTGAGCTAATGGTCTGATTTTCTGCCATCACCCTAATGTGCTCAATGATGGCATGATGAAACTCCTTGCCCACTACAACAATGGGAAAACGTTCCACCTTTTTTGTCTGCACCAATGTAACCGTTTCAAAAAATTCATCAAGCGTTCCGAAACCTCCGGGTAACACCACAAAAGCAAAAGAATACTTTCTTAACAGCTCTTTACGAACAAAGAAATATTCAATGTTGACAAACTTATCGAGGTAGGGGTTTTCATGTTGCTCAAAAGGCAATACGATATTACAACCAATGGAGAGTCCACCACCCTCTTTGGCACCTCTGTTGGCAGCTTCCATGATACCAGGTCCACCGCCAGTCATGATAGCAAAACCATGTTGCGCTAGTTCTTTAGAGATCTCCCTAGCCAGCTCATAATAAGGATGGTCTTCCTTAAAACGTGCAGAGCCGAAGACCGTCACACAGGGACCTATAAAATGCAGTGTACGAAACCCTTTCACGAATTGCATCACCACACCAAAAACATACTTCATTTCTTTCCATCGCGCACGGGGGCCTTCCAGAAACTTCTTTTCTTCTCTACTAAAAGGATTACTCATAAATATTGCTCGTATAATTCATATCAGCGACCCACTCTTTTGCAATTATCATCAAACAGAAAAATCGGGTCAGCTACAATTATCGCAAACAATTTCCAATCCAAAAGACAAAAATGAAGACAATTGATTACAATTTACATACAGATGAGCCCCGCCCGGAATGCATTGCGCGCCATTAGAAAAGATACTACGCTCCATCGGCAAAGATGGAGCTTAACGAAAAAAGCCGGGCAATCATTTTTTTTGATGATCGGCCCCGGCCTTTTCTTTTGATATCAGAGCGGCAAGTAAATTAATCGATCACCAGGGTTCCCAGTGCTTCTTTGGTGAAACCTTTCAGTTCAGCGCTACGACCTTCTCTAATCTTCTGCGTCCAGAAAGGATCGGCAAGCAGCGGACGTCCTACACCCACGAGATCAAAATCACCGCGGTCCATGCGACGCATCAGTTCATCAAGAGAACTTGGCGCAGAACTTTCCCCGGCAAATGCTGCCATAAAATCACCATTCAGGCCTACAGAACCTACTGTAATTGTTGCTTTTCCAGTTATCTTTTTCGCCCATCCTGCAAAGTTCAGGTCAGAACCTTCAAATTCAGGTTCCCAGAAACGACGCTGCGAGCAATGGAAAATATCCACACCTGCATCAGCCATTGGCTTTAACCAGGCTTCCATCTCCTCAGGGTTTGCTGCCATCTTATAATTGTAGTCTGAAGGCTTCCACTGCGACAACCTAATGATGATGGCAAAGTCCTTACCTACCTGACGACGCACTTCTTTGATCACCTCAATTGCAAAACGGCTCCGCTCCGCCAGCGTTTTTCCTCCGTAAATGTCATTGCGGTTATTGGTACCATCCCAGAAAAACTGATCAATCAGGTAACCATGTGCACCATGAAGCTCCACACAGTCAAAACCAAGCCGTTGAGCGTCTGCTGCTGCCTTTCCATAAGCAATGATGGCATCTGTAATATCGGCTTCATTCATTGCCTTTCCATTTTCATGACCTGGTCTATTGAATGCTGAAGGCCCCTCGAAAGGAACCTCAGGAAGCCATCCGGAATGATGATTGTCCATGATGCCCATATGCCAGATCTGTGGGCCCATGGCGCCACCAACAGCATGGACTCCATTGATTACCTGCTGCCAGCCGGCCAATGCTGCATCTCCATAAAAATGCGGTACATTTGCATCATTTGAAGCTGAAAGACGGTTGATCACCGTTCCCTCCGAAAGGATCAATCCTACCTCTCCCTCCGCACGTTTCTGGTAGTAGGCTGCTACATCAGCAGTCGGCACACCACTTGGTGAGAAGGACCGCGTCATTGGCGCCATCACAATCCTGTTTTTGATGTTCAGGGATTTCAAGGTAAAAGGCTTGAATAAATTATCAGTATTCATATCTATTGTTTTTTAATATCAGTTGAATGTTTAATTATCAGTTTGAACGTTTAAGTGCCATCGTGAATGTTAAGTACAAATCCAAATGTTTAAATCCAGTCCGAACGTACCCGTGTCGGTTTTAAAATCTAAATATCAGTTTGTATCAATTTGCTCAACTCTGCAAATGCAGCTTCATTTCTTTTGTAATAAGTCCACTGCCCCACTCTTGAGGCCGTAACCAGGCCGGCACGTTGTAAGGTTGAGAGGTATTCAGAGACCGTCGACTGTGTCAATCCTGCTTTCTGCTGGATCTGGCCTACACAAACTCCTGCCTCATAACCCGCATGCACCTGCTCGGGAAAGTTAAATTCAGGATCTTTTAACCAAGAGAGAATCTGGAGTCTGGTTTTATTAGAAAGGGCCTTAAATATTTCTACTTGTTCCATACGCCAAAGATATATCGGTTTTTCCCGATATTCCAATACATTAGTCAGAGATGACATTGTGATAGCAAGCAGATGACATTTTTTTGATTTGTGTATTGGATAAAATAAATTTTCTGATTGAATTTCAGTGTATTCCAGTAATTTTTAAAAAGAATGTTTTCAAAAATGAAAACTATATCTATCTTCGTACCGTCATCAACGCGAAAGTAGCTCAGTTGGTAGAGCACGACCTTGCCAAGGTCGGGGTCGCGAGTTCGAATCTCGTCTTTCGCTCAAAAAAAACCTTCATCATTCGATGAAGGTTTTTTTTTGTAAATATCTTCCGGATCATATAGGACTTTTTCCAAAGTCGGTTGTCTCCACAGCATAACCGACAACTATGTTCAAAGCTTTATTCTCGAAATCTTCAAAACAGAAACCAGCACCCTACGGGTGGTCTGGTGATTACCGCTCCTGGGAACAGGTAAAAGCCAAAACAGGTGGTTACGATGAGGGAGGTATCATCCGTCGGACGCGCGAAGCACTGCTGCAGGTAAAATCAGGTGCTGCCGTTTACGAAAGAGATGCGGTGCTTTTTGACGAAAAGATATACCCCCATGCATTAATTGCATTCCTGAAACACAGTGTCGCGCTAAAAAAACAACCTTTAAACATCGTCGACTTTGGTGGCTCCCTTGGCAGCACCTATTACCAGATCATTGAATTTCTTACCCCTGATGTCTGCGAAAGCTGGACAGTCGTTGAGCAGGAACATTATGTCAAAGTTGGAAAAGCCGACTTCGAGGATGGAAAGTTATGTTTCTCCTCCAGCATTGCGGACTGTGCCGCATCCCGCAGCATTGACTTCGTCCTGATTTCTGGCTCCCTGCAATATCTGGAAGCACCGTATATTTTCCTGGAGCAACTCCTCGCGTACAATTTTGATTTCCTTCTTTTCGACAGGACTGCTTTTCACCAGGCCGACACGGACCGTCTTACGCTGCAGACTGTTCCTCCGGAGATCTATGAAGCCTCCTACCCGGCCTGGTTCTTCGGCAGGACCAACTTTCTCAGTCGCTTCAAAGACAAATACAGGATGATCGCCGAGTTCCCAACTTATGTACCCGGAGAAGACCTCCTTTACATTGATGGACGGCCAGGTGGCAATGGCAAGGGATTCTATTTCATCAATACTGTAAAATACCCAAATTAACTCATTTGCATATGCTCAAATTCTGCACTTTATTTAATTCTACCTATTTGTCGCGTGGACTAGCGATGTACCACTCTCTGGAACAACATTGCGAAAGTTTCCATTTGTATATCATCGCCTTCGACAATTATTGCTATGATGCCCTCACACGTCTCCGATTGGTACAGGCCACCATCATCAGCCTCAACGAGTTTGAAAACCATCGGCTGCTTGCCATAAAAAAAGAACGGACTGCCGGAGAATATTGCTGGACCTGCGCCTCCTCCACCATTAAATATTGCATTGAAAAATACCAGCTCGACCATTGCACCTACGTAGATGCAGATCTCCTGTTTTTCAGTGACCCCTCAGTATTAATTGATGAGATGGGTAGCAAATCGGTACTCATCACCGAACACCGGTATACAACGTGTTACGACCAGTCGGCGACAAGCGGCATTTACTGCGTGCAATTCATGACCTTCAAAAACACCGGCGAAGGCATGGAAGTCCTGAATTGGTGGGTGGATGCCTGCATCAACTGGTGTTTCAATAGGTTCGAAGATGGTAAGTTTGGCGACCAGAAATACCTGGACGACTGGACCGGCAGGTTCGACTGCATTCATGTCCTTGAGCACCTTGGCGGTGGCGTGGCACCCTGGAACATCCAGCAATACCAGTTCAAATCCAAATCCAAAAAGATCAAAGGCGAAGAACTGAAAACCGGAAAAACTTTTGACCTGGTATTTTACCATTACCATGGTTTCCATTATATCCGGGACAACAGCTATACGCTGTCATGCGACATCTATAAGATTGACAGAAACCAGGTAAAGCACATATACAGACCATATTCCCATTTTTTGTCCAGAGCAGCACGTACCATTAATGCTTATCACAAGGGCCTGGCTACGCACGAGACGACAAACGACATTAGCTTTCTGCAAAGAAAACAGGGACGGCTCTTTATGTTTCTGCTCCGCGGATACTACAAAAATTTCTACACGAAAAACGCTTTACAATATGGCTTCCTTAGTTAACCTTAAAACATTTACGGACGACCGGGGCAACCTTACGGTCATTGAAAAGGTGCTTCCCTTCGACATCAAGAGAATATTTTACATCTACGGCGTCGACAAGTCGGAACGCGGAGGGCACCGCCATCATCAAACCATGCAGGCGGCAATCTGTATACGTGGTAAATGTACCATCTACAATGACAATGGCATCCTGCAGAACACATTTGAGCTGGACTCTCCCGACAAATGTCTGCTCATCCAACCTGAAGACTGGCATTCCATGTACAGCTTCAGCGAAGATGCCATCCTCATGGTCCTGGCCTCTGAATATTTTGAAGCAAACGATTACATCTATACACCCTACAGCTACGCCTATGATAGCTTATGAAAATCTGTACGCATTAAACCAGCCTTTTATGGAAGACTATCAGCGGAGTTTCTCCGATAGCCTCGAAAAAGGCTGGTTTATCCTAGGCAAGAAAGTAGAGCAATTCGAGGAGGAGTTTGCGGCATACTGTGGCGTTGCGGGCTGTGCCGGTCTTGCTTCTGGTCTTGATGCACTGGTGCTTGCGCTGCGTTATTTTGATTTTCCTGAAGGGTCTGAGGTCATCGTTCCTTCCAATACTTATATCGCCACCATCCTGGCCATCTACCACAATGGACTAGTCCCCGTTCTTGTAGAACCGGAGCTTAGCAGTTATAATATTGATCCGCTGAAGATTGAAGAGAAAATCAACAGCAATACCAAAGCAATACTGGTGGTACATCTGTATGGCAAAATGTGTGACATGGATCCGATTATGGCGACAGCAGCACAGCATAACCTGAAGGTCATCGA
Source organism: Pedobacter sp. BAL39 (assembly GCF_000170795.1). Lineage (GTDB taxonomy): Bacteria > Bacteroidota > Bacteroidia > Sphingobacteriales > Sphingobacteriaceae > Pedobacter. The sequence goes on from NZ_ABCM01000009.1 coordinate 82,616, forward strand.
GGACTGTGCTCAGGCACATGGGGCGCTTTATAAGGGAAGAATGGCCGGAACTTTCGGCGACTTCGGTGCGTTCAGTTTTTATCCAACGAAAAACCTGGGGGCGCTGGGAGATGCAGGTGCACTGCTTGCAGCAGATCCCCAGAGGATCGAAAAAATCAAAGCCCTGCGGAACTATGGCTGTCACGAGAAATACCACAACAAATACATTGGCATCAATTCAAGGCTCGACGAGATTCAGGCAGGCTTTCTGTCTGTAAAGCTGCCCTTCCTAAATGACATTAACAACCATAAAAAGAAACTGGCAGAACGTTATCATGAGGGATTGATGTACGACTTTATCCGTCCGGTAATTCATGAAGATTACCAGGATGTAAACCACATTTATACCGTAAGACATCCCCAACGCGATGAACTCAGGGCTTATTTACTGGAAAACAACATCCGGACTGAGATACACTACCCTATTCCGCCGCATCAACAGGAAGCATTAAGCAACAGGCTGGAAGGCGATTACCCCATTTCCGAACTGATCCACCGGACTACATTGAGTTTACCACTCTCTTACAGCCATACAGTTGCAGACATCGATAAAGTCATTGAAATTATGAACAAATTTAAAAATTAACATATTATGTAGAATCTGTATTTTAGCTCCAAATTTAGTTCAGGGACTATAATGACGAGCAGTGAAGCAAAAAGAAACCTGTCAGCGATGAGCATCTTATGGATTCTCTTCATGATGACGGCATGCAGAAAGGAAATCGCTGCTGATGAAGCAAAAGTAAAACCTCCTGTAAGTGTGTACATCGTAACCGCAAGAATTGACAAAAAAGGAACGAACAGCGATTCTGAAGGGACTGCAATTTTAAAGGGCCGCTATGATGAAGAAACAAAAAAGATAGATTACCACATTCAGTATGCCAACATTTCTCCACAGCTGATCGCGCTGAGAAGCGGTCCCAAAGGGAGCAAAGGTACACTGGTAAAGGAAGTGTATAAAATTACCGAAGGACAGGAACTCCCTTCCGTAATCTCCGGATCTTTCTTTTTGACCCCACTTCAGGAGCGTGCATTGCTAAAAGGTTTGTGGTTTGCAACGGTCGGTGCCCGCAGTGTATCCCCCGAGATTTCAGGCACACTCACTTTAAAACAGCAGAAGTAGCATGGAAACCGAAGCAGCACTGATTAGGGCCATTGAGCTCCAGGATAAGCAGGCATTTGAGCTACTGTACAAAACACATTACAAACAGTTGTTTGCCGTTGCCTACCGTTACGTGGGAAAGTCTGAAAGCGCAGAAGAAGTAGTGCACGATGTATTTATCAATATATGGAACAAAGCAGCACAGATCAAGATACAGCATTCTATTAAAAGCTATTTGGTAAAAGCGGTGGTCAACACGTCATTGAACGTCATCAAGAAAGAAAAGCTCGCCGCAGGAAAAAGATTAAAATATATGGCTGAACAGACCACTTATGATCATGACGAAGGCAATCATGCCGCCGAGGAAGCACTGCTGGCTGGCCTGGAGTCTGCCTTAAACCTGCTGCCGGAAAAATGCAGAAACGTGATGTACCTGAGCCGTTTTGGCAAGCTGAAACAGGAGGAGATTGCGGATCAGCTGAACATATCTATAAAAACTGTAAAAAATCATCTGACCTATGGTTTTCAGAAGCTGCGCGAGCACCTGGAGCTGCATAAAACATCGATCACCCTGTTCCTGCTGCTTTTGACAAGAATTAAATTTTAAACCCGGAGATGATGAACGAATCTGAACTAAACGATGAATTGATCTGTAACCTCATTATTGAGGCCATTGATGGGACCATTGCGCCAGACGCACAAGTTCTACTTGAGCGCTGGAGGAAAAAATCAGCAGAAAATGAATCAACCTATCAGCAGTACCTGAACGTGCAGGTCAACCTGGATAAAATCAGCGAACGGCACAGCTACGCGGTGAACGACTCCTGGGAAGCGCTGGACAGAAAACTGAGTAAGTTTGACAAGATCCCTTTTGAAACACAGCGTTTTGAGGAGGCGCCTGTGACTCCTGCCAGGACGTCGTTCCTCTGGTTTAAAATTGCGGCCGCCATTATGGTCATCCTCTCGGCAGGTTATTATTTCATTGCCAGCAACCGTGGTTATGTGACAATCGACAGCGATAAAGATGGCATTACGGCCCTTACCCTTCCTGATGGAAGCGCAGTAAAACTCAATGCTGCAACCGCCGTGAGGTATCACAAAACCGAATTTAATGACGACAGACGACTGGAGCTCCTTCGCGGGGAGATCTTTATTGATGTTGCACACAAACAGCACAGCAGGTTTTCGGTAGACCTTGGAAAAGTAGAAGCCCTCGACATCGGCACCAGCTTCAACGTGTTCAGGAATACCCAGAAAATCGCCGTAGTGGTGGAAGAAGGGATAGTGGCTTTAAAAAAACGGTCTTCCAACGAGCAGATCCTACTTAAAAAGGGCCAACTGGGAACGTATAACATTCAAAAACAAGCATTAATGTCGTTGGTCAACAATGACCTCAACTACAAGGCCTGGTTGGACCATCACTTCCGTTTTACCGAGACACCACTCCATGAGGTGGTAGCCCAACTGGAAAAAGCGTACCATACCCGCATCCGCATTGCTGAACCTGAGCTGAAGGTAAGGAGACTGACCGCAGACATCGATTATGAGCAAATTGACAGCGTTCTGGCCGTCATTGCGGCCTCTTTTCAATGCCATGTCACTAAAGATCAGGAGACCTATGTTTTGTCCGACAGGTAAAACGTTCCTTTGCTTTTTCATCACCTGCCTGGTCCTCTTTTTTCTTCCAGGCATTGCCCATGCTCAGCACACAGACCAGCTGAACAGAGAGGTCAATATCCAGCTTCCCCCTTCAGACCTGATCAGGACACTGAACACGATCAGTCAGAAAAGTCAGCTTCGTTTTGCCTTCGACCCGGATCAGCTCCGCGGTAAGCAAACACCCGAGATCAGGCCCACCCTTACCACGTTAAAAAAATTACTCGACAAATTGCTGGTCGGCACGGGACTCGGTTATACGCTGGTAGGCAGTGACATTGTGATTGCGCCCCGAAAGCGAGAGCTCCGCGCCATACACGGGCACATCCTCGACCAGGCCACTGGAGGAAACCTGATGGGGGCAACCGTACAGGTCCCTTCCATAAAAGTGGGTATCACCACCAACCAATATGGTTTCTATTCGCTATCCATTCCTGAGGGCGATTATCAATTGCAGGTATCTTCAACAGGATACGAAACGCAGCTGATCCCAATACAGGTCAATGATGACCTTCAGCTGGAAATAGAACTCCCCGCCCTTAGCAGGCAGCTCGAAGAAGTTGTCATCAGCCAAAGTGCACTAACGCCCAACCCCATCCTGTTCAATGAGCAAAATATCTCCCCACAGCAGCTTCAAAACACTGCTTTTTATGCGGGAGAGACGGATGTGTTAAAGAAGATACAAATGGAAAGCGGGATCAAGAGTATCACTGAAGGGAGCTCCGGATTGTTTATCAGGGGAGGAAACACCGATCAGAACCTCATCTTGCTGGACGAAGCCATTGTCTATAATCCCTCCCACTTATACGGCCTGGTATCGATCTTTAATCCTGATGCCATCAATAATGTACAGGTATACAGGGATTATATGCCTGCCAATTTTGGTGGGCGACTTTCATCTGTCATCGTTAACCGCATGTCTGAGGGCAACAGCAAAAAGTATCAGCTAAGCGGCGGGGCCAGTCTGATGTCCGCAAGGCTGGCAGTGGAAGGTCCATTGGTAAAAAACAAGTCGTCCTTTATCCTTACCTACCGCCGCAGTCTGCTCGATGTTTTCCATAACAAGTTCAAGCTCTTCAACCCCAGTTCAGTGTATTACGATATCAACGCAAAACTGAATTACAAGCTGAACCAGAACAACACTTTATTCTACTCATTATACTCGGGAAAGGACAACTTGTTGTCGGCAGACAACTACTCCAATAACTGGGGAAACCTGACCTCCACCCTTCGCTGGAACCACATTTACAATTCCAGGTTGTTTGCAAATACTTCCGCCATCTTTAGCAACTATCGCAACCTGCTGGACCTGAATGCAGATACCATCTCCCAGAAAAGCCGATGGAATACAGCCGTGAAAGACATTACACTGAAGACCGACTATACTTATTACCACAATCCTTCCAACCAGATTAAATTCGGCCTCTCTGCAATCCTGCACCATTTTACACCCGGATCGATGTATCAGCAAAAAGGCTATGAGTTCAACATTGCCAACAGCAGGTCTTTGGAATCTACCGCCTACTACACCCAGCAGCTGTCCCTCAGCAAATCCCTTGAACTCAACTACGGCCTCCGGCTGAGCACCTTCATCAATGAACAGGAGCAGTTGAATGTATTCGATGAACATGGCAATCCGGTAAAGCAAACCAGGAAAAAGACCTTCATCAATCCTGAACCGCGGATCAACATCAGCTACCTCTCAGGAGCATTCCAGCGTTTCTTTGCCACTTATAACCTCAACTACCAATACCTGCAGCTGATACAGAACAGCACGCTTGCTTTTTCTTCATTGGAGCCATGGGTTCCGGCCTCTGCCAGCATCCACCCGCAGCGTTCCAATCATTTCTCTTTAGGGTACCGTTATGAGCCAGATTTGTTGCTCGTATCAGCAAATGCTTATTACAAGCGCCTGGACCACCAACTGGACCTTCCGGGCCATACACAGATCATCGGCAATCCCCATGTGGTCACGCAGCTCAGATCCGGAACTTCGGATGCCTATGGGATCGAGACCGAGTTTTCAAAAACTGCAGGAAAATACTCCGCCATACTATCCTATACTTATTCCAGGGTATACCGCAAAATTGCCGACATCAATTACGGTAATCGCTTTGTGGCCAACTACGACATTCCTCATGAGCTGAAGCTTTCCCTGCGTTACGATGCCAGTGCCAGGTTATCCTTCCAGTCATTCTTCACCTACGCTTCCGGGAGGCCACTGACCCTGCCTGTCGGTTATTATCAGCACGACGGGTTGAATGTCCCTATTTTTGAGGGCAGGAATACCTCGAGGTTCCCCGACTTCAGCAGACTGGACATCGCTGCGCAATACCAGTTTAATTCAAGGTTATCTGGCATACGCAACCTCCACAGCACACTTTCTATAGGTGTTTACAACCTGTATAACCGCAAAAATGCGTTATATTACCACCTGAATTCATCTACGTCAGAAAGAAGGGCAAACACCTTTGAATATGCGTTTGGCATTTACCCATGGATTGCTTACAGTTTCAAAATTTAACATGAAAAGCGGCTACTTTTTTTTAGTTATGATGCTGCTCATCGCCATGCAGACCTCCTGTAAAAAGGATGGGCAGAAAGACTCCTTTGACGGCCCGGTAAAAAAATATGAAATCGCGCTTGAGGGAGGCATAAACACCTTGATTCCCAGCCAATACATCAAACTAACGGTTCCGGCCCTGCACCCGGACTCCCTTCCACGACCAGTGAGAAATGCAAGTGTGGTGGTGAATGACGGAAAATCAAACCTGATCTTTAAAGAGACCTCACCAGGCATCTATTTGGGCACCAATAATAACGCCCCCAATTACAATGGTGCTTATACCCTCACCATCAAGTACAATGATAAAATCTACACTGCAGTAGATACCCTCCGGCAGGTGGTCAACATCGTGGATGACTTTCTGCCCCTTTCTACGAAAACAATGACGGATGGAATGATAAAACTCAGCATTCCAAAACATACTTTTGGCTACCTGAACCCCAATAAATGGTACATCTACTATGGTGACGTACCCCCATGGGACCTGGGCGACTTTAGTCAGTCGAAATATTACACCTACACCCACTTTTTGGGTTCACCAAACCCACTATACCCATTAAACAGCCTGAAGCGCGAGTACATCATGGACAAAAAGGCACCCATCACCATCTTCAAACAATCGCTTTCGGAGAGCTATGACAAATACCTGTATGGAGTGTTTCTGGAGACCGACTGGAATGGTCTATTTTCTGGTGTGCCGACCAACATTGAGGGCAACATCTCTGGCAATGCGCAGGGGTATTTTTCGGTGACCGATATCGACAGGCGCAGGTACAGCGCGGGAGATTTATAAACAGAACGGGCGTGAAACCAACAATGCCCGGACCAAAGATCCGGGCATCATGATGATCCATTGCGGGCTTAAATACTCCTACCTGGATTAAGCAGCGTCAATCGCTTCACGCAATGCCTTAGCTGCAGCAGCAGGATCTTCAGCGCCATAGATGGCAGCACCAGCAACCGCTACAATAGCGCCAGCTTTGATCACCTCAGCCACGTTATTGATGTTTACACCACCTGCAATAGATACCGGTACACCTGCACGTGCCGCCTCATCGATCAATACCTGGATAGAGTATCCTGCCGTCCACTGCTCATCAAGACCTGCATGCAGCTCTACAAATTGAGCACCAAGCTCGGTAACTTCCTGAGCACGCTTTACACGGTCGGCCACCCCAATGGTATCCACTACAACACCTTTACCATGCGCTTTACCAGCTTTGATGGCTCCAGCGATGGTCGCATTACCTGCAGCACCCAGGACAGTAACCAGGTCGGCCCCTGCCTTGAAAGCGATGTCTGCTTCCAGCTCGCCTGCATCCATAGTTTTTAAATCAGCAAAAACCAATTTATCAGGATGCGCATTTTTCATTGCCGTAACCACGGCAATACCTTCGTTTTTAATCAGGGGGGTACCCAGCTCAATGATGTCTATGTAAGGTGCAATTTTTGCAGCCAGCGCCAAAGCCTCTGCTGTTGTCAATAAATCTATTGCTACTTGTAATTTTGCCATAATGTTTATTCTAAAATATAATTGTTTGTATTATTCCTATTGATCTGCTCCCTGCTATTCCAGGTTGGCGTGCCGTTTCCACAGTGCCTCTGCAGGTGTTCCATATTCTTTCCAGATGGTCTGAAAAACAGCATCCATCAGCAGCAGCACCGCCTGCTCAAAGAGACTGCCGGCATACTGCCTGGAAATGTGACCTCCATGATCCTGCTTCTGTGCTGCCGGCAACACCACCGTCAATGCGGAAAGTGCTGAAAGTGCAGAATCGGAAGTTGTCGAAATCGCTAGCACTCTAGCGCCCGCCGCTGCTGCCTTCCCCGCTGCGGTGACAATGCTGCTGGTTGTTCCCGAGCCGGATGCTGCAATCAGGATATCGCCGGCTGTAATGGCAGGCGTGGTCGTCTCTCCTACTACAAAAACAGTTAATCCCAGGTGCATGAAACGCATCGCCGCAGCACGCATCGCCAGTCCTGTGCGCCCTGCCCCGGTAAGGAAGATGCGCTCCGTCTGCTGAAGGTAAGGGATCAGGAGCGCCAGTTGTTCGAAATCAATCGCCGACACCAGCTGCTGCTGCTCATTCAGGATCATCATCAGCTGTTCTTCCAGTACTGCAGGTCTATTTTTCAGGGTATCTACTTTCATCTTGATAAATAATGGTGGTCAAAGGTATCCCTCAAAAAGGGCCCAAACGTTATACATTATTCGCATTGTATGGGACTTTCCGGACATGATTAGCCAGAAGTACACGACAATTTCCGGATAGTCCAATGCGATAACTCAGGATACCGTATCTTTGAAGCCTGAATTCCCGCCAGCATACTCCAGGCAGGGCATTGAAAATTGATACATGGCAGCAGCACAGCATACACCCAGCTTAGAAAAATCATTAATCTACATCCGCAACCTTGAAAATTGTCCACCCGCGTATCTGAATGATCCGGGCAGGAAGGATTTCTTTGAGATTGTATGGCTGCAGGATGAGCTGCCACTCCATGCCGTCAGACCGGAAGAAACACAAGGCCGTGGCGACTGGATTTACCTTATCCCTCCCTACCGGGTGCACCAGCTCAATAAAGCCGGCAAGAATGGTATTCTGCTTTCCTTCAAAAGGGATTTTCTTGATGAAGCCGACAAAGAGTTCTACCTGGACATCTTTAAGATCTTCAACATTCAGGGGGAATTCTCCTGTCTGCCTCTTACTCCTGCAAATGCTGCAGAGCTTGCCAAGAGTTATCAGCTGCTAGAAGAAGAATATCAGTCAGAGAGCAATTTCCTCATTCTCAAAGCCATCCTCAGGGTATTCCTGCTGAAGCTCATCCGCATCAAAGAGCATGTGTTCACCAGCCAGGATGTTAATCAGAAACGTGTTTACGAATTTATGCTGCTCCTGGAAAAAAACTATCAGCAAGAACGTAATGCAGACTATTACGCGGCCGAGCTCGGCTTAAGTGCCAAAAGGCTCAACCAAGTCTTAAAAGAAAAACTCGACAAAACGGCCATGCAGCTGATACATGACCGCATCATTCTGGAAGCAAAAAGACAGATCATCCACAGCGAAAACACGCTGAAGGAAATTGCCTATGAACTGGGCTTTACCGACCGCCCGTATTTCAGCAGGTTCTTCAAAAAGCAAACCGGCCAGGCACCCGAAGATTTTCAAAAGATGGCCCGCCAGCACATCGAATCCAAATTCAACACGCTGGTCTGATCAAAACCCACTGTTACATACAAACTCCTGCTTCAGGAGGGGCAAATCTTACATTCCTCTGTTTATACTCTTTTGTATAAACAGTACACGAACCGTATCTTTGTATACCAAAGAATGCTATTCGACATAGCTTAAAGACGGATGATCATGAAAGAAGATTTGAATATACTAGAGCAAACCGCACAGAATGAATACAAGTACGGCTTTGTTACAGATATTGATACGGATGTTATTCCAAAAGGACTAAACGAGTCAGTAATTGAGCTGATATCGAAAAAAAGAACGAGCCGGAATGGATGCTGCAATGGCGCCTGAAGGCTTTTGCCCATTGGCTCAAACTTGAAGAACCCAAATGGCCTAACGTCACGTACCCTCCTATTAACTACCAGGACATTATTTATTACGCTGCTCCTAAGAAAAAAGAGCAGCTGAACAGCCTGGATGAGGTGGATCCTGAGCTGTTGCTTACGTTCGACAAACTGGGCATTTCCCTGAATGAGCAGAAAAGACTTACCGGCGTTGCCGTGGACGTGGTGATGGACAGTGTATCGATTGCGACTTCTTTTAAGGAGCAGCTCTCAGAGATTGGCGTGATTTTCTGTTCTATCAGTGAAGCCATACAAAAACATCCTGAGCTGGTAAAGAAATATTTAGGATCGGTGGTGCCGATGACCGACAACTATTTTTCGGCCCTGAACTCCGCAGTATTTACAGATGGTTCTTTCTGTTATATCCCTAAAGGGGTACGCTGCCCAATGGAGCTTTCTACCTACTTCCGTATCAATGCAGAGAACTCCGGTCAGTTTGAGCGGACGCTCATCATTGCTGAAGAAGAAAGTTATGTAAGTTACCTGGAAGGCTGTACCGCACCCATGCGTGATGAAAACCAGCTGCATGCCGCTGTGGTAGAGCTGGTGGCGATGCGTAAAGCAGAAATCAAATATTCTACGGTGCAGAACTGGTATCCTGGCGACAAAGAAGGTAAGGGTGGCATCTATAATTTTGTGACCAAGCGGGGCATCTGTGCCGGCGACCATGCCAAAATTTCCTGGACACAGGTAGAAACAGGATCTGCGGTAACCTGGAAATACCCCAGTGTGATCCTCAAAGGTGATTATTCGATCGGTGAGTTTTACTCCGTGGCTTTCACCAATAACTATCAGCAGGCAGATACAGGAACAAAAATGATCCACCTGGGTAAGAACACACGCAGCAGGATCGTGGCGAAGGGCATCTCCGCAGGTAAAAGCCAGAACAGCTACCGCGGCCTGGTCCGCGCCGGCAAAGGGGCGCTGAATGCCAGGAACTTCTCGCAGTGCGATTCGCTCCTGCTTGGCGATCAGTGTGGCGCTCATACCTTTCCTTACATCGAGGTCAAAAATAAAACAGCCATCATTGAACATGAGGCTACGACCTCAAAAATCGGTGAAGACCAGCTGTTTTACTGCAAACAACGTGGCATTGATGCGGAGACTGCTGTAGCGATGATCGTAAACGGCTTCGCTAAAGAAGTAATGAACCAGCTCCCTATGGAGTTCGCCATTGAAGCCCAAAAACTCCTTGCCATCAGCATGGAAGGAAGTGTGGGTTAATACCATTATTAGATTAAAATTTATCAAGACATGTTATCAATAAAAAATATACACGCCAATATTGACGGAAAACAGATTTTAAAAGGAATAAACCTGGAGATTAAAGCCGGGGAAGTGCATGCCATTATGGGCCCCAACGGTTCAGGCAAAAGCACCCTTTCTTCTGTCCTTGCCGGTAGGGAAGAATATGAAGTAACCGAAGGTGAAGTAAAGTTCCTGGGCAAAGACCTGCTGTCTCTTCCTGCTGAAGACCGTGCCCGTGAGGGTCTGTTCCTGGCTTTTCAGTATCCGGTTGAGATCCCTGGCGTCAGTACTACCAACTTCATCAAGGCTGCAGTCAATGAAAAACGTAAATACCTGGGCCAGGATCCACTAGATGCGGTTTCCTTCCTCAAAATGATGAAAGAAAAGATGGCCATGGTCGAGATCAACCAGTCGCTGTTGAGCCGCTCCATCAACGAAGGTTTCTCCGGTGGTGAAAAGAAAAGAAATGAAGTTTTCCAGATGGCCATGCTGGAGCCCAAACTGGCCATTCTTGATGAGACCGACTCAGGTCTTGACATTGATGCACTCCGCATCGTTGCCAATGGCATCAACAAACTAAGAAGCAGCGATCGTGCCATCCTCCTCATCACCCACTATCAGCGTTTACTGGATTATATACAGCCAGACTTTGTACACGTACTGTACAAAGGAAAGATCGTAAAGTCGGGCACCAAGGAGCTCGCCCTGGAGCTGGAAGAAAGAGGATATGATTTCATTACCGAAGCGGCCGATATGGCCAACCTGTAGAGGCTTCATTAAATTAGTAAGACAATGAATGCGACTTATTTTAAAGATCAGTTTCAGCAGCTTCAGACCGAAAATGATACTGTCCATTTGGCGGCATTGAGGGCTGGCAGCTTCGGAACTTTCGACCAGAAGGGATTCCCAACAACGAAACTCGAGGAGTGGAAATACACCAATATCAGTTCTCTTTTTGATAAAGAATACCAGATTTCTCCATTTACGGACAATCCTGCATCGCTTGCTGCTGCTATTGAAGAAATCCAGCTCCCCGAACATACCAATGCCAATGTTTTATACTTTGTGAATGGCAGGTATGAACCATCATTATCAATCATCCGGTCGACCATAGAAGAACTTCAGGTAATGCCACTTCTGCAGGCTGCCTCAGCGGGTTTTCAAGAGATCATCGATCAACACCTGGGGGAAAGCAGTGTCTATTTGAAAGATGGCATCCATGCCCTGAACACCTCCTTCATTACCGATGCGGTATTCATCCATGTTGCCGCAGGAAAAGAGCTGAGCCATCCGGTATACATTTACCACCTTGCAGATGCTCAGCATCAGGCAATTCTGACACAGCCGAGAAGTTTGGTCTATGTTTCCAAACGTGCGAAAATCCAGATTGCCGAAACCTTCCGGACCGTTGGTACCATGGACAGCTTCAGCAATGCGGTTATGGAAGTCGTAGTGGCACAAGATGCATTTCTGGAATATTATAAACTTCAGAATGATGCCGCCCATACCAGCCAGGTGAGCAGCACACACATCCACCAGACGGGTAAAAGCCATGTCCACACGGTTACCATCTCCCTGAACGGAGGCCTGTTGAGAAACAACCTCAACATGATCCTCGATGCGGAAGGCAACGAGACACACCTATACGGACTTTCCCTGCTGAAAGGAAAAACCCATGTGGACAACCATACGCTGATAGACAATAAACATCCGAACTGTTTCAGTAACCAGTTGTATAAAAATATTGCCGACGACGCTGCAACTGGCGTCTTCAGTGGCAGGATCATCGTTCAGCCGGATGCGCAGAAAACGAATGCCTACCAATCGAATAAAAACATCATCCTGTCCGATCAGGCAACCATCAATGCAAAACCTCAGCTGGAAATTTTTGCAGATGACGTTAAATGCTCACATGGATGTACCGTAGGACAACTAGATGAAGAAGCTTTATTCTACCTCAGGGCCCGTGGTATTTCCAGAGAACTGGCCGAAGTGCTTTTGCTTCAAGCCTTTGCAACGGACATAGTGGAGCAGGTAAAAATTGAGCCACTTCGTCAACATATTGACACACTGATCCAGCAACATTTATCTATTCAATAAGATGCTCATGACAGATTCCATCAGACAGCAGTTTCCGATACTGGAGCGAATGGTCAAAGGTAAACCATTGGTATACCTTGACAATGCAGCAACATCGCAAAAGCCACAGGTGGTGATCGATGCACTGACCGACTACTACAGCCGGTACAATGCCAACATTCACCGCGGCATACATACCCTGGCCGAAGAAGCCACTATGGCATATGAGGCAACGCGTGCAACAGTAAAGGACTTTATCGGGGCGGAAACTACAGAAGAGATCATATTTACCCGGGGAACAACCGAAGGCATTAACCTGGTAGCTTATACCTGGGGACGTAAACACATCAACGCAGGTGATGAGATCATCATCTCCGGTATGGAGCACCACTCCAACATCGTTCCCTGGCAGATCCTTTGTCAGGAAAAACAGGCGCTGCTGAAAGTGATCCCTGTAAATGATGCGGGTGCATTTGCGCTGGAGGACTTTACGGCCCTGCTCAGCCCGAGAACAAAACTCGTTTCCATTGTGCAGGTATCGAATGCCCTGGGCACGGTAAATCCGGTAAAGGAAATGATTGCTGCTGCACATCAGGCAGGAGCCCTCGTCCTCGTAGACGGTGCACAGTCGGCCGTACACCTGGACATCAACGTACAGGACCTTGACTGTGATTTCTTTGCCTTTTCGGGCCATAAGGTTTACGGTCCTACAGGCATCGGTGTACTCTACGGAAAAAAGGACTTATTGGAAGAGATGCCCGTGTTTCAGGGAGGCGGGGAGATGATCAAAGAAGTATCTTTTGAACAAACTACCTTCAATGAACTCCCTTATAAATATGAAGCTGGTACACCAAACATTGCAGACACTATTGCCCTCAAGGCAGCGTTGGATTACATCAGCAGCATCGGCAAACCGGCAATCCGCGCCCATGAAAATGAGCTACTGGAGTACGCCACCGCACAGCTGGAAAATATCCCGGGCCTGAGAATCATTGGAAAAGCAGCACACAAGGTCAGCCTGGTTTCTTTCGTGATTGATGGTGTCCATCCTCAGGATGCCGCCATCATCCTCGACAACCTGGGCATTGCTGTGAGAACGGGACACCATTGCACACAACCCCTGATGAAACGTTTTGGCATTCCCGGAACCATTCGTGCCTCTTTTGCCCTTTATAATACAAAGGCAGAAGTGGATGCGCTGGTGACCGGTATTTTGAAAACTATAAAAATGTTATCCTGATGAACCATCCGTCTATTGCTGAAATTGAAAAAGAGATTATCGAAGACTTCTCTTTATTTGACAACTGGGAAGACAAATATGAATACATCATTGACCTGGGTAAGAAATTAGCTCCGCTGGAGGAAGTCCATAAAATCGACGACAACAAGATCAAAGGCTGCCAGTCGACAGTCTGGCTTACCGCCAGTTATGAAGATGGCCGCGTCTATTTTAAGGCCGACAGTGATGCGGTGATTGTCAAGGGACTGGTGAGCATGCTCATCAAGGTGTTGTCGGGGCAGAAAGCTGATGACATCATCAACACCCAGCTGGACTTCATTGCCGAGATTGGCATGATGAGCCATCTGGCACAGACCCGGTCAAACGGGTTGTTGTCAATGATCAGGCAGATGAAAAACTATGCGCTAGCCTTCAAAACCATACAGACAGCAGGGCAGTAAAACACGCGTAGAATAGAAATAAACCGACGCCGAAAAGAAAAAGAAATCAGAAAAAACAACATCATAATGATGGACAAAGAAGTATTGAAACAAAAGGTCATCGACTGTCTGCAGACCATCTATGACCCCGAAATACCGGTCAGCATTTACGAGCTTGGCCTGATCTACGAGACGGAGATCCTTCCTCCGCTGAACAACGTGCAGATTGTCATGACGCTGACAGCTCCGGGATGCCCAGCAGCGCAGAGCATTCCTCTCGAAGTGGAGCAGAAGGTAAAGGAGATTGAGGGAGTGAATGAAGTTTCGGTAGTGGTCACCTGGGATCCGCCATGGAACAACGACATGATCTCAGAAACTGCAAGGTTTGAATTAGGAATGATGTAAGAAACAGACGTTATGAAAATCACAGCTCAGGAAGAGTATGGCTTGCGGATATTGCTGCGCATTGCGCGACAAGGAAAAGAAGGTTTGAGCATCGCCGCCATCAGTGAATCTGAGGGCTTGTCGACCGCCTATGTGGCAAAGCTCACACGTCTTCTCCGTATGGCCGGTTACATCAACAGTACTCCGGGTAATAAGGGCGGGTATAGCCTTGCCATGCCTGCGGCAGAAATTAACATCAACAAGGTATTAAAGGTATTGGGAGGAGCGCTGTTCAGTCAGCGTTTTTGCGAAGAATACCCGGGTGCAGTAAAACTCTGCACCAACTCTATTGATTGCTCTGTGCGCTCCCTGTGGCAGATGATCCAGCTGACTGTCGATCAGTTGCTCGACCAGGTGAGCCTAAAGGACCTGCTCAGTCCAGAGCAGCAGTCCAACTTTCTTCTGGAATCCATTCTAGAGGAGAAGCTGAAGTTAAAATTATAAAGACGGCGGATTTATTGTTCGTAGAACTCTATTGGCAGCTGATCCGGATCCTGAATGAAGGTGAATCTTTTGCCAGTAAACTCGTCAATACGTATGGGCTCCGAGACTACCCTTTTATCGTGGAGTTCCAGTACCACCCTGTCCAGGTCTCTCACCTCAAAAGCAAGGTGCCTTAAGCCAGCAGCTTCCGGCCTTGATGGCCGCTGAGGAGGGTTAGGAAAAGAAAACAGTTCTATAATATATTCGCCATTCAGCGCAAGGTCGAGCTTGTAGGAAGCCCGCTCCTGGCGGTAAACCTCCCGGATGACCGTCAGCCCTAGTACTTCTGTATAAAAGGCCTTTGACACCTGATAATCGCGACAAATGATGGCAATATGATGAACCTTCTGCATCATTGCATTACTCTGAAATAGATAGTTTATAAATTTGTCCTTTATTTCCCGCAAGAAGGATCAGCTTTCCATTTTTTGCTTTATTGATCACGTTGAAGTTCATGCTGGAAATGTTATACCAGTTGCGGCCTCCATCACTGGAAACGTCTGTGCCCGAGCTTCCGGTAGCAATCAGGGTTTTCTTATCTATATAAATGACACCGGAGCGGTAACCATCCACAGGTTTTGAAGGTTTGACCCATGTCTTCCCACCCGTACTTGTCAACAGCACATTATTTTCATTTTCTTTATCTTTCTGATAATCACCGCCAACTACCACTCCTGTAGTTTCATTTAGAAAAGCCATGGAGAAAGGTCCTGTGCTGCTTTTACCCTGCAGGATCGGACACTCGAAAACCTGCCAGGTCGCGCCGAAATTACTAGAATAGTAAATATTGGACACCGTACCGCCTGTGGCGATCCATACCCTCCCCTCGCCCATCGTTTCAATAGTGCTTCCGCTGGCCGCAAAACCTGCTTCACCCACCCCCATCTTCGCCGGCAGATTGCCAGAGATGTCACTCCAGTTATTGCCACCGTCGATGCTACGCAGCAGCTGCATTTTATCTTTGATGGGATCGCCGAACATGATGCCCCTGTTGTCGTCCCAAAAATCCATACCATCAAGAAAAATGGCCGTATCGGTATTTTTATAAGTTTCCTTCCAGGTCTTTCCCCCATCAACAGTGAGCAGTATATAAGCGGGAGCCCCGGCATTCATGACGATGGCCTTATCGGCACTAAACGCTTCAATATCCCTGAAGTCCAGCTTGTCGTGCCCTTCAGGTTTCATCCAGGCCCAGGTCTGGCCACCATCCAGCGTTTTTCCGATCTGACCATTGCTGCCACTCACCCAAGCAACCTGGTCAGACACGATACTGAGGCCGCGAAAGCTGGCATTGGACTCCGCATTGAGCGGTGTAAGGCTATAAGTTGTCTGACCGAAAACGGCCATGGGTAATAATAAAATACAATAAATCAGTTTCTTCATCTATTTTGCCTTTTTCCAGACATCTGTTCTTCCGATAAAGGAAACGCCGATGTAACCGCGTACATTCAGGTCGCCATTGCTCTTCAGGGCCATCGTGCAACTGTAAGTTTTTCCTGATTTGGGATCATAAATCTTACCATCTTCCCATTTGCCATCATCGTAAACAAAACCTGTCAACATCTCCATCCCCAGGATCGGTCTGCTCTTCAGGCTTGACTCCGGATTTTTAACATCTGTCTTTACATTTCCTTTTTCATCTTTCGGTGCTTTCAGCCACACAATCTTGCCAAAGAACTTATCGCTTTTTTTGTAAATCTCGATGTGCGCTTCACCAGAAGAATTGATCCATTTGCCAACGATGGCATCACTGTTTTGGGCAGTTGCTGCGAATGACATAGCAGTAAAAAGCAGCAGGAATGATAGGTATTTCATAATCATAGGTTTTTAGTGTTCTTCTAAGTTACTAAATCGCGATAGATAAAAAAACAAGTTTTTCAGCCCTTTAATTCTCCCCAATGGTATCATAAGGAATGTGAAATTTAAAATGACAACCTTTGCCAGTTTCACTTTCCACACTGATGTGTCCCTTCTGCAGGTTCACCAGCTGCTGGCAAATGTAGAGCCCAAGTCCGGTGCCCGACTTGCCTGCTCCCCTGTTTGCTGATAATATCGTGTGAAGAGTTTCGCTTGCTGATCTTTTGGTATACCAATACCGGTATCAATCACACTCACTTTCAACACCTCATTTGCACCATCAAAGGCCTGCAGTTCCACATCTACGAGCACCCCTCCCCGATCCGTATATTTCACCGCATTGCTGAGCAGGTTCATCATGATCTGCTTCAGGCGGAAAGGATCGCCTTTCACATACGCTTCCTGGTCGCCCTTATATTCCGCTTTGAGTGTAATGTTTTTCTTCTCTGCCATGAAAGCCATGGCGGCGATTGCCTCTTTTATTTCCACTACCGGCTGAAAAGAAAC
Source organism: Pedobacter sp. BAL39 (assembly GCF_000170795.1). Taxonomy (GTDB): domain Bacteria; phylum Bacteroidota; class Bacteroidia; order Sphingobacteriales; family Sphingobacteriaceae; genus Pedobacter. The sequence continues at coordinate 99,842 of NZ_ABCM01000009.1, forward strand.
GATGTTCAGTGCACCATCTTTCTGACTGTCAATTTTACTCACATCCAACACATCGTTAACGGTCCCCATGAGCATGCCCGAAGCTACGTTAATGGACTCCAGTTTTTTCTTCTGATCGTCAGTAAGCGAGGAGCGGTTCAGTAAAAATATGGTACCCGTGATCGTCGTCAACGGATTTCGGATCTCATGACTCATGATGGCCAGCATTTCCGACTTCTGCTCGGCAAGGGCCACAGCACGCTCGTTCTCCAGGATGTAACGCTCTTCAGCACGCCCGGCCTTGCGGATGTAAATGATGAGCAACACAATGAACACGAGCACCATCACAATTGCGATGCCCGTAAAATTATTCATATCGCTTACGGCAGCCTGATACTGATCCAAAATTTCTGTCCTGGTTTTCTCCCACTCTACTACGTGTGCATCTTTCAGTTCCTGCACCAGCTGGTGCAACTGGATCACCAGGTTCAGGTTTGCAGAGATCAGTTGCTGGTTAGATTTGGCCAGCCGGCTGTTCTCCTCATTTAACTTCTTGAGGAACTGCTGCTGCGACAAAGTCTGCTTACGATACTGAACACGGCTGATGGAATCACGGATTTGCTGCTCACGATTGACAGTCACCACTTTAACAGAAGCTTTTTTGTCCTGTTTATTGGTGATGGCATCCTGTATTCTTTTAAAGAGGCCCTTTTTCGCTTCCGGCTGATCATTTATTTCTGTAACCGTAGTATCCGCGCGCGAAACAGGTTTCTGCCTGCTGATCGATCCATAACTGGAAATCAGTTTTTCCGAAGGATTACCACTGATGTTCTTAACTGTTGTAATCTGAAGTAAGGAATCAAAACTGTGCTTCAGCGCAAACACCTCATTAGAAATGTGCAGCTTTACGTCGAAGGATTTGCCCAGCTTGCGCTGGTTGACAGACAGGGAATTGCTGTCCAGGTTATACCGTTTAAGGATGTTTTCAATTTTACTGAATGTGCCGCTGAGTTTGCTTTTGTAGTCGGCCAGCTTTTCAGTATGTCCGTATAAAATGGCCTGCTGAAAATCATTTTCAGCACCGTTGAGGTCCAGCAGGATGTTGCTGATCTCCTGTGTTTGTGACTGGTCTCTTAATTTTCCACTCAGCCCCTCCAGCTTCTGGAACATGGAATGTCTCAGCAGCAAAGCACCGGCGGCAATCAGAAAAGTAAAAATGAGAAATAGGGTAAATAGTTTACGGAGATAATTTGAAGCTTCTCCCGTTTTATTGATGATCATATTTTTTAATAAATACCTGGTGTATGGTAAAACGCAAATTTACCAATAATCATACCGTAAAAGAATAAAATAAAAAACCCGGCTCCCTGTTTTCAGGGAAAGCCGGGTCGGGGCATCAATTTCTGGTACTAGGGGTTACCAGCCAGTATTCTGAACAATTATCGGAACTTTCTGAATTTCACCATTTGGTATTGGCCACAGGTAGTGTTTTTTCTCGAACACCCTTGACTCAATCTGAATGACGTTATAAAATCCATTGGCGACAGTCTGCATGGTACTGAGTCCTAACAAGCTGCGGTCGGTAGTCTCTGCAATTTTCCATCTCCTGGTATCGAAATAGCGGTGGGACTCAAAAGCAAGCTCTACCCTTCTCTCTCTGCGGATGGCATCACGTAGGTCTGCAGGAACAGGCAGCATTCCAACACCAGAACCATACTGAGGAATACCAGCGCGCTCCCTGATTCTGTTCAAGTAAATCAGCACGTCAGGATCCGAAGGATTGGCTTCATATAATGCCTCTACATAATCCAAGTAAATTTCTGCAAGACGGATCACCACATTTGTTCTGCCAGTTGCCTGCCAGCCACTCGTAGATAGGTTTTTACGCTGCGTATATCCTGTAGAGGAGTAATCATCATTACCGATACCACCTCTTCCAGCATTGCCATCATAAGCAAAATTCGTCACGATCGTCGAATTTGGATTGATCCATTTCCGATTGGTATAGGTGATCCCCACGTAGAAACGAGGCTCCCTGTTGACATACATATTGCTTACCGATCTTTCCTGATTATCATCAGGAGCCTGGAAATTCGTAAATCCTGTCCTGGAATATCCGGATCCAGTGGCATCCGTTGGTAATCCAGAAGCCATAAAATAAGCTTCCACCATCTGCTGAGATGCCGCACGGAAAGAACCGCCCTTATCGCCACCACTACCATTATTATGGTTTGGCGCCATATCATACTGTATGTAACTGATGTTCGCATTTCCACGGGCGAAGATGATTTCAGAGTTCCAGTCGGTCAGCATCACGTCCCTGCAGGAAAGGAAAGCAGTCTGGAATGGATTCGCACCCGGTTTTGTAAACAGGGTAAAGCTAGGGTAAGCAGTAATAAAAGCTTTCGCAGCATCTGCCGCTCTTCTCCACTTCGCCGGACTTACAGTCTGGCTGATGAGTTGTGTACCATCCTGATTCTTAAGATCAGCATAATCAGTGTTGCCGTTAAATAGCGGGCTTGCAGCCGTAAGTAACGTCTGGATTTTGTAAGCCTGCAATACCGCTTTATTCACATGCCCATAATCGTCATTATTCTGAGGTAAAGCCGGCAGTCCCTCTGCAGCAGCGTCAAGTTCAGCAACGATGAAATCTACACAGGCATCAAAATTACTTCTCGGCTTGCTGATGGTCGGGATAGGTGCATCCGGCTGACTTGGCAGATTGTCTAATAACACAATTGGTCCGTATTGACGCAGCAAGTGGTAGTAGTAAATGGCCCTGATTCCTCTTGCTTCATTTTTATAGCGGTTCACGTAGTCTATACCGCCGATATTACAATCGGTACATTTATCTACATTGGCCATAAAATTACTCGCAGCCTGGATGCCTCTGTAGTAGTTCTGCCAGAAAGTATTTACTGTACCCGTTGTGGCATCCCAACCACCGGTATTGATGTTATTGGCGAAGTTACCGCCGTTATAGTTACCCTCATCCGATGCACCTGTCCATGGACCGGCATTGGAAGACCCTACCGCACGTTGAACCGTTTCATCCGGCAAAGTAGAATACACATTTGCCAGGAGTCTGTCGACAGTAGATTTTGTAGCAAAAGACTCGTCGAAGGTCAGCCTGTCGTCAGGCACCTGATCGAGAAATTTCTTACAACCATAGTTGCTAACTGTTAATAAGGTTGCGATTGTATATAGATATATTTTCTTCATTTTGATTAAAAGTTAGCGGTGAAACCTAAAGAGTAAGTAGAGATCAACGGATATTTGGTACCATTAGCGGACGCTATTTCCGGGTCCCAAAGTTTGAAATCTGAGAAGGTAAGCACATTGTAACCTGTGAAATAAACCCTCATCCTTTTGATGCCTGCCTTTGGAATACCTTTGTTCAGCGTATAACCAAAGTCAAGGTTTTTCAAACGTAAAAAGCTGATGTCACGTTTCCACCAGGTGCTGGTTTGGAAATTATTATTGTTCACACCATAAGACAACCTTGGAAACATCGCATCCTGACGTGGATTCTCAACCGTCCAGCGATCTGTTGCAGCAGCATGAAGGTTTGTTTGTCCAGAACCGGTAAAAGGGTTGATCGCATCACCACTCAGGATGATGTCCGCATTGTGCTGTCCCTGGAAGAATGCACCGAGGTCAAAGCCTCTGTAGCGCGCTGCAAATCCGAAACCATACATTGCTGAAGGCACATCACCACGACCAATAATGGTCCTGTCAAACGCATCAATCGTTCCGTCACCGTTAAGGTCTTTGTATTTAATGTCACCAGGCAACAGCGTCCCGAATTGTGTCGGGCTATTGTTGATCTCCTCCTGCGAGGTAAACAATCCTTCGGCGATGTATCCTACACGTGTGCTCGCCAGGATATTACTTCCTCTGAGCTCCATCCATGGATACCTTGTGGGTGCCTGATCGTTTTCAATGATTTGATCTTTGTTATAAGTATAATTTGCCCTGAAGGTAATGTCAAAATCAGGACTAAATTTAGCAAAGTATTCCAGAGTACCGTCGATACCCTTGTTTTTCGTTTCACCTAAGTTTCCTGAAGGGTTAGAAACCAAACCAATATAATTCGGCACCAATCCCCTTTCCAGGAAGATTCCGGTTCTGTGTTCTTTAAACAAATCCACAATAACCGACAAGGTGTTGTTTAGCGTCTTCACTTCGAATCCTAAGTCCTGCTTACGCGTTTCAGACCAGGTAATGTCTACTCCATAAGCGGTAACATTCATTCCGGCAAGTCCAACATTTCTGGTCTGGCCGAATGTATACCCCGGAATGTTGGAATCTCCAACTTTCGTCAGGTAATAAAACCTGTTGGCTTCGTTGTCGGTATAGCCAGAAGTACTTCCACCACTTCCTACAATACCATCAGAATAACGGAACTTGATCAACTGAAAGGTATTTTTCAGTGGCTCAAAGAATTTCTCATTAGACACAATCCAGCCTAAACCAAATGCAGGGAAGAAACCATAACGCTGGTCTGGTGCAAAGTTCTCAGATCCATTGTACCCGATATTGAATTCGGCAAAATACCTGTTGTCATAAGCATAAGTTGCGCGACCTGCCACCCCTTGTAACCTGTAAGGAATGGAAAGGGTAAAGTTACTTGCAAAGGCATTGGTATTGTCGTTCTGGTTATACAACAATAAACCAGAAACTGCATGTTTTCCAAAATCACGCTGATAATTCAAAGCGAGCTCCGCATACAACTTCTTGTCGCCGCCATTTGACCTCGTATACCCCAGGAAATTCTGACCGGTAAAAGTCTGGTTGTATTTATAACTACCATCCGCATTGTAAGGGTCATTAGGATTGATATAATAGGTACTCTCTCTTTTTATACGGTCAATGTTATTACTCGTATTGATATCAAAAGAAAACATTCCTGTTGCGTTCAATCCCGGAGTGATGACCTTCAGGTCCTGAGTTAACCTTAAGTTGGAGAACAGTTGGGTATTGAAGGTGGTTCTATATCCTCGTCTGGTCACATCAGCATAAGGATTTCTCTGATCACCCTGACCACTGATTCCTGGGATAGATCCATTTGGATTAGTCACAGGAAAAGAAACCGGATTAATCTGGAAAGCCTGGTTGAATACCCCCTGAGCATTCTCAGGACCAGGATAGTTTCCTTGTCCAAGGATACCTTTCAGGCCCAGGTCCATTTTTGTAGTACCTGTAATGTCCCAGTTCAGGTTTGTACTTACATTGTAACGCGAAAATTTCTGTGTAGAATTGAAGCTCTGGCTGTCGTCAGTTTTGAACAATCCAGTCTCATCATAGTAACCCAGGGAAACATAATATCTGGCATTCGTTACCCCTCCGGAAAGATTTGCCGTTGCCGTGCGGTTCTGTCCGAAATTACGGAACACCGCATCAATCCAGTCAACATTTGGATAAAGAACATTATTTTCATTTGACGCAGTCCTGTTGATGGTCTCTGCGCTATACCTTGGAGAGAAAGTCCCTGATGTTCCTGATCTCACAAACTCAGTCAGCCCAGCTTCATTGGCGAGGTTCATATAGTCCACACCATCAATCAATTCTGGCTTTTTCGTAAAGGTTGTGATACCCTGAAAATAGTCTACATTGATCTGAGGGCTGCCCACCTTACCTCTTTTGGTTTCTACAAGGATTACTCCATTGGCACCCCTGATGCCATACACAGCTGTAGCAGCAGCATCTTTTAGAATCGTGAACGATTCAATGTCATAAGCACTTAATCCATTAATTGGACGGCCCGGAACACCATCAACGATGATCAAAGGGTTACGGTCGCCACCAATATTGGAGATGCCACGGATCCAGATATCCGCCTGATCAGAACCAGGCTCACCGTTCCTGTTTACAGCAATCAGCCCCGGCAGGCGTCCTGCAAGCATGGAGCTAATGTTGGCCACGGGCTGTTTCAGTTCCGATGCCTTAACAGAAGACTGCGCACCAACAAGACTTTCTTTCTTTTGTGTACCAAAAGCAACTACCGCAATCTCTACCTCATCAAGGGCATTACCTGAAGGTTTCAACTGAACATTGAGTGTCTTTTGACTGCCTACTGTAATTTCAAGAGGCTCATAACCAATATAACTGATGATCAAAACCGTTTGTTCATTTGGAACAGTAATGCTGAAGGCACCATTCACATCTGCAGAAGCAGCGGTAGAAGCACCTTTCACCTTAACACCTGCACCGGGAAGCGGCTGGCCTGTTTCATCCTTCACAATACCGCGAATCAGGATATCTGCTGCTGCTGCTCCGGGAGACATTGTAGCCCTGTCTCTTTCTCGAACCACAATGGTATTGTTATCAACGTAGTAGGTCAGTGGCTGATCTTCAAAACACTTGTCGAGCACCGTCTCCAGTGGTTCATTTTTAAGATTGATATTAATCGTTTTAGCTTTTTTTATGACGTCGTATCTATAGACAAAATCAAAACCTGTCTGGCGTTTGATTTCTTTAAATACCTCTGTCAGGGAGATGCCTTTCCTGGTCAGGGAAATGTTCTGCCCACTTGCCGCCATTGAGGCTTGCAGGAAGACACCGGTTAGTAAGATAAAAGTAAGGTTTATTCTCATAAGCCATTTGGTTTGGTTTGGTTTTCTGAGAACGTCAATCCCGCCGTATGGAACAGGCTGATTTTTAGCATGACGGGTCAGGTCATACCCTTTTCTAGAGTAATTTTTATACATTTGTTTGGGTTTGTTAGTTTGGTGATTGTTTGACTCAATACGAAATAAGGAAACCTAAAATCCTGAATGGGGGCGCGCCAACGCTCCCTTTCTTTTTTTAGTTATCCCTTTATGGTAAGTAAAGTTTTATGGCATAACTAAAACCCTCCTTCCTTCTATTTTAAAATGAACTCCTCTGGTCATCTCCAGTGCGCGAAGCACTTCATATAGGTTTTTATTCCTTGATATAGATCCGCCGAACTGTAATTCGGCAATCGTTCCTTCATAACTCAGGTCCACATCGTACCAGCGACTGATCTGACGCATAATGGTGCGTAGGGAAGCACCCTCAAATACAAAATCACCATTTTTCCAGGCCATCGTCTGATAAATATCAGCTGAAAATATATTCACCATGCTACTGGTGACAACCGCCTGTTCACCTGGGTTCAGCACCTTAGTATCCTTCTCCGTATCAACAATTACACGTCCTTCAATCAGCGTGGTTTTTACTGTTGGTTCATCGGCATAAGCGTTCACGTTGAAATGAGTTCCGAGTACTTTGACTTCCTGTTTGTCGGTTTTCACGACAAAAGGATGGTCTTTATCCTTCGACACTTCAAAATAGGCCTCACCTTTCAGCATCACCTGACGTGTTTTCGACAGGGCAAAGCTGGCAGGATAAGTCAGTGTGGAAGCTGAATTCAGCCAAACCTTCGTCCCATCGGGCAGACGTAACTGATATTGACCGCCTTTAGGCGTCTCGAATGTATTGAATGAGGGCTTGTCGGAAGCACCTTGTTCCAATGCAGTATATACCAGCTCACCGTCTGCAGTTTTGGTGATGCTGATTCCAGATTGTCTGGCAATCTCCCCATTGCTGGCATCAGTAAGTGCAATCCGGTTTCCATCTGCCAGTGTCAGGTAGGCTTTATTGCTACCCGGTGTGATCCCGTTTTTCACCACCGCCTCTTCTATGCTCAATGGTTTTTGAAAAGAAGGATAGAAATAAATGCCCAATGTTAGCGCGATAAGGACAGATGCAGCTACGAAAATCCTCAGCCACAATTTCTTCTGAACGGATGCAGGCTCTTCCCGAAGGCCAAGAAATACCGTTTCCAAATCTTTGGAGCGTTCCTCAATCTCCAGTTCAGCAGGGCCTTCAGCTTCATAATGCAGATACCAGCTTTCCAGAAGCGCCAATTGCTCCTCTGTAGCGGTACCGTTTTTATAATGATCCAGAATTTGTTTGATCTCTTCTTTTTCCATGCGTTCTAATAGTAAGACAAGGGAATGAATACCATAGAGGTATCGGAAGATCAAAAAAAATTAACATTTTTTAACAAAACATTGCTGGCAACAGATTTGACCCATAAAAAGGAAATACTTTACCGTTGAAAAAGAACAGATTACCGATAGAAAAGAAAGAAAACATATACAAAAAGCCCAAGTTTCACCCGCAATACCCGTAATGTATTGGTCATTTGCTTTTTTATGGTTTGCTCCGACGTCCCCAGCTGCTCGGCAATCTCTTTATGGGTAAGGTGAGATTTCCTGCTGAGTTCAAAAACAAGTCTCATGCGTGGTGGTAGGGCGGCGATTTCTTTTTCAATTAGCTGTTTCAGCTGATTCTCACGGGCGCGGTAATCCGTCACTACAGGTTCTTCTTCAGCAAACTGATGAATGGAATTGATGTATTTTGTCTGTACTTCTTTACGGACAATCTGATTCAGAATATGGTTACGGACACTGGTGTACAGATATCCCGCCAGGTTGGTCTCCAGGCTAAGTTGCTCACGCTTTGCCCAAAGCATGGCAAATACTTCCTGAATGGCATCCTGCGCTTCTTCCCTATTCCTTGTTTTATTCCAGGCATGGTTATGCAGCACAAACTTATAACGGTGATAAATCTCAGTGTACGCAGTTCTGTCACCCAACTTCAATAAGACTGTCAGCTCGGCATCTGAAAGTGTACTGTACTCTAACATTATTTAATTGTCCCGGATAAATTATTGAAGCGTATACAATATTAACCATATTTTTCCCAAAAAGAATGAAAAGTGTGCAACAATCACCTTTCTTCAACCTAAATTTTGAAAATCGGGAGAAATATCTAACCGTTTGTCTGCGCTACATGAACCTGTTCATCAGGTTGTTTCAGCGGGATATTAAACCAAAATTCCGAGCCTTTGTTTTCTTCACTGTTGACTCCGATTGTACCGCCATGGCGTTCCACAATCTCCGAAGAAATATACAGTCCGAGACCAAGTCCAGAGAACATCACAGAAGATTCCTGCACACGGAAGAAACGGTCAAACACGTATTTAGCCTTATCCGAAGGAATGCCGATACCAAAATCACGGACAGCAACTCTGAGCATATCACCCTCTATTTCACTCGATATCAACACCTTGCCAGCCTCCGGTGAATATTTTATGGCATTCGATAGGAAGTTACGCACGACCTGTTCAATACGGTGCCTGTCTGCATACGCATCCACATCCACATACTGCTCAATGACCACCTCATGTTTTTCAGTATTCTGGAGATCATCCACACACTCTTCAATCAGTGTTTTTACATTAAACGTACTGAAATTGAACTGCATTTTTCCAGCCTGGATTTTGGTCACATCCAGCAGGTCATCAACAAGAAGGGTCAAGTTGCCGATCTGGCGGTTTGCTTTATTGATCAATCCAAGCACCTGTAGGTCGGACTTGTTCCGCTCGGCCACCTTCAGTGCAATCTGAAGGAAACCTTTCATACTGGTAATAGGTGTTTTCAATTCATGACTTGCGATGCTCATAAACTCATCTTTTTTCATCATGAGTTCCTTCGTTGCCTTCTGGCCTTTCACCAGTTCTGTCACGTCGAAACCAAAAAAGGCAATTCCATCCACCACGCCCTGATCGTTGTATACAGGGGTATAAATAAAATCAAACCAGCAGTCCTGATGTTCCCCTGATTCCGGATCTATCCGTTCCAGCAGGAAAGATTTCCCAATATGTGGCACGCCCGTTTTAAACACCTCTTCTTCTACCTCGTTGATACTTTCACCGGAAAGGCCAATCTTTACCTCGTGTGAAGATTTGCCAATATATTCATGGTCACCAAAAAATTCCCTGAAAGCATTGTTGACAAATTCATATACCAGGTTTTCCGTCCTGCGGATGGTGATCATCGCCGGCGCATTTTTGAAAATGCCATAAAACTCATCCTGCTGCTTTTTGATCAGCTTCTGAAGTTCCATACGTCGCTGTTCATTTTCTTTCTGTTCAGTAATATTGATGATGTAGGTAACGACCTCATTGGAGTCTTCGGCATCCAGCAGTGCAGAACCAATCAACACAGAAATCGAACGACCATCTCTATGGATGTATTTTTTCTCGAATGGCGGGCATACGCCATGCTCCTCAATCTGGCGCACAGCAGCCTGTCCAACTTCCATATATTCTTCAGGAGTAATCTGCTGCCAGCTGACCTGCTGATTTTCAATCTCTTCCCGTGTATAACCGATCATATTTACAAAGGCCTCATTGGCCGTCAGGATTTTCCCACTATACAGGTCTGAGAACAACATGCCAATTACATTGGAGTCAAAAACTTTCCTGAATTTGCGCTCGCTGCTGCTCAGCTTCTGTTCTGTATCAATCAGCCTGGTAATGTCGATCATGGAACCGACCATTCTGTATGGGGTCTGGTAATCATCATGCAGGATCGTCCCGCGATCAAGGATAGCGGCATACTCCCCATTGGATTTCAAGAACCGGTATTCTTCGGACCATTGTTTCTCATTTTGATTGATCGCAGCGAAGACGCTGTCCTTTACCCGCTTACGGTCATCAGGATGTATTTTATCAAACCAGAAGCCGATGTTGCTGGTCTCTTCGCTTCTTGAGTATCCAAACATGGAATCCATGTTATCACTCCTCCACATGGTATTGTCCACCAGGCTCCAGTCCCATATGGTGTCATTAGTTGCACGGGCCACTTCATTAAAGCGGTCTTCGCTGGCAGAGAGCTGCTGGGTACGTGCCCTCACTTTCTCCTCGAGTTCAGAATTAAGCGTTTTCAGTGTCTCACGGGCAACAATCAGCTCATTATAGTTTTTCTTAAGCCGCTGATCCGCAGCCTTGCGCTCCGTAATATCTGTGAGTGTGGCTGCAAATCCGTCAGACATCTTCACCGCCACCAGCTGATACCAGCGTTTGCTGCTATTCTGGAACTCGGTCTGCAATGATGTTCCCTTTTCTACTACATTCACATATTTCGCAAACAGATTCCCTTCAGTGAGCTCCGGCAACTGCTTCACCAACATGGTATTGCTCAGCTGCTCCCTGGTTTTATGCAGGAAGTCCAGGGCTACATCATTAAAAGAAACACATTTGAAATCTGTGATAAAATGATCCTGGTTGCGAACGGCCGTAAAAGCCAGTACTGCATTGAGACTGGCATTGAAAACACCGGTGATGATGTTGTTCAGCTCCGTAATGTGCGAGATGTCCACGAAGGTAATCACCACTCCATCGGTCTTTTTGTCCCTGCGTACGTAAGGCATGATGCGCATCAAACTGCGGTTGCCATTTTTCAACTGCACTTCTTTTTCCACCAGATGACCCGTCAGCAATACCGAACGGATGTCGCCAGTCAGGTTTTCGGCCTTGATGTTATTAGAAATGTGCTCAATAGAACGGCCGATATCCGCATCAATCAGGTTCACCATACTGATGGCTGCCGGATTGAACTTACGAATGTACAGGCTGGCATCCAGGAAAACCTGACCAATGTCGGTACTCCTGAAATAGTTGTCCAGGTCATCATTCAACTCCACGAGTTCCCTGATTTTCACCTGATGTTCCGTATTCAGGGTATGGAGTTCCTCATTCAACGACTGCAGCTCTTCATTGCTGGACTGTAGTTCTTCATTTGCGGATAACAGCTCTTCATTGCTGGACTGTAGCTCCTCATTGGTAGTTTCCATCTCCTCCACCGCCATCTGAAGGTTACTGCGGGTTTCGTTCAGCTCCGCCTCAAGCTCAAAAACATATTCATTCTGATGATCATTAGCTAGCATAGACATCACCAGGTCTTCCTTATCAGGAAGGGCCTCAACCGTACTTTCGCTGAACACAATCATGGTGTAGCCGCTTGAATTTCGGCCCTCCGGTGGTTGTATGGAAATGTTCAGGAATATATCTTCTTCTTCTCTGTTAAAGCGGATTCTTTTAAGGTGTGTCTTTTTGTTTTCCTTCCAGGACTTTCTTAAGGCCGTATTCAGCATGATCGATACCTCCCGGGGTACCATCTTCAGTATGTTCAGCTGAATCTTTTGATCCGGCAGCGACAAAAACCGGCGGTAGTTGCCCACAGCCTCCTGAATGATATAGGATTTATCAATAAATACCCCTACAAAACCCAGGTCTTCCGTCACAAACTGACTAAAGGTCTTTTCGATGGAGCTTAATGAGGTTTCCGCAGCACCGTTTTTGTTCTTCTCCTGCTGCGCAAGTAAACGGCTACCGGTATTATACGTATGATAACTGGAATAATTGATCGATCCGGACTTCTGATAGAATTTCCATTTGCTGGAGATCTCACGGATGCCATCCCTCAGTGCCGAAGCCGTCTCACTCGAACCTAAAAAGAGATACCCTCCCTGGTTCAGTGAAAAATGAAAAGTGGAAAGGATCTTTTCCTGCAGCACACTATTCACATAGATCAGCATATTGCGACACGTCACCATGTCATTTTTGATGAATGGAGGTGATTTGATGACGTCATGTTTCGCAAACACCACCTGCTTCCGTACTTCAGGCATCACCCCGTAATATTTTCCTTCCTTGATGAAATATTTGCTGAACAAGGCAGCAGGGATCTCCTTGGCAATACTTTCCGGATATTGGTTGCGCGAAGCAATCTCGATACTTTTCTCGTCAATATCTGTTGCAAAAATCTTTACATCCAGCTTCTTGCCAAGCCGTTCCATACATTCATTCACCAGAATGGCAATGGAATAAGCCTCCTGACCGGTGCTGCAGGCACATACCCATATTTTGAGGATATCATTATCGGCCTTAGCGCGAATGATATCCGGAAGAATCTTATCTGCCAGGACTTCATAAGCCTGCTGGTCCCTGAAGAATTTCGTCACGCCAATCAGGAAGTCCTGTCCAAGTACCTTCACCTCCTCCCTGTGATCACTCAAAAAGCGTACGTAATCTTTCAGGTTCTTCAACCCATTCTCGTTCATGCGTCGACCGATACGACGGATGATGGTTGGTGTTTTATAGAGGTTAAAATCATTACCACTCTGCTCATGCACCATACCGAAGATCTCGTCCAGGAGCTGTTCATCCAGCTTGCCATTTTCAAGTACCTTTACAGGCTCCTCATTTACATAGTTGAAGAGCTCCTGGTGCATATTTTCGGCAGCCAAGATATAATCTGCATTTCCTGAAGCAATGGCACTGTTCGGCATTCCGTCAAACTTTGCTGTTGCCGGATCCTGTACGATGACCATTCCTCCACATTCCTTGATGCTATGGATGCCTTTTGTTCCATCTGTTCCTGTACCGGACAAGATGATGGCAATGGCTTTCTCCTTTTTATCCTCTGCAAGCGTATGTAGAAAAGTATCAATGGCCGTATTTGGTGCTTTGGTAAGCGATTTATCCGCGAGCTTCAGCTTACCCTTGCTCACGGTCATCAGTTTATTGTTAGGGATGATGTACACACAGTCCTGCTGGATCACCATGTCGTGCGCCGCTTCAAACACCTTCATGTGTGTATGTTTAGCCACCAGCTCCACCAGCAGACTTTTATAATCAGACGACAAGTGCTGGATCACAATAAATGAAAAACTAGCACTTTGAGGCATGTGGTCAAAGAACTCATGTATGGCCTCCAGCCCACCTGCAGATGCACCAATTGCTACTATATATTTATCTTTCAACTCGCCCCTCATCGTTGTATCCTAGTTGTATAATTGTTTGGTTCTAAATTCAAATAAAAAGCTGCGCAGTACTGCGGCAATCTCTAACTCTTCCGGTGTGAATGGTTTGGCATGACGCATCACGGTCTGCTTCCACAATTTAAACGAATTGCGGGGATGGTATTTTTTACCGTCATTCTCAAAGGTAATCGCTTCATTCGGATCCCCGCCCCAGTTGATGGTTTCCACAACTTCAGGCCTGAAACAAACGACGTAATCTCCTTTGGCACTGTCGATGGGAATGACAAGCATCCCGCTTCCAACGGCAGCAAAGGTTTTTGCATCATCATATATACCGCTGAGGTGATCGGTAGCAAACACATCATTGATGTCCTTACCTTCGAGCCAGAGCATCAGGTTATCGATGTCATCGACCAGAGGAACTTCACCTTTCGTCTCTATTCGTCCATTGAGGATGACCACGGAGCCAGTAGCATCAAAAAGATCGAGAATATCCGGACCGTCCTCCGTTATAATGCCCGCTATAATGTCATCAGACTCGTAGATGCGATCGGCTAATGCCGCTCTTTTATGTTGGAGTTCCGTCGCAAAATCATAAGCTTCTTTATCAAGAATGCTGGAGATCTTTGCAGAGATCACCGTAGAAAGCCATTCAAAAACTGAACAGACTTCATAATCCAGGTATTTCTCTTCAATATGGTGGCAGGAAATCAGCCCCCAAAGCTGTCCATTGCGGATGACCCTGAAAGACATCGAAGCCTTGATGTTCATATTTTTCATGTATTCCAGGTGCACCGCTACTACCCCCCTGAGGTTACAATCCGACAGGTCAATAAATGAATTTGTAATGGAATTCAAAACGGGGTACAAACGGATCGGCTGATAGTCACGGCTGGGAATTAGGCGATAGGGATTCTTAAGGTACAGTTGCCGCGCCTGCCTCGGTACATCAGATGCAGGAAAAGTCTGCCCGATATATTTTTCCAGACGGTCATCTTTCTCTTCCGCAATCACAGAACCATTCCAGTCCTTGTCAAACTGATACATGAGGATGCCATCAAAACCTGAGATCTTGCGCAGCTCATGGACAGCAACTTCGCAGACCTCTTTCACCGTCGCCGCCTGATCGATGGCCGCAATAATTTGTTTGACTTCCTGAAAAACATCCGCAAAAGACCTGTTGGTTTCTACTGTCGCTTTTTCCATTTCCAACAGCAAATAGTCTGCTTTAATATGCATCAAAGCATGAAACTGATCTTGGGATGCCTCAGTATTAAAGGAAAGACTAAAAGGGATTTTCTGCGTTACCCCCTTTTTCAGGAATTCCCTGATCTTTTCAAAATCTGTATCAATGATATATTCTGAGAAACTGGAATTGATAATCTCCTGAACGGGTTTTCCAGTGATGGCATCTGTATTCTCACTAGCCTGGATCACTTTAAGGTCCTCAATATCAAGTATGAGCAGATATCCGTAATCTTGTATTAAATTGATGTGCTGCAAAGGTAAACTTCCGCAAAAGTCAGAATCAAAGTTTTTTTTCTCAGCCATTTAGTCGTTTGAGGTTTATGCTCACAATTTTATTAATTCCTTAAAGGAGTAAGTGTTTGTTTGAGAAGGCGTTCTCGCTTTTTTTATCACCAAATAATGTACCAAAAAGACACTTCATTAAGGCAAGATTGCATCTTTCAGCATTTGGTTCGACTTGCTAAAATATACATTTAAAGACAACACGAGAAATGAACTGGCCCTGATCAGGTAAAAATTTCATGGCATATCCTTGGGTGGGGTCATTTTCATGACATATTTATCCAATCCCTTTGCAAAACCATTGGGGACGATGGCAATGGTATCAAAACCGAGGCCTTTATAAAACCCAGCTGTAAATTGTGAAGTATCAACTTTATAGGTACGGTCTGGGAATTGATGCTTCATGACATCGAGCCTGAATAGCGTCAGCGCTTTTCCAATTCCCTTTTTATGAAAATCTGCGTGCACCATCCCCCAGGATAATCCCACCTCATCGCTCTGCTGATCAAGGAATATACCGCCACATCCAACCACCTCCCCTTCTTCCTGTATCAAATAATAATTGTCATCAATATCATGGTCCAGGAAGTCGGCAAAAAGCTGCAATTCCTCTTCCGCAAAAAACTTCGGTTGATTGCTTTTGAAAATAACGATGCAACGCGCTCTAAATGCAGGTGTATATTTTATAATGTCCATTTCAATTCTGCCTAGATGTTGCAGGAGTGACTAATATAAGCCGAATATCACATCAACAAAGAAGGAATCAGGTATTCAGCAGCGCGATGGCATTCTTCAATACCGGGTTCCTGTTGGTCTTTTTCCAGATCACTGATAACTCCGACTGCTGCCTGATGCCTTTGATCTCGTAAAATTTTACATCAAGGCTATAGCCATACTTCAGGGAGCTCGGCACAATTGCGACTCCAAACCCTTCTTCGACCAGCTTGAAGATCGTCAACGCATGTACCGACCGGTGAAAGACTTTTGGCCGGAACCCCTGGTCTTCACATATGCTCATGATCAGCTCAAAGTAAATCGGACTGTCGTCACTAGAGAAGAAAATAAAGGGCTCATTGCTAAGCTGGGCAATATTACTAAAGTCGGCTTCTTTCAGCGGATAGTTTTTAGGCAGCACCACAGAAAATGAATCCGTCAGCACCAGCTTTCTCTCCATAGTCTCCGGCACACGGGGCAGGCGTACAAACCCCAGGTCGAGCTTTCCCTTGTCTACCAGCTCCAGCTGCATCTTATTCGACAGTTCTTCCAGACTGGTCTGTATCCCGGGATAATCTTTGTTCAGTTTCAACAGCAGCTCTGGCAAGATCTTCTGCGCAGCAGAGCCCAGGAAACCAATCCGCAGTTCCGCTTCCTTACCCTCCTGAATGTTCTCCAGCCTTGTTTTTACCATATCCAGATGATTGAATATAAAATCCACCTCGCCCTTTAGGTAACGTCCGGCTTCCGTCAGCTCCACCTTCCGCTTGCTACGGTCGAACAGAGAGACCTTCAGGATCTCTTCCATCTGCTGGATCTGCCGGGTAAGGCCGGGCTGCGATATAAACAGCTTCTCCGCCGCTGTCCGGAATTTCAATTCCTCCGCCAGTACCTGGAAATATTTAAGATGCCGAAGATCTATCTGATAACCCACAGTTATTAGTTATTGATGTAAATGGTATTTATAAGCATCAAAACTATGGAATATCTTTGTTAAGATAAAACGAAAACCACGTGGAAAAGACATTTCAATACGGCATAGATTACCTCAGTGCAAAAAAGGCACTTGCAATCAGTAAAGGACTGATAAAAGGCATTTTAAACGATGAAACCCGTCAGAAAGTAAGACGCAGCAGCAGCATAGTGGAACACATCTCCATGTCGGACAAAGCGGTATACGGAATCAATACAGGTTTTGGCCCGCTCTGCACCACCATGATCTCCAAAGAAGATACCGTTAAGCTGCAGGAGAACATCCTGAAAAGCCATGCGGTAGGTATCGGTGAACCTGTGGCGGACGAAATCGCAGCACTAATGCTCGTCTTAAAAATACAGGCGCTGGCACAGGGATATTCGGGGATTCAGGAAAGCACACTCGACCGGATCATCTGGCACCTGGAAAACGGCGCCATTCCCATTGTGCCCATACAAGGTTCTGTAGGCGCTTCCGGTGACCTGGCACCACTCTCCCATTTGTTCCTGCCATTGATTGGCCTTGGTAAAGTACGCCACCAGGGTATCATCATCAGCACTGCAGAATTGTTTGAACAACATCAACTCCAACCCATTGCCTTGGGAGCCAAAGAAGGACTCGCTTTAATCAACGGCACCCAATTTATTGCTGCACATGCGGTAAAGGTAGTCGAGAAGATGCAGCAACTGCTGGATTCAGCAGACATCACTGCCGCACTGATGCTGGAAGGATTAATGGGTTCCACCAAACCCTTTAGTGCTGAGCTGCACCAGCTCAGGCCTTTCAAGGGAAATATACATGTTGCTGCCAGTATGACGAACCTACTGAGGGATTCCGAAATTGTAGCCGACCATGCCAACTGTGCTCGTGTGCAGGATCCCTACTCCCTGCGTTGTATCCCACAGGTACATGGTGCTTCCCGGACCGCATGGTTACACCTCAAAGAACTGCTGGAAGTGGAACTCAATTCCGTAACCGATAATCCTGTGATCTTCACCGAGGAGCTCACCATAAGTGGAGGCAATTTTCACGGGCAGCCGCTGGCAATGGCGCTCGACTATGCCTGTCTGGCGATCTCTGAAATCGGAAACATCTCCGACCGCCGCATCTACCTGTCGCTGGAAGGCAATACTCCAGGGGTGCCTAAGCTATTGTTAAAGGATACGGGACTGAACTCTGGCTTCATGATCCTCCAATATACATCCGCCGCGTTGGCCAGCGAAAACAAAGGACTGTGCTTCCCTTCAAGTGCAGATAGCATCCCAACATCACTGGGCCAGGAAGACCATGTCAGCATGGGCTCCATCAGCGGGCGCAAAGCCTTGCAGGTATTGGGCAATGTAGAAAAGATCCTGGGCATTGAGCTGTTCTCGGCAACACAGGCCATGGAGTTTCATGCGCCCTTAAAATCCAGCAAAGTACTGAACACCATACTGGCACATGTCCGTCAACATATTCCATTTATCACTGAAGATCAGGTAATGTATGACTTTATGGAACAGTGCATTGAATTTATAAAGGAGGGGCGCCTTCCTCAACTGGTAAAGGAGCTCTCGGCAAAGGAACAACTGTCGCAGGACACCCCGTATTCCGGACTTTTCGAAACCTATTAGTCTTCATCTGGAGCCAGTAACCGAAACCATGACCTTTCAAAACGAAACCATGACCTTTCAAGAACAAATCAAACAAGGTATCCCAGAGGTACTTCCTCCGGCGAAACCTTACCACAGCAGTGCCAACCACGCACCCAAACGAAAAGACATCCTCAGTCCGGAAGAAAAAAAACTCAGCCTCAGAAACGCGCTGCGCTATTTCCCCGAGGCGTGGCACGCGGACTTGGCGCCAGAATTTCTGCATGAGCTGAATACTTATGGAAGGATCTACATGCACCGCTTCCGGCCCGGCTACGAAATGTATGCACGTCCTTTTAGCGAGTATCCTGCGGAAAGCAGCGCGGCGGCATGCATCATGCTGATGATCCAGAACAACCTGAACCCTGCAGTGGCCCAGCATCCAGAGGAGCTCATCACCTATGGCGGCAATGGCAGTGTGTTTCAGAACTGGGCGCAATACCTGCTGGTGATGCAGTATTTATCAAAGATGTCCGACGAACAAACCCTGCACATTTACAGCGGTCACCCTATGGGGCTATTTCCATCACCTGCCGCAGCTCCACGCGTGGTGGTCAGCAATGGAATGATGATTCCCAATTACTCCAAACCGGATGACCTGGAGCGCTACAACGCACTTGGCGTAACGCAATACGGACAGATGACTGCCGGATCATATATGTATATCGGGCCGCAGGGGATTGTTCATGGAACGACCATCACCATCACGAATGCCTTTCGTAAGCAGCTGAAAGCAGGGGAAACACCGGCTGGAAAACTATTTCTTACTGCCGGACTGGGCGGCATGAGTGGTGCGCAAACCAAAGCTGGAAATATCGCCGGCTGTATCACTGTGTGCGCCGAAGTCAACCCAACCGCCGCAAAAAAACGTCATGCCCAAGGCTGGGTAGATGAGCTCATGGAAGACATCAACCTGCTCCTGACACGCATCAGGGTCGCAAAAGCAAACAGCGAAGTAGTATCCATAGCCTATATCGGCAACGTGGTAGAAGTATGGGAAGCATTGGCAGAAGCAGGTATAATGGTAGAAATCGGGTCCGACCAAACCTCGCTCCACAATCCATGGTCTGGAGGTTACTACCCTGCCGGCATCAGTTATGAGCAGGCAAATGTCATGATGGCCGCGGATCCGGAAAACTTCAGACAACTGGTGCAGGAATCTTTAAGAAGACATGCCTCAGCCATTGCCCTTCATGCCGCAAAGGGCACTTATTTCTTCGACTACGGCAATGCGTTTCTATTAGAATGCAGTCGCGCAGGTGCCGATGTTATGGCTGCTGATGGTATCAATTTCAAATATCCATCCTATGTTCAGGACATCCTGGGTCCGATGTGTTTCGACTATGGCTTTGGCCCTTTCCGATGGGTATGCAGCTCCGGAGAAGAGTCAGACCTCGCCCTCAGTGATCAGCTGGCGCTGGAGGTACTGGAAGAAATCAAAGCAACTGCTCCTACAGAAATCAGGCAGCAGCTGGAGGACAACATCAACTGGATCCGCGCTGCGGCCGAGAATAAACTGGTGGTAGGTTCACAGGCGAGAATCCTCTATGCCGATGCGGAAGGAAGGATGAAAATTGCTGAACGGTTCAATACCCATGTTAAAAATGGCATGCTGAAAGCGCCCATTGTCCTGGGCCGCGACCACCACGATGTGAGTGGCACAGATTCGCCCTACAGGGAAACCAGCAACATTTATGATGGCAGCAGGTTTACAGCAGACATGGCCATTCAGAATGTCATTGGCGACAGCTTCAGGGGTGCCAGCTGGGTGTCCATACATAATGGTGGTGGCGTAGGCTGGGGTGAGGTGATCAATGGCGGTTTTGGACTGGTGCTGGATGGTTCGGCTTCCGCTAACGAACGGCTAAAAAGCATGTTGCTTTTTGATGTCAACAATGGCATTGCCAGACGCAGCTGGGCACGGAACACGGAGGCAGGATTTGCCATCCGCAGAGAAATGGCCCGTACCCCCGGACTGGAAGTTACACTGCCCAACCTGGTCGACGATCAGCTACTGGAAGGACTGGACAACTGGCATAAAAATTCATAACGCACATAAAGATGAACTATTATAAATTCACTGCAATCCGTTTAGCAGATTCCTGGCTCAGTCCCGCTTACGTAGGAATTACAGCTGATGGAACGATCGGCTACCTATCGGGAACCGGTCCTACCGATATTGAAGCAACTCAGGTGACCACAGTAAATGGTGCCGTGGTGCCCGGCTTTCAGAACGCTCACTCCCATGCTTTTCAGTATGGCATGGTGGGCGCTGCAGAACAACATCAGCATGGTGCAACAGATGATTTCTGGAGCTGGAGGGAAGCGATGTACCAATGTGCGCTTCGATTTAATCCTCAGCAGGTGCAGGATGTCGCTACAGCGCTCTATCGGGAAATGCTTCGGAATGGCTATACTCATGTGGCTGAATTTCATTACCTCCATCATGACGAACAAGGTAAACCTTACGACAACCCCGCCGAAATCGGCGAGCGCCTGATTCATGCGGCAGCAACGGCTGGCATTAAGATCACCCTGGTACCGGTTTTTTATCAGAAAGGTAACTTCGGACAAGCTCCACAAGAGCGCCAGCGCCGGTTTATCTCCAAAACTACTGATGATTACTTCCGGTTGCTGGAAAACAGTAAGCAAGCAACATCGTGGTATAAGGACGCGCGACTAGGCTATGGGGTTCATTCACTTCGTGCCGTTGATGGCCGGGATATCATTGAAACAGTCGCCCAGGGGCCTCAGGACCTGCCTTTTCATCTTCATGCTGCGGAGCAATTAAAAGAGATCGGTGATTCGCAGTCCTACCTCGGCAAACGTCCAGTGGAATGGCTGCTGGACAACCTCCCTCTGGATCGTCGATTTCACGTGGTGCACTGCACGCACATGACCGAAGAAGAAACCAGACTCCTGGCACAATCGGGCGCCAACGTAGTCCTTTGCCCCGGAACTGAAGGCAACCTTGGCGACGGCATCTTTAACCTGAGCAGCTATGCTAACCATGGAGGTTCCTGGTCTATAGGCACCGATAGTCACATCAGCCTCAACCCCCTGGAAGACCTGCGCTGGCTGGACTATGCACAACGGCTGATCAGTCATAAGCGAAATACCTTTGCAGATGGTGCAGTCACGCTGATGGATACAACCCTCCAGGCCGGACGACGGGCCATGGGCACTGTAGAAAAAGAAGATTTTCCTTACTTTGAAATTGGAAAGCCATTTGACGCGGCGGTATATGATCTTGAACATCCTATGCTTTCACAAGCTCCGCTCAGACATCTCTTATCCACAATCGTCTACGCCGGAGGTACCAGTTTATTAATGGGAACCATCGTTAACGGCCAGTGGACCTATCAGAAAAACAGGTTCTAGTGGTTATCGAGCTCCCTGTTTAACGCAATGAAAGCCTCCCGAAGCAATTGTTGCATCTCCGCAGCCCTGCTCTCGCTGTAGGATGTCTCAGCATCATCCATATATTTATCTTTTGACATCTCCAGCTGCAAGGCATACTGCCCTTCCCCCGGTTTACCGAAAGAACGGGTGATGTAACCACCTTTAAAAGGGTGGTTTTCCTGCACATTCAAGCCCGTAGAAGCAAGTACTGCAGCGGCCAGTGCAGTCAGCTCCGGTGCTGCGGAACTTCCATCCACGCTGCCAAGTACCAGGTCTGGAAACGGATGCTCAGCGATGGCTGGCACATGACGACGGATAGAGTGACAATCCCAAAGCAGGGCTTTCCCAAACTGAGCTTTGGTGATGTTCAGAAGTTCCTGTACCTTCTGATGGTAAGGGTCAAAATAAAGGGATTTCCTCCTGTACATCTCTATAGGATCTACAGACTTGCGCTCATCCTTGTAAATGGGCGATCCCGAAAAATCGGTGCTTGTACACAAGGAGGTGATGACACGTCCATCGTTATAAAGGGGAATATTTTCAGGATTTCTGTTCAGGTCGATCACCCACCTGCTGTGAACTGCGGAGATCGTCATCATTCCCAGGTCATTGGCAAACCGGTACAGCTGATCTACAAACCAGTCTGTATCATCCGGTGGCAACAGCTCCTCTTTGAACTCCTGCACCAACTCCTCCGGAAAGGCTGTTCCGCAATGTGGGATGCTGAGCACAATCGGCGAGGTCAGCTGCGCTGGTAACGTGATTTTGTAAATCTCCATAAACAAATGTAGCTAAAAAAAACCTTGCTAATTTGCCTTCAGAGCCCATTTATACCAGATCTTGCGGTGCAATTGAAAAAAAGTTATTTTTTTTAAAACCTTTTTGACCTTACTAGCGTTTATATATCCAGAGAGCGTTAATTAGGGGGTTACATCGAAAGGTGAACCCTCTTTTTTATGCCTTAGATTTTCATTTTGCATTCAGGTATGTCTTCATCATCATTCCACCTTAACTTCTTCCGCCACGCGTTTGATGAAAAGATAATTTACCGTCCCACCAATCACCGCACCAACCACGGGCACCAGTCGTCTGGCGGCTCTTGACCCTATCCCCATCAGAATTTTCTCAGCAACTTCTTCCATAATATTTTTGGAGATGGCCAGCTTGGCATCTGCTTTTACAGACGAGGCCACGATCTTAAAGAAATCCTCAAATCGAATGCTGTAACGACCAGTAGTGTGGTAGGAAATGGCTAGTGTGACCCTAAACTGCTGGGTGATTAAGTTGATCACATCAAGCGGCATACCAATCACCGCAGTGCCCAGTCCGCCGATACCAGTAATGACGCCTGAGCCGGCGGCCATCAGTGCACATTGATTGATGAACCTATCAATTCCCATGCTATCCACCCCTTTTTTTATTCCAAGCTGGTCAATGTGTTTGAAGATCTGTTGAAAGCCTCCCGTGGCCAGATCACTGATACCAGTTTTAAGATCCGCCTTCACTTTTCTCATATTCAATCCCGGTAATTTCATGGTATTAATTTTAAGTACACCTGACAGGTACTACTTTCATGCCAATAAAATCCGCTATACTGATCATTCAACAGCCCGCCGAAAGGATTTAAAGAAAGGAGTGATCAAATGAAGGGTCAAATTGAGTATTTAAAATGAATGGTTAAAACGAGTGTATAAAGACTACTAGCCTTTAAGAAAATAGTCTGGAGGATACATCTTCTGTCCGTATTTCTGCGCAACTTCCTGGATATGCTTCAGACCTTCCTCGTCCAAAGGCGGTGGTGGCAGAAATTCATTTTCACGAACGGGTACACCAATTTCCAGGAACATTTCTTCCAGGCCTGACGGAACCACCACACAAAGCAGTTTTGCTAAATGATCAGACTTGTTCTTAAAACCATGTACAATGCCACCCTTTGGGATCGAAATGTAACTGCCCTTACCAGCGGTATATATTCCTTCTTCCGACTGCACCTCCACCTCTCCTTCCAGCACGTAAAAAGATTCCTGAAAATCAGGATGTGCATGTGGCCCAGGACCACCACCGGAAGGCACATGCATCTCAATAGTTGCAAATGCCCCGCCGGTCTCTGCTCCCGAAATCAACACCCGGTAATTCCCGCCAGCCACGGCAAGATGCGTGCCCTCATGAGCACTTAACGTTACGATGGTATCTTTAGCCTTTTCCATGATTGTAAATTGAAGATTAACAAGTAATTGACAATATACGGATCATACTGTTTGAAAAAAATGATTTATCCGATGCTTATTATTCAACACGCCAATTGTTGCAAGGCAGTGGTGAGTTGTAAACGCGATGATAGTATCTATAAAAACACACAATAGCTTGCAATTTATATACTCGGTTTTATCATGGTATTATTCAGACTGGGAGAAATAATGGTTCTAATACCTCACGATGAGTTTCTCCCCATTGTGCAGTCACCTCGATCACGGGAATCAGGCTCTTGCCCAACTCCGTCAATTCGTATTCTACCTTTAATGGCAACTGATTGAAAGTAATTTTGGAGATGATGCCTTGCTGGAGCAGCTGTTTCAGTTGTGAGTCCAGTATACGCCTTGATGCTTTAGGCATATGGCGGTGTAGTGCTCCCGGTCTTTTTATGCCTGAGTAGATACACCAGATCAGGCCGATCTTCCATTTCCCGCTCATCACTTCCATAAACAGGTGAAGGCCACATTCAAGCTGGACAGGTATCTTTCTTTCGTACATACCCCCAAATATAGGTCATCAGATTGTCTTATCCGATAGGGCTGAATTTAGCCATACTTGACTTTCCAGCATAACCCTTCGACCTTTGGAAGATGAAAAATAAACTATTCGGATTACATACTGGCCTGCCTGCCAGCGAACTGATACTTGGCGCTGCAAACTTTGGCAGTCGACGTCGATATGGCGCCAGTCCTGAGGAAATTGAAAAAATCCTGACTACCTACACCGATGCCGGTGGCAACTTTATTGACATAGCCGATCAGTACCAACTTGGAGAAGCGGAGGAAGTCATCGGGAAGTTCTTAGCTGGTCAGCGCGAAAACTTTATCATCTGCACCAAGTATACCAGGAGCAGTGAAAAAGAGCCTTCCTTTCAGAATTCCGGCAACCACCGTAAAGCCATGAGACAGGGTATCGAAGCCAGCCTTAAGCGGCTAAAAACAGATTACATCGACATCTATATGCCACATTATGATGATGGATACACACCAATAGATGAAATTGTACGCGGACTGGAAGACCTGGTAAAATCTGGAAAAGTTCTTTTTACCGGACTGGCCAATTTTCCTGCATGGAAAGCAGCTGCAATTGCAACTACGCTCCCACTGGCTGCATTGCAAATCGAGTATAACCTGGTGCAAAGAGTAGCAGAAAGAGAATTAATCCGGATGGCCGATCATTTCGGATTGGGCAAAATGTTTTATTCGCCCTTAGCAGGAGGATTGTTGACTGGGAAATACCGTCATGGTCAGTCGGGGCGCCTGAATGTACTTTCTCCAGATGGTGAAAAAGAAAGCGACACGACCAGGGTCATTATTGATGCCCTGGAACAGATCTCTGCTGAACTTGAAGCCAGCCCGGCACAAGTGGCGCTGGCATGGACACTGACTAAAAATGCCTTTCCCATCATTGGAGCCAGAGATCTTTCCCAACTCAATGAAAGTCTGAAAGTTTTAGAAGTAAAGTTATGTCCAGAGCATATACAACATCTGGACGCAATCAGTGCTATCCAGTTAGGGTATCCTCATGATTTGCTCAAAAGTGTACAGCCAAAATTTGACTAAAATCGAAAATCTCCCAAATGCAACAACACCTCTTCTAAATCAGATTTAAAAGAGGTGTTGTTCAAAAAGCAGATTAAACTATTATTTTAATCTCGCGATGGACTTAACATAAGTAGCATCAACAATAGCTCCTTTTGTAGCGGTAGCCGTTGCAACATCAATCTGATAAATATTATTAACGCTATTCACAACAGCGGTAGCATATACTTTACCATCATCATATAACACATCTTCAGCACCAGAATACGTAGGTGAATTCCTTACGGCAGTGATTTGTTTTGTCACAAGGTCAACGATTGCAAATTTCAGGTTGTCACTGGTCCACTGACTAGCCTGCGCACCTGTGCTGATCTGAGCAAACAGCTTATTGTTGCCAATATAAGCAGCACGTACAATTCTTCCGCCATTGGTAGCCTGTGCAGTATTGAAGTAATATGATTGGTCAAACTCACTGCTTCCAGCAGCAATTTTAAGGATACCCGCATCTTTTGTAGACTGGGAGAAACCGTAGCCATTATGAGACACGGTATAGATGTCGCCAGATTCTGTCATAAAAATCCCGGAGCGCATGAAAAATGTTCCTGCCGGCCCCACACGTGTATCTCTGATCACTTTCTGAAACTGAAAATCAGGATAGCTGTAAACAGCCACTGTTACTTCATTTGTTTTAGTAGTTGCCCATGAAATTTTATCAAATGCGAAGAACGTTTGGAATGCCTGGTTACCACGAACCACAATACCCGAGTTCCTCCACCAGTCTGTACCATTTATTGGAGATACCGATTGCATCGGCACATTTACCCTTTTTGTAATGGCGTTTGAAGCCACATCAACAGTTACAAATTCTGCATTTGTACCTTCAGTTTCACTACCTGGCATATTGACCACCAACATGGACTTACCTGTGCCATCCAAATCTTTCAACTCATCTGCAGCACGACCGAAATTCAGCCCTGTTCTAGTTGCAATCTTATTAGATGCATCAAGATATAAACCATCAACAGCTGTTACCCCAAGTCCGCCGATGCTGAAGAAGAAACTTCCGATCTTCACATAGTCACGGTATCCTTCCTGAAGTAACCCCTTACCCACTAGCGATAAGGTCCCATTCATCAGGTCGTTGGTAGGCAACACATAATTGGTGCTTTCCCCATTGGCTGTAACACCCAGCCCCAGGACATACACTTTGTCACCTGTTATTTCTTCATTGCTGACTTTGTCTTTGCTACATGAAGTTACAGCTATTGTAAGGGCAGCCAACAGCACTGCACTCAAAGATTGTCTAATTGTTTTCATTTCTTATTTAATTAATATATATTACTTGTTTATGAAATAGCGAAGTTTGACAAAAAATGACCGGCCTGGTTTCTGCAAACGGTAATTATCGAAAAGGTCATTATCGGTTAAATTACGGCCTTCCAGTGACACCGTATATTTGCCCTTGGCCATCGCATAATCTGCACTCAGGTCATGGGATGTTTGACGGGGAATGATGTCCTGGTTATTAAGCCCAAGGTGTTCCAACGTACGGTAGTATTTTTCAACGAAATTAAGAGCGTAGTTTACACTCAGCGTATTGTGTTGAATGCCTAGGTCGTTAAATTTAGTACCCAGATTTACATTACCAAAGAAATATGGAATATTAGGTACCTTGTAACCATACCCCAGGTTTCTGGTTACCACTGTCCCACCCAGGTTTGTATTTGAATTAAATTCGGTTCTGTCTGTTATATTTTGATAGGTGGCATTGACACTGGCGAAGATTCTATTTTTCCAGGTATACCGGACCTCAGCCTCCCCACCTGTTGTGGTAACCTTTCCAACATTAATATACCTATTGCCTACCGGTGCTAGTCTGGCCTGATCTACCCTGATGTAGTCTTCCGCTTTGCGATAGATAAAATTACCTTCCACATCCAGTCTGCTTTCATCTGGGAGAGGTTGACTGAAAAGAGCTCCCAGGTTGAAGTTATGGCTGCGCTCTGGTTTTATCGCGGAATTGGCAAGATAGTAAAGCCCATCCCCAAGAAATTCCGATGCTTCCGGAAGACGGTAAGCCCGCTCATAAGATGCCTTCACCTGCAAACGCGGTAAAAGATAATAGGCAGAGGCCATCCCATAACCCACATATTGTTTGTTCTGAGATATAGGCTGGTAATCAGCCTGCGTAGTTGTCGATACATTTTCAAACGATTCTCCGTGAAGGAGATATAACTTGCTGAAAGCAGTAGCGGTAAACCCTTGGTAATTCGCCTGCCACGCCAGTCCCATATTCTGTTTACGCAGACTTTGTGTAAGGTTAAAAGTATAATTATCAGGATCTTCCACGTCACTTGATTTTCTATCAAAACTGGTCAGGACGTAGTTGTAAGATAAAGAATGATGTTCATTGAGCTGATAAGAAAGGTTGGCTGTAACCAGCCCGTCATTGTCACGGTTTTTCAATTGCGTACGCCTCAGCTCCGCTGCTTCCTTATAAACGGATTCCTGTAACCAGTTGTATCTTAGCGCTGTAGTGTCAATAAAATTATTTCTGGTCATGTTGTATGCCGCATACACACTTGCCGTCAACCCTTCAGTAAAAAGGTTCGCCTTCTTATATTTTAAGGTCGGGATAAAAGAATGGCTATTCGCCGTCCGCGCACCAAAAACCTGGTCCATGGTTACACCGGTCTGTATATCTCTTTCGTTGCCAGCGGCAATGATGCCAATCAATAATTTGTCGGCAAAAGATTTACCGGTCAAACCGGCTTCTACCTGTCCACCGACAGAAGAATAATTGTCATGAAATCTTTCCACCTCCTGGATTGGCCCAGCGATACCAGTTGAGAGGTTTACCGGTGCTACATCAACCTTATAATTGTTATCCGAGTAATTGAAGAAGGTATTTGCCCTTAAGGTAAAACCAGATTTTTTATCCGTATAAGCACCAACAACAGAGGCTTTATGGGTATTAAAAGATCCATAACCATAAGAAACATCCAGAAACTGGGGATTATCCCTGGTTACCAGGTTCACCGCACCACCTAAGGCATCTCCGCCGAGGGTAACCGGTAACACGCCCTTATACACTTCCACACGCTCGACCATAGTTGTTGGCAGGTTGTTTAGCGTTAAAGAAGAACCAAAATTATCCATGGGGATACCATCAAGGAAGAATTTCACCTGTTTCCCGCTGAAACCGTTCAGGGAGAAACTGAAACCCGATCCAAGTCCCCCATCCTCGCGTACACGCACGCCCGGCAGGCGGTTGAGTACTTGATTTAGATCGGCAGAACTATTATATAGCCTTTTGGCATCGACAATATCAACATTAAAACCCTGATCTTTGATCTTTTTAGCTTCGGTTTTACCAGCCACAGTCACTTGGTTCAATGATTGTTCATCTGGTAGCAGCTTCCAGTCTAAAGACTTTTGCTCCCCTTTTGCCAGGACGACCTTCTTATACTGAGTAACGTAACCTACAGACCGCAGGAAGATTTCATAACTCCCCTCTTTCTCTAACGAGATCGTATACCTTCCATCCTTGTTTGTTTCTGCCGAAATGTTCGGGCCTTTAACGAATAAGGTAACGTGAGACATTGGCACTCCTGATTCATCAATCACCTGACCCCTGATCACCGGACGTTGCTGTGAACTAATGACAACTGGTCCAATATTATATCTTGTATCAACGTGAGCAACTGAGACTTCAGCATGAACTGCGGAGGAATTAACGATTGATCCGAAGATCACCAAAGTCCGCAATGATAGGCGGATCAACGATTTAATTTTCAAAGCTTAGTTATTTTATAATCTTCCCGGCTATCACTATAGCATTGTATAGCTTCATTAGCGTTCGCAAATATATCTATTTAGAATCATTTTCAATAGCTTATTCAATAATTAGTCTAAATAAGACGCCTAGACATTTTTATATACACGTAAGTTTCATTAATATAGCGCTTGACTGGAAGCGAAAATCTCAGAAGGTCTCCTACCGTCAGGCTTATCCATAGCAGGCAATGGCAGGATTTTTGAAGCATGTCGGAAAAGCAAAAATGAAGTATAACTTAACGCTTGTTCTCTTTATTGCAGGTTTATTTTTGAATTCCTGCGGCGGACAAAGTCCTGAAAAAACCAGGCAGGCAAAAGAGTATATCGCTTCTCTACAAGCGATGAAGCTTGGTGACCTTAAAGATCAATTAAAAAAAGATACCGTCCTGCTCAACAAGTTGATCAAAACCGCCACCTTTACTATGCAGCTGACATCACACTTTTCATCTGGTCAAAAAAGTGGTGTGCAAAAATCAGAGCCTGAATTCATCCTCAACAACAATGTATCGAAGATTACTGAGGCTTTTAAAGATTATTCCAGACAATTGTATTTTAATCAGGATTTTAACGAAAGCTACCAGGAGGATAAATTGAAGTTATATGCTGCAAATAGATTTGAATTCGAAAGCGGGTATAATGATCATAAAGAAGGGGATAGCCTATTTAAGCCCTTTGAGCAATCAATAGAAACGGTTGAAAAAGGCTACTTTTTCAAAGGCAAGAAACTCGCAGGAAAAGACATTGGACTCAAGCGTATTGATAGCATAGAAACCGAAATCAGCTTAAAACTCCCTTTAGAATTTGAAAAATTCAGCATTGAGAAATCACAAAAAATTAAACAATATAAAAATCAAACGATTGAAGTCGAATCAATTGAAGACAACATAGTCAAACTAAAAATACCAGTTGAGATTTACAGCGCTATTATTGGGTATCAGGGTTATAATGATCAGAATTTCAGGATGAACAGCAACGCTTTAAGCTCGACCCCAATTCTTGAAATCAGGAAAGATGTTAAAAGCAACTTAAAGAATCTACTGGATATCTTTTCAGCTGTGCTTAAAACCAATGATGCAAATGAAGCCAAACAGATACTAACTAAGATCAATCAGAACCAGTTAACGGCGAGGCACCATATGGCGGAATTTAACAGCTACTTTTCCGGTTTAACTGAGAAACGAATTAAAGAACTTGGCGATATACCTTTCTACGAAGAGATCGCGGAGAAAGGGAAAAACGTTATTGCCGCTGAAAATGAATTTGTATTCGTAGAATTTCCAGATGACATAAAAAAGATTGAAGTTTTTGTAGCCACAAAATTTAATGACCTTCGTCAGACCAACATGGTAAAGTTCAACAACCATCGCTCAACGCCGAAATACTTCGATGTAAATCAACCGAATATCATTTATAACACATACGAAAAAGGTAAGGGTATAACATATGGAGTGTCCAATAAAGATGGCGAGAAAATTATACCTGCAAAGTTCGACAACCTCCAGCAAGCTGGAAACGATTATTTTATCATCGATGATCAACTACAGTGGTTAGATATGGCTGGAAAAAAAATGGTTGCCTTGCCACAGTATCAGAATTATTTACAAACCTTAAAGCCTGGGTACGATGTTTTCGAAAAATCGATTGAGGATGCACCGGCAGTTGGCGTGGTATTGAATCGTACTAAAGTGATTTTGCCTTTTGAGTACCATGGTTTTGACAAATATGGAACATTTATCATTGCGCATAAAAACTCCGATGTTGATGAGCTATATGATCTAAACTTTAAGCGGCTGCCCAACCATGGAATAAAAAGTATACAGACCATTAACGAGTTTATCGCATCTGAGACCAAATACCCATTGCTTTTCGTTGCCGAAGACGACAAAAGAAAGAAAGCTTTAACAGATAAAAACCTGAAGTTGTTAACGCCATTTAAATATGAATTTATAAGTCCATTTTTTGAAATAAAAGATCATTACATCGCAGGCATCCGCACACCCGATGGCAGTAGTTACTATTACGGGCTGATCGATCAAAACGGCAAAGAAGTGGTTCCTTTTATCTTTGAAAACATTAATGACGAACTGGACAAGTCAGGAAAACTGAAATACCGCCTGAAAAATAAAGCTCAAGCTGCCCCGCTTGAGGTCTTTCTGAAAACCTATGGAAAGAAGAGCTGATGCTTCAGATTAATTGAAGCACAGCATCTGCTCCTCTACATTTAAAGCGAAAATTCCGCTAGCGGAATTTTCGCTTCAGACTGTAATAACGAAACAGAAGTCTGTCGTACCATAATGCAAACAATAAAAGCGCACCAGGAAGCAATAATGTCTTTAATGCAAAATGGCGGTAGCAAATGCCCCCAATGATCCCGCCCAGGAAGAAAAACCCAATGATCATTAATTTTAAAAACAGACTCCTTCGCAACGTCCGTTGATCCTCTTTGTCACGGTAAAAAAACAACTGTGAAAGCTCAATTCCCAAATCTGTAAAAAGTCCGGTGAGGTGCGTTGTCCTTACCACCGATTGTGACACCCTTGTAACCAGGGCATTCTGAAGCCCCATCGCAAAAAGCAGTCCTGCGGGGATGAACATCAAATGAACCAATTGTTCATTCTTCATTTGAACAGGACTTAGACTGATGGATATCAATATGAATATTTCAATTAAAATCGGAATGATATACGCATTATAAGGCTTGTTCCTGGCACCCCATTCTACGAATAGCCCGGAAACAAAGGAACCCAACAGGAAAAAGATGATATAGGATAAATACACTAAAGAAGTGCTGTAATTCTCCAGAAAAAGCTGTTCTGAGAAGTACGCGAAATGACCGGTAACATTGGTCGTCAAAGTACCTACTCCTAAAACTCCGCTAATGTTTACAAGACCTGCAACTCCGGATAAAATGGACGCTAACCTGAGATTATGGGAATACGTACCTGCTTTCCCCCTGATGCCTAAACATGTTGAATTGTTTGATGCAAATTTACATCATTTTAGGATGCCTATTTGTACAATTAATGGTATTCCAATGTCATATATAGCAGGAAAGATGTTTATTTTTTTTGTAAATTGCTTAAACAACATGCTATACATAATAAATAAATGTTATAACTTTTTTTTACATTTGAATAAGGGAACAGCCACGACATCTTCACGTTTTCTTCAACCTGTATAGCAGCAATCGTAGGTCAACACCTGATAACAGACAAACATGTAACCAATTAGAAGACGATGAAGTTGCTAATCAAGAATATGGTAAGCCTGCGCTGCAAAATGATAGTCAAGTCAGAGTTGACAAACATGGGCCTGCATTTCACTGTCGTTGAACTTGGTGAAGTAGAGATTCTGGAAGACCTGAGCAATCAGCAATATCAACAACTTCAGTCTGTATTACAAACCTATGGACTTGAGCTCATGGAAGATAAGAAGAGCATCCTGATTGAAAAAATAAAAAACATTATTGTCGAGATGGTACACTATAATGAGATTCCGATTAAAGTCAATTTCTCAGATTATCTCAGCTCCAAACTCAACTACGAATACAATTACTTATCCAATCTTTTCTCAGAATTTAAAGGAACCACCATTGAGCAGTTTATCATTGCACATAAGATAGAACGCGCGAAAGAACTAATGATCTACGATAAACTCACCCTGACCCAAATCGCGAACCAACTCGATTACAGCAGTGTATCCCACCTTTCCAGGCAATTTAAAAAAGTAACAGGGTTGACTCCCTCCTTTTTCAAACAAATGAAGGATAAGCGGTTAAAGGCCAGAGAAGATTTGTAAGTATAAAATATGATTAATTCATACCATTCTACAACTTTTAATCAGCACCTTTGCAAACGGCATTATCCGAACACATCATATGCAAGACAACAATTTTAAAGCTGAGCTGGAGAAATCAAAAGCGCATATCATCGTTGAGATCATCGAATATATACCAAATGCTGTACTAAGCAGGACCATCATAAAAAAAGCCAGTGGGAATGTAACCGTTTCTTCTTTCGACGCTGGCGAGGAGCTGGAGGAAAAAAGTTCGCCATTTGACAATTTTATCCAGATCATTGACGGAACAGCAGATTTGTTAATTAAAGGAGAGCGTTTCAAACTGTCTCTCGGACAGGGAATTATCATTCCTGCTCACGCCCTCCACTCATTCAATGCCTCGCAGCAGTTTAAAATGATTTCCACCGTGATCAAGAGCGGCTACGAAGATCAACTCTAAGTTACCTTTTCTTTCAATTTCTGTAAATTATACAACTTTTTTGTGATTTTATGCAAAGATCTCAGCGTGATAAATGTGGAGCTTTACGTAAAAATAAGGGACATAACCAGGCAGATTTGTCTAACAATGCTTTTGGCGAGTTGGGGCTCAATAAAAGGAACATCAATTCGACATAATTAAGCAAAAAGCGGTTAGCAGTTAATTGACGAGTTATTACGCCATATCAAAACTGAGAAAAAATATGACATTCCTTGTGATTGATGAATATACTCAAAATTCCTAATTATGATTGAGAACTTGGAAATGCCCGAATCAAGCGAGGATCGACTACCCTTAGGCATAGACGACATTGTTACACCAATTCAAGCTCAGCAACTCCTTATCGATGCAGTCCGGATCATGTGCAAAAGCGGCACGCATAGATTCATGGTTTTTGAAGGTACTGAAGTGCTTGGCACGCTATCCGCTAGTGAAATATCCAAATTCCTCTATCATAATAAACAAAAAGACCTCATCGCGCATAAATTGTGTTATACGATGGAAAGCTTCCTTTCACTAACAAGAAGAAAGCTTTATTAATTGACTCCCAGGGCCCGGCGACTCTTGTATTCATAACAAAAGATTTAAGTGTAAGGTTCGATTTGAAGAGGTAAGCTGGCAGCACAGTGCTGCACTGCCAGTTTACCGGTGTTTAGGCCTGCAGTTTAATTAAGCCCAGATAGGTGGTTGCAGAAAGCTCCTGTCCATCTGCCGAAACAAAGAACACCCAACCGTGGATGTCCGACTCGGCGAACAGCCTTGGTAATGTTGCGGTGACTGTTTCTGTAGACCTTGTCACATCCGGTGCAAGGATATACATGTCCCTCGTTGGGCTGTAAAACAAAAACTTCGCAACATCAGTTCCATTGGTTTTGTCTACATCACCAGCTTGGATATTAGTCCAGTCTATCTTTACCTTGTAGAGCGGTAAAGGTGTGACCACCTCTTCCATCATCATTTGCAACCAGAGGTACCTGTTTTCATCCGTCCATTTGACTTTAGCATAATCGATTTTAAAGTCAGGATAGGCACCCATCACCGCGTGCTCGTCATGGTACTGGAAAGCCTTGTTGTAAGGCGTTAGTTTGCCAGTATTTTCCTGGTATCCGATTTTGAAAATCCCCTGAGCTTTGGTAATAAAGCTTGTGATTACTTTAAACCTGGCCTGCTGAACCAGTTGTTTAAGTGTTTTAGGTTTTGTGGACTTGCGGGGCTTGGCCCTCATCGTATCCTGACCTCTTACCCTGGCACCGACTACCGGTCCAGTTTTACCGGAGAACCCTCCGATCGCTCCATGTTCAATAATTGACATAGTCTTAAAATTTAATTGTTAATAAATCTGTTCATTCAAGTTCTTCAAACCAGATGTTTCTCCGAACTCGTTGAACGAATGTAGAAACATAAAATATAACAAACTAATAATCAGATGATAACTGCGGAAGACTACGGAAGATTGCGTCGCTATTGCGGTACATTGCACCATCACGCTCCTGGAATTTCAGCTAATTCAATCGTTGGCATGGTATCGTTAACATCATCACAAAAACTATGCACATTATGATTTATATTTGTGATGGCTTCACTCAAGCAATTTTCCATAATTTATGAAGTAATTTTTTTTGAACTTTTACCATATTTTAATGACCGCCAATTTCGAAGCACTTTATAATTACACCGAACACCTTTCAGGTATCACGTTGTCAGCGGATGAAAAAAAGATCTTCTATACACATTTCAAACCAAAAAAGCTTCGGAAGCGACAGTACTTTTTGCAAGAGGGAGATGTATGTAAATACACTGGCTTTATCACCAAAGGCGCAGCAAAGACATTTACAGTAGATGAAAAAGGAAATGAGCATATTCTCAGACTGAGTGTCGAAGACTGGTGGCTGGCCGACTTTGAGAGCTTTTATAAGTTAACACCAAGCCGCTACAACATAGAAGCACTTGAAGACATGGAGATTTTACAGATCACCAACGCGGTGGTTGAGGAATATATAAAGCCTATCCCATCTTTTGCAGCCATGCAAAACGTGCTCAGCCAGAATAACACCATAGCTGCCCAAAAGAGAATGCAATCATCCATCAGCCGGACCGGAGAAGAACGCTTCCATGAATTTATCCACGATTTTCCGCACTTCCTACAGCGGTTCCCGCAAAACCTGATTGCTTCATACCTGGGTTTAACACCGGAAAGTCTGAGCCGGATACGAAAGAATTCCTTAAAATAGATTGATCATTGGTAAGCGTATTTAATGACTTTTGGTAAGATTTAGCCACCCGGCAAGCTACATCTTTGGAGTAAATAAATACAAAAGATCATGAGTAAATTAAAGAACAAAGTAGCCGTAATTACAGGTGGAAACAGCGGCATCGGGTTTGGCATCGCGGAAGCATTCAAAAATGCGGGTGCTTCGGGAGCTATTGTGGGTAGAAATCAGGAAACCTTGAAGCGGGCTGCATCTCAGTTGGGAGACGGGTTCATTGCGATCAATGGGGATGTAACCAATCCTGGCGACCTGGAGCGCATGATGAGAAATACATCCGAGCAATTTGGTAAAATAGATATTTTAGTGGCCAATGCTGGTGCAGGAACGACAGGCACAGTTGCCGACATAAGTGAATCAGACTACGATAAGACAATGGATCTTAACCTTAAAAGCGTTTATTTCACTGTCCAAAAAGCCCTACCATATATGGCGGATGGAAGCTCCATCATTCTTATTGGTTCAAATGCTGCACATCGGGCTTATCCATCATTTGGCCTTTATGGCGCTGCAAAAGCTGCTGTTATATTTTTGGCAAAAAGCTTTTCAAATGATCTGCTAGACAGAAAGATCAGGGTAAATGTCATCACGCCAGGTACCACAGATACACCAGCCTTCGATAAGTTCGTTCCGGCCGAACAAATCGAAGCGCTGAAAACACACTTTGCAGGTACGATGCCGATTGGCCGGATTGGCCAACCATCTGACATAGGCAAAACGGCCGTTTTCCTGGCTTCCGACGATTCTTCTTTCCTACTTGGAGCTGAACTGCTTGTTGATGGTGGTATGACTTATCTGGCTAAATAATTTTTCAACATCAGCGAGTATGGAAGCTAAATTTACAGCTTCCATACTCCTGCTATTATAGCGCCTGTCGCCAGGAAACATGATTTATGTGGTATTTAATTTTTTTATTTAAAAACTTTAGTGTTAATTACCCTAACATGTTTGATGTATTCGCCAGATATTTACAGGATAAAGCTGACCTAACGGAAGAGGAACTGCAGCAGATACAGCAGGTTTGTATTTTCAAGAGACTTCGTAAACAGCAATACTTACTACAAGAGGGAGATATAAATCATCATGTTTGTTATATCATGAAGGGCTGCTTACGCAATTACTGGGTGAGTGAAGATGGCTTAGAGCATATACTTAAGTTCGGCATTGAGAATTGGTAATGTCATCAACATCAGCTCTGGTGCAAGCAAAATGCCGCTGCCTGCTGCTTCGTTATATTCCGCCAGCAAGGCTGCACTGGATGCGATTACCATTTCTTTGTCTAAAGAATTGGGTTCAAGGAACGTTCGCGTGAATTCCATACTACCCGGCGCGACCGAAACGGAAGGTGCGACGAGTGCAGGTGTAACCGCAGGGAGTTATTATGAAAAGATGTTTATTGCCAATACCCCTCTTGGCCGCAGAGGCCAGCCAAATGATATTGCAAAAGCTGCTGTATTCCTGGCATCTGATGATGCGGCTTGGATCACAGGAGAACAAATTTCAGTTAGCGGCGGCATGTATGGCTTTTAGATAACGAAATTCATCATCATTTCTTGGTTACTAAAAACTCCCTTTTCTTCGAGAAGAGGGAGTTTTTAGTACACGTTGCCCGCAGACTTTAAGTAGCCGCTAATAAGTAGCTCTATCTGTATTCATTCCTAAATTGTTTGCGAATTATACTAAAAATATTAGCAAAACACACCCTGCGTTACCTATCTTTGAAAACTCAATTATCAATTGTATGCTAAAGTTCAGGAAGCACCGTCAGAAGAGAGATGTATTAGGGTTCAGACTTCCCATGTTAACACACGAGGAACCGGATCTGGATGTTTCAGAAATCATTGTCATAGATCCCGACAATACATTTTATATGAGAATGGGTAGTGAGGCCATGACCGGCTATCACATACTTAAAGACCATATCCTGGTGATCGACCGGACGCTAAAGCCGGTGCCCGGTAGCATTGTTGTCTTTTTTCACGAAGGCGAATTTTATACCCGGCAATATATGCCAGAGCATAGCAAATTGATACTTAAAGCCCAAACTGAAGAACAAAGTGTGACTATAGAAGATGGTGAATCATGGAGTTGCTGGGGTGTAGTCACTTTAACACTTAATCCGGTTCTCCAGCCAGCACATAAGATAGGGAGGTACACCCGTGTTTGCGCATGTTGACATCAATAACTGCTATGTAAGCTGTGAAAGGCTGTTCCGCCCGGAGCTGGAACGCCGCGTCGTTGTGGTATTGAGTAACAACGATGGCTGCGTGATTGCCCGGAGCAACGAGGCAAAAGCGATCGGCATCAAGATGGCCGATGCCGAATTTATAGTGCGCGAAAGGTTAAAAGAAAGTAATGCAGTCATCTTTAGCAGCAATTATGCGCTGTATGCGGATATGAGCGCCCGGCTGATGAATAATCTGGCAAGGTATACCTATACGCTGATGGTCTATAGCATAGATGAGGCTTTCATGGCCTTGGGTAATATTAAAGGCATTGACCTTAGTCAGCATGCAGCAACCATCAGCAATAATGTTTTTCGTGACACCGGATTGCCAATTACTGTAGGTGTGGGTCCTACCCTCTCCTTGGCTAAGCTGGCCAATAAAGCCGCCAAAAAGCAAGGTCGTAATTTTATGGTGTTAGATACGGAAGAAAAAATCAATGCAATGGTGCAAACCTTTCCGATTGAAGATGTCTGGGGAATTGGTATGGCTTACTATAACAAGCTAAGGGAAATCAATATCCAAACCGCCCATGATTTCAGATCGCTCAAAGCGGATTTTGTGCGAAAGCAAATGACTGTTCAAGGATGGCGGCTACATCAGGAACTTTGGGGGATTCCATGCAATGTGATCAAAGATGTGGCAGAGCGCTCAAAAGGCATAGAATCCAGTCAGAGTTTCAACACTTACCAAACTACCCTCGAAAAGGTGGAAGAAGCTGTAGCCATGCATGCTGGCACAGTAGCTTTAAAATTGAGACAACAAAAAAGCATGGCACTGAACCTCACCGTTTATCTGCGTACCAATAAACACAATGTAAAGCATGACCAGTATTACCCCAGCCTCACCGTAAAAATTCCTTTCGCCGCCAATAGTGTGCATGAACTAACCCAGGTATGCGTGCAGGCATTACGGGCAATCTGGCAACCGGGTTACAATTACCTGAAGACAGGCGTGCGTGCAACAGGGATCATACCGGAAGGTGAAGTACAGAATAATCTTTTCAATGAATATGACAATAGCCGCAAGCAGGAGATTTCTAAACTGCTGGACCAGATCAATGATCGTTATGGTAGAGGGACGCTGAGGCTAGGTGTGGAGGGATTTGACAAAACCTGGAAAATGAAACAGGATTATCTCAGCAGACAGTATACGACCAATTGGGCAGAAATCATTGTTACGCGATAAGTAACAAGCTGCCAGCAATTTGTATATTTTTACTAAAATTATTAGCTTTACGTATTAAATCTTTTTAGCTATGTGTGGACACGTTGAAATTGGAGAACAAAAGGATATTAAAATCATCAAACGCGATGGCGGTTCCTACACCGCAAAAAATAACTCAGCAGGCAATCCAGGCTCTATGCTGCCTGTCGTAACAGATGCCCTTCCCGATAAAGTGCAGCAATACCGCTGGGGACTGCTGTCTATTGACGACGACAAGATCCATAGCAAAAACAGACATGCCCGTATCGAATCCTTATTCTTGGCTCCTCTGTGGCAGGATTTGATTGGCAGGAAACACTGCGTAGTACGAATTCAGGCTTTTTTTGAATATAATAAGGAACAGGAACGAAGCTACCGGATCGAGCGCAAGGACGGTCAGCCCTTTTACATTGCTGGTTTATGGGACATTTGGTTCGACATCAAAACAGGTATACTCCTCCCTACCTTTACCATGATCACCATGCCGCCAAATTCGGCCATGTCAGCAATCCATGATCGGATGCCCGCGATACTTGAACGTACTGATGTGAAGAAATGGATCAATGGCAGCTACACTGGAGTACAGCGTGTGGCATGGCTTCGTGCTAATCCATGCTCATCCGATCAGTTAAAAATCAGTATTCATAAAGATAATAAATCATAAAGGCGCTGGATTGTACTGACAAACTGCACCAGCCGCTGTTACATTGCCAATTCGGTAGTCCGATGCTGGTGTTTTTTAATACTACGAGTATTCATCAAGTACTTTAACTTTGTGTGATGAAAACGAAAATATCAATTGTCGTAACGTTGCTATTCATTGTTATCGGCTGCACTGCCGACACTGAGCCATCAACTAAAACAACTAAAGGTCACGATGCAATGCGACCGGCAATTAATCAGCCTGATAAGGTGCAAGCACAGGCAAAAGAATATCCTCCCCATCCCTACTTACTCGACTCATTGCCGCTGAATACCATACTTATAAATGGAAACAGTCCGCAGTTAACAATCCATCAGTTTTATAAAATCTATCCCAGACAGAGCAATGTTAAAAAATCAGTTTGGGAATGTGGTAGCCCTTTCGATAGTATAGATAGAGATTGGATGATCAAGACTTATGGCCCATACGACCAGCAACACGGCACATTCAAAAACTACGATGGTCAAATCACCACAATGTCCGTAAATACAGCAGAATACGCTACCAATGGGCACATGGTGTTGTTAGTCAATGCAGCATCAGCAAGTAATACGGTGATCATTCCATCCCATCGGATCAAATTAAATTCACAAACCAAAACTGCCGAGTTCGAGAAGCTCTTTCCTAATGTCCGTCCGGAACAAACCGGAGATACTAGCGTCGTCAGATACCGCATTCCCATAAAGCATGACTATGATGATGCCTTTCTTTTCTATTTTAAAGATGGTAAATTTGATCACATTGATCTATGGTTCTTGCTGTGCTAAACTTATTTACAACGTTTGCCTTGACCTCCTGGTACCAAAAGTCTTTGATAAATTTAATCTGAAACGGATTTTAGTGCTTCATTAAATTTCTGCAGATGTCGTGAGATATGTATTGTGTTGTATTCAAAATGCCAAATATTTATGATGAAAGATTCACAAATCAACTTTGTTTACAATATCTGATTGTTTACTGACAGTAAACGCAAAGAAAAACAAACAATATGACTGTTCATGATCTGTGAGAACAAGGAATGAATGCGTTATCCAAAGTTTGTATTCGCCCCTATTATTTATCCAAAAATAGTCGATGCCATGTACCAGTAAATCCGGAAACAAGTACGGTTCTCCTTTAGCCACATTCGATTCAAAGACAAGTATTTATGTAAAAAGCCTTTTTCCTTAAAACTGCCGAAACTGGCTACTTTTTGCATAACTTAAAATAAAAAACAAAAATATTTAAACTAATCTGTGATTTTTGATCCACCACTCACACATATTGGATATGTCTTATAATTCGGGTGAAACTAAAATCAGGTTTATAGAAATCATTCGTGAAAACGATGGTCTTATTTACAAAGTTTCCAAAATGTATTCTAACAGTTTTGAAGATGAGCAGGATCTGTTTCAGGATATCGTTTATCAATTATGGAAAAGCTTTTCATCTTTTCGGAACGAATCCAAAATCACGACCTGGATGTACCGGATTGCGCTAAATACTGGAATACACTACTTGGATAAGGGAAAAAAGAAAGCGCATAAGGTTTCACTGGACGAAACTCTGCTAAATAGACCAGAGATAATTGATGAATCTAAGCAGGATCAGTACGACATGATGTTTGCCCAGATTAAAAGACTGAACGATATCGAGAGGGGAATCATCTTCCTTTACCTTGAAGGAAAGGCCCACGATGAAATTGCTATGATCACAGGCTTTACAATTACAAATATTGGAACCCGCATAGGCCGGATTAAGCAAAAACTAATTTCACAAATAAATTTAAATAAAGCAGGCAATGGAATTTAAAGAACTAGAAAACCAATGGAAAGAAATGTCCGGCAAAATTGACAACCAGAAAAAATTGGCCGATTCTAAAATAATTAAAATGACAGAAATCAATTACACAAATAAAATTAATAAAATGAAATTCCCGGAAATTACAGGCGCCGTTGTTTGCTGTGTTGCATTGTTTTTTATTGTCAGCGGCATGCATAAACTTGAACCATGGTATTTAATGATGTGCGGGATAGTTTCCGCAATCATGCTGATACTAATGCCGGTGATATCCATAAGGGCAGTTTTTAAGATTCAGTCTTTCGATGTTTCGACAAACAATTATAAGCAAACACTATCAGCGTATAACAAAAACAAAATGCATTTTATAAACGTCCAAAAGCTTAGTATGTGCCTCGGTGCATTATTATTCGTAACGATTTTGCCGGTTATAGGTAAGTTAATGAGCGGAAAAGATTTGTTTAAGTCTACTTTCATTTGGTATATATATTCTGTAGGCTTTCCATTCCTCTACTATTTTGATCACTGGGTATTCAAAAAATACAATAGCGCGTTAAGTAAAGCCGAAGACATTATCAGAAAGTTAGAAGATTAATAACAATTCATCATTAACTGTTTAATCTGAAGCAAATTATAAGCTGCAAGTTAAGATAAGCCCTGATTGTTTTTGATGCAAGGTTGGCCTATATTCATGTTACTTATTTGTTCACATAGAGATGGGCCAATCCTGTCAAACTTCGAAGTTTTGACTGCGACAAAAAGCAGGTGCTTTTAGCATATCATCCCGTTTAAATATCCACACTTCAATAGCCAAATATTTGTTCAAGTGTCAGTTGCTTTACCTCACCGTATTTTTTCAGCGTGTCCTGATTAACGTTTTTTTCAGCACCCAAAACGCAGTAATTGTATGGCTTGCCAGATAACTTCTGCTTGTGAAAATTCCGGATATCATCTAAAGTCAACGACTGCATGGCTTCATATTGCGCTTTTCGCGAAT
Organism: Pedobacter sp. BAL39; assembly: GCF_000170795.1. Taxonomy (GTDB): domain Bacteria; phylum Bacteroidota; class Bacteroidia; order Sphingobacteriales; family Sphingobacteriaceae; genus Pedobacter. The sequence goes on from NZ_ABCM01000009.1 coordinate 142,796, forward strand.
CACTCGCATACCCCAATTTTTTATCCGCAAAATATGCCCGTATAATCCCATCGTTCGTAATGCGGGACGTCTCAAGCCGGTTAATTACGCTTGCCTTCGACAGCGCAAAGCCGCTTTCAGACACAGGCAAATCGCTGATCAGCTCATTCATGGACGTCATCGCATCGTTCATCTTATCAGCCTGACACCCTACATAAGCGATGGTATAAGCCTGCTTTTCCCTGCTGTCGGGCGTCCAAACCATCGCATAAGTCGAATAGGCTAGCGCCTTAGACTCCCGGATTGTCTGTGACACCAGCGATCCCATCCCGTCACCGAAGTAATTATTAAACGTAGTGATGGTTGCTGCTTTTTCGGGGTTGTATGCTTCGATGTTGCGTATCCAGGCGATCTCCGTTTGAACCATGTCATAGTTGGCAAAATAAACTTTAGGCGCTGCTAAAGGGCTATATGTAAATTTCTTCACCACCGGGGTGTCCCTGAATTTGCGGGGTAAATGATGCAATCCGGCTATCTCCTTTGAAAATAAAGCGGCACTATTGGGACCATAATAGGTAATGATGTGCTCATACTGATTCAGGCCATGAAGCAGCCCGACCAGATCTTCCGCCTTTAATTTCCTGATCTCATCATTGGTTATTACATAATTGAAGGGATTATCTGCACCATACTGCGCATAATCCATCAGTCCGGCCATGATCAGGTCCTTTTTTAGCTTTGCATTGTCACGGGATTTAAGGTTGCGGCCCTTAAGATTTGCCAAGGCTTGTTCATCAACCTTACAGTTTGACAACAGATTTTCAAGCAAAGCCACCGCCTGGTCAAAATTCTCCTGCAGTCCCCCTATCGATATACTGGTCTTTTCTTTACTTACCATAACACTATAGCTGCACGCCATGTTATAAAACAACCTGTTAATTTCCTCACTAGAATATTTATCTGTGCCCAGAAATGCGAGATATTCCGCCGCATAAGGGAGCAGCTTGTTATGGTGTGCACCCATATTAAAATGATAGGTCATTCTAAAAAGCCCATTTTCGGTGTTTTTAACGGAAATTATCTCGGCCGCCCCGGCTTTACTAAAGCTCAGGTCCCGCTTGTAGTCCAGAAATTTTGCCGAGATCGGCTTTACCGGCGCGTCGGCAATGCGTTTAGCAAAAGGCGACACCTCATTAGCATTGGTCTGTACCGCAGTAATCTCCGGCTTGCTTATTTTCGTCATGTCTTCATGGGCGCCTTTGTGTTTAAATACAGCAACGTAATTATCGGCAAAAAACCGGTTCGCAAACGCTACAATTTCCTGCTTTGTAACTTTAGACATGAGATCGGTCCCGCTTAGCATCTTTTCCCATTCCTGCCCCTTGTTCATCACAAAGGCTTCTACCAGATTATCCGCGCGGGTGTCATTGCTTTCAAAATCCTGGAGTTCCGAAAGTTTCATATTGGCGACTGTTGCTGCGATCAGGCCCTCGTCAAAATCACCTCTTTTTAATAAGTCAATCTGGCTCAACAACAAATCCTTCACCTGCTGCAGGGTTTGCCCTTCCTTCGGAGCGCCGGTCAGCACAAACATACTGTAGTCTTTTTTCTGGTAATAGCTGGCCCCTGCACCCATCATCTTCTGCTGCTGAGCGATATTAACGTCGATCAGCCCAGCCTTTCCGTTGGCCAGGATCCTGCTGGTCAGGTTCAGGAGCATACTTTCATAAGTGTTCTGAGCGCCGCCCCGGTATCCAACATGCAAAGCTTCTGCGCCCGGACCAGAAATATCAATGCTGGTTGACCTTAATATGGCGGCTTCAGGAACAGGCGCATAGGGCGTAAATGTTTTCGCTTCCATGTATCGGAAAGCCTCATCAATTTTCCGGATCAAGTCATCGTAGTCGAAGTCGCCCGCCATGATGATCGCCATATTGTTGGGAACATAATATTTTTCATAATACGCCTTGATTTCAACAAGCGAGGGATTCTTCAGATGCTCAATGGTGCCAATGGTAGTTTGCCGACCATAATTGTGCGTGGGAAACAGTGCCGCCATCATCGTTTCATACATTTTGCTCCGATCATCGTCAAGCCCCCTGTTCTTTTCTTCGTAAACGGCCTCTAATTCCGTGTGGAACATTCGGAATACGGGAGACCGAAAGCGCTCGGCCTGTACAGCGATGAACTTGTCGACTGCATTTGACGGAAGGTCTTCAATATAGACGGTTTTCTCGGAAGATGTGTAGGCATTGGTCGACGAACTCCCGATTGTTTTCATCAGTTTATCGTACTCGTTGGCGATGGCGTACCTGGAAGCCGCTCCCGAAACTGCATCGATCTCTTTGTAAATCGCCTGCCGCCGTGTCTCATCTGCGGTCTGCCGGTACGTCTCGTAAAGCGATGTGATCTTGTCCAGCAAAGGTTTCTCCTTCCCATAATCAAGGGTCCCGAAACGGTCTGTTCCTTTAAACAACAGGTGCTCCAGGTAGTGCGCCAGTCCGGTGCTGCTTGCCGGATCTGTGTTACTGCCGGCGCGGACCGCCATTCTGAAGACAATATTTGGTTCTTTATTATTTTGCGACAGGACCACCGTCAAGCCGTTCTTAAGCGTGTAAAACCTGGCCTTAAGCGGGTCGTTGCTTACATACCTGTACTCATAACCTGCCGATGATGCGGTCTTCCAGCTGTGCTTCTCCTGAGCCTGAACGAACAGTCCACAGGAAACCAGCAGAACAGGCAATGCGCTTTTAAAAAATTTCATCATATATCCTTTCAATTCCATTAATCCAACAGTTCCCTGAGCTTGTTTTCAAGCATCTCTCCTCTTAAGTCCTTAGCCACGATTTTTCCTGATGGATCAACCAGTAAGTTGCTGGGGATGGCCCGGATACCGAAAAATACCGACACTTCATTGTCCCAGCCTTTCAAATCGGACAACTGTGTCCATGGCATTTTGTCGTCCCGGATGGCCTTCTTCCAGTTGGCCGCTTTGTCGTCCAGGGAAATCCCCAGAACGGTGAAGCCTTTATCCTTAAAAGCTTGGTATGCTTTCAGTACATTCGGATTTTCTGCGCGGCAAGGCATACACCAGCTCGCCCAGAAATCCACCAATACGTACTTACCTTTGAAATTGCTGAAGCTGACCACATTACCGGTAGTATCAGCCTGTGCAAAAACTTTCACCTGCGTGCCGATCTGGCTGTTTGCCATAACGCTCAATTGGCGGGCGATTCTCTTCCCTGCAAGGGTCTCTTTTGCCGACTTGTGAAGCATGGCATACAAGCGGCCTATCTCCTGGTAATCATTCTCCAGCCCGATCAGATACACGCTGTATGGACTTTTAGGGTGACCAGCTATAAACTGTGCCGTTCTGGCCGAAAACTGCTTTCTGTTTTCCTCCCGCTGTTGCTCAATTGCAGCTTTCTCCGCTTCAGAGGTGGCTCTTTTTAAGCGGACATATAGGGAATCCCATTGGACCCTCAAGTCCTCGGTCAGCAATACAAAGGCATCATGATCCCGCTGCATGGGTGCTCCGGTGAGCTTGTAAGAAGCAATGGAATCTTTAATTCCGGTAAGCTTCATGCGACCAGGCGTTGCAAAAAAGAAATAGTGGTTACCACCGGCACTCAGGGAAACTCGCACGGGCTCATTCAGGTCCGCTTTCCAGGTGAAGACGTCATTTGAGGCGGTCAACGTATCTGTCGTAGATCCCCCATCCTTATTGTAAAAGATTTCAACGGTATCGCTGCCAAGGCCTTTAAGCCTTCCGGAAAGTATCGTGTTTTGTGCCCTGGAAGTCATTGTCAGGGTAAGCAGTGCAATGAATACACCACTCAGGTATTTCAGTTTTTTCATCAGTGTTCAGATTTATAGGAATAAAAGCGCTCCGGAAACACATCGCTTCCAGAGCGCATACTAATAGCGCGTTAAACTTTTCTTATGGTTTACTAGTTTTATGGTTTAGCGGTACCCCTCGTTTTGGCTCAGGGCCGTATTAAGGTCCCGCTGGTCCTGAGGTATCGGGTATAAGGCCGCTCCCGGAGTATAACCGGCCTTCTCCGCGTTCAGTACAGTTGCGGCAGAGGTCGACGGGGTAACGTTTCGTTTCAAATCAAACCAGCGGTTTCCCCATTCAAAACACAACTCCACCTGCCGTTCATGCATAACGGCGTTTAATACGGCCTCCTGCGAAGTCACATCTGCCGTGCTGCCCTCCAGCCCGGCCCGCTTGCGAATGATATCGATATCTGACAAGGCGCCAGCGAGATTGTTCAGCCGGGCAGCAGCTTCGGCCCGGATAAGCAAAACCTCGGCCAGCCTGAAGATCATATAACCCTCAAGAGGTAGGTCGGTTGCCTGCCGGTTACGATACTTGAAGGGATAGCTAAGCGCATTGCCATTCACTACTGTTGTACCCACCCAGCGTTGCCGGCGCTGGTCGCCAGCCTCAAACTTGTTCAAAAGAAAAGGCGTCACGAGATACCTGGGCGTCGTTGCTCCGGAAGGTATAAAATTCTGCGCCTCGGCGGTCTGCTGATAGGAGTTTTTGGCTGGTATCTGCCATATGGCTTCCTCGCTTTCATCAAGAAACACCGCATCTAAAGGCACCTCTGCCAGACCGTATACATTTGAGCCGACGATGTCACCGGCCTCCTTATACGCCGCTTGCCATTTACCCTGGTAAAGATATACCTTGGCTAACAAAGTCTTCGCTGCATACAGGTTCGGCCGGTATCTTGCCCCCGAGGGGTAATCCGGGGAGAGCTTACTGAGCGCATCGCTCAGGTCGGCTACAATCTGTGTATATACCGCGTCCACGGAAGCTCTGGGCAAACGCGAATTCACGCGGTAGTCTGTCGACGTGACCAGGGGTACTCCGCCAAAGATATTGACCAGGTTAAAGTAGTATAATGCCCTTAGCACCTTCATTTCTCCGGTAATCTGATTTACAAAGGAGGTCGATAGCTTGTCATTGTTTGCGATCCCTTCGAGTACATCATTTACCTGGTACAGGCCTTGATAGGGATATTGCCACAGCGAAATGATGCTCGAGTTGATTGGTGTAAGGGAATAGTTATAAAACTGGGGCTGATCTGAAGCGCCTTGGGTGGTCGACAGCTCATCGGCGGAAAGACCTGTAGCTATGGTAAAGTTACCATCGCTGTAGCCGAAGCCCTTCGACTGGTTGTAGGTATACACGCCGGCAACAACCGACATAACCGATGTGCTGTCTGCGAATTGCTGTTCCCTGGTAATGAACGATGGTGGGTTAGCGGGTATCTCTACCAGCTTTTTGCAGGATGCGAGTATGCTGACCATGATCAGGACATAACCTGCGCTGAATATATTTTTATTGAATGACCTTGTTTTCATGACAATTTAAAATTTAAAGTTCAAACCAAATGCGACGATCCGCTGAAGCGGGAAGGCCGTAAAGGTGCCCGGCTGTTCAGGATCGCCCGCTTTATAGTTCGTAATTGTAAAAAGGTTCTGTGCATTCATGTAAATGCTGCCGCTTCTGACATGTATTTTCTGCAGGAAATTTCCCGGCAAGGCATAGGATAAGGCCACCGTCTTGACGCGCAAGTACGTATTATCGCTGTAAACTCCGTCAGACCGCGTGAAGGGCGGAATCGTACTTAGAGAACCGGAGTAAAAGCTGCTGCCTAACCGTTGTATCGTCGCCTGATCATTCGGGTTTTTCCAGTATTTGCCCAATATCTCAGCCGGCTGGTTGGCAATCGATCCAGGAAAGTCGGTGTTGTAAAGCGCAGCGAGGTAATTAGGTGCATTGCTGCTTGAAAACTGGCAGAAGACATATAGTCCGAAATTACCGTAAGTAAAATTATTACCAAAACCGCCCATATACTTCACTTCCATATCTCCTAGGGGGACCTCATCACCGCCATTGGCCACCCTGCCTGATCTTGGACTGGAGGTCACCTCGCCGTTTCTATCGTAAAACTCATAAAGCCCGGTCGTTGGGTTAACCCCTTTATACCTATAGCCTATAATGGTCGAAACCGGCTGCCCGATAATATATTTGTTGGCATACGCAGAGGACTCCAGGTTGGGGAACTCAAGCAGTTTGTTCCGGTTTAATGTTAAGTTAAAGGTGGTCGACCAGGTAAAATCCCGCCCTTTCACATTCGTGGTCGTCGCAGTAAACTCCCAGCCCTTATTCTGCACCACCGCATCCAGATTTCCAAACACACGCGTAAAACCACTTTGAGCAGCCAAAGGCATATCTACCAACTGGTTGCCTTCCCTATTGCGGTAATACGTAGCGTTTAAAACCACCCGGTTATCTATAAAACCAAGATCCAGCGACAAGTTCAGGGCTTTCTTTGTGGCCCAGCTGAAATCCGGGTTATAAAGATTGTAGGCATAAGCCTGTTTGATGTCCTGGAATGCCGGTACTCCCGATAAATTCTGATACAATGCCTGGTAAGAATAAGCCCTGGAAGCATCGCCTCCGGATGTTCCGTAACTTCCGGATAACTTTCCATAGGTCAGTGTTGGGAAACTATCAAACAGGCTTTCTTCCGAAAATATCCAGCCCGCACCTACAGAGGCGAAATTACCGAACTGCCGCCCCGGCCCGAAATTACTGGAGCCGTCTCTTCTGCCCGAGACCTCGACAATGTATTTCTCGTCATGAACATATTTAAGTCGCGCAAAACCGGCATTGTACCTAAGCATATCCAAGGTTTGGGAAGGATAGGTCGTCGTGGCCCCGATGATTGTCCTCAGAAAATAATCGCTTGAGTAGCCGTAGCCCTCCACGCGGTAGGCATCGCTGGTCACCTTTTTATAAGTAGCGCCCAGTAAGGCGGTCAGCACACCTTTGCCCAATGGCAAGGTATAATTCAGCTGCGGCTCCACGTTAATCGTCTGGGCCACATTATCGCCAAAGGCCGCACTTGGCTCCGCGTAAGTAGGCTCCTGGGAACTGGCCGGGTTTTCAGAACGTTCCTCCGTGCTGCTCCGGTTATAGCCTATATTGGCACCGATCGTCAGGCCGGTCAACACCTTGTAAGAAAGATTGAGCGCCGTGTTGAAGTTGTAATTCTGAAGGTACACCCGCCGCAAAAGCCCTGCGTAAAAGTTTTGGCCGTCTAAGGAATATCCCTTGTAGTTCCAGATCAGGTTTCCCGACGCATCTTTCAGATCGGGCAGATTTGGTGCAAGCACGACACTCTGGTTACCACCATAAGCGGCTGAGTTGTTCTGGTCGTAGCCATAGTCTGTAACCAGATCGAGAGTAAATCGGTTATTGGCCGAAGCACTGTGCAAAGCACTGTGTAAAGTAAATCGCTGGTTGGAGAAATCGCCTGGATAATTGTAGTTGGAACGGGTATAGCCTGCCGCAACCAGGTAAGTGCTCGCCGCAGTTCCGCCAGACACTGTGGCATGGAAGTCGGTATTATTTGTTGTCCTACCCCTGATGAGCTTTTGCCAGTTCGTGTATTTATTCTGGTCGAAAAGTGTCAGATCGGGCGCATAATTGCTATAGTCTTCCGGATTACCCGAAGGTGTAAGTTCATCTGCAGCAAAGGCTTCTCTCCGCAGCTGAAGATATTGTTGCGTATTCAGCATTTCAACCGGACGGGCCACGAAGTTGAACTGCGTATTGAGGTTCACGTCTAAGGTTGTTTGTCCGGACTTACCCCGTTTCGTTGTGATCAGCACGACCCCGTTTGCACCCTGCGAACCGTAAATGGAGGTAGCAGCGGCATCTTTAAGGATAGTGATGCTCTCAATGTCGTTGGGATTGATACTGTTAAAGGGACTGATCCCTGTAGCCTGGCTGATGCCGCCCGTAAAGGACTGTGCAGTTGCCAGACTGTTGAGCTGGTTGATGTTAACGTTTTGCTGAGCGAAGGGCACCCCGTCGATAATAAACAGGGGCTGGTCGTAGGGCTTCACCTGGAGTGTCGTGCCCAGGGTATTCTGACCGCGCACCTGTACCAGCGCTGTGGAACCCGGCACGCCGTTGCTGCCATTAACTGCAAGTCCCGCAATCCTGCCCTGCAGGGCGAGCAGCGGATTGGTCACCGGCTGCTTTTCAATCTCACTGGCATTTACTGAAGCTACCGAGCCGACACTAAAGCGCTTTTCCTCGTTACCGTAGGCAATAACCTGCACCTCGTTCAGCTTCGACTCGATCAGCTCAAGTATAAGATCACCAAGTTCTGCACGTACCACTACGCGCCTTGTCAGATAACCCACATAAGAAATTTCAATCTCTGCTTTTTCATTCACTCCCCCCAAATAGAAAGTGCCGTTTGTGCTGGTTATGGTGTTTTTAGATCCTCCCACTACGGCTATGTTAGCGCCCGCAAGAGGCCTGCCGTTGGCGTCTACAATGCGGCCGCGTACCTCAATTTTTGCAAAAATTGCGCTTACCTTCTCAAGAATGGAGGGCTCTTTCTTTTTGATAACAATTGTTTTTTCGATAAGCACATAGGTAAAAGGCTGATTCTTCAGGCAGGCACTTAAAGCGTCCTGAATAGTAGCATCATGGATGTTCAGGCTCACTGGCTTCGCGTTTAGCAGCAGGTTTTCCTTCACGACAAAGTCGTACCCGCTTTGCTGCCGGATCGCGTTAAAGACCTGTTCAAGCGACAGATCTCTTCCTTTAAGGGAGATCCTTTGCCCGTAACTGGCAGCCGAGACCTGCATAAAGGTGAATAGCAATAATACGGTGGTTAGTCGCATAATGAGCAGAATTTTAGCCGCATAGCCTTTAGGCACCGCAGGGTTATTGGTGTAAAATTTATACATTTGTTTTGTCTGGTTAGTTGATAAGTCAAATTATTTCGCCTGATCCGGACCATTGGCCAGTTGTGTAGCAACCACATCTGGCTTTTTTATGGATCATTCCGATATTGTCTGGTAGCTATTTCGTCACCGTAACCCTCCTTCCTTCTACGTCAAAATGAACTTCCCCTGTTTCCTCTATTACTTTCAATATGGCAGATATATTTTTAGACCGGGAGACCACGCCTACCAGTTTCAGGTTTGAAGGAGCAGAGGGGGCGTAAACGATTTCCACATTATACCATCGCGCGATCTTGCGCATCAAAACATCAAGATCAGTATCATTTAATACGAAGTCCCCATTCTTCCAGGCAACAGCACCCGCTATGTTTACCGCGTTCACCCGGATTACACCAGCAGGGCTAACGGTAGACTGCTCACCCGGCCGCAGCCTGACCTTCTCCGACGACCATACATTGACGCTGCCCTCCAGCAAGGTGGTTTTTATAACCGGCTCATCATCGTAAGCGTTGATGTTGAAATGAGTTCCAAGGACTTCGACCGTCTGATTTCTGGAAGACACCAGAAAAGGTACATGACCTGCAGTTTTCGCAACCTCAAAATAAACCTCACCACGGACCTTCACCTTCCGGACTTTCGCTCCTGTAAATGAGGCGGGGTATGTTATAGAGGAGCCCGCATTCAGCCAGACTTTAGTCTGGTCGGGCAGGATCAACTGATACTGTTGTCCCTTTGATGTACTCAGCGTGTTGAAAGATTGCTCCCGGCCGCTGGCTTCGCTTTCATCAGCCTGATACGCCACCTGACCTTTGGAGGTTTTAACAATGCTCGTTCCCGATTCTTCTGCAAGTTTACCGTTCAGAGCATCCGAGAGGCTTATGCTCCGCCCGTTGCCCAAGGTTAAAGTCGCACTATTTGTCCCGGCCGGAATGTCCTTTAACCCACTTATACTAACGGTTTCCCTTTCTGTCGTAGTCAAATTAAACCATAGCAGCGCAGCCGATCCAACGATCAGTAAGACAGCTGCAGCAATAATTTTATAGGAGAAAGGATAAGCCTCTTTGGCTTTAAGTTTACTGAGCGTTTTATTCCAAACAGCATCCTCATCCAAAGAATTATATTGAATCAGTAAATCGCGTAGCCGCTCTTCGGTCCCAAACTGCTCCTGCAGATACCTGCTATTTTGAGGAGAGGCATCGATCCATGCATTTAATTCAGCAACTTGTTCTTCGCTAAGTTCCCCCTTTAAATAGCCGGAAATAAGCTTTGAAATGTAAAATTGATCTTTTAGCATCGGTCGGGTTTGGTTCCTATGTTTATTATAGAAACGAAGCAGCGTCCGGTTCAACCCATAAAACCTAAGATTTTTTAACGTCCTTCGATAAAGAGCAGTAAAGCAACTACTCCCATCGAAGAAATGCCCCTTTTCAGCATCGCCGTTTTCAGCAAATTTACCGCCCTGGCTTTATAATTACGTACTGTTTGTTCAGAGAGGCCCAGCTGATCTGCAATTTCCTCCGTCTTTTTCAGATCAAAATAAATCAGCTTAAACACCTCCCTGTAGTTATCCGGCAGCATCGCTATCTCCTCGTCCAGTATTGCAAGAACCTCCGCCGTGATGATGTGTTTTAAAATCGTATCCTCCGCACCCTCCTGCTTACTTGAATACGCTTTTTGTGCAAGGGTTTTAACCTTCTCGCGACGTATATAATCCAGGCACGCATTTCGGCAGCTGATATAGAGAAAAGCTTTTATGTTTTCCTCGGTTTGAAAATCCCGTCTTCGTTCCCAAAGTTTAGCAAAACACTCCGCTACTATGTCTTCAGCCTCCAACGGATCGTTAATAAGGCGGTTTGCGAAAAAGCCAAGAGACCTTGCGTGAAGCTTAAAACAAAATGACAGGGCCGAATGATCGCCCCTGCGGAGAGATTCCGTCCATTTCGTTTGCCCCTGCCATGCCATCATAAATCCTTGTATTTGCGACTCAATATCTTAAAATATTTTGACTCTACCAGATTTTACATGACGTTACCCGATAAAACGATCGTTTAATCGAATATCCGGTCCACTAGCTTTAGAACAGATTGTAAATTTAATCTAAGCTGGAGCAAACTTCTACGTAATTGATTTTTAAAATGCTAATCAAATTAAAGGTATCTCAACTTTCAACGCTGGAATGATGTGAGGGAATGGGAAAATAAAAAAAATGGCTTCTGGTGTGATATAAGATTTACATCACGCCAGAAGCTTATTAATAAACACTATGAGTGTTGTCAATAGCGCTAAAGTCTATCCTGCCACTTTTAAAGAATCAATGAGATCGTTCGCTAATCCCAAATGAAACTGAAGGACTATTGGACTTCCCGGAAATGTGCCGGACACCCTTGCAGTAAGTACCCCAGTTGAGCCAGACTCCTCGTATTTGAGTGGTTCCATTGAAGACTGATAAGCCTCATTTGCATGTTCGATCCACTGGCGAATTTCGTGCTTGCCAGTATGTACTTTGCCTTCGTCATGAACGATGGCCGATTCAGTAAAGCATTCTGTGTAAGCTTTGCTGTCATAATTGTTCTGCGTCTCTACGAAGCGCGCTACTACTTTAGGTAATTCCATGATGATATAATTAAGTTTTAAATAGTCGGTACCGTTCCGCCGTCAATGACGAAATTTGTTCCTGTCAAGTAATTGGCTCTTGGAGATACTAAAAAGCCAACTAATTCAGCTACTTCTTCCGGCTCGGCGGGCCTGCCGTAAGGTATTCCACCCAACGCATTCATGACACTTTGCTGAGCTTCTTCTACTGTACTATTTGCATTTCTCGCAATTTCCCCCAAAAAGGCTGTCGATGCTGCTGTGTTTATCCATCCTGGCGAAACAGTTAGTACGCGGACACCTTTTGGCGTAACTTCATTTGATAAACTTTTACTGTAATTGATTAATCCTGCTTTTGAAGCTGCATACGGCAAAGTAGAATCATGTAGCGGCAATTTGCCCTGGATGGAAGCGATGTGAATAATAACACCACTTTTCCGATCGATCATTTGCGGTAAAAATCCCCGGTCAAGCCTAACCGGAGCAAGTAAATTAGCTTGTAGGGTTGATATCCAATCTTCATCACTCAATACTGAAAAACCACCGGCGGGTGTTGATGAAGCACCCAGGTTGTTCACCAGGATATCCAGCCTGCCATATGTCGACAGCACTTCGCTGATAACTTTTTGTGCATCTTCTGCCTTGCTCAGATCACCCGCAATAAAATTCACCTCCGGATCGGGCTGATCGGGCTTGTTCCTTGCTGTGATGATGACGGTTGCACCTGCCGCCTTCAAACGTTCTGCTATTGCTTTTCCGGCACCTTTTGTGCCACCTGTTACCAACGCTATTTTACCAGATAATTCGTTACTGTAATTGATTTCCTGTGTCATAATTATTTTTGTTTCCGAACAAATTTCGATAGTACGCCGGTATCAAACAATTACGGAGTTACGAATCAAATAGGGATAAATTTATCCGTATTGCTCAGCTGCCGAGTGTCTTGTATATTTGTACTTATGTATGAAAAGAAGACTACCCCCTCCCTTAACTGTGGTCTTGACCTGGTAGGAGAAGTGCTCTATGGCAAATGGAAGATTCGCATCCTATGGTTCATCCATCAAGGCCACCTACGGCCGAGTGAACTTCAACGGAAAATCCCGGACGTAACGAGGCGCGTACTTAATGTGCAACTGAAGGAGCTTGAAGATCATGAACTGGTCACTAAGAAAATTTTTCCCGTATTGCCCCCGAAAGTTGAATACAGCCTTACCGAATTCGGTAAAACACTTATCCCATTGATCAGTGCTATTGGCCTCTGGGGTGACGAAAATCAAGATCGGCTGAGGAGAGTGATTTTGAAGCACAACCAGAAATCATCAAACGAGACGGAGAATCGGTATGACGAAGCTCTGCCAGTTCCACAGAAGCTTTCACACTAACCGGTTCCTGCAGCTATTCCTTTAAAATTTTCCCTGTCCCATATTTTACAAATATAAAGGGCTATATAAGCCCTTCATCCTCAAAGAAGAAGTAACCACTTTGGTTAAGATTGATAATTTTCCCCCTGGTTATAAATTGCAAACCAGTTTACATTTGAGCCGAACATGTAAACCAATCGGTTATTTAGTTTACATCTGCACTTATGATGTTAACTAAATAAAACTATGATTATTGGAAAATTGATAAAACAACCGGAAGGCTTCACCGCATTTATACCTGGTGAATTTCCAGCAAAAGAACTAATGGACTTTCCATTTTGATGAAGCTAAAAGATCAATCCCAAAGCTCAAATTAAATCATTTGAAGACCGATCACCTTCAAATTAATTCGCCCCTTTTCTAGCCCCTTGAAGCAAAAAAGCCAGCAGTTATGTATAACTACTGGCAAAGTAAGTGGTCTCGGAGATACAAGACTCGAACTTTTTTATTGATGACCTGCGGAATGCCGCTGGTTTAGAAGATGATTTGTTTAATCCCCTTCCTCCAGGTTTAACGGGGCTTTAGTAGTCAAAATTTTTAAGGCTAGCATGGAATCTTTGATGGCCTTTTTGTTTACTCATAAAAACCTCATGATCGGATACGAGCGGTTACCTTATAATGTTTCCTTAGAAGGTCAAGCTTTTAATTAATGCTCTAATAAACTCTAATTAAAAAGATGTGTTAATTACATCTAAAACCCTCTTTTATCAATTTCGTCTAATAACCCTCTAATTGATCGCGACTAAATAATGTCATTTATTAGAGCAATCTTTAAACACCTTCTTGGTAATAATCATCATTTAATATCCATTTAGGCTTTGCAAATGTCCCCTCATTTTGGATCATCTCTTTTTTCCTCATTTCTGACAGTAGGTTATTCACCTTAAACTTCTTTTGTTGCTCATCCATCCACCCAGGAAGTTTATTAGACAATAATTCATCTATATCTTTTCGTTCTACCTGTTTATGGTGTTTGATGAACTGAATGATGAGGTCTAAATAATAAGCCTTATCAAAAGCCCTGTTCTTCGTATATCCCGCTTTTTGTCCTGCTTGACTAGCAACCTTCAATGAAAGATAGTAATTTGGTTTTCTACCTTCTATTAGTTTCTTAGCCCTGAGATGCTTCTCTTCCTGATTGGATAGTCTCTTTCCTTTCTGGACTTTATCAAGTGCGATTATTTCCTCAAGTGTTAACTCCTTATGCTGCGCAAGTATATTAGCAAACTCCGTATCAAGTACTTTCCCAGTAATAGTCACCTTAACTTTACCCCCTGAAAGATCATAATCAGGTAATGGAAACAACCGCTGCCGCTGATAATTAAAAATCTTTTTTATCCCGCCCCCCGCAGTATCTACCATCTTGAGATTAAACATGGCCGTTGCCAAGAACTTGTTTCTATAGAATTCTTCAGGAGAGTCATCCATTACCACTGTCTCAACAGATCCTGGAATAAAAGCACCGTAATTTGTAAATATAAGTTCATCATCCTCCTTTTCGATCACATTGATCCTACCACCTTTCGTATAGTCTTGATGAGCGATACAGTTATTTAGCGCTTCACGAATACTGTAAGGCTCATACCTCAATGTCTCCTCCGGAAATAAAGTAGATTGGGTAATGTATCTGTACTTAAGATTCCGGATCTTATTATAGACCTTGTCCACGGCCAACAAAAAAGGACAAGTGAACACTTCATAGTCCTTCTCCATATTGTCAGCACCTTTCAGTACCCATCTGATTTTGATTTCAGCAGGACTCAAAAAATGCTCTGATTCTTCACGACCGAGTAAAATGATAGCTGTTTTTGTGATTTTATTTTTAATAGTGATCTTGGCCTTATTCAAAAACGTGATATCATCCCAACTTGCACCTTCAGCTTCCTTTGCCGGAAATTTACTAAAGTAATTTATCCTAGCAACATGGATTGCCTCAGGATCAAGATCGTCTATTGTTGCACCGTGAACAATTTCTGCACTCAAATCGCTGACCTGTGACTGAGCTCTGATGCGTTCAATTTTCTCTATGTTTAACGGTACTAACTCCTCACCATTTCTGGCATAATAGTGACCTTCAAAAGAAATAGGCATACCTTGAGGAGCAGGTGGTATTTGAAAAAGCAGTACACGTTTTCCGTCAATTTTAAATTCGTGTATATCTACAAACGTAACTTTAGGGTCTGTCTTATTTGCTATTTCACCTTTAAGACTATTTAGTTTTTGATGTTCTAGACGAAATGCTGTCCCAATAATCTTTCTCCTATCAGTAACACCCATGACAAACCAAGCTGAAGCATGACGGCCAAGGTTTGCCTCATTTGATAGTGCAGAGAAATATTTACCAAGTTTAGAAAAGTCATAACTTGTGTTAGCTTCCTTGAACTCAACTGTTTCATTTTCGCCAGGGAGGTTAATCAAATCGTTTAACTTTTGTTTCAAATATTCCTTGTCCATGCCAATTACTACTATTTAAGCAAAGCTATATAATATATTATACATTTTAGGATAATGGGGAAGAGTGACTTTTGATGTCCAAATTTTAAAATGCACATGTTCAAAAACGTGAACTCATCCACCGCTAAATAAAAAAAGACCTCCTGATATTCATCTAAAGGTCTTCTGTTAAACCATTTTATCCGATATGAAAACTTTCGGATAATCTTCCCATGTTGTTCCCCAGGTGGGAAGTTATGTGGTCCCGACGAGAATCGAACTCGTATCTTAATTCAGGTGGGTTCCATTTAACGGCGGAACTCGGATACGGTTTAACTGCTTATATCGCTTTTGACGCTCGATTGTAGATTTTTGTATTGTTGAATGCCTGTTATTTCGTCAAATTTTTAAAGCAGCAGCGGCTTTTCTGCATTAGAAAAGCCGCTTAAAAGTTATTACAGTCTCCAAAAGTTATCCTAACAGACTACTGCCCATCTCCTTCCCGCAGCAAACGAATTACGTCCGATTTCCGGAAACGGTTAGATCCGTTGATCTTTATTGGTATCAATATCTTCCTCTCAATCCAATAATCGAGCGTTCGTGGCGAACGGTCTATCTTCATCAATACTTCCTTTGTGCTTAAATACTCTTCTTCCTTCTCCTCCAGTTTCTGAAAGAAACCTGTCATGCTCTTCATCACGCTCAACTGCTCCTTCTGACCATTGATCAGAAGTTTTAATAGAATGCTAATATATTTCATGTGTTTAGGGATTTAGAAATGATGATCTGTCCGGTATAGACGCTATTGGAAATCATTTTTTGATTTCCGGAACGGAAACTCATATAGGTTTCTACTATGGTTACTCCTTTTAGCTTAGGCAGTGCAAGTACCGCGCGAAGTGAAGATCTTTTTCCGCCGGCAATAACAAACACTGCATGATGGATCTCCGGATAGTAAGCCAGTAGCATAACCTGATCAGAGGCATAAGAAGCCCCCGGGCCAGCCGGATCGTCCCAGGTAAATTGCAATTCATTACCCTGCAACTCGACGCGTGGTTCAGCCGGAGCTTGTAATGTTCCTTTCGAAAGGATCATTTTCGTATAATCAAACTGTACATTCGGATAGGTCCCAGATGCGGCGTCAAAATTCAGCGAGACTGCGATGTTGTGGGGATTCTTCTTTTGTTTTTTCGCCGTTACCTCAAAGCCGATATTGATGTAAGGATAAACCGAACTAAGCACTTTAATAACGGTACTCATCTTTTGTCGTACCGTTCGCTGCTTATCACTGACGGAATTGGTCTTCCCGATTGTTCTGGAAACAAGTTTGCCATTTAAAATGTAGAAGACAACGTTTCCAATTCTTCCTGTTGAGGCTTCACTACCATAGCCTGTTTTTTTGTGTATTGCCATATATGTATTTATTTAAGTTTTACAAGTATTAATATTTCAGCCTGTCCTTTTTATAGGTATAAACCCTGCTAAAAACGCGTTGGCTATGCTTTCCGCTGTGCTTTTATAGCCTCTGGCTAAACAATTTCCTAACCAATGGTTACGCAATGGTTACGCAACCCTTTTCCAACAGCGAACAAGGTGCGAACGAGCACACAATAAGGTCTACTCAAAGACCTTAAGTTCTCAAGTCTTCAGTATATCTCGTACAAACTTGAAAACCTGCTCTACCTGGGACAAATCAGCGGTAAATAAATCAAGATCCAGTCGTTCTATAGGTTCATTCTCTCTACAGCACCTCACTTTAGCCAAACTGCCAAAGGCAACCTCATCACACATTTGCTTAACTTGTGCAGGATTAAGTTTTAGCTTCAGGTTGATTAAGGCAAAATTCCCGGAATTTGAAAAGTGAAGTGTTCCGATTTCGCTGTAATTGTTGTAGATAGCAGTCAGTCTGTAAGTTGCTTTTTTCCTGTGCTCGGCAATCTTCAATTGTTGGCTATAGATGAGATCGTTATTGTAAGCATCAACTAAGGCCATCTTATTTACACGTTCCAATCGCGTATCCTTTTTCGTTACATTTTTGGCAAACTTATGTATATAAGGGTTGAAACCAACCACCACTTCTATCGCTTCAAACAAATACCCTACCCTGCTTATCGGAAAGCAGTAGAGCACAATTCCACTTCTGAGGGCCAGACTCAACCCGGGTATTGGCCTGGTTTGATAATTGTCATCCCAAATGATGATATAAAATCCGTACTGCGCGGCCATTTCCAATAACCCCACCCAGCGCTCGGCACAGGTGGGTTCAAAGTAAGAATGATCTGAACCTGGACGCATTAGCACTACCCTGACAGTTTGATGCTTGCAATAGGCGCTCAAATTATCCAGGTTGATCCCACATTCATCGGAAGTAACAAATTCTATGTTCAGGTTTAACAAATTCAATTCCGAAATCAAATCCTCATCCATGCAATCAACGATGAGGCTGTCTCTCTCGTTAGTCAGCGTCCTTAAAATGGCTTTTATAGTTTTACCCTCCCGGGAGATACAGGATGAATTCTCTGGGAACCAGAGCCCCTTTTGATGCAACATCTCATAGATGACTTGATTCAAAGCTTCATCAGACTCCTTGTTATTTTTCTTTTTTCTGTTTTCATCTATAAAATTCTGACAAAGATGGGAGTCAAAGCTCCAATCATATTCCTTTTGTCCGATGGTCAGATAATTTGGTTCTTTGAAATTAATGTTGCTCGACTTGCGATTGACAATTTGAGAAGGTAAGGTAAAAGCCGGCGTAGGGACTTTTTCCGTTGGACAGGGATTGGTCATAAATGTTGCCACTTTTTTTTCTGTATATAAAATACCATGGATTTCCCTCAGCTCTTTATAAGCTAATCCCACATTTCCCGGTTTTGTGCCTAAGTGTTTGGCAAAATTGTTTATGGATGGCATTCTAAATTTAGGGGGATATTGTTCAGCAAGGTACTTCTGACGTATAAAATTTATGATTTGATGTTTGTGGCTCTTACCCTTCCTGTTTGAGGGTTTTAATTTGAAGTCGTTAGTCCAATCTTGTATCAATTTGAGATTCATTTACAGGCGCTAATAATAAACAAAAGGAGATTTATGCAATAATAGCAATCAATGTCATAGTTATAAAATAATTCTATCTATATTAATATTACTGAACGTCCTTTATTAAAAATCTTTACAAAAGATTGATTTGCAGCGCAATAGATGGAAGTAAAAACCAGTTATTTGTTTTGAAAAGTGTTCAGATCACGTTTGGAGTTTGGATGTGGTGAACTTTTTTAACTGACGATTAGCAGCTACTTACCATCCTGAGGCAGGATTTCAATGACAATAAGCCCCTCTTGCCGCCAGAACTGTAGTACGGAATGTTAGGTTCATAAATTCATGTGAATAAATATCAATAAATGCTATAATTTACTAAAAATTATATTTTATTAACTGTTAAAAACATTAAAAATACTATTAGTATATTTACAATATCAAGATTAAACGGGGGTAGCTCTTGGATAATTTTGATAAATTTTAATTGATTTGGCTTTTAAATCAACGAAACTTTGCATCAGTAGGCCTAGTAAACCAGAACAAGCAAAGTATGGATTGATAGACGGCCCAATTTCTGTAACTTTACCCAGAAATATGGGCGTCTTCCGTGCTGCTTGTTCGGGAACTTCGGTTCCTACCCATACTAGGGGGTACTGATGCGTGCGGGAGGCGACCATATTTTATTGTTCCCTCCTGCTATTAGGATCATTGCTTTATTGCCCTTAAACCCAAAAAGCAATGATGACCTTAAACTCTTACCCTACTTCCGTTACCTTATCAACTTTCAATCTTGAACGGCATTGTCGTATGCCCTTAATCATATTCATTAACCCGGATCCACCAGGTTAACCCTAACCTCCTTTTTCCCTTTTTTATCTTTTGCCATTTCAAGGATTTTATCCCCATGGCAGAGCTATGTCCAATTTTTTAACCTCTAAAAAACAGCAACAATGAAAACCTACATTAACAGCAGCAACCTGAACCTGGAGATCATTTTTCAGGTGATGAAAAAACGGATTGCCAAAGGATTCAAATCCAGCGATCTTTCCTTCCTGATTGGAAAAGAACACAACTACATAGACGGTGTAGAAAGCCTTGTTACACCATCCTATACCACACAAGATCTGAATTTCATTTCTGAAGCTTTGGAAGAACAGATCAACCCATCACCCGATGACACGGATATCAAAGAATATCCACTCTTTATCAATATAGAACGGCATCTCTTTGAATCCAGATACTTCCATATTTGCACCTCTTACTCATCCGTTGGGCACGCCCATGTTTATTTCATCCTCACTGAAGATGCCGACCTGAGACCAAAGCCGGTATTCGCTCAGATGCAATATGATCAGCACGACCTGGTTAAACAAAAAATAGGCGCAATGCGGGACGAAGGATATTTTGAACAGCCCAAATGGCCTTACCAGATCTACCAGCACATCAGCAGAACCCTTGGACTAACCATTGATCCCCGATTGCTTAAAGACCTTTTGGATGACTTCTGCCTGGGCGATGGATTGGGAGGATTAAAAAAGCAATACGACAACGACCGATATCAGTACGTATTTAACGCTACCCGCATCCGTTCTATTTTAGCAAAATCTAAATCGCTTTAACCATGTATGAATTAAGTAAAGGAATGGCCACGATCCATATTCCCATTTTTGAAGATTTTGAATCTACCTTCATCCTGGAACTACAGAGAGACCTCGTCTCGGTAATGGACATGATCCAGATGGCGCGGAAAACGTCTGACCTGGATGATTATCCCCAGGGAAACATGGAAAGTATTTTCCAGTTGTACAGGGCACTCATGCCTACACGGGAAGAAATTGAAGAAACACACCCATTTATTGAAGACTTATAAACCATTACGTCATGTTAAAGAACCTCCACAATATCCCAAGCATCGAGCTGAGTTTCAAGCCTAAATTCAAGCTCTGTGACCGTCCAAAAGTAAGCAGGTCACATGACCTCTATCAGATCCTGATGAACAACTGGAATCAAAATACCATCGGCTTTATCGAAGAATTCAAAGTGATTCTGCTCAACACATCAGGCATCGTATTGGGACTGCTCCCTGTTGCGTCAGGTGGAATTGGTGGGGTGTTAGTAGACATCAGAATTATACTGGTAGCAGCAATCAACAGTGGCGCCAGTGGAATCGTACTCGCACACAACCATCCCTCGATGAACCTTGCTCCAAGCAAGGCAGACATTGACATCACCAATCAGATCAAACAAGGCGCTGCGCTTTTGAACATCAAGCTGATTGACCACCTGATCATTAGTAATGATGGTTATCTAAGCTTTGCTGATCAGCAGATGCTCAACACCAAACAGCCAAGGCAGCTATTAGAAAACTTCGAAATGACGTTGGTCTAAGTTAGCCAGCCTAATATACAGGAATGAAAGTTATTCGGGCGATGCCCGAATAACTTGTACGCATCAAAATATCATTTAATTGGCACTCCATTTATTGTTCTCAGTATTTCCGTCAGGCAATACTTCATCTGGATCTATGGTTACCTCAACAAGGTCCTCTGTTGTTGGATATCTTACTGTCCACCCTTTGTTTTTCATCCAAACATCAACGGGAATCTTAATTCGATCAGACTTCCCACTTTTTGTTTTTATACCAAGAATGATGGGCAATGGCATCTTTTCCATATTAACCACCCGAATGGTATAGGCGACCAAAGCACCGTTTTCTTTGATTGGCTTTACTTCGGCAATGGCCTGGTCGTTTTTCCAGTTATTCAAAAACCAGCTTCTCCAAAACCAGGACAGGTCTTCCCCTGCACCATTTTCCATTGACCGGAAAAAGTCAAATGGAGTAGGATGTTTGTAGGCCCAATTTCTGATATACTCTTTAAATGCATAGTCGAAACGCTCCTTACCAAGGATCTGTTCCCGCAGCAGCGTCAAGGCATTTGCAGGCTTATCGTATAAATTGATCCCGATGTTCCATTCGGACATGCCATCTGGAATCAACATGACGTTCTCGACAGCAGGCAGACCTAGTATAGTGCCGATAGAATGCCATGGCCAGGCGCCCGGATCATACTCGCCTTTATTGAACTCTACAGTCGAAATTCGGTTAATAAAACTATTGAATCCCTCGTCCATCCATCCAAACTTCCGCTCATTCGAGCCAACGATCATTGGAAACCAGGTGTGACCAAGCTCATGGTCCACTACCCCCCATGCATCAGCCCCTTTTGCATCCCATCTACAAAAAACAATCCCGGGATATTCCATTCCGCCTAAATTAGCAGCAATATTTACCGCCATAGGATAAGGATATTCAAACCACGTGTTTGAGTAGTGTTCAACACTCGCCTTCACGTACTCCACTCCTCTCCCATAGCTGTCTCTGCCATTGCTTTCTATCGGCTGTGCAGAAACGGCAAGCGATTTTTTACCACTTGGCAAATTGATGCGCGCAGCATCCAGTACAAATGCCTTCGACGATGCCCAGGCCGCATCCCTGGCGTTAGTAATCTTGAACTTCCAAACCAGATTGTCTTTTGGCGGCCGCGACGTTGGCTCAGTTACCTCTGCCTCGGTGCGGATGTGAACGATCGCATCACTTGACTTAGCCGCATTCCATCTTCGTAACTGTTCTGCAGTAAAAACTTCCTGCGGATTTAACAGTTCGCCTGAACCCATAACCAAGTGGCTGGCCGGTGCAGTAACCGAATAGTTGATATCGCCATACTCGCAGTAAAACTCACCACCACCCCAGTAAGGCAAGGTATTCCATCCAATAACGTCGTCATAGACGCACATGCGTGGAAACCACTGTCCGACGGCATAAATTTCCCCGTTCTTTGTTGTAAAGTGACCGGTGCGATCCGAACCTTCTTTTGGAATGATATACGAATAGTTCATTTTGATGGTGATGACATCCCCGCTGGGAGCCATTGGCTGATCCAAACGGATCTGCATCCGTGTGTCTTCGATAAGCGAAGTAAATTTTACCTGCCTGGATTTTCTGGAAACACTCACATTTGAGATTTTATAACCGCCGTCAAACTTCTCGCCCTGTGCACCATACCTGCTGCCCGGAGCTGTGATCGCAAACCCTCTCGAGCTTTCCTTGAATGTATTTTGGTCCAACTGCAACCAGAGAAATTGCAGATGGTCCGGACTGTTGTTTTTATAGGTAATGGTAATTACCCCGCTTACTTCATGCTTCGCTTCATCCAGGCTTACGGCAATTGTGTAATCTACCCTATTTTGCCAGTATTTTGGTCCCGGTACGCCACTGGCCGATCTCCTGTCGTTTCCATCCTGGGTGTAAAATAAAGGATCAAATGCAGCAGAAGGGCTATAGTTGCTTACCCCTAACTTTGATGGGGTCTGTTGCGCGAATGCATGAAATTGGGAGACACAAAGTAAGGCGATGCCGCAAATAAAGAATTTAAACATTGAAATGATTGTCTTTAGTTATAGGATCTACGCTTATTAAATTGCCTTTTGTGATTGCTCAATCATCGCAGCTATTTCTTCAACCGCAGCCTCCTGGCCACCGGAAAAACCTACGACCGAAAAACGGATATTGCCGTTTTTGTCTATCACTATTTTAGCCGGAATCCCCCCAACGTTATAGCTTTGGGCAACGGGGTTAGCACCCTTATCATTCTTAAGGTCCATCAGCACTTCAAAAGGATAATGGTTTTCCATCATATAATTTTTTGCAAGCATTGGCGCATTTGCATCATTTTCGTAGGTATGAATGAACAAAAATTTCACATTGGGATCGTCCTTGAAGCGCTCAACAGCATTTTTCATGATTGGAAAAGAAGCTTTACAAGGCCCGCACCATGTTGCCCAGAAATCAAGAACAACTGTTTTCCCTTTTAAATCTGCCAGTGAAACGGTTTTCCCGTCCAGATCCTTTAAACTGAAGTTTGCTGCAGGAGTATTTATGATCGTTTTCGATACATCCTCCCTGATTTTCTCCACCATTGCTTTATTGACAGAAACCAGATAGGCATCATAATCTGCATTACTCCCTTTCACCTTGCCAAATAAGATTTTTAAATTGCGCTTCATCGATTCGGAGGCTAAACCCAATTTTGCTGCCTTATCCAGCACTTCGAAACCCTCACTGTCCTTACCCAATTGCATCAATACAGACGCATAGGACTCGTATGCTTCTGCATCTGCATATTCAGGACGTCCATATAACTGCTTGAGTACCGGTAAGGCTGCCTGGTAATTCTTCTGCGTAACGTACAATTTGCTTAACGCTTTTGCGTAAATAGGATATCCCGAGGCAGCAATTTGCACAGCCGGGTCATAATTATTGGATATGACACAGCGATAGGAATGGACCAGGGCCCTGTTATACAACTCAATTGCCAACTTAAAATGTCCTTTTTTTTCCAGGTCAGAAGCCACGTTTGCCCAGCCTTGCGCTTTCCAGGACTGGGTTTCCATCATATTGGCATACTTCATTGCCTTGGCCGTATTATTCACTCTTGCATAGGCAGACGCCACAGAATAGCGTGCGTGATCATACTGTATCCTGTCGGCAGAATCACTCTTCAGCACTGGGAATTTCTGGAGCCAGGTGGCATATAACTTTTCCTTTTTTACAGCGTCTTTTTCATCGTAGATCAGGCGTAAGTTTTCGCTTCTGGAGCTGCCCGTCTTTTTTGGTTGATCATTTCCTTGTGCAAAAACTTGATAAGCTGAAAGTTGCAGCATGACCATTAGTATTAAAAGATTCTTTTTCATATAGCTTGATTAGTGGGAAAGTGTGCTTTCGCCTTTTGTTTATTTTTTGTTCGTAATTATGGATGGATATCGGCAATCAGGGATTGGGATATAGATTTGGATTGGCTTGCAGTTCGCCGATAGGAATTGGGAATAGGGCGGCAGTCGGCTTCCAGGAAGGTTTTGCTACACTCAAAACCGCATCTATGGTTTTTGTGCGTTTTAAATCTATCCAGCGGTTTCCCCATTCACAAAATAACTCCACCTGGCGCTCATGTAATATTGCCTTCAGAAGATCGGATTTGACATTTGTGCTGATATCCGCACGGTCTTCTGCCCTGTCTCTGATCCTATTTAAATCTGCCAATGCTTCCGGATACCTATCCAGCTGTGCATAAGCTTCGGCACGGATTAAGTAAACATCAGCTAACCTCAAAATCATGTAATCTTCCAGAGGAGTTTGATCGGCGGCATTGTTTTTATACTTAAACGGATAATAATATTTCGTGCCGTCAACCGTATTGAAGCTGGCCCAGGTGTTTAGACGAGGATCGTTCGGTTCAAATGCACTGAGCAGCTGCTCAGAAAGTGTATAATCGGGCTGATAATCGGAACTGAAAGGAATAAAAGCAGCTCCTTCAGGCGTTTGCTGGTAAGGACCCTTTGCTGGAAGCTGCCAAATGGCTTCCTTACTGCCACTTAAAAACACGCCATTTAACGGCTCCAACTGATAGAGCGGAGATCCAATCACACCATTTGCCGCAGCGATCGCATTTTGATACTGCCCAAGATATAAATACACTTTTGACAGTAATGCCTGTGCAACGTGCAGGTTAGGCCGTTTGCGTCCAGCTGATGGATAGTTAAAAGTCAAGGATTGTTGGGCCTCCGTTAAATCTGATAAAATAAAGGCAAGTACATCAGCTACTGAGGACCTTCCTGCCTTTTGCGTGATTTTATAATCCGTAGAGGTCACAATGGGTACATCCCCCCAGAGATTGATCATGTGATAATAATAAAGCGCACGATCCACTTTTAGTTCCCCAATCAATTGCGTCTTTAAGTTGGAGCTTATTGCATTGGTAGCCGTGATGCCTTCGATACAAAGATTGATTTGAAATATGTTTTTATAGGCATCAGACCACATGGAGCGAACATAGGAATTATCCGGAGCGATGGTATTGTTATAAAAGTCAGCAACACCAAAAGCGTTTGGACCTACAGTGAGTTCATCTGCGCTTAATCCAGTATTGATGGTAATTAAGCCGCTGGCGAATTGGGCATAAGATGCAGCGGTTGCGAAGTTGCTGTAAACTCCTGATACAGCAGCAATGATATTGGTACTATCAGAAAACACACGGTCTGCAGATACCTGATTTTTTGGATTTAATGGTATGTCAATTAATTTATTGCAGGAGGCCAGTATTGACCCAATTGAAATGACCACCGAAAGCGCTATTGTATTCAGAAATGTTGTCTGTCTCATAACTATAAATTTATTGTAAGACCAAAATTGATGGTGCGTTGTATAGGAAAACTAAAAATATCCGTAAGCTCCGGATCACCCACTTTATAATTGGTCAGCAGGAATAGATTTTGTCCATTTACGTACAGCTTCCCGTCAGATATTCCAAGTTTTTTCGAAAATCCAGTTGGGAGTGTGTAAGACAGCGCAGCTGTTCTTAACCTCACATAAGAGCCGTCACTATAGGCGCCGGATGACATCGTGAAATAATACGCGGGCATGTTGAAGCCCCTTGTAAATTTTTGAATGGAAGCCACATCACCCTGCTTAGTCCAGCGGTCTAAAATTTCCACCGGCTGATTGTACATCGCCCCCGGTCTGGTATTGGCATACAAACTCCTTAAATAATTTGCCTGCTGCTTGCGTTGAAACTGAAAATGGAAGTATAAACTGAACCGCTTATAACTGATCGTATTTCCCAACCCACCGATAAACTTTGGTGCAGTGTTGGCAATGGTCTGAAGGTCCCCTCCCTCAGACGGGATTCCATATACCGGATCGGAGGTGACAGAACCATCACTTTTGTAAAATTCAAAAAAGCCGGTCTCTGAGTTCACCCCCTTAAGGCGATATCCTTTTTCAATATTGACGGATTCGCCTATGGTATAAAGTGCCGCATAGGCAGATTCTGCTAAGCCGGGAAATGCAATCAGTTTATTTCTGTTGGCTGAAATATTGAAGCTGGTGTTCCAGCTGAAATTCTGAGTCGTAATGTTTTTGGAGGTCAGATTGAACTCAAGCCCTTTGTTTTGTACAACTGCGGGGAAGTTCGACAATACAGAAGAAAATCCAGTTTGGGATGGCAGGGAGTAGTTGACCAGCTGATTCCCGGTCCTGTCCCTATAATAGGTTAAGTTCAGCAACACACGCTCTTTAAAAAAACCAAGGTCCAAACCAAGGTTCAGTGATTTTTTGGTGTCCCAGCCGTAATCTGGATTGTAAAGGTTTTGCACGTACAAAGGACGTACGCCCTGGAAATCCGGCATGGACGTATTGGTGGTAAAAAGCTGCTGATATTGATAAGGACTGGTCGCATCGGTACCTACCGTTCCATAACTCCCAGACAACTTACCATAGGAGATGACCTCATTTGCAAATTTAAAAAAGCGTTCCTCTGAGAAAATCCAGCCCAGCCCAACGGCTCCGAAATCCGCATATTTTCTCCCAACTCCGAAATTACTTGAACCATCCCTTCTACCGGAAACCTGCACAATATATTTACTGTCGTAGGTATAACCCAACCTTGCGAAAGCCCCGATATATTTGTAGGGATTGTAGGAGTCAGTAGCCTGGATGGTAGCTGCCGAAGCAATCGAACCCAATAATGCTTCGTCGCTGAATCTGGTTCCATTCAGCTGAATTCTTGAAACGTTGTTCTTTTTATAGGTACCTCCCAATAGTGCGGTAAAAATCCCTTTCCCGAAATTCCGCTGATAGTTTAGCTGTGGCTCGATGTTGATCGTTTCAAAAGTATTAGTTGTAAAGGAAGCACTTGAGACAGGATTGTTCCTCGGGTTAATTGTGCTGGCAGGAATTTGCTGATCTTCATTGCTGAGTAGTCGGTTGTAACCGAGATTGATATTGAACTTAAGACCTTCAACTATGCGGTAACCTAAGGCAAGTGAATTCTTCAGGTTATAAGCATTCAACAGACTTGGTTGCTTTAAGGCCGCGGAGTATTGAACAAATTGAGAGGTATTATATCCTTTGTAATTCCAATTGGGTTTGCCCTCAGCGGTATATAAATCTGGAAAATTCGGGGGCGTTAAGATACTTGACACGAGCGATGGAGAGGCCGCTGAGTTGTTTCTTTCATACGAATAATCAAACCCAAAATCTACAGTAAACCGGTTGTCCGGTGATGCATAGTTCAGATTGGAATGCAACGTAAAGCGCTGATCATAAAAGTTGCCATTAAAATTATATTCAGACTTGTTGTAACCTGGTGAGATGAGGAAGGTGATCCGATCAGAGCCCCCCGACAAGCTTACATGCGCATCTGTGTTTCTGGCTGTTCTGGAAAGATAATAGTCTACCCAGTCGGTACTTTTATCCTGATCAAAAAGTAGCAGGTCCGGATAGGCTAAAGGTGAAGCTGTGGAAAGGTTGACACCATCATTTGCTAATGCTTCGCGCCTGTAAGCCAGGTATTGATCCAGATTTAACAACTCATATTTCCTTGAAGCAGAATTTACAGCGGTGTTAAAAGTGGCTTGTAACTTTGTTTTTCCAGCTTTGCCCTTTTTTGTCGTGATTAATATGACCCCATTTGCTCCCTGTGTTCCGTAGATGGCGGTAGCAGAAATGTCCTTTAATATGGTGATGCTCTCAATATCGGACGGATTTAAGTTATTGAACGGACTCATTCCGCCGAAGCTTAATGTCCCATCGCCACCACCAAAGGAACTTAACGAATTGATATTGACGTTCTGCGCAGCAGTAGGGACACCATCAATCACAAACAATGGCTGGTCATAAGGCTTTTGACCAAAACCAATTTGCGACAATGAGTTTTGTCCCCTAACCTGAACTTTGATTCCAGCACCCGGCGCGCCTGAAGTCGGTGTAATATTCAAACCTGGAACAAGGCCTTCCAGTGCAGCCAGGGGATTACTGATCGGCTGTTTTTCTATTGCATCTGCCTGTACGGAAAATGTTGAGCCCACACTGAGGCGTCGCGATTCGGTGCCATAACCAATAATCTGAACTTCATCGAGCTTTGAATCGTTTAGTTCCAGAACAATGTCTTCCATATCAGGTTTTGCTTTTAATCGTTTGGTGACATAACCGACATGAGAGATCTCAAGGGTGGCTGTTTCAACAATCCCTGCCATGAAAAAAACGCCGTTGGCATCGGGAGTGGTGCGGTTCCTGCCAGGGTATGCGATGATATTAGCGCCTGGAAGTGCCTTCCCGGATTTATCTACCACCCGGCCACGCACGTCGATAGCCGAAAAACGATCGAGGACACGTTTGAGGAGGGAAGGTTCACTCCTCGTAATACTTACCGTGGTACCCTCGATGTTATACCTCAGGTTCAATCCATTTAAAACCGCCTTAACAGCATGATCGACGTCAAGGTTGGTGATGGATACATTGATTTTTTGGTCAGCAGATATGGTTTTACCATCATAGTAAAAGTCATACCCGCTTTGCTTGCGGATCTCTTTCAATACAGACTCCAAAGGGACGTTCTTCCTGGAGATGTTGATGCGCTGGCCAAATGTGCTGGCACTGACCTGCAGGAAAGATGCTATAAGTATTACGGTGGTTAGTCGCATAATTAGCAGTAAGCGATGGTATAATGGTCTAGGTATACCAAGTTTCCTAGTATTTTTTTGATACATTTGTTTGGTTTGTTAAGCAGGAATGCCTGTACTTTCGAAGGTTTAGGGCATCCTGTGGTTCAGCAATTGATTAGTTGATTGTTTTCAAACTTTTACCAGGAGTGTTCGTAGCACTTCTGGTTCGTTTTTAAAGCCTAGCTTTCCTGTCGTAAAGTTTTTCTCATTCTTTTGTGTTAGTGGTGAATAAATTGATGAATTGAATATTATCGGGATACATACACCTTTCTGCCTTCCACTCTAAAATGCACCTGACCGGTCGACTCAATGAGTCTCAATACAGCAGACAGGGGCCGGTTTCTTGAAATCCAGCCGCCGGATTCAATATCATCCGGCACAGACTGGTCATAGATCATCTCCACGTTGTACCAACGCTCAATGTTTCGCATAGCAGTTTTAAAGTTTACATGGTTCAGATAGAAATCATCCTCTTTCCAGGCGGTTATATTTTCGAGGTTCGCAGGGCTGACTTTGATGTGATGTCCATTGTTTAAGGCCTGCTCGCCGGGCTTGAGCAATACGCCGTTGCCAGTGGGAGAGACAATCTTCACACTGCCCTCTACCAAGGTTGTCGCTACTGCAGGTTCATCCCCGTAAGCCATTACATTAAAGTGCGTACCTAAAACCTCAATCTTCTGGCTGCTCGTTTCAACAATGAACGGTACACGCTCATTGGTTGGCTTTGTCAGCTTGGCAATCTCAAAAAAAGCTTCCCCCTTAAGACGGACGATACGCTTCCCCTGCTCCATCAACGTTGCTGAATAGGTCAGGCTTGAGGCAGCATTCAAATACACCAAGGAGCCATCAGGCAAACGTACCTGATAAGTTTCCCCATTGGCTGTAGCTATGGTATTCATCTTGTTGGCGCCCTCTTGCAATTCCTTTACTTCATAAACCAGCTTGCCATCAGCAGATTTCGTAATGACTACGCCAGCCTCTTCTGCCAGTTCGCCATTCAATACATCAGACAACCTGATCTTTTTACCGTTGGCCAGCGTCAGCGTAGCGCCTTGTCGGCCGGGAGCCACATCGTTTTTATAGGCCACATTATCGGTCTTATTTTCTCTTTGAACATTGAAGTAGAATAACCCCGCACCTAAAACCATGACCGCCACAGCTGCTGCAACCGCAATTCGTGGCCAGATGGAACGAACGGATTTTTTATACTGTGGCTGAGCGACCACTTTCAGGTATAGCTCATCAAATCGTTCTATGTTCAGGTCTTGTTGCTCCTCACCATTTGTCTGATGCCAATGACTGTTCATTAAGTCCTCAATTGTCTGATTCCATTCTGGATCAACTATTGCGGCCTTCCATTCCAGCAGTTCATCAGGCGACATCTGATCACCTAAAAATCTTTCATGCAGGTATTGCAATCTGTTTTTGTCCATTTGATTGTCTAAAATTCATTAATGGGAAACACTAAATTAACGTCCTTTCTTATCTGAACGGACGGGAAAGAAAACAGGGTGAGTTGAAAATAAATTTTATGGTAATAATTTGAAGATCACCAGCAGCGCGGCGATGTCTGTGTGCTGCTTCAGATATTCCCGAAGAAACTTCAACGCGAGTTTCATGTGAGAATGCACCGTGGAGACCGACAGGTTCAATTCTTTTGCAGCTTCCTCATATTTTAATCCATCCTGGTGACAAAGTTTGTATACCTGTCTCTGCTGGGGAGTCAATAGCTTGATCCCTTCATCCAGCACCTTTTTGGTATCCTTCAGGATAATGAGTTCTTCGGTATGGTTGTGAGCTTCCTGCCAGTTTACGGCAACGTCCAGATCTACATGATTTTCCAGCACCTTCCTGCGTAACACATCGATGGATCGATTACGCACAAGAACCTGGAAATAGCCGTCCAGGTTTCCAATAGGAAGTGAATTAGGGTCACGGAGCCATAGTTTCAGAAATACCTCCTGGATGATTTCTTCAGCATCCGTTTCCGACTTAACATATTTGAGGGCATAACTGAAGATCTTGCGATAATAGCTGTCATAGATGACTTTGAAGGCCCTTTGGTTACCCCCGGCAATTTCCGTCAATAGCTCTTGTTCAGAAAACTCCCCTTTGCCTGTCATCTTTTTTACAAACCTTTATTAACGATATAGCTATTGATATGCTGGAACAAGTTTCACAAATACCTGGACAATAGCAAGAAAAAAAGTACAATAAAATAAATTGCAACAGTTCCATCCGGAGACTGTTGCAATTGTTACCCTAAATTTTACTGCATATGATGTATTGTATTCAATTACTATTTGATAAGCTCAGCAATTTTTTGTTCAACTTCTTCTCCTCTTAAATCCCTGGCAATAATTTTTCCGGAAGGGTCAATTAAAAAATTAGCTGGAATGGTCTTGATGCCATACAATACTGCCGCCTCATTTCTCCAAAAATTGAGGTCAGATACATTTGTCCAGGACATTCCATCCTTTTCAATCGCCTTTAGCCAGGCTTCTTTGTCCTTAGCCTTATCAAGCGAGACGCTTAAAATTGTAAAGTTCTTGTCCTTATATTTATTGTAAGCGCTAACAAGCATTGGTGTTTCCGCGCGACAGGGGCCGCACCAGGATGCCCAGAAGTCAAGTAACACATACTTACCTTTAAAATCTGAAAGGCGAACAGGTTTTCCACTCCTATCGGGCTGCGTGAAATCCATGGCCATCAGTCCAATTCTTGTCTTCTTTAATCCATCGATTTGTTCCTGGATACTCTTGCCCAGGTCGGATGCCCGTACTTCTGGTGAAAACTTGTTGAACTCTGATAGGAAACCATCATAATTCGTGTTCAAGTCCATAGCGCCCGTTTCCAGGTAAGCAATGAGTGCCACATAAGAATTGTAGTGGCCTGGTATAAACTGCCTTTTTATTTTCCTGGTTTCGAGTTCAAGCTCCACTTGTTTTGCCATGAGATCGCGGCGAAAAGCCGTGTCCATTCGCTCTTTTTCTGGCATTGACCTGTTTAACTTCATCAACGAATCATTTTTGCTGGTAACAGGTTTGAGGAGTGTGAGTAAAGTCCTGTAATCGTCATTGAGTGGAGATCCGGTAACTACTGCATCCTTAATGAAAGGTGTGGCAGATTTTACGTTCATCTTTAGCGGTTCCAGGTAAATCTTTATTTGGTCAGTAACACCCTTGGTGTGGGTAAGGGATAGGTAACCATCTCTGACACCCGACAAAGGACCACTTAGGACAAACTTACCGCCCAGTACCCTGGAAGAGTCCGTGATCAGACCAGCGTCGGTATTGTATCGCATGTATGCCATAGACTTTTCATCTGTCCCATTTATTTGGCCATACACGGAATAGCGCTTTTGCGCCTTGCCGTTAACAGCCAACAGGCACATAAGGGCAAATATTAATGTTCTCATTTTTGTTTCTTTAGATAAATTCATTTCAGTGACAAATAAGCAGGGTTGCAAACCTGGTTTAATTGTACCCTGGGTTCTGGTCAAGAAAAGTATTTGTTTTCGTTTCTGTCAATGGCACCGGATAAAGTGCATCGGTAGCTTCCCATCCAGGTTTAAGAGGAGCTAAAACTGCATTGGCTTTACCGGTTCTTTTCAAATCAAACCACCTGTGCCCCCATTCGGCAAATAGCTCAACCCGGCGTTCCCTGGCAATGGCTGCCAGAACCTCGTCTTTGGTTACAGCGGTTGTACCGTTCAGCCCCGCACGTTCCCGAATTTTATTGAGGTCTGTGCGGGCAGCGTCAAGCAGGTTCTGCTGCGCCAATGCTTCCGCACGGATCAGGTACTGCTCGCCTATACGAAAGATCATATAATCTTCCATTGGGGTGACAGTGGCATCGGTGTTTTTATACTTCGCGGGGTATAGATAATCAACACCAGCGACGGAATTTATCCCCATCCATTGCAGCTTCCTTTTGTCCGTTAAACCTGCAGCGTTTTCATCTAACGCATTTTCCAGATCTTCAGTAATCAGGTACTGTGGTACATCCGAAGGATTCCTTGGAAAAAGCGCATCAGCCTCGGATGTCTGGCCCCACAAATTCAGCGTCAGCACCTGCCAGATGGCTTCTTTGCTTCCATCGATAAATACACCATTGGGTTCTACAAGTTCATAGATCCCGG
The DNA here is from genome assembly GCF_000170795.1 of Pedobacter sp. BAL39. Lineage (GTDB taxonomy): Bacteria > Bacteroidota > Bacteroidia > Sphingobacteriales > Sphingobacteriaceae > Pedobacter. Next base: position 175,739 of record NZ_ABCM01000009.1, read on the forward strand.
CGCCGATAACCAGTCCTGCCATATCAGATGCATCTTTCCATTGCCCTTTGTACAAGTATACCCTGGAAAGTAAAGCCCGGGCGGCATTGATGTTCGGACGTACACGTCCTGCCGTTGGGTAGGCATCTGTCAACAGCGTAATTGATTCAGTGAGATCGCTGATGATAAAAGTATAGATTTCATCTACTGTAGACCTTGGCATTACACCGTTCACTCTGTAGTCCGTAGTTTTGACCATTGGAATTTTACCGAAAACGTTCACCAAATTAAAATAGTAAAGGGCCCGTGTTAAAAGAGCCTCTCCACGCCCCTGCCGTTTAAATGACTCCGAAAGTTTTGGATTATCTGCGATGCCCTCCAAAAATGCATTGGTCTGGTAGATGCCGCGGTAACCGGTAGTCCACATCTCGGCGGCGATCCCGTTGTCAGTGCGCATGCTGTTCCCAAACGTTTCGTCCACAGCCGGAGTAGAAACTGTGTTCATCAGCTCGTCTGCAGACAAACCGGTGAATACGCTCAGGGTCCCCCCGTTGATGCTGCTCAGATAGGTGCCCGTATTAAAATTCGCGTAAAGCCCAACCAGCGCACCAAGCGCATTTTTATCGCTCGAATAAACCCCTTCAGCTGATATTTTATCTGGTGGATTTGGTGGAATTTCAATCAACTTCTTACATGCAGCGAGTGAGAGACCGAGTGTCATGGTCAACACCATCAGTAATTGACTATAGTAATTTCTTGTAGGATATTTCATGATTACTAGTGTTAAAAGTTAAAAGAAAGACCGCCGACAATGGTACGTTGGAGCGGAATGGTGTAAAGAGATCCTGCCTGTTCAGGATCACCCAGCTCATAGCCGGAGATGGTGAATAAGTTTTGTGCATTGACGTACAGACGGCAGTTTTTTACCCCCAATCGTTTCACAATATTCTCCGGGAAAGTGTAGGAAAGCGAAACGGTTTTCAACCTGAGGTAAGATGCATCACCATAAGCGCCGTCAGACATTTTAAAGGCATTGACGGAATTGGTCGGCGCCCCATTTAAAGTGGAAATGCGTTGCATAACGGCCTGATCATCTCCCGGCTTCTGCCAATACTTCCCAATTACTGCTTCAGGCAAATTGAACAACTGACCAGGTACACCGTAATTATAAATACCACCCAGGTAATTGATGCCGCGCTTTTTGGTGAACTGGAAGAACGCATTCAGACTCCAGCCTTTGTAGCTCAGTGTATTCCCAAATCCTCCTGCGAATTTAGGATCGGTATCGAATAAGGGCTGTAAATCGCCGCCAGTGCTGACGTGTTGATTTGACGGTGCGCTAGATACCTGACCATTGGCCTTGTAAAACTCGAAAAGACCCGTGGTCTGGTTGATGCCTTTGTACTTAAAGCCCTGTACCAAGGAAGCACTTTTACCAACAGTATAAAACTGAGCATAGGAAGATGACGCTATACCGGGAAACTCAGCAACAATATTCCGGTTGAAACCGATGTTAAAATTGCTGGTCCACCTGAAACTGCCACGCTGTAAATTGGTCGACGATAGGGAAATTTCCAATCCCTTATTCTGCATGGTAGCAGGAAAATTATCCAATACCGAATTGAAACCGGCCTGTGCTGGCAGCACGTAAGCAAGCAGCTCGTTAGTTGTCCGGTTTAAATATCCGGTGACATTCAGCAACAAACGATTGTCGAAAAAGCCAAGGTCGATAGCAGCGTTCCATGATTTTTTGATCGACCAGCTGTAATCAGGATTGAAGAGGTTAACCGGTGTGTATACCCTGGTTCCCTGATAGGTCCCCGTAGTGGTGCTCTGGGCGATTTCGTAGAAAGCCTGGTAACTGTAAGGAGCGATACCGTCAGAACCATTCGTACCATAATTGGCCGACAGCTTTCCGAAGCTGATCAAAGGCAGACTCCTGGCGAATGCTTTTTCTTCAGAAAAAATCCATCCAATACCTGCGGAGCCAAAGTTACCGAACTTTTTGCCTGGTCCGAAATTGCTGGAGCCATCTCTTCTTCCAGTGATGCTCAGGATATACTTGTTATCGAATATATAACCGATACGGGCGAACCCAGCTACATACTTGTAAATATTCCCCGAATTACCAGCAGTGATGGTCGCCGCACCTGATACAGCACCTAATAAATCGTCATTTGGGTAATTAACCCCTCTCATGAAGTCTGTGGAATTGTTTAATTTCTTATAGGTTCCCCCAGCCAGCACACTGAGCACACCGCCACCAATTTCACGTTCATAATTCAACTGCGGCTCGATGTTGATGGACTGGTAAACGGTATTGCTGAAATTCGCCGAGGAGAGGTAAGTAAGTCCATTGGGATCCAGTGCCGCCAAAGGTGTTGCCGAATAGTTGCTCCCTGTAGTCCGGTTATAGCCGAAATTACTGCTGATGGTGAGGTTAGGAATAACCTGGTAAGCAATCCTGGCAGTTGAATTCAGGTTGTAAGCCTGTACGTTGGCCGGCTGGCGGAGTCTGGCATACTGGTTAACACCATACGAATAGGTGCTGTACTTCCAGACCAGGTTACCATTGGCATCAACCATTTCCGGGAAATTTGGTACCGTAGACATGGCAGCTGCGACTGATGGCTGCGCACTCGCATTGTTTTTATTGTAGGCATAATCGGTGCCGAAGTCAACAGTAAGTTTATTGTCTGTAGAACGATAAGTATAACCACTATGCAGGGTGAAGCGATTTTCAGCAAAGTCACCCGGAAAATTATAGGAACTGCGTCCATATCCTCCTGAAAGTATAAAAGTGGAATTGGCCTGTCCCCCACTAAAACTCATGTGGATGTCTGTATTGACCGGCATGCGGTCAAAAAATTCATCGTACCAGTCAATACTTCTTTCCGGATCGAAGATGCGGACATCCCGGTAAGTGTTCAGGTTACTAGGCGTGAAAACAACCTTGTCATTTGCGATCGCTTCATTTCTGATGGCCAGATATTGAGTGGTATTCATCATAGCCAGCTTCCTGGTAGGAACAGTGACCCCTGAATTCGCATTGATGCTCAATGAAGGCTTCCCAACTTTACCTTTTTCGGTGGTGATCAGGACGACACCATTTGCTCCCTGAGATCCATAGATGGAGGTGGCATCGGCATCTTTTAAAATGCTGATGCTTTCAATGTCTGCCGGATTGATGGTACCGAAAGGGCTGATCCCGTTATCTGGGATGATACCTTCACTATTTGAGCTCACGCCTTGGGTAAGCAGGTTACCCAGACTATTGTTCTGGGCGGCAAAAGGCACGCCGTCTACGATAAATAAAGGTTGATCGTATTTCACCGCACCTGCAAAAGGCTGTGTACGCAGGGAGTTCTGTCCCCTGATCTGCAATTTCACCGCTGAACCTGGTGCGCCCCCTGTAGGTGAGATATTGAGTCCCGGTACCTGCCCCTGCAAGGCAAGTAACACATTTGACACCGGCTGATTGGCAATTGTAGTTGCGTCGACTGTTGCAATGGATCCGACACTGAATCTCTTCGTATTCTTTCCATAGGCGATCACTTGTATCTGATCCAATTGTGAAGTAGCCTGCGCAAGGGTAATCTTCAGGTTGATCGATTCTCCACCAACATTCACCTGCCGTTGCTGTTTCTCAAAACCGATAAAACTGACGCTGAGTTTATAAGATCCGGAAGGAATTGAAGAAAAGGAGAACTTTCCATAATTATCAGTAAGTGCATGATAAGATTTGGCACCCTTCAGGTCTACGGATGCACCTGGCAATAAACGCCCAAGGGAATCCGTGACCGTTCCGGAAACACTGCCATCCACCAGGCGAGCCATGATTGCTTCCAGGATGGAAGGCTTTTTATCATCCGACATTAATACGACATTGTTTTTAACAATCTGCCATTTCAATGGCAGATCATTCAATGTTTCCTTCAAGGCCTGCTGAATGTCTGCGTCCTTGATGTCTACAGAGATCCTGGTGTCCGGCAAATCCTTACGGTCGTAGAAGAACACATATCCAGATTGCTGTTTGATTGACTTTAAAGCGTCGGCAATAGTAACATTGTTGGCCTTAAGTGTTATTTTCTGTCCATAGGTGTTCGCTGAAACCTGAACCTGGAACAACAGGATAAGTATGGTAATTAACTTCATGGTCAATAGAAGTTTAGGTGGTAGCCACGGAAATAGCATACCTCGTGCAAAAGGATTTAAATTCATACCTTTATAAGGTTTAGGTTTTTACAAGAATATATATCGTTATCGTTCTTCCGAATTATCGGCATTAGGTTGACCTGAACACCTGCGCAAGGATCCTGAGAAATCCTTGCGCTATGTTTTACTGGAGGCCAGCCTTTTTCAGAGTTAGTGGGGTCGTAGCTGTCTTTTCATGTCTTTTAGTTTGGTTGGTTTAGTGGATTCTCGAGATGATTTAAGGGGATATAATGACTTTCTTACCTTCTATTTCAAACTTGACTTTTGCAAAGCCAATAATTTTTAAGGCCTCCGCGAAAGAGACATTTCTATAAATATCGCCGGTGAACTGGCGAACAGGCATCTTACCCGTATAGATGACTTCGATGTTGTACCAACGTGCAAACTGCCTCAAAACCGTCTCCACACTGGCATCTTCAAAATGGAAAAATCCGTTCTTCCAGGCGATGAAATTTTCTGCTTCGACATTCTGAACAGAGATAACATCAGTGGAAGACAACACCGCCTGCTGTCCCGGTTTCAGTGTCACCCTACTGCCGGAAGCTTCCGTTGATGCAGACGAGGACAGAGAAACCCTGACAATCCCTTCGAGAAGTGTTGTTTTCACCGCTTTTTCATCAGTATAGCTGTTGACATTAAAGTGTGTACCCAATACTTCAATCTGCTGCCTGTTGGTTTCGACGATGAAAGGCACAAGCATCTGCGCGCGACTCCCTTTTCCGACAGGCCTGGAAACCCGGGCAACTTCGAAATAACCTTCTCCCTGCAACTTAACACGCCTTTCCGGGGAGTTCGCATAAGAAGATTCGTAGGTAATGGAAGAGGCAGCATTCAGGTAAACCACAGTACCATCCGGTAGCTTCACCTGATAGGTTTCACCTTTTGCGGTAGATAGCGTATTGTAATGCCTCATTTTCCCTTCTGCCGCGGCTGGCGCATCGGAAATGTGATATTGTAACGTGCCATCGCTGGTCTTGGTGATGGTGATTCCCGCTTCATTGGCAATTGTACCGTTATTGGCGCCCGACAGCCGGATCTTCTTTCCATTTGCCAGTGTCAGCGTCGCCGCCTGATTGCCGGGTAAGATTTTTTCCATAGCCAGCTGATCCTGGCGCTCCTCCCGATTCTTGTTAAAGAAGTAAGCTCCTACGCAGATCACAATTGCCGCCGCCGCAGCAGCTCCTAAACGGGACCATAAAGGGCGCACCTTTGTTGTCAGTACTGGCGCTTTACCGGATTTAAACACTTGCCGCAGCATGCTTTCCGACTGAGATTGCTCCAGGGAGTAGTCGTCGGTCTGGCTTAGAAAAGCAACGGATAAGAGCTCATCAACGTTATTGTTGTAAGCCGGATCATCTATGTAGTCCCAAAATTCCTGCTGCTCTTGTTGCGTCGCCTTTTTAGCGACATGCAGCGCGAAGAGTTCCTGAAGCCTTTCGGAGGTATTCATATTTTGTTAGCCATTTTATAACATTGACACCAACGGTAAAACTTCGGGGTATACAAAATATCGAATCAGTTAGAAATAAATACAAACAACTGATTTACAGCGATTTTATTTTATCAAAACCAATGCAATTGCGGGGTACAGAAAAGCATTTCTCCGTAAATGTTCGCGGATTTTACTCAATGCATGTTTCATATGAACATGAACAGTACCTGGAGAAATCCCCATTTGGGCGGCAGCCTCGTCATATTTCATTCCCTGCTGATGACAGAGCTGATAGGCCATCTTTTGTTGCGGGCTGAGTAGGTCTACTGCCTGCGAAACGACACGAAGTGTCTCCTTATAGTCCAGTAATTGCAAGGTTGAATCTTCGATTTCCAGTCCCGCCAGTTCCAGATCACCGGTGATTCTTGACCTTTTGGACAGTGCCCTTAATTGGTTGAAGGCATGGTTACGAACCAGCCTGTTCAGGTAAGCGATGAAGTGTTCGACCTCCAAAAGGCTTGCGCGCGAATGCCAGATTTTAATGAATACCTCCTGCACAAGGTCCAGGGCCATCTCCTCTGAATGTGTCAGCTTCCTGCCGTAGCTATATACAAATCGTTGATAATGGTTGAATAAATTGGTAAAGGCATACTGATCTCCCTGAGCTATTCTGGATAGAATTTCTTTTTCATTTAAGAGGGGACTGACTACCATTTATTGCTCTTAAGATCTTTATAATTTAAGTTCAGGCTGCAATCCTTATGCTTCCCCATAGATTTTTGAAAATCTGGTGTATTTACTTCAACTATGAAAGTATGAAGCTAACACCCGGCTTTTCCTACGAGCAAATATAGCTTTAAAAAATACTAAGTAGTGACTTTGCAGCGGAGAACAGCAGAGAAACAGAAGATTTTGTACATGATGGTATCACCCAAATCAAAAAAATGCCATGAAGTTCACCTCTACGGTGATCTTCATGGCATTTAATCATGCTCAAATGATGAGATCAGGATATGGGCGAACTCGCAACTGATACCCAATCCACCCACATCATCGTTTTACTCAGAACATTTAAATTGGCATTGTTGAACATAGGTCCGCCAACGCATAAATTAAACAGAATGTTATGGGCGCTAAAGTTTTGCAACTGCAGGTTGGCATTGACAGAATTGGTGTAGGTGGCCACAGTAGCACCATCTAGTTGTATGACAATCGTCATTGATCCATTGTCATTGATCCAGAACATGTCGTAATTGTGCCAACCATCACCAGAGGCGTAAGACCGCTCACAACTTGTCCCTAGTTGATTGACACCTGTGGAAGTCCCATAAAACAAATTGCTGGCGTAGGTTTCGCTTCCGCCGAACGAGTAACCTTCAACGATATCTGTCTCGCCATTGACAGGCCAGTTGGATTCGTTGGTCATCCAAAATGCCGGCCAGACACCATACGTCTGCTTAAAAGATTTATATGCTGCACCTTCAAGCGCGATTAGTTTAATCCTCGCCCGGATCCAATACTTCTGATTGACGGGTGGCTTAAAGCTGGCTTTCGACTTGACATGCCCGGAAGCAAATGCATTTGCACTACCCGGTTTAGTAGCACTGAGGACCAGGCAATCCGTCTGGTCGTAATAACCAATACTCACACCTGCATTCGCATAAGTACAATAAGAAGAATTGTAGTCCGTGCGATTCGTCACCGTCCAATTGGCGGTATTTAACGTGGCAAAATCGTCTCTGAAGATTTCAGTCCATACATCCGCTCTTTTTGCAACAGACTCCTCCTTTGTAATGGAGTCTTCTTTTTTAATCGCCTTCAACTCTTGTCCCTCCAGTTGTTCACATGAAGTCAGGCAAATAAGGACCGCCACGGTAGCCAGCATTCTGGCCTTTTTAAATGTTTTTTTCATTGATTTTAGCTTTGAAATTAATATATAATTGACCACTCCCCTGTTCCGAATTATTAATGAGACACCCTTATCCAATCAATTTCCATTTTAGCAGGCAGTTCGCTGTCTAGGATTAACCCGGGCCAGGTATCAGGCCCTCCAACAGCATAATCGAAAATCACATAAAAAGGGACATCAAAGGGCCATTGTTTCTTCTCCGCTTCATCAGGAAGGTGCAGGTTTTTATAGCGGAATGTTTCCCGGCCGTTGACCATAAACACGATTTCTTCCGCATTCCATTTCATACCATACACATTAAAATCATCTGCCACAATAGGCGAAGTGGCGGTGACTTCAGGAGTCTTATTGCCCAGGATATTTGTGAAGTGAGAATGGACGGTGTGGTGAACAATTTTTTCGTGGTTCAACTGTTCCATGATGTCTATCTCTCCACCGTAAGGCCAGCCTCCCGGGTATTTGCCCGTCTGCGGCATCAGCCAAATGGCTGGCCAGCCTCCTTTTGCAGTTTTAGTAAATTTGGCCCGAACTTCAACTTTTCCATATTGGAAAGAGAACTTGTTGCGGGACTCCAGACCTGAAGTCTGATACTTGCCATCTTTGATTTCGGCTTTCAAAACCAGCATGCCCTTATCCACATAAACATGGTCATAACTTTTTGAGAGGTAGCGGTTCCAGTCGGAAGTACCGGGATCGCACAGTGACCATTTATTGGGGTCAGGAATGGCTGAGGTTTGTTCGAAGTTGTCTTCGAAAATCACATTGCCAAGCTTGTCGACGGAAAAAGCATAGATGATCCTGGACTTGTCGGGATTGACCATCATTCCACTGGACCTAAAACTCACCGGCAAAACATACCTGGCAGGTTGAAGCTGGGCAATCTTATGGGGATTGTAAGTCAAGATACCCGCACCGGTTTTCTGTCCTTCGGGTAAACTAACTCCGGATTTTTCGATAGAATAACACGATTCCGGCAGCAACACATAGTTGGCATTGGTCGCACGATTTAACGAGTCCAGCGCTTCGGGCGCAGCCTGAAATGTAATGGTGGTAGCGAAGTCCTGTATGCCACCTTTAGTGACCGATAGCATTAACGTTTTTGTTTCATCCACATCGCTGGCAAATATCTCGGCGACAGATGAATTTGCGGAAGATACCCATCCCATCAGGTCCTCATTCTCCTTTTCTTTTTTACAACTTGAGACCAGGACCATTAGGGTCAGCATCTGCAGCCACAAGGATTTATGTTTAAAAAGCATATCTATCTTTTTTTATGATAAGTGTAAAGTATTTAAGCTGCAAGGCCGGCTAATTGTGCCTTTGTCCCTGAGCAATGTATTGGTAAGTATTCAAAAGGTACTGTGTAGCATTATGGCCGTTCATCGCTCTCACCCACGTAGAAATCATCGAAGTAAAATATTCCATCTTCGTAGGCCTGAATCCTTAACACGCGGTCATTCTCGTCTGCACCCGGTGTATACTCAAAAGACTTGGTTACCCATTGACCCTTGGCGATGTCAGGGATCCAAAGGAAGAACTGGTGCCAGTTAGGGATGAGCCAAAAATTCAGGCCGTTACCTGTCGTTGAGGGATCTACCCAGATGTTATATTTAAACAGATATTTTTTACCGGCTTTCAAATTAAATTTCGCACCGACACTTTCGGCATGCACACCATTATTCGCAGCGGTCTTGACCAGCTTCATGCTATAGCGTCCGCTGGAAGCTTTGTCTGTCGTAAACGAAACTGCGCCGTCACCATCCGCCCTTACCCAACTTGATCCGCCGTTCTCAAAACCAAACTCCTGGGAAGAAAGCAGGTTGCTACTGTGCATGACGACCTTTTGATTGGAAAACGATGCAAGACTTCTTGAATCTGTGGATGATAAATTCCCACCTGCATAAGAAACTGTGATCACATCGGAACCATAAATCTTATCCGACAGCTGAAGCTGCAGTTTGGTCGCATCTCCAGGCTTAGTGCTTACCGACCGAACGCTGAACGATTTACCGTTTAGTTTCGGCCCCGAAACCGCAACGCTAAAGAATTGTTGCTGATTGGTAAAAGGGGCAAACTCACTATTAAAGGGGATCTCTATCGTTTCATTAGCCAGTTCAATGATCTCCCCTGAGATCACAAATGGACTTTTTGAAGGAATCACTTTAATGGGATTTGGAATTTCGATATCGTCCCAATCACCAGGAATGTGCTGACCCGTACGGCTGGATTGGAACTTCCCGGAGAAAACACCCATCTTTTTAAATACTATGGTAGCAGCGGAATCTGTACTCACTTCTCCCCCTATGGTCCAGCGCCTGGTATCCGGACGACCTATTGTGGTCAGATCGATAAATTCCAGGCTTTGACCCGCTTCAACATAAATTGTATCTGCACTGAGTGGTACAACAACACCCTTCTGTTTGATTTGGATGTTTGCAACGATTGTGTCGTAAACATCGACGGTAAAAGTGGTGTCGACTACATACATGTTGCCGACCTTTTCTGAATTGGCTACTTTTTCAGAAAAGGTATTGTATAAACGCACTTGCTGAAGACCACCTTTTTTAAAAAGGACGTTGACACTCTTTTCCGGAGATCTCAACTCTGTTCCGGAAATGAACTGATCTAAAAGACTGTCCTGAGCAGTGATTTTCCCTTTCAGGAAGAAGCTACCGTCGTTGATGATCCATAAATGACTAGTTGGATTTTTTGATACGTCTGTAAAGGAGACAAAATCATTTATGCCTATCCTAAAAGCCTTCTCGCGGAACTGACTGGTATACCAACCTGAATCAGAAAATTGATTGGGTTCAATGTATTCTTTTGAACAGCCATAAAAGACCATCAGAAAAAAAAGGATCAGATAATGTGTGCATTTATATGAGCCCGAAACTATTTTGGTTGAAATCATGATTTCCTATAAATATGATGTTGCTGGTGATTAATGTTTTTTTACTTCTTGCCGTTCAAATCCGGATTGGAAATGATCTCACTACTTGGAAGTGGCCAATAGGCATGAGCCTCCTGGTTATAGTTACCTGCTGCCTGCGCATAATCCTGAATTACTTTGTAACCGTCCTTACTTCCCTCATTGAGTATTGACTCCCACCTCCAGTCGGGCGTGTTATCGACCTTCACATACTGAAAGTGTTCACCGTAATAACGTTTCTGGGACAGCTCCAGAAAACGTTGTTTAGTGATGCCCCACCTCCTCATATCGATGGTGCGGACTGCATTGCCTTCAATTGAAAGCTCCAGCGGACGCTCCAGGTACATTAGGTGATCCATTAAAGACTGCGCGGTGTAAGTCACATTATCATGCTCCGCATTGGGAAACTCCCCACTGCCATTCGTGCCCAGCAGTTGAAGCGCAGAGCGGTGCCTTACCTTGTTGATCAATGCCATCGCCTCCTGTATGGCACCTTCCTGGATCAGACACTCTGCCTGCATCAGGTAAACATCTGCCAACCGGATTACCCGGACGTTCACACCCGAGCGTATGTTTGGTACTATGTCCGTTTCATTTCTTACGATGTCCCAGTTGGTATATTTCCTGAAGTACGCCGTTTCCTGGTTGTTAAAATACGTAGCCTGTGCAGTCGTTAGTCCGTAATATTTCAAATCCGGATCGTCGACCAGGGCAATGGAATACGAGGTCCGCAGCGAATACTTGCGCAGCCGCTGTGTACCATCCGGGTCGCTGACAAAGTTCCGGGGATCAGTTTTATCCAGCTTATCATTTTTGTAGGCCATGATTAGCCATGAGCTTGGGTATAACGTTTTCCATCCTCCTACCGGACTCAGCGCATAACTTAAGGTATTGGAAACCTGGTCTTCCGACCATACGCTGATCTCTCCTTTATATTTAAGGGAATAGCCGATCTCCAGGATAGATTCTGAATTCAACTCATTCCGCGTGGTAAAGTTGTCTCCAATATCATTGACCAATGCATAACCATAGGCAGGATTTTCGATCACATCTTTAAAATAGGTTTTGGCAGTTGCATAATCTTTATCATACAAATAACTCTGTCCCAGCAGGCTTGCTGCAGCTCCGGCAGTTACCCTTCCCAAATCCCGCTCGATCGTCCATTTCCCGGGAAGATTTTCGTGCGCAAACTTTAAATCAGCCAGATAAAACGCCTGCACTTCAGTGGCAGGTTTGACAGACTGGTAAAACTCACTTTCATTTTGCGGGACGAAATCGTAAATAATCACACTCCCTTTATTGAAAGAATTGTGCAGGTAGAAGTAGAACATTCCCCTGAAAAACCGGGCCTGGGCCAAGATGCCATTCCCACGCTGTGTTTCCGCAGCTGTTTTGAAACCAGCCGATAAGTCTGTGACGGCTTTAATTACTTGATTGGCCCTAAAAATTCCTCTGTAGAGCGCTTCCCATTTTGAATTTGCTGCCTGGGAAGCGTTCGTGAACATTTGCAGATAATATTCGTTTGACGTGTTCGGACGCCCGTAACCGGGATAAGTCAGATCGCTTCTGTTGGATTCCGCCTCAATTGCCAGGACATTTGGATTTTTAAAAGCGGAGTATACGGAAGTCAGACCTGCATCGCAGTCATCCAGGGTCTTCCAAAAATTATCAGTTGCCAGTTTGTTAGGATTGACCTCCTCTAAGAATTTCTGGCAGGACATTGAAAACACGGATATCATGGTTAATGTCAGGATCAACTTTATTTTTTGCATAACTCTAAGTCTAAAAGATTAAAAATTAACTTGGACACCCGCCCTGTAAATGGCACCTATCGGATAGTTTCCTTTGTCAATGCCTCGGGATTCAAGACCATCATTGCCCACCTCAGGATCGAATCCCTTGTACTTGGTAATGGTGATCGGATTCTGGGCCGCAACGTAAACCCGTAGGTTTGAGGCGAAGCGGATCAGCTTGGGAGAAAATTTATAGCCCAATGAGATGTTTCTCAGACGGATATAACTACCGTTTTCAATCCAGTAGTCAGAATAGCCACGGTAGTTGTCATGTGAACCACCCCTATTGGCCGGAATATTTGAATCTGGATTGCGTGGAGACCATTGGTACACCAGATCTCTGTGCGTTCCCCCTAAGTAGGCATAGATCCGGCTGCTGTTGACAACTTCGTTGCCAAAGGAACCATACCACTGCATGGCAAGGTCGAAGCCTTTGTAAGCACAGCTGATATTTGATCCTATGACATATTCAGGAGCACCGCTACCATAATAAACGCGGTCATCATCAGTTAATTTGTTGTCATTGTTGGAATCGATGTATTGCAAGTCGCCCAGCTTAGCCGTAGGCACAAGCTTTTTATAGGTCAGCAGCTGTTCCTCTGTTTTTATCACGCCATTCGTTGGCATCAGAAAGAATGCACCGGCTTCGTATCCTTCCTTGATGACCGTCAGCCGATCCGGGTTGGAGATTCCATCCACAGCAGTTCCCCCGTTCATGTAGGCGATTTTATTCGCACCACTCATCTTGGTAATCTTGTTCACATTGCGCGCGAAGTTTACGCCAAACTTCCAGGAGAAAGTACCATCATGGGCGTAGTTGGCTGCCAGTTCAACGCCTTTATTATTCATGTTACCAACATTAAGGATCACGGTGCTGTTCTGACCCGTTCCTGTTGAGCTGGGTACCAGTAGAGGGAATAACATATCCCGTTTGTCCGTATTGTAAAGGTCGCCGGTGAAGGTTAGCTTATTATTTAAAAAGGTAAGGTCAAAACCGACATTACTTTGCGCCGTAGTTTCCCACTTTACATTTTTGTTGGCAAAGGCGGTTTGGATGGCCCCCAATGTCAGGTGATCAGATGTTTCAGGACCAAAAACGTAGTCTTTCCCAATCGTTATTGCGGCAGCATTGCTGTAGTCCTGGAAGTTCTGATTTCCAGTAGTACCATAGCTTGCCCTGATTTTCAGCGTATTGATCACATTGGCGACGGGTTTCCAGAACTGCTCATCTGACACATTCCAGCCTGCGGATACAGACGGAAATGTTCCCCATCTGTAGTCTTTGGAAAATCTAGAAGAACCATCCCGTCTGGCACTCACGCTCAGGAGATACCGGCCTTTGTAATCATATTGGACACGCGCCAGCATACCAATCAATGAATTCGTCCGGTCCTGGTCCCAGTCAGTTCCCGAACCGGCATTGGGATCGGCCGTGGCACCGTTCAGCACGACGACGTTGTTGTTGATCAGATCAAATTTCTGAGCGAAGAAACTCGTGTACTGGTACCTTTCCACAGAAAACAGTCCCAGAACTTTCAACTGGTGATCACCGAAACGTTTGCTGTAATTTGCGGAATTTTCCCATGCCAAACTTGATGATTTGTCGCTGGAATTATAGACACCTGACCGCTGAGCCATAGGAATCAAATTGCCTAAGTTATCATACGCTTTAAACAGGGGATTTACCCTGATCCGGGTATTATCGGTATAGCTCCCACCAAACCTGGTTGTGAGCTTGACACTCTCTACCAGATCATAATCAACCTGCAGGTTAAAGTTTGTATGGTTTCCGTTTCTTTTATCTTTGGTTTTCAGTTGTGAGGACAGGTAGCTCAAGTTGATCGTCTCGTTACTTCCCGGAATTCCCCCATTTGAAACTTCTTCCTGATCAGGATCAATTAATGGCTGGTAGGGCTGATATTTGTAAGCATCCAGCAGGATCTGCCAGGGTTCATATTCCTGTTTATCCAAACGCAGACCTATACCCGTGTTGATGTTCCATTTCCCTTCACGTATAGATGTATTGGCCCTCACATTAAATCGATCAAAGCCAGAGTTGATGATCATACCGCTTTGTTTGATGTAGTTGGCACTAACATTATAGGTCAGGTCCTGCTTCCCACCCGAAACACTTAAGCTATGATTTTGCATCGGACTATTGTCGCGTTCAATGACATCACTCATCTTTGTGTTATTCGTGAAGTAATACCTGTTCTCTTCCAGGGGTGTCCAGGTATCTCCAATAGGTGTCCCATTGAAATGGTAAGCATTGATGAACATCGCATAGATGCTCTCATCGAAATTCATTACGGGAATGCCGGAGGTAATTTTCTGCGTTCCCACATAACTATCGACGTCGACCTTCATTTTCCCCGACTTGCCTTTCTTTGTAGTGATCAGAATGACACCACCCGCTCCGCGCGTACCGTAGATCGCCGCAGAAGCAGCATCTTTTAAAATATCAACCGATTCAATTTCGTTTACACTCAACTGTGGATCAGCATTATATGGGATCCCATCCACTACAAAAAGAGGCTCGTTGCGTCCTGTTACAGAACTCAGGCCTCGTATCTGGATGTTGGACACGGCTCCCGGGCGACCCGAGCTTGCCTGAACCGTGACACCAGGGACCTGCCCCTGCAATGCGGTACCAAGATCTGCGGTAGCAGACTGTGACAGAACTGAGTTGGTAACTCTTCCTACGGCGCCGGTCACTTCTTTTTTCTTTTGGGTACCATAACCGATGACCACCACCTCATCCAGCTTTTCCGAGCTGGATTCCAAAATTACATTCAGGGCCCCTTCCTTTACAGCCACTTCTTTTACCTGGAATCCAAGATAGCTGAAGGACAAGATCTGGTTTGGACTGGCGCCTCTGATGACATATTCTCCTGCATTGTTAGTGGTCGTGCCGACAGACGTTCCCTTGATTTTAATGGAAACACCGGGCAGCACCCCACCTTTATTATCGGAAACCTTCCCGGTAACAGTGATGTTCTGGGCAATCAACTCAGCACAGAATAATAAGAAAAAAGTGAATAGTAATAGTTTTTTCATTCGCATAGGTTTATTTGGTTAGAAATTGAAATGATTAAAGCCCGACAGTTGTCGTAGCTCAATCACACACTGGCAACTGCGCAGCATTGCCGCAAACAGAAAGGAAGATGATCATGCAGAAGGGAATCGAATAAGCACCACCCCGATGGGCCTGATCCCATAATTGGGATTAAGAAAACTCACGTTCATATTATTTGGTTATGTTGTAGTTACAAATATGTTTCTAATATCTATCGCCAAGGGGGTAGGAACTTATGCATTTGGGGGTAGTTTTGTATCCGCCTATTTTGCGTGAATACCGCATTAAATTACCTATAGTCAGCCGAAATCATTGCCAAATCACATTGTCGTTTACAGCTATTTTTTGAAATTCGGAGCTGAATAAAGCGGCTACCCGTTTAGAAAAACGGATTTTTCGCAGGATTTGCATTCATGAGCTTTAACAGAAAACGTAAGTATGAAAAGGTCTACAGGCAAGTGATCATTGAGCAACATCTGGAGTACGGAGCAAAGCACATTTGGAAAAGCAATTCATATTAAGTTCAGCCGATAGCATTTATGAATGGCTTTTTGGAATATATTTACAAATTCAAAACGATATTATGAGAGACCGTAAGATCTTAGTTATTGAGGACAACGACGAGGTCAGAGAATTTATCAAAATGTGTTTGGAGGGGGAATATGCGATCATGGAAGCACGCGATGGTAAGGAAGGATGGCAGACAGCTGCCGAACACCTTCCTGATCTGATCATATCCGACATCATGATGCCTGAGATGGATGGCAATGAATTTTGTAAGCTGGTGAGACAAGATGAGCGTACCAGCCATATCCCTGTCATCATGCTGACGGCAAAGGTTGCACTTGAGCAGCAATTAGAAGGTCTGGAAAGTGGCGCGGACATTTATTTGACTAAGCCTTACAACATTCAGTTACTCAAATCGTACATCAGCAATTTGTTGAGGTCTAAGGAAACCTTAAGACAGCGTTACAGCCAGAAGATATTTTTGGAGCCCACCATGGTGGAAATAGGCACTGTCGATAAAAAGTTCATGGAAAAACTCATGAACATTATCGAAGCGAATCTCCATGACACCGATTTTCATGTGGCGGTGCTCGCGGAGAAGATCGGGATGAGCAAGGCTGTGCTTTATAAAAAATTTTATGCCCTTGCCCAGACGCCCATTGGAGAGTTCATCAAGACGATACGTCTGAAGAAAGCTGCCATCCTGCTGACGAACGATAAGTTTAACATTTCCGAAGTGGCCTGGGAAGTAGGATTTAGTGACCGAAAATACTTTAGTAAAGAGTTCAAACGCTTCTTTGGGAAGTCGCCATCAGAATACATCGCCAGCAACAACTAACCAGCAGGTCGATAAAAATTAAAGGCGAAACGCACTTACCTGAGCAAGAACTCAAAATGGGGCGTAATGAGATTGCCAAATATCAGGCGGTTTTAAAATGATGTTAATTTTCGATAAATTGCAGTGTGATCAGAAGGCCGTCAACATATGCTAAACATACCGACCAAAAGTTAGCTGCCCTTTTACAGCAGGGCGACGAATACGCCTACACAGAAATTTTTGAGCGTTATAAGGTATTGCTGTACAAACATGCCTACCGATTATTGGGAGATGAGGATGAAGCGAATGACATCATTTCCGATCTCTTTTTAGCTTTGTGGCAAAAAAGAGAAAGCCTTAACCTGCAGGTATCTCTTTCTTCTTACCTGTATGGCTCCATTAGAAACCGCGTTTTTGACCTGATGACGCACCAGAAGGTGATTGTACGTTACCTCGATTCTATCCAGGAATTTATAGCGCAGGGACATTACGAAACTGACGAACGCATCCGGGCAAAGGAATTGGCTGCGATCATTGAGCGGGAAATTGCCGCATTGCCACCTAAAATGCGTCAGGTATTTGAGTTCAGTCGCATGGGTGACCTTTCTTATAAAGAGATTGGCGAAATGCTGGATATCACTGAGGGCACAGTTAAACAGCAGGTGCACAATGCCGTAAAAACTTTGCGATTGAAAATCCATTCCTTTATGGTACTCTTTTCATTGTTATAAATTTTCATTTTCATCTATAACCTAGCCTTTGCTTTGCCGTCTTAATGGTATAAGGGATCATCAGCCTTTGCATTATGGACGAAAAAGAAGTCAACACTTTAATTGAAAAATACCAGAACGGAACCATTTCCGCCGGTGAAAAAGCAATCCTGGAAAGCTGGTACAACCAGCAGGCCGCAGCGCGCCCGCTGAACCTCAGTGATGAAACACTTGAGCGTAACCTGGAGAAAGTAAGCAGCCGTCTTCCACTAAAATATCCTGCTCAACATAAAAGATTATGGCCTCGTGTTGCGGTAGCCGCATCGATTGTAATGCTGATGGGCGCCGGACTCTTCTACTATCGGTACCCGCAATTCAGCCAGCAGGTTAATGTGGTGCAGCAGGATATTGGACCGGGTGGAAACAAAGCCTACCTGACGCTGGCAGATGGAAAGAAAATTTCCCTGACTGACGCCGCTAATGGTGCGATCGCAACGCAGCCTGGCATGAGCATCACAAAAACCGCGGACGGGCAGTTAATTTATTCCATCGTGCAAGAACATGACGGCAGAGCAAAAGCCGGTTACAATACCATAGAAACCCCTAAGGGTGGGCAGTTTCGGGTACGGTTACCTGATGGTACGGAGGTTTGGCTCAATTCGCAATCTTCGTTGCGTTATCCGACGTCCTTTGAATCACTGGATGAACGCCGCGTGGAATTCGCTGGAGAAGGTTATTTTGAGGTAGCTAAAGACCAGGCACATCCTTTCATTGTGAAGAGCAATGGTCAGACGGTAAAAGTATTGGGTACGCATTTTAATATCAATAACTATGCAGATGAACAGGCAACAAAAACCACCCTGTTGGAAGGTTCAGTTCAACTGAACGGACAGACCATACTCAAACCCGGCGAACAGGCCACATTACCGGCTTCTGGCAAAATCAGCATCAGTCAGATTGACGTGGACGAGGCCGTGGCCTGGAAGAACGGCAGGTTCAATTTCGCGGATGAGAATATCGAAAGCATTATGCGCAAGCTGGAGCGGTGGTACAATGTGGAGGTGAGCTACGAAGGCACACCGCCGACTGAAACGTTTACGGCTTCGATTGGCCGCTTTGACAACATCAGCAAGATCCTGAATAAATTATCTTACACAAATCATGTTCACTTTAAGATTAAAGGAAGGAGGATTACGGTTATGAGGTAACGCTACTATCCTGACCGGTGACCTAATAAAAGCAAAGCGAGAGTGCTTCGACCTACTCCCGCTTCTGTGTCTGGCATCCGGCTGAATTACTTTTTCGAATTGACATCAACTTTACACCAAACAACCAAAATTAATGAAAATTAATGGAAAACCTCTGGGCGGTCACACCATGACCCTGCCCGGAAAACAATATTTACGCGTGATGAAACTTACCATGCTGTTGATGAGCTTTTGCCTTTTACAAGTAAGTGCCATCACCAAAGCTCAGGTGTACCTGACAACGAAGGGAGAGCCACTTCAGAAAGTATTGAAATCGGTGAGCAAGCAAAGTGGCTATTACTTTGTTTACACCACCGCCGATTTAAAGGATCTGAAAACGGGCACCATCAATCTTAAAAATGCTTCCATCGAGGCGGCGCTGAAGGCCTGTTTTGAGGGCCAGCCACTCATATATGAAATCGCCGATAAAACGGTGATGATTAAAAAGAAGGAGAAATCGCTGATAGATAAGGTGGCCGACTTTTTTCAGGCCATCGACGTGAGGGGAAAAGTCAGGGATGAACAAGGCCAGCCCTTGCCCGGTGCGTCCATTAAGGTGAAGGACGGCACTCAGACGGCGACGACAAATACGGATGGCGAATTCACATTGCGTAATGTGGATCCTGGAGCGACATTAGTGATTAGTTTTATTGGCTTTCAGCCTGTAGAATTGAGGGCTTCAGAAGTTAAAGGAACCATCACCATGCGTGCTGTTAATAATGCGTTAACAGAAGTTACGGTAACCTCAGGTTATCAGAGTATATTAAAAGAGCGTGCAACGGGGGCCTTTGATCAGGTTGGACAGGATGTATTGGCGAATCGGCCGGTGTCAAATCCATCTACAGCATTACAAGGCTTGGTGGCTGGCATGCAAGGCAAAGAAAATGCGGATGGTTCCGTATCCTTCCTGATCAGGGGAAGCAGTTCCATGTATGGTGAGAGAGCGCCGCTTCTGGTCGTAGATGGCTTTCCTCTTGCCAACAATGATTTCTCTACCATTAATCCGAATGACATTGAATCGGTAACGGTATTGAAAGATGCCGCTGCAGCTTCCATCTGGGGTGCCCGTGCAGCAAACGGTGTGATCGTGATTGCCACTAAAAGATCAAAAAGTGGCAAAAATGGCCTGACGGTTAACGCGAGTGCCTTTACCCGGATTTCTGAACGCACAAATGTGAACGACCTGGTGCCGATAGCTACCTCAGCGGAGCAGATCAACCTGGAAAGGATGGCTTTTCAAAACAGGTGGGTGTTCAGGGAAACAGCCGGTTCTTTTCCTGACGATCTGACTAAACCCCTCACCCTTGGCCAGGAGTTGCTTTACGCGAATAAAAATGGCACACTCAGCACTGCCGCTATGAATGCGGGCTTAGACAGTTTGAGCAGGATAAACAATCAGGGTCAGATTGGCGATTTGTTGTTACGCAGGGCAGTGTTGAGTCAATATAACGTAGATTTTTCCATGTTAGGCGACAAGTCAAAATCTTATGCCTCGCTGTTATTTGAAGATAACAAAACGCGTTACCAGGGTTCGGGTTACAAACGTTATGGTTTGAATTTCAGCAATGAGTATAAGTTCACAGATTTTCTGACCTTCAATTTTGGCCTGTATCTTCAGTATAAAGAGCAAACGACCAGTGGCGCGACGCCTACCGAACTGAGGAACCTTTCGCCTTATGAAACACTGTTAAAACCTGACGGAAATTACGCCGTAAATTTAAATACCTATAACCGGGAAGTGTTGTCTGGATTGCCCTTAAACGACTTTCCATATGCTGATTTAAGTTACAACTTATTGAGGGAGGTAAGAGGACGCAATTTCAAAAGCCAGGATTACAACGCCAGAATTCAGGCGGGATTTAATGTACGGATCATTCCAGGGTTAAACTTCGACACCAAACTGCAGTACGAGCGCGGTAAAACAGATAACGAGAACTATTACAGCGACGACACTTTTTACGTAAGGAGCATGGTGGATGAGAATGTCGAATACTTTTCAGACACCAGAACCATCGGCAGGCAGTTCGTACCTAAGGGCGGTATCGCGCAGAACAGCAATGCGAATGCGGCCAGCTATGTATTCCGTAACCAGTTGACACTCGTCAAAGATTTCGGCACCAAGCACAGCATTAACGCGATTGCCGGTATGGAAATCTCTCAATACCGTAGGGATACCCGGGCCAATCCATGGTTATATGGTTACTATCCTGGCAAGCTGGAGACAACTTTGCCCCCATATGGATACGGAAGTTCCGCAGCACCACTGCTGGACATTTATGGTTACGACACAGAATTGCAAGGTGGTTCTGCATTACTTGGTTACGGATTAGACCGCTTTGTGTCCTACTACAGCAACGCTGCATATACGTATGACCGGAAATATACCATTTCCGGAAGTGTGCGAACCGATGCTTCCAATTTTATCACCAGAACACCATCTCTGCGATGGGCACCACTCTGGTCAGTTGGCGGTTTATGGAACATAAAAGCAGAAGGCTTTGCTGAAAACATCAGTTGGTTAGACCGGTTGAGTCTGCGTGTGACCCATGGCCGAAACGGAAACGTTGAAAAAACAACATCAACCAACACCTTATTGAAGGTATCGACCTCTCCAAATTTAGCGACAGGTACCATTACCGCATTGATATCCGACAATGGTAACCCCACCCTGAGATGGGAAAAAACAACCACTACCAATCTGGGGATAGATTATGTATTGTTTAAAGGAAAGGTCTTCGGTAAATTGGATCTGTACAATAAAAAAGGCACAGACATTACCGGCGTAATCGCATTACCTGCCGCGGCTGGCAGCACCAGTCAGAAGTTCAACAATGCAGGTATTACCAACCGTGGTATTGAGTTGGAGCTGGGAACGCAATTAAAATTGCCTGGCATCCCTGTTACCTATACGACATCCTTAAATTACGCCTACAATAAAAATATAGTAAATGATTTATATTATCCCGCGCTGAACGCTGCGCAGATGTTGGACATCCCTAATGCCTTTGTGGAGGGACGGCCAATAAATCCTGTCTATTCATTGACCTACGCAGGCACAATTGCAGGTGTGCCGCAGGTTTCGGGCCCTAATGGCCAGCCGAGCACATTCAACAGCTATACGCTCCTCTCCGGTGTAGGATCGCGGTTTCTTAATTACGAGGGTACTGCGATTCCACCGCATACCGCCGGTTGGTACAACACATTTGGTTACCGCAACTTCAGCTTGTCGGTATTGTTGATCGGGAAATTCGGGGGTGTGTACCGCAACGACATCTACAATTACAACTTTGCCTACGTGGGCTCAAGGAAAACGATCGCCAACAGGTATATATCGGATGTCTATGCAGGTCGTACGGACATCCCTCCATTTCCAAACCCTAATGAAAGTAACATCTACCTGTGGAATCAGTACCTCCCTTATTTAAGTGGTTTGGTGGAGCGCTCATCATACATCGAGTGTAAGGAAATCATGTTAAATTATACTTTACCGGCAACGATGATCGAGAAGACCAAACTGCGCAATGTAAAAGTGTTCGCCCAACTGAGAGATCTGGGAATGGTATGGACAGCCAATAAAAAAGGATACAATCCGGATTGGCTGCCAGGAACGGAACGCCCACTGACTACCTGCACTTTTGGTCTTAACATAGGATTTTAACCACTGGCTTTTGAAGATTACTAAAATGAAAAAATTAAACATACTTCTGTTGGTGCTCGGGCTGACTTGCCTGGCATCATGCAAAAAATATCTGGATGAGCCCAATAAAATTCAGGCCGACATCAAAACGGTGGAACAGCTACAGGCCTTGCTGGACAACGTTACTGGCACTGATCCCGATGGGTATGATTCCGGAGTTCCCTTTGGTTATGAGGGCACTAACGGGACAGCAATTTACTCTACTGACGATACCGAGATCAAACCCGAATTGTATAAGAATTACCCGAATGCGTTTAGCCTCACAAGCCTGTATTATTATACGCTGGACATCGACAACATCATTGGAGAAGCTT
Organism: Pedobacter sp. BAL39; assembly: GCF_000170795.1. Classification (GTDB taxonomy): domain Bacteria; phylum Bacteroidota; class Bacteroidia; order Sphingobacteriales; family Sphingobacteriaceae; genus Pedobacter. The sequence continues at coordinate 198,364 of NZ_ABCM01000009.1, forward strand.
CAGATCCGCTTTGGAACAATGAGTTCCGAAAAATATTCAACGCCAATGTTGTGCTTGCGAATGCGGACAATGTATCGGGCGATGTAGCGATGATCAACCGGGTGAAAGCCGATGCCTACTTCGTTAGGGCTTACAGCTACTGGACGTTGGTGAACTATTATTGCCTACCTTATTCGCAGGCTAACCTTAACGAAAAGGGCCTGCCCATAAAACGGACGACGGACTATGCAGAATCTTTAAAACGCGCATCCCTGAAAGAGACTTACGATTTCATCTTATCAGACGTCGCTCAGGCACAGTCGCTGGTCAATTACAATGATGTTCAGGCTGCAATGAGGTGGCGTGTCAGCAAACCCGCTCTTGATGCATTTTTAAGCAGGTATTATTTGTTCACCGGCGATTATGACAAGTCCGTTCAACATGCCAACAGCGCATTGCTATCGCAAACGGCAAAACTGGTGGATTTTAAGACCATACCAGCCGGCAACCCGGCTACCTACAGCAATCCGGCGGCAACGTTAACCTACTCGGCCTTAAATGACTATTCACCTACCAGATTTTTTAAATGGGATGAGTTTTATTATACCCGTTTTACCTGGTCCACCACTCAATGGAACATTCCAAGCACGAACCTGCTTTCGGTGTATGATCAGACTAACGATCTTCGTTTCCTTTTATTGATGATCCCTGACGGCGGGCGCAGGTTCAACGTAATCACGCCAACGACCTACCGTTATACTTATTTCAATGATGGAGGATTCTTGCCTTCGGGTCCAACCATTGCAGAGGTTCTATTAAACAAAGCAGAAGCATTAGCCCGCAAAGGCGAAATAACAACTGCTTTGGAGACAGCCAACACCTTGCGTACCAAGAGAATGAAAACGTATGTTGCACTAACGGCAAACAGTCCGGCAGATGCACTGATCCAAATCCTGCAGGAGCGTAGGCGGGAATTGCCTTTTAGCTTTCGCTGGGCTGACATCAGGCGTTTTAGCGTAAATGAAACACCAGGGGACGACGTGACCGTTACACACACTTTTTATAAAATGGGTATAGGTTCAGTAGACTTGAATACCATTCAAACATATACTCTTCCTGTTAAAAGCCTTCGTTACGCGGTACCCATCAATGGTGTAGAGATCACAGCGGGACAGGGACAAATTGAACAAAACAACTATTAGTTACGCTGATCAAACTGAAATGAACGTAATAAAAACCTTATACAGCGCAGCTATTTTAGCTGCGCTCGTAAGCGCGCCGCTTGCAAAATCGACTGCGCAATCTAAAAAAACCGACGCAAAAAGTGTCGTTGCCAAGCCATCCTTAGCCCAGCTTAAAAATAAAGTATTGAAAAATCCTGATGACATTAATAACATCCAGGACTACTACGATGCTTTTCTGGACGCCAATCCAGGTCATGAAAAACAGCTGAAATTGCAAATGCAAAATTGGGTAAAGCAATTCCCTTCAAATCCCCTGTTTCCTGTATATCTAAAACGGGCAACCAAATTAGCCGCCAGAACAACGGACAAAAATGCGCTTGACCGATTGAAAAGGGCCGTTGAGGCCTCGCCCGATAGCATGAGCAGCCATGTTGCCTATATCGAAGCCATTGGTCCTGATGGTCCTGAGGTAGCAAGTCGATACGAAGAATTGATGAAAGCATTTCCTGAAAATGCCAATGTACCCTATGCATTGGGAAAAGCCTATATTGAAAAAGAAAGCCCCAAAGCCAGGCCCTACCTCTTGAAGGCGGTGGAGATTAATCCGCAATTTGCCCGGGCATGGTATTATTTGTGGGTGGACGACCTGCGTTGGGGCCGCTTTGATGAAGGATGGGAATATCTGAAAAAGGCGATTGCTGCCGATCCTACAAATCCGGAATATCAATATCGGTACGCCTTATCATTCATGGGCCTTGATCAGGGAAAATTTAGTGATTTAAGCATCAAAGTGGCAAAGGATTTTCCAACCACAGAATATGCAGTTCGTGCCCTGGGTTATTTAGCCAGCAGTTCGGCAACAGCCGAAGAGCGGATTAAAAGTTATCAGCTGCTGCACGAAAACTTTCCTGCGGAAAAAGGCGCGCCTTACATGACTTCTTATTTTGATGTCCTGTTGTCAACAGACCCTGAAAAAGCGAGGGCGCTTGCTGTCGAAATGAAAGATGTAAAAGACGCTGAAGGCGATAATTGGACTGATCTTGTAACGCAGGCCGACCTTTTTATTCAGGCAAAAAAATTATTGGACCAGCGTAAGCCTTTGGAAGGACTGGCTGTTTTAAACAAAATAAAACTGTCTAAGTATTCCCAGTTCGGCCGTGAAAGTCTTTTATTTTTAAAAGCGGAAGCCACTGATCAAACCGGAAACCATTCTTCTGCTTATGACCAGCTGATGAAGGTGTTCGTCAAAGACCCGTCGCCGGCACTGCAAATGGCATTAGATGGCTATGGAGCTAAACTTGGTAAAAATCAGGATGCAGTTAAAGCTGACATCTATCAAAATCTTTTAAGCAAAGCCAAGCCTGCAACACCGTTTACCTTAAAAAAATATATTGGCGAAGGGAATGCCTCACTGTCCGATTATAAAGGAAAGGTGTTGTTATTGACCTATTGGTTTCCGGGATGCGGACCCTGTCGGGCCGAGATGCCTTTTTTTGAAAATGTGGTTAAACAATATCAAAAGGGCGAGTTGGCCTATGTGGGTATCAACATTGTGGCCGAACAAGACCAATATGTTATTCCTTTTCACAACTCCAGCGGTTTTAGCTTTACACCATTGGCGGAGGTAAAAGGAAGGGATAAAGGCAATTTAGAAAATTACGGCGCGGCGCCGACCAATTTTTTGATAGATAAGAATGGACGCATTGTTTTCAGCGATTTTATGATTGGTGCGGAGAACGAAACACACCTCAAAATGATGATTGATCTACTACTCAATGCACCCAATGAATTCACGCAAGGAAAATAATGATAAAATGATCATGAAAAAGAATCTGGTAATAATCAGCATCCTGACCTTGGTAACGATAACCACTTTGGGTCAACAGAAAAAGAAAGATAATTTTAAACTCTTCGGCTCAATTGCGCCAGGTGCTTCAGGTACAGCGTATTTGTATTATGAATACGAGAATACAATTAGAACCGACAGCACCAATGTCATCAATGGCAAGTTTAAGATAGCAGGAAAAGTGGAAGGGCCTGTTTTTGCGAGACTGATTTTTAGTTCATCATCTGCGGATGCCCTCAGGTCCGCAAGATTGAGCTTTTATCTGGAGCCTGGCACGTTAAGCATTTCATCACCAGATACACTGAAAAGTGTCGTTGTTTCTGGTTCTAAATCAGATATTGATTTCCTGCCTATTCGCAAAGCTTTGATGACCTATACAGGGAAATTACGCAAATTAAATGAGGAAGCCCGGAAGTATCAGGCCACTAACGATACTGCAGGCATTTCGACGGTACGTCGCAAAATGGATCAATTGGAATTGGATTTCAAAAATGACACCTACAGAAAATTCGTTGAGCAACAGCCGGCTTCACCAGTATCCCTACACGCGTTAAACGAGGTGGCGGGTAACTATTTGGATCCTGAAGAAATTGAACCGTTGTTCAACAAGCTCAGTCTGCAAGTACGTAAGTCAAAAGCAGGTAGAGATTTCGCTGAGAAAATTGCAATCTCTAAAGCGACCTTGCCTGGTGGCTATTTACCCGATTTCTCACAGCCCGATTCATCAGGCAACTTAGTTAGCTTATCTTCATTCAAAGGGAAATATGTGTTGATAGATTTTTGGGCGAGTTGGTGTGGCCCTTGCCGTGCGGAAAGCCCTAGCCTGGTGAAGGCATTTAACGCTTATAAAGATCGAGGCTTTACGATCTTTGGTGTGTCACTGGATAAAAATAAAAAAAGCTGGTTAAAAGCGATCCAGGTGGATAAATTATACTGGACACAGGTCTCAGATCTTAAATACTGGGATAACGATATTGCCAAAAAATTTGATATCCGGTTCATACCTCAAAATATATTGTTAGATCCTACCGGAAAGGTTATTGCCCGTAATTTAAAAGGCGAAGAGTTGGATCAAACTTTGGGTAAAATTTTTAAATAGACCTTGCCTGTGCAAGATCGCGAGTGCTTAGAAAAGTCCCTTAAACAGCGGGAGCATTGAAAAATCCAAACAAATTAAAGTCAAAAAAACGAGCAAAAACTAGGGTTTACTGCTCGTTTTTTTGATTACAATAAATCTGGAACTGCGTTTTTCAGGCTCAGCTTCCAACCACTTCAATTTTTCCATGCAATCAAAAACACCCCCAATTAAAGACGAAACCACCCCTTCTACTTAACGTTTTAGCAGGAAGTGCCATATGCAACATTCAAGGGAAATAATTAGATTTACACGAATGCCTGACAAGACCACTAGATCACTTAGCCCAGCGACATAAGATTCTACGCTGCCCATCTGTAGGAATGGCCTACTCCGACGAAATCAACAGTTTGTTAAAAAACGCAGCGTTGGACGGGTTCAAGGATATGTTAGGAACAGTAAATAGTTAGCCTCTGAAAATGGATCTTAGATAAATGCACAGTCCTATCAAAAATAAAAAGGTAAGAATGTTATATGCTATCTGCCTGTACCTCATTGCATGGACTTTTCAGATTTGTGGATTTGCCCAAGTAGCATACTGTCAGGGACCTGTTTTTTTCAAACACCTGACCGTTGAGCATGGCCTCTCTTCCAGCTCTGTCCTTTCATTTACACAAGATAAGAGCGGATTTATTTGGATTGGGACAATGGATGGTCTGAATCGATTTGACGGACGCAAAATGAAGGTTTTCAAATCTTTTTATAAGGACAATATCATCGAGCAAAATATTCAGATTAACAAACTGATGGCCGATGAGAAACAAAACATCTGGATTGGAACCAATAACGGCTTATATATTTACGACACTGCACAGGATTCGTTTCAGGTCCTTTTCCAGTCCGGCCGCGAAAGCCCCAGAAGCCTGACGAACAACAACATTAAAGCAATCTGGGAAGACCATCAGGGATACGTTTGGGTGGGAACCGAGGCGGGGTTGAATAAAATAGCATCTGAGCAAAACGGGAAGTACCGATTTCTACCCATTGACAGTAACCTTCAAGGCAAAAACATTCAAACGATATTTGAAGATGGCCGTAAGCACATACTGGTGGGAACTACAAGTGGTTTATTTATTGTGCCGGACAAACGGGTCAGCGGAAAAAAATATGAAACGCTGGCAGCCGAGTTAATTGGGAAAGAGATCACCTGCATTGCGGAAGACCAAAAAGGACAGCTTTGGATTGGCACAAACAGACACGGCCTATATAAAATAGATCAGGGACTCGCCAACTGGAAGCGCTATACCCATGTACAAGGAAAAGATTCGGGATTGACCAGTAACCATATCACTAAAATAGCTATGGACGGCAAGGGCAGAATCTGGCTGGGGACATTAAAAGGCTTAAACTTATATGATCCGACACGAGACGATTTCAAAACCTTCCAACATAACTCAGCGGATCGACAGTCGCTGAGTAACAATGGAATTTTCGATTTATACGTAGACAAACAAGGATCTGTATGGATCGCTACATTTTTTGGTGGAGTGAACATCATCGAGGCTTTAACGACCAACTTTAAAGTGTACCAAACCAGTGATCAAAAAAATAGCATTAGTAGTAACATCATCAGTGCCGTTGCAGAGGGAACGGACAACAATCTTTGGGTAGGCACGGAAGACGAAGGGTTGAATCTCTTTGACAGAAAACGGAAAACATTCCATCATTATAAAAATAGCGAAAGCGTCCCTTCCTCATTGGGTTCAAATAACGTTAAAGCCTTGTTGAAAGACACAAGAGGCAGAATGTGGATCGGTTTGTATAATGGTGGGTTAGATCTATTCGAAAATAAAGTTTTCAAACACTTCAGGTATGATGACAAGATTAACCCAATAAAATCAAACGATGTTACCTGCTTGCTTGAAGACAGGAATAAAATGATCTGGATAGGCCATCAGGCGCGTGGTATAAACATCTATGATCCAGAAGCCAGGAAGATGACGACACTTGAATCCCTCTACCCCGGCCAGAAGCTATCCAATAGCTACATCACCTGTTTCTTTCAGGATTCCAAAAATAACATTTGGATCGGCACCAAGCAGGGCCTGAACAGAGTGGATGCGAACGGGAGGTCAATAAAGTATTTCTTAAGAAAGCAATTTCCAGATCAGCTCAACTCCGATATCATCAATTGCGTTACGGAAGACAAAAATAATGTCATTTGGATAGGCACCTATGCTGGTCTTACACGATATGACCCTGCTAAAAATAAGTTTAAAACCTTCACCCTAACAGATGGTTTGTCGGGAAATATGATTGTTGGAATCCTGGTGGATGATAAAAATAACCTATGGTTGAGCACCAATAACGGCTTATCGAAGTTCGATGTGAGCAGCGGACGTTTCTCCATTTATAACACACATGATGGCTTACCCGCTAATGTATTCAATTACAGCTCTTTTTATAAAGACAGTAAAGCAAATCTATTCTTTGGAAGCCATAATGGCCTGGTTGAGTTTTTACCGCAAGAGATAGAAACCAACCATACTGCGCCGGAAGTTAAGCTGACGGGATTATACCTTGCCGGCAGGCAGGTCACAGCACGGGACCCGTCACGAATACTTTCCAAAAGTATAACCGACACCAAAGGATTGACCCTGAGCTACGACCAGAACCTGGTTTCGATTGAATATGCAATCCTGAATCTGATTAAACCAGAAAAGAGTATGTCCGCTTATAAACTTGAAGGTTACGATAAAAACTGGGTTTACACGCATTCGCCTACCGCATCTTTCACTAACCTGCCCACAGGAAAATATTCATTGCTTGTCAAAAGCTGCAACAACGACGGCGGCTGGGGTAAACAGCAAAAGCTATTGGAAATTGTAATTCTTCCGCCTTTCTGGCTTACATGGTGGGCATATACCTTCTACATCCTGCTTACTTTTACGGTCACAGGTGGAATTTTTTATTTTTTTAACTCCAGGGCTATCTTACTCCGGAACCTCCGGTTTGAGCAAATGACCAGTGCGAAACAGCGCGAAGTACACCAGATGAAAATGGACTTTTTTACTCATATCTCCCATGAAATCCGCACACCACTTACGATGATCATGGGACCTGTGGAGATGTTAAAAAGTCTCATCCCCCCAAAGTCTTCCAATCAAAAGCTAGTCAGCTCTATCCAAAACAATGCGGAGCGATTGTTAAAACTGACCAATGACTTAATGGACTTCAGGAAGGCCGATGCGGGTCATACGCAATTAAAAATCGCAGCGGGTGACATCATTAAATTCAGCAAAAGCATTTATGAAAAATTTACTGAAAATGCTTCTGTACAGCAAATAGATTATAATTTTTCAAGCACTCATGAATCTGTCATCCTGTATTTCGATCCCGAACATCTTGAAATCGTACTCACAAATCTGCTATCTAATGCCCTGAAGTTTACTCCAGGCGGAAAGAGAATTTCCATGCAAATTTCGTTGACTGCGGAGTTTACAGAAATTAAGGTTATCGATAGCGGGATTGGGATTTCTGCCGAAGACCAGTCCAAAATTTTCACCAATTTTTACCAGATAGATGCAATAGGAAACAAGAAGCCTGGGTCAGGAATTGGACTTGCCTTTTCAAAAAGTCTTATTGAACTGCATCATGGTAAAATATCTTTCTACAGTATCTTAAATAAGGATAATGAAAACGAGACCTGCTTTTCTGTTTTTTTGAGACTAGGCAAGGACCACTTTGATAAAAAAGCTTTTGAATAGCGCTGTAAATGAATTTAAATCAATTTTTCAGATAGCTAAAATCAACTTCTTTGACCTGCTCAGCACTATTTCCAACATAAATTTTGAAGTCACCTGGTTCTGCCACATAAGCCAGATCAGCGTTATAAAATTTTATATCTTCTTCGGTAATGGTGAAACTGATTTCCCTGCTTTCACCTGGCATCAATGCTATTTTTGTAAATTTCTTAAGTTCCTTTACCGGCCTGGTTATAGAACCGGCCATATCCCTAATGTACAGTTGCACCACTTCCTCTCCCAATCTGGTTCCGGTATTTTTAACATCAACTTTCACTTTGATTGTTCCGCCGGGCGACAAGACTTTTTTATCCACCATTGGCGCCGTAATTCCGAATGTGGTATAACTTAACCCGTATCCAAACGGAAATAAAGGTTCGTTGCTAGCATCGAGATAGTTTGATCTGTATTTAGTGAAACCATGTTTGTCATTTTGAGGCCTTCCTGTGTTCTTGTGATTATAGTACACCGGAATCTGCCCTACATTGCGGGGGAAACTCGCCGTAATTTTTCCGCCAGGGTTGACATCGCCGAACAGGACGTCGGCGATTGCGAGTCCTGACTCCGTACCGCCGAACCATGCATTCAATATTGATGGCACATGTTCATTTTCCCAGGACAAATCCAGCGGCCTGCCATTAAACAATACCAGCACCAAAGGTTTTGCGGTCTTTAATAGTGCCTCAAGTAGTCTCTGTTGTACCTGCGGAACATTAATATCAGTCCTGCTCGCGCTTTCTCCGCTCATCTCGGAGGCCTCGCCCAATGCAGCCACAATTACATCGGCCTTCATCGCTACAGCAACTGCTTCCTTGATCATTTCATTTTCATTCCGATCATCCCGCGGTATGGTACGCCCGAACATGGTACCACGTGTCTGTTGCGCACTGTCCTGCATGAGGTTAGATCCCTTTGCCAGCAAGATCCTGACTTTACTCCCCCCCACCTGCTCAAGGCCTTCTTTTAAGGATACAGCAGTGTTTAAATTTGCGGAGACACTCCAGGTACCGACCATGTTTGCTTTGCTATCAGCCAGGGGACCAATAAGCGCAATGGTTCCGGATTTTTTGAGTGGAAGCGTCTGTTTTTCATTTTTTAAAAGGACTACCGATTTACCGGCTACTTTTCTTGCGAAGGCCCGGTGATCAGCAGTGAAGATTTCTTTCTCAGCACGCTGCTCATTACAATAACGATAGGGATCTTCAAAAAGACCGAGCTTGTACTTGGCTTCAAGAACCATCCGGCATGCTCTGTCAATGTCTTTCTCTGATACCTTTTTCTCCTCTAAGGAATTCGTCAAGGTGGTAATAAATCCCTCACCTACCATGTCCATATCTATTCCTGCGTTCAGGGCTTTAGCCGAAACTTCCTGCAGCCCGCCCAGGCCATGATCGATCATCTCGTTAATGCCGGTATAGTCGGTCACCAGCATTCCTGAAAAACCCCATTCCTTTCTTAACACATCGGTCAGCAGCCATTTATTTGCCGTTGCGGGGATTCCGTCCACTTCATTGAACGACGCCATTACAGACGCCGCCCCAGCATCAATTGCCGCTTTGTAAGGCAGGAAGTATTCGTTATACATTCTTGATCTACCCATATCTACCGTATTATAATCACGACCCGATTCCGACGCTCCATATAAAGCAAAGTGTTTAACACATGCCAACAAGGTATTCTCTTTTGACAAGTCGTCACCCTGATATCCTTTGACCATTGCTTTAGCGATCTCAGCACCGAGATAAGGATCTTCGCCGCTTCCTTCAGCCACACGCCCCCAACGTGGATCCCTGGAAATGTCTACCATAGGAGAAAATGTCCAGTTGATCCCATCGGCCGTAGCTTCCTGTGCAGCAATACGCGCAGTTTTTTCGATCAATTTCGGATCCCAGGTAGCAGATAGCGCCAAAGGAATTGGAAAAATGGTTTTATAACCGTGGATGACATCGAGTCCGAAAATAAGGGGGATTTTTAACCGTGTTTTGGTCACGGCAATTTCCTGTGCCTTTCTGATTTTAGCTACGGTGATGATGTTCAAAAACCCGCCGACCTGTCCCTTGAGAATTTTACCCTCCGCATCCTTATTTACAGAAGAGCCCGTAATTGCCTGCTCTCCGGTAAGCAGGTTCAACTGACCGATCTTTTCTTCTAAGGTCATCCGGCCGAGCAGGTCTGATAAAAATTTATTCATGGTTGCTGAGTCCTGCCCAGACGCCGAAGTGACTCTTGAGCTTTGCTGAGCATGCACGGTAAAGCCATTGAAGGTAATAAATAGAAAGATGATCAAAAAAAACTGACGCCTGAATTTCATTTGTTTGGGTGGTTTATTCGGTTATTGTTCGATTGTATAAATTGTTAATGTTGCTACGACTAGCAAGGTATCAGACCAGTCGATCTGGATACGAATATCATAGTAAACGTGGGTATCAATGGGGTATGATCTTATTGATAAGGGGGTATTTTTGAACCTCTGGCATTCAGATGAACTTGGAGATCATATCGGGGGATGAGGATATGTACAAGAAACCGCGCATGATTATTCCGCAGCCTTTGAAAAATAGGTATGTCAAATCGCCTTTAAGCGTTCGTTGGGGATATGAGAATTATTTATCAGCTATTGGCAGCTAGAGATTAAGGATTATTATGATTCTCTTCCTTTGACAATTAACTCCCGGTGTTCCTCGCCCCATTCTGAAAGCACGCCGATGATGGATCTTGTTGATTGGCCATATTCAGTTAATTCATAAGTGACGGAGATGGGCGCCGTGTCGTTCACCGTTCGCTTGATCAAATGATTAGTCTCCATTTCCTTCAGCTCTCTGCTCAGCGCTTTTCCGGATATGCCTGTGATATTCCGGAGCAGCTCTGAATAGCGCATCGGGCTAAATAGCAGCCCGGTTATAATATAGATTTTCCATTTTCCGCCGAGAACGTACATGGCGTCGTGTACACCCATAATGGCTTTTTTGCACTGATGTGTTGGAGTGGGGGTTACTTTAAACATGGTTACCTGATTGTCACTATTACTTTTTGGTATTTAGTGACAAAAGTAAACCAATTATTATGAGTTTTGCTGAATAAATACAAGAAAATGAAAACTATAGAAAATCTTAAATGGCGTTATGCCGTTAAAAAGTTCAATACAGAAAAGGTATCAACAGCAGATCTTAATGAAATACTTGAAGCTACAAATCTTTCGGCTTCATCAACTGGTATTCAGCCATACCGTGTTTTTGTGGTAGAAAACACGTCGCTTAGACAAAAACTTGGAGAGGGATCATTTAATGCACAGATCGCTGAATCTTCACACCTTTTGGTCTTTGCTGCATTTGATAAACTAACTCAGGAACACATAGACGCTTTCATTGCGCATCTTGCCAGGGAAAGAAATCTTCCGGAAGAAGCGTTGGCGGACTATAAAGCTGCTTTGGTAGGTGGTCTGCTTTCGCGAGCTGACGAAGAAAATTTCAACTGGTCCGCGAGACAAGCATACATCGCCCTGGGAACAGCTTTAGTTGCTGCAGCGGAACTGAAAATAGATTCGACACCGATGGAAGGTTTTGACAGCGAAAAGTTTGACTCCTTGCTTGGACTCAAAGAGAAAGGACTTAAATCTGTCGTGACATTAGCCCTCGGATACCGTGATGCGGTAAACGATGCTTATGCAGCAGTAAAAAAAGTAAGGCTTCCCATTGAGGAGTTTGCCACATTCGTGGTATAGCGCGTCGTAAATAGCAGCGAACAAGTTATAGGCATGATCAACATATTGAAAAAGCCATAACTGAGCTTATAATAATTTGGTTCGGTGATGATCGCAAGCTGGTACCGTCACCGAACCATCAATGACCGTCACCGAACCACCAATGCGATTTAAATGATTTGATTCTCCGGGGCTGTGAACATAATTCCGTTCTCCGGGGCTGTGAACATGCCGGTAAAAATCCCTCACGCTCAAAGACAAAATTCAGATCAGCGTTTCAACTTGCCAGGGGTAACTGCAAATTTCTTCCTGAAAGCATTGCTGAAATGCGGTACAGAAGAATAACCCAACATGAAGGCTACCGATTTTATAGAGGTGCCTTCCAGCAGCAGCTCCCTGGCGTAATTTAACCTGTAGTCGCTCAAATAGCCGAAGATGCTGTTATCAAAGAGTCCTTTGAATCCCTGTTTGAGTTTAAATTCGTTGAGTCCGCATAATTTCGCCAGTTCAGCGACAGATGGTGGCTCATGAATATGTTCAATCAGATAGTCCCGGGCATAATAAAGGCAATCGCGGTCGTATGTCGAATTTAAAGTCTCAGGCTGTTTTTTAGTGATCGCCTGCTCAAATGCCTCTGCCTGAAGCACAAGTAGCTCCACACATTTCGATTCGATCAGCATGCGCTTTAATCCTTCAGCGTAATTACAATGAAGGATATCATTGATGCAGTTCTGCATGGCCCAGGAAATGGGAAGGTTTTGTTCTGACAGCTGTGCATAGCGCCCACGATCGGCATAGTCGGCCAGAATCTGCAACGCCCTTGTCGAGTTTTCCGACAGCTGCAGGAATTTATCTTTGGAAAAATGGACTTCAAAAAAACGGTAACTGTGTTTGGTATCGTACTCGCCGGTACCATCCAGCTGGGGCATGTAGATGATATTCTGCTGATTGGAACCAAAAACATATTGCTGCCTGTTCACCTGGTTGAATATGGTTCCGCCACCCGACAAGGTAAAGCGAAGCTTAATCATATCTGGCACATCATCAGTTGGCCGGAAATAAATCTGTTCCTGCTTGAAGAGGATATCGCCATAAACGATGTATATACCGGGAATATTGATCTGTACCAGCTCGGCGTCACTAAAAGAAAAGTTATATTTCTCCTTTCGTTCAGTCACCAATGCGCTCTTGACAGGAACGTCATCAAACCCACCTCCAACATTTTTCCATGCGCCGTAATCCTTGCCAACATTGATTCCCATAATCGCAATTATCATTAAAAAAAACCGAATGAATACAATATGGATGTCATCAATTCTATTTTGTGTAAATGAAAATCCTTTTTATGTAAAGATGCGGAATGGTTAATATTCAATTTTGCCGGGATTACGGGTGACCGAAACCAACTAATACCGATGTTATGGATAAACGAGCAATATTGAATAGATCAACACAAGAAAAACTGTCCGAACCTCTCCCACTTAAAGACAACATTATTCTTAAATTACTGGATGAATTGGCGCTTAAAGGCCACACACGTTTACTCGAAATAGGGCATTTAGCTGCTGAGCGACTACCTTATAAGTTACAAAACACTGAAAACACGGTCTATTTCGGAGCTTACGGTGCGACAACAGCGGCGACAAGCATCTTTACAAATCATAGAACTGACAGAAGGCGACAATTAAATGAACCGGCAGCTGAAAAGCTCAATTTTCAGGATGCCTTTTTTGATGGTTGTTTTATGGTCGACCAAATTTATTTCTGGTCTGATCCCCTTCCCTATTTTGCAGAAATCTACCGCGTATTAAAACCAGGAGGAAAAATGAACCTTGCTTTTGTGGAGAAAAGCGCTGGAAGCCACCTCCCATGGACGCAGTCTGACTTCAGCTTTTACAAAATTGACGAAGTCACATCATTTTTGAGAAAATCAGGTTTTGTAAACATCATCACCAATGAAATTACTGCAACTGTAACAGACCACCATGGACGACAAACAAGCCGACCATATATCGTTATCTCTGGTCAGAAACTAAATTCATAAGCTATTTCCATGCTGCTTAACGCTCCATTCGATCTCAGTCCAGTTCGGCCGTCGACGCTAAGCCTGCACTGACAATAATGCCGTAGTGTTATATAAGGATAGTGGATTTTCGGGATCAAAGATGAACTAGCCAATTATAGGGTTAAGGCGAGCAATCATGCTGGTGAACCGACTCGTCATAACTATCAATTACAGAATATGTTTGTTAACTTTGACATTCATGAAAAAGCAATATCATTTAAAAGCACTCCTGCTTCTAGTCGCGATATTGAATATCACTATCCTGGTGACGCAACTGAACACTCCACATCAGCCAAGTTTGCAGCAGGTGCTGACAATGATGATCAGTTCTGCGGTTTCGTTGTCTGCATGCTGGTTCGTGCATGCAAAAATGAAAATGCATCCACCTGTCGGGTGGCCACGTTACACCAGAATGGCAGTTAGTCTGGTTGCCGGATTGCTGACCATGCTGTTGATTGATTACCTTCTGGATTTGATAACCCCAAAACAGTTCGTCATTGGCGATCCGGCAGTACCTCCAGGCTTCCTGATCCGTTTATTGGCCTGTTTTTTAATGAGCATACTTTGTTATGCCGTCTTCCACGCGCTCTTCACCAGCGATATGCTGCAACGCACCCATAATGAGATAGAACAACTGAAGCAGGTTGGCTTACGGGCTCAGGTGATTGGCCTACAGCAACAGCTCAGCCCCCATTTCCTTTTCAACTCACTGAGTACACTTAAAAGTCTGTCACAAGACGAAGTGACCAAGGAATTTATCTTTCAGCTCTCCCTCATTTACCGCTATTTGCTTGCTGGTGCTGAGCGGCAAGTGGTGACAATGTCTGATGAACTGGAGTTTGTGAGGGCTTACACCTTTATACAGGAAAAACGTTTCGGCTTTGCCGTCTCGGTTAGCATTGATATACCCGAACATTACATGAATGCATTATTACCCCCTTTATCAGTACAACTACTGATAGAGAATGCAATAAAACACAATGCGTTTTCACCTGAGCAACCGCTGGACATCAAGATCCATATTGACAACAGTGATCAACTGATCGTTACCAACACACTCAGACCAAAAAACACCAATACGGAAGGTACCGGTCTCGGCTTGCAGAATATCCGGGAGCGATTCCAGTTATTATTGAATAAAGAGATCACCGTTACCGTATCAGCAGACCATTTTGTAGTAAGCTTACCTTTAACAAAACATGAAGATCATCATCATTGAAGACGAATTACCCACAGCGCAGGAGTTAAAGTCTATTCTCGAAAACTTGATGAAGGGATTATTGTCGAGGCAATCTCACTTCTGTGTCGGGTGCAATCAAATGGCTGGAGTCACATCAGCCACCCGACCTGATATTTTCTGATATCCAGCTGGGAGATGGACTA
>NZ_ABCM01000008.1 GCF_000170795.1 Pedobacter sp. BAL39
CTAAAGGACGGCTAAGGGACGGCTATGAGCAAAAGGTAGCCCGACCATCGTACCTCCCTGGTACAGGGAAAAAGGATCAGTTTTTTAACTTCTTCATGAACTCAGTAAAACGGGGACTTGCATAGTTCGCTGCACCGGATTCCTGATAGGAAATCCTTCCCTGCTTATCAAAGACGATGGTGGTAGGCAATGCTCCGCTGAAGAGGTTTTCCGGTACTGCCGATGCTGCTGAATACAACGGAAAATCATACCCTTTCTTTTTCATAAATTTATGCGTTTCAGCCAACTTTCCATCAGCATCCACAAGGATGAATACAAAATCAGGATCGTCCTTAAAAGTTTGCCAGGCTTCCTGAATCGATGGCAGTTCCGCCAGACATGGCGGGCACCAGGTTGCCCAGAAATTCAGAAATACAACTTTACCTTTCAGGCTACCCAGATCTAAACTTTTTCCGGAGGCATCTTTGAAAACAATACCTGCAAGGTTTTGTACAGGCAAGGCCGCCTCCACTTTCTCCGTCTTGCCCACAGCAGGGCGGAATAAGCCAATCTCCATCAAACCCCGGATCATGAAAGCCTTCGCTGAAGGAACCAATAGCATGACCAGTATGATGATGACAAACAGCAGATTGGTAATCCCGCTTTTACTAAAAATCTTTTTTCTCTCCATAAATGTAGCCTGAGTTCGCCAGCCGATTTGAGTTAATCACCAAAATAACAGTATATTGTCTCTGCAAACAAACACCAAAATAAACGCTTAACCACCTGCAACCATCAACAAAACTGATTCATAAAATTATAAACAGATGAAAAAAACCATTTCGGGTTTACTGTTACTCAGTGTAGCTTTGGCCTGTACCAACAAAGATAAGCAAATGGAAACTTATAAATGGCCGCATGCCACTGCACCTGTAGCAACTGTCAAACCCTTTCTCAGGGCACTGCACGGAGATACGGTAACAGACAATTATTACTGGATGATCGACTACTTCAGGAAAGGTGCTGACAGCAACGCAGTTGTCGAATACCTTACCGCGGAGAACAATTACCTCGACACCATGATGAGCGGTACGAAAATCCTGCAAGCTGATCTCTTCAAGGAATTAAAGGGCCGCATCAAAGAAAAAGATGAGTCTGTACCTGTTTTCAAAAATGGCTATTTTTATTATCAGAAGACTGAAGAGGGAAAACAATATTATAAATACTGCCGCAAAAAAGGAAGCCTGGACGCTACGGAAGAAGTGCTCCTGGACATTGACGAGCTCGCTAAAGGGCTGCCTTACTACTCCGCAACAGGATTCAGTATCAGCCCGGACAACAAATTGCTGGCATTCGGGGTCGACAAAGTCTCCAGAAGACAATACGAAATCAATGTCAAAAACCTGGAAACAGGTGCCATCAGCAAGACCGTCATCCCCAACACGGAAGGTGATCCGGTATGGGCAGCAGACAATAAAACCATTTTTTATACTTCCAAAAACCCCGTCACACTGCTCAGCGAGAAAATCAAAAGGCATCTGCTCGATACTGATCCGTCCAAAGATCCGGTGGTATATGAGGAGAAAGACAAAAGCAACTACATCGGCGTAGGTAAATCCAAATCCGGCAAATATATTTTTATCTACTCCTCTGCCACCCTATCGGCAGAAGTGAGGATGATCGACGCGGCAACACCGGCAGCAGCATTCCAGGTGTTCCAGCCAAGGATGAAAGATGTCCTTTATGATGTGACACCGCTGGAAGACAAGTTCCTCATCCTCACGAACTGGAATGCCAAGAATTTTCGTCTGATGGAATGTCCCCTGGATAAAACCGGAAAAGAAAACTGGAAAGAAGTCATCCCTCACCGCAAAGATGTACTCCTTGCAGGGGTGGAGGAGTTTAAAAACCACGTAGTCATCTCGGAACGCAAAAACGGATTGGTGCAGCTGCTGGTACGCAACAACAACGGCACAGAGCACCACATTGATTTTGAGGAACCTACCTATGCGGCGAGGATCGGCTCAAATCCTGATTACAACAGCAATACGCTCCGTTATCAGTACACCTCCATGATCACGCCTTCTTCTACTTATGATTATAACATGGACACCAAATCGCAAAAGCTGATGAAACAGCAGGAAGTAGTTGGTGGATATGATAAAGGTGCTTATGCAACGGAAAGGTTATATGCCACGGCAAAAGACGGCACAAAGGTGCCCATCTCACTCGTTTACAAAAAAGGATTGAAGAAAGATGGCTCCGCACCACTGCTGTTGTATGGTTATGGCTCTTATGGCGCAAGCATGGACGCCGGTTTCTCCAGCAACAACCTCAGTCTGCTTGACCGCGGTTTTGTTTATGCTATTGCACACATCCGTGGCGGACAGGAGATGGGCCGGCAGTGGTATGAAGATGGAAAGCTCATGAAAAAGATGAACACCTTCACCGACTTTATCGACTGCGGAAAGTTCCTGATTGATGAAAAATTCACCAGCAAAGAACACCTTTATGCACAGGGAGGAAGCGCCGGCGGACTGCTGATGGGTGCGGTGATCAACCTGGCCCCGGAAATGTGGCATGGTATCATCTCACAGGTCCCTTTTGTGGATGTGGTCAATACCATGCTGGATGAGAGCATCCCACTTACCACAAATGAATTTGATGAATGGGGAAATCCTAAAAACAAGGATGCTTACTTATACATGAAAAGTTATGCGCCGTATGAAAATATTGAGAAAAAAGCATACCCGAACATGCTGGTGACCACCGGCCTGCACGACAGTCAGGTACAGTATTTTGAGCCCGCCAAATGGGTGGCCAAGCTACGGGCAACAAAAACAGACAAAAATATCCTGCTCCTGAAAACGGACATGGACTTTGGACATGGCGGCGCCTCAGGAAGGTTTGATTACCTGAAGGACATCGCACTCAATTACGCTTTTCTGTTTAGCCTGGAGGGCATCTCTAAATAAAAGGTCAGAACCTGCCACATATAAAAGGGGGATCAAGCATCAGCAGTCCCCCGAATAAGTCAAAGGCGACTGAGGTATACCGGAGCAAATCCGTCAATACCTCAGCCGCCTTTTATATGAATTCATCATACCTGCAATTCAGCGGAATTCTGTTCTTTGCCTATTTCCTGCTGTTCAGCATCCCTTTCAGTTCCGCAACCGCCTTTCTTAGTTCTTCCACTTCAGACTTGAGGCTTATCAGCTCCCGTTGCTGTGCCACAATCAGCTCATCATGTTCCTGCCAGCCCTTCAATAACGGCACAGTCATCGTCTGGTAGTTGAGAGATAAGGTCTTCTGAGCATCATTATCCGTCCTGATCAGCGACGGAAAATACTCCTGTACATTCTGTGCGATGAAACCGATCTGATGGAGGTCCATATCCTTACGGTCGTAAGAAACGGCATGCAGTCTTCTCAGGCTTTCCGACACCGGAGGAATCGTAACAATATTTTTTTTCAGGCGCACATCAGAATTGGCAGTGACATCACCCGTTGCACGGATGTCACCGGTTACTACGACCTGCCCGGTTACACGCAGTTCCGAGTTGACGTCCAGCTCGGTAAATTTTCCCTGTGACGGAGTAGATGAACCGATCAGCGTGCCATCAATCGCCCCATTTGTGATTTCTACGGCATCTTTATTCTGGACAGCCATATTTCCTAAACCGAGATTGACACGAGCGTCATCTGCCGTCGCAGCCCCGGTTCCACCTTTCTCAACAGCCAATATCGCTCCCGGGCCGCTGCCACTGCCAGCACCGAAGGCAATCTCCGCCCAGTTGGCATCTGCAAGCCCTCCCTTAAGCTGGTAGAGTTTTTCTTCTGCGATAACGTACACCAGCATCCCCTGGCTCCTTCTTGCCGGAGTAATGCCATTGCGCTCGGCAACATCAGCCACAGATCGAAAACCACCCTTACCATAGATCTCGTTATGCGTGGGATACTTATCCGTCAGGTCATTGGGCTCAACGGCACCGATTACCTTTACCTGACCATAACCGGCCAGCGTAGCGAGGCCCATCACCATTAAAAATGAACAGATCTTTTTCATTTGAAATACTTTTATTTTGAACATTATCACTTGCTGTTAAACACTAAATTTTATTGAACACTAAAGGTCAGGCCCGCCGCTGTATTGTCTTTCTGCACGTAGATCACGTAAGAGGTGGTACCGCCGCTGGCATTGGTAAAGGACCTGATCGTTTTCTCAAAGGCACCTGTAGAATCATTTACACCGACGATGATTTTTGTGCCCCCCCATGACGAAGGATAGGCGATCACCAGTTTTTGCCTTCCGCTTGGTGTTGCAGACTTGCTGGATACGGCGGCGGCAGTGCCAAACTCACTACCCGATAGTGCCAGGATCTGTGCATCTGTCGGCGCAAAAGCAACCCCGTCGTCACCACCTGTAGCAAAACCCCAGTAGCGCTTCCATTGGAAATCTATAGCGGCACTGGCAGTAGCCGTTTTATTATCAGACGTCTTCACAGACATACTGAATGTAGTCCGCTGGTTGTTCGTTGCCGTACCGCTTTGTGTACCATTTACTGAGGCCCCCGCTGCCGGTGAGACCGTAAACACATTGGTGCCATTCACGAGAATCTCAGTGATCGGCTCCGTTGCTGCAGCCCTGCCCGCTGTCCAGGCCAGAGATACCGAGGTACTGCCTGCACCTCCCATTTCCCTGACTCCTGACGGAGTTGCCGTAAGCGATGCTGAAGGCCCCACAGAAGGATAGAAAACGGTTTCGATCCATTTGGCAAGGTCGTTCGTGCCCGGGTTTACATTTTTATAATATTCGCCGGTGATGGGACGGTCGCCGTTGAAACTACCAATGGTACCACCGCCTGTACCGAGTGTCGATTTGTCGACCCAGGAAACGGTACCATCCGCAGCAGTTACTAAAACCTGGTCTGCCGTACCAGGATTGATCTTCTCTACTGTTACCGCTTTTTCGGCAATTGTCGGATTGGGATAAGTTCCCGTCAGGTCGCCCGATGCAGGTCCTGCAGGTGTTCCCTGTAGCAGGAGTACCGGCCAGCTGTTGTCGGCTTGTTTCGGGCCATAAAGTGTTTGCGTAGCTGTATGAATAAAGAAATCACCAGCCTTTCCCGTTGCCACATCCGGCACTGTTGCGCCATAGATCAGGTTGTTGCCCGCAGCAACCCCACCCGGTGAAAAGGCTACCCAGTTGGTGTTTTTTTCCAGCTCCGCCACAACATCCGTGGCGATCAGCTGGTAAGTTTTTGCCTTACCCGTTCCGTCATCCATCACCGTACACAACATCCCAGGCTGTCTCCTGTCGATGCTGATCTTATCCCGGTCTGCGATGGTCGCCACCTGATGGTGTCCACCTTTGGCATCATTCGTATAGATGATCACTTTTCCTTCCTTGGGAATCAGCGGATTCCCGACAAACTGGGCCCGTGCATCGGTAGGATGAAAGCACCAGGTACTTAAAGCGAGCACCATAAACCTGATTAAATGGCCGCTCCATTTTTGTTTGATTTGCATATCTTTTATTTCTTAATCATTTCTACTAAACCATCTTCCTTAATTCTGAACACCAGCTCATTGCCATAACTCAAGCCCGCCTGATTGATGGCAAAGGCTTTCACATAATAATTGACACCGGCGATCAGCCCCTCGACGACCACCTGTCCATCGCCTGCATTTACAGCATTCACCCGCGTATCTGCGATTGTAGGCTGCGCTTCAGTGCTCCAGCAGATGCCGCTCGCCGTTAGGGCCGTCCCGCCATTCCCGATCAATGTCATCGCAATGGTAACTGCCGTTTCATTTTTTGCCGTGATTGCCGTGGTTGCCAGCAAAGCCTTTTTCAAGGGCCCGTATCCATACCAGTCGCTCAGCCTGAAAGGAGCTGTTTTACCGGCAAGGTGGCTTTTGCCATTCAGCAATGCCATAGAAAACGGTGCTGCACGCTCTGCTGTGGTCAGCTCATTCAATCCAAGCATATAATCAGCAACAGTACGCATGCTCAGCGCTCCTTCAGCAGGCAGCGGGGCCATCGTCCAGTCGGCATACAGGGTCATTGATTCTGTGATTGCGGCGTCAAAATTAAAAACTGTTTCCATAGCCTGGTCACTAAACCAGGTATAAAATAGCTGTCCTTCTTTTGTCGTCGTTACCGCCGGAAGTTTTACCCCGTCTTCAACCTGTACAGACTGAACCGCAGTACCACCGTTGGTTTCAAAAGTGATGGTGTGGAACAGGCTTTTTACGGTCAGCATGCCCGGCTTAAAGGTAAACTCATAATTGTCGGCTGTCAGGCTACCCAGGCTTAAGGTCACCGGGTAATTGCCGGCAGCACTGCTCAGGGTTGCCGTGGTGCTGAAGGCCGGTTCTCCCTGCAGAGCAGCCTGCGCACGGACACTGGTTTCGGTTTCTTCATATTTGAAGCCGGCCATCTGGTAACTGAACACCGGATTTTCCTTACCCACAAATTTCGTCAGTGTATCTCCCGAGACAGTAAGCATGGCCTTATTAATCTTGAAGGTCTGCTGTGCCGTAGCAGCGGCAAAGTAAGCATCTCCGGCCTGTGATACCTTGATGATCACATCACCCGCACCTTCAATGGTCGCCATATTCCCGTTGAGGTCAAGCTTTCCTTCAAGCAGTTCAAAGATGAGCGGCAGGCCGGACGTTGTGGAAGCGATGAGCTGGAAGGGCTCATCACCATAGTTTTTATTAGCAACAGGAGCGAAGGTGATGACCTGCGCCGCCTTCTGAATGGTAATTTTCACCTCTGCCTGTTGCGTGGTGGTGTTAAATGTATTTGCGGATAAGCTGAGTGTTCCTGTCAGGTCGAGCTCCCCGATTGCCGCAGCCGCATAAGCCGCCTGATCCCAGGTGATGTTCAGCTGTTCCTTAGAACCATCATTATAGGTAACTTCTACGGATGATGGCAGGCCCAGGGCGGCAAAGGTGGTTCCGAAAGGTACCGTCAGCGGAGCAATCTCTGCTACAGAAAGCAGGTCTTTCCACAATGTCACCTTTATGGATGGCTGCAGGTTGCCGCCATTCCTCAGGTCGTCAGTCAGCTGAATTTCGCCGGTCAGCATTTGTGGTGTCAGCAGGTCAGCGTGGTAATCCTCTTCGTTCCATAACACCGGCAGACTTGCCGTGGTCTGGTCGTCAAAAGTAACCACAACTGTTGACGGCAGGTCCAGGGCGGAGAAGGGTTTTCCGTAGACATCGATCAGGTCTGCCAGCGTTTCTATTGAAACCACATTCCTGTTGTCAATGATCACTTCCACCTTCGGGCTAAGGTCATCTGGATTTTCGGCTTTACCCTCCATATCCAGGATACCAGTAAACATGTAAGATCCCGGAAGGTTGCCGTTGAATACCGGCGACTCCCAGTCGACAGCGACTTTACCTGTTGACCCATCATTGAAGCGCCCGTCTACCTGCGTACCCAACTGGGTCAGCACCTGTTCCAGCGTTGTTCCGAAAGGAAAATGCAGTGGTGTGGTCACCAGTACAGAATCCAGCACCAGCAGTTTTGGCAATACCGTCACTTTAATGACGCTGCCCTTATTGTCTTTATTTTCTTCCGGCGGGCCAAGCAATGTTCCCGGCAGGATATAACTGCCTGCGAGCAGACCGTTATAGTTGCTGCCATCCCAGCTTACCGGCAGTGCTTCATGTACGTTGTTGTTATAGGTGACCAGCACCGTATCCGGCAGCATAAGTGAACCGAAGCTGGTACCATAAGGAACAGTAACTTCCAGCGGATCTGTCACACTCACAATATAACGTTGCGCCACAATTACGGTGATCTGTGCCCCGAGGGAGTCCGGATTTTCCGTCTGCTGTGGCATCACCACCGGTGCGGTAAACTGATATTCACCTGCAGTCTCTGGGTCATAATCTGTATTGACCCATGTGCCGGTGTTGAGCATTGCGGTACTGCCATCATCAAAAACTCCAGTTACAGTTACCGGCAACGAAAGGTCAGGACGCAAGGTTCCGTAGCTGACATTCAACGTGTCGGCGGCAATGCTCAGCAGAACCTTCATACGCTCAGCAACAGTGACCGTGATCACCGGCTGCAGTGCCTTAGGATTGTCCGCATCATCAGGAACAACCATCGTACCCTGCAGCGTATAGACACCTGGAGTGTTGCCGTCATAGTTGCCCTTCGTCCAGGTTACCGGCAGCAATGCTTCGGATAGATCATTGTACGTCACCTTTACCGCCTCCGGTAGGGTCAGCGCCTCAAACGTAGTCCCATAATCGACATTGATTCCCGGAAGACTGCTGATGCTTTCAATGAGTTTTCTTTCAACCACGACCACCACTTTCGGTGTCAGGTTATTTGTATTCAGTATTCCCTGAGGCACAATGATGGTTCCTTCAAAAAGATAGGTTCCGGCTTCATCGCCATTGTAAAGCGGCGACTTAAACGAGGTATCCTGTACGGAAACATCCACAAAAGTACCATCGTCAAGTGTTGCCCTGCTGATCAGCGGGAACTGGAGATCTTCCAGCGGAGTGCCATAGACAGTCCGGATGGTATCCGCCTGCAATGCAGTGATCAGCTTCTCACGCGGCATGACGGTGACTACGATCTGCGGGTTCACCGGTTTAGGGTTCTCCACCTGATCGGTCAGGGTAAACAATCCGTTCAACACATAAGATCCGGCGAGGTTACCATTGTAGGCAGAAAGGTCCCACACTACCCCGAGGTCTTCTTTGCCACCGTCTGCGAATTGAGCGTTCAATGCATCTGGCAACGTCACTGCCTCCGGAGCGGTACCGAAGACGACAATGATGGAATCCGGACTGGTATACGTATCAATGAGGTGTTTGCCTACCGTAACGCTGAGCTCCGCTTCCACATCATCTGGGTTCAGGATGTCTTCAGGTAGCTGCAATTGTCCTTTCATCTGGTAGACTCCAGGCACATCATCTATATAATCTCCTTCTTCCCAGATCACATTCATCATGCTGCTGCTGCCATTATCATAAGTAACTTTTACCTGGGCTGGCAAAAGCGCCTGGGCTGCGATAAAGCTCGTTCCAAAAGGCACCTGCACCGCAGTGGTATCTACGCTGACCACCTCAAGTGGTTTCGGCCCTACGGTCACACTCACCGTCGCAGACAGACTGTCCGGGTTGTCGATGTCGTTGCCCGTCACCAGGGTGCCTTTAAACTCATATACACCTGGTAGCTGCGCATTGTAAGTAGATGAGCTCCAGATGACACCTTCGGTGCCTGCCGACTGGTCATTGTAGGTCACATTGACGTTTTCCGGGAAGGCGATGTCATCCGTTGATGTTCCGTATTTTACGGTAATTGCGGTCGGATTTTGTATTGTGCTTACTTTTTTATTGCCCACCTGAAGGTTGAATTCTGCTGTTTTAGCGTCCTTATTGACCACTCCAGGGATCAGTACGGGCTCCCCATCGAAGGAATAAAGCTCAGGAACCAGGGGATCGTAACCTTCCGTATCCCAGGTCATGTCCAGCATGCCTGTGCTGCCATCGTCGTAGGTCACCTGTACCGGTGCCTTCAGCTGAGGAATGGCCGACAATAAGGTTCCATAAGCAACCTTCACGGTATCCAGCAGTGCAATGCTGACGATATTTTTTGGCTTTGCCAGTACAGTCAGCACCAGCTGTGCTTTGATGTTGTTCTTGTTGTCAATGCTTTCATTGTGTAGTAAGGTTCCGGAGAGGGTGTAGTTGCCGCTTTGCAGCTGGTTATAACTACCCTTGGCCCATTCTACGCCAACAGTATCCTTTGTGCCATCATCGAAGTTTACCATCACCGTTTGTGGCAATACCACCTCATCAAAATCGGTATCATAAGGGGTGCTGGCCGAATACTGTCCCTCCACAGAAACAATATTCTTGCGGATGATTACTTTATTTTCCGCAAACAGCAGTCCGGTATTTGAAACGAGGTCATTCAGCTGCAGCGTTCCTTTCAGGTCATATTCTGCGCCTTTATCAGCGACATATGGCGTCCTGTCCCAGATCACATTCAGGAATCCGGTGGTCTGGTCATGATACGTCACCCTCACTGTGGCTGGCAATGGCAGAGATGCAGCCGGGGTATTCAGGTCCACCGTGATGTCCACAAGTTCCTGTACCGAAATGATGTTATGCTGCACGTATACATCCACATTGGCTTCAAAGCCTGCCGGGTTGGCGTGCTCCTCGGTAATGCCCAGTGCAGCGTATAAGCGGTAAACACCAACCCTGGTATTGTAGCTGCCCTGATCCCAGGTCAGGTTCAGCATTTCCTTCGTGATGCCATCATCATAGGTCACCTGCACCTGTTTAGGCAGTAATGGCAGGACCTCACTGAAAGGAGTTCCCGACAAGACGCGTACCGGTGGCAGTGGCGCTACAGCAATGATGTATGGATATACCGGAGTGATGACCGCCACTTTAGCTGTTGCGGTAAGGTTATTCCTGTTGATGTCGGCATTCGGCACCGTCAGGATTCCCGTAAGGTCATAGATACCTTCGACATTGCCGTTGTAGTTACCCGGCTGCCAGGTAACAGGGAATAGCGCATGACTGCGGTCGCTCATGACCACCTCTACCTGTGTGACCAGGTTGAGCGCTTCAAAAGGGGTACCTGTATCTTTTTTGACCGGTACCGGGTAAGGCTTCAGGACCTCCACAATGTAGGCTACCCTTGGCTTCACCTTGATCTTCAGTTTCAGCGATCCGCAGACATCAGCGCCCTGCACTGCCAGCGTAAACTCGTAGTCGCCGGCTACAGTAGGCTCTCCGGAGATCAGCCCTGTGCCACTCAGCGACAAGCCGTCGGGTAGTAGCCCCTGGCTCAGGGTGTAGGTGTAAGCACCTGTTTCTGACAATTCAATCTGGTGACTGTAGCTGGTCCATTGATCTGCATCCGGAAGCTGTTGTTCCGCATTTTCAAGATAGAGGCCCTGGAACTCATAAGCACCGAGGTCTATCTTGCTGTGTTTGATCCGTTCTCCTCCGGCAATATCGGTAGTCGTTCCTGCAATCTGTGCATTGTCACCCATATTGATGACCGGTGAGCATGGTACCAGCGAAAGGTCATCCGCAGCAGCATTCACAAACTGAGGGTCTTTCGTCAGGATGTTTGTACCTGCAGCATATCCGTTCTGTATGGTAGTGGTTGACACAATGATGCCGGCATTTATCTGGTCAGCCACCCCGTTGCCACGCGTATTGCCCCAGAAGATGCTGTTGCCAACATTGACGGCCCCTGTATTCCGGTATATCGCTCCCCCATATCTGGTCGTGGTGGAGGCATTGATGTAAGCAGAACTGTTGTTGCTGAAGCTTGAGTTCAGGATACTGGCCGTCCCGGTATGATGGTAGTATGCACCGCCAAAATATCCGTTTATGGTTGTCCGGTTCCTGCTGAAAGCGGTATTGATCAGGTTGACCGTGCCGGAATAGTGATAGATGGCCCCACCATGCTGCGCCGAGGTATTGCCGATGAACAAACCGCCGGTAATGGTTGGCTTGCCATTGGTCGCATTATAAATCGCTCCACCATTTGCTGTTGCGGCATTGTTCCTGAAAATTACATCTTTCAGTTCCACAGCAGCGGAAATATGATACATCCCTGCCCCTTGTCGTGCTTTATTGCCAATGAAGCTGATCCCTTTGAAGCTCGCTGCGGCATTGTTATAAAGTCCCCCTCCAAACTGTACTACGGTATTGTTCTCCAGGATCACATTGCTGAAGGTGGCAAGACCGCTGTTGAAAATACCACCACCACTATAGTAAGCCGCGTTATTTTTTACCCAGAGGTTTTTAAAGACGACCTTTCCAAGCGCGTTGTAAATACCGCCCCCATTGTACACATCGGCTGTACTGTTGGCATTGGCTGTTTTACCGCCGCTGATGGTAAAGCCATCTAACACGGTGGCATTGGTTAAGGCGACACGGTTAAATACGACGTGATAACTTCTGTTCGCTCCATCCAGGATGGTCTCATTGGTAGTACTGATGGCGGTCGAATCCCTGTCGGAAAGGCCTTTCTCCGTTGCCGCAAAACCACCGTATATTTTTACGCCTTCTT
Source organism: Pedobacter sp. BAL39 (assembly GCF_000170795.1). Lineage (GTDB taxonomy): Bacteria > Bacteroidota > Bacteroidia > Sphingobacteriales > Sphingobacteriaceae > Pedobacter. Next base: position 12,058 of record NZ_ABCM01000008.1, read on the forward strand.
TCAGCGTAAAGTAATTGCTGACCTTCAGTCCCGGGCTGTAGGTACCCTTTGCGACGAAGATGGTATCACCGGCCATGGCCGAGCTGATCCCTTTCTGCAGGTCCAGGAAGGCATGCTCCCAGCTGGCGCTATTGTTCATTCCTGAAGTGGCCGCCTGGTTCACATAAATCCTCACATTCCCCGTTCCGAGTTTCACTTCAAAGGTATATAGTCTGTTTCCGCAGAGGTTGCCATCGCTGGCAGTAATGTTGAAGGTATATATGCCTGCATTGATGGGTCTTCCTACAAGCTGACCGGAAGCACTCAACAGCAGACCGTCCGGCAAAGCACCATAACTGACCGCATAAGTATAACTTCCCGATCCTCCCGAGGAGACCAGCTGATGTTCGTATGTTACTCCCCTGAACCCTTCCGGCAATACTGCCGGGCCAACACTGATCCTGTTGTTCTGGTTTTCAAAAGCGCCCATGTCGACGATTTCTGATTTTAGTCTCGGCTGGCCTGCAAGATCTTTACTGATCGCTGCGGAAAGAGCATTATCACCCATATTGATGGCAGGAGAGCAATCCGATAAGGACAGGTCATCCGGATTGCTCAGGTTGAACAAAGGATCTTTATCGACGATTACCTTTCCTGCCGCGTATCCGCCCCTGATCAGGGAGTTCAGCGGCTTGATGTTGAGGTTAAGCTCATCGACAACGCCATTGCCGCGCTGGTTGCCCCAGACAATGCTGTTGTGCAGGTTCAGCGTTCCTGCATTCCTGTAAATGGCACCGCCATATTTATTTACCGTAGCGTTTACGTAGGCAATGCTGTTGTTGCTCATCGTCACGTTGACCAGTGTCACTGTACCTGTATACTGGTAGAGGGCGCCTCCGAAATAGGCCGCCGTTCCCGTCACCCTGTTGCGGCTGAATACAGCACCCTGCATGGTTAATGTGGAAGAGGACTGGTACACCGCTCCTCCATGAAGTGTGGCTGTGTTTCCTGTAAATGTGCTGTTATTCATCGTGACCTTTCCAGAATTACTGAAAAGCCCTCCGCCGTAAGTTGCCTTATTGTCTTTGAATAAAATATTGTTGATGGTCACCGCAGCTGTAGTCTGGTACAGACCAGCGCCATAAGCAGCAGCATTGTTGATGAACTGAAGGTTGCTCATGGTGGCGGCACCCGCATTGTATAAACCTCCCCCGTAGCGGTAAGATCCCGATGGGTTAATGGTACTGTTATTTTCAAAGATGATGTCGTCCAGTTTTCCTGGCCCTCCATTGTACATCCCACCACCGTAGGTATTGGAGTTATTGTTCTTAACCCATAAATGCTGGAATGTTGCTGCTCCGGCCCTGTTGTAGATCCCCGCACCGATGTAAGCTTCGCCAGTGCTTGTTCCTGTAGGCACCGACCGGCCGCCGGTGATGCTGAATCCATCAAGGAGGGTTGCAGCTGTAAGCGCCGCATAGTTGTAAACGACGTGTCTGCTGTTGTTGTTACCGTTCAGGATGGTTTCATTATCGGTCCTGATCTTCAGCGAATCCCTTTCTGCCAGGGAAGACTCCGTAGCGGCAAAACCACCATACACCTTAACGCCTTCCTTTAAGGTGAAATAAGAGGTGACTAAGGCTCCCGGACTGTAGGTACCTTTGGCTACCCAGATCTGGTCTCCAGCAAGAGACACCTTCAATGCACTCTGCAGATCAAGATAGGCATTTTCCCAGGTACTGCCATTGTTCTGTCCCGCTGTTGCCGCCTGGTTGACCAGGATGCGAACGGTACCCGTTCCCGGCACAATGTCCATATTGTATACCCTGTTCCCGCATAAAGTACCATCGGTCACATTGATCACAAAAGTATATTTGCCAATCACAATGGGGTTTCCGGTGATGAGTCCCGATGTGCCCATAGAGAGGCCATCAGGTAGCTTTCCTGAGATTAATTTATAGGTATAACTGCCAGTACCGCCAACTCCCTGCAGCTGCTGATTGAAGGCTTCACCACGTGGTGCCTGTGGCAGCGCCGCAGGATTAAGCGTGATGACATCCGCCTGGTATTCGATGGCACCAAGATCAATCAGATCTGCTTTGGTCCTGGTATTGCCCGGCCTGTCGATTGTACCTGCCGGCGCCAGGTTATTGTCGCCGGTATTGATTGCAGGGGAGCAGCCACTGAGTGAAAGGTCGTCGCCATCAGCATTCACAAATGCAGGATCGGCATCCACGATGTTCAGACCGGCAGCATAACCACCACCAATCAGCACATTGCTGGCCTTGATGTTCAGGTTCAGCTGATCGGCCATCCCTTCTCCGCGGGTGTTCCCCCAGAGGATGCTGTTGTTCAGGTTTACTGTTCCTGCATTGCGGTACAGGGCTCCCCCGTAGTTGATGGTTCCTGTTTTATAATATCCGATGCTGTTTTTACTGAAAGTATTGTTGGTTAAAGTTGCCGTTCCACTATAGACATATACTGCACCACCATAATAAGCCTGGGTGCTGTTGACCCGGTTTCTGCTGAAGGTGGTGTTGCTCATCTTAAATGTGGAATTGCTCCAGACCGCGGCTCCATGTTGACCGGAAGTATTGTTGAGGAAGGTACCACGGTCGATGTTCAGCGTGCCGGATGCATATATTGCACCGCCAGCGCCCGTGCTGATGTTGTCCTTAATGATGACGTTGTTCAGGCTTGCAGTACCATTGGCGAAATAGAAAGCACCACCTGTGGTCGCTTTACTTCCGCTGATAGTAGCATTGCTGAGGTTGGTCACCGCTCCAGAATTGACATACATGGTTCCCCCCTGGCCATTGGTCAGCGTATTGTTTTCAAAGATGATGTCATTTAGGTCTGCCGCGCCAGTGCTGAAAATTGCCGCACCATATCCAGGGTAACTGGAGGTTTCAATGATCCTGTTATTTTCAAACACCCCTTTGTTCAGCCTGAAGCCTTTCACGTTGTATACCCCTGCACCACGTGCATAATAACCGGTAGATCGGTTGTTGCTGAACACGATGTCCTGATAGATTGCATCACCACTGTGATACAATCCTGCACCATACACACCGAGATTATTTTTGATCCATAGGCGTCGGAACACCACCGTTCCCAGGGAGTTATAAATACCACCACCATAGAAGTTGATGCTGTTGTTGGAGGTATTCACCGCTGATCCGCCTCCCTGTATGCTGAAACCATCCAGGACCGTGGCACTGGTGAGTGCTGTGGCGTTATAGACCACATGATAACTGGCCACCCCCTGACTGCCGTCGAGGATGGTTTCGTGATCTGTTCTTATTTTAAGGGTATCGCGTTCTGCAAGCGTATTTTCTGTACCTGCAAAGCCGCCATATATTTTTACGCCTTCTTTCAGTTTAAAGCTGGAGGCTGCCAGAGGACCGCTGTAATAGGTTCCTTTGGCCACCCAGATTTCATCTCCCGCAGTTGCCAGCTCCAATGCCGGCTGCAGGTCGTTGAAAGCATTGGTCCAGTCGGAGCCGTTGTTGCCTCCCGTAGCGGCCTGGTGCACGTACATCCGTCCGGTGCCATTCTGCACGGTGACTTTATACTGCCTGTTGCCGCTGAGGTTTCCATCGGTGACACCAACGACAAAGGTATATATGCCAATGATATTGGGAACTCCCGTTAACCTGCCATCCGCATTGAGCAATATTCCCGGGGGAAGTTTGCCCGCCTGCAGGCTCCAGCTCAGCGGGAGGCTGCTGCCAGCGGCACTAAGTGCCATACTCAGCGATGCACCCCTTGTAATGGGCGCGATGGTTAGCGGAGTGATCAGCAACCTGTCGGTGCTTTCATTCTCATAAGCACCAAGGTCGATGGTGCCGTTGATGACCCTTGCTTTTCCGGCAAGGTCTTTATCATAAGCCTGCCAGCTGTTCTCACCGGCATCAATCGCCAGTGAACCTCCCTGCAGTTGCAGGTTGTCTGCAGCCGCATCCAGGAACAACGGATCTCCGATCTTGACATCGGTACCCGCAGCATAATCCTGCTGCACGATGGTGTTGCCTACGATGACGCCAGTATTCAGCTGATCAGCAACAGTGCCCATACGTGTATTGCCCCAGAGGATGCTGTTATGGATGGTCACTGTTCCGGCACTGCGGTACAGCGCTCCACCGTAGCTCAATGTGGCTGTACCTTTAGCGTAGTTGATGTTGTTTTTACTAAAGCTGGTGTTGTTGATCAGGACATCATTTGAGCTGATGTAGATGGCCCCGCCATAATAGGCAGCAGCCGAGCTCACCTCATTGCGGCTGAAGATACTGTTGTCAATCTTCAGATTGCTGTTAGACCAGATGGCACCACCGTGTTGCACCGCCGTATTGTGAAGGAACGAAGCACGGTTGAGGACCAGCACTCCACTGGCATAAATGGCTCCGCCCGTAGTGGTAGCCGAATTTTCTGTAAAGGTCACCTCTTCCAGTACGGGTTTACCGCTGGCAATAAATAAAGCCCCGCCTGTGGTTGCCTTGTTGCTGGTAAAACTTGCTTTTTTAATGTTGATGAGGGCGTTGGAATTGCTGTATATGGCTCCTCCCTGTCCGTTGAGGATGCTATTGTCTTTAAATTCTACCTCCGTAAGGTCCAGTGCGCCGGAAGTAAAAATCCCGGCCCCGTAACCGGTATAGTTGCTGGTTTCGACAATCCTGTTACTTTCAAATACCCCTCTGGTCAGTTTGAAGTTCTTCAGGTTGTACACTGCCGCTCCCCTGGCGCTGGAACCTTTTGCCTGGTTGTTACTGAAGATTACGTCTGTAAACACCGCGTCCCCATTGTTGTAGACCCCGGCACCATAAACTCCGATGTTCTCCTTGATCCAGAGGTTGCTGAACTGTACAGCGCCGAGGTTATTGTGGATCCCGGCTCCCTGATAGTTGTTGCCGCTCACGAGCGTGGCATTACCACCACGGATACTAAAACCATCGAGTAGCGTTGCAGAGCTGAGTGCAAGGGTATTGGATACCACATGGTAGCTGGCTACACCCTGACTACCGTCGAGCAGCGTTTCATTTGTAGTACGCAGCGCAGCCATATCCCGCTCCGCGAGGGCTGCTTCTGTGCCTGCAAAACCACCATACATGCGGACACCTTCTTTTAACTTAAAGGTTGAGGTAGCCAGTGCACCCGTATAATAGGTTCCTTTGGCCACCCAGATCTCATCACCCGCACCTGCGAGTTCCAGCGCTGGCTGTACATCGGTAAAGGCATTTGCCCAGGAGCTTCCGTTATTGTCGCCGGTTGCAGCAGTATTCACATACAGTCGGCTGACGCCATTCTGCACGGTGATGGTGTATTGCTTGCTACCCAGCAGCTGCCCGTCGGTGGCGCCGATCACAAAGGTATAGGTACCGACAATGGTTGGCACTCCCTTGAGCTTGCCGCTGGCAGAGAAGGTAACCCCCGCAGGGAGTTTTCCTGTCTGCAGGCTCCAGCTGACAGGAAGTGATGTTCCCGAAGACAGGAGCTGCAGGTCAATGCCTGTGCCTCTTGGGAACGCATTGATTGCCGCCGGACTGATCATCAGCCTGCCGTTGCCATCCTGCTCATAAGCACCCAGGTCTATCGTTTCATTGACGACCCTCGGATTACCCGCAAGATCCTTGTCATACGCCTGCCAGTTGTTCTCTCCACCATCAATGGCCAGAGATCCTCCCTTAAGGCGAAGGTTATCCGCCGCGGCATTTTCAAACATCGGATCACCGATTTTGATGTCTGTGCCGGTAGTATAGTTGTTCTGAACAATAGATGTACTGATGGTGACGCCTGCATTGAGCTGATCGGGAAGGTCGTTGCCCCGTTTGTTACCCCAGAAGATGCTGTTATTGATGGTCGCTGTTCCTCCCGCACGGTAAAATGCGCCTCCATAACTTAACGTTGCTGTGCCTTTATTGTAACCGATGCTGTTGTTGCTGAAACTGGTATTATTGATGAGTGCGTTCCCTGAGTTGAGGTAGATGGCACCACCATAATAAGCCGCAGCCGATGTCACCGTATTTCTGCTGAAAATCGTATTGTCAATCTTTAGCGCGCTGGCCGACCAGATGGCAGCGCCGGACTGCAGTGCAATATTACCGATGAAAGCCGCCCGGTTGATGTTCACTGTCCCTGCCGCATACAGCGCCCCGGCAATCGTTGTTGAGGTATTGCCTGTAAATTGTACATCAGTAAGGGTAGTCGTACCATTTGCCAGGTATATCGCAGCACCGGAAGTAGCCCTGTTTGCAGTAAAAACAGCCTTATTGATTTCTATTACCGCACCGGAGTTAGAGTAAATGGCTCCACCCTGACCTGTAGTCAGCACGTTATTTTCAAACTGTACATCATTCAGTGTCAGCGCACCGGCATTGAACATGGCGGCCCCATAACTGGTATAACCTCCACTTTCGAGGGTATTGTTCTGGAATACCCCCTTGCTGAGCTTGAATCCCTTCTGATTGTAAACAGCCCCACCACGGGCATTTTGCCCCTTTGCCTGGTTATTGCTGAAGATGATGTCAGTGTATTCTGCATCACCGGCATGGTATAAACCACCACCATAAGCGGCACTGTTGTTCTTGATCCATAGTTGACGGAAAATGGCTGCGCCATTGATGTTGTAGATACCACCGCCGAAATAGCTGGCCCCAGTATTGTTCGTTGCAGCTCTTCCTCCCTGGATACTAAATCCATCTAGGACCGTAGCATTGGTCAATGCTGCGGTATTATACACAACGTGGTAGCTGACCGTGCCCTGACTACCATCAAGGATGGTTTCATTGTCGGTACGGACCTGTGTTGTATTTCTTTCTGTGAGGAGGTTTTCAGTACCAGCAAAACCACCATACATTTTTACTCCTTCCTTCAGCGTGAAATAGGAGCTTGCCAGAGGTCCCGTATAATAAGTTCCTTTGGCTACCCAGATTTCATCACCGGCTTTACTTTGTGTCAATGCATTCTGGAGATCGGTAAAGGCATTCTGCCAGTTGCTGCCATTGTTATTTCCTGTTGCTGCCTGGCGCACGTATAAACGAGAAGGTCCATCTGTAATGACCGCATTAAATTGTTTACTGCCGACCAGGGTACCATCGGTTACCGAGATGACAAAGGTAAAGGTGCCGGCAACAGTTGGTCTTCCTGTAATTAAACCCTCTGCGGTAAGAACAAGTCCTGTAGGCAGGACTCCCGACTGCAGGGTCCAGCTGTAGTTTCCTTCTCCTCCGGTAACCGTCATCTGGAAGTTTGGTGCTGTGCCCCTTGCAGAAGAAGGGAATGTCGCTGGCAGGATCTTCAGTCCGTTACCACCCAGGCTCTCATAAGCACCAATGTCGATGATGTCATTGGTTACCCTCGGATTGCCGGCAAGGTCTGTTGTAGTGGTATTGATGGAGTTATCGCCTGCATCAACAGCAGGAGATCCACCTTTTAGCTGCAGGTTGTCCTGTGCAGCATCCGTAAACAATGGGTCTCCGATCAGGATATTGATCCCGGTAGGGTAACCGCCCTGAATGATGGAGTTGTTTACCTTCTGTGCAGCACTGAGCTGATCCGGAACATCATCCCCACGTTTATTTCCCCAGAAGATGCCGTTGTTGACGGTGACGACCCCTGCTGAGCGGTATAAACCGGCACCACCAATGGCTGTAGCATGTTTAAAGGCAATCCTATTTTCGCTGAAAGTGACGTTGTTGAGGTTGGTTGCAGCAGTAACATACATACCGCCACCGTAATATCCTGTCCCGGCAGTGGTGACCGTATTCCTGCTGAAAATGGTGTTGCTCAGGTTCGCTGTTCCGGAGCTGTTGTACATCCCCCCGGCCTGCTGACCGGCAGTATTTGCAATGAACGATCCCCTGTCGATGTTCACCACCCCGCTGCTCTGGAACAAAGCCCCGGCACTTAGCCTGGCGCTGTTTCCGCGGAAGGTTACCTCTGTCATGGTGACAGTGGTGCTCAGGTTGAAAAATCCACCACCTGAGGTATTGGCTTCATTGCCTTCAAATAAAACCTTGTCATAAGTGGCAGGGCCCATATTATAAATACCTGCACCTCTTTCTGCCTTATTGTTGACCAGCCTCAGGTTGCTGAACACAGCCTTTACAGTTGCATAGTTGTAAATTCCTGCCCCGCGGTTGTTGTCCGAATCAGAGCCTGCCAGACCCTGCCCTCCACTGATGGTAAAGCCATCCAGCACAGTGGCATTGGTTAGTGCAATATTGTTAAAAACGACATGTCTGCTGGCGACTCCCCGACTTCCATCCAGAATGGTTTGGTTGCTGGTATGCATGAGCTGCATGTCCCTGCCATTAAGTGTCGTTTCTGTTCCTGCAAATCCTCCGTAAACCTTTAGGCCCTCTTTCATCGTGAACCAGCTCGTCGCCAGTTCTCCCGGACTATAACTTCCTTTTGCCACCCAGATCTGATCGCCAGCAATGGCCTTGCTGATGGCCACTTTCAGGTCGGTATATCCATGCTCCCAGCTGCTGCCGTCATTTCTTCCCGTAGCGGCAACATTGACAAAAAACTGAGCAGCTGCAGGGCTGATGACCAGTGTATATTGTTTTCTACCGATCAGCTCGCCATCGGTAACACCGACGACGAATGTAAATGTTCCGCTTTCCATTGGCTTACCCTTTAGCACTCCTGAAGCATCAAGGCCGAGGCCCGAAGGCAGCAGTCCTGAAGTAATGCTCCAGACGAGGTTGCTTCCGCCGGCAGCGACTGTGAAAGGGATGTCGATCTGCGCCCCGCGGCCGTATGACTGAATACTTGACGGACTGATCACCAGGCTGGCGGTACCTTGATTTTCAAAGGCACCCATATCAACAATGTCGTTAAAAATCCGGGGTTTGCCATCTACATCCGTTGCTCCGGTAACACGGGCATTATCGCCCATATCAATCGCCGGAGAACCGCCTTTTAAACGGAGGTTATCTATCGTGGCGTCTTCAAACAGCGGGTTACCAATGGCGATGTTCGTTCCCGCCGCAATGCCATTCTGCACAATACTTCTGTCGATCGTCACTGCACCCTGGATCTGATCTGCCACCCCTTCTGCACGGGTGTTGCCCCAGAAGATGCTATTGCTGATGTTCACTGTTCCGCCAGCACGATATAAGGCTCCACCGCCTGCAGCAGTTCGTGAAATGCTGTTGTTGCTGAAGGTCACATTTGTCAATGTTGCTGTTGTCCCTGCGTACATGGCGCCACCATAGGCGGCGGCCGTTGCAACTGAAACGATCCGGTTGCGGCTGAAAACGACATTGTTCAGCTTTGCAGCTCCCGTAGTTTGCAGGGCTCCGCCATGCTGCACAGACTCATTGTCGATGAAATAAACACGCTCAAAGACCGGTGACCCGGCTGCGATCATCGCACCACCAATCGCCCTCGACTTATTGGATCTAAAAGTGACATCGGTAAATTCAGGTGCACCGGCATTGCTGTAAACAGCTCCTCCATTGAGTGCCTGGTTGCCGCTAAAAGTAGTATTTGAAACTTTAACCACTGCACCCGAACTGGTGTACATCGCACCTCCGTAGGCGTAACCTGTACCGGCTGTAATGTTATCTTTAAAGCTGGAATTGCTGATCGTTGCTGTACCACTGTTAAAGATGGCGCCTCCATAAGTATTGGACCCTGCGGCAATGGCATTTCCATCAAATACTACGCGGTCAACCGTGATGCCACCGGTATGGTTGTAGATCCCTGCACCTCGGCCAAGGTTACCAATGGTGCCGTTGGTGATAAATTTCGTGTTGCTAAATGTCGCTACACCAGAGAGCACAAAGGCTCCTCCTCCATAAAGGGCGATATTTCCGGTAATGATGAGGTTATTGAAGATGGGTCTTCCAAGGCTGGTATAAATACCTGCACCATAATAATTGGGACTTAACTCACCTACGTTCGGATTATTTGTACTGGTGGTGGTCAGCGTGCGTCCTCCAGAGATGGTAAAACCATCCAATATGGTTTCCGAAGTAACAGCACTGGTGCTGGACACCACGTGGTAACTGGCAACACCCTGGCTTCCATCAAGGATACTTTTATTGGTGTTGTGCACTAAACTGGTATCCCTTGCGGCCAGTGTTTCTTCTGTGCCGGCAAAACCACCATAGATCTTTACATTTTCCTTCATCGAGAAGGTAGACGTTGCAAGCAGCCCCGGACTGTAATTTCCTTTGGCTACCCAGATCTGGTCACCAGCAGTTGCCTGCGCAAGTGCCAGCTGCAGGTCGATGAAGGCATTTGGCCAGCTGCTGCCGTCTTTACGTCCCGTTGTTGCTCCCTCACTCACGTAGATGTTGGTTGCTCCTGCGGTGACGACTATGTTAAACTGTTTTGTTCCGGCAAACTCTCCATCGGTTACAGAAACTACAAAGGTGTAATTTCCAACGTACATCACCCTTCCTGAGAGGAGACCACCAGCACTCAGACTAAGTCCTGCCGGCAAGCTTCCCGAAGAGATGCTCCAGCTGAGGGAGGTTCCGCCTCCGGTTGCAGTAAGCTGTACATTGACATTTGTTCCGCGAACCGCTCCCGGTATTGTGGCTGGCAGGATGCTGAGGCTCTCTCCTCCCTGATTCTCATAAGCTCCCAGATCGACAGTTCCATTCACTACCCTTGGCAGGCTTGCAAGATCCAGTGCTGTTCCACTCGCGGCATTGTCTCCCACATCGATGGCTGCGGATCCACCCTTGATCTTCAGATTGTCGGTAGCCGCATCCGTAAACAATGGGTTCCCAATAGAAATATTGGTACCCCCGGTATGACCATTTTCGACGATGCTGTTGGCAATGGTAACCGTACCGCCAATCTGATCTGATACTCCGGCTCCTTTCTTGTTGCCCCAGAAAATACTGTTATAGATCGCTGCTGATCCTGCGCGGATATAAAAACCTGCCCCTGAGTTCACGGCAGAAGTGATGACGGTGGTATTGTTGCTGAAGGTGGTGTTGCTGAGCACTGAGGCCCCGCCGTTATTATACATCCCTGCTCCATAACCTGAAGTGTTGTTTGTCGTGACTTTGTTCCTGCTGAACATCGCATTGTCAATCCTGGACGCACCGTTATTGTAAAGGCCGGCACCAAACTGTCCGGAAGTATTGTTAATGAAGGACACCCTGTTCAAGGTGAGGGGCCCTGACCCCATCACACCTCCCCCTGTTACAGTCGCTGTATTGTTCTTAAAGATGAGGTCTTCAGCAGTCAGGCCGGTAGTGGTTGACAATCCCCCACCGGTACCAACTACTGCATTTCCGTCGAACGTGCCTCTTTTAAGGGTCAGCATTCCGGTATTGTGATACACACCTGCCCCTGATGTGCTGGCTTTATTGCGGATAAAGTTGAGGTTTTCTGCCGTGACATCCGAAATGGTATTGAACATACCCCCACCATAAACGGCTTCATTTTCTATAAAGGTAAGATTGCGCAGGATGACAAAAGCATTGCGGTTATAAAGACCACCACCGTAGGCTTGTCCACCGACAACAATATTTTTCTCAATACGGATGTTATCAAAGGTTGCAGGCCCAAGATTGTAGATCCCCGCACCATGGGTATAGGCATTGTTGTTCCTGACCCATAGGTTTCTGAAGATCGCCTCACCGGCAGCATTATAGATACCTCCGGCACTGTTCGTGACGGCTGTTGATCCCGTTGCTGTTCTTCCCCCTGTAATGCTGAAGCCGTCTATGACGGTTCCATTGGTGGATTGCTCCAGGTTGGTTACGACATGGTAGCTTTTGTTGTTTCCGGTAAGTATGGTTTCGTTGGCAGTATATAAGTTATTGGCATCTGCCACACGTGCGCTAAGCTCTGTTTCTGTTCCTGCAAAACCTCCGTACCATTTGACACCCGATTTCATCGTGAAGGTACTCGTGAGTTCTGTACCGGTTGAATAGGTTCCTTTGGCTACCCAGACCTCATCTCCAGCAACGACGTAGGTCAATGCTGACTGCAGGTCGGTAAATGCATCTGCCCAGGTGATCCCCGTTCCTTTTCCTGTCGCATCTTTTTTGACGTAAAAACGGACAGGTCCTGAGAGGGCTTCAATGGTATATTGTTTACTGCCAATGAGTGTGCCATCACCCACGGCAATCACGAAGGTATCTCCGCCGGCGGTGCTTTTCATCACCCGTCCCTGTATGCGGCCTGCTGATGTCATGGTCAATCCCATAGGCAATTCTCCTGAAAGGATGCTCCAGGTATAGGGAGCGGTTCCTCCGGCAGCCACCATCTGGATGTCAAGCTCGGCCCCTCTTGTGATCGTGCCCAGTGTCAAAGGAGTAATTTTTAGCGATGCTCCTCCCTGGTTTTCATAAGCCCCGTGATCGACAATACTGTTGTAAATCCTTGGGTTTCCATCCAGGTCCTTGCTGGTACCGACCCCGCCGTTGTTACCTTTATCAATTGCCAATGACCCTGTTTTTAAGGTCAGGTCATCGTTCGCCGCATCTGTAAACAATGGGTCGCCCACGAGAATTGCCGATCCTGTTGCGAAACCATCTTCAACGGTACTGTTGGCAACAGAAGTCACCAATGTGTTGAGCTGATCAGACTCACCTGTACCCCGGGTATTTCCCCAGAAGATACTGTTGATCACATTTACGGTTCCCGCAGCCCGAAACAATCCACCACCACTATTCGCTGCTGTTCTCGCGACACTATTTCGGCTAAGGGTAGCATTATAGATATTAACAGTACCACCGGCAACATATATACCTCCGCCATAATAAGCCGCTGTTGACGTTACGGCGTTTCTGCTCAAAGCAATGTTGCTGAAGTTACCGGTACCATTCATATAGATACCACCTCCATGCTGCACAGCGATATTATTAATAAATAACCCGCGATCCAGATTTAATGTTCCTGTGCTTGAAATACCAGCACCGTATTGCGTAGCCCGGTTGGAACGGAACGTGACCTCACTGAGGGTAGCCGTACTTGTATTCACGAAACCTCCACCATACTGTGTGGCTTCATTATTTTCAAAGACGGCATTATTCAGGATGAAGTTCGTACCTGAGTTGAAAAGACCTCCACCAAAACCTGTCACACTGTTGTTCTCAAATACGGCATTGCTGACCGTAACATTGGCACTTAAATTATAGAATCCGGCACCCTGAATCGCCTGGTGGCCGCGGAAGGTCACGTTGTTCAGTTGTGCATTCGCCCCCCAATTATAAAAACCCGCTCCTTGTCTGGCAGAACCACTCAACACATTCCCTTCAAAAAGGACGTTGTCCAGTTTGATCGCTACTGCAGTATTGTACATCCCGCCACCGGCCACACTAGCCGCATTGTTCTTTACAATCAGATTTCTATAGTTTCCATTAACGGCTGCGACAAGGCTGTAAATGCCGGCTCCGTATATGCTTGGTGAAGTTGAGGGAATGTATCCTCCTGAAATGGTAAAACCATCTATTGCGGTCTCTACCGACATTGCAGTGGTACTGGACACCACGTGCCTGTTGTATCCGGTACCATTCAGCTCAGTATTATTCAAGGTGAATTTTCCGTTAGAATCTGCCACCCGCTGACTTAAGAGTGTTTCTGTTCCGGCAAAGCCACCATACAGCTTCACCCCGGAAATCATGTTGAAAGTAGAATCGACATGCTGTACAGGACTGTATATTCCTTTGGCTACCCAGATTTCATCTCCATCCTTAGCCATGCCCAGGGCCGACTGCAATCTGGTCAATCCATTCAGCCAGTCGGCACCATTATTGGCACCCGTAGCATTGGCCTTCACATGCCATCGAGCAGCACCTTCATTTACCTGCAGCGTATATTGCCTGGTAGCCATCGCACCATTTTGGGTGGCCTTGATGACAAAGGTATAAGTGCCTGCCTGCATCGGCACTCCGCTAAGTGCTCCGGTTTGTCTATTGAAAATTATCCCCAGTGGCAATGTGCCAAAGGTATGCTCCCAGGTGATCGCACCTGCTCCCGTCGAAGTGCTCAACTGCTGAAGGTAACTTGTTCCCCTTCTTGCCAGCGTTAAGGTGGCAGGCAGTATAGACAAAGACCCGGCATTGGCGTTGACATTTTCATAAGCACCAAGATCGACGGTTGTATTGATGATCCTGGCATTGCCGGCAAAGTCATTTGCTGTAGATACATAAGTATTGCTACCTGCGTTAATGGCAACAGAGCCATTTTTCAGCCGCAGGTCATGCGTTAGGGCATTCTCAAATTCCGGGTTACCAATGATGGTATTTGAACCAATACCGTAATCATCCTGAATGAGGTTATTGGCAATAGTAGTGGTGGTACCTCCAATCTGATCCGGTACATCATTGCCTCGTCTATTTCCCCATAGAATGTTGTTGTATATGCCGAATGCAGCAGGTGCAGCATATAAACCCGCTCCCACGGTAGTCGTCCCCGCTAACACATAGCTAATGGTATTGTTACTGAACGTACTGTTGGTTACCGATCCCGAACCGTTAAAATACATCCCTCCTCCATATATGGCTGTAGCAGCAGTCGCGGCGGCAATGCTGTTTGTACTAAAGACACTATTATTAACCGCGATGGTACCCGTACCGTACAATCCGCCTCCATTTCCTAGGGCACTATTCCTGACAAAAGAGACGCGATTTAAGGTGATATTCCCAGATGTGAAAAGACCTCCGCCACTAGTGGCAGTATTCTCTTCGAAAACGACTTTGTTGAGCACCACGCTCGCTGCGTTATTCCACATACCGCCTCCGTTTACAGCCTGGTTTCCTTTAAACAAAACATCATTCAGCTCCAGACCGGTGCCGCTGTTATAAAGACCTCCACCATATCGGTTGGTTGTGGTGACCACATTGCCCTCAAAAGAAACATTGTTCAGCCTGATCCCTCCCGAATTGCTGTACATCCCGGCACCGTATACATTTGCAGTATTGTTCTTAATGATCAGGTTATTGTAGGTTCCGTTGGTGGCCAGGTTACTGATGTAAATACCCGCACCATAAGCTTTCACCCCGCTGCCGGATGTTGCAGCACCCGCAGTAATGGTAAAACCATCCAGCGTAGATTCTGGCGTCAATGCTAGAATGCTGTTCACGACATGCACGTTCACATAGTTCCCGCTAAGGATAGATTCATTGGCGGTATATTTCCCTTTTGCATCTGATACACGCTGGCTTAGCTGTGTTTCTGTACCCGCAAAGCCTCCGTAAATTTTCACTCCAGATACCATGTTGAAAGTAGAGTCAATATGCTGAACGGGCGAATAGGTGCCTCTGGCTACCCAGATCTCGTCACCGCTTTTTGCCAGGTCTATTGCCGACTGTAACCTAAGGTATGCGTCAGTCCAGTTTGCGCCGCTATTGGTTCCTGCTGTAGCTGACGCCCATACATGGAGTCTTGCCGGAGCTGTATTGACATTCATGGTGTATTGTCTGCTCGTAGTCTGTCCAGCCTGAATTACCCTTATCACGAAAGTATATTCTCCAGTAATCATCGGAATGCCACTCAGTACTCCTGTTTGCGTATTCAGTTTTACTCCCGGAGGTAATGTTCCGTAACTAAGCTGATAGGTAGCAACTCCTGAACCTGATGTCGTCAATTGCAGCTGATAAGCAGTCCCACGCGCGACGTTGCCAATTGCGGATGGCTGGAGGATGATGGAGGCGGAAGCACCGGTAAGGTGTTCATAGGCACCAAGATCGACCAGTCCATTCACGACCCTGGTATTTCCAGCCACATCAGTGGTAGTCGCCACCTGCGCATTGTTTCCCGCATTAATAGCAATAGATCCGTTTTTCAGTCGCAGATCATTGGTTGATGCATTTTCAAATTCAGGATCTCCAATAATGGTGCTCTCAGACCCCAGGAACCCATCCTGAATCAGATTGTTATACAAACCGTATTTTGGCGTAATATTCAGCTGGTCGGAAACCCCAGCCCCTCTTTTATTTCCCCAGAAAATACTATTGTAAATATTTGTATTTGTTACGGAAGTATAAAGACCCGCGCCATAGGTGTTGTCATTATCAATACCATAAGCAATCGTATTGTTGCTGAAAGTACAATTGTAAATGTTTGCCGGACCGCCAGCAATATTTACTGCAGCGCCGAGGTGAGCTGTACCGGTTCCTGTAACGGAATTCTGACTAAAGACGGAATTCTGGAGCACGAAGCTAGCCCCAGAGCTGTAAATACCTCCCCCTCTTTGTCCGGCAACATTACCAATAAATGTCGCCCTGTTGATGATGAACCCTGCACCGGCATTGAATACTGCAGCTCCATTCGTGGTCACACTATGGTTTTCAAAGCTCAGATCCGTCAAAACCACATTGCTTACAGTACTGTTGTAGAACCCTCCTCCATTTACTGCTCCTGCATTATTCCTGAAGGTAATCTTCTCAAATGTAGCTGATGCTGCAGCATTATAAATTCCCGCTCCCACACCCAAACGCTGAAGGTTGTTATTTTCGATCAGCAGGTTTTTGAAAGTAGCAGATGGTCCCGCATTATAAATTGCACCTCCTGCTGCAGCAGCATTATTTTCTTTAATCCAAAGGTTTTGAAAAACCGCAGCGCCGCTGGTCACATAGATACCTGCGCCAATATAAGGACCTGAAATTGATGTTGAGGCAGCCGTTGCGCCCCTGGCGATGGTAAACCCGTCTAACAGCGTAGTATTATTATTCCCAGATGTCACCACGTGGTTATTGGTTCCCTGTCCGTCTAAAATTGTTTCATTAACGGTATAAAGTCCATTTGCAGCAACCATACGCTGGCTGAGTAAGGTCTCATTGCCCGCGAATCCTCCGTAAATTTTCACACCTGTTTTAAGTGTAAATGTAGCTGCAGCTGTAGGCGTTGTTGTCAGGGTATAATAAGTTCCTTTAGCTACCCAGATCTCATTACCGCTCACCGATTTAGTAATCGCTGCCGGGAGCGTAGGAAAGGCATTCTCCCAGGTTAAACCTGTGCCGGTACCTGTTGCAGCGGCATTAACATAATATCGGGTCTGTGCTTTACTGTTGAGAGCAGATGAAAATAGAAAAAATAATAAAACACCAAGGATGCTATTAAGGGATATTCGCGTCATGTTTAAAAAAGGAAGTACTGCTGGAAAAATAGGGATGCGCTCTGATTACCGAAAAAAAAGCCACAGGTTTTCCAATAAGGTAAAAACAGATCGTTTTCACTTCATAGAGACGAAGTAGAAGTCCATCATTCATTCAGGAATAGGGATTTTTTTGGTAAAAAAATTTACCGCACAGCAAAGCTAAAAAATAAATTTTGCTCCACAATAAAATAAAGTGGCTTAACGCAAAAGAATCGTTGTCCTAAACAAATGGATTATAGCTGCTTACAATTTCCGAAAACAGCATTAGAACCACCATTTTGAACCTAAAAATAAAGGATACATCTGCAGATTAATATGATGAACCAGCTATCCTCTTCCAGGATTTAAACTAAAAATGCAATCATCGCCCCGTCCTATTGTTACGTTTTATTATAAAAAAATAAAGCGCTGATTAAAGCGCTTCGCAAAAACAAGATTATAGAATAATTTTTTCATTATCAACGCTATAGCTTCAGATTATCGAAGATCTAAAAATCAAACTTCAACTTTAGTCCGGTCCCGATCAGGTATAAATTTTCACGTGTGAACTGTTTGATGGGCAGCTTAACAAAAGGTTCAACAGCAAACGATTTGCCACCGAATACCTTCTGCTGATAGCCAAAAGAGAAATTGTAAAATCCAAGATACTGATCTTCCTTGACCTCATCCTTCGGTACCGTTTCTGATACTCTGCGGCTGACCACCATCGTACGAAAAGTTGCAGTATTCCCTCCGGTGAAGTCGGATGGCACCGTTTCCACGTTGTTCTCAATGAAATTATTCTGCTGACGCTGGTTGAGCACCGCAAATGCAGATAGACCGGCATTGGCATAAAGCTTTTTATTAAACCGGTATCGGATCTCCAAAGGGATGTCAATTCCTGTTAAACGGGCATCAACGGATTGCAATGATCTCGTGCTGCTGGCCAGAGAAGTCATAACGGGGGCATCTGATGCGCCGCCATTGCCGATGTTCTCTTTCGACGCTCCCATCTCATTGTAAGCAAGTCCTGAACTGATAGAAACCTTGTCGGAAAGTGCATAAGCCATACTCAGGCCATACCCCATATTGATCTTTTTGGCATTCCCGAATGAAGGGGCCACCATCACACCAACCTCCCATTTATCCTGCTGCTTTGTCGTTTTGGCCATCATGGGCTGCGGTTTAATGCTTTCTGCTTTCAGGAACTCTTCAAAACTTTGTTTGACGGGATCCTTCTTCTGAGTAGCCGATGCAGGGGATGTGGTGTTCTTACCTTTCATCTCCAATGGTAAGTCCAACTCTATGTCTGTTTTTTGCACAGGAAACTTCGCGCTGACAGCCAGCGGCTGATTCACATTGGCAGCCAGCTGATTTTTAGCTCCTTCTATTCCGGCAGCCTTTTCCGGCAGCCCAACAATGCTTTCTGATGATGTGGTTCTGTGATGAGCTGACGCTGATAGAATTGCGGCATCATTGGGTTTAGCCATTTCAACAGTGCTTGATGCCATAGGATTAGTTTCCGGCGCAGGCGGTGTACCAAATTTTCCTGAAGACTCCCGCGGAGGCTGAGGTGCTAATTCAACCTTAGGATATGCAGGATTGTTGCTATTGTTGACCACCGATACCGGGTGCTCCGTTTTCATGTAACTGTATAGTGCAACACCAAATCCCACGAATAACACCGCCGCAGCCCCCGTCACATACCTCAGCCATAAAGGCAGCACACGACGCTCCTCATCCTTCTGATTAAACCGCTCCCATGCTCCAGCAAGATATTGTTCTTCGTGTGCATGAAGCTGCGCACTGATATGCGCTATAAATTCGTCTTCTGGCGACTTCATATTTTCAATAGGTTTAATGCCCTTTTCGTTCCTCTTTTTCATCCCCTCTAGATTAATTCTGTTCCATAAGTTCCAACTGAGGTATTCGAATACAGCACCCTTAATTTTTGTTTTGCCCTGGTTAAATAGACCCTGCTCGAGCTCTCGGGAATGCTGAGCAATTTTGCAATCTCATCATGCGCATACCCCTCAATTTCATATAAGTTGAATACCAGCCGGTGCAACTCAGGCAATCCATTCAACAAGCGAAGGATGTCCTGAACATTTAATTTCGTCAAGGCATTCCACTCCGTAATTGGTTGCTCCGCTTCAGTAAAATCATCCATATAAACCAGGGCTCTCCGGCTCCGGATAAAGTCAATGGCGGTACGGGACGAGATCTTTGCGATCCATCCTTTAAAGGCTTTGGTCAGTGCGTCTTCATCCCGCGGATGCGCAAACTGAGAAAGATTTTTAAAAATCTTAATGAAACTGTCGTTAACCAACTCCTCAGCATCATTCCTATCGCTAACGTAACGAAAAACTACGCCCATTAGATAGCCATAAAATGATTTATAGACCACTTCCTTACTCTTGTTGTCGTTTTTCAAACATCCTGCTAAAACCTCCTTAAACCTGAGCATTCTTTGTTAACACCATTAAGGATTTTGTAAGTTGATCATATACCTGATATCGCAAAAGACGATCCCAATTCTCATTCGGATCTACTTATAATTTATTGGTTATCAATAGAATTGTAAATTTAGCAATTATGCCTGATTTAAAAAAAAGCCAGCCCCATGCGCAGGGCCAGCCAGATTTAGATAGTTAATCAGTGTTTTTATTTGTGTGTGTATATTTTCGCTGCCATTTTTAGACTGTCTGCAGCAACAGTACCATTAAATCCTTTTGCCCAAATGGTATAGATCAGGCCCTTTTCAATTTTAGTCGCAGGCAAAGTAGCCACAACAGTTTTTGCCGCATTTTTCACTTCGAAATTAATGCTTGCTCCAGGTTCTACTTCAACAAATGCAGTTGACTCTTTATATGCTTTTCCAGTAAACAGGTCTGTTGCAGCTCCATTGATGCCCAGGCTCAGCGCAGGTGCATCAGGGCTCAAATTCACAAAACGAATTTTAGCTTTTTCTCCCGTTGGTGCCGTAAGGTCATCCTCCACTTTAACGAAAGTCCTTTTGCTTAGTGTATCTGCAATGAATACAGAGTAAGCCACGCCTGGCGAGAATGTTTCCTGTTTACTCAGCAGGAAAGCTGTTTTTCCTTTTTCAACAATACCGATTCTTCTCAATCCAGGATACAGGTTAAGATAGCCAAGCTGACTATTGTACTGAAAGTCCTTCTCATTAGCCTTGGTGTTGTCTACAATAAAGTCATATTTAGTAGCCTCAGCACTCGCATTGATCACATTTAATCCTGCCAGCTGAATCGGCTCAGTGGTGTCTTTTGAACAAGCTACCAATACAGCAGATAAAGTAAGCACCCCAACAAATGCTTTAGATATATTTTTGAAATTGTTTGACATTTTCATCGATTGATTATTTAGTTTAATAAAGTTACTTAGTCAACGGCCATCAACTCTTTTTCTTTTAAAACGGGAAGACCTTTTGAAACGCTACAGCGGGTTAATCTTTTTTTATATCAATACGATAATAAAACAAAAAAGCTCCCTGCATCAGATGCAGGGAGCTTTTTTGAATTCAATTGTTGTTATTTAAATCAGATCAACACTTCTGCTGACAAAAGCAGTCAGCTCCGCGCCGGTCAGCATCCCCTGTGCAAGAAGCGCCAGGTCAACTGCCTGTTTGGCTAAAGTTCCTTGCTCTTCTTCATTTGAGCTGGCCAGGATCTTTCCAATCAGCTTATGGTTCCCATTGATGGCCACCTTATAGTTGTCCGGCATATTGCCATAAAAGCCCATGCCACCACCCATCTGCGCCATATCTTTCATCCGGCGCATAAACTCGTCCATAGTAACCGTTACCGGGAGCTCTTCCGGATTTAAACCGACTACCTCCACGTGCATTCCCGCTTTGGTTATTGCTTTCTCAAAGATCTCAGTTACCTTTTTGCTTTGCTCTTCTGTAAGCACAGACTCAATCGCCTCATCTTTTTCAATCAGCTTATCTGCAACTGCAGAATCCACACGTTTCAACTGCGTCTTCTCCAGCTTGCTCTCCATATGATTGATGAAGTGATTGTCAATCGGTGAGTTCATCAACAGCACATCGTAGTTTTTTTTATTTGCCGACTGGATGAAGCTATCCTGTTTCGCGGGATCAGTGGCATACAAATACACTACCTGCCCATTTTTGTCGGTTTGAAAGTCCTTTACCTTATCTTTATATTCTTCCAGGGTAAAGTTTTCTTTTTTAGTATTGGTCAGCAAGACAAAGTCTTTGGCTTTATCATAGAACTTATCTTCACTCACCAAGCCGTATTTCACAAACAAACCAATATCGCCCCATTTTTCTTCATAAGACTTGCGGTCCTTATTGAAAAGTTCCTGAAGTTTGTCCGCTACCTTTTTGGTAATGTAACTGTTGATTTTCTTTACGTTGCTATCTGCCTGAAGGAAACTTCTGGAAACATTCAGTGGAATATCCGGTGAGTCGATTACACCATGCAGCAACATCAGGAATTCTGGAACAATGTCCTTCACCTCATCGGTAATGAATACTTGTCTGGAAAACAATTTGATTTTGTTGCGCTGCATATCAAAATCGTTCTTCACTTTCGGGAAGTACAATACACCCGTCAGGTTAAATGGATAATCTACGTTCAGGTGGATCCAGAACAAAGGGTCCTCCGAAAACGGATAGAGCTGTTTGTAGAACGACAAATAATCTTCGTCTGACAAATCTGCAGGTGCCTTTGTCCAGATTGGGTTTGTGGTATTGATGATGTTGTCGACTTCTACAGCAGTGGTTTTTGGTTTTCCTTCTTCATCTTCCCCATCCGGCACCTGTTCCGTTTTCGTGCCGAATTTAATCGGTACAGGAAGGAATTTGCCATATTTGTCCAGGATCTCCTCAAGCTTATTTTTACTCAGGAATTCCTCTGATTCAGCATTCACATGAAGAATAATAGTTGTTCCTCTGCTGCTTCTGTTTCCAGGAGTAATTTCAAACTCAGTACTTCCGTCACATACCCACCTTGCAGCCTCAGCTCCATCCTGATAAGACAGGGTTTGGATTTCCACGAGATCAGACACCATGAAAGCAGAGTAGAAGCCAAGGCCGAATTTACCGATGATCTCATTTGCATCTTTTGCATCCTTAAACTTCTCTACAAATTCGCTGGCACCCGAGAAAGCCACCTGATTGATATATTTTTTTATTTCTTCTGCAGTCATACCCAGCCCATTATCGGAAATGGTGATGGTTTTATTTTCTTCGTCAAGGGCTACTTCTACCAGGAGATCACCTAGTTCACCGTTATACTGGCCCAATGCGGCAAGGCGTTTTATTTTTTGTACCGCATCAACGGCATTTGACACCAGCTCACGAAGGAAAATCTCATTGTCTGAATACAGGAATTTTTTGATGATCGGGAAAATGTTCTCCGTGTGAATGGAAATGGTTCCTTTTTCTTCTATGCTCATATGTTAACTCATTTTTAAGTACATAGCGACACTATCAATGCCTATTCCAAACACGGCATCTTGTCAAATTGACAGTTTATCTCCTAAATAAGAAAATCAGATGAAATAATTTCTTATACTTGATCCTCCTGTGAATTAACCCTTTTGATCATGAATACTGATCTTTATGAAAAACTGTTTGAAGAAGGATGCATCAGCAAGGAATCGCTGGAGCGCATCCGCAGCAAACGACAGAACCCCTTATTTTCCCTCCATTGGGAACTGAAAACATTACTTTATCTGGGCGTCATGCTGCTCAGCACCGGTTTGGGTATCCTCATCTATAAAAACATAGATACGATCGGCCACCAGGTCATCATTGCTGCCATCGCCGCCATCAGTGGGAGCTGCTTTTTTTATTGCTTCAAACACAAAAAGCCTTTCAGCAAAACCCGGGTGACCGTTTCAAACGCCTGGTTTGACTATATCCTGCTCCTGGCCTGTCTCAGCTTTTTAAGCTTTCTCGGCTACCTTCAGTTTCAATATACCATCTTCGGCACTGCCTATGGCCTGGCCACATTTATTCCCATGGTCGTGCTTTTTTATGTAGCTTATGCCTTCGACCACCTTGGGATCCTCAGCATGGCCATTACCAACCTGGGTGTCTGGCTAGGACTTTCCATTAGCCCCACATCCCTGCTCTATACAGCTTGGGGCAACGACAACCTGATCCTGACAGGCTTATTCCTCGGCTTTTTTCTGATGGCTATTGCTTTTCTTAGTGACAGGTGCCTATTCAAACCGCACTTCTGGTTTACCTATATGCACTTCGCCACACACCTGAGCTTCATTTCTATCCTCGCAGGTTATTTCTACAATTATGATAGACCCGGATCTGTACTCTGGCTATTTATCACCTTTTTGGCAGGCTATTACGCCTATACAGATGCCATGAAACACAGGTCTTTTTATTTCTTGCTGCTGGTAACCCTCTATGCCTATATCTCAGTGTCAGCATTGCTGATCCGCGTGATGCTACTGAATGATAATATTGCATCTTTCTACTTGTGTTTCATCTACTTTATCTGCTCGGCAATTGGCATGATCAGGATATTGAAATACCTCAACAAAAAAGTAAAAACATCATGATCATTTTCAATAAAGATTGGCTGGTCAACGAAAATATCCAGGAACAGGTGGAACGGGCGCTTAACCTCGGTGAGGTTACCCGGGATGAATTCGAGCAGGTGAAACTGAGGTATCCCGTTGGATTCTATACGCCGAACCTCTTCATCAGGATTGGCCTTTTTCTCCTTACCCTCGTGATCGCGGCTTTTTCAGGTGGCCTGATCAGCCTCATCATGATGAATTCCAGGATGCTGGAGTCACCTGCTTATCTTTTTTTTCTCGGCATCATCGCTTATGTTGCCCTTGAATTCATGGTGAGGGAGAAAAAACATTTCCGTTCGGGAGTAGATGACGCATTGATATGGACCTCCGGGGGACTGATCCTCACTGGTATGCTCTGGTCTTCAGATTCCATACTCAATGCTTATGGCGACCTAGCTGTGTCAGGTTTCGTCTTCCTCCTGGCAACATACTATACATTACGTTTTGCGGATGTCCTGATGGCTGTTATCTCAACACTGGCGCTGGTTTTTCTGGTTTTCTTCGGATGGCAACGCATCGGCTTCTATTCTTTGCAGACCATGCCTTTTCTCATCATAATATTGACTGCCGTTTTATACCTTGCTGCCGACCGGATGCGGCAGCATCCGGCTTTTGTATATTATAAAAATTGCCTTCAGGTGGTTTCTCTGGTAGCGCTATTGGTATGTTATGCTGCCGGAAATTATTTCGTGGTACGCGAAATCGGTACGGAACTGGTAGAGGAGCGACTAACTCCCGACAGCCAGATTCCCCTGTACTGGTTTTTCTGGGCCTGGACCTTTATAGTCCCGATCGCCTACATCTCATGGGGCATCAAAAGAAAAGACCAACTTTTGTTGCGCTCCGGGATGATCCTTGTTGCAGTTGCTGCATTTACCCTCCGGAATTACTACCATCTGATGTCTGCAGAGGCGTTGCTGTCGATTGTCGGAGCCGGATTATTGGCTTTTGCCTACGGCGTTATCAGCTACCTGAAAACACCGAAACATGGCTTTACCTCTGCAGAACTATCTGATGGCAGTATGATCGACAACATCCAAGTCGAATCCCTGATTGTTGCGGAGACGATGTCTGCGCCCGACCTTCCAGCCCAGGGCAGGCTTGGCGGGGGGACCTTTGGCGGCGGCGGCGCCAGCGGAGATTTCTAGTAATCAATATCTATTTCGGGTAATAGTCTGTATCTTTGCAGATCAATGGAATACAATGTTCATACGCTGCCGAACGGCATCAGATTACTTCATGTCCCGGCAGCATCGGCAATTTCTCATGCCTGCATCATCATTAATAGCGGATCTAGGGACGAAACAGCCCAACAAACTGGACTTGCACACTTTATAGAGCACCTGATTTTCAAGAGAACAGAAAAGAGAACAACCAACCAGATCCTCAACAGGCTGGAAAGTGTTGGTGCAGACCTGAATGCCTATACGACCAAGGAGTATACCTGCATCCATGCCTCTTTTCTAAATCCCTACCTGGATCGTACCCTGGAGTTGTTCAACGACATCGTTTTTCACTCTACCTTCCCGGAAGATGAAATGGAGAAGGAAAAGAGTGTGGTCCTCGACGAGATCGCTTCGTATCTGGATCAACCTGAAGAAGCCATTTACGACGACTTTGAGGACATCGTATTTTCGGCGCACCCCTTGGGCAGAAACATACTTGGTACCACAGAAAGCGTGTCTGCCATCACGCGTGCAGACATCATGACGTTCATCGCAGACAACTACCATACGGACAAGATCGTGATTGCCGTATTGGGCAATTATCACCTGAATAAAGTGGTCAAAATAGGCAATAAATATTACGGGGAGATTCCCGAAAACCTGCATTCAAACGATAGAAAAGCTCCGGGGAAAGCACCGCTGCAAAACTTAGTAGTGAATAAGCCAATTATGCAGGCCCATACGATGCTAGGTATGCAAGCCTATTCACTACACCATCCTTACAAAACAGGCTTCCTCCTGCTGAATAATCTTTTGGGTGGCACGGGCATGAGTTCTATCCTCAACCTCCAGATCAGAGAGAAATACGGCATCGCCTATACCATAGAAACCGGATATAGTCCGCTCAGTGATAGCGGGATTTTCACACTGTATTTTGGTACAGACAAAGAGAAAGTGGACAAAGCGATGTCCCTTGTGTTTAAGGAATTTAAAAAGATCAAAGATCATCCGCTGACGGAGTTGCAGCTGCAGAAGGCAAAGAATAAATGGATCGGCCAGATTGCGCTGGGCGAAGAAAACCGAATTGGACTGATCATCTCCATGGCCAAGAGCCTGATCGACTACGATAAAATCGATAACCTGGAGACTGTATTTCATAAAATTCAGCAGGTCACCACGTCTGAAATGGCCGATATTTCCAATGAAATGCTGAATGAAAACAATCTTAACAGCCTAACTTTTTATCCTTTAGGCTAATATTTGTACTTTTGTACCATGAAATTACCTATCGTAGCCTACGGAGATCCGGTTTTAAAGAAAGTCTGTGCCCCAATTGAGCAAGACTATCCGGAGCTTAAACAACTCATCAGCAATATGTTTGAGACCATGTACAATGCGCATGGCGTTGGCCTGGCAGCCCCTCAGATTGGCTTGCCGATTCGTTTGTTTGTAATCGATACAGGCGGTGATGAGGATGAAGATGGCGTGAAAAGGGTATATATCAATGCCGAAATCCTTGAAGAAAATGGAGAACCGTGGGCCTTCAATGAAGGTTGCCTGAGCATCCCTGACATCAGGGAAGACGTGATGCGCAAACCCAATATCCGCATCAGGTATTATGATGAAAACTGGGAACTTCATGAAAAGGAAGTTACCGGAATGCTGGCGCGGGTCATTCAACATGAATACGACCACATCCAGGGAAAACTCTTCACAGAAACACTGAGCTTATTGCGCAAAAGAATGCTCCAGAGCAAACTGGACGCCATTTCGAAAGGAAATGTAAGGGGTGTTGATTACAAGATGAAATTCCCGAATAAAAAGCGCTAAGCTTTTTAGTTGCCTTCACTTCTGCTTTTATCCCCGTTAAATATGGACTGCATTAGCTTACCCCATGCAAATGGGTTTAACAGCGGATTGGTCTGGTACATGTTTTTGTTGAGTGCACGATCGTGATTCAGGCGAAAGTTAATACCTGAAATTTCTCCTGCATCACGCGGAAGCGTCTGGATCATACCATTGATGCTCGCCTTAGAGACGTTTCTCAAAGCGATCCCGTAATCGTCATCAGCAATTTTCATTGACATAAAATCCCGTGTAAACTCTTCTACAGTGGCCCAGGGATACACCCGAACGGCTGGCAGGTTGATGATGTCAGCTTTCAGCTTTACCATTGCCGTATACTTGCTGTCGTCAATAACCGCAGGGATAGGCATGAGCAAATCCCTGTAGCCAACAGCAGTGTACAAGATTGTGTCTCCCGGGTGGGCGATAAAGGAAAAATAACCCTTATAATTCGCGGCATAAAGCTGGTTTTTGTTGGTCAGGTTCGTCACCGTTACGTAAGGGACCACAGTATTACTGTCCACATCCGTAATAATACCGGAAAATTGGATCAGTTTCTTATCCTGCTTCACCTCCTGCGCGAATGCAGTAGTTGCAATAAAGAATAATAGTATGGCCAGTGAGTACTTCATATATACAAAAATAGCGGTAATTACGCCAACGACTAGTTAAATAGTGTTAAATCGTGCTAAACAGGTTCAGCCAGGTTGACCGCAACAACTGATGTAATCTGAGGTACAGCCTTCAGGATCGCCTGCTCAATGCCTGCCTTCATGGTCATGAAGCTCATCTTGCAGGATCCGCAGTTCCCTAATAATTTCAATTTAACTACATTCTCCGCCGTAATCTCTTCTATTTCCACATTTCCCCCATCAGCGATCAGGTAAGGTCTGATGGTCTCCAATGCTTGCTCTACTTGTTGTGTTAAATCCATTTTGGTAATTTTAAAGTATAAAAATAGTAATTTTTTAGCAATTAACAGATTGTGCATTATTAATTGCCACTTGCTGGGCTACTCTTCCTGCAATTGATGCAAACGCTGCAGACACCGGGTGATGTATGTCAAGTGCGATCGGCGCACCACGGTCCCCCGCTTCAGTAATTCCCTGTACGATAGGAATCTCCCCCAAAAATGGTACCTCAAATGATTTTGCCAGTAACTTACCGCCATCCTGTCCGAAAATATAGTATTTATTCTCCGGTAGTTCTGCAGGCGTAAAGTAAGCCATATTTTCCACTACACCCAATACAGGGATATTGATCGACGGCATCTTGAACATCGCCAGCCCTTTACGGGTATCTGCAAGCGCCACCTGTTGTGGGGTGGTCACAATGACAGCTCCTGCAATCGGGAAACTTTGGGTAATGGTAATGTGTATATCGCCGGTACCCGGTGGCAGGTCCACAATAAGGTAGTCCAGTTCACCCCAGTCCGCATCGTTAAAAAGCTGTTTTATGGCATTGGAAGCCATTGGTCCGCGCCATGGCACTGGTTGGTCGGGATCAGCAAAAAAGCCCAGCGACAATAGTTTGATGCCGTATTTCTCTATCGGCAATATTAATGTTTTCCCGCCTTCCGTTTCCCTGGCACTAGGTTTGGCTCCTACCAGGTCAAACATGGTAGGTACCGAAGGCCCGTAGATGTCAGCATCAATCAGCCCCACCTTCGCTCCGTCAGCGGCCAATGATACAGCCAGGTTACTCGCAACGGTAGACTTTCCTACCCCTCCTTTTCCTGAAGAAACAAGAATAATGTTCCTGATGTCTTTAAGCTGACTGATGTCCATCGGTTTAGTGACCCTGGAGGTCACGTCAATGTGTACTTCGGCCTCGGGATCTACCAAATGAACAATGGCATTGGTACAGGCATTTTTCAGCATGTCCTTCATCGGACAGGCAGGCGTGGTCAGCTCCAAAGTGAAACTTACCTTTTTATCTGTTATTTTGAGATCCTTAATCATGTTCAGCGTCACCAGATCTTTTTTAAGATCAGGATCTTCTACATTTTTTAAGGCCAAGAGAACTTGTTCTGGACTAATCATAATTGGCCAAAATTAACAAAAGAAGGCTACAATTAATTGACTTTAGGCTTTTTAAGTGTAATTTTAACACGAAATAAACATTTACGTTTTACGTTAAGCATTAATTATCTACTTTAATCATGCATCTTCCGAAAATTAACTTCCCCAAAAAATACGTAAAAATTGGCTCATGGGTGTTTGGCGTTTTGCTGGTCCTGATCTTCATCCTTGGAGCTGTGGCTTACAGCAAAAGAGAGGCCCTGCTCAAATCGATGATGGCAAAAGCCATCGCCAAAGCCGATAAGAGCTATGGCCTGGAAGTGAAAATCGGAGAAGCCGGATTCAGCGGCCTGAGCACAGTCCACATGCGCAACATATCCGTTGTTCCCGCAGAACGCGATACACTTGCCCTTATTGACGATTTTACTGTTGGCGTGAAACTCCTTCCTTTAATTTTTGGCAATGTAAAATTGTCGGAGGTTAACTTGAATAAGGGAACCCTGAATGTAGTCTTCAAAGATTCGCTCAGTAACCTTGACTTCTTCCTGAAAAGAAAGAAAAAAGACAGCACGGAAAAAAAATCTAAAGTCGACCTCAGTGAGCTTGCACATAACCTGATGAACCAGCTCTTGTATAAGATTCCCGACAACATGGCGATGAAAGATTTCCACCTGAAGATTAACGACAACGACACTGCAAAACTCAGCTTTCTGACAACATCCGCCACTATAGAAGATGGTGCATTGCAGTCGACCATTCTGGTAAATGATACTGAAGCCATCTGGCATGTCAATGGAACGCTTAATCCGGGAAACAAAAATTTCGATGTCAGACTATATGCAGAAGGCAAGAAGGTTGCCTTACCGTACCTGGATCATAAGCTGCATGCAAAGTTGAGCTTCGACACCGTACGGACAGAGATGAAAGATGCCGCTTACAGCGGTGGCAACTTCAGGATTGAAGGCTCCTGGTCTGTTGTTAATTTGCTCGTCAACCACCCTAGAATCGCAACAAACGATATTGCTGTACCCAATGCAAGGATCGATGCTGATATTGTGATCGGAACTAACTTCGTCTCTCTTGATAGTGCATCAACTGTATACCTGAAAAATGCCAGTTTTCATCCTTACCTGAAGTACACCTTATCCCCAAATAAAATATACGAGGTTAAACTGCAGGCACCCGAACAGGATGCCCAACAGATGCTGAACGCGTTGCCAGGCGGCCTCTTTGAATCGCTGGAAGGACTGAAAGTAGGTGGACAGGTGAAATATGACCTGAACTTCTACCTGGATACTGCTGAACCTGACAGCGTCCGCTTTAGCTCCGGGCTTACACCTATAGGATTTAAGATCCTGAAGTGGGGGAAAACCAACCTTCAGAAGATCAATCAGGACTTTGTATATACGCCGTATGAGTATGGAAAGCCTATGCGGGACATCGTCATCGGCCCATCCAACCCGAACTTCACCCGTCTGTCCGAAGTATCCAGCAACTTTAAAAATGCAATCCTTACTTCTGAAGATCCTTCGTTTTTTACTCATAAGGGCTTTGTTTCCGAGTCGATAAGAAAATCCATCGCCGTAAATTTCAAGGAAAAACGTTTTGTTCGCGGTGGCAGCACCATTTCCATGCAACTGGTAAAAAATGTATTCCTCAGCAGACAGAAAACACTGGCCAGAAAAGCAGAGGAAATACTGATCGTATGGCTCATTGAAAATAACCGGCTCATCAGCAAAAATAGAATGCTGGAGGTCTATTTCAATATCATTGAAATGGGACAAAACGTCTATGGTATTGGCGAGGCAACACGTTATTACTTCGGAAAACGTCCTTCTGATATCAATATCGGAGAAGGTATTTTTCTCGCTAACATTGTCCCGCGCCCGAAAATAGCGTTATACAAATTCAGGGGCGACGGTGGCCTGAAAGACTACCTGCGTCCATATTTCCGCTACATCGGCAACATCATGGCCAACCGCGGACTTACACCTCGCGATACCAGCGGTTATGGCTTCTATAATGTCCAGCTCCGCGAAGGACTCAGACAATATTTACTGCCAGACTCTACGACAATTGACACCAATGCATTCGATAATGAAGACCCTCTGCCTGCAATAGAAACTCAGGATCAGTCCAAAAGCCTCTTCGATCGCCTGTTCGGCACAAAAAAAGACACGGTATCCAGACAACCCGCGATGGCTGATACCGTCGAAAAGTCCAGGAAAGAAATCAGGCAGGAACGTAAGGAACAACGTCAGAAAGAACGTGACCTGAAAAAACAGCTGGAAGAACAAGGTAAAAAGCCATAACGCACCGATAAAAACCGAATATGAATACAATTCAAATAGCGGAGAAGTCTTTTAAGATTCTGCTTGAAAATGACAATATTGAAAAGCGTACACGCCTCATTGCCATACAAATCAATGTAGACTATGAAAAACGATGCCCGGTATTCATTGGGGTGCTGAATGGAAGCTTTCTATTCATGGCCGACCTGCTGAAAGAAATCGACATCCCCTGTGAGGTCGGTTTTATCCGCGTAGCCTCCTATCAGAATACAGAAAGTACCGGTGTAATTAAAGAGATATTGGGCCTGTCCGATGACATCAGGGGAAGGGACATCATCCTCGTGGAAGACATCGTTGATACCGGTTTTACCCTTGAACATATCCTGAAAGAAATCTACATAAAGGAGCCCGCCTCGGTGAAAGTATGCTCCCTGCTGCTCAAACCAGCAGCATTGAAGGCCCCTATTGATGAGCTGGAATATGTAGGCTTTGAGGTCGCTAACGAATTTGTTGTTGGCTACGGACTGGATTACAATGGCCTTGGCAGAAATCTAAAGGACATCTACAAGGCTACAGACTAAAATGTTATATTTTTTTCACATTTTTGCAAAAAAACATATACCAAAAACCAATGACCATACACAAAGAAGGCTATACTACCATCGCCATATCACTAATTTTCATCTTTATCATCAATGCAGTTATCGATTATAAATTTGCTGACATCACCTGGCTTCGGTGGCTGGTTTATATTTTTTCAGCCCTTTTGTTCCTGACGGTTCTTCAGTTCTTTAGAGACCCACGTAGAAACTTCACGATGCATAACAACCAGATCATTTGTCCTGCGGATGGAAAAGTGGTTGTCATTGAAGAAACAGAAGAGGGTGAATATTTTAAAGATAAACGGTTACAGGTATCAATATTTATGTCTCCTGTGAATGTACATATCAACAGAAATCCCATTTCTGGAGTTGTCCGGTTTTTTAAATACCACCCGGGAAAATACCTTGCGGCATGGAACCCAAAATCATCTACAGAAAATGAACGCACCACAGTGGTAGTAGAACACGAGAACGGGACACCGGTCTTATTCAGACAGATTGCAGGTGCCCTGGCGAGACGCATCGTCTGGTATGTTAAAGAGGGTGATGCGGTAGAACAAAGTAAAGAATTCGGATTCATCAAATTTGGCTCCAGGGTTGATGTTTTCCTTCCCATTGGCACCAAGGTTAACCTAGAACTAAATCAGGTCGTAAAAGGCGGGATAACCGTACTGGGTGAGCTTAGCTAAGATTATTCCATATATTAAAAAGGGCCCGTTGCAAAGCGGGCCTTTTTTTGCGCCATATTTTTAGGCGTCTGGAAAGGATTATTATTCTGGTTTTTCAGGTGGTATACTGCCGGTCGTATTTTCCCGGATCAGCCGTTGTGTAGGATAAGCAAACTCAGATCCTTGGTCCTGCACAATCTGCATCAGCTGATAATTTAGGGACTCCTTGACGCGGATATATTCTGCGTGACTCATATCAACCACCAGATAGGCAACCTGAATGTTCAGTGCCGAATCGCCAAAGTTGTCGAACGTTGCAAAGCCGTCCTGTGTTTTTGGATGGGTATCCAGTAACATATTGATGGCCGAAACGATATTCTGTATGGCCAATGCAGGGGTTTCATAAGTAATGCCGATAAAAAAGCTGACCCTTCTGAAATTGCGTCGGGTGACATTTTCCAGCACACCGTCAATCATAGAACGGTTGGGGATGACAATCATGGTCTTGTCAGGACTGATCAATCGTGTACTGCGGAAACCTACCTTATCGATGGTCCCCTCTATTCCGTCAACTTTCACTACGTCCCCAACTGTAAAGGGTTTATCAAGAAAAATGGTGAAGGACCCAATCAGGTTCTCCAGACTTTCTTTTGCTGCAAGGGCAATGGCAATACCGCCAATCCCGAGCCCAGTAATGAGTGTGAGTACATTGATTTCAAAAACGTATCCGAGCAATACAAAAAAGCCTAAAAAACATATCAGTGTTTTCGTCAGCTCCTTCAGAAAAGGTACCAGCTGGTCGTCAGACCGGTCTTCGGTCATTGAAGCCTTGTAGCGTAGCACATGGGCGACAAAGTCAATTATTCTCAAAATAATCCAGAATACCGAAAGAATGATCAGGAACAGGAAGACTTTATCAACGACATCTCCTAAATCGACCGCCACACGCATTTTTGCCTTCTCCAGTTGCCTGGTATAATTGAAAAGCACCACATCCAGTGGATGTTTCAATTGGTTTACGGCAAGGTAATAGGAGCATAGGCTGATAAAAAAAGCAATCGGCTTCAGCAATAGCGCCACAAAGGTATCATTACCGATAGCCGCCGAAAAGCTTCTGAACAGCTTAAAAAGCAGGAGGCTGAGTACGCGGGAAATGATTCGTTTAAAGAGTATGCCAAAAAGAATAATGCCTGCAAAAAGACAATACCGCTGAATGGTATTGCCCCAGAATACCTGTTCGAAAAACTGGCTGTCTATGATCATGAATAAAATAGGGAAATTATTTACGGTCGTGACCCAGCTCAAGTCTCCTGAATGAAAACTGCATCAAAAAAACCAAACAAAAAAACCTCCCCGATAAAATCGGGAAGGTCAATATGTGATACTGAAAGAGATTAAACTCTTTTAGATTTAATACGTGCTGCTTTACCAGTTAATTCACGCAGGTAGAATAATTTCGCTCTGCGAACTTTACCGTGGCTGTTAACCTCTATTTTAGCGATGTTTGGCGAGTTGATCGGGAATATACGTTCCACACCAACACCATTTGACATTTTACGAACAGTAAACGTTTCATTAGCACCTACACTATTACGTTGTAATACTACACCTTGGTAAATTTGAATACGTTCTTTATTACCTTCGCGAATTTTATAGTGAACACTCACTGTATCTCCTGATTTGAATGCAGGAAACTCATTTTTTGCGATGACCTGCTCTTCAACAAATTTTACTAAATCCATGATTTTAAGCTATTAAGCCGATTTTTTCTTGTTTAAAATCGGACTGCAATATTAGGAATTTTATTTTAGAAATAAAAGCGATTTTTATTTTTTTCCACATTCTTTATTATTTCTACACCTTAATAGAAGCCCCCATCTATCCTTACCCTTGCTAATTGCCTTCAACCAGCGCCTATAAGCCTTGTTTCTGCATCTGATTTTTATTGCTGTTTTTTTCTTCTTCGATAAGGGTCTCCAGACTTTTCAACGGGATCGGGTAATTTGCAAGACCACCGCTTTCCATTCCGAAAAGTCCCTCCAGCATCCGAACTGTTGCATATGGAATATCTGCTTTTCCATTAAGTGGCAATTTGCGATAGTTGTGGAAAGTATTAAATGCAATGTCCAGATACTTTGGAATGATTTTACTTGCTGCCTTATAACTTTTTAAAGTCAATTTATTCATCTCCTCTTCAATCTTGTATTTTCTCGGTTTCTCCATTATTTTGAATAGTTTGGTAAAATTTTCAGATTAAAACCATTGCGTTGTTTTAATCATTAAATTATTTCTTAATAAATAATATCAATGGGGCAATAATATAAATTAGCGCCCACATATCATAATATATTTACTAAAAAATTATTTGATAAACAATAATGAAGTTCTGTTGAATAAAATGATAAAACGAATAGGTAAAGCATTTGAATACTTCACCTACACCGGAAAAGGAACATGTTAAAGTAAACGTCAAAAAAGATCTTTTAATTTATCTACTATCGGCTGTTGATTGGTCAATGTGCCAGGAGCATAGTCAAAAAGCCTTTCCAGAATAACCACTTTCTCATAAGGAATATCCTGGACATCGCCGATGAGGATATTGCGGTAATTTTGGAAGGTGTTTAAAGAAACTCCTAAAATCTGTGGAATCAGATGCACAGCCTTACGGTACTCCTTTACAGTCAGACCGTTTAAATACTCATCAATTTTATACTTATAACCTTTAGAAACCATAAAATTTCATCGAAAAATATTTTTAATGTGTACATTTATCAAAATAATGATAAATAATTGAGATTTATATTGCTAATATAGCAATATATTATCGTATTCGCATCAAAAAACACTATTATTTTATGCTTTTAAAGAGCCTGGTTGACAAATTACTGAAGGAAAAGAAAAAACCAATGAAATGGCTCGCAGAGGCCATGGGAAAAACATTCGACGGCCTGAAGAAAAGCCTTCTCAACCATTCGATCAAATACAGCGACATCGTACTCATGGCAGAAATACTCGAAGTCTCTCCGGCAATTTTCTTTGCATCTGAAATAAGACCTCAAAAAGATCCCTTGCTGGTTACAGACGATAAAGAAACTCATGAAAATTATCTTTCGCTAAACAGGAGCCTCGATGACTGTAAGGAGTTAAACCGGCAACTGAAGGATCAGCTAAAAGATAAAGAATTGATCATTAGCCTGATCAGCAAAACTAAATAGTCTGATTAGTCTTCCAGCAGATCCGGACGACGCTGCTGCGTGCGGATGAGCGCCTGTTCATGACGCCATTCGTTTATTTTAGCCTCGTGCCCGCTCAACAATACAACAGGAACCTTGTGTCCATTCCAGTCGGCCGGCCTAGTATAAACAGGCGCGTCGAGCAATTCCCCCTGGAAGCTATCCGATAATGCAGAAGTCTCATCATTCAGCACCCCCGGGATCAACCTCGTAATAGCGTCCACGAGAACGGCAGCAGGAAGCTCTCCACCGGACAAAACATAGTCTCCTATAGAAATCTCCCGCGTCACAAACAAATCTCTTATACGTTGATCTATGCCCTTATAATGACCACACAAAATCATCAGGTTTCCCTTTCCGGAAAGTTCATTTGCAATGGTCTGGTTAAAGGTTTCTCCATCCGGGCTCATAAAGATCACCTCATCATATTCCCGTTCTGCCTTTAAAGCTTCGATACAGGCAGCAAAGGGTGCAATAGACATCACCATTCCACTTCCTCCACCATAAGGGTAGTCGTCCACACTCTTCTGCTTGTTGGTCGCGTAGTCCCTAAGGTTATGAACCACAATTTCAGCGATCCCTTTTTTCTGCGCGCGCTGAAGGATGGAATGAGCAAATGGACTTTCTAATAAGTCCGGCAATACGGAGATAATGTCGAAACGCATGGATCAAAGTTAAAATTAATTTTCAAGATAGATGTCGAGCAACCCATCAGGCAGCAGTACCCTGAGCAAAGCTTCTTCCTCATCAATCTCCACAATCATGTCTTCATTCAGGGGAAACATGACTTCTTTATTTTTATAAGACATTGTAGCTACAAACTGTTGTGGATATTCATTGACTTCCAGAATTTCCCCAAGCTCACCCAGGTTTTCATCGATAACCAGATAACCAACAAGGTCCTCATAGCTGAAATCATCATCGGATCGGTCGGGCATCTTTGCCAGCGGCAGATAAATCTTTTTTCTCAATAACGGCTGGGCCTTATCAATATGGTCCACGTCATCAAAGTAAAAATTACCCGTATTGTTAGTCTGCAGCTTATAGGAAGAAACAAAGAAAGGTACCATCTTACCATTGATGTCTGCGAAAACAACATCCAGTTCCAGCAGTTCAGGTTCGTCATATTCAAAAAATAATTGTACCTCTCCTTTCAACCCTTTGGTCTTCGTAATGTACCCGATATAAAATGCCTCTTCGATCTTCATGATATAAAAATGTATGGTGGGAATGGGATCTTTGCCGCCAGAAATAGCAGCAAATAAAAATAGCGAAGATCATTTCCGGGAAAAGATACTTCGCTATTTTACAGAACAACAAGAATATTAAGCTTGCTCTTCTTTGTTTTCTTCGGTTGCAGGAGCTTCCTCAGTTGCAGGAGCCTCTTCAGCTACTACTTCTTCTTCAACAACTTCTTCTGCTACAGGAGCATTTTTTATTGCCAAAGCAGCGGCACGGTCTGCATTTTTCTTAGCTTCTGCAGCTAATGCAGCCTTTTTAACCTCATCTTTAGATTTAGAAAGGTTATCTTTTTTGCCTTCGATTTTACCATCTTTAGCGCTCAACCACTCTGCGAATTTAGCCTCAGCCTGCTCAGCAGTTAGTGCACCTTTTTTAACGCCGCCTTCTAGGTGTTTTTTGTATAAAACACCTTTGTAAGAAAGGATCGCGCGACAAGTATCAGTAGGCTCAGCACCTTTGTTTACCCAGTCTAATGTTTTTTCGAAATTGATTTCGATGGTTGCAGGATTGGTGTTTGGGTTGTATGAACCTAAACGCTCAATGAATTTACCATCTCTTGGTGAACGGGAATCCGCTACCACTACGTGGAAAAAAGGTTTCCCTTTTTTACCGAATCTTTGCAATCTGATTTTAGTTGCCATTTTTTCTTTGATTTATGTATTCAACATAGTTCCCGGAGCTTCGTGCTTGCGGGGATGCAAAAGTAAGTAAAATACTAATGATAAGCAAGATGCAATTGCTGAAAATATGAGTCATGTAACATTCCAGCCATCAGGGCATCAAACCTTTAAAAAAAATCAATATGCTCATTACGACAACGAACTCTATAGAAGGCAAAAAAGTAATCAAATACATCGGCCTTGTAAGCGGCGAAACCATTATCGGTGCCAACATCTTTAAGGACCTCTTTGCGGGCATCCGCGACATCGTCGGCGGTAGATCCGGCTCGTATGAACAGGTATTGAGAGAAGGTAAAAATACTGCCATTAATGAAATGCAGCAATATGCGGCTGCGATGGGTGCAAACGCCATTATTGGCGTAGACCTCGACTATGAAACTGTAGGCAGCGGCGGCAGCATGCTCATGGTAGCCGCCACCGGTACGGCCGTCATCATAGAATAAAAAACGCCCTGCAAAAAACAGGGCGCTGCCATTTATCTTCAGGACAGATCTCTTTACAAAGACAATATCTCCACCAGCTTAAGCCAGGCAGGAGTCATCTCCTTGGCATCAATATGTTTAATCGCATGATCAAAAGGAGTAAACACAATCTCCCCGCTTTTCTGACCAACCATTACGCCGGTATGTCCGTGTAACAGACCCTCCACGGCAGTAACACCAAGGCTGCTCGCCAGCACACGGTCCATGCAGCTTGGCTTACCGCCACGCTGAATGTGTCCCAACACGGATACGCGGATGTCATATTGAGGAAATTTCTTTCTCAGCACCTCGCCAACGTTGAAAGCGCCGCCCATGTCGTCCCCTTCCGCAACAATAATAATCTTCGAGGCTTTATCTTTTCTTCCGGTCTCCAACCGGGTAACAAGGCCTTCTACACCCATATTTGCTTCAGGAATCATAATAGCTTCAGCCCCAACACCAATGCCACTGCGCAGCGCAATCAGCCCGGAATCACGTCCCATCACTTCCACGATGAAAAGACGGTCATGGGATTCCGCAGTATCCCTGATTTTGTCTACTGCATTAATTACTGTATTAATGGCGGTATCGTAACCAATGGTGAAATCCGTTCCTTCAAGATCATTGTCGATGGTGCCGGGAAGCCCAACTACAGGAAAATCAAACTCAGTAGTCAATAGATTAGCACCTGTGAACGTACCATCTCCACCAATCACGATTAAGGCATCAATGCCATTTTTCAGTAACTGCCCGTGCGCTTTTTCCCTTCCTTCTTTCGTGCGGAACTCATCACTCCGCGCGGTTTTCAGGATAGTCCCCCCACGTTGGATGATATTGGCCACGGATTTACGGTCCATATCGATAAAATCGCCATTGATCAATCCCTCGTAACCTCTCAGTATACCTGTAACTTTTAAATCATAATAGATGGCCGCTCTTACTACGGCACGAATTGCTGCGTTCATGCCCGGAGCATCACCACCAGATGTCAATACTCCAATGTTTTTAATTTTACTCATTTGGTTTTCCAACATTTTTAAATTTATCCAATCCGCTTTGCAAGTAGGCGGCATATTCTTTTGCATCAAACACTGCACCCTGGGGTTTCACCATAGGATTAAGGTCCTGTCCTGTCAGCACATAAAAAGGCTGAGAGTTGGCAATATACTTCGTTGCCTGAAAATCACCATTCCAACGGCCAAGGTCGTCTGTATTGGTCCGGAGCACTTCAGAATAATGAACTTTTTCTTTCGGCATCTTAATGTTACGTTCATCCACATATAACTGGATCAACACATACTCTTCACGGATCAGGCGTCCTACTTCCGGATCGATCCAAACCTTGTCTTCCATCTTCCTGCAATTCACACAGGCATGGCCAGTAAAGTCAATCAGCACTGGCTTGTTTACTTTTTTAGCGTAGGCCATCCCTTCATCAAGATCAAAAAAAGCGTTAAATCCCACAGGGGGCTTCAACGTTTCGTTATATTTTACCGCTGCAGGAAAACCGTCATCAGCGCCCGAGGGCGCCGCGGAATTACCGGCGGTAAGGATAAAATCCTGAGTATTCATCGGCGGTGCAATTCCACTTAAAATGTTCACCGGAGCCCCCCACAACCCTGGTATCAGGTAAATGGCAAAGGCAAGAGAAAACATCGCAAAAAATAATCGGGGCACAGATACATAAGGCACGTCGCTGTCATGGGAAAATTTGATCTTCCCAAGGATGTAAACGCCCATCAGCACAAAAATAACGATCCATAGAGACAGGAAGATCTCACGGTCAAACCACTCCCAATGCCACACGAGGTCTGCTGCTGAAAGAAATTTCAAAGCCAGGGCAAGCTCGAGAAAGCCAAGACAGACCTTTAAACTGTTCAACCAGCCTCCTGATTTAGGCATCGCACTCAGGAAACCAGGGAAAATAGCCGATAAGGTGAAAGGTAAAGCGAGCGCAAGCGCAAAGCCAAACATACCTATCGCCGGAGCCAGGATATCACCTTTGGAACTCGCCTGAACCAGCAAAGTTCCGATGATAGGCCCGGTGCAGGAAAAAGAAACCAGCGCAAGGGATGCAGCCATGAAGAAAAGCCCTCCGAGTCCCTTGCTCGTATCAGCCTTTTGATCTATTTTATTTACAAATGAGCTCGGCAACGTAATTTCGAAAGCCCCAAAGAAGGACATCGCAAAAACCACCAGCAACAGAAAAAAAGCAAAGTTAAACCAACCACTGGCACTGAGCTCATTCAGCTTGGCAGAACCAAACAATACTGTGATCAGTAAACCGAAAGCCACATAAATTACAATGATCGACGCACCATAAATCAACGCATGCCCTATTCCCTTCTGCCGACTCCCTGCTTTTTTTGTAAAGTAGCTGATCGTAAGTGGTACCATAGGAAAAATACAAGGCATCAGGAAAGCAATAAATCCGCCAAGCAACCCTGCAATAAAAGTATCCCACAGGGTTTGATCTTCGGCCTCTCCGGAAGACAACCCCACCGCACCGGCTGATGAGGTCATCGTCACTGCAGCAGTGTCTTTCAGTACTGTATCCTGTTTTGCCGTATCTTTGACGATATCGTTTGCCGCGCTGTCTGCCGAAGAACCAACTTCAGTAAAGACAAGGTCATCGGTAGACACGGAGTCTGCCTGCTGCAGCGCAGCAAAACCAGATCCTGGAAGCGCCACTGTAAACATCAGCAGCAAAGCCAGGACAAAAGGTATTCTTTTCATTAATTTATATAGTTTTTGTGTGTGTTGCTCATGCAGAAATCATTAGCTGTTACGAATGAAGCGGTGAAATTACTTATTATTTTTTATTAAAATCCTGATTGTGGTCATTACAAGATTATTTTTACGCTGTTGAGATATTGACTAAAATGAAGTTTACTTCAAAAAAGTGATCTCCTTAAAATTATAAGACTTTCGCTCTCCATCGGTCAGCATCACCAGCATGCCCGAGGAACTTACATCCACAATAGTCCCTCTGATCTCTTCGCCACTTTGTCGGTAGCGCGCTTCCTCACCAAATTGATACAATCCCTGGAGATAGTCCTGTTTCAAAGCCTCTTCTTCACCTGCTTTCAACCGGACGTACTGTGTTTCAATTTCAGCGCAAATGTGCGGTAATAGCTCCATCAGTCCGACTTCGCTTCCCAGGATTTCCTTCAATGAGGTCACTGATCCCTGTAGCCCGGGCTCAAATGAAACCTGGTTCACATTGATCCCGATCCCTACCACCGCTGCTTTATAGCTGCTTCCAGAAATAATATTCTCTATGAGCACCCCTCCTGTTTTCTGCTGCTCAAAATACAAGTCGTTGGGCCACTTCACAGAAATGCCCCTGTCTACAAAATACCGCAAGCCATTTCTTATTCCAATACTTATCGCCATATTGAGCAAAAATTGTTTGTGAATGGCCAGAAATACCGGCTTAAGCAGGATGCTGAAAGTGAGGTTCATTCCCGCAGCAGCATGCCAGATGTTCTGCACCTGCCCCCTTCCGGCAAACTGGTGATCTGCCATAATAACAGTCCCTTCGGTTAATGGCTCGGATTTTGACACCAACATTTTTAAAAAGTTATTGGTAGAGTCAACCTCTGATAATTTGATAAGATTTTGACCAACAAATAATGTTGAAAAAGTGTTATTTTGCAAGTGTTGATTGTATATTTGTTTATCAAAACTAGAATATTTTAATGGTAAAAAAGAAAATTGTAAACCTTTCTACCTACCTCTCGGAGATAGCCGTACATGGCATACAGGAAAAAAAAGGGAATGATATTGTGCGTTTGGACCTCAGAGAACTCAACAGCTCCGTTTCTGATTATTTTATCATCTGCAATGCTGATTCTTCTACACAGGTGAAAGCCATAGCGGACAGCGTGGAAGATGAAATCTATAAAAGCACCCAGCTCAATCCATGGCAAAAAGAAGGTCTTGAAAATGCAGACTGGATTATTCTTGATTATTTCGATGTTGTAGTGCACATTTTTAAAACTGAAAAGCGTGAGTTTTATGGAATAGAGGACCTTTGGGGTGATGCCCAGGCCACTTCTTTTAAAAGCGCCTAATCATTTACACAAAACATTTTTGATTCACGATGAAAGAGAACCCAAATAATACTAAGCCTAAACTAATAAAAAAAATCCCCAATATCCCGAAGAAGCCTAACAAGGGCTCGAAATTCAATATCTTCTGGGTATATGCGGCAATTATTTTAGGCCTGATCCTATTGCAATTTCTGTTTAGTTCAGATACGACAAAGGATGTCAACTACCGTACGTTCGAGACACAAATGCTGCAGCCAGGTGACGTGCAGAAGCTTGTTGCCTACAAACATGAAGACCTTGTAAAAGTAGAAGTCTACATCAAAAAAGACAGGCTGAAAGAAGATAAATATAAACAGTACCAAAGTAAAAATAATTTCGGCACTGCTAACGGACCTACTGTATATTTTACAGCCGGGTCTATGGACGGCCTGGATACCCAGCTGAAGGAATCACAAAAAAACATTCCTGAGAATCAGCAGATCCTCGCAGAAAAAGATACCAGACAAAGTGCTTTCCAGTCCTGGTTCCTTTCAGTAATCATCCCTGTATTGCTCCTGATCATCTTCTGGATCTTTATCATGCGCCGGATGGGCGGTGGTGCTGGCGGTGGCGGCGGTCAGATCTTTAACATCGGCAAATCCAAAGCAACTCTTTTTGACAAGGAAAGCCAGGTAAACGTGACTTTTAATGATGTTGCTGGACTAGAGGAAGCCAAGCAGGAGGTAATGGAAATTGTCGATTTCCTTAAAAACCCTAAAAAATACACCAACCTTGGTGGTAAAATCCCTAAAGGTGCATTGCTGGTAGGTTCTCCCGGAACAGGTAAAACGCTTCTTGCTAAGGCTGTTGCTGGTGAAGCCCAGGTGCCATTCTTCTCTCTGTCAGGATCTGACTTTGTGGAGATGTTCGTTGGTGTCGGTGCTTCCCGTGTACGTGATCTTTTCAAACAGGCTAAAGATAAAGCTCCTTGTATTATATTCATTGATGAGGTAGATGCTATCGGACGTGCCCGTGGTAAAAACAGCATGATGGGTGGTAATGATGAGCGTGAAAACACACTAAACCAACTCCTTGTAGAAATGGATGGTTTCGGTACAGATTCAGGAATCATCATCCTGGCGGCAACAAACCGTCCGGATGTACTGGATACTGCGCTATTGAGACCAGGCCGTTTTGACAGACAGATTTCCATCGATAAACCTGATCTGGTTGGCCGTGAACAGATCTTTAAAGTACACCTGAAACCCATTAAGACGGATGAAGTAGTGGACGCTAAAAAGCTATCTGCCCAAACTCCTGGTTTTGCCGGTGCCGAAATTGCAAATGTTTGTAATGAGGCTGCTTTAATTGCTGCACGCCGCAATAAAGAGTCTGTAGATATGCAGGATTTTCAGGATGCCATTGACCGTGTCATCGGCGGACTGGAAAAGAAAAATAAGATCATCTCCCCGGAAGAGAAAAGAATTGTCGCTTATCATGAGGCCGGACATGCCATTGCTGGCTGGTTCCTCGAGCATGCTGATCCATTGGTAAAAGTATCTATCGTTCCAAGAGGTGTTGCAGCCCTCGGTTATGCGCAATACCTTCCTAAAGAGCAGTTCCTTTATACTACGGAGCAACTGACCGATGGCATGTGTATGACACTCGGTGGAAGGGTTGCTGAAGATATTACGTTCGGAAAAATCTCTACAGGTGCTCAGAATGACCTGGAACGCATTACCAAGTTGTCTTATGCCATGGTGACCATCTATGGTATGAACAGCACCATTGGTAACGTTTCCTTCCACGATCCTCAGAATGAATACAACTTCAACAAACCTTACTCTGAAAAAACTTCAGAGATGATTGATGTAGAAGTCCGTAAGCTGATTGAAGAGGCTTATGAAAAGACTAAACAGCTGCTTCTGGACAAAAGAGAAGGTCTGGAAAAACTGGCACAAAAACTATTGGAAAAGGAAATTCTCTTCCAGGCTGACCTGGAGGAAATTTTAGGAAAACGTCCATTTGACAACCGCACTACTTATGATGAATTTGTCAACGGAACAGGCGACCAAAAACCAGCTGCAGAAGGTTTATTACATCATGGCGTTGGCGAGACTACAGATCCCGCCACCTCTGTAAACCCGGCCCAAACAGAATCTTAAACCCATTTTATGGCCGCTGTCAGCGCCTAAACCTGCTGACAGCCGGCCCTTTTTTTTATGCAAGAAAACAGATCTTCTAAAGAGTTAATGCTGAAAAAGATAAGGAAAGCACTGCTTGAAAAAAGAGACAACCCTTATCCCAACCTGGAAGATACACCTCTCTACGTAAAAAATGACGAGATGCTGGAAGTCATCTTCGCGGAAGAGCTGACTGCCGTATCCGGAAACTTCATCTATTGCGAAAACGGAATAGAATTCATAGAAAACATCCTGCAACTGGCAGAAAAGTTCAATTGGCGCAAAATTTACTGCTGGGAGCCTGAGTTACAGCGACTCCTTTCGGAATACGAATTCCCTTTTTATCAAACCGACAAGGATTTTGAAATGGCAGAGGTGGGCATTACCATGTGTGAAGCCCTCATTGCCCGCAATGGCTCCGTAATGGTCTCTAATGAAAATGCCGCCGGCCGCAGACTCAGCATTTTCCCCCACCATCACATCGTCATCGCCAGAACGGGTCAACTGGTCATGGACCTCAAAGATGCCTTTAAGCTCATCAAAGACAAATATGGGG
Organism: Pedobacter sp. BAL39; assembly: GCF_000170795.1. Lineage (GTDB taxonomy): Bacteria > Bacteroidota > Bacteroidia > Sphingobacteriales > Sphingobacteriaceae > Pedobacter. Next base: position 56,663 of record NZ_ABCM01000008.1, read on the forward strand.
ACCAGATCCCATCGATGATCAGCAACATCACCGGTCCCAGCAGAACTGCAGATATTGAGAAAACTTTGGTTTTAGGTGCCCACGGACCTAAAGAACTTTTCGTATTTTTAATCGACGATTTCGCCTGATCGTTTTAATTTTCAATAAATTAATCCTAATTTTATACTATACACCAAATTAGTATACGGTTCAGAATGGGCGAAAAAACAAATTTATACTCAGTAATAACTGGCACAGGTAGCTATATTCCTGAAAAGATCATCTCCGGTAATGCCTTTTTGAATGCTACATTTTATGACAACGGGGTCCTGTTGGAAAAAGAAATTGGAGAAATCATCCGGAAATTCACAGAAATCACGGAAATTGTAGAAAGAAGGTATGTAAATGATGATCAGAACAACAGTGACATTGCCGCCATTGCCGCCCAGACTGCCATTGACGACGCGGGTATAGATAAAGAAAGCCTCGACCACATCATATTTTGCCACAATTTCGGCGACCTCAGCAAAGATGGAAACCGATCGGATATCCTTCCTGCCCTGGCTTCAAAAGTAAAAGCGCAGTTGAGGATAGAAAACCCTGATTGTGTAGCGTATGACCTTATTTTCGGATGCCCCGGATGGGTTCAGGGTGCCGTACAAGCCAATTACCTTATCAAAAGCGGGGATGCTAAACGGGTAATGGTCATCGGTGCGGAAACACTTTCCCGCATTACAGACCCCCACGACAGGGATACGATGATCTTTTCTGATGGTGCCGCGGCTGTGATCTTCGAAGCGCGCTCCACCGCTGCAGAAACGGGAATACTGGCACACAAAACAAAAACCTTCTCCCTCAATTACTCAGGACTGCTCACCATGGGCTCCAGCAACAATCCCGCGGAGATCAGTGGAAACAGGTACATGAAAATGAACGGTAGGAAGCTGTATGAATTTGCGGTCAGCAATGTTCCGGCTGTTATAAAAGAAGCGATAGACAAAGCTGGATTAGACATTAGCGACATAAAAATTGTTTTCATCCACCAGGCCAACGGCAAAATGGACCACGCCATCATGAAGCGGGTTTTTAAACTCTATCAAATCGACAATGTTCCCGAAAAACTGGTACCCATGTCCATTGGATGGCTCGGCAATAGCTCTGTGGCAACCGTGCCCACACTGCTCGACTTAGTCAGAAAAAATCAGGTGGAAGGCTATAAAATCAGCGAAGGTGATTACGCGGTATTTGCTTCTGTGGGTGCAGGTATGCACATCAACGCCTTCATTTACCGTTTTTAGCCTATTTCAAGCGATTTAAGCCCGTTTTAGCTTGCGTCTCAATACTACTCTCATAATCGTGATTTTTCATCTGAATGGCGACATTGTAGGCCTGCCGTGCTTTGGCGACCAGCTTATTCTTCTCGTAAATCTTTCCCATCTGCAGGGCTGCATTGGCGGCATAAAAATATTTTAATGATTTACCTTCTGTTATGGCCATGCTGTAATTGGTCAGTGCGGTAGCGTCCTTTCCAAGTTCGTCATTGACACGCCCCAGCCGGTAATGATACTCCGTACGGTCCCGCCCGCCGTTATAGGTATTAGCGGTTCCTCCCAGCTCCTCAAGGGCGCGGTTATAGTAACCTCCGTCAAATAACAACCTCGCACTTAGCAGATGAACGTCAGGGGCCTGCTCTGCCGCCTCGTTCAAGGCCTGTTTGTCCTTTTCCTGATAAGTATAGCCCTGCGATTTAACTTTCGCCATAAACGTATTATAAGCCGACCTGTCGCCCTTTAACAGAGCGCACCAACCCAACCTCAGGTAAGCATCTTTAATGTAGTTTACTCCTTTATTCTGATCCAGAAAACGGTTAAAATAGGTAACTGCTGTATAATCAAGTTTGTTCAGCCTTGCGCTACCCATCAACAAATCCAGGTACGGAAAAGACTGGTAGGATGAACCGGAAGGTCGATTTGCCAGAATACGTATGGCCTCGTCATTGTGCCCGTTCTTAGCGCTGACCATCGCCTGCAGGTAACTCTTCAGCAAGCTGGTGTCTGCAATGCGCGCGGTATACTTCATCGTTTTCTGATAAGCAGCAGCGCTATGGGCGATGTCGTTCAGTACATAAGCGTAATAAAATACCACTTCTTCGTAAAAGGGTTCATAAGTGGATTTGGGAAGGCTTTCCGACAGGTTGTTCAGCATGGCCATTCCACTGTCCAGGCTTCCTTTAATCCCGAAAGTAGCCAGCGTACTTTTCAGCATCCCGTCGGGCAGGTTACCAAGAAAGGCATTGATTACTCCCAGCCCTTTTCCATTAAGCGGAAAAGCAGGAAACTTTTTCTTGTTGTCATTCAACAGACTGTTCGCCCGTTTGATCTCCCTGGCAGCTGTAAAATATTCACCGTACCGCCCGCGGATCAGAGCCCATTGCAGGTTGATTTCCGCCTGTGCATATAGATAATAAGGCGAGCCCTTGTCAGCACGCTCAATACGGCTCAACCTTCCCGATTTCCGGCCCTCCATCTCTTCGAAATCTGCTTTGCTATCTGTAGTCAGCAGATGAAAATAATCTACATAATTCTCCAGTAAAGGCACAATTGCATTGTTCGGATTGGCTTTCTTCTCATTTGCAATCAGTAGCCGCGCACTGTTCAGTTTCAGTTCAAAGATCTGCTGATAAGCCTTCAGACAATTGGCATTAAAATCAAAATTAGCAAAAAGAGATAAAGGACATAAGAGCAGAAAAAAAATAGAAAACTTAAAAACTGAAGGTACAGACATCTTTGATAAAGGTATTAATAAACCATAACGCGATCAGCCGGCAAATGTTTTGCTGAAAAAAAAGCCATAAAAAAAGGTCAGCATGAACTGACCTCTATATATGCATTTACCGGATATTAAGCCGGAACAACTTCCTGTGTTAAAGCCTCATCTACAAGGATTCTTCCGCAGTGCTCGCAAACAATAATTTTCTTGCGCTGACGAATGTCCAGCTGACGCTGAGGAGGAATCTGGTTGAAACAACCTGAGCAGGAATCACGATCAATCGTTACTACCGCAAGTCCGTTATTTGCATTTCCCCTCAACCTTTTGTAGGCTACCAAAAGACGGTCTTCGATTTGAGTTTCTGCTTTCTCTGCCTTCTTAGACAAAGATTGCTCGTCCTTCTCGGTCTCCGCTGTGATGGTTTGCAACTCCCCTTTCTTGATATCAAGGTCTTTTCTTCTTGATTCTAAATCGGCAAGTGCTTTTTCATATACTTCGTTTTTTGTAACGATGTCAAATCCAAATTCCCTGATTTTTTTCTCACTAACCTGGATATCGAGCGTCTGAATCTCCACCTCTTTCGTCAAGGCATCATATTCACGGTTATTTTTAACATCTTTTAACTGGGTCTCATATTTCTTGATCAGGTTCTGAGCTTCCTTGATCATATTTTTACGCGTTACAATGGCATCTTCAGTATCATCCAATTCGCCTTTGAATTTTTGTATACGTGTTTCCAGACCTGCAACCTCATCTTCAAGATCGGCTACCTCCATTGGCAACTCACCACGAATCTGGCGAATTTTGTCAATCTTAGTATGCAGGGTTTGTAATTCGTATAAAGCTTTTAGCTTTTGCTCTACAGTTTGTTCCATTAAATGAAATAATTTATGGGGTTTGTGTTATGCTCCGTTAAACGGATTGCAAAGTTAGGAAATTTTTCTTGAATAATATCTATCAACAAATCAGATGTAAATTGTTCACTTTCAAAGTGTCCGATATCAGCGATGACTATTTTTTCATCGGCATCAAAAAACTCGTGGTATTTGAAATCAGCGGTTACAAATGCATCTGCACCAGCGGCAATCGCCTCCTTCAATAAAAAGCTCCCTGAACCTCCACAAACAGCCACCCTTCTGATGGGCTTTGTCAAAAGTTTCGTATGCCTGATCACCACCGCGTCCATCCTGTCTTTTACCAGACGCAGGAAGTCACGCCCCTGCAGACCTTCTTCCAGCCATCCGATCATACCCGCACCAACCGTGTCGAGCTTATTCTCCAGGGGATAAATGTCGTAGGCAACTTCTTCATATGGGTGATTCTCCAGTAAAGCCAGCAACACCCTCCGTTCATCCTGTCCCTTGAAAATGGTCTCGATACGCTCCTCCTGCTCATGGTGTCTTAACCCGCTCTCTCCGACAAAAGGATGGGTCTCCTCATTGCCATTAAAGGTGCCGGTACCATTGGCGCTGAAACTGCACTCACTATAATTCCCAATATGCCCGGCTCCTGCCGAAAATAATGCATTTCTTACCTGCTCTGCCTGTGCAGCCGGACAAAAAGTCACCAGCTTCTTCAGCAATGACTTCTTCGGACTTAAAATCCTTGGGCTCTTCAATCCTAACCTCCTTGCAATCATCCCGTTCACCCCATGCTGAACATGGTCCAGGTTGGTATGGATGGCATACAACGCAATCTGATGCCGGATGGCCTTCAAAATTACCCGCTCTACATAATTCTTACCATTGATTTTTTTCAGTCCCTTAAAAACTATGGGGTGATGGGTGATGATCAGGTTGCATTGCTGGGCTATCGCCTCGTCAACGATCGCTTCTGTACAATCCAACGCCACCAGTGCAGCGTGGATCTCCTGTTCTGGCTGCCCGATCAGCAACCCTGAATTGTCATAATCTTCCTGATACTCAGGCGGGGCAAATGTTTCGAGATGTTTAATTAAAATGGATAACCTCATCTGGTAAAATTACAGTTTTTAACAAATGTTACTGCATTCCACCCATTTTTACCATCTGCAGACTCTCAAATACCATCCGTTGATTGTATTCAAAAGCAAGGGTCTTATGGTTTACCATATCGATAATGGTTCCGATGAAACACAAACCGGCAGTGAAAAAATACAAGATCCCCATTCCAATCTGGTTCAAAAGAAAACGTGGCAAACCCGGAACAAAAAAGGCGAGGATACAATACAAGATCATATCATCAGGATTTCTCCTTTTACTTCCGTAAATCATCAGAAATCCCCTCAGCTGTTGTTCACTAAATCCAGTAGTTGCACTCTGCAGGTACTGAAATTCCTGGGGTGTGATCCCAGGTAACGACATAAACGGTGAATCAAACATATCTTTCCTCCTTGTATTTTAAATTTCTCTTTTTATCAATAAACTGATCTGTCAATGCTAAGATGCGGTGTCCGATGATCATCAGTGCCGGAATGCCAAACCAATGCAACTCCAGGCTCTCCCGTATGTTGCCATGAAAAATCTGGGTGATAGACCTGCCGATCCCACATCCCGGGCACCAGCTGATCCCCATATTCGCCAGCGGACAAAGACTAAAATGATTCAGATGGTCGTGACCTACAGGTTCATCCATGGCCAGCAGCACCAACGCCGCAATCCAGAATATGAGCTCAAAGGGTAACTGACGCAGCGTTTTCATTTTTCCTTTTTTTCTTTTAGAGCGATTAGTACATACTTTGTTACATTTTTGCGCCCCATAAATCTTATATTTGTATAGTGAATATCCGCGACCTCATTAACAGATACAAAACTGACGAGCGCATTGCAGCATTGGCAAAAGCACTCAACTCAGGTAAAGGTAATAAACTTCAGCTAAAAGGTTTGGTCGGCGCAGCTGATGCCACCATTGCAGTAGCTACATATTTTCTGCTCCATAAGCCTCAACTTTTCATCCTTCCCGATAGGGAAGAGGCAGCCTATTTTCAGGCCGACCTGGAGAGCATCCTGGATAAAGAAATCCTCCTTTTTCCATCCTCGTTCCGTAAGGGTTTCGACTTCACCCAGGTGGATACGGCCAATGTGCTGGCAAGGGCAGAGGTGCTCAATGAACTGAACCACAATGCAGAATATGGTAAAATTGTGGTCACCTATCCGGAAGCGCTTTCTGAAAAGGTGATCAACAGGAGCATGCTGGAAAAAAATACGCTGGAAATCGCAGTAAACACCAAACTGGGCATCGACTTCATCAATGAATTTCTGATCGATTACGATTTTGAACGCACAGATTTTGTCTATGAACCCGGCCAGTTTTCCATAAGGGGAGGGATCGTTGATATCTTCTCTTTCTCACATGACCTTCCTTACCGCATTGAATTTTTTGGTGACATCGTAGAAAGTATCCGCACCTTTCAAATCGACAATCAGCTGTCTGTAGAAGAAGTGAAAACCCTGACCATTATCCCTAATGTGCAATCTAAATACCTCACAGAAAACAACATCAACCTGCTGGACTATATAGAAAAAGATACCCAGCTCTGGTTTAAGGATGTGGAATTTACCCTTGATGTCATCAAAGCCGGTTACAAAAAGGCAGCGGAACTATGGAAGGCACTTCCTGCAAAAGAAAAACAGGAAAACCAGGACTGGATAGATCCTAAATTCGGATTTACAGATGATAAATTGTTAGCGGATATGCTCCAGGATTTTCCACTCGTAGAGTTTGGCAAACAGTTTTTCTATAAAACGGAACATGTTTTTTCTTTTGATACCAAACCACAACCTTCTTTCAATAAAGACTTCAACCTGCTCATCCATAACCTTAAGGAAAATGAAAAGCAGGGCATCCATAATTTTATATTCAGCTCCTCCCCAAAGCAAACGGAACGCTTGTATGCCATCCTGGAAGACATCGACAAATCAGCAAAATTTACCCCGGTAAACATTCCGCTGAGGGAGGGCTTTATCGACCCACAGCAAAAACTCGCCTTTTATACGGACCACCAGATTTTTGACCGTTTCTATAAATACAAGCTGAAAAGGGGCTACCAACGCAGTCAGTCCATCACCCTCAAAGAACTCCGCGACCTTAAACCGGGAGACTTTGTCACTCATATTGACCATGGTATCGGCAAATATGCAGGACTCGAAAAGGTGGAAGTAAACGGCAAAACACAGGAAATGATCCGCCTCGTATATGCCGACAATGACCTGCTCTATGTCAACATCAACTCCCTCAACCGCATTGCCAAATACAGCGGCAAGGAGGGAACGGCACCAAAAATGAATAAACTGGGCACCGAGGCCTGGGATAAGCTCAAAAAAAACACTAAAAAAAAAGTTAAAGACATAGCCAGGGACCTGATCAAGCTTTATGCTCTTCGCAAAGCACAGGTAGGAACGGCTTTTGACCCGGATGGTTACCTCGAAACAGAGCTGGAAGCTTCCTTCATTTATGAGGATACTCCTGATCAGGAAAAAGCCACCAGTGATGTTAAAAAGGATATGGAGGCCCCACATCCTATGGATAGGCTCGTCTGTGGTGATGTAGGTTTCGGAAAAACTGAAATTGCCATCCGTGCTGCTTTCAAGGCCGTGGCCAATGGTAAACAAGCTGCTGTACTCGTGCCTACTACCATTCTTGCACTTCAGCATTTTAAAACGTTCTCCGGCCGTCTGAAGGATTTTCCATGCAATGTGGACTACATCAACCGCTTTAAAACAAATAAACAGATTAAAGATACACTGGCCCTCCTGGCCGAAGGTAAAGTAGACATCATCATCGGCACGCACCGCCTGCTGAGTAAAGATGTCAAATTCAAGGACCTCGGTATCATGATTATTGATGAAGAGCAGAAGTTCGGGGTGACTTCCAAAGAAAAACTTCGCGTACTTCGTGCCAATGTAGATACGCTAACGCTAACGGCAACACCAATTCCGAGAACGTTACACTTCTCACTGATGGGGGCAAGGGACCTCTCTATCATGAGTACCCCACCGCCAAACAGACAAGCCGTCAATACGGAACTTCATGTCTTCAATGATAAACTGATCCAGGAAGCGGTACAATATGAACTGGATAGGGGTGGCCAGGTGTTTTTTATCCATAACCGGGTGAATGACCTCCCTCAGCTTGGTGGACTGATCCAGACGCTGGTGCCTAAAGCCAGGATCGGAATTGCCCACGGACAGCTCGACGGCGATGCACTGGAAGATGTTATGCTCGACTTTATCAATGGTGAAAAGGATGTCCTCGTAGCCACAACCATAATTGAAGCTGGGCTGGACATTCCAAATGCAAATACCATTATCATCAATCATGCGCACATGTTCGGCCTGAGCGATCTGCACCAGATGCGCGGACGTGTCGGCCGTTCCAATAAAAAGGCGTTCTGTTACCTACTCAGTCCTCCGCTCTCTACGCTGACCTCCGAAGCCAGAAAGAGACTAAGTGCCATTGAAGAATTTTCAGACCTCGGCAGCGGTTTCAATATCGCCATGAGGGACCTCGATATCCGTGGCAGCGGAAACCTGCTTGGTGCTGAACAAAGCGGATTTATTGCTGAAATCGGATTCGAAATGTACCACAAAATCCTCGATGAAGCCATTCAGGAACTTAAAGATGATGAATTTAAAGAGCTCTTTAAAAATGAGCCCGCACGTCCGTTTGTGACCTTTACACAGGTGGATACTGACCTTGAACTCTTTATTCCGGACGACTATGTCACCAACATCACAGAACGTTACAACCTCTATACCTCCTTGTCCAAACTGGAAAATGAAACGGAATTGAAAGCCTTTGAAAAGGCACTCAAAGATCGTTTTGGCCCGGTTCCGGCACCGGTAAAAACCATGCTTAATGTCCTCCGACTGCAATGGGTGGCGAAAAAGCTCGGCTTTGAAAAACTGAACTTCAAAAAAGGGGTGCTCCGGGGTTATTTCATTGCCGACAAACAATCGGCGTTTTTTGATTCTACCACCTTCAACCAGATCCTGCATTTCGCACAGATGCATCCCCGGATCTGTAACCTTAAGGAAGTAAAAAACTCCCTGCGCATCGCTTTTGAAAACCTCAATAATGTCGATGAAGCAGTAGAAATGCTCGAAATGGTAGCCAAAAATTAAATGAATATATGAATCCTCAACTATTGAACGATCTGGTCACCATGCAGATGCCCTTTGGAAAATACAAGGGACGCATCATCTGCGACCTCCCGGAATCTTACCTGATCTGGTTCCATAAAGAAGGATTCCCACCCGGTAAACTTGGTGAAATGATTGCTACACTTTACGAAATCAAACTCAACGGCCTAGAGTACCTGTTGCAGCCCCTGAGAAAAAAATAACAGCAGCCAAAAGGCTAAGCAGGTAGTAAAACAAAAAGGATCAGTTTATTTAGAACTGATCCTTTTTATCTAAATAAGCACTTCTAACGCAAGATCAGGTATAAATAAGCATAGACAATAGGAGCAGAGAGGAAAAGTCCGTCAAAACGATCTAAAAAGCCTCCATGACCTGGAAGAATGCTTCCTGAGTCTTTCACATCGAGACTTCTCTTCAGCATGGATTCTACCAGATCGCCCATCGTGCCAAATGAAGCGATCAACACGGCCATACCGGCCCATACCACCGCATTCATTTCCTTAAAAAACAAGGACAGGATCACCGCAACAACCACACTGGTAAACATACCGCCAAGAAAACCTTCCCAGGACTTTTTTGGAGAATGACGCTCAAATAGCTTCGTTTTCCCTAATCTTGATCCAAAAAGATAAGCGCCAGTATCACTCGCCCACAACATCAGAAAGAAAGCCAGGGGTAAATGAAAGTTATACTCATTAAAATCAGCAAGGAAACCCAGCGAAAAGAAAAAGCAAAAGGGCACCGTAATGTACATAAAGCCCACGAATGTATAGGAGATATTGGCAAATGGCAGTTTATTCCGCTTATACAGCTCTCCGATAAATACAGAGAAAATCAATGGCACCAGCAACAACAGGAATTTAGTGTCAAACTGCAAAAAATGATAACCGGCAATGATGGAATAGATCACTGTGGCGGTGACCATTGCAATGTTACGGTGCGGGCGTATCCCAGCCGTTCTGATCATGGTCATGAACTCCATAAGCGCAGCCAAACTCAATATCAGGTAAAATACGGTGAAGACGTAGGCACCCAGAAACATGGATCCCAACATCACTATTGTAAAAAAAAAGGCAGTTATCGCTCTGGTTTTCATTATATTTTAATTGTTTTTTATCTTTTCATCCTCATTATTCATTGGAAAGCAATTATATCTTCTCCTCCCCGTGTTTTCTTCCTGACTCCGAATTTTTACAATGGCAGACTTTAGAAAACGAAATAACGTGAGCGTTAATATTGCGCTGATCAGATATCCATACCATGGGGTATCCATTGTTTTTTCTGTCATAGACATAGGCATTCCCTTCATCTGCATGTACCATACCACCGTAACCTGGTAGCCATTGTTCAGAAAATGCGCAAATATCGTGTACCACAGGCTACCCGTCCAGTAATAAAGATACCCAAATCCGGCACCGAGCAACATCCTGGGTAAAAAACCATAAAACTGCATATGTATAGCGCTGAAAATAATCGCACACAACCATATCGTTAAATGCGGATGGCCGGTTATTCTTAAAAATGTGCGTTGTAATGCCCCCCTGAAAAGCATCTCCTCGGCTATTGCAGGTAACAGGGCAATCATGCCCATGTTCAGCAGGTAATCCCAAAAAGTACTCATTTTGAGAAAAGCCATGGTGGCCTCCATCGCATTTTTCTCAGATTCTTTCATCCAGTTTTCCAGTTCTTTCAGAAAGGACGGCAACACCATCTCCTGGTTCAGGGAAGTAATCCACTCCATGGCAGGCATTGCACAAATACTGATAACCACCACTAAACCCAGAATTGCCGGATGTGGTTTGTTAAAACCATAAAAACGATTCATTCCCTTTCGCTCTGCAATTGCCAGCAAAACCGCCGGACATAAAAATAATCCCAGCTGCTGCGCAGTGACGGATACCCTTAGGATAAACATATTTTCAGCCCCGGAAAGGAGCTCCTGAAAATTCATCAGTCCCTCCAGTCCATACTTGATCCACAACAGCACCACGGTCAGCAATGAAAATACAACCATACCAAGCAAGGCATAGAAAATCAACATAAGTAACTGTAAATAAGGCTTATTTTCTGGTCTGTTAGACGAAATGAAATCCATTATTTTTAATATTTGTACCTTTGTACTTTGAATTTTGGCTTGAAGATAGAAAAATGTCTGTAAAGATAGGAAATATTGACCTGGGAGAGTTCCCACTACTGCTTGCACCGATGGAAGATGTGAGCGATCCCCCATTCCGTTTTGTATGTAAACAAAGCGGCGTAGACATGATGTATACCGAATTTATCTCTTCCGAGGGACTAATACGTGACGCCGCAAAAAGCAGGGCCAAACTTGATATATTCGAGTATGAACGCCCCATCGGCATCCAGATCTTCGGAAGTGAGATCGACCACATGCGCGAAGCAACAGAAATTGCCAGCATGGCTGGACCAGACCTTATGGACATCAATTACGGATGCCCGGTAAAACAGGTGGCTTGCCGCGGCGCAGGTTCTGCTTTACTTCAGGACATCGACAAAATGGTCGAAATGACAAAGGCAGTGGTCAACGCAACGCACCTTCCTGTAACCGTAAAAACCCGCCTAGGCTGGGACGACAACACCAAAAATGTCGAAGAAGTGGCTGAAAGATTACAGGACATTGGCATACAAGGGCTTACCATTCACGGCAGGACCCGTGCACAAATGTACAAAGGGGAGGCAGACTGGACATTAATTCGTGAAATAAAAAGAAATCCCAGAATCAAAATTCCTATATTTGGTAACGGTGACGTGGACAGCATTCAAAAAGCGGCTGACTGGCGACTGGAATATGAGGTCGATGGCATCATGATCGGCAGAGCTGCCATTGGTTACCCCTGGATCTTCAGGGAAATCAAACATTTCTTCAAAACCGGCCAGACACTCCCCGGACCAACAATTGAAGAACGTGTAGCGGTCTGCAGAACCCATCTTGAAAAATCAATCGCCTGGAAAGGCCCTAAAGTTGGTGTTTTTGAGATGAGAAGGCATTATTCCAACTACTTTAAAGGACTACCTGACTTTAAAAGCTACAGGATGTCCCTGGTAAAGGAAGATAATATTGAAACCATTTATAACATCCTGGACGAAGTGGCAGACAAATATCAGTACATTCAGCTTAATGGCGAAATGGCTTGATTTTTGAAAAAGACTTACTAAATTTTTAAAAAATGGTTACAGCGATCACACAAGGCATAAAAATCTCCGTAGAAACTGGTTATCAGGATCATAACTCCAACCCTGAAAACGACCATTTCATGTTTGCTTACCGCATTAATATTGAAAATTTGTCAGACTATTCCATCCAGCTCATGAGAAGGCAATGGTTTATTTTTGACTCCAATGGAACCCAGAAAGAAGTAGAAGGTGAAGGGGTAGTGGGTCTCCAGCCTGTCATCCAACCTGGTGAAAGTCATGCTTACATCTCCGGATGTCACCTCAACAGCGACATGGGCAGTATGAGCGGTACCTACCTGATGCAGCGACTTGCTGATGGGACTGAATTTACTGTTGACATTCCTGAATTCAACCTGATCGTTCCCTACAGGCTAAATTAATAAGCGAAACTTTATTTGTAAGATGCTAAATTACCTTCGTCCGAATAACATGGACGCATAGTAAAACAGGTTGGCAAGCGCACCCAAAGCAGCAACTACATAAGTCATTGCCGCCCACCACAATGCATCTTTTGCCTGTTCGTTTTCGTCTGCAGTATGCATAATTGAATTGTTGTTCTTCAACCATGCCAAGGCCCTGCGACTGGCGTCGAGCTCCACAGGAAGCGAAATGATGCTAAAAATGGTAATCAGTGCCAGGCCCAGTACACCAATAGTAAGCACTACAGAACTCCCGGTGAAACTGATCAGCAGAATCCCGATAATAAGCACCCATTGCAGTAAATTTGAAGATATACTTACTAACGGAACCATATTAGTCCGCAGTTCCAGCCAATGATATGACCTTGCTTGCTGTACGGCATGTCCACATTCATGTGCGGCAACTGCTGCTGCTGCAACACTTCTTCCATGATACACATCCGTACTCAAATTGACAGTTTTATCTTCCGGATTGTAATGGTCTGATAACTGCCCCTCAGTACTCATTACTGTTACATCGTAAATCCCATTGTCGTGCAGCATCTGCTCTGCAACTTCTCTTCCCGAATATCCCGAACTCAGCTGCATTTCGGCGTATTTTGAAAACTTTTTCCTAAACCGCCACTGCACAAACATACTGATTACCAGTACGGGGATAATGATCATTAAAAAAATTCCCATCGCCCATTTCTATGTTTCCGGAATGTGGAAAACAAAAAGCGTTCCCAAATCATACCCTTAAAATCCAAAAACAAAAATTTCAAAGGAAAAAAGCCTTCATCGTATCAAAAACACCTTTGATAATGAGTAATTTAATTTAGCATCATTTTAAAAATACAGATGGGCCGCAACTAAAAACAGGGCAATAACGGCATGTTGCTGTTGTAAAGTAGGGATATGGTTTGCAAGTTCATTTTTATTTTTAGACTTTTGATAAAAATATTAGCATGGAAATATCGGTAATGGCCTTATTGATCATAATTTTAGTAACATTAATCTATCTGTTGATCCGAAAACAACCTAACCAGCAGCAGCCGCTGCTCGAACTGAAAGAAGCGGAACATCAGAAATCACTGGCCTGGTTTAAAGAAGATAAACAACGCCTGGAAGATGAACTCAACGACCTGCGAAATAGTTTCATCCAGGAGCGTGGTAAAGTGATCAAAGCGGAAGAAATGCTCCATGCGCAACGTCAGCGCCAGGCAGAACAAGAACTTTATATTGCTGAACTTCAGCAGCGCTTTAAAGTAGAATTTGAAAACATCGCCAATAAAGTGCTCGAGGAAAAAACAGCTAAATTTACAGAACAGAACCGCAGTAATATGGATACCATCCTCCATCCACTGAAAGAAAATATCAGGGCCTTTGAAGAAAAAGTGGAAAAAGTCTACAAGGCAGAATCTGATGAACGTAACGTGCTTAAAGGGGTCATCACCCAGCTGATGACCCAAAGCAAGCAGATCCAGGAGGAAGCCAATAACCTCAGCCGGGCACTTAAAGGTGATACAAAAAAACAAGGCAACTGGGGTGAAGTGATCCTGGAACGGGTGCTCGAACGCTCGGGACTGGTGAAAGACCGGGAGTACCGCATACAAACCAGTCTGACCGCCTCAGGGGGTACTAGAATGCAGCCGGATGTCATCATCGACCTTCCAGATGATAAACACCTGATCGTTGATGCTAAGGTCTCTTTAGTGGCTTATGAGCGATTTGTCAACGCTGCAACAGATGAGGAAAGGGAAACCCATGTCAAACAACATCTTTTATCCATCAAAACGCACATCCAGGGATTGTCCGGAAAAAATTACCAGGAGCTTTACCAGATCAACTCCCCGGATTTTGTCCTGCTTTTTATCCCCATCGAATCTTCATTTGGTATTGCCGTGCAGCAGGATGCTGAACTTTTCAATTATGCCTGGGAAAGAAAAGTAGTTATGGTCAGCCCTTCCACTTTACTGGCTACCCTTAGAACCATCTCCAGCCTTTGGAAGCAGGAAAGACAAAACCGCAATGTGCTCGAAATTGCACGCCTCAGCGGCAGCATGTATGATAAGTTTGTAGGTTTCCTCCAGGATATGGAGAGTATCGGCAGAAACATTCGCCAAAGTCAGGATGCTTACGATAAAGCCCTGAACAAGCTTTCTACAGGTGCTGGAAACCTTTCCAGTACTTCCGAAAAAATCAAAAAATTAGGTGCCAAAGCGACAAAGCAAATTGACACCAGATTTTTAGATTCCGGCATTGAGGACGTTTAAACTACGACATTGAAAATGCCGGGTTATAACTTAAAAGCGGTCCAGCCCTGTGCCTTTAGCTCATGCACCACACTTGATTTAGACACCATTTTACAGCCTGAATTTTTATCGGTGATGTGGCCGATCACACTGATGTCCACGTCATTTTTCAATTTTGAATAATCCGATTGTTTGATGGTAAACAGCAGCTCATAATCTTCACCACCGTTTAATGCACATACAGTAGGATCCAGGCCCAGCTCCCTTGCAGTTTCATAAGTCATCGGGTCAATAGGAATCTTCTCTTCATACAGGGTACATCCTTTTTCCGATTGCTGACAAAGGTGCATAATCTCGGAAGCAAGGCCGTCAGATACATCAATCATCGAAGTAGGGAGGATGTCCATCTGTGCCAGTAAATCGACAATGTCTCTTCTTCCTTCTGGCTTCAGCTGGCGCTCAATGATATAATCTTTTCCTTCCAGATCCGGCTGGATATTCGGGTTTTCAAGGAAAATCTGCTTTTCTCTTTCCAGGATCTGCAGGCCCACATAAGCACCGCCCAGATCGCCGGAAACGCAAAGTAAATCACCCTCCTGAGCGCCGTTGCGGTACACGACATCTTTGTGTTCCGCATGTCCTATACTGGTCACACTGATCACCAGACCCTGTTTGCTGGATGAAGTATCTCCCCCAATCAGGTCAATATTAAACTTGTCGCAGGCCAGCGAAATCCCTTTATAAATTTCTTCAACTGCTTCCAGCGGAAATTTGCTCGACAAGCCCAACGAAACTGTAATCTGTGTCGCAATACCATTCATCGCGTAAATGTCGCTTAGATTTACTTGTACGGCCTTATAACCCAAATGCATCAGTGGTACATAAGCCAGATCAAAATGAATCCCCTCCAGCAATAAATCGGTAGAAACCAACACAGCTTTATCCTTGAAATCAAGTACTGCAGCATCATCACCTACCCCTTTTTTACTGCTCTCATGCCTGATCTTGAAATTCTCCGTCAGGTGTTTTATCAATCCAAATTCACCCAGTTCAGACAGGGTAGTGCGTTCTTTATTTTCAAACATAATTTTTCCTTTTTTACTAAATGGAGCATGCTGCTATCTGCCCCTACAATCCCATTTTCGCAGAAATTTCCAGCATTCTGGCAATCGGTTTGCGTGCCTCAATGATAATATCTTCTGGCACAGTAACTTCCGGATAACCATTTTTCAAACACAAATACAATTTCTCCAGTGTATTTCTTTTCATATACGGGCAATCGTTGCAGGCACAGTTGTTGTTGGGTGGTGCAGGAATAAAAGTCTTGTCAGGATTGGCCTTTTCCATTTGGTGGATGATGCCACTCTCTGTTGCCACAATAAACTCCTGGGCATCGTTTTCCATCGAATATTTCAATAATCCTGTGGTCGATCCGATATAATCGGCCATCTGCAGCACCGATTCCTCGCACTCCGGATGCGCAATAAATTTAGCTTTTGGATGGCGTTCCCTCAATTTGGTAATCTTCTCTCTGGAGAAAATTTCGTGTACCATGCAGGCACCATTCCACAAAACGAGGTCTCTTCCGGTCTTTTTAGCGACCCATGCCCCCAGGTTCTTGTCCGGGCCAAAGATAATTTTCTGCTCTTTAGGCAAGCTCTCCACAATCTGTACGGCATTGGTAGAAGTACATACAATGTCACTTAAAGCCTTTAGCTCTGCGGTACAGTTCACATAGGTAATGACCACATGATCGGGATATTTTTCTTTAAATTTCCTGAAAAGATGCGGCGGACAGCTGTCTGCCAGTGAACAGCCGGCTTTAAAATCAGGCAACAATACCTTTTTCTCCGGCGAAAGAATCTTCGCCGTCTCGGCCATGAAATGCACCCCTGCAAATACAATCACATCAGCCTCCGTTTTTGCAGCCTCCTGAGATAATCCCAAACTATCACCTATATAATCTGCAATATCTTGAATATCAGGATCTTGATAATAATGTGCAAGTATAATTGCATTTTTCTCTTTTTTTAATCTTTCGATTTCCTCGAAAAGATCAAGTGTAGGATCTATCTTTTCATCCACAAAACCTTTTCTGTTCAATTCTTCTAAGGTATCCATCTTGTCATTAAATATATTTTGTTCGTAAGAGTTTTCCAATGCTTATCCACATCTGTTAAACTCCCGGCTTAATCTCATTTTTTTTTGAGAACCTGGTGTAAAGGTACGCAGGTTTCCACACATCAATAAAATATAATTATTTAATATAAATAGACTTCTATTGTTTATTAGTGTGTTGATATTGTTTGTAAAAAACTTTTTTTAAGGCTAATATTTGAGTTATCCCAAAGTTACTAACAATTAAATGCATTTTTTTTTATTAATATCTGCTGATTTACAGCGTTCTATTTTTTTCTTTTAAAACTTATCAATAACAGAATGTGTATTCTTCATCTGTGTGTAAAAAGTTGATAACCCCGGGATCCGGGCTGAAAAATAAGGCAAAATATTAGAGCAAATTCTGTTTTTACCTTAGCTTTAAACATTCAAAAATATTTGTTCTATTTATATAGACAAGAAATTAACAATTATACCAACGTTGTTAACAAAGTAACGGAAATAGCTTAAATTCAATGAGAAAAGTAGATTTTTTAGTAATCGGATCGGGAATTGCCGGTCTGAGTTTTGCCCTAAAAGCAGCTCAGCATGGTAAGGTCCTGATTGTGACAAAATCCAATGAAGATGAATCAAATACCAAATACGCACAGGGTGGGGTTGCGGTTGTTGTGGATAAAGATGATTCCTTCGAAAAACACATCGAGGATACACTCGTCGCCGGAGATGGCCTGTGTGACAATAAGATAGTGGAAATTGTGGTGACTGAAGGGCCTCAGCGGATTCAGGAAATTATTGATTACGGGATTAATTTTGATAAAAATCAGACTGGTGTTTATGACCTTGCAAAAGAAGGAGGACACTCAGAACACCGTGTTTTACACTATAAAGACATCACAGGATACGAAATTGAAAGTGTCCTGCTTAAGCAGATTCATGAGAATGAAAACATCGAGATATTAACACATTACTTCTGCCTGGAGTTAATTACTCAGCATCACCTGGGACAACATGTGGATAAGAGTTCTGAAGATATCAACTGTTACGGTATATATGCCTTTAACACAGAACGTAATGATGTGGAAAAGATATTAGCGAGTGTGACTATCCTTGCTTCGGGTGGGGCGGGGCATGTGTATTCGAGCACTACAAATCCTGTGATTGCCACAGGTGATGGCATGGCAATGGTATACCGTGCAAAAGGTAAATTAAGGAATATGGAGTTCATCCAGTTCCATCCTACGGCCTTATACAATCCTGGTGAATATCCTGCATTTCTGATTTCTGAAGCTGTCCGTGGCTTCGGGGGTGTGCTCCGTAGAAAAAATGGAGAGGAATTTATGTATGAATATGATAAAAGAGGCTCTCTTGCACCCCGGGATATTGTCGCCAGAGCCATAGATTCCGAGATGAAAAAGTCGGGCGAAGACTTCGTTTATCTGGATATCAGACACCGTAAAAAAGCCGATATCCTGGCCCATTTTCCAAATATCTACGCGAAGTGCCTCTCTATAGGGATAGATATGACCAAGGACCTGATCCCGGTAACACCAGCTGCGCATTACATGTGTGGTGGTATCCTCGTGGATGAGTATGGAAGATCCTCTATTAAAAATCTCTATGCCTGTGGAGAATGTTCGTCTACAGGTTTGCATGGTGCCAACAGATTGGCTTCCAATTCCTTGCTGGAAGCTCCGGTGTTTGCGCACCGCATTTATGAGGATGCAGTTGCCAACTTCAGAAACAATCTGATCCCTGAGCATATTCCTGATTGGGATGCTAAAGGTGTAAGCCAAATTGATGAGGATATCCTGGTGACACACAACCTGCGCGAGACGCAGAAATTAATGAGCGATTACGTGGGAATTGTGCGGTCAGACTTTCGTTTGGATCGTGCCATGCGCCGTCTTTCTTTGCTGAATGGTGAGACGGAGGACTTTTATAAGGCCAGTAAGGTATCTGTACAGTTATGCGAACTCAGAAATATCATACAGGTAGCTTATGTGATCATTAAATCCGCAAAAGCCAGAAAGGAAAGCAGGGGACTTCATTTTACTACGGATTATCCTACTCATAGTCAGCAACTCACAGACACAATTTTTTAATTATGGCAGTAATACTTCCAGTAAAAGATAAACAGCCGGTATGGGCTGAAAACTGTTTTATAGCGCCAAATGCAACGATCGTAGGTGATGTAGTGATGGGTAAAAACTGCTCTGTATGGTTTAATGCGGTGATACGTGGGGATGTCAATTCCATCACGATTGGTAACGACAGCAACATACAGGATGGTGCGGTCATCCACGCTACGTATCTGAAAGCGGCTACGGTGATTGGTAACCGTGTATCGGTAGGCCACAATGCTATTGTTCATGGTTGCACCCTCAAAGATCATATTCTGATAGGCATGGGTGCTATTGTGATGGACAATGTGGTGGTCGAAGAATATACCATCATAGCTGCCGGATCGGTAGTATTGGAGAACACACATTGCGATGGTGGCTATATTTATGCCGGCACACCCGCAAAAAAAATAAAGGCCATTACTGAAGAACAACGGGCTTTATTGAATAAACTGCCTGACAACTACATCATGTATTCAGACTGGTTCAGGTAACGTTTGATGATTATTTTCATCCGAAGATCATTTATTCCTTAGGAATATCGATGATTTCATTTCTCTCCCAGAGAGCTCTGATAGAGAGCTCTTTGGGCTCATTCCATATTTTCTCTGGCTGAACTCCTGCAGCTACATTACCGGTATCCCATTTGCCATTCTTGTTGGTGTCGTAAGTGATCCTGACAAAGTATTTGCCTGCTTTGTAATTCGCAAAGGTAGCACTGGTATCATTGCGGATAACGAGTGTGTTCACTACGTTTTTATTGCCATCAATGACCTCCAGAATGTAGCTTTTATTGGCCTCTGGCGTCTTGATTTTCACTGCCAGCGTGCCATAATCATCCTTGCTTCCCAGCTGGAAATTCTTCGTAAATTCTTTGTTCTTCGTATCAAATATTGCGGTGAATGCGGCTGCTTCGAACTTAATGATGTAAGGCTTTTTTACTTTCCAGGGATACCTGATGTAATAAGATAGAAAGTCGGTGCTGTCTTTTGTCAACGTAAAATTCGTTCGTTTTACGGAGTCCTCGAGGAATGTAATCTTACTGATATCTGACTTTTCAACCGGGAAATTGAAGGTCAGTCTGAATGGTTTATTGGGGTTCAATGACTCTCCCTCAATGTTGTCAGTGGCCGTCAGCGTCCTGGTATAAGTTTCCTTTTTTCCTCTGGTAAAGGTCACAGCCTGAAGGGACTTACCCTCATTCACGATGGCTACTTTTGTAGAATCAAAGCTGAGATCCATCAGCCATACCTTTACAGAATCGTTGTTTTTAGTGAACTTGACCTTCTTTGTGGCATCCAGCGCAGGAAGGTCCTGAACCACAATTTCAGGCTTTTTAAGCTTCTGGTTGAAAGACATACTGATACTACCGTCGGCATTTAGTCGTTTGTCGAGTACCCTGAACTGACTGGCATCTTCCTTGAAAATCTTGAGGTGAATGCTATCTATATTTTTGTCAAGCAAAATAGAATCTTTCAGAAAGGCTATTTCATCTGTACTCTGCTGGTAGATTTTGTCGCCGCCTTTCTCCTTTAAACCATATATTTTGTAAACACCTTTCCTTAAGTTGTTCATACTGAAGTTTCCACTGCTGTCGGTAGTCGTGTATATCGATGGTTTTCCTTTTCCAAAAATAGTATCTCTTTCTATCGGAAGTATGAAAGCAACTGCATCGATTTCTGGTTCTCCTGTGATGGCATTTGTAATTTTACCGCGGATGCTCAGCGAGTCCAGTTTTGGACCCGTGGCAAATACATAAGTAAAATTCTTCACGGTATTGCTCTCATTGATATCGGCCAGTGCTTTACCAAAGTTCAGAGTATAGGTAGTATTTTTTTCCAGTGAATCGGGAAATGATATTTCAAGGATTTTCTTTTTTACTTTTAATACGGGCTGACTAGGCATTTCTGGTGATACTGAAAATTCCTTGAATTCATTTTGGATTTTTACGAACTCGTCAAATTCAATGTTCACTTTTTTGGCTACAAAATTTGTCGTCAGATTTTCGGGCGTCATCTTGAGTACCTTGGGCGGAGTAGTGTCTCTCGGACCTCCCTGGGGTTGCTGGATGCTCGCACAGCCAAAGAGGAGTGAAGCCGCCAACAGGAGTAGGTTAAAATTACTCGATTTCGATACAATGCTATTTTTAGCCATTTATAAGCCTTGTGTTTAAATTTATACTCTTTTTAATAGATATCATTAAAACTTTTTAAAAGTTGTTCAAATCGCATTTAAACAAGCCTTTTTAAAACTTCTGTTTTTAATTATAACTATCTGTTTATCAGTTTATTAATTTTATTTGACCAGTTTTTTGCCTTATTTGCTGATGTGGACCATTAATACGGAGATGTCTGAGGGAGAAACTCCCGAAATTCTGGAGGCCTGTCCTAAAGTCCGTGGTTTAATCTTCAAAAGTTTTTCCCTGGCTTCTTTTGATAAAGATACCAATTGCGAATAATCAAAATCAGGATTGATGTCTTTGTCTTCCATTTTTTGCATCTTATTTACAATTTCCTGTTCCTTCTCAAAATAGCTCTCATATTTGATTTTGATCTCTGCCTGCTCGATGGTCTCCTGATCAAACTGCTCGAGGTAATGATCAAATGGTTTGCTCATTGTTCGAAGGTCATTGATATTTACTTGCGGCCTTCCAAGAAGACTGACAATTTTTACATTTTGATTTAGAGCAGTTGTTCCCAGTTCTGCAAGTTTATCATTTGCTTCCGACATATCAATGCCTTGTTTTTTGCTGAAGGTTACAATTGCATCTGAATTACTTATTTTTTGTTTCACCAGATCCAGGCGTTCATCACTAATCAATCCAAGTTGATGGCCAATAGGGGAGAGCCTAATGTCAGCATTGTCCTGTCTCAATAGCAAACGGTGTTCTGCACGTGAAGTAAACATTCGATAAGGTTCTTCTGTACCTTTGGTAACCAGGTCGTCAATCAATACACCTATATAAGACTCTGATCTTTTCATAATGAGTTCATGCAGGTCATTTACCTTTTGATGAGCGTTAATTCCAGCTATAAAACCCTGACTAGCAGCCTCTTCGTATCCAGTGGTGCCATTTATTTGGCCTGCGAAGAAGAGATTATTGATTAATTTTGTTTCCAGCGTCAGACCGAGTTGGGTAGGTGGAAAATAATCATATTCTATGGCATAACCCGGTCTGAACATCTTGGCATTTTCAAATCCAGGGATTTGAGTGAGTGCTCTATACTGTACATCTTCTGGTAAAGATGTAGAGAAACCATTGACATAAATCTCACAGGTATTCCATCCTTCAGGCTCAACAAAGATTTGGTGACGCTCGCGTTCCGCAAAACGGTTGATTTTATCTTCTATGGAAGGGCAGTACCTGGGGCCTAAGCCTTTGATTCTACCTGTAAACATGGGTGATTTTTCGAAGCCTTCTTTCAAAGTCTCGTGCACATCTGCATTAGTATAGGTGATCCAGCAGCACCTTTGTTCTGTTGGTCTGGCTACATTGGTGTAAGAAAAACGTCCTGGATTTTCATCTCCCCATTGCTCTTCCATGAGTGAATAATTCAAAGATCTTCCGTCAACTCGAGGTGGGGTACCTGTTTTCATACGGCCCGCTTCGAAGCCAAGGGTAGTCAATTGTTCCGTAATTCCAGTTGCTGCGCGTTCCGCAGTACGGCCTCCTCCGAATTTTTTCTCTCCAATATGAATGAGTCCATTGAGGAAAGTACCGTTTGTGAGTACCACAGATTTGCCGCTAATTTCAATTCCGAGTGATGTTTTTACACCCGTTACAGTGTTGTTTTTTATGACTAAACTGCTTACCATATCCTGCCAAAAGTCTACATTTGGCGTCCGTTCAAGTGCCAGTCTCCACTCTTCTGCGAAGCGTTTTCTATCGTTCTGCGCACGCGGGCTCCACATGGCAGGACCTTTGGAAAGGTTGAGCATTCTGAACTGTAAGGTGGTCTTGTCGCTGATGATTCCGGAGTATCCACCCATGGCATCAATCTCCCTTACGATCTGTCCTTTTGCCACTCCACCCATGGCTGGGTTGCAACTCA
The DNA here is from genome assembly GCF_000170795.1 of Pedobacter sp. BAL39. Classification (GTDB taxonomy): domain Bacteria; phylum Bacteroidota; class Bacteroidia; order Sphingobacteriales; family Sphingobacteriaceae; genus Pedobacter. The sequence continues at coordinate 79,668 of NZ_ABCM01000008.1, forward strand.
TTTGAGCAATGGTTTCCATGTTCATCGTGATGAGTAGTACCGAGGATCCCAGGTTTGCAGCAGCAGCGGCAGCCTCACATCCGGCATGTCCGGCACCAACAACTATGACATCATATTCTTTAAACATTGTGTTGTTTTTTAGGTATTCTTAATATATGTTCCACGTGAAACGACCTCTTTTCAACGCTGTGTAATGATCGCTGTTCCACGTGGAACGTTTGTGTAATTTTACAAAATAGTGTGTTAGAAACGCTTATTTGAAGTCGTTTATTTAACGTTTAAAAAGGTTTTCGGCGAAAACGATTGCTGTTTCTTTTACAAAAATAAAAAGAAATTGCAGATTTTATTACTTTAGTTATTTCCATTTCTTTAGTGATCTACCGTATTCTGAGTCTGGACAGTTTATTTGAATAATGGTTTGTTTTGAAAGATAGGAGCTATCTATATCTTCAGAAGGACAGCTTTTTTAACTGTGAACATAACTGCTTTTGTCTTTTATTGCGCCACTTTTTTGTTAAAAAACTCTTTTCATTTAATTGATGTATCCTATGTCAAACCGTTGAACTCTCTTATATTGTGTCGTGATGGATTCATTTATGATTTTTCGAAATTTTGTAGTTTCGATGTGCCAAATACTGAATGAATGTTCCTCTCGTTTATAAATCTTTTAGAAGGAACTTTTCCAATTTTATTATTTCCATTGATGGTTATGTATGTCCCGGAGCAACCATTTGTAGTCATCAATGCGTTCTCATTTTCTAGCTATTTCCATCACCACCGATTGGCGATATAATGTGTTTTTTCGGGTTGTAGCCAAACTGGAATTTCTAATCATTGCCGAACTATTGTTCAAACCTACTTTTATCTTGTCCGGCCCAGTTCAGTGTCTTCATATTTCATTTGAAATGAGGCCTCAAATTTTAAATAACCAGAATCTCTCAGATTCTGGTTAAAACGTGTTTTAAATAATTTGTCCAGGAAACAACGATCAAAACTATCCTTGTTTTTCAGATAGCTCCAGCCAGCGTTCTGTTACCTGTTCAAGGTCTGCATTTAAATCTTCAATTTTTTTAGAGACCTCCTGGATTTTCATGTAATCGGTACTGTTTACTACGAGTAGGGCAGAGGTAAGTTCTGCAACTTCTGTCTCAAGTTCAGCAATTCTGGTTTCTGAATCTTCGAGTTCTTTCTGTTCTTTGAAACTCAGCTTTTTTGCGACAGTATTTGTTTTATCCGCAGGCATTTCTTTTGATTTGCTGGTTTTCTCTTTAGGCGTCTCCAGACTGATCCTGTATTCTGAGTAATTTCCATTGTAAATCGCAACCTCACCATTACCTTCCATGATGAAAAGCTGCTCACTCATTTTATCCAGCAGGTAGCGGTCGTGGGAAACAAGGATCAATACACCCGGGAAGTTTTCCAAAAATTCTTCCAGTACATTCAGCGTGTCAATATCCAGGTCATTGGTAGGCTCATCCAGGATCAGGAAATTTGGGTTCTGCATCAGGACCTTCATCAGGTGCAGGCGTTTCTTTTCGCCGCCACTGAGTTTCTCCACCATACCATGTTGTTTTTTCGGAGGAAAGAGGAACAAGGTCAGCAGCTGTGAGGCAGAGATGGTTGAACCATCTGCCATCTTGATGTATTCAGCATCTGATTTTACAATGTCAATCACGCGCTCCTTTTCATTGAAGGCAAGACCTCCCTGTTTGTAGTATCCGTAAACGGTAGTGTCTCCTTTAGCTACAATACCTCCTTCAGGAATAAGGTTGCCCGTCATGATGTTCAGCAGGGTAGACTTTCCAGTACCATTTTTTCCGGCCAGTCCGATGCGGTCTGCACGTTTGAAAGTGTATGAGAAATCATTGATGATCTGCTTTTCATCAAAAGATTGGGAAATATGGTCCAGTTCAAGGATCTTTCCTCCCTGTCTTGACATTTTTACGTTTAATGTAACAATTTGATTGTCAGATCGTTGTTTGGTTTTATTCTCCAAATCATAGAACGCATCTATGCGCGACTGGGATTTTGTAGTCCTGGCTGCTGGCATTCTCCTCATCCATTCCAGCTCTTTCTTCAGCAGGTTCTTATTTTTCTGAAAGGTACTTTCATCTGCAGCTTCACGTTCTGATTTCTTCTCCAGGAAGTAAGCATAGTTGCCATTGTAGTTGAATATTTTCCCACGGTCAAGTTCTACGATCGTATTACATACATTGTCCAGGAAATACCTGTCGTGTGTAACTAATAATATAGTTTTATTACCAGTGGTCAGCAGCTTTTCCAGCCACTCGATGGTATCAATATCTAAATGGTTGGTAGGCTCATCAAGAACATAAATCTCAGGATCCTCTATAAGCAATTTAGCGAGGGCCAGACGCTTCTTCTGTCCTCCAGATAGGGTTGATATCTTCTGCTGCAAATGAGTGATCCCCATGCGGCTTAAAATCGTTTTTATCTCATGCTCGTATTCCCAGGCATTGTGCTCACTCAGTTCTTCGTAAAGACGGTTCAGTTTTTTTTCATCAGGATTGGGGTCTTCAATCAGCTCCTCATATTCCTTGATGAGCTGCTGCTGTTTGTTTTCCAGCGAAAAGATAAAGTCACTGATGGAATAACCATCCGGAAAGGAGGGCTCCTGGTCCAGAAATCCGATTTTTACAGATTTATTTTTTACGATTTTTCCTTCCAGAGGCGAAAAACGTTCCGCAAGAAGTTTCAGTAGGGTGCTTTTACCGGCTCCATTAATACCTACCAACGCAACGCGCTGCCCGGTCTGTATTCCCAGGGTAAGGTTTTTAAATAGCCATTCATTGTGATAAGCATGGCCTAAGTTTTCGGCTGCAATTAGTGTGCTCAAAGTTTGTGTTTAACGATTTTTTAGATAAGAAATTACCACAAAAGTAAGTAATAATTCTTGGTAATATCGTCAATGATGTTGAACATGAGCCTTTTCCGCAGGCCCTTATCGCTGTTGCTCCTGTTCCTGGAGCTGTCTGCCCTTCGGTTTGACGCCGAATTTGGTTCCGGTAAGGATGATTACGGCAACAAAACAGAGGGTAAGGGACATAAAGTAGTTTCGGGTGCTGGAAGTGGTTAATTTCATGAGGTATGTACGGGTTTTAAGATAGCATACTCATAAGACGGTTGAAATACCAAAACGTTTCAGGTAACCTATCTTTTCTTTCACAGCGGCAGCAAAGCTTCTTTACCGTTCAGGGAGTGCTTTTCAGAAATTCAAAGCATGCGGTTCTACAGCGAAAGCAGGGCCAGGTACTGGTCCTCCTTCTGAGTCATCAGCGTCTTTGCTGCTTTTCCTTTGTCCTTGTAACCGAGGAGGTGCAGTGTACCGTGGATCATTACCCTGCAGAGTTCCTGCTGCGTGGTATGCCCGAAATTCTTCGCGTTTTCCTGTATCCGTTCAATGCTGATAAAAATATCCCCGGCAATCATTTTAAGCGCTTCTGAGTGATCAAAAGTAATCACATCAGTATAAGTATCATGATTGAGGTATTCCTGGTTTATACGCAGTAAATATTCGTCTGAGCACAAAATGAAGTTCAACTCCTGTAGTTCATGGCCCTCATTGCTGATGGTGGCTTTGATCCAGTCTTTGATGATGGTCTTTTTTTTCAGGGTATAAGTGGTTTCTTCCGTAAAGAAATGAATCGCAGGTTTGCTCATGAAAGTCAGTTATCGGGGCGAATTTAGCAATTTAAAATAGGTCGAGATTTTATTTTTATAATAAAGGTTCATTCCCGGAGGCAGCTTCCGGAGCCATTCTGTCTCTGTTTCCTGTTGTTTTTTAAACTTTTCCAGCATCTTGGGGTAGGATGGCGGAAACTCCCGGCCTGCTTTACTTTCCCTTTTTGAACTCTCGTCCTGCTCCCGCTGTGCATTATCCGCCTCGAGCAATTTGGTCGCCAGTTGCCGCTGCCGGTTCATGGTTTCCTGCTCCAGACGTTTGTTGACCAGGTCAGTTTCCGTGGCTTTCATATCCTTGATCATCTGGTTGAGGTTGCCAAGGCTTCCCTTGCCATCCTTGTTTTCCTCCCTGTTGAGCTGTTGCAGGGCTTCCCGGATCATCTGCTGCTGTTGTGCCATTTTCGCAAATTCCTGCGACATTTGTCCCTTCGGCACCTGGCCTTTATTGCCGTTTTTCTGTAGCTGGTCCTTTGCTTTCTGCATGTTTTCATTCAGCTGCTGCTGCATTTGCTGCAGCTGTTTCATGCTTTGTTTTTTCTTTCCTTTGCCACCGCTGCTGTTTTTCATCATGTTCTGCAGCTGGTCAAGTGCTTCATTCAGCATCAGCGACAAGTTATTGATGGAGGTCATGGTAAACTGCTGGTTCCTGCCTGCCGCAGGGGTATTCCTTTCTCCCAGATTTTCAAGGCTTTTGTCCATGTTGAAGTTGATCTTTTCCATTTCTTCATTCACGGCCTGTTCAATCTGTGGAACCCTCCTGCTTAAGGAAAGTAAGCTGTCGGCAATGGTTTTCATGTTGTCTTTGATGTTCCGCTGTTCCTGTACATTTGCCGTGTACTGAGGGTCAGTGCTGCTCAGACGTTTTAAGTTCAGCATCACCTTTTCCTGTTCAAAAGAGGTCTTCAGCAGGTTTTCAAGCAGCTGACGCAACTCCTGGACATTCAGGTTGTTCTCCATCTGCTCAGATTGCTGCTGCATCTCTTCCATTTTCTTTGCCATCTGCTCCAGCTGACCGGCTGCTTTTTTCTGGTGCTCAGCGGCTTTCTGCAGGTTGTTCTTTTCCAGGCTTTCCTCGCTTTGTTCCTGTTGTGATTTGATGTCTGCGCTTTCTTTTTCAGGCATGCTGAAATCATTAGGATGCTCCAGCTGCTCATTTTTTTCTTTCAGCTGCTGCAGTTCCTTGCGGATCTGCTCAAACTCGGCCGCATTTTCCCGCTGTTGTTTCTTCAATTCTTCTTTGGGCGCATTCCTGTCTGCGGTTTTCTGTTCAGCAGCGGTACTCTTTTTGCTCAATGCCTCCTGTTTTTTGGCAAGCTCCTTCAGCTGGTCAATGTTCTGCTGTAAATTCTGTTCATATTCCAGTTGTTTGTAGAGCTCCAGGATGCGGTCCAATTCCTTCTTGAGCGACTTATTATCGACCTGCATCTTAGAAAGCTCATCATGGGTCTGCTCTTTGTTGTTCTGGTCCATCATCTGTTGCAGCTTTTCCAGCAAGGCTTTCGTTTTGTCGTCCAGCACATGATTAAACAACTCATCAATCTGGCGTTGTTTCTCCTTAAGCTCCTCTGTCAGTGTATTGTTTTCCGCTTTATCCGAGGTCTGCTGCTGGTTGAGCTGCTGAATTTCCTTTACCGCTGCTTCCAGTTGTTTCCGTTTGTCCAGGAGCTGTTCCACCTGTTTTTTATCGTCAAAGGTCAGCTGCTTCTTGTCGAGCAGCGTTTCACCTAGTTTTTTGCTTTCTTTTTCTACGGTTCCGGCTAGTTTAATGGCTTTAGCCATCTGCTGCTTAAGTGTCTGGCTGCCTTCGTCAAGTTTTTTGGCCACCTCACGGATGCTGGGTACCTCATGGTATTTAATGGCCGATCGGGTTGCTTTAGCACCATTCACACCGTCATTATCCAGCACTTCAAAGTAATATTCCAGCGACTGTCCCGGTAATGCATCCACATTGGCAATGTTCCAGAAATAGAAAAAAGACTGCTCCAGCTGCGTTTTTTTTACCGGGATGGACTGACTTACCCGGCGCAGGACTTTTCCGTTCTCAGAGACCGTAAAATGAAATTTCAGTCCGCTGAAACCATGGTCATCACTGATGTTTCCTGAAAAATACAGCGCTTTGCTGCTCAGCGAATCCGCGCGTTCAGCGACATTGATAACGGGATGTTCATCGGCAATTACCCCAATCTGGTGTAGTAGCGAGTCTTTGCTGGTGATGAAGCTGTTGCCTGGTACCACCAGATAGGAGGTTGATTTCAGCAGACGTCTGCTAAAGGAGAACAGGTTGTCCCTGGCCTGGAGGTTAAATGTCTCCTTACCCAGCGTAAAGGTCATCTTTTCGCTATTTTGGGTTTTCAGCGACCAGTTGACGGTAGTGCCCTCCGGGATCAGCAGATCTCCGGAATTTTGGATGTGTTCCTCTTTTTTGTTCAGGTAGGCGGGATACTGCAGCCGCACCGCAATGCCCGTCACCGAGGGGCGTGGTTTTACGGAGATCAGGTAGGCAGGGGAGCTGAACCCCCCTGCAGAAAATTGGATCTCCTTGTTCTTCTGAAGGTTTTTGAAGGTATAATGAAAAGTGCTGATGTTTTCCTTTTCCAGTTTGTAGGTATTTAAGCCGTCAGAGACATATACTTCCTGAGGTAGCTCATTGCCTGTCAGGCGGATGGTCAAACGAAGGTCTTCTCCTTGTGAAACCAGTAACTTCTGCTGCTGCAGCTCGAAACGAAATGGTGCTTTAGGAAGCACCTGCTGGTCATAACGCACAAAGCTGCTCGTACCCTCGCGAAGGATGGCTGGTGCAATGATGGCGATGAGCAGGATCACGGTGAAGGGGGCAATCAGGTATTTGATGTATTTTTTATTGTCCTCCAGCCGGATGGCATTGCTGAAAGGTACTGGTTTCAGCTCCGTGATTTTCTGGTCTATTCCCGCAAGGATCAGCAGGTTGTTGTCCGGATGCTGGTCGGCAAGCGCCTTCAGCTGGAGTGTATTCAGTAACTTATCTTTTACATGAAAAAAATGATTGCCGATCAGTGCAGATGCCTGCTCGATGCTGAGGGTCTTGTTGAGCCTGAAGTAAGAGAGTGCCGGCAGTACCATCTGCCACAGGATGAGGATCAGGGCGAAGATGACGTAGGAGAAAAAGACAACAGTCTTGAATACGGTACCCGGTTGGGTGTAATAGATCCCTACAAACAGGGTGAGGTACAGGGCCAGCAGCAGTGCAGCAGTATAGATGCTGCCGCGCAGCAGTTTGTTGAGGTAAAACTTCTGCGTGAACTCATTGATTTTTGATAGTAAAAGGTCGTAATTACTGCCCATGAAAGATTGATCGTCTGGTATACGTTAACGTCATTTTCAATAAATATACATGATGAGGCGAAGAATTTACAACAGGGGGGAAATAAAAAAGCATCGCGGATGTCCGCGATGCTGTACAATTATGTTTTTAATAATCTAGATTACTTTAACATTAATCGCATTCAACCCTTTTTTACCGCTTTCAACATCGTATTCAACTTTGTCGTTTTCACGAATTTCATCGATAAGGCCTGTTGAATGTACAAAGATTTCACTATCTCCGTTAGCTGGAATGATGAATCCGAAACCTTTAGTTACATTAAAAAATTTTACTGTTCCTTCTTGCATTGTATTATTTATTAATAAATTAAGTGGGCAATATACATATTTTATTTATAAAAGCCAAACACATCATTTTTTGACAAATTTAAATCTTAATAAATCTATTTATTGCCCTTTACGCCTGAAATAAGCAGGTTTATTTCTGAAGCATGGGGGATCCCAAGGGTGCTTCCTGGGGTAATTTTTAGCAGATTCTGCAGGTAAACATTGATGATCGCCTCAAGGGTCTTTTTCCTTGCGGCGATATTTTCGGGCTGCACATTGCCATAACTTCCCAGGATCAGTTTTCCGTCCGCATCGGCAAATACAGAAAATTCATAGCCGAAGTTGTCGTAAGCACGTGTAATCCAGATCCGGTACCTTGGATACAGGTAATCGTAGGCTTCCGTTTTTCCGTTCAGCTTGTCTACGGAACTGAGTTTCTCCACGCGGATCATATTGCTTAAAGCGGCAAACTTTACCGGTTGGCGTGCTGCAAGGAGGCTGTCCCTGTTCGTCGGATTCCTGTTGGCCTTTGCAGCCAACTGCCGGATGTAGGCCGTATCGGCTGCAGTAGGTTTCTGCAGCTGCGCAGCGGTAGTTTTCAATACCTTTCTGATGTAATCATCGGAATAATAAGTGATGTTTACATCCGACCGGATGTCTTTTGAAATTTCCTTTTTGACTAGATTGAGGCGCTGCATCTGCAGGCTGTCTTTGCTGATGGTCTTGATACGGAACCACTCTTTGGCAAAATTGTACACATCACCATGATCGTAATGCAGGTGAAAACCCTGCATTTTAAGTTTCTGGGGGCTCCAGGCAAGAATGGAATCATTGGAATGAAACTGGATGACCCAGGTAGGCTCCTGCTGAAAGCCCATCTCATTGAACGACAACCCGGAGCTGAAACGACGCTTGACCTCAAAGTATTTGATGCCCCTGACAGAGTCAAAAGATAATTTTCTTGTGCTTGTTCTTCTCTCTTCTTTGTTTTTATCTTCCGCACCACAGCCCGTCAGGAGCATGGCGATGCCAAAAAATAATAAAATCTTGTTTCTGATCATAGATGCTTTCCCCGCAAATGCTGAAAAAATAGGATTTAACCTCTCCAAATTTTGTAATTGGCTGCAAATTAATGCAAAGGTATGAGAATAGACAAAGACTTATATCCTTTGTTTGAGTTTTAACAACATCGTTAGCCGCTGCCCTGACCGGATGACGGTCACCAGCAGCAGTTTTCTGTGCCCGTTCCGGAAGATTTCATTCAGCTCCGTAAGGCTATACCTGGAGACGGAACTGAAGTCGATGGAAACGATCTCATCATCTTTGAGCAGCATGGCTTCATCCGCAGGAGAATCGGGCTCAATTCTTCCGATGATGAAATGGTTCAGGTCGGGGCCCTCCGCGGTAATCTCCATACCGGCCATATCATGCTGAAAGGGGCGCCGGAAAGTATGGTTTTTCTTCAGATAAACGGCGCTGTCGCCGTAATCATAAGTGGTGTTGAACCTGCTGAGCACGTCGGCGCCCAGATTGCCACTTCTGTCTCGGATGAGTATTTTGTTCACCACATCATGAAAATCAGGGAAGGAGCTCAGTACGTTATTCAGCGTATAATTCCCAATCTGAAGACTTGCCGCACGGCCCATACGACCGTCAATGACGCCGCTGAGGCCTACACCCAGGTTGGCGGCGATGGTCTTTTCAGGAGCGGGGAAGGGTTCGTCGCCAAGTTTTTCCAGGGATATCGCATGGCTGGCGCCATTGTCTATCAGCACTGAGATGGGTAGTGCCGGTTGGCCATCGAAACGGATGCTCACCTTCGCATAAGGCTTGTCGCCAATAATGTTCAGCGGGATACGCGTACCCTTTATTTTCCTCCGGTAGAGGGGATCATAAAAGATGATCCGTCTGGAGGTGTAGCGGATCTCCACGATGAAACTCTTAAAAAAATGATAGCCCATCAGTCCGTGTATGTGTGTTCCCAGGTAGGAGGAGAGGTTAAAGAGGTCCTCTTTCAATATGGCCGTGGGAATCTGCGGATACTCGGCATCGCCCACAGTGGCTGTGAGCTGATTGGACACAAAAGCTTCTACCGGTTCTCCTTTTCCAAGTCCGGCAATCTTGATGCTGCGCAGGTTTTTAAGCTGCAGGCTGTCAATCAGGCTTGGGTCTGTGATGATCATCGGCCCGACGCCGGTATCCAGGATGAATCGGAAAGGGCCTTTTCCGTCGATGTAAACGGGGATGACAATGAGGTTTTTCAGCATGCTGAAAGCAATGCGCTGAACCATTCTGTGGTCTTTGAAGCGGAACTGCTGTCCATAGAGCGGCCTTATCCCCATCGTGATGCCCAGAAAGATCATCAGGAATTTGAGAACCGGCATTTTAATCCTGCTCGTCAGCCCATTCATTAAACTAATTTAATAAATTAGCAGGTAGTATGCATCAAGGGCCCAACAAAATAAAATCTTCGCTGAGCAGCTTCGGAAAAACCACATTGGCGGTATTGTTCTGTGCACAGCTCCTTTCTGGTTGTTCGGCCGACCGGCGTCTGGCTTCCACATTGAAAAAGACCTTTAAAAGATCGCCGGTACTCCGGCAATATCAGGCGGGTTTCGCCTTATATGACCCTGAAAATGACCGGATGATTTTCGAAAAGGACGCCGAAAAATACTTCATCCCGGCTTCCAATACCAAGCTGTTTACGTTTTATGCAGGCCTTAAGATCCTTCCTGAGCGGGTTCCTGCACTGCGGTATGTGGTCAGGAATGACTCCCTGATTTTCTGGGGTACTGGTGATCCCTCTTTTCTGCAGAGCAGGCTTAAAGGAAAAAAAGCTTTTGACTTCCTCAAACAAAGCCAGCTGCAGCTTTTTTACGCACCCGGCAGGTATACCGGTCAGGTGTATGGGAAAGGCTGGGCCTGGGACGATTATAACGATTATTATCAGGCAGAAATCAACGATTTCCCTATCCAGGACAACCTGGTTAGCCTGAGCGAAAAATCAAGTCTCCTGCAGGTCAGTCCCGGGTTTTTCAGGGATTGCCTGTTTAAAGATGCCGATACTGCAGGCCCTTTCAGGGTGGTCAGGGATTTCAATACCAACGCATTTCACTACCATGACCGGCCTGTACCGCAGGGGTACCATGAACAGGTGCCCTATAAGCTTAGTCTGGCAACGACCCTCAGCCTGCTGGCCGATACACTTGGCAGGGGAGTATCTCTCCTGGAGCTGAAGATGCCCGCGGATGCGCAGACCATTGAGGATGTACCCCGGGACAGCCTGCTCAGGGAAATGATGCTACCCAGTGATAACTTTATCGCCGAACAGCTGATCCTACTGTATGCCAACCAGACAGGTATAGAGATGAATACCGATACCACCATCAACTACATTCTCAAGACTTACCTCAGCGACCTTCCCGACCGGCCATCATGGGTGGATGGCTCCGGTTTGTCCAGGATGAACCTGTTCACGCCCAGGGACATCACCTTTCTGCTGAACAAGATTTATAAAACAGTAAATAACCCCGAGCGCCTGTACGCCATGCTTCCGGCAGGAGGCAAAACCGGAACGCTCAAAAATGCATACCCGGCCACGGAAAAGCCCTTTGTTTTTGGAAAAACGGGGAGTTTCTCCAATAACCACAATCAAAGTGGTTATGTGTTAACAAAAAAAGGAAAAACCTATCTGTTTTCTTTCATGAACAACAGCTATACGCTGCCTACAGCCGCCGTCAGGCAGGAAATGGTGCGCATCATCACTGAGATCCATGAGAAATTTTAAAGGCGCTCAAAGGGGATGTCCATTAGGTTGTAATTGCGCCAGGTATTGAAATCAAAATGCCACCATTCGTTGGTCAATACGGTGAAGCCATGCGCCTGCATGACTCTGATGAGCAGGTCGCGGTTGGTAGCGATAGCGGCTGGTAGCGGGCTGTAAGTGGGCGAAGCCTTTGCCGAAAAACTATCGTAGGGGGTAGGCATGGACAGCTCCCTTCCTGTTTTGAGGTTGATGATGGTCAGGTCGATGGCACAGCCGCGGTTGTGTCTCGATCCCTTTTTTGGATTGGCTACAAAATTCTTATTTTTTGCCTTCAGGTAAAGGGTTTTTGTCGCGCTGTACGGTCGGTAGGCATCATATATTTTAAGTCCGTAACCTTTCTTTTTTAACTCCTGCTGAACTTTCTTCAGCTGCATCGCTACCGGTTTCCGCGCAAAGGCACGGGCCTGTTTATAAACAGCCAGTTTCATGAAGTTATTGGTGGTCGCATACCTGATGTCCAGAACAAGTGAAGGAATCTCCTTTTTCAGGTCCACCAAACGAAGGTCGGGCTGTTTTTTCAGCGACCGAAGGTACTCCTGCTCGTTGCTGACGACCTTCAGCACTGCCGGAGCGGCGGAAGGTTTCGTCTCCTTTTTCAGTGCCTCCTGTGCAAAGATCAGGGGAAACTGAAAAAGGAACCACAAGAGCATCAGTGATCTTTTCATTATTTTACTGGTTGGATACCATCAGCAATTCGATGTCCTTGTGGGGTAGATTGTACATGGCTGCAATGTCCTTATTGGTGAGGTGTCCCTGGTAGATGTAAAGCGCCTCCCTGATGCCGGGTTTGTTCCATACCATGTTCATCAGTCCGCCCATTTCGCCGATGTCCAGCAGAATTGGTGCGAAAATATTGGTCAGGGCATATGAAGCAGTCCTTGGAACCCTGGAGGCTATATTTGGAACGCAGTAATGGATCACGTCATATTTTCTGAAAACAGGGTTGGTGTGGTTGGTGACCTGCGAGGTTTCAAAACAGCCTCCCTGGTCGATGCTGACATCAATAAGGACTGAATGTGGTTTCATCCTGCTGACGGTTTCTTCCATCACCACACAGGGGCTCCGGCCGTGCGTAGCGCGAATGGCACCGATCACCACATCACAGGTGGTGATGGCCTTCGCCAAAACGATCGGCTGCATCACCGAAGTGAAGACCCGGCTTCCTAAATTGTTTTGAAGCCTTCTGAGACGATATATGGAGCTGTCGAACACTTTTACTTCTGCACCCAGAGATAATGCCGTACGCGCGGCGTATTCTCCGACCGTTCCGGCACCAAGGATGACAATTTCCGTGGGAGGGACACCGGTGAAGCCGCCCAGCATCAAGCCCTTCCCACCGGTCGCATTGCTCAGGTATTCTGCGGCGATAAAAATTGAGGTGGCCCCCACAATTTCACTCATCGCCCGCACCACACTCAAGATGCCACCTTCGTCACGCAGGTTTTCAAAACACAAGGCATTGATTTTTTTATGGAGCAGGGCTTTCAGGTAGTCTTCCTTCAGGCTGCCCATCTGCAGTGCGGAAATCAATGTTTGCCCTTTATGCATCATGGCGATTTCGTCGAATGTCGGCGGCGCAATTTTCACGAGCACATCCGCATCGAAAATATCCTTCTTATGAAAAGAAATGATGGCCCCCTGTTCGCTATAGTCGTTATCGGAAAAGTTCGCCCCCACGCCGGCACCACTTTCTATGACCACCTTATGTCCATTGTTCACCAGCAGCGCCACAGACAGCGGTGTCAGTGCAATTCTGTTTTCCTGGAAGGAGATCTCTTTGGGGATGCCGATATACAGACTGTTATTTTTCTGATTCGTTTCTGACATTGTCTCTTTAGGCTGTATCAGTCCTTTCTGAGCAATGGAGGCCATACCATGTAATACTGTAGCCATTTTAGTTGTTAAAATTTGGTTCTGAAATTACGGAAAATAGCTGAATATAAGTCATTTTAACTTTAAATTTTAGAGAATGTCAAGGTTCTCCGGGTTTCACCAACTACGGCGATTTCTATCTTGATATACTGGTCAGGAAGCAGTTCTGCTACTTTCTCCGGCCATTCAATCAGGCAGTAATCACCGGAATAAAAATACTCTTCATAACCGATGTCATAAGCTTCCTGCAGGTTTTTAATCCGGTAGAAATCGAAATGGTAAACCACCGTGCCTGAGGCATCATATTCATTGACAATGGAGAAGGTAGGGCTGGAGACAACTTCGGTGACACCCAGCGCCCGGCCAAGGGATTTGATAAAGGTGGTTTTCCCGGCACCCATTTCCCCCTCAAAAATGAATATACGTGTTGTTCCGGCAAAGTTAATCAGTTCTTTAGCGGCCTCATCCAATGCGGCAGGGCTGCTGACTTCAATTTTCATCTGGTTATAATTATTTTTATCGGCAATGAAACATTCAGAAGCCCCTGATGGTTTCATCAGTTCTTCTGCTTTTACAAATTTATACAATCAGTCCGGCAAGCGCATCGGTGTTGCGTAAAATTATCCGTTTTTCTTACGTAAAGTGTCTATGCTGAACCTGTTGTAGCTGATCAATGCCAATAATACCGCAAAAAAAGCACTGTGGATGAGTTGTGAGGGAACCGCTTCCCAGTTTTCGATTATGCCAGTACCAAAAAGGAGCATCAGCATGACAACTCCGCCAAGTACCAGTCCAAAACGGGTAAATAAGCCAAGGACTAAGAGGATACCCACAAGAAACTCGAGAAATGGAAGGGCATAACTGAAAGGCCTCACGATAACCTCGGGTAACATAGAGGATTGGAATTGACCGGTCATCCAGGCGCTGAATTTGTCGATCTTAGGGAGACGCACGAGCCCATGCGTGAACATGGAAATCCCAATGGATGCCCTGGCGATCAGGTAAGCAAGTTCATTGTTGTTCATCCTCTAAATTTAGGAATTTAATCTTAAATCTATTTTTGAAAATAATGATTCTCATCATTGTTTGTAGGTTAAATGGCTACAAATCGCGGACGAACTGCGTAAATTGCATCCGGTACGCTTTACCTTTTTGCATCCTGAATGTATACCTGTTATCTTGTACAAAAATTAGCGGATCGTTGTCTTCTTATACGTCTCTTAAGCGTCCCTTAAGCATCCCCTAAGCGTCCAGTCATTGCTTTTGACGCTTAAGGAATGCTTAAGTATGGTTTAAACCGGGCCAGGTAAGCAAAGGATAGATGGCGATTAGAATTGTTCACCATTAAATTCAATAAAGTATGGCAATATTAAAAAATGGAATTCTGGGGGGATCCTCGGGAAAAGTAGGTCCGATTGTGACCTATGTCTCAAAGGGAAAGCATATCATGCGCTCTTACAGAAAAAAAAGAAAGAAAAGTTCTGTCGGGGAGCTGGCATCCAGGGAGGCGACGAGATTGATTACGCCTGTATTACTGAGCGTTAAGCGCTTCATCAAGGTTGGCTTTCAATTGGAGGCCGCTCTTAAGAACACAAATTATTACAACGAGGCTTACCGGTATAACCGTAAGGCCATTGTTGCAGGAAGTTACCCGGATCAGTATCTGGATCTCAGTAACCTGCAGGTCACAGCAGGGGAAAAGCCAATTGCAAAGGATGTTCATGCAAGCTTAAATGGGGAATATCTGGAATTTCGCTGGAACATGGATGCGGAAAAAACAGAAACAAAAGATATCGACCAATTGATTTTGGTAGCGTATTGTGACACTCCCAGGGTGGTGATTGGAGTGGTCGGCGGACAGCTCCGTAAGCAAGGTTTTGGAAGACTGGAGGTCGTCCGGTTTCAGCGGACAACCTGCGTATTTCATACTTTCATGGCTTTCATCTCTGAAGACCGCAATTCAGTTTCGAATACGATGTATGCAGGCCAGGTGATCGTAGCACCTGATAATGGATGATCCTGGCCTGCATAAAAGTTTATTTTGAACTGTAGGTCACCACGGGGATGATCATTTCCTCCAGAGAGATGCCCCCGTGCTGAAAGGTCTCATTGTAGTAGTTGACGAACTGGTTGTAGTTGTTCTGGTACACAAAATAACGGTCTTCCTTGGCAAAGATATAGTTGGAACTGATGTTGATCTTCGGCAGTTGTGCCTCATGCGGATTTTTGATCAGGAATACCTCCTTCGCGTTGTAATTCAGGTTACGGCCCTGTTTGTAGCGCAGGTTGGTGTTGGTGTTCCTGTCGCCGATCACCTTGCTCGGGTGTTTTACACGGATGGTACCATGGTCGGTAGTGATGATCAGCCGGACCTTCTTCTGGGAGATTTTCTTCAGGAGATCCATCAGCGGAGAGTGCTCAAACCACGAAAGGGTAAGTGAACGGTAAGCCGCATCATCGTTGGCCAGCTCACGGATCATCTGCATGTCTGTCCTGGCGTGCGACAGCATGTCTACAAAGTTGTATACAATGGCATTGAAGTCGTTTTTCAGCAGGTTATGGATCTGGTCGTTCAGGGCCTTGCCATCATCAATGGTAAGGATCTTATTGTAGCTGAACTTACAGTCTTTACGCAGGCTGCGCTTGATCTGGTCGGCCAGAAAAGCACCTTCATGCAGGTTTTTACCGCCTTCGTCGTCGTCATTCTGCCATAAGCCAGGAAAGCGGTTTTCCATCTCCAGCGGCATAAGACCGGCAAAAATAGAGTTCCGCGCATACTGCGTGGCCGTCGGCAGGATGCTGGAATAGGTATCCTCCTCGTCCAGCCTGAAATATTCAGAGATCAGCGGGTTGATGATGCGCCATTGGTCGTACCGAAGGTTATCAATAAGGATAAAAAATACTGGCGTATTGTCGTTGATCAGTGGAAAAGCCTTTTTCTTCAGCAGCTCGTTTGAAAGCAGCGGCGCTTTTTCCTTTCCATTTACCCATCCCAGGTAATTGTCTTCAATGAACTTTGAAAACTGCATGTTCGCTTCCGATTTCTGCATGGTCAGAATCTCGTGCATCTGCGGATCATCGAGTTTTTCCAGCTCCAGCTCCCAGAAAACGAGTTTTTTATAGACTTCCACCCATTCTTCATAACTGAGCTTGTCGTTGAGTGTCATGCCCAGGCGCCTGAAATCCTGCTGGTAGGCCATGGATGTTTTCTCGCTCACCAGCCGTTTGTTGTCGATGATCTTTTTTATGGTCAGCAGCACCTGTTTTGGGTTCACCGGTTTGATGAGGTAATCGTCAATCTTGGAACCAATGGCATCCTCCATCAGGTTTTCTTCTTCGCTCTTGGTGATCAGGACCACGGGAACATCATTCCTGATGTTCTTGATGGCGCTCAGTGTCTCCAGACCGCTCATTCCCGGCATGTTTTCATCCAGAAATACGAGGTCGAAATGTTCCTTCTCGAAAGCTTCCAGCGCGTCATTGCCATTCGTGTAAGTAGTTACATGATAGCCTTTTTCGTTTAACAGTAATATATGTGGTTTTAATAAGTTGATCTCATCGTCGGCCCATAGAATCTTGGTTTCCTGCATTCTTATGTTGTATAATATAAATTTAAATGATGTAAAAGGATTTTAGCTTTCCTAGTATCGATAAAAATAGCAATTTTTGTACCGTATAAATTATTTTTAAGGATTGAACAAAAAGAAAATCATAAATGATCCGGTCTACGGATTCATTAATATACCCTCTGAACTGATCTTTGACCTGATTTCCCATCCCTATTTTCAGCGGCTGAGGTACATCAAACAGCTCGGAATGACCCACCTTGTCTACCCCGGCGCGCTGCATACCAGGTTTCACCATGCCCTTGGTGCCATGCACCTGATGAGCCTTGCCATAGAAGTGCTGAAGGGTAAAGGCCACGAAATCAATAAGGACGAAGAAGAAGCTGCCACGATTGCCATCCTGCTGCACGACATTGGCCATGGCCCTTTTTCACATGCACTGGAACATACCCTCGTCAATGGCATCCGCCATGAAGACATCTCCATGATGATCATGGAGAAGCTGAACCAGGAATTTGACGGGAAGCTGACCCAGGCGATCAACATCTTTAAGGGCAGTTACCATAAAAACTTTCTCGCGCAGCTGGTGTCCAGTCAGCTGGACCTTGACCGCATGGACTACCTGAACCGCGACAGCTTTTTTACGGGTGTGAGTGAGGGGGTCATCAGCTCCGACAGGATCATCAAGATGTTCAACGTGTTGGACGATCAGCTGGTGATTGAGGAAAAAGGGATTTACTCGATTGAAAAATTTTTAATTGCCAGAAGGCTCATGTACTGGCAGGTATACTTGCATAAAACCGTGGTATCCGGAGAACAGTTGCTGGTGAAGATCCTCAACCGCGCGAAGGAGCTTTCTGCCCATGGCGTACAGCTGTTTGCGACACCTGCACTGCAGCATTTCCTGCAACATGAGGTGACCGAGCAGGCCTTTTTCAGCTGTGATGACCACTTGCAGCAGTTTGTGAAGCTGGATGATCAGGATATCTTTACCGCGGTAAAGGTATGGCGCGACCATCCCGACCGGGTGCTGTCGCTCTTGTGTACCATGTTTGCCAGCAGGAACCTTTACAAGGTGGAAATTGGAAGTGAACGCCCCGACGCGGCCCGTGTACAGCGGATCCTCGAAAATACAGGTGATGTGCTCGAGCTGGATGAACACGAACGCGGATATTTCGTCTTTACGGATGTGATCAGGAACAGGGCCTACGAAAGCGGCTCCGGAAACATCAATGTGCTGATGAAAAATAATACCATTGTCGACATCGCCAGTGCTTCAGATTTATCCAATCTGGCCTCACTGGATAAAACCGTCACCAAATACATACTGTGCTATCCCAGAATAATTTAGCATTTTTTAACAAAATATTTAAGTTTTTATCTCGTTTTTAGATTCTAACTATTTTAGTAGGCGGCAAATAACCTGAGGCGTTATTTGTTCATATCAATTTAACATTTAACTTTGTAAAATGCAATTTACTGCCAAGCAGATAAGCGAATTTATAAATGGCACCATAGTAGGCGATGAAAACGCCAAAGTAACAGAACTTTCCAAAATAGAAAATGGTACTGTTGGGTCTTTATGTTTTTTGTCTAATCCCAAATATGAAAACTACTTATATTCTACTCAGGCGTCAGTAGTGATCGTTGGCAGTGAATTTATTCCTGCACAACCGGTTGCCAGTACCCTGATTAAGGTAGATGATCCCTATAGTGCCTTTTCTGTTCTTCTGGAGAAGTACAATGAGTTCATGAACCAGATGAATGTACAGTCGGGTATAGAGCAACCCAGCTTTATCCATCCCAGCGCCAAAATTGGTAAAAATGTATATATCGGTGCCTTCAGTTACATCTCTGAAGGTGTGGAAATTGGTGATGACACCAAAATCCAGACCCAGGTTTTTATCGGAACGGATACCAAGATCGGCAGCAACTGCCAGTTTTTTCCTGGCGTGAAGATCTATAACCGCTGTGTGCTTGGCAATAATGTCGTGATCCATGCCAACACGGTGATCGGTAGTGATGGCTTCGGTTTCGCTCCACAGGCAGACCGCAGTTATTCGAAGATTGCACAGATCGGCAATGTGGTGATTGAAGACGATGTCGAAATCGGGGCGAATACGTCCATTGACAGGGCAACAATGGGCTCCACCGTAATTGGAAAAGGGGTGAAGCTGGACAACCTGATCCAGATTGCACATAACGTAGAGGTAGGCGCACATACGGTTGTAGCCGCACAATCGGGCATTTCCGGAAGTACCAAGCTTGGAGAGATGTCTGTTGTTGGTGGTCAGGTGGGCATCGCCGGACACCTCAGCCTCGCCAAAGGCACCCAGATCGGTGCACAGGCGGGCATCAATTTCAGCATTACTGATGAAAATAAACAATGGCACGGCAGTCCTGCTCAGCCACTGAGAGACTGGATGCGTGCATCCGTAATCTTCAAACAGCTGCCAAGTGTGGAGAAACGCATTGCCTCCCTGGAGCGTACGATATCAGAACTTAAAGCAATAATTGAACAAAACAGTACAATAACAAAATAATGAACGTTAAGCAGAAAACTATCAAAGGCGAAGTTTCGGTAACAGGTGTGGGCCTTCATACCGGAGCCAACGTAACCTTAACCTTTTGTCCGGCACCGGAAAACCATGGATTTAAGTTTCAACGCATCGATCTGCCTGGTAGCCCGATTGTGGAGGCTGATTGTGATAATGTGACTGATACCGCCAGGGGAACAACCATCTCCCAGAACGGAGCCAGCGTAAGTACGGTAGAGCATGTACTGGCTTCTCTCGTTGGAATGGACCTTGATAACGTGCTGATGAAACTGGATGGCCCTGAAATCCCGATTATGGATGGCAGTGCTGTGTTATTTGTTGAGGCACTGGAAAGTGTAGGCTTCCAGATTCAGGAAGTAGACCGTGAATATTTCCAGATCCCCCATAACATCACTTATGCAGAACCTGACCGTAAAGTGGAGATCGTTGCGATGCCGCTGGACGACTACAGGTTTACCTGCATGATCGATTATAACTCGCCTGTACTGGGCAGTCAGCATGCCGGAATATCCAGCATCGCAGAGTTTAAAAAAGAAATTGCCAGCTGTAGGACCTTCTGCTTCCTTCATGAGCTGGAATACCAGTTGCAGAACAACCTGATCAAGGGTGGCGACTTAAATAATGCCATCGTGATCGTGGACAAGGAAGTGACTAAGGAAGAGCTGGACCACCTGGCAAAGATCTTTAACCGCTCGGTTATGGAGGTTGCTCCGCAGGGCATCCTGAACAATATGGAGCTGCGCCACCAGAATGAGCCTGCACGCCATAAACTGCTGGATATGATCGGTGACCTGGCCCTTGTTGGGGTGCACCTGAAAGGTCATATCATGGCTGCCCGTCCTGGTCATGCCGCCAATGTTGCATTTGCTAAAAAAATCAAAGCCGCCATCAAAAAGGAAAAAAATAAAAAAGTACAGCATGTATACGATCCATCGGTAAAACCACTCTACGACGTGGTGCAGATCATGGACATCCTGCCGCACAGACAGCCGTTCCTGTTTATCGATAAGATCCTGGAACTGTCAAAAACGCACGTTGTTGGTGTAAAAAATGTCACCATGAACGAAGAAATCTTCAAAGGTCACTTCCCTGGTGCCCCGGTATTCCCGGGAGTAATCCAGATTGAAGCGATGGCCCAGACAGGTGGTATACTGGTGTTGAGCACGGTGCCTGACCCGCGTAACTACCTGACGCTGTTCTTGAAGATCGACAATGTGCGCTTCAGGGCGCAGGTTTCTCCGGGTGACACAATTGTGTTCCGTTGCGACCTGATGGAGCCTATCAGACGTGGCATCGCACAGATGAAAGGTGTGGGTATGGTAGGTGGAAAAGTAGTTGTCGAAGCAGAAATGATGGCACAGATTGTAAAAGTAAAAGACAGCGAAACGGCATGATACAACCTCTAGCGTATATACATCCGCAGGCGAAAATCGCCGATAATGTAGTTATAGAACCCTTTGCAGTCATACATAAAGATGTAGTGATCGGGGAAGGTACCTGGGTGGGCTCCAACGTGGTGATCATGGATGGTGCCCGCATTGGCAAAAACTGCCGGATTTTTCCGGGCTCAGTGATTTCCGGTGTTCCTCAGGACCTGAAGTTCGCCGGAGAGGTGACGACTGCCGAAATTGGCGACAATACCACGATCAGGGAGTGTGTAACGATCAACCGTGGTACAAAAGATAAATGGAAAACCGTGATCGGCAGCAACTGCCTGATCCAGGCTTATTCCCACATCGCACACGATTGCGAAGTGGGTGATTACTGTATTTTCTCCAACAGCACGACCCTTGCCGGGCACATTACCATCGGTAACTATGTGGTGCTTGCGGGTTTGGTGGCCATCCACCAGTTTGTGAAGGTGGGTTCTCATGCCTTTGTAACCGGTGGTTCATTGGTGCGTAAAGACGTTCCTCCTTATGTAAAAGCTGCACGTGAGCCGCTTTCTTATGCAGGGATCAACTCCGTTGGCCTGAGAAGAAGGGGTTTCTCTTCTGAGAAGATCAATGAAATCCAGGAGATCTACAGGGTGCTTTTTGTGAAACATAACAACGTGACCAAGGCCTTGGACATGATTGAAGCTGATTTTGCACCTACAGAAATCCGTGATGAGATTGTCGATTTTATCCGCAACTCCGCAAGAGGCGTGATGAAAGGCTTCGGATCGGGTAGCTAATCTGCTGATGAATGAACATTCGCTTAGACAAGGCTGGCCGTCGCTTTAACCAGGAGTGGATTTTTCGTAATGTCAGTTACGAGTTCAACCCTTCGGGCCGTTATGCGATCCTGGGGCCCAATGGCTCCGGAAAATCCACCTTACTGAGCGTCATCCTGGGCAGCTTGTCCCCTTCGGAAGGAGGGTTGCACTATGAATATAAAGGTAGATCTGTTCCTGTGGAGCAGATCTATCAATACCTGAGCTTCGCCGCGCCCTACCTGGACCTGCTCGAAGAATTTACCCTCCAGGAAACTATCCGTTTCCATTTTCAATTTAAAGACCGTTACCGCAAGATGACCGAGGCTGCCGTGCTCGACCTGCTTGGCTTGTCGAAGTCGCAGGACAAGGCTTTAAAATACTTCTCTTCGGGAATGAAACAACGTACTAAGTTGGCCCTGGCCTTCTGTTCGGACACTCCATTACTGTTGCTTGATGAGCCTACATCCAACCTGGATCAGCAGGGCGTGGCCTGGTACCTGGATCTGATCGGACGTTTTACAGAGGAAAAAATGGTCATTATCGGGTCTAATCAGGAAATTGAGTATTCATTTTGTGACAAAGTAATCCAGGTGACCGATTATAAATGACCAAATATTTTTTTAGAAAAACCGCGTTTAAATACATCTAAACGAAGAAATAAACAAATCGAAATAAATTTTTAAATTACTATTGTAGAATTCATAAATAGTCTATACCTTTGCGGCACGAAAAAAGGCCGAATTGTTACAGGCACAATTTCAGAACAAATGGCAAAAGCATCAGAAGTAAAAAATGGAAATATCCTTCGTTTTAACGGAGAGTTGATTCAGGTAGAAGAGTTCCTTCACCGTACTCCTGGAAATTTAAGAGCCTTTTATCAGGCCAGAATGCGGAATGTGAAAACCGGGAAACTGGTAGAGTACAGGTTCCGTACTGATGAAGAGGTTACAATTTGTCGTGTAGAAACCAGTGATTATCAATATCTGTATGAAGATGGCGAGTTCCTGGTGGTCATGGACAATAACTCTTACGAACAGTTTAACATTCCAAAAACTTTGTTTGGAGAGAGTGTTAAGTTTTTGAAAGAGGGAATGAATGTGGTCATCGCATTTGAAAGTGAAGAGCCGATCATGGCGCAGACACCTTCTCATGTAGAGTTAGAGATCACTTATACAGAGCCCGCTGTGAAAGGCGATACCTCTACAAATGCATTGAAATACGCTACTGTGGAAACAGGAGTAGAAATAAAAGTCCCGATGTTCATCAACCAGGGCGATAGAGTGAAGGTTGATACACGTACTGGTGACTATATAGAAAGAGCAAAATAAGAATTTTCATAGTTTAGTTTTAGGTTTAGGTTGATTGTGGCTTCGGAGTGGTTCCCGAAGCCATCTTTTTTTATACGATTTTGTGGAAAGCAACTACTTAAACGCCAGGAGCAGGACTTTTTCCTGTCCTGCATCATTTTGACTGGCGGCGGTAATTTTACCTTTATTGATTCCTGTCATGAAGATGGCCTGACTTTTTGGCGCCGAAATGGTATTGTGAGAGAAATGTGTAATTTGCACCTTATATTTTGGAGCAATGCCCTGCCTGTGGTTGAAAAAATCCGAAATGGTCCACGGGGGTCAATGCGAAAATTAGCTATAATGAAGAAATCGGAGATAAGAAAAGAAATTATGGTTCGCCGTACTGCCTTGTCCAAGGCTGAGATGGTTGAAATCAATGCATCATTGCTGCGTCAGTTCAGCATTCTTGACTTCACAGAGATCAACTCCATCCATATTTTCCTGCCCATCGTTGAAAAGAATGAGCCCGATACCTTTTTGATGATTGACTGGCTGAAAGCGCATCAGCCCCAAATTAAAATTATTGTACCTAAAGCTGATTTTGATACAGCATTGATGACCAACCATCATTATGAGGGAAAAGAAGACCTCCAGGAGAACCTGTATAAAATCCTCGAACCCCAGAAGGGGGCGCTTCATACAGGGGATGTCGATATGGTAATTATTCCCTTGCTGGCCTTCGACATGTCCGGAAACCGGGTGGGATATGGAAAAGGTTTTTACGACCGGTTTCTCCAACCGATGGGCACGAGAAAAATCGGGCTTTCTCTTTTTTCGGAGCTTACAGTAATTGATGATGTAAATGTGCATGATGTGAAACTGGACGAATGCCTGACTCCCGAAAAACGGTATGTTTTTCCGGTCGTTTTTAAGTAGTATGAACGCTTAAAAATGTTTTTCCAACACAAAGTGTGTTGAAGGAAATTGAGTTCGACAGAAGACCTCTATTGCGTTTTTGAAGTTTCAGAAATCCCGCTCAGCGAGATTATGTGATAACGTGGGTCAATTTTTCAATTATTGACCCACGTTTTTTTACGTGGACATAAAACGGATAAATTGGCCCAGGTATAATGGGGATGTGCAATAAAACGCTATTGATATTTTCCGTTCAGCACGGTGGCAGCAATCTGCGACTGGCCGAAGCTGTAAGGAAGATAAGCCAATGAGCTCATCGGCCTGGTGAGGATCAGGTTTGCCCGCTTTCCGACGGTGATGCTGCCGGTCTCGTTGCTCAGTTCCATTGCTGCTGCACCGTTCAACGTGCAGGCATTGATCACCTCTTCAGGCATCATTTTCAGTTTGATGCAGCCCAGTGAAGCCACGAAGTTCATGTTTCCGGAAGGTGTTGATCCCGGGTTGTAATCGCTGGCAAGTGCCAGGGGCACATCGGCATTCATCAGCGCCCTCGCATTGGCATATGGAATGCCGAGGTAAAAGGAACAGGAAGGTAGCAGCGTTGCTATGGTGCTGCTGTTTGCAAGTGCCTGTATGGCATCGTTGTCGGTTAGCTCCAGGTGGTCTACAGAAACGGCATGGTGTTTAATTCCCATTTGTACCGCGCCGGATATGGAGAGCTGGTTGGCATGTATCTTCGGCAGCAAACCATAATTTCCGGCAGCATCCAACAGCCTGTTGGTGTCATCCAGAGAGAAAAACCCATGTTCACAGAAGACATCCATATAATCGGCGAGGCCTTCACCGGCAACCCTTGGCAGCATTTGGTCGATGATCATCCGGATGTATCCCTCGTGGTCCTCTTTGTATTGCTGTGGATAGGCATGCGCGGCCAGAAAGGAAGCCCGGATCGGGATGGGAAAGGTCTCCTTCAGCTTTCTGATGACACGCAACATTTTTATTTCTGCATCGGTGCTCAGTCCGTAGCCGCTCTTGATCTCCAGCGCTCCGGTACCCTGCGTAATCATGTCACGCAGGCGACTGGCTGCAGACTCGAAAAGTAGTTCTTCAGGAGCATGCTGCAGTTTTGCAGCGGAATTGAGGATGCCCCCGCCGGCAGCGGCAATCTCTTCATAACTTTTTCCTGCAATTTTCATGGCAAATTCCTCTTCCCTGGGGGCTGCAAATACGATGTGGCTATGGGAATCACACCAGGAGGGCAGCACGAAACCACCGCCTGCAGAACGTGTCTCCAGATCGCTGGGCAGAGATGTTGGCAATGCATCCATCGTTCCGAAGTTGCTGATCACTCCATCTTCACAAAGGATCCAGGCATTGTGGATCTGGTCTAGCCTGGCCATGTCCTTTCCCGGAAGGACGGTCTGACCTGCCGGCTGTAAACCGGCAAGGGTATGTATGTCTGTAATCAGCAGTGCAGCCATGGGTTTTATGGGTTGAGTTCCAGTAGTACCGGGCAATGATCCGAGTGGACTGCATCGGCCAGGATGGTTACATTTTTTAAGCGGTCCAGCATTGGTACCGTCGCCAGGTGGTAATCGATACGCCAGCCCAGGTTCTTCGACCTCGAGCCTGCACGGAAACTCCACCAGGTGTAATGGTGCGGATCCTTATTGAAATGCCGGAAGGTGTCAATGAACCCGTTGTTGAGGAAAAGCTCCATCCATTCTCTTTCTTCAGGCAGGAAACCGGAAGAGTTGGCATTTGATTTAGGGTTATGGATGTCTATGGCGGTATGACAGATGTTGTAGTCCCCGGAGATGATCAGGTTAGGGATTTCCTTTCTCAATTGTTCGGTATAGGTGTCGAAAAAGCGCATGAATTCATACTTTTTCGTTTGGCGCTCATCACCACTTGATCCGGAGGGCATGTATAAGCTCATGAGGGAGAAAGTGTCGAAATCGGCCCTTAAGATGCGTCCTTCTTTATCAATCCATTCCTCGCCACAGCCATATTCCACATGATTTGGTTTGATCCTGGTCAGGATGGCGACGCCACTGTAGCCTTTTTTCTCTGCGGGAAACCAATAGTGGTGATAGCCGAGTTGTTCGATCAGTACGAGTAGTTCTGGGATCTGTGAGGGCAGTGCCTTGACTTCCTGCAGGCACACCATATCGGCATCCATGGCCTGTAGCCAGCCAAGGAAGTTTTTTGTGGATGCGGAGCGGATGCCATTTACATTGTAGGATATGATTTTCATTTTTATTGTGACTTAAAGTTATGGAAGTCAGCCTTAGCTGGGGCTGGTTTATAAATTGTTGGTTTGAGTTGGGTCTTACATTCTGAATTTTTCCAGCTGGTGGTTGCGCATGGCCTTTTCCAGCTTGCGGGCCTTACTGCGTTTGAGTACGGTAATGGTCATGCTGACGTCCTGCAGGGGCCGGTCCTGTTTACCGGTGTTTACTGCAGCTATGCGGTCGATCATTTCTTCGCCCAGCACAATTTCACCAAAGGCCGTATAGTTCCGGTCGAGGTGGGGTGTGCCACCAATACTTTTGTATACTTCACGCTGATGGGCCGGGATTTTGAATTTCAGCCGTTTTGTTTCCACATCGTCGAGCTGCTGATCGCTGAATTTTTTGCCCTGAACAAGGTAAAACTGGCATCCGCTGGATGCCTTTTTGGGGTTGTCGTCCCTTGCAGCGGCAAGTACCCCACGTTTATGAAAGATGCTGTCGCGGAACTCTGCCGGCACGGTATACCCCACGTCGCCATCACCAAGAGAAGCTTCGGCCTTCGCATTTTTAGAGTCCGGATCACCACCCTGGATCATGAAATCCCTGATCACCCTATGGAACAAGGTGCCATTGTAAAAGCCTGATTTCGTGAGCTTCAGAAAGTTGTCGCGGTGCAGGGGTGTTTCATTATAGAGCTGTATGATACAAGAACCCTTGGTGGTGGTGATCCTGACATACTGATGCGCCGGTCGAGCAGAAAAAGCAGTAGAAAAGCACATGCAGAGGATTAAGGTCCAGAATTTCTTCATTATGAGGAGTCAGTTTAAAGGGTAAAGTTAAAATATTTCAAATCGTTTTCTTATCATAGGTCAATAACGTGGCTATTTATTCCGCTTATCTTTGTGACATCATTAAAGAAAAGAATTATGAAAAAGGTATTTTTATTCCTGGTTGCCATATCAATCAGCGCTGCGACCTTCGCACAAACAAAATGGACGGTAGATCCGATGCATTCTTTCGTGAATTTCTCTGTAAAGCACATGGGAATCTCATTTGTAGATGGTGCCTTCACTAAATTTGATGGTGCTGTTGAAGCCTCTAAAGTAGACCTTACCGATGCAAAAATCAACTTTACTGTTGACGTAAACAGCATTGATACCCGCGTTGAGCCACGTAATAACCACTTGAAATCTGATGATTTCTTCAATGCAGCACAATTTCCAACAATGACTTTTGTAAGTTCTTCTTTCAAAAAACTATCCGGAAACAAATATGAGCTGGCTGGAAAGCTGACCATCCGTGACGTAACTAAAGATGTGAAGTTTGCCGTGGTATATGGTGGTACCGCTAAAGATCAGCAAGGAAACCTTAAAGCAGGTTTCGGTGCAACGACTACCATCAACCGTTTGGACTACAACATCAAATATGATCCTACAGGAATGGGCGTAGCTAAAGATGTCACCATCTCCCTGAACCTTGAATTTGCACAGGCAAAATAAATCCTGCTGACTTGCCGGAGCAGCTTTCGGCAGCTATAAAAATATACGAGGGCATTTGAACGCCACTGACCCCCGCATCAGTAACTGTTCAAATGCCCTTCTGCTTTTGTAAAAACCTGTAAAAAGGGACTTTGCAGGCAGCATGACGACTTTATGGCAGTGCGCTGGGCCGTTAACCTTTAAACTCAATGTGTTTCGAAAAGGTGATGCATTGGGAAAAGCATAATTTGTTCTGAAAGATAATGCGTTCCGAAAAAACAATAACGTGTTCCGGTAAGCATAAATTATTCGGAAAAAAGGAACAAATCCAGTTGCAGGAGATGCCTGGTAAGAATGATGATCAAAAGAAAATAAAAACAAAGTAATGTCGACCTTATCCCAATTTAAAACGTTCAGCAGTAACTTACCAGAAATGGACTACCTGATGCCGGTGCTGTTTGTGGGTCATGGCTCACCAATGAATGGTATTGAAGACAATGAGTTTAGTGCTCAATGGGCGTCCATGGCGAGGGACATTCCCCAACCCACAGCGGTGATTGTTGTTTCTGCGCATTGGTTTACCAGCGGCACACACCTGACAGCCATGGATTTCCCAAAGACCATCCACGATTTTGGAGGCTTTCCCCAAGCGCTGTTCAATGTCGAATACCCTGCACCAGGCAGCCCACTGGTTGCTGAGGAGGCAGCGGCACTGATCCACAGTACTACAGTAGGGATGGATCACGACTGGGGCCTGGACCATGGCGCCTGGACAGTCATCAGGCATATGTACCCTCAGGCGAATGTACCTGTATTGCAGCTCAGCATTGATTACAACAAAAGTCCGGAAGAACACTACCGCATTGCTGCCGAGCTGTATCAGCTCCGAAAAAAAGGAGTGCTGATTATGGGGAGTGGAAATATGGTCCATAACCTGCGGATGCTGAACTGGGAAATGATGAATGGTGGTGGGTACGACTGGGCCCTGGAGGTAAACACACGTTTTAAAGAGCTGATCATGAACAATGACCACCAGCCATTGATCTCCTATCAACAGCTGGGGCGCGCCGCCATGCTGGCCATCCCGACACCAGAACATTACCTTCCGCTCATCTATACGCTGGGTTTAAAAAATGATCAGGAGAAGGTGTCGTTATTCAACGACAAGGCTATCGGAGGGTCGCTCACGATGACTTCCCTGAGGATCGGCGACTGAAAATTGCATTTCTGACGCAGCATTGATTTTCTAAGTGTATATTTATGTTTTGTGGCGGCTGATGTGCTGCCCATGAGACATTGCCATCGCGAAAATTTATGATGCCTGATACTAAAAATACCTGCTTTAAGACAGCATTTCTAATCCTTGTCCTGACCCTGCTGGTCACACCGGGCATCCACGCACAGAAAAACCAGAAAACAGGGGTGGTGGTGCTGGGCAATGGCAACGCTGCAATTGCCGCGGCCTTCCAGTCGGCCTTCTCTGGTGTAGAAACCACTATTTTACTGGAAGCAGAGGAGTTTCATATAGATGGTGCCACAGTGGGGACATTTTTCCGGCAACCGGGAAAGCGCATGGCTGCGGGGCTGGAGTTGGAATTCCTGAAACGCATGCGTAAGGCTAAAGGAATGAAAGACAGTGCAGAAGTGTATGTTGACCAGAGCAGCGCAAATGCAGTGATCAAAGCTTGGGCAGACAGTACCAAAAAGCTGCGTATCATTCCGCGGACACGTTGTACCAGAATTAAGACCAGCGGCTCCGGCTGGGCGCTGGAGCTGGAGGATGACGGCCGTATTAAAGCTGCCGTGCTGATTGATGCAGGGCCTTCCGATCGTGTAAATGCAACTCTTGGTCTGGGAAAAACAGCTCTTTTGTGGTCTGATATCGACTATAAAGACCTCAGGTATCGCACGAGCATTGCTGGCGTTCTGAATGAAAGCACAAAAACAGCGGCTTACCTTTCACTTTATAAGTTTTTTAATCCTGCTCAGAATAACTTTATCTCCCTGAATGGAGAGCAGCACGTCTTTTCTTCAGGTCAGGCCGCGGGAGCAACAGGGGCCTATGCAGTCTTCTATCATACCAAAACCTCTTTATCAAACCTTAAAGCCATACAGGCGGAATTGATCAAATATCGCCTGCCGCTGATGCCTTTTGATGATATTAATCCGCAGGATACCAATTGGAAAGCCATTCAGTTTTTGGGCTTATCTGGGTTTCTGAAGGCCGGAGGGCAGGGGAACGCATTTTCCTTTCTCCCAACGCAACCCGTACAAACGGAGGAGGTAAGGGATGTCATCAAGTCTTATTATTATAAAGCCCAGCTATGGTTCGACGATTATCAACCTGCGGAGATGACCATTGCATCTACACTGGATCTGGTGAGTAAGGTGGGAAATAAAGCGCTGGAAAATACGCGTAAGGAAGTAGAGAAAAAATGGAAATCCAGGTATGCATTTACAAGTGCCTTCGACGAGAAACATGTGGTCAGCAGGATCGAGTTTGCCGTAATTCTCTACGATTATCTGAACCCTTTTGACGTCAATGTTAGTCCTGAAGGCAAGGTAATAAGATAACTTAAAGAGGCAGAATAACCTATAGATACAAGATAATCCGGGGGTGTAAGATAGCTTAGCGGTGCAAGATGATTTCGCGGTGCTGAGTGACTAAACGGGAAAGAGAATTTAATGCATCCCAAACGGACAGTGGTTTTAAGCGCAATAAACAGAAGTTAATAGCAAACAAGGTTTAACCAGTGGTCACCATTTTACAATAACAAGCCAGTTTTAACAATAGCAAACCAAAGTTAATAGTAATAAGAAGTCTTCTAGTAGTAAAAAACACGTATGAAAAAAATATACTTACTCAACATATTCTGGAGCCTTGTGTATGCGCCAGCTGTCGTCTCTGGACAAACAAATACAGGCCTTACGGTGGAAAAAATCATGAGTGATCAGAAGTGGATTGGAGTAGCTCCCACGAATTTAACCTGGTCTTCGGACAGCAGGTCCTTATTCTTTGACTGGAATCCGGAGCGAAAGGTGAAGAACGAAATTTTTGAAATCGGTATTGGGGGCAGCTCCTTTAAACCGCGTAAGACCGAGGAAGAGAGCCGCGACAAGGCTGTTGGTCTTGATTTTGGCGATGTGGGCAAAGGTGGTATCCGTCTTGGGGAGAAAGACGGTGACCTCTATCTTATGGAGGTTAAAACCGGGAAGATTCAACAGCTGACCCATACCCTGGAAAGGGAGAGCAAACCTGTGCTGTTGTTAAATGGTGATATTGCTTTTCAGCGTGGGCAGGATCTTTTCTGCCTGAACAGGAAAACAGGAATTCTCACACAGCTCAGCAATTTTGTAAAGGGAAAAAAGCCCGACAAGGCTGAGCCGGAAGGGGAGGGTAATGCACAAAAAAGCTGGCTGAAAGCCGATCAGACGGCATTGTTCGACGTCATTAGGGAGCGGAATGCAGAGGGGGAGGAGCTGAAACGTTCCAACGCGGCCCGGCAAAAGCCGACTGAAAAAGAGCCGCGGCCCATTTACCTCGGTAATGGCTTCCTGTCGACCGTTGTGGTCAGTCCTGACGGAAGGTTTATCAACTACAAACTGGTGATCTCTCCCAAGGAGCTTCAGGGGACAGTTGTGCCCAACTATGTGACATCCTCGGGTTTTACAGAGGAAATTGAGGCCCGAACGAAGGTGGGTGATGCCCTGCCCGAGTACCAGAGTTTCATTTTTGACCGCGTACGGGATACAGTTTATGTCATTAATACCAGCACCATTCCCGGGATCAGGCAGCTTCCGGACTATGTAAAGGACTATCCGAAACAGCTTGAAGAGCGTACGAAAAAGAACGAAGACCGCAAGGTCAACATTTCCGGGGTCAAATGGAATGCCTCTGGCAGCCTTGCTGTGGTCCTGGTGGAAGCACAGGACAACAAGGACCTGTGGATCCTGAAGCTGGATGCGCTGACAGGTGCGCTAAGCCTGGTTGACCGCCAGCGTGATGAGGCCTGGATCGGCGGGCCTGGTATTGGTCTATGGAATGTTGACTGGCTGGATGATAACCGCATTTATTTCCAAAGCGAGGCATCAGGATACAGCCACCTTTACCTTGCAGACCTGCGCAGTGGCAAGAAGAAACAGCTGACCTCCGGGAAATGGGAAGTGCAGCAGCTGCAGCTGTCGAAAGATAAACGGACATTCTATTTTATAGCCAACAAGGAACATCCTGGGATTACCCACTTCTACAAGATTGGCGTTGAGGGTGGAGCGCCCTTGCGGTTGACCAACATGAGGGGGGGCAATGAGGTGCTGCTCAGTCCGGACGAACAATGGCTGGCCGTCCGCTATTCCTATATGGACAAACCCTGGGAGCTGTATGTGCAGCGCAATAAAGCAGGAGCAAAGGCAGTACAGGTGACGCAGTCGACCAGCGCTGAGTTTAACGCCTACAAGTGGCGGCAGCCGGAGCTCGTATTGTTTAGGAACCGTTATGGTGCTGATGTCTATGCGAGAGTATACCCTGCGGCAAACCCTCACCCCAACCATCCTGCAGTCGTATTCGTACATGGCGCCGGTTATCTTCAGAATGTGCACTACTGGTGGAGCCAGTATTCGCGGGAGTACATGTTCAATAACCTGCTTGCTGACAATGGGTATACGGTGATTGATATTGATTACACCGCAAGCTCCGGTTACGGCAGGGACCATCGTACGGGGATCTACCGGCATATGGGCGGAAAAGACCTGAGCGATCAGGTAGACGGCGTAAAAATGCTGGTAGAGCGTTATCAGGTGAACCCTAAACATGTGGGTCTGTATGGTGGTTCTTATGGCGGATTCATCACACTGATGGCCTTGTTCAATGAACCCGATGTGTTTGCCAGCGGTGCTGCGCTGCGGTCGGTGACCGATTGGGCGCATTATAACCATGGGTATACGTCCAATATCCTCAATGAACCCTACAACGATGAGCTGTCGTACAAGCGCAGTTCACCAATTTATTTCGCCTCGGGCTTAAAAGGTGACCTGCTGATGTGTCATGGAATGGTAGATGTAAATGTACATTTTCAGGACATCGTGAGGTTGTCCCAGCGCCTGATTGAGCTTGGGAAGAACAAGTGGGAGCTGGCGGTCTATCCGGTAGAAGACCATGGCTTTGTGGAGCCGAGTAGCTGGACCGATGAGTATAAGCGCATTTTTAAATTGTTTGAAACCACATTGAAACGGTAACCGAAAAATATCAGCAGGCAAACTGCACCAAAATCTGCTGATACATAAAGTTACGACGCTATAAGGCTTGCGTCGCTACAACATGGCCTTCCTAAATCAAAGAAAAAAAGCGATTTAGGTGAATAATAAGGTGATGGGTGGCATGGAGAAGTTCCACAATAAAGAATAGATGCAATCTAATTTAAGAAGGGCAATTATAGATTTTGTTTATATGGTTATTGGTAATAAGTATCTGGAATGTCTGGAGATTCGTTGCAATTGAGCAGATATAGGTTTACCTTTGTGCAACGAAAAAAAAAATTATGATAAACATAGGACAACAATTTCCATCATTCTCGAAAACCGCAGTAGTTAGCATTGAAAAGGGTAAAGAATTCGAAACCCTTACATCTGACTCATTAATCAACGAAAACAATCAATGGACTTGCATGTTCTGGTGGCCAAAAGATTTTACTTTTGTTTGCCCTACAGAAATCGCTGAATTCAACGCCAACTATGGTGAATTCCGTGATCGCGATACTACTTTGATCGGTGCTTCTACAGATTCAGAAAACGTTCACCTGGCTTGGAGACACAACCATGATGACCTTCGTGGTTTGAAATTCCCAATGCTTGCTGATACTTCTAAATCTCTTGCTGAGGCATTGGACATCCTGGAGCCTAATGAGAAAATCGCGTTCCGTGCTACGTTCATCATCGATCCTCAGGGTATTGTTCGTTGGGTAAGTGTAAACGACCTTAGCGTTGGCCGTAATGTGAAAGAAGTTTTGAGAGTACTTGATGCTTTACAAACTGACGAGCTTTGCCCTTGCAACTGGGAAAAAGGTCAGGAAACATTAACCGTATAATTTTACTGTTTTAAATAAAGAATCCCTGTAAAATGCATTTTTGCAGGGATTTCTTTTACCCTAAATATTCGATATCATGACTGAAGTTACAGAAACCATACAGGAATTACTGGCCGTTGTAGGCCTGGATACAGATTATAGAAACGAGAGCCTTGGCCTTTTGGAAAAGGGCAGTTCAAGATACGTGCGTGATCTGAAGTTAAACTTTAGCAGCACCTTTACCTCTTCGCACATGACGGAGAAGGAATGTGCGCTGCTGGCACTGAGCATCGCCGTAAACAACAACAATAAAGTGCTGATTGATTTCTTCGAGAAGCTGGCACTGAGCAAAGAAGCTACTGTTGAGGAAATCGGTGAAGCCGCAGCATGTGCTTCATTGCTGGCTCTGAACAACGTATTTTACCGTTTCCGTCATTTTACGGGAAAAGAGAAATATACGCAGATCCCTGCACGTGTACGCATGCAGATTATGAGTAGCCCGGTAACAGGGAAAGAGTTTTTCGAGTTAATGAGTATTGCTGTATCAGCCGTTAACGGATGTGAAATGTGTGTAAATGCACATGAGAAGTCAATTCTTGGCCTTGGTGCAACAGAAGAGCGCATCTTCGATGCGGTACGTATTGCGTCCATCGTCACGTCAGCGGGAAAAGTGATTTATTAGTCCTTGTGCAGAATTTGTCTTCCGGAGCTGGTATTTAGCATTTGTTGCTTTGTCTGGCGCGGGAGGAAAAAAAAGAAACATACGATTCGCGGCTGAAAAGCTTGCGCTGAAGGGCGCAAACGTTTCTATGCCGCTCACAGTATGTTTCTTTTTTTTTGCAGGGAGCTCAGTAAAGCGTCTTATGGTAACCGGGGTGTCGGAATATGATCCCTGCAGGGGGCGATTACATCATAGAGAGGGACAGGGGTGGACGACGTGCAATTCGGGATGTTTGACCGCACTTGAGGTTTTATTTATTGCCGACGCCATAGTTAATACTTGTCCCCGCATTCTTTTTTGTGGTCTCACCATCTAAGGGGGTCATTACTCTACTGCCTTTGTATTGTCGCCCAACTTTGGCAGAAAATTAAGTTGTGGTTTCCTGTTCTTATTACGTTGTGTGATTCCTTATTTTATTGTGAGTCGTTATTTTATGTGGTCGGATTGATATTGTATGTCGTCGGCTTGATCAACCTGACCTTATCGCTGTTTGTTCTATTTCTGTTGATCCAGTTTTGTCTTTACAAGTTTGCTGAGCTGACTTTCCGCGGTCAGACCTTCGATTTTCAAGAGGTAGTCCTTTAATATGGTTTTGATCTCCGCTGAGGGTTGTGTTTGGAGTCTGGGCAGGACATTGTTGTTGATGCGCAGCAGGAGATCGCCGAGGATGTTGTCGCGTTCTTTAGCGTCGGCATGCTCAGCTCTCAGCAATTGCCGGTCAAAAGCCATTTTAATCGCTTCTAAGACTTTCTCTGTTTCTTTATGTGTAATGGTGTAGGAAATTTCCAGATCTTCAATTGTGAGCAGTTTATCAGCTTCGGGCATCATGGTAGATTCCCTGATAAAGGAAATGATGTTATCGATATCCGTTCGGTCGAGGGCATCCGGTTCATTTTCGAGTGAGCTCCCGATGGCCATGGCGAGTGCTTCCTCAACGTTTTCCCTGCCATGTTTTTTTGCGAGGGCAGCCTTCTGCGCGTTGAGGAATCTGAATTGTGCCGACCTGACACTGGAAACGTTGTTCAGCAGCAATACCTGTTGCAGGGAGTCCTGCAGTATTTCGTTGGGATCAGCTTTAGCAAACCAGGTATCAAAGGCCTTCTGTCCTTTGCCGGAACGATCACCCTGAGCTTTGAGGCTTTCCAGGTAGCTGCCAACAAAACCCGGATCATATTTATGCAGCTCATAGTCCTCAGCCAGGGAGGTCATGTCAGCCGTATTTCCGGATGTTTTCATTATGCTCTGGAGCTGATCAAGGAAACGTTCGGGGCTGGTACTGGCACCCGTAATCCGGTAGTAGGGCCTACCATCATCCCTGATGGCAATGTAGCTCGGGTAGGTCTGCACCTGGTATCTGCCGGCGAGGTCACGGCCATCATCTTTCAAGCCATTGACCCGGGCAACAATAAAATTCTGCGAAAGCTGCTGCTGTACCTGTGGCCGAAGAAGTATCTTTTTTTTCATGAACTCACATCCGGTACATCCGTCAAAATAGAATTCTATCAATACATTTTTACGGGTCTTTCTGGCTTCCTGAATGGAAGTCTCCAGCACCTGTGTATAAGTTGGTCTCGAAGCTGTCATCTCGACCCGTTGCGATCCTGACTGTGCGTGAGCTGTTGTCAGCGACGTCATCAGTCCCAGCACAAGGACCACCTTAGTATGACTGCCGATTTTATGGAATTGCATAGGCGTATAAGAAGATTGATGAAAGCAAGCTAATTTAAAAAAGCAAGCTAAATAAAAAACACTTCCGCTGCCATTTTGTAAAGCATTATTTACTTTCCGAGCCATTCTTTTTTTGTAAACCATCGTAATTTATCGAATCATTCTTGCTCGCAAAATTATTCTTACCCGATAAGCCATGCTTTACCTGATCATTACTCTTAATCCAAAAACATACTAGGAACTATTCATTGAACCTTCGTTATTGCATAGCCACCCAGATCACTTAACACAATAAATATAACATGTCGGCAAACCTTTTGTAAACATCTTCCAAAAACACCTCACATCTGCCTAACCTTCGGATATGCTCCATATTTGGACCGCGGAATTCCTCAGGTGAAAAGTACTTTACGTCCTCCGGGATCTTCAGCATATCGGCTATTGCAACAGCAAAAAACTCCCTGACGCAAAAAAAGCCAGCGGAAGCTGGCTATAAAACACTGGTAACGCATCATCTAATGCGTACCGCTAATGTAGAATGTTAAAAAAGGGGTTGTGTTTTGAAGACATGCGAAGATTTGCCCTTCAGCAAATATTCGAGGATGAAAAACACAACCCCTTTTTTATGCGAGATTTCGGCCCGCATTCACGATTCCGTAAACTGTGCGGATCGCCAGTTTCTCGAAGGCTTGCTTTTCCGCGCCTTCAGGGTCGTTTTGCAGCTGTTCAAGCGCATAATGCTGGATGAGCACCAAAGGAAGTACGATCTTTTCCCTGACGGCAATGGAGCGCTTTTCGACTGGGTAATTTTCCATGAGCGTCTCATGTCCCGAAAGGCTCAGCAGCATATTTTTAGACAGCTCAAACTCATCATGGAGCATTTTCCAGAAGTCGCCATATTCCTTATCGTTGGCAAAGTGTGCCGTGATGGCGAAGTCGGACTTACTCATGGACATCATGCAATTGTCGATGATGGTTTTAAAGTATCCCGATTCCTGGTAAGTCTTGACGATATTGTCCCAGTTACCTTTTTCTTTTTGATTTTTAAGGGCCGTACCAATACCATAGAAGCCCGGTATGTTTTGTTTCAGCTGACTCCATGCCGTCACGAAGCTGATGGCACGCAGGTCTTCCAGTTTGAGGGCTTCACCGGAGTTTCTTTTTACCGGTCTGCTGCTGATGGTAATTTTAGACAGCAACGTCAGCGGCGAGAATTTCTCCAGGTAGCTGAGGAAGAGCGGGTGTTTGCGGAGGCTGACAAAGGCCTCATAGCTGTCGCGGGCCATATTGTCGAGCAGGTCTTTATGCAAAGGGTCCAGGAGGATGTTGTGTGTCTCTTTCATCCCTGCGGAGATCCCTGCGTTGATCATCTGTTCGATGTTAAACTCGGCACTATCGATGGAGCCATACTGGGAGCTGATGGTTTGTCCCTGGATGGTCAGCTGGATATTTTTGTTGGCGATTTCCTTGCCCATGGAGGCGTAGAAGCGGTGGGTTTTGCCGCCGCCTCGAGAAGGAGGGCCACCTCTGCCGTCGAAGAAGGCCAGCTGGATGTTGTGTTTGTTGGCCGTTGCGGTGAGGGATACCTTGGCATTGAAGATGGACCAGTTGGCCATCAGGTAACCTCCGTCCTTGGTGCTGTCGGAGAAGCCAAGCATGATGTGTTGTTTTCCGCCTCTGCTTTCCAGGTGTTTTTTATAGAAAGGATGACTGTAAAGTGTTTCCATAATTTCGGCAGCACCTTCGAGGTCATGGACTGTTTCAAAGAGCGGCACGAAGTCTACTGTCAGTTCATCTTCCGTCCATCCGTTCCAGAGGAAAAGTTCTATGAGCTGCAGGATGTCGCTTGCTTCCTGGCAGTTGCTGATGATGAACCTATGGCAGGCCAGCTCGCCATTGCTTTGCTGGATCTGTTTAATTTCGGCGATGGTCTGCAGCGTATCCAATGTCAGGGGGTCTGGCTCCTGTGTGAAGTTGATCTTGGCACTTTTAAAGACCATGGTGTCAATTTTTTCCGCTTCACTGAGCTCATCATAATTTTCAGGAAATATGGATACCAGCGGCTTGTTATTGCGGCAATAAGTATGTACGTCCCTAAGGATCCTGCTGTCCTGTCTGATGTCAAGGGAAGCAAAGTGGCTGCCGTAGAGCTCTACCTTGCGAATGAGGTCGGAGACCACATCTGTAAAGAGGCCATCATGACCATCATTGAGGGTCGTTTTAATTTTATTGAGGTGTTCAATCAGGAACTCAGCGATATTTTCTGAGCCTGTATTGGGATCAAAAGCATTTTTATAGAGCACGTCATGGATCAGGGCGAGGTCATCTTCGACCCCTCTGAAGGTGATGCGTCGTTTCAGGTTTTTGAAATCGCGGTAGTAACACCTGAAGAGTATCTGGCGCAGCATTCGGGCCACCTGGATGGTAGAGTCGATGTGCACGTTTGGATTTCCATCTCTGTCGCCCCCAGGCCAGAAGCCCAATTCAATGATCTTTTTAGACTCCAGGTTATAGTCATTCAGGCTTTTGTCCACTTCCGACTGGATGTTGGCGGCGGCGAAGTAGAATACGTTTTCCAGGTACCATGCGAGGCTGAGTGCTTCATCTACCGGCGTTGGCGATTTCTTGTTAAAGAAAGGCGTTTTTCCCAGCTGCTGCAGCAGAAGGTCTATGCTGGAGATGTCATTTTTCTTGATGGCCGCGGTGAGGTCGGTGATGATAGACAGGACGCTGCCCG
This sequence comes from Pedobacter sp. BAL39, assembly GCF_000170795.1. Classification (GTDB taxonomy): domain Bacteria; phylum Bacteroidota; class Bacteroidia; order Sphingobacteriales; family Sphingobacteriaceae; genus Pedobacter. The sequence goes on from NZ_ABCM01000008.1 coordinate 118,117, forward strand.
GATAAAACTGGGTAGGGTGGGCCGTCAGCACCAGGCGCATGGAAAATTCTTCAATGAGCTTCTCTATTTTGTTGTTGAGTGACGCGTTGTCTACCCCTTTTTTAAGGTAAGACAGCAGGGCACTGTGTTCTTCATCCGCATTCAGTTTATTGAATGAGGCATCTTCAACCGCATCAAAAAGTACCACCTGACGCTCGATGTATTGGATAAAACGGAACAGCAGGTCGATGATGTCTTTGGTACTATTATTTTGCGTATACTTTTTAAAGAAGGCATCGATAATTTCTGCCGGTTTCTCCCGCTTATTGACTCCATCTTCACAATATTTGATAAAAAGGGGGAGCAAAGTACCGGTGTCTTTGATCTTGTAGAACGGAAGGGTAAGGAAAAGGCTGTTGTATAACTGAAAACGGGAGATCACTTCGTTGTTAAACAATGATTCACGCTGGCCTTTTGCACGTAATTTCTGCATCATTTGTAAAAGTATATTGATTCGCGATCAAGCTAGTAAAAAGTTCCGAAAAACTGAGTAAAAGCGCAGTAAAATTATTTTGATCTTTTCTGTAGATTGCGTAACTTAGTAGAACAGAGGATAAGCGTCCTTTTAAAAGTATGAAAGCTTTTAGTATAATGAGCGTGCTAATTGCTGAAAATTAATAATTAATTTTTTTTGGGATAAAAAAGCCGTTAAGAATTTCTTAACGGCTTTTTTATGAAAATATAATCTGAAGGAGCAGAACCTTAGTGGAGATCTGCAGGCACCTCTACATTTTTCTTGAACTTCTGGAGGTATAACAATGGGATGGAGCAGAGCAGCACCAGTCCGGCGATCCAGTACGCATCACTATAGGTGAGCAACATGGTCTGACGTGTTACAGTACCTTCAATTGCTTTAATGCCCAAGGCTTTTGCATCCAGGAAAGTATATCCTTCGGCCATAAACTTCCTGATGAAGCCATTCAGCCTGTCGGTGAATGCCGTATTGTATTCGTTGACATTGACCAGCAGGTTGCTGCGGTGAAAGCCTTGTCTGACGTGGATCATGGTCGTCAGTGCGGCGATTCCGAAAGAACCACCCAGCTGCCTCATCATGTTGTTCAGTCCCGATCCCTGGCCGATTTCTGCACCTTTAAGATCCTGGATCGCCAGCGTGGTCAGTGGTACGAACAGCAGTGCCATTCCGATACCACGGATCACCAGCGGGAGGAAGAAATCACCTTCGCCAGACTGGAGGGTGGACTTGCTGAGCATGGAACAGAACACGAAGAAGAGGAACATACCGATGGTTGCCATGAACTGCGCGGGGATGTTTTTCTTCAGCATGATCCCAATGAAGGGCATCATGACAATCGTACACAAACCACCTGGAAAGAGGAGCTCGCCCGTTTGCAACGGCGAGAACCCAAGTAGGTTCTGACAGAAAATCGGAAAGACGAACACCGATCCGTAAAGGCCGAAGCCCAGGATAAAGGAGGTGACCATCCCAATGGAGAAACTCCTGTGTCTCATGATCTTGAAGTTAACGATAGGATGGTCTGTACTCAGCTCACGCCAGATGAACAGCAAGACGCCAAGCACGGAAGTTACCGCAAGGGCCGTGATATATGGGGTAGCAAACCAGTCTTCGCTTTCTCCTTTTTCAAGAACTGTCTGCAGACTACCTACAGCCACTGCCAGTAAAACGATACCCCACCAGTCGACCGGCATACCTTTACCGTCTTTCGGCGTTTCTCTGACGAAGGCATAGGTACAGTAGGCGGCGAGGATCCCTATCGGGATGTTTACGTAGAAGATCCATGGCCACGAGCTGACTTCCAGCAGGTATCCGCCGATGGTTGGCCCTACAGTAGGACCCACTACAGCACCAAGACCGAAGAGGGCTGTGGCAATACCCACATCTTCACGCGGCCAGGTTTCAATTAGGATGGCCTGAGCGGTGGAGATGAGCCCCCCACCGGCAATACCCTGCAGGATACGGAAGACGATCAGTTCCTCCAGGTTGGTGGCATTTCCGCAAAGAAAGGAAGCTATAGTAAAGAGAATGATGGAAAACAGGAAATAATTTTTGCGTCCGAAGCGGCTGCCGAGCCATCCGGACATGGGCAATACGATGACATTTGCCACCGCATAGCCCGTTGATAACCAGGCGACATCCTCAAGGGTTGCCCCCAGGTTACCCTGGATCTGGGGGATCGCCACGTTGACGATCGTCGTATCAATCAGCTCCAGCAGGGAGGCGGTGATGACGGTAAACGTGATGACCCACTTTTTTAAACCTTTTTCGGCCATTTTATTAGTCTTTTATTGAAACAGATACCTTAACACTCATGCCGGGACGCAACTTCGCCAGGATGTCTTTCTGTGCTTTGGTGATCTTAATTTTTACAGGTATGCGCTGTACTACTTTCACGAAATTTCCGGTGGCATTGTCAGGAGGCAGCAGGGATCCTTTTGCTCCCGTGATCGGCGCGAAGTTGTACACTTCACCAATCACTTCATCATTAGGATAGGCATCCACCTCAATTTTTACTTTCTGTCCGGGGGTGATGTCTTCCAGCTGTGTTTCCTTAAAATTCGCGGTTACGTAAATGCTGTTTTCATTGACGATAGAGAATAATGCTTGTCCGGCGGCGATCAGCTGTCCTTTTTGGATGTTCTTTTTGGAAACGATACCCGTTGCAGGAGCTTTAACGTCGGTATAGGATAGCTGAAGCTTGGCGAAGTCCACATCCGACTGGCGTTGGGTGACACCGCTGTTGCTTACCGCCAGCTGCGATTGTGTCGTACCTACTTGTTTCAGCGCTGCGGTATATTGGTCTGTTGCTGCCTTGAATGCGGCTTCAGCAGACTCTTTTTCTGCTTTTGCCTGGTCAAACTGCTGCTGGGTGATCGATCCGTCTTTCACCAGGTTGGCATAACGGGCATAGTCCTTTTGGGCGAGGTTTAATTTTACCCTTGCCGCATCAATATTGGCCTTTGCAGTGCTGGTATTGGCTTGCGTAGCGATGATCTGCGATTGAGAAACGCCAACACCGGCGTTCGCGCCCACCTGACCTGCCTCCGCCTGTTCCACTTTCACTTTATAGTCGCGATCGTCCAGTTTTACCAGCACATCACCTTCTTTTACCATGGTGTTTTCTTCAAAGTTGATGTCCTGCACATAACCTCCCACACGTGCCACTACCGGACTGATGTCGCCATCAATCTGTGCATCATCTGTATCTACGTGTTTGCTGTAGTAGATGTATTCTCTGGTACCAAAAATGGCACCGATGATAATTAAAACCCCTAATATGATGGGAATAACTTTATTCTTTTTTTTCGTTTCAGTTGTCATTGTTTTTGTATAAAAAGGTTTTTACTGGGAAATTTTTCCTGTGGATTTCAATAAGGTGTAATAGGCAAGTCCGGCATCAGCCTTCGCGATCTCCAGGTTGATTTTTGCCTGGTAGAGCAAGGTCTCCGCATCGATTCTGTCGATGGCTGAGGCTACATTGTTTTTGTATTTTGAAGCCAGCAACTTATCGTTTTCTGTGGCCTGCGCAATAGAGGTTTCCAGTACGCTGATCCTGTTGACGGCCAGCTGGTAGTCCTGGTAGTTTTTGTTCACTTCTTTTTTTACCTCATCAGAGAAGATGTCTTTCTGTAGGCCGACATCTTTTTGCTGGATGCGTGCTTCCGTCACCTTGTGTTTGTTGGTCCATAGGTTTCCTATGTTCCAGGAGATGTTGGCACCCAGGGTGATGGGCATGATGAACTGATCTGTTGGCGGGATAAACTTGCCGCTTGGATTGATATAGTAAAGGTCAGCACCCAGTCCGACGGTTGGCAACGTGTTGGCCTTTACCGATTTGATGTTTAAGTCTGCAACTTTGGTATTCAGATCAAATTGTTTGATCTCCTGCCTGTTGCCGAATGCCATGTCCATATATCCGCTGAGTGGCGCCAATGTTTTGGATCCTGTTTCAGGTTCTGCAGGTACAACTTCAGTATTCTCGTCGATGCCAAGTAGTACATCCAGGTTATAGTTGATGATTTTTCTGTTGTTCTCAATTTCAAGGTCCGTCAGGGATACATTTGCTTTCTGCAGCTGGAAACGAAGCACGTCGTTTTTAGTAACAATTCCCTGTTCAAAGAAACGCTGCGATTGTTTAAGCTGGCTCTCGATGGACTCCAGGTTCTGCACAACGACTTTTTTGCTTTGAAGCACTTTGTAAAGCGCATAGTATGTGTTGATCACGGCATAGCTGATCTCCTCTTTGTCTTTATCGGCATCCAGCTGGGCCACTTCAGTGAGCAGCTTTGTAGAAGCTTCTGCATATTTGAGTTTCCCGCCGCCGTAGATCAGTTCTTTTACAGACGCCGTGCCCACAAAGGCATCTGCCCGTTTGGGCAGCTGGAATGGATCGCCGCCGCCAATCACCAATGTGTTGGTGGGAATTTCCGCGTGGTTGTAAAGGAATGACGTTGTTGCTGTTGGCAGCGCTTCATCTTTCACCATGGCCAGTCTGGAAACGGCAAGATCAATTTTATTTTGTGAGCGCTTCAGGTTTTTGCTGTTTTCAATCCCCAGCTGGATTGCCTCATTCAGGCTGAGGTTTTTAGTTTGTTGCGCATATAACATTCCCGGCAGAAGGAAAGCGACGATGCTGAATTTAATACGGTGTGTCATTTTTTGGGTGTTAAGTATGTGATGATGAGGTCTTGCAGGTGACTGATCATCCGTTCAGTGATGGCGTCCCTGTCCTCCGGTTTGTTGATGTCCAGGCTCGTTCCCGAGGTAATCTTCGCGGGGGAGTTGGTGACATAACTGATGGTGCCCATGATGGTGGCGATTAACATCCTGATGTCCACAGCAGGCCTGAACTGGCCCTCTTCGATTCCTTCCCTGATGATCTTTTCTATGACGGCGATGTTTTCCGCCATGGCATTTTTGATCGTGGAGAACATCTCCGGGCGCTGTGACAGGGAGAGCTCCCTGTGCATCATCTTGTGTAAACCCGGGTTGCAAAGGATTTTCCTGGCATATCCTTCCATCACCTTCAGCAATTTCTGCATGGCGGTGAGGTTGTCCTGGCTGACGCTTTCGATGACGGTCCTGAAGACCTTCACACGGTCGGACATGATTTCCATGAATACCCCTTCCTTGGAACCGAAGTAATAGTTGATCATCGACATGTTAGCGCCGGCTTCTTTGGCAATTTGCCTGGTAGAAGTACCTTCGTAACCTAGCTCCATGAATAACCGCTCCGCGGCTTCCAGGATATTAGCTCTTTTATCTTCTTTTTCCATTACTTGATTTGATGGGACAAAATTAATCAATCGATTGATCAATTTTAAGAAACACTAATCGATTTCTAATAATTGACGAATTGCTGACAAGAGTCAGTAATCTGAGGAATACCGTTTAGCTTAATCGTTTAAACATGAAACAAAACTGTGAGGTGTTGGCTCTGGTAAACTCCGGATGCTTTCTATTTTAAAATAAATGAATATCTTTGGGGCTTAAGTATACATACAATGACAAATCAAGAGAACAAAAACAATTTTGACTGGGTTTACTACGTTTTAGGACTGTTTTTCGGCATATTAACTGCAGCCATCATTTCCGGCAGCTTTGGCTGGTCAATTTTAGGTGGGATTATCGGATTCATCTTCGGTGCAGTTTTCTTGAACTCTATCGTTAAGGGACGGGTATATTAATTTTTTGCCTTTTAAATTTTGGCTTTCCCAAAAGGCCATTCCAATAATTTTCACATGAGAAGATTGGCTCTGATTGCCCTGTTCGGGCTGTTCACACTTGTTGCTGAAGCACAAGAGCTCAAATTGCCTGCTGTAGACGCAAGTCCGGCAGACATCGTTTATTATCCATTAAATGCGGCGAAGGTAAAAGATGGCAGTATGCCATTGCTGAGGGTAATTTATTCACGTCCAACAAGGAAAGGGCGTGACATCTTTGGTATTCTTGAGCAGTATGGGAAAGTATGGCGTGCAGGGGCCAATGAGAATACAGAAATCAAGTTTTTCAAAACGGCATTGATTGGTGGCAAGAAAATCAAGGCCGGCAGTTACAGTCTCTTTGCGATCCCGGGGCAGGAAGAATGGACCATCATCATCAACAAACAAACAGACCGTTGGGGAGCGTTCACTTACGACCAGTCGAAAGATGTGGTCCGGGTAAAGGTTCCTGTGAAGTCCGTTAAGGAGCCCGTTGAAACCTTATCTATGACTTTCAGGACGGAGCCAAAAGGTGTCAATCTGGTGATTGCATGGGATAAGGTCTGGGTTGAATTACCTGTTGCGATCAACTAGTTCGTTCAGTTAACGGAATTCTTTGTGTCGTGATTTCTCAGCCGCCGTTTCATCAGGGTGTCCAGGTAAGCAAATGCCAGCAGGACATCTACAAATAGAAAAACTTTCAGGACCATAGGACTGACGGCTTGGCGTAGACCCTGCGTAGCCAGGTCAAGGTTAAGATCAAAGCTGGAGGCACTGCCTTTTACCTGCCCAAAGATATCGGCAAGCAAGAACGCAATCGACGCGATGAAGAAGGCGCTGATGCTGTAAATGATGCGTTTGTCGACCTTTGTGCGCAGCCTGACCGGTGCAGGTTCTGATTTCAGCTGTTCCATCACATTCCTGCTGAAAGACATGGAAGGCGTATCGAGATCGATCTCTGCAATTTGCTGATGTACAGACTGGAGCTCATGATAGATTGCCGCATAAGCTGCATCAGTAACAATCTTATCTGCCGTTGCCTGTAGTTGTGCTGCAGTCCCATGACCATCTATATAATCCCAGATTTCCTCTTCTATTGTTGTCATAACAACTCCTTTACTTCGTCTTTTAATAAATATTGTAATTTTTCTTTCAACCTGATCCTGGCGCGGTGCAGCTTCACTTTGACGGCATTGCTGCTCATGTGCAGTGCTGTCCCAATTTCTTCCAGGCTCTGTTCCCCTTTGTAGAACAGGGTGATGATGACGGCATCATCGGCTGGAAGCGCCGCAATGGCGTTATTCAGCCAGGTATGTCCGGATTTACGTTCTACGGAGAGGAGGTCAACATCTGTCGAGCTCCGGTCCTGGAGCTGGATGCCACTTTCAACGTCGTCTATAGAAGTGGTATCCATCTTTTTCCTGCGCAGGAAGGTCATGGCCGTGGTATAGGTGATGGTATACAGCCAGGTAGAGAACTTTGAGTTTTGCTGAAAGGTGCCCAGTGCGCGATAGGCCTTTACAAAGCAGTCCTGTGCCACCTCTTCTGCATCCTCCCTGTTTTTGGTAAAGCGCATGGCAAGGGTAAAGACAAAGCGCTGGTGGCGCTTTACCAGCTCAGTATAGACATCGGTATTACCTGCCAATACTGCGTTGATCAAGTCTGTGTCGGACTGCTGTTGCGTCATACCTGTATGGGTGCTTCAATATAGGATTAAAGTCCCGGATCTTGTTTCTGCTTGTCCAGCCAGTTTTTCTCTACGATGTAGGAGGCAATCAATCCAAGTCCTCCAAAGATGCTCAGACAGCCAAAATATACAGCCGCCGCCTCATCGTCATCTACGGAGATGCCCCTTACAATAAACAGGGAGATGAGTAAACCCAGGCCAAGGCCGACGAGCAGCAGGCCGAATTTCAGGCTTACAAATGGTTTTGGCGGACTGACATTGTTTTTTAAGCCAATAGGGTCTAAACCCCGCTCAATCATAGCCATTTTCTCTTTATTTGACATGTACCGGATGCCGAAGATCAAGGCTGTTGTAGTGATAAAAAAGGTGGTCGGTACTAATACTTCTGGTCCCATTATTTCTCTTTTTGATGATAGGTCATTATATGTTTTATACCACTATGACCACATGGAAATCAAGCAGGTTACAGCCGAACTCAAAAAAATAATTTAGTTGCAGAAGGGAGCCACAATGTTGTGAAATCGGGTTAGGCCTTTGGCTTCGGCAATATGGCTACAGTAAGACGGCAGATGCAGCTCATTTTACCTTTGTCCGTATAGATCCTGATCTCCCAAACATGCGTTTTGGCACCGATATGGAGTGCTTTGCAGATGCCTGTAACATGACCACTTTTTACCGGGCGGAGGTGATTGGCATTCACTTCCAGTCCTACGGCAATGAATTTTTCCTGATCGATGCACATGGTGGAGGCTACGCTGCCGAGGGTTTCAGCGAGGACAACGGAGGCCCCTCCATGAAGGATTCCCGCAGGCTGCTGCGTACGCTCATCGACGGGCATGGTTGCTGTCAGCGCATCTTCACTGACCTCCGTAAAACGAATGTCCAGTAAAGTGCCCAGGTGTTGTCCGGGCCTTTCATTGAGGCTTTCAGGGCTAAAGGAGGTGAACCACATTATAAATACCTTTCTTCAATGATCTGTGTATGGTGGATCAGGTGTCCTGCGATCACAAAAAGGAGGGCGTGGACATTGATCTGCCTTCCGGAGGCAGTGCCGCTGCGACTGAGTTCGTGTTCATTCAGGGAGCGGAAAAGGAAGAGGTTTGCCTTTCTCAACAACATAAATTCCTCTGTTAGACTCTCCAGGCTACGTTCTGAGAAACGGGCATTGCTCACATAGTCGTCTTCTTCAAATCCAGGCAGGGCATGTTGCTCTGCGCGGGCAAAGCAGGTGAGCCGGTAAACCAGGATGCGCTCAGTGTCAATGATGTGGCCCGCCATCTCCCTGATGGTCCATTTGCCAGGTGCGTAAGCGTGGTCCGCAATGTGCTCCAGGCTTTTTAGGTATTCAGGAAAGCCGGTTGCCTGTTGTTCAAGGATGGCCATGACGTCATCACCTACCTTGCTGATGTAGGTTTCCGCCCAGGCGGGGTAATCATGAGTTTGAGGTCGGTTCATAGGTAATGCTGCTTTTAAGGATGATGCGGAAGGTCGTACCTTTATCCAGTTCAGAATCTTTAACGAAAATCTGTCCGTTGTGGTAATTCTCGATGATGCGTTTGGTAAGGGATAGGCCCAGTCCCCATCCACGTTTTCGGGTGGTATACCCGGGCTGGAATACCGCATCGAACTTGGAGCGTGCGATGCCTTTCCCGGTATCAGTAACATCGATGAACACTTCTTCCTTGGCGAGGTTTTCGATGATGTTGATGGTAATGGAGCCTTCGTTTTCAATGGCGTTTGCGGCATTTTTCAGTAAGTTTTCAATGACCCAGTCAAACAGGGGGACATTGATGAGCGCGCGCACCTGGTCATCACCGGTGATCTGGAAGATGATCTTATCTGAGGTGCGCAGCTTGAAGTAGGCCACGAAGTTATAAATTACGGTGTAGACCACATGATCCTCAACAATGGGTTTGGAGCCGATCTTCGAAAAGCGATCGGTAATGACCTCCAGTCGTTTCAGGTCATTTTCCATCTCGGCAATAAGGGGGTCATCTTCGGCATCAAAACGCGACTTCATCAGTTCGATCCAGGCCATGAGCGAGGAAATGGGAGTGCCCAGCTGATGAGCCGTTTCTTTTGCCATACCTACCCACACCTGATCCTGTTCAGCCTTCCGTGCAGAGCTGAACGCTACATAGGCGGTAAGGAGGAAAAGGCCGATAACTGCCAGCTGGATGTAGGGGAAGTAGCGCAGCTGTGTCAGTGTAGGTGAGTCGCGGTAGTAGATATAGAGGCGCTTGCCGTCGAGGCCGATGATGGGCGTTGGCGGATGCTGCTCATTCATTTTTTTGAGCTCCCTTACAAAAAATGCAGGGTCGTAGGTGACGTTGTCCTTTTTCTCGATGTCATAATTGGTCTTTGTGGAGTCCAGGCCCTGATAGGTGACGATGGCTCCTTCCTCATTGGTGATGATGATGGGTAGTTTGGTGTTGGTCCTCACGAGGTCGATCAGGTCGGTATACCGGTCGTCATCGTACATGACCAGGGTCTGCTCTGTTACCTTCGCAAAGAGCTGAAATTGTACCTGCTCTTCCCGTTCCATCTTTTTCACAAAGAAATCGCTGTAGAATACTGATGCTGTACCGATGACAAAGGCGAAAATCAATAAAAAGAATTTCCAGCGGCGTTTTTTTTCGTATGGATTCATGTCTTACGATGGCAAATTACGAAATAGCATTCAAAAATAGATGAATAGAAGGCTAACGCGTTAAAAAATATATCTTTGCAGGTAGTAATTATGGAAAAGAAAGTAAGAGTAAGATTTGCGCCCAGCCCTACCGGTGGGTTACATCTGGGTGGTGTACGCACCGCTTTATTTAATTATTTGTTTGCTAAAAAACACAATGGATCGTTTATCCTGCGTGTGGAAGATACTGACCAGACCCGCTTTGTTGCCGGCGCGGAGGAATACATTGCTGCCTGCCTGGAATGGTGTGGTATGTCTCCGGACGAAAGTCCGGACGTAGGTGGCAATTACGGGCCGTATCGCCAGAGCGAACGTAAAGCCAGCTACCGCCAGTATGCAGAGCAGCTGGTGAATGATGGTTATGCTTATTATGCCTTTGACACTCCTGAAGAACTGGAGGCCAAAAGGAAGGAAATCCCTAATTTTACTTACGGACTGTCTACGCGCGAGGGCATGAGGAACTCCCTTACGCTGGCTGAGGCCGAGGTGGCCGCATTGCTGGCTGCTGATGCACCACATGTGATCCGCATAAAGATGCCTGAAGATGAGCTGGTCTCTTTTACCGACCTGATCCGCGGGCATGTGAGCTTTGATACAAATCTGGTAGACGATAAAGTGCTGCTGAAGGCTGACGGCATGCCGACCTACCACCTTGCTGTGGTGGCAGACGACCGGGCCATGGAGATCACGCATATCTTCAGAGGTGAAGAGTGGCTGCCCTCAGCACCGATACACATTTTGTTGTGGCGATACCTGGGCTGGGCTGATGAAATGCCTCAGTGGGTACACCTTCCCCTGATCCTGAAGCCTGATGGCAATGGAAAGCTGAGCAAACGTGATGGCGACAGACTGGGCTTCCCGGTATATGCACAAAACTGGACTGATCCGAAGACCGGCGATCTGACTACAGGCTTCCGCGAGCTGGGCTTTATGCCCGAGGCTTTCGTCAACCTGCTGGCCATGCTCGGCTGGAATGACGGTACCGACAAGGAGCTGTTCAGCATGGCGGAGCTGATCGAGAAATTCTCTGTAGAGCGTATCAGCAAGGCAGGAGCAAAGTTTGATTTTGAGAAGGCAAAATGGTACAACCACGAATGGGTTAAAAATACACCTGCGACAGCGCTGCTGCCAATGGTAAAAGCGACGTTTGCCGCTGAAGGCACGGATCTGAGCGATGACGCATATCTGGAACAGGTGATTGACCTGATTAAAGATCGCTGTACACTGCTTACCGATTTTATTCCTCAAAGTTCATATTTTTTTAATGCGCCGTCCGAATACGATCTGCCGGCCGTAAAACCTAAATGGACAGCCGAGAAAGCCGCATTCTTTGAGGCTTACAGCATGGTGATTGCCGACGGGCTGAATGCCGCTGAACTGGAAGAAAAGTTCAAGGAGCTTGCAGCAGTGCACAATTTTAAACCCGGGGAACTCATGCTTCCCTTCCGCATCATGCTGGTCGGCGGCAAATTTGGGCCCGGAGTATTTGACATTGCTGTAGCACTGAAAACAACAGAAACAGTAAAAAGAATCAGCAGGGCAGTGGAAGCTTTCGCTTAAAAAAATTGATTCTGGTTTAAATTGGTATAACAATTGTCGCGCAAACGGGATAAACCAATTTAAACTAGAATTCTATGCAATGGTTCGGTAAAGGGAGCGGGAATATTGAAGACCGGCGGGGGATGAGTGGCGGTGGCCTCATCGGAGGTGGTGTCGGCATTATTATCGTTATTCTGGGACTCTTCTTTGGTCAGGACCTGACCGGTCTGGTGAGCCAGCTGCCCCTTGGTGACGCGGCACCAGTAGAAGGCAAAAAGGGAGATCCACAGGATAAGGAAGCTCAGTTTGTGGACGGCGTCCTGGAATCTACCAACCAGGTATGGGTCAAGCAATTTGACCAGCTCGGTAAAACTTATGAGCAGCCTGTGCTGGTGTTGTTTAGCAACAGTGTCCAGTCGGCCTGCGGGAACGCCAGTTCAGCCGTTGGCCCGTTCTATTGCCCCGGAGACCATAAAGTATACATTGACCTTAGTTTTTACGAAGAATTAAAAAACAGATTTGGCGCTGCGGGCGACTTTGCGCAGGCTTATGTCATTGCCCATGAAGTAGGACACCACGTTCAGAACCTGCTTGGAATTTCAGACAAATTGCAGCAGGCACGTGGCCAGCTGAGTGAAAAAGAATACAATAAGCTGTCAGTGAAACTGGAGCTGCAGGCTGATTATTTTGCAGGACTGTGGGCTCATGATGCACAGCTGTTAAAAGATTTTAAATTAGAAGAAGGAGATCTGGAGGAGGCGCTGACCGCGGCAAATGCCATTGGTGACGACAAGCTTCAGAAGCAGGCCCAGGGAGAGGTGGTCCCCGATGCATTTACGCATGGTACCTCTGCGCAAAGGGTATATTGGTTTAAAAAGGGTTTTGAAAGTGGCAAGATCAGTGATGGAGACACCTTCAATGCCAGGGACTTATGATTTAGTGATGTCAATTTTTTGATATAAAAGGTGTTTAGACACCTATTATTCTATGAAGTTGTATAACTTTAGCAGCAAACTGTTCCACAATAATAGTGAATGCGAGGCCGGGAAAGATAAGCGCCTCATTTAATTTAACAGATGATACTAATTGTTGATGACACGCCCGAGAACCTGATCTCTCTAAAAAAGGTCCTTGAGAAACATAATTTTGAAGTTGATACCGCATCTTCGGGAGAAGAAGCCCTAAAGAAGGTACTCAGAAATGAGTATGTACTCATCATTCTCGATGTGCAGATGCCGGGAATGGATGGCTTTGAAGTAGCGGAGGCGATCTCCGGATACAGCAAGGCGAAGGAAACAGCGATTATCTTCTTGTCGGCAGCAAACACCGAGCTTCGGTTCATCACTAAAGGATATTCTTCAGGTGGGTTGGACTACATCACCAAACCGGTAGATATGGACGTGTTGCTGCTGAAGGTTAAAACCTTTTACCGCATCTACGAGCAAAGCCGAAAACTCATTGAAATACAAAAAGCCCTGCTGGATGAGATTGAGTTCCGCAAACAGGCGGAGCGCAAGAAAGACGAGTTCATCAGCATTGCCAGTCACGAGCTCAAGACCCCCCTCACCAGTGTGAAGGGTTATGTGCAGCTTCTGGAACGCAGCGTTGAAAAGGGAGACGTACCTACACTCAGAAAACACCTCGGTAAGGCGCAGGTGCAATTAGAGAAACTCAACGGCCTGATCACAGACCTGCTGGACATCTCCAAGATTGAAAGCGGCAAGATGAAGTTCAACATGAAACCCTTCGTGATGGATGCCATGCTGGATAATGTGCTGGAGATCATCAATCAGTCTAACCCAGAGTTTAATATCGTTAAAAAAGGCGGCTTCTCCAGGGAAATCTTTGGGGATGAGCTGCGCATAGAGCAGGTTGTCATCAACTTCCTGACCAATGCCATTAAGTATTCTCCAGGAACGACGGAGGTGCAGATCAATGTTGAGGACCGTGGCGACCGCATTTATGTGGGGGTGCGGGACTTCGGCATCGGCATCAGCGAGGAACAGCAGAAGAATGTTTTCGAAAAGTTTTACCGTGTGGAGGAGACAGCGATCCACTTTCAGGGACTTGGCATCGGGCTCTTCATTTCTTCGGAGATCATCAGGAGACATGAGGGGGAGATTGGCGTTAACAGCACACCTGGTGAAGGCTCTGAGTTCTATTTCCATATTCCAATACATTCCATTTCTGAAACAGAATAACACTATTTTTTAAGTATGCAAGCAAAGCAAAAATCTTTGAGAAGAAACCTGCGTGTTGGACTGGGCCTTTCACTGGCCATCCTGTTCATCAGTTCGCTGGCTTCCTACAAAAGTATTGAGGGCCTGATCAAGAGCTCTGATCTGGTACAACACAGCAACCAGGTGATTACCGGTGTTGCCGATATCATTTCGACGTTGAAAGATGCGGAAACGGGCCAGAGAGGGTTTCTCCTTACAGGTGATGAGGTCTTTCTGGAACCCTATACGGGTGCACGCCGCCACGCATTGCTGGTGCTGGATGAGGTGGCCGAGCTGACAAAGGACAATCCCGTGCAGCAAAGGAATGCAAAAGAGCTAAAGTCGGTGATTGATCAGCGACTGACCATTCTCCGTCAGACCATTGAACTCAGACGTCAGGGCGGAAACGTGAGTGTCACCGACCTCAAGAACGGCAAAACTTACATGGACAATGCGCGGACACTGGTAAAGGCTATGGAGACCGAAGAAAAGCGCCTGTTGGGCGAAAGGGTTTCCGAGCTGAACGTCATCTCCGGATATACACCGACTGTGATCGTGATTGCTGCGGTTCTGGCGGTTTTGATTACCTTTTTCTTTTATAGGAAGGTATCGGGTGATTTTGCTGAAAGGATCCGTCTCGAGATGGAGCTGCAGGCCAAAAATGAAGAAATTGATACCCGTATTGAGGTGGTGCGTCAGATTGCCGAGCAGATCTCCAGCGGAGATTATGACGTCAGGCTGGATCAGGACCAGAAAGATGGTTTGGGCAGTGTTGCCGGGTCGCTGAATGCCATGGCAGAGTCGCTAAAATATTCGTTTTCTTTGCTTGGAGATAAAGAATGGCTGCAATCAGGTATCGCCAAGCTCAATGACAAGATGGTTGGTGAGAAAGAAGTTCCTGTACTTGCAGGTGATATTTTGACCAGCATCGTTGAACATACCGACAGTCAGGTGGCTGCCTTTTACCTGCTTGGCGACGACAGGCACATACATCTGACGGCAGGTTATTCCCTTGTGGAGCGCCAGGAGCGTCAGATGTTCAAAATCGGAGAAGGACTTGCCGGACAGGTGTTAAAGTCCGGAAAACAATTGCTGATCAATGACATCCCGCAGGGGGAGATGACCATCAGTTATGCCAGTGGCGACACCAGGCCACGAAACGTAGTAGCTGTGCCTGTATTCAGGAATGGCGAAGTGATCGGGGTGATAGAAATCGGCTCCCTGAACTGTTATACATCATTGCAGCTGGAATTCTTCCAGAACATCGGGGCAAACATCGGTATCGGGATCCATGTCGCGCAGAACCGTAAGAAATTACAGGACTTCCTGGAAGAAACACAGGCACAGGCAGAAGAGCTGCAGGCACAGCATACTGAACTGGAGGGGCTCAACGCAGAGCTGGAGGCACAAAGCCAGAAGATCCAGACCTCCGAGGAGGAGCTGCGCGTACAACAGGAAGAGCTGCTGCAAAGCAACCAGGAGCTGGAGGAACGGACCACATTGCTCGAAGAAAAAAACCAATTGATCCAGGAACGCAACCAGGACATTCAGCAAAAGGCAGAACAGCTGGAGCAGAGCACAAAATACAAGTCCGAGTTCCTGGCGAATATGTCGCATGAGTTGAGGACACCACTGAACTCCATCCTGTTGTTGTCTAAACTGATGTCTGAGAACAAGGATCTGGATAAAGAATACATTGAATATGCGGAGGTGATACAGAGCTCCGGTCAGGGTCTTTTGGGACTGATCGATGAGATTCTTGACCTTTCGAAAATTGAGGCAGGAAAGATGAAGCTGGAGTTTGCATCGGTAAATATTGATGAAGTATCGACCGATATGCGCTCTATGTTCAGTCCGCTGGCAAAGAATAAACAGCTGCAGTTTGCTGTAGAGGTCGAGGAGCGCATACCTGAGGTGGAAACCGATAAGATGCGTCTGGAGCAGATCCTGAAAAACCTGCTTTCCAATGCCATTAAATTCACTACGCAGGGCAAGGTGAGCCTTACCGTTAAAAAGGATGATTCCGGGAAGTTTGTGCAATTCACGGTCACCGATACCGGGATTGGTATTGCTACAGACAAACAGGGGCTCATCTTTGAGGCCTTCCAGCAGGCAGACGGGTCGACCAGACGTAAGTTCGGCGGTACAGGTCTCGGTCTTTCGATCAGCAGGGAGCTTGCGAAGATCCTTGGTGGCGAGATTGAGCTGACCAGCAAGGAAAATGTAGGCAGTTCCTTTACCTTCTCCTTGCCGGTAAGGCGCGTGGATGTCATTGAGGCTGACGTAGAAAAAGAAATCTCCTCAAAGATTACCTATATTGAGAATGCCCTGGAGGAGGTTGCCGAACGATTCACGGTGGATACCATCCCTCAGGAGGTAGAAGATGACAGGAATGATATCCAGGCAGGCGACAAGGTGATCCTCATCATTGAGGATGATACCAATTTTGCGAAAACATTGCTGAACTTCACACGTAAACGTGACTACAAAGGGATTGTAGCCGTTCGTGGTGATGTGGGAATCGAGCTGGCTAACCACTATAAACCGCTGGCAATTCTGCTGGACATCCAGCTGCCTGTCAAAGATGGCTGGCAGGTGATGGAAGAGCTGAAGTCCAATCCGGTGACAAAACCTATCCCTGTACACATCATGTCTTCGCTGGAGATGAGAAAGAAGAGCCTGCTGAGAGGCGCTGTCGACTTCATCAATAAGCCGGTGGCACTGGAGCAGATGAAACAAATCTTTACCAAACTGGAAGATGCACTGAGCAGACATCCTAAGAAGGTATTGATCGTGGAAGAGAACAAACAGCATGCGGAGGCCCTAAGTTACTTCCTGAGCAACTATAACATCCAGACCGAAATTGCCGGCAATGTTGGCGACAGCATTGGTGCGCTGCATAAAAAAGAAGTAGACTGTGTGATCCTTGATATGGGGATTCCGGACAAAAATGCTTACGATACCCTGGAGACTATTAAAAAAAGCGAGGGGCTGGAAAACCTGCCGATCATCATCTTTACGGGTAAGAACTTAAGCAAAGGAGAAGAAACGCGGATCCGTCAGTATGCAGATTCCATCGTCGTGAAAACAGCGCATTCCTACCAGCGGATCCTGGACGAAGCCGGCTTGTTCCTGCACCTTGTGGAGGAAAGACAGGCCGACAGCAAGTTCAAAAAACCACTGTCAGGTAAGCTGGGTGGCCTTTACGAGGTGCTCAATAACAAAACGGTGCTGATTGCAGACGATGATGTACGAAACATCTTTTCGCTCACTAAAGCACTGGAGCAACATAAAATGAAAGTTCTTGCCGCTACGGACGGAAAAGAAGCCCTCCAGATCCTTAAAGACAACCCGATGGTGGATGTTGTGCTTATGGACATGATGATGCCGGAGATGGACGGATATGAAAGCACACGAGAAATCAGAAAGATCAGTGCCTACAAACATTTGCCAATTTTAGCTGTTACTGCCAAGGCAATGATGGGAGACCGGGAGAAATGCATCGCTGCAGGAGCTTCAGATTACATCTCCAAGCCGGTGGATGTGGACCAACTGATCTCCCTGCTAAGGGTATGGTTATATGATAAAGTTTAATGACAAACCGTATTTCAACACATATGGCGGATAATAAAGTATTGATAATAGACGACGACAACCGGAATATTTTTGCACTCTCGGCGGTACTTCGTGCCAGAGGCTACCAGTGTTTGTCGGCCGCAGGAGGAGAAGAAGGCATTGACCTGTTAAAGCAGGACAAGGAGATTTCTGTAGTGCTGATGGACATGATGATGCCGGGTATGGATGGATACCAGGCGATGGAAGTGATGAGCAAAGACCCTGATCTGAAAGAGATCCCTGTTATTGCAGTGACTGCCCAGGCCATGCTGGGTGACCGTGAACGTTGCCTGGAAGCAGGTGCAGTAGGCTATGTATCCAAGCCAATTAATGTGGATGAACTGACCAATTTACTTACCCGATATCTTACCTGATTTGGAGTTACCTGTAGTGAATGATGAGCAAGTAGAGCTGCTGCTGGCGGATCTGCTGGAACAATACGGTTATGATTTTACCGGTTATTCCAGGGCTTCGCTGAAGAGGAGGATCATCAGGTTGTATTCACTGGATAAGGCATTGAGTTTTGCCGAATTCCGGTACCGTGTGAACAATGACCAGGATTATTTCAAACGGTTTGTGGAGCAGATCACGGTGAACGTGACGGAGATGTTCCGTGATCCGGTATTTTTTAAGACTCTGCGCGATACAGTGTTACCCAAGCTGGGCACGTATCCCTTTATCCGCATCTGGCTGGCGGGATGCTCCACAGGGGAGGAGGCTTATTCTATGTCGATCCTGCTGAAGGAGCTCAATTTGCTCCAGAAGTCGTTGATTTATGCCACGGACCTGAACCCCACCGTGCTGGAAAAGGCAGCACAAGGGATGTTCGGACTTGCGCAGATGAAACAGTATTCGGAAAACTACATTCTCTCGGGAGGTACAAACGACTTTTCCAGCTATTATACCGCCAGTTATTCACTGGCGAAGTTTGATGAGGAATTGAAAAGAAAAATTATTTTTTCTACACATAACCTTGTTTCAGATCATTCTTTTAACGAATTTCAATTGATCCTTTGCAGGAATGTGTTGATTTATTTTGACCGGGACCTGCAGAACAAGGTGCTCCAGTTGTTTGATGACAGTCTGGATGACTTGGGGTATATGGCCCTGGGCACGAAGGAGACGATAGATTTTTCACCCATAACGGGTAAATATAAACGATTGGCTAATCATAAAATCTGGCGAAAGGTAAGCTAATGGGAAAGTGTGACGCATTTGTGATCGGAGGTTCTGCAGGAAGCCTGGATGTGCTGTTGAAGGTACTTCCACTGGTACGTACTGACCTGAGCTTTCCCATCGTGATTGTCATACACCGGAAGCATGGCGCAGATTCACTCCTGCCCGACCTGCTGTCGGCACGTACTTCGCTGCGGGTGAAAGAGGTGGAGGAGAAGGAAACCATTTTGCCGGGAACGGTGTATGTGGCACCCTCAGACTACCACCTGCTGATTGAACTGGACCATACTTTCTCTCTCGATTATTCGGAGAAGATCAACTTCTCGCGGCCGGCGATAGATGCCACCTTTCAGACGGCGGCGGAGGTTTACGGGGCAGGGCTGGTATGTCTGCTGTTGTCGGGGTCTAATGCCGACGGTGTGGAAGGATTGAAGAGCGTTAAGCAGTGGGGTGGACTGGCAACAATCCAGGACCCGGAATCTGCGCAGGTGGCTTATATGCCGGAAGAAGCCCGGAAGCGGGTGAACATAGACCGGATTTTGCGTATTGAAGATATGCCGGAATTTATAAATTTGTTGTCATAGGGATTATTAACTAAAAATATAAATGGGAGAACCTAAAAAAGTCTTTGTCTTTGATGACAATACTGATATTCTTGAGCTGTGTACCATCATTCTGGAGGATGCAGGCTACGAGGTGAAAACATCATCTACCTCCAATCAGATTGTTGACCAGGTCATGGCTTACATGCCGGATGTGATCTTTATGGACAACTGGCTGCCAGATGTGGGTGGGATTGACGCCACACGCGAGTTGAAAGCGCATGATGAGCTGAAGCGCATCCCCGTCATTTATTTCACGGCAAATAACGACGTTAAATCGCTTGCAGCGCAGGCCGGAGCTGATGGGTACCTGTCGAAGCCTTTTGACATCCAGGAGCTGGAAAACATCATTCAGCGTCATTTATAAAAGGAAAGGCCATCAGTGATCGTTCACTGATGGCCTTTTTATAAGAAATCATCTGTTGTTATTTGACGCCAAGTACATCTACTCCCTGCTCAAAAACGATATCTACCGGAATTCCTTTTTCTGTAAGTCTGTTCAGGTCTGCTTGTAATTCAGCCGATATCACTGCTTTTTCTTTCTGTGTTTTTTCAACTGCGGCTTTGTCGCCATTGCCCTGAAGGGTGATGATGAGTTTGCTGAGGCCATTCATAGCAGTTTCGAACTTGGCGAAATCTACTTTGTAGGTGCCATTGGCATTCCTTACAAATGCGCCCTGCTCTTTAAAGAAGTTGAAACACTGCATATTCGCTTTTCCATGTGCACTGGCTGCCCCAAACCTTACGGAGCGCAGTATTCCTGCCATATAAGTGGTGTAGAATGACTTCAGGTCGCCTTCCAGCTCTCCTTTTTTGAGGAGTCCAGTCACCATGTACAGGCCAAGTACATCAGCTTTTCCCTCTTCCAGCCATGAATATTGTTCCTGTAGGGCTTCTTTCACGAACCCTTTGCCCGTAACGGTCTGTTTGATGCCCAGGCCGTGGGCCACCTCGTGGAACATGACGTTGGAGAAGAAGGAGTCGAAGTTGACGTATTGTAGCTGGTCCTTATCGATGAGCTCATTGGCAATCGGGATCAGGATCTTATCGAACTTCGCTTTCATGGCATTTTTAAGCTGTGAGCGGCGTGTTCCTTTTTTCTGCTGGATGATCTCATCATTCGGCAGGTTGACGGCGATGGTTTTTGACCCCGCATTGCAGTCGCCGGCATAGTAGATGACATCATAAGCATTGAGCTCAGAGTCTGTTCCCGGTTTTTCTTTCTTATACTTTGCATCCACAGGGAGGCCTTCCTGCAGCTGAGGCAACATGCTGACATATTTCGCCAGGCGTTTGCTCCATACCTTATCTTTTACCAGCACATAAGCCTCATAAGAAGCGCGGGCGTTGAAAAGTTTGTCTTCATAGTTTTCAATGGGGCCGATGATGATGTCGAGGTTGTTGGTTTTCATGTCCATCCAGGCATAGTCGCTGGCGGTGTAATTGTCAGACACCAGCGCATCCGCACGCAGGTTCAGGTAGTTTTTGAAGCCGGCATCCTCCGCCAGCAGTGCAGCCTGTTTCAGTAGGTTGGATGCTTTTTGCAGTTCTGAGGCGTAGAGGATGTGGTAAGGAACGGAAACCAGCTTTCCGGTGCTGTCGCGCTGGATAACAGAATACAGTCCCATTTTGTCCTTTACATCTGATTTTTCAAGTTCTTCCTTGGTCATTCCTGGAGGATAGAAGGATGCTGCATCAGGCTTGGCACCGATCCCTGCAATAAAAGGTTTATCACCATTGAGCCTGTCCCATGGGCCGTAGTTGATGGTCAGGAAACTCCTGGTTTTTTCATCTTTAATGGTGCTCAGGAGGCTGTCCCTTTTCGGGTATGCCTGTTTCCAGAACAGCTCGTCCATAATTTGCGCCGCCTGTATGAGTAGCGGTAGGATTTCACGTTCTTTGGGTGTGAGCTCATTCAGGTTGGTGGTCAGTTTGACCTTTTCATAGATGCCAATCCGGTCATTTACGTAGCGCTGGAGGCTGTCTGTTGCCGAATCTGTCTTGGTAGCTGTGGTAGATGTTCCATTCTGGTTGGTGCAGGCGGCCATTCCTGTCAGCATCACACAACCCGTGATGACAAGCTTTAACTTGCTTATGTTCTTCATATTGTATTTGTTTTTTTGTTTGTAATGCGGTGTGGTGCCAACATACAAACAACGGATTCATTCTTTTTGTTGATGGTCATTAAGATGGCGGCTAAATTAGTAAAAAATAGTAATTTCACGGCTTTATACATCTATTATGAAAAACGTGAAGAAATTTAGAGGGAAGGCTTTGCTGATGGGCACGGTATTGCTGTTGTCGGCCTGTTCTGCGGGCAGGTACGCGGCAACGGAAAAGATTTATAAAGAGAAGGCAAAGGGCTTTGCGACGGTGCTGTCGGCTACACCTCCGGAAGGGCAGCAGATCCCTACGCTGGACCAGGGGATCCAGTCCTGGATTGGCTCCGTGAACTTCGGTATCCGTAAGCCTAATTTTGTGATCATCCACCATACCGCACAAGACTCCCTTACACAGACGGTGAATACCTTTTTGAATGCTAAGGCAGAAGTTAGTGCCCACTATGTCATCGGCAGGGATGGGAAAGTGGTACAAATGGTCAATGATTACCTGCGTGCCAACCATGCCGGGGCCGCGAAGTGGGGTAACGATTCAGACCTGAATTCCTCCTCCATTGGCATTGAGCTGGACAACAACGGAAAGACAGATCCATTTACAGATGCGCAGCTGCGTAGTCTGGTGGGCGTGCTGGAGGTTTTAAAAAAGAAATATAACATCCCTACAGCGAATTTTATCGGACATGCCGACATTGCTCCGGGGCGTAAGGTCGATCCAATGAATTTTCCATGGAAGGTCCTGGCGAAAAAAGGCTTTGGTTTCTGGTATGACGATGTACTGCAGCTGCCTCCGGAAAACTTTGATACCACCTTGGCGTTGCGGATCATCGGTTACAATACCGCTAACCTGAAGTCTGCGATCTCCGCCTTCAAGCTTCATTTTGTACAAAATGACAACACGGCTGTGCTGACTGCAACCGATAAACTGATCCTGTTTAACCTCTACAAGAAATATATGTAGGTTTCATATTCCCTTACTAGGGGTGTATTCCTCAGGTCAAACAAAAAACGGGCGCAGGTTGATGAAACCCTGCGCCCGTTACGCTTCCTGCTCTTAATAAAGCTTATTTGTTTGTTTTAGCCCAGGCATCTTTCAATCCTACAGTACGGTTGAAGATGATTCTTTCCGGGGTCGAATCTTTATCTACACAATAGTATCCTTTTCTGATGAACTGGTACCTGGAGTTGATGTCTGCATTGGCCAGGAAAGGCTCTATGTAGGCATTTTTGATCAGCTCCATGCTGTTCGGGTTAAGGTAATCCTTAAAATCACCTTCTTCAGCATCAGGGGATTCTACGCTGAACAGGCGGTCATAAACCCTGATCTCTGCACTTTTAGCATGTTTTGTGCTCACCCAATGGATGGTTCCCTTCACATTGATGCCACTCGTATCTTCTCCACTTTTGGATTCAGGGATATAGGTACAGTGCACTTCAGTGATGTTGCCATCGGCATCCTTGCGGAAGTCTTCACATTTAACGATGTAGGCATGTTTCAGTCTGACCGTCGCACCCGGTGCGAGGCGGAACCATTTTTTTGCCGGTTCTTCCATGAAGTCCTCACGTTCGATCCAAAGCTCGTTGCTGAAAGGGATCTCCCTGCTGCCACCTTTATCTTCTGCCTCAGGATTGTTCTCTCCGATAAGGGTTTCTTCCTGACCTTCAGGGTAGTTGGTGATGACCAGTTTGATGGGATCCATGACTGCCATGACCCTGTTGGCTGTTTTGTTGAGGTGCTCGCGCACGCAGAACTCCAGCAGGCTGAGCTCAATGATGTTTTCTCTTTTGGCGATGCCGATCCTTTCACAAAATTCGCGGATGCTTTCCGGGGTATACCCACGTCTCCTCAATCCACTTATGGTAGGCATCCGGGGGTCATCCCATCCGCTGACCACACCTTCGTTTACCAGTTGGAGCAGCTTACGCTTGCTCATTACGGTATAGGAAAGGTTGAGGCGGGCAAATTCATATTGTTTTGATGGAAAGATTTCCAGGTGTTCAATGAACCAGTCGTACAGCTCACGGTGTGATACATACTCCAGCGTACATATCGAATGGGTAATGGTCTCGATGCTGTCGCTCTGACCATGCGCGAAGTCGTACATCGGATAGATGCACCATTTGTTGCCGGTCCTGTGGTGTTCTGCGTGTTTAATGCGGTAGATGATCGGGTCGCGCATCAGCATGTTGGTGCTGGCCATATCGATTTTAGCCCTCAAAGTGCAGAAGCCATCGGCGAACTCGCCGGCTTTCATGCGGCTGAAAAGATCCAGATTTTCGGCAATGCTGCGTCCTCTGTCGGCACTATCCGTTCCAGGCTCTGTAGGTGTGCCTTTCAGGGCGGCAATATCTTCGGCAGTACTGTGGTCTACATAAGCAAGTCCCTTCTCAATCAGCTTTACAGCAAAATCGTAAAGGGTATCAAAGTAGTCGGAAGTATAGAGTTCGTTTTTCCATTCAAAGCCCAGCCAACGGATATCTTCCTGCTGACTGTCTACATATTCGGTTTTCTCTGTCACCGGGTTGGTGTCATCAAATCTCAGGTTGGTATAACCACCATATTTTTTTGTCAGTCCGAAGTTAAGGCAGATGGCCTTTGCATGTCCAATGTGGAGGTACCCATTTGGCTCCGGAGGAAAACGGGTAATTAACGTATCGTATTTTCCGCTATTTAAATCGTTCTCAATGATCTCTTCTATAAAGTTCAATGATCTTTCTTCACTCATAAAAACTGTAAATTAATATTCAAAGTTAACATAAAACGGCTAATTTACTTACTTTTACCTTACACTATTCATATAAATTGTGTGCAGAACATGCCACATACCGACATCCAAAAGCCTCCGCAGGGAGTGTGTGTTGTTTGTCTGCTTCAGGGCACAATAAAGGTAATTATCGATGGTTATATAAAGACCGGAAGAAGAAACATAAAATTTTTAAGAGATGGTATATCAGCATATTTTATCAGAATTAAGGGCGGAGGTGCTTTATGTCACCATCAACAGGGAACGTAAATTAAACGCGCTGAACAAAGAGACGCTGTCGGAACTCGCACATGTCATTGCCTATGCGGAAAGTACTGCAGCGGTAAAGGCGGTGCTGCTCACAGGCGCAGGAGAGAAGGCTTTTGTGGCGGGCGCTGATATCACCGAATTTGCTGCTTTTTCAGCTGCTGAGGGTGAAGCGCTGGCGCGGGAAGGTCAGCATAATGTATTTGATGCGATTGAACGCTGCCCTAAACCGGTGGTTGCCGCCATTAACGGATTTGCACTGGGTGGTGGACTGGAGCTGGCCATGGCCTGTCACATCAGGCTGGCTGCGGATCATGCGCGGCTTGGGCTGCCAGAAGTTTCCCTGGGCCTGATCCCAGGGTATGGGGGCACGCAACGGCTGACGCAGCTGGTCGGAAAAGGGCATGCGATGGAGCTGATCACTACTGCGGAGATGATTTCTGCCGAACGTGCGGCGGAGATTGGCCTGGTAAATCATGTAGTTCCAATAGGGGAACTCCAAAGTAAGGCGGGGGAGCTGATCGAAAAAATAAAGCTGCGCTCACCCTCGGCAATATCGTACGCGATTAAAGCCATAAATGCCGCAGTCAGTCATGAGGAGAATGGATTTGAAACGGAAATCTCCGCTTTCGGAGCATGTTTCGGTACCGTTGATTTTAAGGAAGGCACAACTGCTTTCCTGGAAAAGAGAAAACCGAATTTCAGCGGTCAATAGTCCCATCTTGAAGATCTGTCCGCCTGTCAGTTTCGCCGACAGGCTTTTTTATGCCCGATGTGAATGAAAAGATCGTTAATCTAGCAAAAAGTGTAGAAAAAATTTCCCATGATAAAAATTGTATTTATATTTATCTAATTAAACGGGCAGCCCACAATTCATTTTTATATGAGAAACATATTGATTGTTGATGATGAGATAAACATTGGTTTATTGCTATCTAAATTCCTGACCAGGAATTCTTTTAGTGTATCAACAGCCACGAGTGGTAGTTCAGCGATGGAACATCTGGCAAAGGAACATTATGATTTGGTGTTATGTGATTACCGTCTGGAAGATACAGACGGTAGGGAGATGTTGGTAAAAATCAAGGCGAGTTACCCTCGTACGGGTGTCATCATTATTACAGGATATTCCGATATCAAGCTGGCAGTGGAGCTGATCAAACTTGGTGCCTATGATTACATCACCAAGCCGCTGTATCCGGATGAAATCTTAAATACAATCAACAAAGCAATAGATACGCAGGCTGCATTGAGCACCGGACAGGAGACTGCGATAGTGGAAGAGCCTAAGACGAAGCCGAGTAAAGAGATTTATGGGGAGGCGGATGATTTTGTAGCAGGGCAGAGTCCTGCGTCAAAAGAACTGTACAAGCAGATCCAGCTGGTAGCGCCAACCTCCTACAGTGTGATCCTTACCGGTGAAAGCGGTACAGGGAAGGAGTCTGTGGCGATGGCCATCCACCTGAACAGTCCACGGAAAAACCAGCCCTTTGTGGCGATGGACTGTGGTTCACTGACGAAGGAACTTGCAGGTAGTGAATTCTTTGGCCATGAGAAAGGATCTTTTACAGGTGCCTTATATACTAAGATCGGTCATTTTGAGATGGCCAATGGAGGTACCTTGTTTCTGGATGAAGTAGGGAACCTTTCCTACGAGATCCAGGCGGCGCTGCTCCGTACGGTGCAGGAACGTAAAATTAAAAGAATCGGCAGCACGAAGGAGATCGACCTGGATGTGCGCATCATCGTGGCCACCAATGAAAATCTGGGACATGCCATTCAAAAGGGGCGTTTCCGCGAAGATCTGTACCACCGTTTCAACGAATTTTCAATCAACCTGCCGCCGCTGAGTCAGCGCGGACGTGACATCATGGTGTTTGCTGCAAACTTCCTGGAGGTTGCCAATCATGAGCTTAACAGAAATGTGCAGGGCTTCTCTGCGGAAGTGGAAGAATGTTTTCTGACCTACAACTGGCCTGGAAATGTGCGTGAGCTGAAAAATGTGGTACGCCGCGCCACATTGTTGACAGAGAGTCAGGAAATCCAGCTGAAAGCACTCCCACTGGAAATATCTACCTACGCAAAGGCTTCTGCCATGGAACACTCGATCTCAAGGGTAGAAAAACCAAGAGACCTCAAAAATGCAGCATTGGAAGCTGAATATGAGGCCATCCTGAAAGTGCTCAGAGAAGTTAATTTCAATAAAACAAAGGCTGCGAAGATCCTGAATATTGACCGCAAGACCTTGTACAATAAGATGAGGGCAATTAACCTGGAATCCTAAGTGATGTCTCTTTTTACCTACAAACAGCGGAATACCATCAACCTGGTGATCATTATTGCTCTGGGTTGTTTAATTGCCTATTCGCTGCAGGGTATATTTGGTTCTATTCTCAGTACGCTTGTTATGTTCACCATCCTCCGTCCGGCATTTATGTACCTGGTGGAGGAGAAGAAAATGAACAAACGTGTGGCGGCGGTCTTGCTGTTGGTCGTATCGGTGGTGGTGATCATTCTGCCTTTTTATGCACTAAGCACCATGGTAATCGAAAAGATTGCCGACCTGCAGAAGGACCAGATTTATTTTAAAAACCTGCTGTTTAAGCTCAAACACCTCATTCCTGTGGGTGGCGACTTTCAAAACCTGATTGAGGATGGTATGAAAAAAGCAGGTAACTGGGTTACGGAGCTCTTCCCCTCCTTAATCTCGGGCGCTTTTAATACCGTGCTGGGGCTGCTCCTCATGTACTTTCTTTTATATTTTATGCTGGTGGAACGCGAGCGTTTTGAGTCCTCGCTGCTCAAGTACGCGCCCTTCAGAGAGCAGAATGCACAGCGTTTTGCATTGGAGATGAGGAATACGACTTATGCGAATGTCCTCGGACAGGGGTTTATTGCCATGGTGCAGGGCTCGCTGGTGAGTCTTGCTTTTTATGTACTCGATTATCCCGACCCTTTGTTTTGGGGGGTGATCACCACATTCATCTCCTTTGTGCCTGTGCTGGGGCCTCCGATTGTGTTTGTTCCCGCGGCAATTATACAAATGCTCAACGGCAATAATGTTGCTGCCTGGGCCATGTTGATTTTCGGTTTTGTGGTGATCATTAACATAGACAATGTGTTGCGTTTCATGATTGCAAAGAAAGTTGGCAACATCCATCCCATTATTACCGTAATTGGCGTAGTTATTGGTATACCATTATTTGGAATATTGGGCCTTGTATTTGGTCCCCTGCTGCTGTCATATTTCATTCTTTTGGTGAAAATCTATGAAACCAGTGCCATGGCGACGGAAAGATTGGAAAGAATTAAAACAATTTCCGAACACGAGGGGTTATAATTTTATATTCCAGCGTAGTGAATGTTAAACAAAAAATTTAAATGTCATGAATGATAATTCAAAAGTACTAGTTGGGCTATTGGCCGGTTTAGCTGCAGGAGCGGCTTTAGGTTTATTGTTTGCGCCGGATAAAGGCAGTGATACCAGGGATAAGTTGAGCCAGTCGCTGAAAGACCTTGGTGATTCTATCAAAGACAGGGCTGCAGATGAAATCAACAATCTGGCGAACCTTAAAGATAAGGTTGTGAGTTCAGTAAAGAGCAAGCTTCGTGATGCAGAGGAAGAATTTGCAGACGACGTTGAGCACGCTTAATTCACGGTAAACAAGCCAAAATCTAAAATAATGCAGGAAAATAAAGAAAAAGATTTCGAAGACTTACTGGAAGATACCAAGAGTTATATCAATACCCGGATAGAATATACCCGGTTGTATATGGTAGAGCGTGCCTCCAAAGTTTTTGCCGATCTGGTGACCAATGCGGCGGTGGCGATATGTTTTATCCTGGCCTTTCTGTTTGGAACCTTTACTTTAGCCCTGTTCTTATCAGATGTTTTAGGCAGTTATACCAGGGGATTTGGTTGCGTGGCACTCATCTATGTCGCATTGGCATTGATTGTTTATTTTACCAAGGATAAATATATTGAAAAAGCCATCGTAAACTTTTCTATCCGTAATTATTTTAATAAGCTGGCCGACAAGGAGGAGGAAGATGAGCAGAAAGTATAACATCCGTAACCTGGATGACCTTCATGCAGAAGTTTCCAAGCTAAAAGCGGAGTACCGGCTTAAAGAAGAGGTGTTGATTGATGATTCAAAAAAATACGTCCGTCAGTTTACGCCGGGGAACCTGATTAAACGGTTTGCGACACCCTCTGCGTTTTTAAAGGCGGATGACAAGTATAACATCAGCAGTACCGTGTTGTCATGGGCACTTCCAATATTTATGAACAGAACCCTTTTTAAGGGCTCAGGGATCTTAACTAAGACATTGGTTGGGCTTGCCTCCGGAAAGGTTGGAAAGTCGCTTGATGCGGAGCATATATCCGGCATTTTTAATGCGGTAAAATCAATATTTACCGGCTCGGGAAAAAAGAAAACCGTCGATGCGAGGGATATTGATTACGGTATTCCTCCTGATAGTGAAACTTATTAAATGAACATAAAAAAAGGAAGCCTGAGTATATGGCTTCCTTTTTTTATGGATTGATATCAGCTGCTTATATGGTAGATTTAATCTTCAGCTCATTTAACTGTTTATCATCAATGGCAGAAGGGCTGTCAATCATGACATCTCTTCCGGAATTGTTTTTAGGAAATGCGATTACATCGCGGATGCTATCCAGTCCGGCGAAGATGGAGCAGAGCCTGTCAAAGCCGAAGGCGATACCACCATGTGGAGGAGCACCAAATTCAAACGCATCCATAAGGAACCCGAATTGTTTCTGTGCTTCTTCAGGAGAGAATCCAAGGTGCTTGAACATCAGCGCCTGCAGCGTTCTGTCGTGGATCCTGATGGATCCACCACCAATTTCAGTTCCATTGACCACCATATCATAAGCATTTGCCCTTACTGCTCCCGGAGCGGTATCCAGGAGTGAGATGTCTTCCGGTTTTGGAGAAGTAAAAGGGTGGTGCATGGCGTGATAACGTTCCGTCTCCTCATCCCATTCCAGGAGCGGGAAGTCCAGCACCCAGAGGGCACTGTATGTATTTTTGTCGCGCAGACCAAGGCGTGTACCCATTTCCAGACGCAATTCGCTCAGTTGCTTGCGCACCTTGTCCTGTGTTCCTGCCATGATCAATACCAGGTCTCCCGGTTTGGTGTTCATGGCATCAGACCATTTTTTTAATTCTTCTTCATTGTAAAACTTATCTACGGAAGATTTCAACGATCCATCTTCATTGTGTCTCATGTAGATCAAGCCCGTGGCGCCAATCTGAGGACGTTTAATGAAATCTGTCAGCTCATCTACTTGCTTGCGGGTATAAGCCGCACAGCCGGCAGCATTAATGCCGATCACGAGTTCCGCATTGTCAAATACAGGGAAATCTTTTCCTTTAACCATGTCATTCAGTTCTACAAAACGCATGTCAAAGCGGGTGTCCGGTTTATCGGAGCCATAAAATCGCATTGCGTCCGCGTATTGCATTCTAGGGACCTCAGGAAGGTCTATGCCTTTGATTTCTTTAAACAAGGTACGGATCAACCCTTCGAAAGTATTGAGGATGTCTTCCTGCTCAATGAAAGACATTTCGCAGTCGATCTGTGTAAATTCCGGCTGTCTGTCGGCACGTAAATCCTCATCCCTGAAGCATTTGACAATCTGGAAATAGCGGTCGAAGCCAGAGACCATCAGCAACTGCTTAAAGGTTTGCGGAGATTGGGGAAGTGCATAAAACTGGCCTTCGTTCATGCGGCTTGGCACGACAAAGTCGCGGGCCCCTTCAGGAGTAGACTTGATGAGCACCGGAGTTTCCACTTCGATAAAGTCAAGTTTGTCAAGGTAACGGCGTACCGATTGTGCCATTCTATGGCGCAACACCATATTGTTGCGCAACGGATTGCGGCGTAAGTCAAGGTAACGGTATTTCATGCGCAGGTCATCACCACCATCTGTATCATCTTCGATCATGAAAGGTGGCAGTTTTGCTGCATTGAGCACTTCCAGGGCAGTGATTTTGATTTCCACTTCACCGGTAGGCATTTTTAAGTTTTTATTGGATCGTTCTACTACCGTTCCGCTGGCTTTGATGACAAATTCACGGCCCAGATTGCGGGCAGCCTCACAAAGATCGCGGTTGTCATCCATATTGAATACCAGCTGCGTGATGCCATATCTGTCGCGGATGTCAATAAAAGTCATTCCGCCCAGGTCTCTTGATTTCTGTACCCAGCCACATAAGACCACGTTTTCGCCTAAATTCTCAATGGTTAAAGCTCCGCAAGTAGTTGTTCTTAACATTATTAATCAGTATTAGGTCGCAAAAATATTGATTTTGACCCACATATTTCAGGTCGCATTGAATTTAGCGTAGTATATTGAAAATATTTTTGTTTATCGTGCAACGTTTCAAAAAAGCGGGTGTCCTATAGACGAATTAGAAAGCAATTGGAAACGGCATATATAGACAAACACGTAACACTCGTGAACGAGTGCCGGCAGGGAAGCCGGAAGGCACAATTTGAAATTTACAAGTTGTATGCCAGGGCTATGTACAATGTTGCGCTGAGGATTGTGAACTATGAAGAGGAGGCGGAGGACGTGCTGCAGGAATCCTTTCTGGATGCCTTTACACGGCTGGACAGCTTCAGGGGAGAAACAACTTTTGGCCTGTGGCTGAAGCAGATTGTGATCAACAAGTCCATCAATTACCTGCGCAAGCGGAAGGTGGAGTTTGTGAGCATCGAGGCGGTGGATTTGGCAGAGGAGCCCTCTGCGGATGTGGAAGACCTGGCGCTGCGGGTGGAAGAGGTGAAAGCTGGCATAGCGCAGCTTCCCGATAAATATAGGGTGGTGCTGAGTTTGTACCTTTTTGATGGATATGACCACGAAGAGATCGCGCACATTCTGAAGATTTCAGAAAGCACATCAAGGACGCAGTACATGCGTGCAAAAATGAAATTAAATGGATTATTAGCAAAGATAGGAGCAAAAGATGAATAACAAGGGGTTAGAGGAGTACATCAGGGAGCATAGGAAAGAGTTTGATGTCAATTTGCCATCAGACCAGCTTTGGGGTAAGATTAGTGATGCGCTGGATGGGCAGACGGTAAAAAAGCGTTCGGGGGTGCCGTTGTGGTTAGGTATAGCTGCATCCTTGATCGTGGTGATGGGGCTTATTTTTACATATACCTATCGTAACAGAGGAAATGAGGAGCTGCAGATTGCTGACATTAACCCAATATATGCAAAGAAGGAACTGAAGTTTGCGAGCCTCATTGAGGAAAAGAAAGACAGCCTGGAGGTCTTTGCGAAGAAAAATCCGGAATTGTATGCGCAGTTCAGTGCCGATCTGACTAAATTGGGTAACAGTTACGAAGCGTTAAAAAAAGAGTTACAAAACAGTCCTAATCAGAAGGTTGTGGTTAAAGCGATGGTCAAAAATCTTGAGTTGCAGCTGCAGGTGATCAGCCAGCAGTTGTCGATCATCACTGAGGTAGACGAATATAAAAAGGAGAATCAGATATGAAAAAGTTGATGTTGGGAATGATAGGAGTGAGTTTTCTGATCCAGGCGACAATGGCACAGGAGGCCCCGGAGATGCCTGCTGCACAGGAGCAGATGGCGGTTACATTCCCTTTGCCTTTGCCTAAAATTGAAGTAGCGATTCGCCCCGTACGGGTAAAGATAAATGTGGTGAGTACGACTACAACAACTACTAGCGACAATGTCGGGCAGCAACATGATGCAGATGATCCCATGCGGTCCAGAACCATTACTAAGTCTTTTTCCCTGGACCAGTCGGATAAGGTGCTGCTCAGCAATAAATATGGCGAGGTGCAGGTGAAAACCTGGGATAAAAAAGAGGCCCGGGTAGATGTGACCATTAAGGCCTGGGCAAAAAGTGAAAATGATGCCCAACAGATGCTGGAAGACGTGAGCATTACAGCTGCCAAAGAGGGCGATGAGGTCACCTTCCGTACCAATGTAGGAGGAGGAAATTATAGCAGGGGTAAGAATGGCAGCAAGTCCTGGCGAAGGGAAGTAAGGATTGATTATGTCCTTTTTCTACCTGCAAGTGCAGCGCTCAGCCTGAGTAACCAGTATGGAAATGTGGTTATGGGAAATTTCTCAGGCCCGCTGTATGTAAAGGCACAATATGGAAATTTCAATGCCGGTCGACTGATGAACAACAACAACTATGTGTCCGTGCAATACGGCAAGGCTGACATCCAGGAGTTGAACAAGGCCGTAGTGAAACAGCAGTATGGCTCCGGGCTTGCCATTGCTGTTGTTGGTACGCTTGACCTGAATGCGCAGTATGCAGGAGTAAACATTGGCTCCATTAAAGGAGATGCGGTGATCCGCCAGCAGTATGGTTCCGGGCTGACCATAGGCTCTGTCGATAATCTGGATCTGGATGCGCAGTATACGAATGTGAATATCGGCACAGTAAGTGGCAATGCTGCGATAAAGCAGCAATACAATAACATTACCATCGCTAACGTAGGAAAACTAAACCTCAATGGTCAATATACCACTGTAAAAGTCGGAACCCTTAAAGGAGACGCCAACTTCAGGATGGATTACAATAGACTGTCTGTTGACCAGATTACGAGCGCTTGCCGTGCACTGGCAGTAAAGGCCAATTACGTAGGTGTCAGTCTTGGTTTTGCAGATAATTATCATGGCGACTTCAGCGTGAGGACCAATTACGGCAGTTTTAAGTATGGGGATGCTGTAGCGGCAAAGTCAGACCGGGACCCGGACGACAAGAGTTACTCCTCCACCAGGAATTATACGGGGACCATCGGTCGTGGCGGCTCAGGTAAGGTTAGTTTGAGTACCGACTATGGTAGCGTATTGTTTAAGTAAGTTGCTCGCGGACAGCGTAAAACATAAAGTAGGGAAAGCTTGTTGATACAGTCAACAAGCTTTTTTTATATCTTAGCACATCATTTATAACTATCAGATGGAATTTTTAAGCAGTCCTGAAGCGTGGATATCGCTGGTTACCCTGACCGTACTGGAAATTGTACTGGGCATCGATAACATCGTGTTCATTTCTATCCTTGCGGGTAAACTGCCGCAGGAACAGCAGAAGAAAGCACGGCAGACCGGACTTGGCCTGGCGATGATCACCAGGATACTGCTGTTGCTGTCCCTTAGCTGGGTGATGAAGCTGACAGCACCCTTGTTCAACATCGGCGACCTGATAGGTGTTACCCATGCCGACTGGCTGGAAAGCTCGCCATTTCGGGCAGGGACCTGATCTTGATTATCGGCGGACTGTTCCTGATTTATAAAAGCACACACGAGATTCACAATAAACTAGAAGGAGAGGAAGAAGGTGGCATAAAAGGCAAAGTGCACTCCTTTGTCGGCATTATTGTCCAGATTCTGATCCTGGATATCGTCTTCTCCCTGGACTCTGTCATTACCGCTGTAGGGATGGCCGATCATATTGAGATTATGATTGCTGCAGTGGTCATCGCTGTGGTCATCATGTTGATCTCCGCCGGTACCATCAGCAACTTTGTGAATAACCATCCGACAGTAAAGATGCTCGCCCTGTCATTTCTGCTATTAATTGGTGTCTCCCTGCTTGCCGAGGGCCTGGATCAGCACATCCCTAAAGGATATATCTATTTTGCCATGGCCTTCTCGGTACTGGTGGAAGTCCTTAACCTGAAGATGAAAGGTAAATCCCGGAAACCGGTAACGCTAAGAGACACCCCACACGAAAATAAGTAACCCTGCATGATTTCTTTTTTTGAGGCCTCATTGGCCGAATTATCTATACACCGAATCGGGAACAAATCCCAGGAGGAGTTTTACGTATTGTCTGACCAGTCCATTGTCATCAAGGACCTGATGCTGAGCAGCCTGCTGCAACAGTATTTTCTTGGCCCTTATGCCAAAGTAAATGAGGTTTACCGCTTTTTTCATCCCAACAGCGACCTGAACCTGAATGAGGTCTATCATTTTGCTGCCAAAATATTTGAGGATGGCCAGACTTTTCATGAAAACAGCATGGAGCTGGCGAAATACCTTTATGATGTATCAGGACATCCAAAGATCAAACCAGGGGAGCTGTATGTTGCCTATTTCGAGAACGTACAGATTGAGGGAGAATTGCATGATGCAATCGGCATCTTTAAATCAGAGACCAAAGAATCCTTTCTGAAGGTTTATCCTGAGGATGGTGGTTTTGGCCTCGGATATGAGCAGGATGCCATCAACATCAATAAGCTGGATAAAGGATGTCTGATCTTTAATACAGATCAGGAAGAAGGCTATCGTGTTGCGGTAATCGATCAGACCAACAGGAGTGCAGAAGCGGTATACTGGAAAGATGAGTTCCTCAAACTGAAGATCAGAAACGACAACTTCAACCAGACGAGCAGTGTACTTGGCGTGTATAAAAACTTCGTCACGGAAAAGCTGGACCAGGAGTTTGAAATTTCAAAGGCAGACAAAATTGACCTGCTCAACAAGTCGATGAAATATTTCAAGGAAAAAGAGAGCTTTGACATCGACGAATTCTCCAATGAGGTCATTGGTAATGCAGAAGGTATAGAGTCCTTTAAAAACTATAAAAAGAGCTTTGAGGAAGAGTTTGATAGTCCCATTGCTGACACTTTCGACATCTCCGGCGCAGCGGTAAAAAAACAGGCCCGGGTTTATAAGAGTGTGTTAAAGCTGGACAAGAACTTCCACATCTATATTCATGGCGACAAAGAGCTGATTGAAAAGGGTTTTGATGACGACAAATCTATGAACTATTATAAGGTTTACTTTCGCGAAGAGGAATAGTTACAGTACATACTCCTCGTTGATCGGTTTTACCGGATCGGGAATGTCTGTTTCGCCAAGCATCTGCAAAAGGTTGATTTCAATGGTCCTGGTGATCTGGTTGAGCGGGATGGCGGCAGAGTTGTTCTCAAAAGGATTGATGAGGCTCATGCCGTTTACCTGGGTAGACACAAATACAAAACCCACAAGCCAGCCGATAAAAATAGACCAGTAGTCTACATAAGAACTGATGACCAGGGTGATGGAGACGACAAAGAGCCAGATGAACACCTTGGTCAGATAGGTATATGTTGTTGGGAATACGGTGTTTTTAATCCTTTCTGACATCCCCATCTGGTCGGTAAAGCCCACCAGCAATGCGTTCAGTTCAATGAACCTGAAGCTGTCAATCAGACCAGTCTTGGAGATGAGCTGCAGGTCCCGCGACTGTATATTGAGTATGGCATTCTGCTTATTGCTGTGGTCTTCGATTTCCTGGCGGTCGGCAACGCTCAGGTACTTGCTGTACACATTGTCGTCAAAGCTGCGTAATGCGCCTTTCAGGCAATAGAGAAAGGCGATGTGCCTCTTGATCATCCTCACCACAACCTTCTGCGTATCCGGGCTATCATCTGTATAATTGATCAGGCTTCGTGCCCAGGAGCGGGAGTCGTTGACCAGTGATCCCCAGATCTTACGTGCTTCCCACCACCGGTCATAAGCCTGGTTGTTGTTGAAACCAATGAAAAAGGCAATGGCGGTTCCAAGGACAGAGGGGATGATGGAAGGGATATC
The DNA here is from genome assembly GCF_000170795.1 of Pedobacter sp. BAL39. Lineage (GTDB taxonomy): Bacteria > Bacteroidota > Bacteroidia > Sphingobacteriales > Sphingobacteriaceae > Pedobacter. The sequence continues at coordinate 154,083 of NZ_ABCM01000008.1, forward strand.
GAGGTGGTGGGCAATCAGAAAGGTACGTGCAAAATAGGTGACGGTACAGGAGGCGATCATGATGAGGTCTACCTTCCAGGTATTGATGAGGATCCTGCTGAGTCGGATGTTCTGGGCAATGAGCATAAGGTTGTGTGGATTTTGAATTTAATCTACAAACAAATTCCTGATATTGTTTGCAATTAGTGCTTTTAATCCACCACTACAGGTTGTACGCTTTTTTTCTTTGGCTAATCTCCTCGTCTGCTGCAATTTATTGCCAATAAATTGTACTTTAGTCATCAAGCCAAATATCAACCTTCCGTATGAATCAGGAATTACAAAAGAACAGCATTTTCAAAGTGATTGGGGCCTCTTCTCTGGGCACCCTGATCGAGTGGTACGACTTCTATATTTTCGGCAGCCTGGCCACGATTATCGGCGCAAAGCTTTTTCCTTCTGATGCGGGGGCCTCGGCACTCATCAATACCCTGGCTATTTTTGCCGCGGGATTTATTGTCCGCCCTTTCGGGGCGCTGGTCTTTGGCCGCCTCGGTGACCTCATCGGAAGAAAATATACCTTTCTGCTGACGCTGGTGCTGATGGGTGGATCCACCTTTCTGATTGGCCTCATTCCTTCTTATTCCAGCATTGGTTATGCCGCACCGATCCTGGTGCTGATCCTGCGCCTGGTACAGGGACTGGCCCTTGGTGGAGAATATGGAGGTGCAGCAACTTATGTTGCCGAGCATGCTCCGGTCAACCGCCGCGGCTTTTTTACCAGCTGGATCCAGACCACAGCTACCGGAGGCCTGTTTTTGTCGCTGGGCGTCATTGTGCTGACCAAAAATATAATTGGGGCAGCTGAATTTGCCGACTGGGGCTGGCGCATCCCCTTCCTGTTGTCGATTCTGCTGGTTGGCGTTTCTATTTATATCCGGATGAAGATGCACGAGTCGCCGATGTTCAGCAAGCTGAAGACGGAAGGAAAAGTTTCCAAAAATCCTTTGAAGGAAAGCTTCAGCAATAAAACAAACTTTAAGATGGTGTTACTGGCCTTGTTTGGGGCAACCATGGGACAGGGCGTCATCTGGTATACGGGGCAGTTCTATGCACAGTCGTTCCTGGAGAATACCTGTAAGCTGGACTTCAACGACTCCCGCTACATCCTCCTTTGGGGCATTGCCTTTGCGACACCTTTTTTTGTGATCTTCGGAGCCTGGAGTGATAAAATAGGACGCAAGTGGATCATGCTCACAGGTATGCTCCTCGGCATCATCTTTTACCGCCCGATCTATCAGGTATTTCTGGATGATACCGACTTCAGCAGGGTGCAGCCCAATGAAATTATGGAAGCCTCGGTACCTATCCTGACAAGTACTGTCATAAAAGGAACCAGCGATACGCTGCAGGAGCGCCGCACGAACGTCAGTCTGCTGAACGGTGCCACTTTCGGGAAGATAGAAAGCCGCATCAGTTACGCCGACCGCTCGAGGGCGGCAGCACCACAAGCCGACAAGTATTTAGATAAAAAGCTGACACCGGCGGTGTTCTGGAAATTTGTATTCCTGATTTTCTTCCAGATCCTGCTGGTGACAATGGTATACGGTCCTATTGCCGCCTTCCTTGTAGAGCTGTTCCCTACAAAGATCAGGTACACCTCCATGTCCCTTCCTTATCATGTCGGGAATGGTGTTTTCGGAGGTCTGGTGCCCTTTATTGCAACACTCGTTGCCAGTTTCCCCGGATCGACCCCATTGTCGGGCCTCTGGTATCCTATTGGCGTCGCCGCGCTGAGCTTTGTGATAGGTGCCATTTACCTGAAGGACCACAAGCGCAAATCCATTGAAGAACTTAAAACATCAGAAATATGAAAGGACTAAAACGAATACTTGGATTGTGCTGGGTCCTGCTGGGCCCACTGTCCATGATTTTTATGTTTATCCAGGCTTACGAGAAGGTGGGGCTCGCCGCCGAGGGGGTAGAAAAGACAAATACAGCCCTGCAGTGGGGAATCATATTGTGTATATTTATTCCGATCAGTGCAGGGCTGGTGATCTTCGGCCGGTATGCGATGGCTGGCGAATATGATGAATTGCCCGACAACGCAGAGTAAGAATTGGAGTACGCGAAGGGATTAAAGTACGCGAATCAGCAGGCCTTTGAGGTATTCACCTTCCGGAAAGGAAATCCTTACCGGGTGGTCTTCAGGCTGACTGAACTGCCTGATGATCTGCACTTCTTTCCCCGCGTCCAGGGCGGCCCATGCGATGATCTGCTTGAAGGTCTCCATGTCTACCGCACCCGAGCAGGAATAGGTGGCCATAATGCCGCCCGGTTCCAGAAGCAGCATACCCAGCCTGTTGAGGTCTTTATAAGCCCTTGCGGCACGGTCGAGTGCAGACCTTGACGGGGCATATTTTGGCGGATCAAGCACGATGACATCAAACTTGCGCCCCTCTTCTTTAAAAACACGCAGTTGTTTGTTCACATCCGATTGAATGCTCTGCTGCAGGCTGGCATCAAAGCCATTTAGCTGCAGGTTGTGCTGCAGGGTCTCTATCGCCAGCGGGGAGCTGTCAACACTCGTGACCTCCGCCGCGCCTTGCTTCAGGCTGTTGAGGGAGAAACCGCCGCTGTAGCAAAAGCAATCAAGCACCTTTTTACCTTTTGTATATTCAGAAAGGATCAGTCGGTTGTCGCGCTGATCGCAGTAGAAACCTGATTTCTGTCCTTCGGCGATGTTGATGTGGTATCGGATGCCATTTTCCATCACCTCGATAAACTCTGGAGGATGCTCACCCCACAAAAGCCCCTGTGTCGCTTCCAGCTGCTCGTGTGTACGTGCAGTGGCATCGCTCTTGTCAAAGATCCCTTTTGGGTTCAGTGCTTTACGGAGGATGTCGATCAGTATTGGTTTAACGTGCTCCATGCCGGCACTCAGGATCTGCAACGACAAAAAGTCCGCATATTTGTCGACAATCAGCCCCGGGAGGAAGTCTGCCTCACTAAATACAAGCCTGCAGGTGTTGGTATCTGCATTCAGCAGGTGTGCCCTGGAGGAGATGGCATTGTTCAGCTTCTGCTCATACCATTGCGCATCGATGGTGATGGCTTCATCCCATTCCAGTAGCCGCAATGCCACGCGGGAAGTGGCATGGTAATACCCGTAGGCAAGAAACTCGCCGCTGGCAGAACTGAGCCTCACGACCTCACCATTTTCCGGTTTTCCTTTAACTTTATCAATTGCGCCGGAAAAGATCCAGGGGTGGCGTAGCGTTGCCGCTTTTTCTTTGCCCTTTTTTAGTATTACATCAACCATTCTGCAAAGGTATAAAAATTGTAATTTTGTCAGATGGAAGAAATTAGCTGGAATGATTTTGAAAAAGTAGAACTCCGAGCGGGTACCATTCTGGAGGTTTTTGATTTTCCTGAGGCCCGTAAGCCGGCCTATAAGGTTAGGGTGGACTTTGGCGAGTTTGGAATCCGGATGAGCAGTGCCCAGATCACTAAACATTATACCCGGGAGGAACTGGTGGGGCGCCAGATCGTTGGCGTCATCAACTTTCCCAAGAAGCAGATCGGCAAGTTCATGTCTGAGTTTCTTGTTACTGGATTTGCAGATGAAAATGGAGATATTGTATTGACAGCCCTGGCTGGAAATGTGCCCAATGGCAGTAAATTAATCTGATGAGCTACTATAATTTTGAAGAACAGCCTAATCCGGCTGCGGAAGATGAGCATTACATGCGCCTGGCGCTGGAGGAAGCAAACAAAGCATATGTCGCGGAGGAGGTACCTATTGGTGCCATTGTGGTGTGTAAAGGCCGGATTGTAGGCCGTGGATATAACCTCACCGAGCAGCTCAACGATGTGACAGCACATGCGGAAATGCAGGCCTTCACGGCAGCAGCACAGACGCTGGGGGGCAAATACCTGAAGGATTGCACGATCTACGTCACCGTGGAGCCCTGTGTGATGTGTGCCGGAGCGAGCTACTGGATGCAGGTCGGGCGACTGGTATACGGGGCAACGGAGCCTAAACGCGGGTTTACCTCCCGGGGAGCTAAGCTGCTGCATCCTAAAACGATACTGAAAGCTGGAGTGCTGGCTGAAGAATGCGGTGCACTGATGACGCGTTTTTTTGCGAATAAAAGAGGGTAACTTGACAAACAGTTGAACAAAAGTTAATGTTCGAATGTTATATTTGTCTTGAAAACAAGTTTAAACTTAAATATTTTAATATGGCTTTTGAATTACCTGCGTTACCTTACGCAACAGATGCACTAGAACCGCATATCGATAAACTGACTATGGAAATTCACCATGGCAAACACCACCAGGCTTACGTTACCAACTTAAATAAAGCTTTAGAGGGTAAACCTGAAGCGACTCAAAGCATCGAAGATATCGTTAAAAACATCTCTAAGTTTCCTGCAGCAGTAAGAAACAATGGTGGTGGTCACTTTAACCACTCTCTGTTCTGGGAAGTGCTGGCGCCAAACAAAGGCGGCGAGCCTAAAGGTGAGCTTGCTGAAGCCATCAATGCTGCTTTTGGATCTTTCGCAGATTTCAAAACTAAATTTGCTGATGCTGGTGCGACCCGTTTTGGATCAGGCTGGGCTTGGTTAATCGTTACTGCAGATCATAAACTGGCGGTAACTTCTACACCTAACCAGGACAATCCTTTGATGGACATCGCTGAAGTAAAAGGTACACCGATCCTGGGTATGGACGTATGGGAACATGCTTACTACCTGAAATATCAAAATAAACGCCCGGACTATATTGCTGCTTTCTGGAATGTAGTGAACTGGGATGCTGTGGCTGAACGCTTCAAAAAAGCTTAAGACAAGCGTTAAATAAAAATAAAGGCCCCGCAGTGATCTACGGGGCCTTTATTTTTAGATGCCTACTACATCTTTCTTTTTCTTTTGCTTCATCGTTTTCGGGATGACGGAAAGGATCTCTTCCCTGAGTGCATTCAGCATTCTCTTTTTGATGAAGTTTTTATGTGTCACCAGGCTGATCTCGCGTACGGGTTCCGGCGACTTAAAGTAACGGACTTTACTCAGCTGTTTAGCGCTGAGTTCTGCCAGGGCAAGCTCCGGCAGCAGGGTTGCCCCATTGTTCACGTCTACCATACGGATCAGCGTTTCCACACTGCCCGTATTGTAGGTGAGTCCCTGAAGTCTGCTATCTTTTGTCGACCTGCAGATGTTGAGCACCTGCGAGCGCATACAGTGTCCTTCATTGAGGAGCCAGATGTTCTCATCATCAAGGTCATCGGGATCAATGGCTTTTTTCTTATACAACTTGCTGTTTTTGCTGATGTAGGTGACAAAGTTTTCGTAGTATAGGGGGCTCTCCGATATGGAGTTATCCGCCAGGGGGGTAGCCAAAATCCCACAATCCAGTACGCCTGTTTTCAGGTGATGGATGATGTCTTCCGTAGTATATTCCCAAATCAGGAGCTTCAGATCGGGGAACCTCTCCATCATGCCGGAGATCACTCTTGGCAGGAGGTAAGGGGCCACGGTAGGAATGATACCCACCTTCAGCTCACCCACTACATCCTGCTGCTGGCTGCTGATGATTTCCTTGATCTTATGGCTTTCCTGAAGGATGACACGTGCCTGCTCAATGAGCTGTGCGCCGATTTCTGTAGGGACCACCGGCTGTTTACTGCGGTCGAAGATTTTGACATTCAGCATCTCTTCCAGCTTTTGCACCTGCATGCTGAGTGTAGGCTGTGTCACAAAACATTTCTCTGCAGCACCTACAAAACTTCTGTAGGTGTCTACAGCGACGATATATTCAAGTTGTACTAGGGTCATAGTTAAAATTTATCTGCTTAAAGCAAATATATCAATTTTAACTATGAGCGCTCAGGGAATTTACTTTATTTAAGAAATCCTGGTAGGCAAGTCCGATACCTTCTTCCAGTTGTACCTGATGTTTCCACCCCAGGGCATGTAATTTGGAGACGTCCATGAGTTTGCGCGGCGTGCCGTCGGGTTTGCTGCTGTCAAATGTCAGTTCACCTTCAAAACCGACCACTTTTTTGATGAGCAGTGCAAGCTCTTTGATGGTCAGGTCTTCGCCGGTGCCGATGTTCAGGAAGCCTGGTTCATCGTAATGCTGCATCAGGAAGTAACAGGCTTCAGCAAGGTCATCCGCGAAAAGAAATTCACGCATAGGTGTGCCTGAACCCCATATGTTGACCTCCGTGGCATTACTTTCCTTTGCTTCGTGAAACTTGCGGATCAATGCCGGCAGCACGTGGGAGTTCTGAGGGTGGTAGTTGTCGTTGTAACCATACAGGTTGGTCGGCATTACAGAAATGAAGTTACAGCCATACTGGGCACGGTAAGCATCACACATCTTAATACCGGCAATCTTGGCAATGGCATAAGGTTCATTGGTCTCCTCCAGTAGGCCGGTCAGCAGGGCTTCCTCTTTGAGCGGTTGCGGGGCCAGCTTCGGGTAGATGCAGCTGGAACCCAGAAACATGAGTTTCTTCACGCCAGTTTTATAAGCCTGGTGGATGACATTATTCTGAATAGACAGGTTTTCGTAGAGAAAATCTGCCCGGTAGGTATTGTTGGCAACGATACCGCCTACTTTTGCGGCAGCAAGGAACACATAGTCCGGCTGCTCCGCCTCGAAGAAGTCGGCCACGTTCTGCTGGTTGCGCAGGTCAAGCTCTGCGGAGCTGCGGGTGATGATGTTGTCAAATCCAGCTGAAACCAGCTTTCTGTAGATGGCAGAACCCACCATGCCGCGGTGGCCTGCAACGTATATTTTTGCGCTTTTTTCCAATGTGATCAGTACTTGATGTGTTACAAAAATACGAAATATCCCGCAGCATGTCTAGAAATATCCTGCAGCATGTTTAAGAGAAGATTTAATTGTAATTTTGCGTCAAAATATTTTAATAGTGGGCAAAGATAAATTACGAAAATTTGCGGAAATAGATACTTTTCCAAATGTATATCAGCTGGAAGCAGGTAAGGCACTGAAGGGCCAATGGGGAGCGGTACATTTCAAGAATGACCATCCGATTGTATTGGAGCTGGCCTGCGGCAAGGGCGAATATTCGGTCAACATGGCTAAATTTTTTCCGGAAAAAAACTTCATCGGCATCGACCTGAAGGGCAACCGGATCTGGCGCGGTGCCAGGACTGGTGTAGACGAGCACATCGATAACCTCGCCTTTCTGAGGATTCAGATTGAGGACATTGTGGAGTATTTTGACACAGATGAGGTGGATGAAATCTGGATTACATTTCCGGATCCACAGCCGCAGGATAGCCGTGAGAAGAAAAGGCTGACTTACCCTGCGTTTTTAAACAAGTACAAAACCTTTCTTAAGCCGGGCGGCATGATCAACCTGAAAACGGACAATGATGGTCTATATGCTTATACCGTCGATACCGTGGCTGCAGAAGGCCTGGTTTGTCATAAGAAAACGGATCATTTGTATACCTCTGAGCTGTATGACGAGGTGCTGAAGATCAAAACCCACTATGAGCGGATCTATCTAAAGGAAAACAAAAACATCAATTACATACAGTTTTCATTTGACTAACGTTTAGTCGGCAAAAGGATGCTCAGTTTCGCTGTTGAACTGGCTGCTGAGGAATACTACTGGTTGGAGTACGCTGAGCTGGCGGGGGCGCTGAACTGCCTGGAATGTTTAATTGGTGCATCACCGTCTGAATAAAATAAAGATATGGAACAATCATTTTACGATCAGGTTTTTGAGTTGGTAAGGCTGATTCCTAAAGGCCGTGTAAGCTCCTATGGTGCAATCGCCAGGAGCCTTGGTGCCGGTGGTTCGGCACGGATGGTCGGTTATGCGATGAGCAATGCCGGGCTCGCACATCCTAAAGTGCCGGCACATCGCGTAGTGAACAGCAGCGGGCTGCTGACCGGCAGGTTTCATTTCAGTGATCCCAATGACATGGAACGGCTGCTGGCTGAGGAGGGGGTCCGGGTGAAGAATGATAAGGTGGTCGACTTTAAAAAACTAATGTGGGATCCTTTACAGGAGTTATAAATCAATATTATGGGAAAATTAGTAGAAGAGTTTAACGAATATCGTTCAAAGATGAACGATAGGATTATGGAAACCGCCAATACAAATATCAAGCGCTTTTTTGCACTGGATACAACCTCTTATGCAGAGGGTGCACTGAATGTCAAAACCAAGGAAATGCTGGGGTTGGTGGCGTCCATGGTGCTCCGTTGTGATGACTGCATCAAATACCACCTGGAGAAGTGTTATAACGAAGGCGTAAGCCATGCGGAGATCAATGAGGTGTTCATGATTGCCAACCTGGTGGGAGGTTCAATTGTGATTCCCCATTATCGCCGTGCAGTGGAATATTGGGATGAACTTAATGCTTAATGCGATGGTAGAAACGAAAAGGTGTGCCTGGTGCGGTACAGATCCATTATATGTCAAATACCATGATGAAGAATGGGGTAAACCCGTTTATGACGACCATACGCTGTTTGAATTTTTGTTGCTGGAAGGTGCACAGGCTGGACTGAGCTGGATCACGATCCTGCGCAGGAGAGAGGGCTATCGTACTGCTTTTGGCGGTTTTGACGTAAAAAAGGTCGCTGCTTTTGATGAGGCTGATGAAGAACGGCTGATGAACGACCCGGGGATCATCAGGAACCGCCTTAAGGTTAAGGCGGCCATCAGCAATGCAAAACTCTTTATCGGTATTCAGGAAGAATTCGGCTCCTTTGCCAATTACATCTGGGGTTTTATCCCAGGAAAACAGCCGATTCAAAATGTAGTAAAGTCGATGGCGGATGTGCCGGCAAGGACCGAGCTTTCTGATGCCATCAGTAAAGACATGAAAAAGCGCGGATTTAAATTTTTCGGAACGACGATCTGTTATGCGCACATGCAGGCCACTGGATTGGTCAATGACCATGTGGAAGGTTGCATTGCCCGTTAAGTGGGCTTTTCGGACTTTTTAGGTTATGGTTTGTGCATCTCGTTATAGGCCGTCACGAAAGCTTTGACCAGTTTGGCATCAAAGCTTTCTGTAGCCTTGATCCGCTCAGCGAGGTCCTCATCGTTGCTGAGCTTCTGCAACAACACATTTTTAATCTGCTGATTTTTAGCTTCTGAGTTCCCGCTTTCTACAGGGAGCTCCTGCATCGGGCCTGTGCCATACTTCTCAATGAAATAGGCACTCGGTGGCCTGTTTTTACTGACGGGTTCCTGGCTGCTCCTGCCACCACCACCAAAGGTGATGCCGCCACCCACACCTACGCCTCCAAAACCGCCACTGCCTGCACCGATGCCCACACTTGGCCTGATCCTGCTGCGCTTAGGCTGCGGCTCATCCAGGGCATTGCTCATTCCTCCAAAGGAATAAAGGTTCACGGCGCCGTAAGCCTCCAGTTTGAAGAAACGGTATTCCATCTTTTTCTTCAGCACAATGGGCTTGCTGACATAAGTTTCTCCATTCCACACAAACTCCTTGATGTCCTTTGCGAAATACTGTACGATGCTCTGGTCGTCTTTTAACAGGGCAACGGTGGAGTAATTGGTGCCCTTGATGGTACCCCGAACATAATTGCCATCTGAAATGGTGACCGCATCCTGGGCAACTGCCGTGCTGCTGCCAAACAGCAGCGCAAAAGATAGAAGGTGGAGTATTCTGGTGATCTTCATGATACCCAAATAACGGAAATTATTTGTGCTTTGTTATGAACGCTCCGCAAGAAATTGCCGAAAGGCTTGAAGGGAACAGCCGACTATTAGTACCTTTATCGGGATGAAGCCATTCTTGTGGATTCATCCGCATAAAGTATAGACGTATAAAGAATAAATATATACCAATGAAAAAACTCTTTCTCCTTGATGGTATGGCGCTGATCTACCGGGCGCACTTTGCATTGAGTAAAAACCCCCGCTTTACTTCTACGGGGATCAATACATCTGCAGTGATGGGCTTCGCCAACACGCTCATGGAAGTACTTAAAAAGGAAAAACCCAGTCATATTGCCGTGGTATTTGATACGGATGCCCCTACAGAAAGACATGTGGACTTTGAAGCGTATAAGGCACACCGGCAGGCGATGCCGGAGGACCTTTCTGCAGCACTGCCTTACGTAGTAAAACTCATCGAGGGTTTTAACATACCGGTGATCACCAAAGATGGTTATGAAGCCGACGACATCATCGGTACACTGGCCAAAGAAGGTGAGCGCCAGGGTTTTCAGGTCTACTGCATGACCCCGGATAAGGACTTTGCGCAGCTTGTTTCCGAGAACATTTTCATTTACAAACCTGCAAGGATGGGCAATGAAATGGAGATCCTTGGTGTGCCGGAGGTGCTCGCAAAATGGGACATTGAAAATGTGCTGCAGGTGATTGATATCCTTGGGCTTTGGGGCGACGCGGTCGACAATATTCCCGGCATTCCCGGTATTGGCGAGAAAACAGCCAAATCGCTCATCAGGCAGTATGGCTCGATGGAAAACATCATTGCGAATGCTCATGAGCTGAAAGGCAAACAACGGGAGAATGTAGAGATGTATGCGCAGCAGGGACTGGTGTCCAAAAAGCTGGCGACGATTATCCTGGATGTTCCCGTAACTTTTGATCCGGATGCATTGGTACTGGAGGCGCCGAGCAGGGAGCTGCTGGAGCCGCTTTTTGCAGAGCTTGAATTCCGTACCATCGGCAAGCGTGTCTTTGGTGAAGATTTCAGTGTCAATGAGGCCAAGGTAAATACTTCAGGTCAGATGGATATGTTCGGCAATGTCACTGCTGGCACTGATACGGAGTCGAAGGTTTTTGTGGCGCCGCCGGAGCTTTTTGCGGAAGCGGAGAATGCAAAAACAATAGAAAATACGGAGCATGATTACCGTCTGATTGATACAGCAGATCTGCGCAAAGCGTTGATTGAGGAGCTGCTGCAGCAGGAAAGCATCAGCTTTGATACTGAAACAACAGGTACAGATGCCAACCTTGCAGAGCTGGTGGGCCTGTCGTTCAGCGTGAAACCAGGTGCCGGATATTACATTCCCCTACCTCCGGAAAGAACGCTTGCGCAGCCGATCCTCGATGAGTTTAAAGTGGTGCTGGAAAATGAAAATATTGCCAAGATTGGTCAGAACATCAAGTATGATATGCTGATCCTAAAATGGTATGGCCTGGAGATCAAAGGAAAACTCTTTGACACCATGCTGGCGCATTACCTGATTGATCCGGATACCCGGCATAACATGGATGTGCTGTCGGAAAATTACCTTTGTTATTCCCCGATCTCCATCACTAAGCTGATTGGCCCTAAGGGTAAAAACCAGGGCAATATGAGGGATGTGCCGGTAGCGCAGGTGGTCGACTATGCCGCTGAAGATGCTGATGTGACCCTCCAGCTGGCAAATGTATTCAGGCCGATGTTAAAGGACCTCAACGCCGAACAGCTGGCGACGGAAGTGGAAAACCCATTGATCTACGTGCTTGCCGACATCGAAAGTGAAGGGGTAAGGATCGACATCGAAACACTCGTCAACTACTCCAAAGAGCTGGAAACAGACATCCGTAAGTTTGAAAAGAATGTATATGATAAGTGTGGTGTAGAATTTAACCTGGCTTCGCCTAAACAGCTGGGAGAGGTGCTTTTTGACCGTCTGCAGCTCGATCCTAAGGCAAAAAAGACCAAAACCGGACAATACCAGACCGGGGAGGATGTGCTGCTGGCCCTGGCCAGTAAAAGTGACATCGTTCAGGACATCCTGGACTTCCGTCAATTGCAAAAACTGAAGTCCACTTATGTGGATGCACTTCCGCTCCTGGTGAACCCTAAAACGGGAAGGGTACATACCAGCTACAACCAGGCGGTGGCTGCAACGGGACGCCTCAGCTCCAACAACCCCAATCTTCAGAACATTCCTATCCGCACGGAGCGCGGCCGAGAGGTGCGCAGGGCATTTATTCCTAGGGATGAAAACCATGTATTGCTTTCTGCGGATTATTCGCAGATTGAACTCCGCATCATTGCTGACATCAGCAAAGAGGAAAATATGCTGCAAGCGTTTAATCAAGGACTGGATATCCATACTGCTACAGCCGCTAAGGTGTACGGTGTTGCCATTGAAGAGGTGACGTCCACACAACGCCGGAATGCCAAAGCGGTAAACTTCGGGATCATCTACGGGCAGTCGGCCTTTGGCCTCTCACAGAGCCTCGGCATACCACGCAAGGAGGCTGCGGAAATTATCGACCAGTACTTCACACAGTATCCGGGGATCAAGAAATACATGTCGGATACCATGAACTTCGCCCGGGAGAATGGTTTCGTAGAGACCATACTGGGGCGCAGAAGGTACCTCCGGGACATCAACTCCGCAAATCAGACGGTACGTGGCTTTGCAGAACGAAATGCGATCAATGCACCCATACAGGGCTCTGCAGCTGACATGATCAAAGTGGCGATGATCAACATCCACAAAGACATGAATGCACGTGGAATGAAGTCTAAGATGACCATGCAGGTACATGATGAGCTTGTGTTCGACGTCCTCAAAACAGAGGTCGACGAAATGAAAGAGATCATTTCACATCGGATGAAAACCGCAATTGCGACAACAGTGCCGATTGAAATAGAAATTGGCCAGGGAAATAACTGGCTGGAAGCGCATTAGCGTCCGGATGTTTTCCTAAAAAAGAGGATGACCATTCAAAGACCGAAATCTTTTGTGCGGAAGGGCACAAAAGATTTCCACGTCTTTTCAAGGTACATCCTCTTTTTTTTGAGCATCAACTATAGCGAGGGGTTTAACAGGCTTAGTGTCTTGTGATGCCGTTTTACTGTTTTTTTTGTCATTAGTGTTCGTTACAGTTCAATTGTTTCGCCGATCGCTGGTAACAACAACTGTTTATTGGCTTTTGCAAACAACTCTTTTGCCGCATGGGTATCTATTTCGATTTGAGGGAAGGTGTTGTAGTGTACACCAATCACTTTGTCGCAGTTGAAATACTTTGTCGCAATCAACGCATCTTCCGGATCCATCGTGAAATGACCTCCGATGGGAAGAATGGCGTAGTCAAGCTGGTAAAGATCAGCTAGCACTTTCATCTCAATGGTCAGTGAGGTATCACCAGCAAAGTAGATGTTTTTTCCGGCCGTTTCCAGGACAAAACCTGCGGGTGTTCCGCCGTAGCTGCCGTCAGGAAGAGAGCTGGAGTGTGATGCAGGGACCATTCTCACTTTACCGAAGTCAAATTTCTGTGGCCCGAAGTTCATAGGGATCAGTTTCGTGAGGCCTTGCTCGCTTGCCCATTTTGCCACTTCTACCATGGCGATGACCTGAGCTCCTGTCTGTTTTGCCAGTGTTACCAGGTCTGCAAGGTGGTCGTCATGTCCATGGCTCACCAGAATATAATCGGCCTCGATGGTCGTGATGTCGATGTGCTTTGCTAAAGGATTGTGCGTAATGAAAGGATCGAAGAGAAACTTCCTGCCATCTGCCTCAATGAGGAAGCAGGATTGGCCGTAATAGGTATATTTCATAATGTGATTTGATGGTTGTGTTGTGGACATCTTTTTTAACGTACGGTTACTGACCGAACATTCCTCCGAGACCTCCGAGCATATCTTTGGTCGCTGCCTGCATTTCTGTGGCACTTACCTGATCTGCCTGTGCCAGCGCTTTATTGATGGCGGTAAGCAACAGCTCTTCGAGCTCTTCTTTGTCGGCTTCTTTGTAAAAAGCCTCTTCAATCTCTACCGAGGTAATGGTTTTATTGGCTGTTGCTGTGACACGGATGGCGCCACCTTCCACCTCACCAAATACAGAAACGTGATCCAGTCTCTTTTTGATTTCATCGGCCTTCTGTTGTGCGGCCATTAATTTGTCGAACATATGAATCGTTTTTTTATGTAAAAACGAAATTAAGGCAATTTGGTTTAAACAAATCACCGGGAATGAACATTTATCAGTATTTTAACAATTAGATGTTTTAACAGCTATTTTTGACTTGCTTGCAGGTCTTAATGGGCTGGCAGACCGGTATGCCGGAAAAGTGGGTTGGAAAAGGAGACTGGAGAAAGAAGGTGCGGAAGAAAGCATATCAGACTGGAAAGGTAAAAACGAAAATAGCGGTATGTGCTTTGCAGAGGTTTTAATTGCATGTTTGTACTTGGATATATACCCCTAAACATACAGCGCTGAAAGCGGAGAATCGTCTCCATAAAAAAGACCATGGAAAATAATGAAATGGAAAATAAAGAGCTAACGCCATCGCCGAAATACGATCAGGAGCGACAGTCTTCTATCAGTGTACAGCTGATTGTTGGCATCATCATTCTGATGATCCTCTTCCTGAATGTACCCCACAACACTGAGGATGAAAAGTTGTTCCAGGTGCCGTTGATTAGTGGCATGGTGACCGTTCTGCTCGGAGCTTATGTTTTTATGTACAGGGGGAAGGGGCATGTGGCGGGCAAAGTCCTCTTTATCATTTCACTGATCATTACAGGCGTCCTTATTGCCGGCCTGATTTTTATCATTGGCCTGGGCCAGGCATTCCAGCATTAATACGGATTAACGAATCATCATGAAGAAACTAAATACGTTCAATAAGATCCTTCTGGTCACGGCTGTGCTTCTGGGGTTGGCAACGCTGATCCGCTTTCTCAGTTATCACTCCAGTCCACGGTATTACTATGACGCCTCTGTATCTTTTCCTACTGATTTGCCAGTCAGGGTCTGGACGGCGAAGTTATTGCTCGAAGGGAAGGATGAAAAGCGCATCCAGACAAAGTCGGTCTCTGATGGCTATGGGAGCTGGGGATTTGGTGATTCTCCCGTGATTGATCACAAAGAGCGGCTACCACTTGCTGTTGTGATCAGTTACGCCTCCTTTCGCGACAAGGCCTTTTACAGGGATACCATTCCGCTGCCCCTTGATACCCTCCGCAGTATTTTTGAGACAGAGGAGGCACGCGGGTTGCGTACTTCAATTTATGGGATGCCAGAGGTAAAGCGGTTCAACATCGTGCTGGGTATCGCCAATAGAGGAAATGTCGTGATCTGGATCCAGGGAGAGGAGTTTGAACGTACACTGCTGAAACATCATATCGATGCCTACGTCCCCAGGAAAAAAGGAGATGACTTTTTTCAGCGGGTGGCATCATCACCAAAGGATTATTTCAGTAGGGAGTTCGAATCCGACAGTCTGCGGATTCAGGAATCTGGTGGGGTTGGGGAAAAGGAGGTCAACTATATCGATACCCCTTCACATTATTTGCGTGGATATTAGACCCGCATAGGTGTTAAAAAAGCCATGCTCCTTCGGGCATAGCTTTGATTCATAAGTAGATATAATGTTTTGCTGCGTTTCTCTGTCGGTGTTGTAAGCACTTACGGAAACGAAAGCTATCTGGTTTTCCTGGGTTTTGCCCTTTCGTACTGATGAGGCCATTCCGGTTCTTCCTGCAGCTGGTAGGCGGCATGCAATGGGAAGTAAGGATCCCTGAGCAGCTCACGCGCCAGGAAGATCAGATCTGCCTGCTTTTCACGAAGGATGTCTTCGGCCTGCTGTGCTTCAGTGATGAGCCCTACGGCTCCTGTAAGAATGCCGGTTTCGTTCTTGATGGCTTCTGCAAACTGCACCTGGTAACCCGGGAATACCGGAATCTGCTGATGGATGGCCAGGCCACCCGATGAGCAGTCGATCAGGTCCACGCCTTTCTCCTTCAATATCGCGGACAACTTCAGGGATTCTTCGGGCGTCCAGCCTCCCTCAGCCCAGTCGGTAGCCGATATGCGCACAAACAGCAGTCGTTCGTCCGGCCATACCTGTTGTACGTCTTCCAGGACCTCCATAAGCAGTCGGATCCTGTTTTCAAAACTCCCGCCATACTCGTCTGTACGCTGGTTGCTCAATGGAGAAAGAAACTGGTGGAGGAGATAGCCATGAGCTGCATGCAACTCGATCACCTGGTAACCTGCTTCTAAAGACCTTGCTGCCGCGTCGCGAAAATCTTTCTTCACCTTTTCGATGCCCTCCACGTCGAGTGCCATTGGTGCTTCGTCGCCCTCGCGAAAGGGGATGGCACTGGGTGCGTAGGCCTGGTATCCTCCATCCTGAAGCGTTACCTGAGTACCGCCCTGCCATGGTGGAAGGGTACTCGCCTTGCGACCCGCATGGGCCAGCTGAATGCCCGCCAGGGAGCCGTTGGCATGAATGAAGTCTGTAATCCGCTTCAACATCGGCAGGTGTTCATCTTTCCAGATGCCAATATCAGCACTGCTGATCCGTCCTTCGGGAGAGACCGCACTGGCCTCTTGTATGATGAGCGCCGCACCGCCGACAGCCCTCGAGCCTAAATGCACCAGATGCCAGTCGCTGGCAAAGCCGTCTTCGGCAGAATACTGGCACATAGGGGATACGACAATCCTGTTTTTCAGGGTAACACCTTTGATGGTGAGCGGGGATAATAAAACTGACATAATTTGATCGATTTAAAGCAAAGTAACAAACAGCTATCGGGAATGTTCACTTTCAAAAGCAATCAAAACACTGGGATGACAAGCTGAATACAGGCATGACATTGCAGGATGCGGTTATCTGGCTGCGGGTTTCATCAGCTGACTGTTAAAAGCGACAAATAATTTGAACAGCTGCTCATAGGCAGTCAGGGGAAGCGTCGTTGCGCGATCATCGACATCGTGGTAGGCGCTGATGCCGCCCTGGGTATACATGAAAAATGCAGGTACACCGGATTCTGTAAAAAAATAATGGTCGCTGTTCGCTGCTTTTCCACGTGGGTTGATCTTTACCAGGTAATGGTGTTTGTTGTTGATCTCGTTGAGCAGCTCAAATTCTTTGGAATGAAGGGTCGCATTGACGACCGTGATGCCGGTGCCGCCGGTCCCGACCATATCTACATTGATCAGAAAGCGGATGTTTTTAAGGTCTGTAAGCGGGTTTTCAGTGAAGTATTTTGAGCCCATCAGTCCGATCTCCTCTCCGGCAAAGCAGATGAATGCGATGGTGTAGGGCTGCGGATGTTTTGCGTAATACTTTGCGAGGTTGAGCAGGAAGGAGACGCCACTGGCATTGTCGTTTGCACCGGGAAAGTAGGTGCCGTCGCCCATGCCGCCAAGGTGGTCGTAATGGGCGGTGATGAAGATGATCGAGTCGGGTTTGCTTTTCCCTCTGACCATCCCGCAGATGTTATCTGCTTTGAATGCGGGGAGCAACTTGTTTTCCACGTGAAGCTCCATATCTTTTGGGGGGCCTTCAATGGCGCCAGTCCTTATTTCTATTCCGGTATAATCGGCCTGTTCAGGGGCGACAGACCAGGTCAGCTTGCCTTTAGTCCTTACAATCACACGCTGAGTGCTGTTGATGAAGGTTGTGCTGTCGCGCTGCATCAGCTTCATGTACCCCTCTCTGCCCTGGCTTTCCGGCATGACAATAAAGTCTTTGCCCGCCTGAAGCGCCTTACCATTGATCTTCAGCGACATCTTGCCGGGGAAGGTGTTCACGGGATAACTGAGCTCCTGCATAAAAGAATCGCCGGAAAGGGGCTGCAGCCCAGAGGCCTTAAATTCATTACTGATCAGCAGCGCGGCCTTTGCCATACCTTCATTGGTATACCCCCTTCCCCACAAGGTAGGAGAGGTAAGGGTGTCAATCATCTTTCTGGCATATGTCATGTCCTGCGCCAGAACGGGCTGCGCGGCGGCGATCAGCAGGATTAGTAAGTATTTCTTCATATTCGGTCTCAATATCGGTGGCTGTGGTATATTTTTTGTAATAAATATTCGCCCGCTAAGGGTGAATGTAAGCTAAAATATACCCTTTAGTAAATATAATATTTTTGAGTAGATGAGACTGAAAATTTTCTGCGGCTTTATGAGGGCCTGATAATCATCATTTTTGTCTTGTTTTTTACCTAAAAATGTAAAAAAATAAAAAACGTATTGCACAACTCAATATTTATTTAAACCTTTGCGCCTCAACTCATTTAAAGAATTATTAGAAACAGAAAATGATCAAGCAAATTATACATAAACTTTCAGTTGTTGAAGCAAAGAACATTGCTTCCAAAAGTTTATTTATTGAGCGCTTGCGACCCATATTTTCTGTAACCACCAACCGGCAAAATTATACGCCTCGTATTTGAGTAATCTCTGAGTAATACTCAGCAGCATTTCCACAGAGGATTGCCTCTCAAAAAACAATTAATCAGAACATTCATATTTTTTCGTTATCATATTAATGAATATAAACGATTTTATAGTGCAGGTTGCACTTCCTGAACATCGTGTCTTTGCAGAAGAAATCTGCGAGGAAATGTTGGAGTCTGCAAAAGCACGCGGCACAGGTATTGCCAAGCGTTCACCGGAATATGTTGCAGGGAAGATCATCGACGGCAAGTCCGTGATTGCTTTTCACAAGGACGGCACCTGGGCGGGTTTTTGCTATATCGAAACCTGGAGCCATGGACAGTTTGTAGCCAACTCCGGCCTCATCGTCAGCCCCAAATTCAGGAAAGCCGGTCTAGCCCACGCCATCAAGGAAAAAGTATTCGCTCTTTCCCGTCAGAAATATCCGAAGGCAAAAATATTCGGCCTTACTACGGGGCTTGCGGTGATGAAGATCAACTCTGATCTTGGTTATGAACCCGTCACTTACTCAGAGCTTACCCAGGATGAAGACTTCTGGAAAGGATGCCAGAGCTGCGTCAACTTCGAAATCCTCACCATGAAAGAGCGTAAAAACTGTATGTGTACCGCCATGCTGTACGATCCGGCTACGCAAAAACATGATGTCGCCAAAAAGTTTGCCGAAGAGCTGGAGAAAAAACCCAGACTGTATGAGCGCTTTATGCGCATCAAGCAACAACTCGTATTGAAAAAATCAACGAACAAAGGTGCCAAAGCCTTGTTCTTACTGTTCACCGTATTATTTAAATAGCTGTTATCTTAAGATGAAGAAGAAAGTTGTATTAGCATTTAGCGGAGGTTTAGATACCTCATTTTGTTGTATTTACCTGGCACAGGACCGCGGACTGGAAGTCCATTCCGTGATCGTGAATACTGGTGGTTTCTCTGAGGAGGAGCTGCAGGAAATCGAAAAACGAGCTTATGCCCTTGGTGTTGCTTCTCATGCGGTAGTAGACGAAACTGCCAACTATTATGACGGCTGTATTAAATATCTGGTATTCGGCAATGTGCTGAAGAATGCGACCTACCCACTGTCGGTAAGCGCTGAACGTGTAAGTCAGGCGACCGCTATTGCCAACTATGTCAAGAAAATAGGTGCCGACTATGTGGCACATGGCAGCACTGGTGCCGGCAACGACCAGGTGCGCTTTGACA
Source organism: Pedobacter sp. BAL39 (assembly GCF_000170795.1). Lineage (GTDB taxonomy): Bacteria > Bacteroidota > Bacteroidia > Sphingobacteriales > Sphingobacteriaceae > Pedobacter. The sequence continues at coordinate 173,439 of NZ_ABCM01000008.1, forward strand.
TGATCTTCAACATCATCATTCCCAACGTGGAAATCATTACGCCGATCAGAGATCTTAAGTTATCCCGCGAAGCGGAGATTGCTTACCTGGCCAACCATGGCGTGGAATATAGTGCGGAGAAAGCAAGGTACTCCATCAATAAAGGTCTTTGGGGAACATCTGTAGGGGGAAAAGAAACGCTGACTTCTCATGAAACACTTCCTGAGGAGGCATGGCCAACACAGGTGTCAGAAACCGAAGCCCGTAAGCTGGAGCTGACCTTCGATAAAGGGGAGCTGGTTGCGATAGACGGCGAAAGCATGTCTCCGGTAAAAGCCATCCAGAAACTGCAGGCCATTGCTCAGCCTTATGGTATTGGCAGGGACATTCACGTGGGTGACACCATTATCGGAATCAAAGGGCGTGTGGGCTTTGAGGCCGCCGCACCGATGGTCATCATCAAGGCACATCATACTTTAGAAAAACATACGCTAACAAAATGGCAGCTTTCATGGAAAGAGCAGCTTTCTTCTTTCTACGGGAACTGGCTGCATGAAGGACAGTTCCATGATCCGATCATGAGAAATATCGAAGCTTTTCTCGCAGATACCCAGAAAACGGTGAGCGGAAAAGTGTTTGTAGAGTTGCTGCCATACCGATTCCAGATCATTGGCATCGAGTCTGCACATGACCTGATGAGCAACAAATTTGGAAGTTATGGGGAGATGAACAACGCCTGGACGGGTGAAGATGTAAAAGGTTTCTCCAAGATTTTTGGCAACCAGGTAATGATCTGGCATAAAGTGAACAGCAATGAAGGTTAGGGCAGGGATTATAGGAGGTGCGGGGTATACGGGCGGAGAAATGCTGCGCCTGCTGCTCAACCACCCCTCCGTGGAAATTGCGTTTGTGCACAGCAACAGCAATGTCGGGAACCTGATCTCAGATGTTCATACTGACCTTTTTGGGGATACTGACCTGCGCTTTACAGGAGAGGTGTCGCCAGACATTGATGTCCTGTTTCTATGCGTAGGCCATGGCGACGCGAAGAAGTTCCTGGATGCCAACCCGATTGCGGATCATGTTAAAATCATTGACCTCAGCCAGGACTTCAGGCTGAAAGCTGCGGCTGCTGACAAATGGGTGTATGGATTGCCGGAACTCAACAGAGAACGCATCCAGTCGGCAAAATATATTGCCAACCCGGGTTGTTTTGCGACTTGCATACAGCTGGCATTACTGCCATTGGCCGCAAAAGGATTGTTGCCGGCGGAAGTGCACATCAATGCAACAACCGGATCTACCGGTGCAGGGCAAAGCCTTGCGCCAACCTCACACTTCAGCTGGCGCAACAACAACCTTTCTGTTTATAAAGCTTTTGAACACCAGCACCTCAATGAGATTGGCGAAAGCCTGCTGCAGCTGGATGATGCATTTGACGGCATCCTCAATTTCATTCCCCAGCGCGGTGATTTTACCAGGGGCATCCTTGCCGCCATCTACCTTGAAAGCGACCTTACTGAAGAGGAGGCGCTGAAAGTTTATGAAGACTACTATGCGGCACATCCTTTTACGCATGTCAGCAAGAAAAATATAGACCTGAAGCAGGTGGTGAACACCAACAAAGGCTTACTACATGTAGAAAAACATGGCAGCAAGCTGTTTATCGTGAGCATCATCGACAACCTGCTGAAAGGAGCAAGCGGACAGGCTGTTCAGAATATGAACCTGATCTTCGGACTCGAAGAACGGCAGGGACTGGCATTGAAGGCAGCAGGGTTTTAATTCCCCTGCTGCTCCCCGGAACGCCGGACTCACGCAGCGCCTGCTGCTTATTTTCCTTACCTAAAACTACCATTCAGATGAATTTATTTGACGTATACCCACTAAACAATATAGAAATTACCAAAGCATCGGCCAGCACTGTCTGGGATGCAGAAGGACAGGAATACCTGGACCTCTACGGAGGACATGCCGTGATCTCCATTGGCCACACACACCCGCACTATGTTAAAAGATTAACGGAGCAGCTTAATAAGGTAGGCTTCTACTCCAACTCGGTACTCATTCCCCTGCAGGCACAGCTGGCAGAAAAACTGGGGCAGGTATCTGGTAAAACGGATTATCAGCTGTTTTTGTGTAATTCCGGTGCCGAGGCAAATGAGAATGCCCTGAAGCTGGCTTCTTTTTACAATGGCAGAAAAAAAGTGATTGCCTTTAAAGGTGCATTCCACGGAAGAACTTCCCTGGCGGTAGCAGCAACGGATAATCCTAAAATTGTTGCTCCAGTAAATGAAACAGAAAACATCATCTTTCTTCCCCACAATGACGTTGCTGCTTTGAAACAGGCTTTTGCCGATCACGGCAGGGAGATCTCTGCGGTCATCATTGAAGGGATCCAGGGTGTAGGAGGGATCAAAGAAGCTGCTGTTGAGTTCCTGCAGGAGATCCGCAGCCTTTGCGATGCCCATAATGCTGTTTATATCGCTGATAGTGTCCAATGTGGTTACGGAAGAACCGGGTTATTTTACGCTCATGATTATGCCGGGGTATCGGCCGATGTGTATACCATGGCTAAAGGCATGGGCAATGGCTTTCCTGTTGCAGGGATCTCCATCGCACCGAAGTTTAAACCATGGCATGGCATGCTGGGTACCACTTTTGGCGGTAACCACCTGGCCTGCGCAGCGGCACTGGCAGTATTGGAGGTGATGGAGCAGGATGAACTGATGAAAAATGCAGCAGAGGTAGGCGGCTACCTGATAGAGGAGCTGAAGAAAATCGAGGGCATTAAGGAGGTCCGCGGACGTGGGCTGATGATCGGGATCGAGCTGCCTGAAAGCCTTCCCAATGTTAAAAAGGACTTGCTGTTCAAATACCGCATCTTTACCGGTGAAGCGAAGCCCAATGTCATCAGGTTACTGCCGGCACTCAACTTAACAATAGCACAGGCAGACCAGTTTTTAAATAGTTTTAAACTTGCTTTAAAGGGCTAGACTGTGGTCGGCGCTTTAACCATAAAAAATATTTCAGCATGAAACAATTTACTTCAGTACATGATGTAGAGGACATCAAAGCGCTTGTTGCAGCGGCACTGGCGTTAAAAGAAAGCCCTTATGCACACCAGGGGCTTGGAAAAAATAAAACCATTGGCCTGGTATTCCTTAACCCAAGCTTGCGCACACGTCTGAGCACACAGAAGGCTGCCCTGAACCTCGGCATGAACGTCATGGTGATGAACATGGACAAGGAAGGCTGGGCGCTGGAAACACAGGATGGCGTGGTGATGAACGGCGGTACGGTGGAGCACATTCGTGAAGCGGCAGCCGTCATGGGCCAGTATTGCGACATCCTGGGTCTGAGGTCTTTTCCAAAGCTACAGAGCAAAGAAGAGGACTACAGCGAAGATTTTTTCAATAAGTTCATCAGCTATTGCGGGGTACCCGTAGTGAGCCTGGAAAGTGCAACACGCCATCCCCTGCAGAGCCTTACCGACCTGGTGACCATCAGTGAGACCTGGAAGGGTGTGGCAAAACCAAAGGTTGTGCTGGCCTGGGCACCACACATTAAAGCATTGCCGCAGGCGGTGCCCAACTCTTTTTCAGAGTGGATGTGCAAGGCACAACAGGAAGACCTGCTTGACTTTACCATTGTACAGCCAAAAGGTTACGAGCTGAATGAAGACTTTACTCCTGGTGCAGCCATCTCCTATAACCTGGATGAAGCACTGGAAGGTGCAGATTACATCTATGTAAAAAACTGGTCTAGCTACAAGGAATATGGAAAAGTGCTGACCTATCCTGAAGGCTGGATGCTTACCAATGAGAAGCTTAAAGGGACAAATGATGCAAAGGTAATGCATTGCCTGCCAGTGCGCAGGGACCTGGAGCTTTCTTCAGAAGTGCTGGATGGACCAAATTCCCTGGTCATCCATGAAGCGGGTAACCGCCTGTGGGCAGCACAGGCCGTGTTAAAGCAATTGCTTGAAAATTTATAAATTGCCGGATATGAACAGACTTAGCGTTATTAAAATCGGGGGCAATGTGATTGACAACTCAGAGAAGCTACATCAGTTTCTTCTGGATTTCAATGCGCTGCCCGGTGATAAGATCCTGATCCATGGCGGCGGTAAGATTGCCACAGAACTTGGCTCCTCCCTGGGGGTGGAAGCCAAAATGGTAGATGGACGCCGCATCACGGACATTGAAACGCTGAGGGTGGTGACGATGGTCTACGCTGGTCTGATCAATAAAAATATGGTGGCCCAGCTCCAGGCGAAAGGCTGCAATGCCATCGGCCTGACAGGTGCTGATGGTAACATCATCAAAGCAGTAAAAAGACCGGTGAAGGACATTGACTATGGTTTTGTAGGCGACCTTGACGCGAATTCTGTCGGTTCGTCTACCCTGGATAGTCTGCTCAAAGCAGGACTGGTGCCGGTGCTTTGTGCCATCACACACGATGGGGATTCGCAGCTGCTGAACACCAATGCGGACACCATCGCATCTGCCGTTGCGGTAGCGATGTCTGCACGATACAACACGGTGCTTGTTTATTGTTTTGAAAAACGGGGCGTGATGCGCGACATTGACGACGATGCCTCTCTGGTGCCGGAAATCAGGATGTCTGAGTTTGAAGGTCTGAAGGCAGAAGGCGTCGTTTCGGGAGGAATGATCCCCAAGCTGCACAATGCTTTTGAAGCGATAAAAAGCGGCGTGAAAGCGGTCTATATTGGCAAGGCGGATGAGCTGCCTCAAATGGACCAGCAAGGCTTTGGAACACGCCTGACCCTCTAACTACCTATTATAGACCTAAACCAACATAAAATGAAACAGTATAAAGGCAATATTGCCATCCTGGGAAGCGGAAATATCGGCCTCTCCCTGGCGAAAGGACTGGTAAAGGCGGGGTATGCCCAGCCTGCACAGATCAGCCTGACACGTAGAAACGTGAGCAGCATGGGTAGCTTCTCGGAGCAGGGATTTGTGATCAGCACAGACAATGCGGCGGTGGTTGCTGCGGCAGACATCGTGGTGCTGGCAGTATTGCCCCAGCAGCTGAACCAACTGCTGGATCAGATCATCCCCGTGGTTGATTTCGGGAAACACCTTTTTATCTCTGTAGCCTCGGGCGTGAGCTGCCAGGACATCAGGGCAAAGCTGGGCGAGCAGGCTCAGGTGGTGCGCGCAATGCCGAATACGGCCATCGCCATTGGTCAGTCGATGACCTGCGTTGCAACAGACAATGCGGCGGCTGTAAATATTGCTGAGGTGACGGCTATGTTTGAAACCGTTGGTGCGGTGGTAAAGATCAACGAGGACCTGATGACTTCGGCCACTGCCTTATGTGCCTGTGGCATCGCCTTTTTCCTGCGCGCCATCCGTGCGGCATCGCAGGGTGGGGTGGAGATCGGTTTTCATGCGGACGAAGCACTCAAAATGGCTGTGCAAACTGCCAAAGGAGCGGCCGACCTCCTCCTCCTGATGCAGTCGCACCCGGAACAGGAAATTGACAAAGTAACCTCGCCGAAGGGCTGTACCATTGCTGGCCTGAACGAGATGGAACACAATGGGTTCAGCTCCTCTCTAATTAAAGGCATTAAGCTCTCCGCCATTAAAGCCGGAGCACTCTATACAAAAGAATAAGTATTATGATAAAACAACTGCAAAAAGATAGTTTAGAATTGTTGAAAGAATTGATCAGCATCTCTTCATTTAGTAAGGAGGAAGATAAAACTGCTGATACGATTGAGCAGTTTTTGCAGCATCGTCACATCAAAACACAGCGTAAGCTGAACAACATATGGGCCTATAACAAGCATTTCGATGCCGCTAAGCCCACTTTACTCTTAAACTCCCACCACGATACGGTGAAGCCGAATTCAGGCTATACACGCGATCCTTTCGCTCCGGAAGTGGAAGATGGCAAATTGTATGGGCTGGGGAGTAATGATGCGGGAGGATGTCTGGTATCGCTGATCGCGACCTTTCTGTATTTCTATGAGCAGGAAGATCTTGCCTATAACATCTGCCTGGCCACAACTGCCGAGGAGGAGATCTCAGGCAACCACGGACTGGAATGTATCCTGCCGGATCTTGGCGAGCTGGAGTTTGCCATTGTTGGTGAACCGACCTTAATGAACCTGGCAATCGCAGAAAGGGGACTGCTGGTACTGGACTGTACAGCTACTGGTAAGGCAGGACATGCAGCACGTGAAGAGGGTGATAATGCCATCTACAAAGCGCTGAAGGATATAGAATGGTTCCGTAACTACCGCTTTTCTAAGGTTTCCGAAGTGTTCGGGCCGTTAAAGATGTCGGTGACCATCATCAATGCGGGTTCTCAGCACAATGTGGTGCCTGCTACCTGTACCTTCACTGTGGATGTACGTGTAACGGATGCCTACACCAATGAAGAGGTACTGAAAATTATCAGGACGAATGTAGACTGTGAGGTGAAACCACGTTCCATCCGCCTGAAACCGTCGTCAATTGACAAAGAACATCCACTGGTACAGTCGGGGATTGCGCTTGGAAGAACCACCTATGGCTCGCCGACAACTTCCGATCAGGCCCTGCTCAGCATCCCTTCCCTAAAAGTGGGTCCCGGTGATTCTGCGCGGTCGCACATGGCGGATGAATATGTCTTCGTTGAGGAAATAAATAAAGGGATTGAGCTTTATATCAGTATGTTGAACCCGGTGGTGAAGGGGCGGTAAATCCTCCCCGGTTCTCTATTAATTATTGTACTTTTGCAAAAATATACCCTCCGGGGCTTAAAAACAGTTGACAGATGAAGATTTGGCAGAAAAATATAGCTGTAGATAAAGACATTGAAACGTTTACCGTAGGCAGGGACCGCGAATTGGACCTCCAGATGGCCGCCTTTGATGTGCTGGGCTCTCTTGCGCATGTGGAGATGCTGGAAAGCATTGGACTGCTGACTGCCGGGGAGCTTAAAGCGATCCAGGTGGAACTGAAGCACATTTACGCTGACATCCAGGCCGGCCGATTCGTCATTGAAGATACGGTGGAGGATGTACACTCTCAGGTAGAGTGGCTACTGACCCAGCGTATTGGCGATGCTGGTAAAAAGATCCACAGCGGGCGCTCCAGGAATGACCAGGTGCTGGTAGACCTTAAACTCTACTTCCGAAGCTGCATCGAGGAGATGGTAGGCAATACATCGGTGCTCTTCCATCAGCTGATCCAGCTGAGCAACACGCATAAAGATAAACTGCTGCCTGGTTATACACACCTGCAGATCGCCATGCCCTCCTCTTTTGGATTGTGGTTTGGTGCCTACGCGGAAAGCCTGGTGGATGATATGGAAATGATGCTGGCCGCCTATAAAATCTGCAATAAAAACCCACTGGGTTCCGCTGCCGGTTATGGCTCTTCTTTTCCGTTGAACAGAACGATGACCACCAGCCTGCTTGGCTTTGAGCGGTTGAATTACAATGTAGTGTATGCGCAGATGGGCAGGGGTAAAACGGAACGTGTGCTTGCACAGGCGATGTCGGCTGTTGCGGCCTCCCTGGCGAAAATGGCCATGGATGTATGCCTGTTCATCAACCAGAACTTTGGCTTCATCAGCTTCCCGGCGGAGCTGACCACAGGTTCAAGCATCATGCCCCACAAGAAAAACCCGGATGTCTTCGAGCTCATCCGTTCCAGGTGTAACAAGATCCAGGCCTTGCCCAATGAAATCGCCATGATGATCACCAACCTGCCTTCAGGTTACCACAGGGACCTTCAGCTGCTGAAAGAAAACCTCTTTCCTGCAATGGTTTCCCTGAATGAATGCCTGGAAATGACGACTTACATGCTGCAACACATCAGCATTAAGGACAACATCCTTGCTGATGACAAATATGCGTATCTCTTTAGTGTAGAGGTGGTGAATGAGCTTGCCCTGCAGGGGGTTCCTTTCCGCGAGGCCTATAAAATTGTTGGGGAAAGTATTGATAATGGTACTTTTGCGCCCTCTACAGCGGTAAATCATACCCATGAGGGCAGCATCGGTAACCTGTGCAACCCTGAGATCGAGGAAATGATGAACGACATCCTCTCGCAGTTTAAATTTGAAAAAACACACGCCGCAATTGCGAAATTGCTGGCCTAATTAATTGAAAAACCAAATACAAATATGAAAGTATCCGCTTTAGCAAGTTCTCTTATTGGCTCTGAGATTATCAAAATCGGTAATGAAGTCAATGAAATGAAACGTAAAGGGGCACAGATTGCCAACCTGACGATTGGTGATTTTGATTCCTCGATTTATCCCATTCCAACTGAGCTGAAAGAGGGAATCGTTGCTGCTTATCACGCCAACCAGACGAACTATCCTCCTGCTGATGGTATCCTGCCATTGCGGGAAACGATAGTCTCCATCCTTAAGGAACGTTACGGACTGGAATACGGTACTTCAGAAATCCTGGTTTCCGGCGGATCACGCCCACTGATCTATGCCACTTACCTCGCATTGATTGATCCGGGAGATACTGTTGTCTTTCCTGCACCGTCATGGAACAACAACCACTATTGTCACCTTACCTCTGCGAATGCCGTAGCGGTAGAAACAGATGCTGAAAATAACTTCATGCCCACAGCGGCACAATTGAAACCACACCTGAAAGGGGCTACACTGCTGGCTTTATGCTCGCCTCTGAACCCTACAGGTACCATGTTTACGGCAGAGCAGCTTGCTGAGATCTGCGATGTGGTGCTGGAAGAAAATAGATCCCGTACTGCGGATGAGAAACCGCTTTACCTGATGTATGACCAGATTTATTCCCTGCTTACCTTTGGTGTGGACCACGCTAATCCGGTGAGCCTGAGACCTGAAATCAGGGATTATGTCATCTTTGTGGATGGTAGCTCGAAATGCCTGGCAGCAACAGGCGTAAGGGTGGGATGGGGCTTTGGTCCTGCAGACATCATCAACAGAATGAAAGCACTGGTAGGACACATGGGCGCCTGGGCACCTAAGGCAGAACAAGTGGCTATGGCGGATTATTTTAGTCAGACTGCCGTGCTGGACAAGTTCCTGGAGGCTTTTAAAGCGAAGATCCAGGATAGTCTGAATGCACTTTACAGTGGGTTTATAGATTTGAAGTCGGAAGGATTCACTGTAGATGCCGTGCAGCCAATGGGTGCCATCTATCTCACGATCAAAATTGATTATATCGGAAAAACTACCCCGGAAGGCGACGTGCTGAAAAACAGTGCTGATGTGAACTTCTACCTGATCAAGGAAGCACAGGCGGCGTTGGTGCCTTTCTCTGCTTTTGGTAACGAAGAAAATATGCCTTGGTTCAGGGCTTCTGTAGGGGCCTGTACTTTACAGGACATCAAAGACATGATGCCGAGGATTAAAGCTGCGCTGAGCAAGCTGAAATAGGTTTTCTGTATGCCGGTCCTGGTAACCTGGGCGCTCATTTAGATGACAAAAAGAAGGATGTACGATTCAAAGACCGAAATCTTCTGCGCTGAAGGGCGCGAACATTTCCACGTCTTTTCATCGTACATCCTTCTTTTTGTCCGCCGAAAAATAGCAAACGGGAAACCTGTACGAATACGGTATTGCCGGTTTATCTTATGCCAGCTTTATTTAATGCTTAACTTTTACCTGATTATTAGCGTACCATCAATACCCTGATGCCTACTTAAATTCTGAGGTTTTGTGGAATTCGATATCGGGATAGTCCCTCATAGTCATATTGATCATGAAATCATTATCCGCAAGGAAAACCGGATTTCCGTCTTTATCTTCACCAATGTGCTGCTGTTTTCTTTTTAGGAACTCCTCCAGTTTCTTTTTGTCTTTTGAAGTGACCCAGTTAGAACGCCCGTAGCTCAGCATCCTGAAATGCGCCTTTGCACCGTATTCGTGCTCTAGACGGAAAGCGATGACCTCAAACTGCAGTTCTCCAACGGCACCGATGATTTTACGGTTACCAGGCTGGGCGGTGAAAAGCTGTGCAACACCCTCTTCTGTGAGCTGCTGTATGCCTTTTTCCAACTGTTTGGTGCGAAGTGGGTCTCTGTTCTCTACTTCCTTAAATATTTCAGGAGAGAAGCTCGGAATGCCCTTAAATTGCAATTGTTCTCCTTCTGTAAGGGTGTCGCCGATTTTAAAGTTACCGCTGTCATACAATCCGACAACATCTCCGGGCCATGCTTCTTCCACGATGCTCTTCTCGTTGGCCATAAAATCCATTGGATTGGAAAATTTCAGTTTCTTCTGCTGGCGTGCGTGGAAATAGAATTTGTTTCTTTCAAATTTCCCGGAACAGATCCTCAGAAATGCAATCCTGTCGCGGTGTTTTGGATCCAGGTTGGCATGGATCTTAAACACAAATCCAGTGAAGTTTTTCTCATCTACCATGACCTCACGTTGTTCAGCCTCTCTACTTCTAGGGCTAGGCGCGATCTGCACGAAGGTGTCCAGCAACTCCTTGATCCCAAAGTTGTTGATCGCACTGCCGAAAAATACAGGTGCGAGCAGACCTTCTGTATACATGCTCTTGTCGAGGTTGCCATATACGCCTTCAACAAGCTCAAGATCACCTTTTAGTCCTTCCAGCTCCTTGGGCTTAAGGAAGTTGGTCAGGTTGGCATCGTTCAGGTCGCTGACCTCTATTACCGGTTCGCTGATTTTTGTCTTATCCGCCTCAAACAGGTTGAGGTGTTTGTTATAGATGCTGTAAACCCCTTTAAACGTGTGTCCCTGGCCGATTGGCCAGGAGAGGGGGCAAAGGCTGATGTTCAGCTTGTCTTCGATCTCATCCAGCAGGTCGAAGGCATCCTTTCCCTCACGGTCCATCTTATTGATGAAGATGATTACCGGCGTATTCCTCATCCGGCATACCGCCATCAGCTTTTCAGTCTGTTCCTCTACACCCTTTACACAGTCGACCACCAGGATTACACTGTCGACGGCCGAAAGGGTACGGTAAGTATCTTCAGCGAAGTCTTTGTGACCAGGGGTATCCAAAATGTTGATGCGTTTGCCGCTGTATTCAAAGCCCATTACCGAGGTGGCAACGGAAATTCCACGCTGCTTCTCAATCTCCATAAAGTCGGAGGTATTGCTTTGGCTGGCCTTGTTGCGCTTCACAGCGCCGGCAGTATTGATCGCACCTCCAAACAGCAGGAACTTCTCCGTAAGAGTGGTTTTCCCTGCATCGGGGTGACTAATGATAGCGAATGTTTTTCGTTTTTCTATTTCTGGGTGAATCATAAAGAATTAAGCCTGTTTGCTTGATGAGGCTGCAAAGATAATTATAATAAATAAAAGAAACTGATAAGAGATACGGTTGGCTCCGTTCATGAAAATGCCCCCAAAAAGTGTATGGCTTTTTGAGGGCATGCATTGCTTTTTTTGTCCTAGTATGCTAGACAGATTTAAACAGTTGATGCTAATTAACCACCTCTGCCTGTCCTTGAAGGCCTGCTGCTGCCATTGCTGCTGCGTCCTTCAGAAGAACGGCTCGGCTGACTTTGCTGTACACGCTCAGGTCTGCTTTGTTGTTGTTGCTGCTGACGTTGCTGTCTTTGTTGCTCAGCTTGCTGTTGTCTTTGAGACTGCTCCTGACGTTGCTGTTGCTGTCTTTGTTGTTCGGCCTGTTGCTGGCGCTGCTGATCGGCTTGCTGTTGACGTTGCTGATCGGCCTGCTGTTGCCTTTGGGCCTGTTCCTGACTCTGGCGTTGCTGTCTTTGTTGATCTGCTTGCTGTTGGCGTTGTTGATCGGCCTGCTGCTGTCTTTGCGATTGCTCCTGGCTTTGGCGTTGTTGTCTTTGAACCTGTTCCTGACGCTGCTGGCCCTGTTCCTGGCTTTGACGTTGCTGTCTCTGCTGCTGTTGGGCAGCTTCAGATCTGGAGTTTCCACTTTCTGCAGAACGCGGTGTCCTGGCAGGTATGCTGCCATTCTCCCTTGAAGGATTGGTGTTGCCACGGATGTTTCCTCTCTCAGGAGTAGTTCCGTTACCATTGGTTACACCACTGCCCCTGGATGGACGGGTACCCTCTGTTCTGCCAGGAGCGGTTGTATTGCCTCTTGGTGCCGTATTACCTCTTGTCGCGGCATTGCTGCGATCGGCAGAAGTTCTTGACCTGGTCACATATTCATCGCCTCTCACCGCCTCACGTGGCGCCTGTACACTACCTCTGTCGGCCCTGGAACGTCCTGGATTATAGATGTTGATGTTGTTTCCGCTGATGCTGGTTCTTCCTGACCTTGAAGAACGGTTGATGTTATACACCGCAACATCGGATCTGGTAGCCCTTCTTACGTCGTCAATCCTCGGACCTGAATAATAAGTCCTTCTGTTCCTGACATAAGTGTTATTGATGATGGTCGTATTGTGAATGATCGTCACATTTCTCCTCGAATAATACCTCGGGAAGCTGTCATAATAGATGTTCCGCTGCGGTACGAATACCCACCACAGGTCAGGGATACCAATATTGATGTTGACATTGAACCCCGGGCCCATAGGTGCCCATCCGTAATATCCGCCGCCGCTCCTCCAGCTTACCCATGCTGGTCCCCAAACGGTATCAGGGATCCAGATCCACTGTCTGTAGCTGTTGTATACCCATCTTCCGTAATGGAAAGGCGCCCAGCCCCAGTCGTAATTGGATACCCAGGTATTTCCGTATTCTGTCATCGCCCAGCGTCCATTGGTGTAGTAAGGCCTGAAATCACCCTGCTCCACATCGGGGCGCCATACGTACCCATACTCGGGATCCTGGATCCAGGTGCCGTAGGGTGATAATTCGTCGTAAAAAGATTGAAGCGAAATGTCGTCGTCCTGTGCCAACACCCGCTGTGTGGTTCCGGTTAGAAGGAGCAGTAGCCCCAACAAGATTGCCGGTAATTTGATGAACTTTTTCATTTTGTGTGTGATTTAATTTTACCTAACGCTTTTTGTGTATCAATTTGAGTTCCAACCAACCCAAAAGTTTAATCTGTCTGTGAAATATTACATTATGCTTATTTGGATTCGCCTAATAATATTGGCTAATCCCGTGATATTTCCGTTATTTTATTTGTATCTGGTTAGTGCTCCGCTACCGCATCTGTTAAGATTTATATGCAGATCCTTTATATACAATTTACGTAATTCTTTTGATATGAACACTTTTTGTGTGTTAAGATGACGTATCGCTTATAATAATGGGCCTCTGATGGTGCTTTACCGCAATTTATTTTCTTCCTTTGTAGATTAAACGAAAATTTATGCAAAAAGGTACCTTATTCCTCATTCCCGTTCCTCTGGCTGAGAACGCCACGCAGCAGTCTTTTACTCCCTTTGTTGGAGATACCATCAATGCGATTACCGTTTATATCGTTGAAAATGAGAAAACTGCGAGGAAGTTTTTGAAGGAAGCAGGTCTGAAGACTCCACAAAGTGAGTTGGTGATCCACGACTATGGCAAGCATAAACGCAATACTTCCCTTGCCCCATTTTTTAAGGAGCTTGCTGCGGGTAAGGATGTTGGTCTGATGAGCGAAGCGGGATGTCCGGGTGTGGCAGATCCTGGTGCCGAGATCGTTGCTGAAGCGCACCGCCGCGGGATCAAGGTGGTTCCCCTGGTAGGTCCAAGTGCCATATTGCTGGCATTAATGGCATCGGGATTTAATGGGCAGAGCTTCACCTTCCACGGTTACCTGCCGATAGATAAGGTGGAACGGGCAAAACGCATCAAGGAACTGGAGCAACTGGCCCTCAAAAACAGGCAAACGCAGATTTTTATGGAGACTCCATTCCGCAATAATCACCTGTACGAAGATGTGCTCAAAAATGCATCACCACAAGCCATGCTCAGCATTGCCTGCAACATCACAGGAGCAGACGAATTTATCAAGACCCAGTCGGTAGCGCTCTGGAAAAACGAACGCATAGACCTGCACAAGAAACCAGCGATATTTTTACTGTATAAACAAGGCTAATCAAAAAATGCCCCGGGAGATGGTCAGCAAAAATACCTGCCGCATTAGCGGTACATATTTTTGCTTTCTATAAAGGACTGTACCTCGTCGGTAACGAGGTACTGAATGTTTTTTCCTGCCTTGATGGCTTTGCGGATGAAACTGGAAGAAATCTCCATCTGCGGGGTGTCTGTGATGACAATAGCCGGGTTCGCCTCCCATTCTGACAGGTCGACTCCCGGTCTGGGATACACGTAAATCTCGTAATCCCTCAGCAGCACTTCATAATTTTTCCATTTTTTCAGGGAGGCAAGGTTATCTGCACCCATGATGAGCGCAAATGATTTCTCCGGGTACCTCTCCTTCAGGAAAGCAAGGGTGTCAATGGTGTAAGAGGGCTGTGGAAGGCCAAATTCGATGTCGCTCACCTTCAGGTTTGCGGCATTTTCAGTGGCGATTTTTGCCATCTCCAGCCGGTCATACATATTGGTCAGGCCTGCCTTGTCCTTCAGCGGATTGTGTGGCGATACCACCAGCCATACCTCTTTCAGCCCGGTAAACTCCGCCATATAATTGGCAATGATCAGGTGTCCGGTATGGATGGGATTGAATGATCCGAAAAATAACCCGGTTTTCATGGGATAGTTTGCTGCGCAGGTTTAACCTTTATTGATGAAATCTCCAATCAGTTGCTCTGCTTCCTTGCAGGCCGTCTCCAGATCGTAGTTTTTGAGGATGATGTCAAACTTGTCTGCATAATTCAGCTCTTTTTCAGCCTTTATAAAGCGCTCCTGCAGCTTTTCCTGACTGTCAGTTCCCCTGCCGGTCAGACGTTCCTTCAGGACCTCCAGAGAAGGTGGCTGAACGAATATGGCAAGGGCATCCTCTTCATATTTGCGCTTCAGACGCAATCCGCCTTCTACGTCAATGTCAAAGATCACATGCTGACCTGCATTCCAGATCCGCTCAATCTCGGAACGGAGGGTTCCGTAAAAAGTGCCGTTGTAGACTTCTTCGAATTCTACGAACTCCTGGTGCGCGACCTTATGCAGAAAAGATTCTTTAGAGATAAAATAATAGTCTTTCTCATGCTGCTCGTCACCCCTGGCTTCACGTGTGGTTGCAGAGATGGAGAAACTCAGCTCAGGAAATTTCTTCAGCAAGTGTTTTACAATAGTGGTTTTGCCTGCACCTGAGGGGGCAGAAAATATAATGAGTTTACCTTGTATCATGCTTGCTTATAAAACGTTTAATAGTTGTTCTTTAATTTTTTCCAGTTCTTCTTTCATGCCCACAACCAGCTGTTGTATCTGTGCGTCGTTTGCTTTCGCACCCATGGTATTGATCTCACGACCGATTTCCTGGGAGATGAAACCAAGCTTTTTACCATTGGCATCTTTACTTTTCAGTGTGGCTGTAAAATATTCACAGTGACTTTTCAGTCGTGTTTTTTCTTCTGTAATATCCAGTTTATCAATATAATAAATCAATTCCTGCTCCAGCCTGTTCTGGTCAACATTTACCTTGCCCACATTTTCTTCCAGGAACTGGTTCAGCCGGCTTCTGATCTGGGGTACACGCAGGGGCTCCAGGATCTCCACCTGTGCAAAGAAACCGAGGATGTTTTTGATCCGCAGTTCGAGGTCTTCCTTAAGGACATTTCCTTCGGTAATGCGAAACTGGTTGAAATTGGCCAATGCGGTATTGAAGGTGCTGTATAAGATGTTCCAGTCATTTTCGTCTACCTCTTCTTCCGCATAGCTGATCACCTCTGGGAAGTTCAGTGCGGCCTGAAGCAGGTTACTGGAGTTGGCACCCAGGTCAGTATTCAGCGCTTCCAGCTGTTTGTAATAGCGGGTCAGGAGTGCTGCATTGATGGTTGCACCCTTCAACGACTCTTCACCACGATCAATGTTGATGGAAAGGCCGACCTTCCCACGTTCAATTTCCTTACTGCAAATGTTGCGCAACAGCAGTTCCTTATCAGAAAAAGCTCTGGGAACTTTTAAGTTGAGTTCTAAAAATTTGCTGTTTAGAGACTTGATCTCCACGGAAAATTTTACGTTTCCTTCGTCGGTAGAGGCCAGACCAAAGCCCGTCATTGATTTTATCATGTGCAAAGATATCATTTATTGTTAATTGATTAAATGTAGCCATTTAAATAAGCGCGAAATAACATTCCGGCCCTTTTATTGCTAACTTATAATGGCTTTGTTTTAAGAGTACCTGGGCTTTCACAGCTTGCCGCTTCTGCTCATTTAACGTTTTTTAACTTAATAGCCTGCCAAATATTGGTTAAGTTTACAAAAATATTCACTGTCATGAGACCTTCCTGCCTAAAGTTTTTTGTGTTTTTCTTGCTGATTTTCAGTTCGGTATCTGTTGCTTTTGGGCAGCAGGACTTCCTGCTGAAGGGCGCAGTAATTGAAAAAGGGAGCGCTACAAGGCTTGAATCCGCACAGATTGTCAATAAAAGGAATGGCTTTACCGTCATGAGCAGCAACCTTGGTCTTTTTGAGATCAAAGCCAGCATAGGTGACACTCTTTTGGTCATGAAAAGAGAATACTCGGATATGGAAGTACCTGTTGCAAGTAACAAAGACCTGGTAGTTTACATGGCGATGGGAAATACGCTTAGGGAGGTACGGATTACCGGTCAGTCGAAAAAGGACGAGCTGAATGATGTAAAAAGAGACTTCAAAAATAAAGGATCGTTTTATCAGGGGAAACCCCCATTGCTTTCCTACATATTCTCTCCGCTGACAGCGGTGTATGAGTTGTTTGGTCGCACACCAAAAAATGCAAGGCGCTTTGGGAATTATTACAACAATGAGCTGCAACAGACGCAGATTGATGGTTTTTTTAACGAGTCACTGATCAAAAAGAATACAGGGCTGGAGGGGAAGGAGCTGGAGAATTTCATGTTAAACTACAGACCTGACTACGAAAAAGCCAAAAACTGGACCGAATATGATGCGATCAAACACATTAAAGATTCCTATAAAACATATACGGATACTTTGAAGAAGAAATAGCGGAGAGTAATTTTGTCTTGAAAGACTATTAGATGGTAAGCGTTTCGCATGCTTTTTCTGCAGCGAGTTTTTCCGCATTCTTTTTATTGTAATCCCTGCCAATACCCACACTTTCTCCATCAATTACGGCGCTGATGGTAAAGAGCTTCGGACTGTCTCCTTCGCTGTTTTGTACCATCTCAAAAATGACGTCCTTGCCATGACGCTGACACCATTCGATGAGCTTGCTCTTGAAATTTGTCTCTGTCAACTCCAGGGTATGGATGTCAACATAGGGTTTAATGATCCTTTTTAGCAGGAAATCTTTAGTGAAGTTGTATCCTTTGTCGAGATAAATGGCACCGATCAATGCCTCAAATGCATCTCCAAGCATGGAGTGATGTTTGGTCTGAACGTTTACGGTTTTCTGGTCGAATACGATGAGCTGATCGAAGCCCATTTTACGCGCCAGCTGGTTGAGGTTTGCCCTGTTGACAATCTTGGAGCGCATTTCCGTCAGAAACCCTTCTTCCTTATAAGGATAGTTCTTGAATAACAGCTCCGCGACGACGGAGCCGAGAATGGCATCGCCTAAAAACTCGAGCCTTTCGTTACTGCTTCTACTTCCATTTTTTAAAACTTTCGCCACAGACCTGTGCCTGAATGCCATTTGATATAAAATGGTATTTCCGGGAACAAAGCCCAAGATGTTTTTTAACTTTTTTATAAATACTTTATTTGGTGAAAAATAAAGCTTATACAGGTCAAATAATGGCATTAAAACAGTTTACAAAAATTATAGGAGACTACCGGGATAGTCTCCTTAACAGATATTTAATCTTTATTCTTCGTATTTTTTGAAAATCACAGATGCATTATGACCACCGAAGCCAAAAGTGTTGCTTTGTGCAGCACGGATGGTGCGTTTTTGAGCCTTGTTGAACGTGAAGTTTAGCTTTGGATCGAATTCAGGATCATCATTAAAATGATTGATCGTAGGTGGCACTATGTCATTTTTGACAGCAAGGATGGCGGCAATGGCCTCCACAGCACCCGCTGCACCCAAAAGGTGACCAGTCATTGATTTTGTAGAACTGATGTTAAGTTTGTAAGCATCTTCGCCAAACAGGTCAACAATCGCTTTGCTTTCTGAGATGTCTCCCAGAGGGGTAGAAGTACCATGAACGTTGATGTAATCAATGTCTCCGGTCGTTAAACCTGCGTCATTCAATGCATTCGTCATGACCATTCTTGCGCCCAGTCCCTGAGGATGAGGTGCGGTAATATGGTTGGCATCAGCACTCATTCCGCCGCCAACTAATTCAGCATAAATCTTTGCACCACGTTTTTTCGCGTGTTCCAGCTCCTCAAGGATGATGGTTCCTGCTCCTTCTCCAGCCACAAAGCCATCTCTGTCTCTGTCAAATGGCCTGGAAGCCGTTGATGGATCGTCATTTCTTGTGGAAAGGGCATGCATCGCATTAAATCCTCCAATTCCGGCTTCGTTAATGATGGCCTCAGAACCTCCGCTGATGATCACGTCACACATATTCAGACGAATATAATTATACGCATCAATCATGGCATTGGTAGATGAAGCACAAGCAGAAACAGTGGCGAAATTCGGGCCCCGAAGACCATATTTTATGGAAATGTGGCCGGGAACAATGTCAATAATTACTTTAGGAATGAAGAACGGGTTGATGCGCGGCGTGCCGTCACCAAGGAAAAAGTTCTTCATTTCATCCTGGAACGTTTTAAAACCGCCAATACCAGAACCCCAGATTACGCCGATACGGTTGGTGTCTAATTGTGAAAAATCAAAATTACCATCCTTTACGGCCTCATCTGTAGCCACTAAAGCGTATTGAACAAATGGATCTAACTTGCGGGCTTCTTTTTTATCTAAAAAATCTTCTGGGTTGAAGTTCTTAAGTTCACATGCAAACTTCGTCTTGAACTTTGATGTGTCAAAACCTGTAATAGGGCCAGCGCCACTCACTCCATTTAACAAACCATCCCAGAATTCTGGGATAGTATTGCCTATTGGAGTGAGTGCACCCAACCCTGTAACTACTACTCTTTTTAATTCCATTTATACGGATTATACGGAGACCGTATTTTTACTTAACGTTTTTCTCTAAGTAAGCAATTGCTTGACCAACAGTACCAATAGTTTCAGCCTGATCATCAGGAATCGCTACATTGAATTCTTTTTCGAACTCCATAATAAGCTCTACAGTATCTAAAGAATCCGCACCCAAGTCGTTAGTGAAAGAAGCTTCTGGTGTAACTTCGTTTTCATCCACACCTAATTTTTCAACGATAATAGCCTTAACTCTTGAAGCAATATCAGACATAATGATTATAATTTAATGGTTAAATAATTCAGTGCAAAGAAAAATAAATATTTACACATTTCAAATGTTTTTATTTCTCTTCCAATTTTAATGTTTTTATTTTGAACATCAATGTAAAATTAGTTTTATAATTTTGTAATCCCGTAAAAAAGTGTGATTTGAACAAAACCTACCTGAAATTATCGTTAGATCTTGATTTCGTATTGATTGCAATCACTGCTTCTTTAAAGGATTATATGCTCTGTCATAAAATCAATACCAAGCTCAGCTTTAACTTCGAAAAGATTGAGGATCACGAGGTTTACATCAATATGGACGATGATGAACCCCTGTCGTTCTCCAAGTATTATTTCTTCGTTGAACAGGGTGAGATTGAATATTACATCGTTAACAATCGAAACGCCGAAGGGTTTTTGATTCCTGAGATGAATAAGGTCGATTTTTTTATGATCATTCACCAGTATATTGATAAAGAAGACCTTAATTTTATTCTTTCCGGACTAAATAAACTGCCTGATATTCAGGTTGCTGCGCAAATTGACCCCCGTAAACTCCGGTCCAGGGAAAATTTGGTAATGTAAATTTTATATTGCAGGTGTATTAAATACACTATATTTGATTCTACAAAGTCATAAAAATAACAATAATAATGAGGCCAACAATGGTTTTTGAGGTCAAAAACCGTCGTCTTGTTGGTGGACAATAACTTTAAGTAACCAAGATGAAACCATTTCATTCCAGAACAAAAATCGTAGCGACCCTCGGGCCAGCATCAGCTAAGCCTGAAGTTTTGTACAGCATGTTTAACGCCGGATTAGACGTTTGCAGACTTAACTTCTCTCACGGTTCCCAGGCAGACCACCAGGTCGTGCTTGACACCATTCGTAACCTCAATGAAAAACACAACTACAATGTAGGTATCCTGGCAGATTTACAGGGCCCGAAAATACGTATAGGGATGGTGAAAGATGGTGGTATTCACTTGGTTAACGGTAACAAAACCATCATTACTACCAAAGAGTGTATCGGTAATGAGGAACGCATCTACATCACTTACGAGACTTTTCCTAAAGACGTTAAAGCTGGTGAAATCATCCTTCTGGATGATGGGAAACTGCAAATGAGAGTCGTGGAAACCAACTTTGAAGATGAAGTGGTTTGTGAGGTTGTTCATGGTGGTATCCTGACTTCAAGAAAAGGGGTAAACCTGCCAAACACTAAAGTTTCTATTCCTTCCCTGACCATCGAAGACCGCAAAAACCTGGAGTTTGTACTTCAGAATGATGTGGAGTGGATCGGTCTTTCTTTTGTGAGAAATGCAGAAGACATCACCGAATTAAAAGATATCATCAAAGAAAGAGGCAAAACCGCCCGTGTAATTGCCAAAATTGAAAAACCTGAAGCCATTGCCAATATCGATGAGATCATCGCTGTTTCAGATGGTATCATGGTTGCACGTGGTGACCTCGGAGTGGAAATGCCAATGGAAGAAGTTCCTTTGCTGCAAAAAATGATCGTTCAGAAATGCCGTGCGGCTTCTAAACCGGTCATCATCGCTACGCAGATGCTGGAAAGTATGATCACTACACCTAGGCCAACACGTGCTGAGGTGAATGACGTTGCCAACTCTGTATTGGATGGTGCTGATGCCGTGATGCTGAGCGGTGAGACTTCTGTAGGGGAGTTTCCGCTGATCGTTATCGAGACCATGCAGAAAATCATTCAGAACATCGAGGTGAACAATTATCCGTTCCACCCTGAAAAGTTCCTTAAGCCTAAGTCTGAGAGCTTCCTGAGCGATGCTTTATGTGACAGTGCAACCTTCTTGTCCAAACAGACCAACGCTGTTGGTATCGTTTCAATGACAGTAAGTGGTTACACTGCATTTGAAATCTCCAGCCACAGGCCTAAAGCATTAACTTATATTTTTACCAGCAACAAATCGCTGTTAAATACTTTGAGCCTTGTTTGGGGGGTTCAGGGTTTCTATTACGACAAATTTGAGAGTACTGATGAAACCATTCTGGACGTTAATGCTCTGCTTAAAGAGTACAAACTGGTCAAAAAAGGTGATGTCATCATCAATACCGCAGCCATCCCAATGGAGAAGATGGGTAAAACAAATATGTTGAAAATCACAGTTATTGAATAATATACTGTAGAATTCAATTTTTTTTCTACTTTTGCAATCCGCAAAATGGAGAGGTGTCCGAGTGGTTGAAGGAGCACGCCTGGAAAGTGTGTATACCTCAAAAGGGTATCGAGGGTTCGAATCCCTCTCTCTCCGCAGATTAAAAGTAGACAAAGCCTTTAGATCATCTCTAAAGGCTTTTTTTTGACTTAGTTTTTATACATAGGTGGATGGTCTATGTCTGTTTTATCAAGATATGAATCCGGATCTATTATGGCTTCATAATAGTAAAACGTCTCTAATGTAACCTGTCATGTTATTTTTCAGGCCTTTAGGTATGATCATTAATTTCATAAATTAGCGCTGATGGATGAAAAAGAGCTGCTTAAGTTTAGAACCGCTTTAACTCGATTTGTGCCGTTGAATGATGAAGACTGGGGGTTATTATCTCCTTTTGTCACCTATCGCAACTTAGCAAAAGGAGAACACTGGATCACCGAGGGGAAAAAGGAACAGTACCTGGGATTTATCCTAGAAGGGAACATGAGACACTACTACATCCGCAATGGTGAAGAAAAGACGACATACTTCTACTTCGAAAACCACCTGACAGGTTCTTATTTCAGTGCGCTTAACGGCGCGGCATCGTTGGTGACAATTGAGGCGCTTACCGATTGCCGGTTATTGAGCTTTCCATACGACGTATTGGTCTCCCTATATGACGAATCTCATGCCTGGGAGCGCTTCGGACGTATTCTCGCCGAGTATCTGGCTATGGGGTTGGAAGAACGGATGTCTGAATTGCTGATGCTCAGTCCTGAAGAACGGTATGTAAAACTCATAGAAGGAAATAAAAAGAAAATTATCGAAAGAATCCCACAGCACTACATTGCGAACTACCTAGGAATTACTCCTGTTAGCCTGAGCCGTATCCGTAAGCGGCTGACTAGTAAATGATGTGCTTTCTTTTTTATTATCTTTTGTTAACGTTTTAATAGTTGCTGACGGCTGATCTTTGAACTATCAAAAAGCAACAAATATGAAAAAGCTCATTCAGGTTGAGACCATCGTCCCATTTCTGATTTCAATAACATTGATCAATCTTTTGCCCATTAGCTTCACATGGTGGGTATGGATATTATTATTTCTGGCACCGGATATCAGTATGTTTGGCTACTTACTGAACAATAAGGTTGGAGCCATTACCTACAACATCTTTCACCATCAGCTCATCGCGGTAGTGGTGGCAGGAATTGGATTGCTGACACAGCAACCTTTTCTGGAACTGGCAGGGCTGATTTTACTTGGACACAGCAGCCTTGACCGCGTAATGGGTTATGGCCTGAAGCTGAGCCAGGGGTTTAAATACACACATCTGGGTGCAGTAGGACAGAAGTAGTCATTTCGCCTTTATGATAATGGTTCCTGGATCACTGATAATATATTCCCTGCAGGATCTCTAAACCAGGCAATAGCGTGGCCTTCTCCCCGGGCAATACCTTTGTCATCGGTTTTAATGCCGGGTTCGTCGTAATGTTCAAAATGAACACCCTTTTCAGTGAGTTCCCTTACAGCGTCATCCACATTATCTACCGGAAAGTTAAGCACGGTAAATGTCGCCGGCTCATGGTTCTCCTTCGGGTAAATCAACAGGTCGCTGGAACCTGCAAGGTGTACCTGAAGTACGCCCATTGGGCTGTCTTCTACTTCTAGGCCGAGGATGTCGCGGTAAAATGCTTTTGCCTTCTGAATATGATCAACGGAAAATCCGCTGAATGCTTTGCTGTTTTTAAACATGATCTGGTGTTTTTATGATGAGCAAATAGAAATGAATTGTAGAGAATTG
Organism: Pedobacter sp. BAL39; assembly: GCF_000170795.1. Classification (GTDB taxonomy): domain Bacteria; phylum Bacteroidota; class Bacteroidia; order Sphingobacteriales; family Sphingobacteriaceae; genus Pedobacter. The sequence goes on from NZ_ABCM01000008.1 coordinate 196,708, forward strand.
AATTGTAATTGCTGATGGAGACTTACAGTGCTCAGGACTTCCAGGCCCCTAAGAGGCGCCTGATAACAATAATTTCTGAAATGTGATATGCGGTGTGGTCGGCGATTTGAAGTGCCTCACGCAGTACCGTCTGGCCGTCACCATGGGGGATCGGTTTGTATAGGTTGCTACTGTGGAGGAGCGTCCTGAACTCTTCCAGGTCATCATCGATCTGTCGTAAGCTTTTTTCCCAGGCGGCCGCATCTGCCGGAGCAGTCTCCTTTGGCCAGTATTCATCCGGCCATTTTGGGGATTGATGGTTTCCATCTTTGCAAAATTCCAGCATATCCCACTGCGCAATGCGGATGTGTTCTACCAGCTGCCAGATGCTGTAAGGTAAGCCATGTGGCTGCTCGCCCACCAAGGCCAGGTCCAGGTCGGCAATAGCGTCCTTCAATCCAACGTGAGCACCCCCGCCTTTTAGTAGCTTTTCTAATTCGGCAATCAGTATCTTGTTCTCATTTTCCATAATACTTACATTTATAGCAATTGATGAAAATCAATAATTACTACAAACTGAATCAAAAGAAAGTTTTTCTAATCGTCTGATTGTTGCAGAAGTATGGATAACATGCGGTCCGGGTCGTTTATAAATGCCTTGGATATTGAAAACAACTCGGTCTCCTGATACTTTTTATGTTCAATTCCTTCCGTACTCAACTGGTAGATGATGGAGTCGGGATAAGCAAGTAAAATCGGCGAGTGTGTGGCAATGAGAAACTGTGCACCTTTGCCAACCAATTGGTGAATGCGGGACAACATCGCCATCTGACGTTGTACTGATAAGGCAGATTCGGGCTCATCGAGCAGGTAAATCCCGCTTCCACTAAACCGGTTCATGAATAAAGCCCAGAAGGATTCCCCGTGTGACAGCTCATGCAGGGAGATCCCTCCGTAAGAATCGATTACCTTGCCGCCATAGGATGATCCTTTGTCCAAAGCCTCAATTTCGGAGGCGAGGTTGTAAAAACTCTCCCCACGGAGAAAGAAACCATCGGAGATCCGCCGGTGACTTTTGGCTACCCTGATGTGTTCATGCAGGGCTGAATGGGATGCATAGGTATTGAAATTAAAGTTTTTACTGCCGCCTTCGGGATTAAAGCCAAGGTAAACCGCAATGGCCTCCATCAATGTCGATTTCCCCAGTCCATTTTCTCCAATGATATAAGTAACACTGGGATGGAATTTTAGGGTCTTCAATGTGCGAAGTACAGGCAAGTTGTAAGGGTAGGACTGCCTCAGTTCCTGCGGTATGTCAAAATTGACCTCTAAAAGATAACCTGGCTGATCTCTCATTGTTTCAAAGCAATTTAGGTAGTTCGTTTGAAAGTTCCTGTATTGAAAAAAATTTAAATTCCTTTTCAGACCCAAATCTTTGCTGAAGGGCAAAGATTTGCACGTCTTCAAAGCAAATTAAATTTCTTTCTGCGCCTTAAACCATCTCTCTCCATCCGACTCCATCCGAAGGGTTTACTTTAAACATTATCGGGCCGTCCATTTCTGAGCGCCTGGATTCTGGATCAACCATCTTCTTCCTTATGCTTGCTTTGATCCTGATGGTTAGCGGGAGGTGTTTGACCTGATTGTTTGGGATTTGGGATTTTAATACTGATGTTTTTTGCAGGGTACCAGGGCGATGCCAAAGCCGGTTTTGTTGATGATCTGGTCTGATTTGCCTCCGGTATTGTTGGTGACTGGACATTATTGGTAATCAATTCAGGTTCTTGCCCCTGTGGATCTGCAGTTTGTCCGCTAGCTGCGTTAGTTGTGCCTGCAGGGCCCGAATGGTTTCCTGCTGAGGTAAACGTGAGGAAGGGGTTGTTTCCATCCAGGGCTGCACTCAGGCAGTAGGGGGCTGTTTCTGGCTGAGGGGCTGAAATGGTATTGTTTGTTTGTTCGGCACCGGCCTGTATATCATCATCTGAGAGCACAATATAACTGTTCTTTTTGGCTTTAGTTTTGGCTGGTTTGGGTGCTTTGTCTTCGAAGTAGAACTGTCCCTCCCACCAGGTTTTGTCGGGTTTCCCCGCAAATGTGCCAGGGTTAACACTGAAATCGCAGATCATGGCAGGGCTCATCTCCGGTGAGTTTACCGACAGCTGGTATCTGGGCCATTTGTAGTGGTAGTTGAGCGCAATGGAAGTGATGCAGTAACAGCCTTCAGGAACGTCAAAAGTCCATTCCTGTGCTATGGTATGAGTATCTTCCTTTGAGATCTCAAGAATGGGGCTCATCTCATAGGTCGGTATTTTTTCGTATTTATCTTTCAGCGCACTGCATTGGATATTGAGGAAAACCGTGCAGGAATTGGCATTATCCGGGAAATAAAGATCCTTTTTGATGTCGATCTGAGGAAGTGTGACACGAAGTTTGCCGTTCAGCAAGCGTGTATCCGGAAGTGTCCATAACAGCTCCTTCAGCTGAGATTTCATATTGAATTCAAAGCCCACCAACGACTTAAATGAGCGTGCATGAAAATCATAGTTCAGCGTGTCCTTGTCGCAATGCCTCCTTAAAATGATGCCCATCTGCCGGTTTAAGCGGTTGACCATTTCGCCGTCTGGTATGAAATGCAGCGAACCGTCCAGCTGATAACGGATCTGGGCTGCAAACTTGCTGGCATCACCGAACAGACTGGCGGAATTTTTAGTTTGCTCGGTTTGCTTACCTGCTTTTGGACCGTTTTTGGCTCTTAGTGTATTGACCCCACGGTGTTCACTGAAAACCACTGGTCCAACGGCGCCTATAATATTTTCTCCTACTATTCTTGCCATGAGTTCATTAATTGTAATTAGCGATTAACTTTATACTAAGTTAAATATAACTTCCTATACGATGCAAATGTAATTTACATCAACCGCATATCCAGTCTACCTTTTGCTTAGAAAATGTGGTATAAACGTGGAGTATATGCGGATTTGATGTAGGTTGGATAGCTTCAGTGATCGAACTTAAGCCGGTCTTGGATGCTTCCTGATATAGGTCATATATCTCATTTCTTTCATTTATAGTAAATTAGTTTGCTTAGTATTGCACTTTTATAAAACACTCAAATTACTGCCGTTCAGAATGACAAAAATGAATACCTGGCAAAAATGCTGTCGATTGTTATTGGTAGTGTTTATCATGATGTGGACAAAGTCTGCCCTTGCACAGAATCCGGCGCCCTTTGCACTCCGTGGACTGGTAATGGATCAAAAAAATCAGCCCTTACCGGGCGCTTCAGTTAGCCTCATCGATATGCGTAATGGGAAGATTTTCCAGAAAGCTGTCACAGATCGGGAAGGGAGGTTTTCGGTGGTGCTGGGAAAAATGACGCTTCGCTTGCTGATAAGCTATGTGGGATTTAATGTTTATGAAAGCGATACCATCCTGGTTTCTGGAAACCTCAACCTCGATCCTATTGTGCTGAGAGATGGAAAGGACTTGTCGGAGGTCAGCGTAAAAGGACAGCGTACGCCTCCATTGATACAGGCTACCGGCGGCAAGATCATCTATAATGTTGCTGCTGGCATTAATGCCCAGGGATCAAATGTGCTGGAGGTACTGCGTAAGGCACCTGGAGTCGTTGTGTCCAGCGACAATGTCATCGGCATTGCTGGAAGGGAAGGGGCCTTGGTGCTTCTGAATGGTAAGCAAACCTATATGCAGCCTGCCGAGCTTGCCGATCTGTTGAAATCCCTGCCTGCCACCAATGTGAAGTCCATAGAGGTACTCAACAATCCCTCGGCACAATACGATGCAGCTGGTTCGGGAGGGATCATCAATATCGTGCTGAAGAAGAATGAAAACGAAGGTTGGAATGGCACTTTCAGTACAGGTCTCGGTTATGGCTTCAGCTTGAAAAACAACAGTGCGTTATCCTTCAACTACCGGCAAAAGAAACTCAATGTTTTTGGTAATTATAGTCACAATGTCGGCAACTTCGGCCTTCGGTATGGTATGGATCGTGATGAATCTGGTACGGCTTACCGTGGCTGGTCTAAGGATACCGACAAACGTCAATCCATTGCTTCTGGTCTTGGACTGGATTACCAACTGAACGACCGACACAGCATCGGTGGCCAGCTGACCGGTAATTTTCTCTTTGGTGGTGGATCAATCTATACAAATACCGCCATCAGTGACCTCACTACGGGCTTGCTGAAGAATACGCTGTTCTCGGAAAGTGATTATTATCATCAGTCATCAAAAAGATACAATACCAACCTCAACTATCGCTATGAAGATACGCTTGGCACGCGGTTCCAGCTCGACCTGGATTATGGTACCTTCAGGTCTGGTACCGGCAATTTACAGCCAAACACATACTACCTGCCCGATGGTTCGGTGGCGGAAAGAAACAGCAATAGGATTCTGACAGGCAGAGATATTGACCTTTATGCTTTCTCAGGAGGTTATGAGCAGAAACTGGGGGCTGGGAAGCTGTCGCTCGGCCTGAAATATTCAAGTGTCATCTCGGGAAATCTTTTCGACTTATACCGTCTGACTGGAGATAGCGAGGAGCTGGATCAGGCCGGTTCAAATGACTTTAATTTTAAGGAGCGCATCTTCAGCAGTTATGTTCAGTATGAACATCAGCTCGGCAACAATTTGTCCCTGCAGGCAGGCATGCGCCTTGAACAGACCAATGCTACGGGAACATTGATCACCGCACAAAACCAGGGGCAGCAGAACGGGGAGATCAAAAGGAACTACCTCAATGGCTTTCCGTCAATTGCGCTGGAGCTGAAAATTGATGAAGAACAACGATTGTCACTCATCTATGGCAGAAGGATTGACAGACCTGCTTATCAGGACCTCAATCCCTTTGATCAGCCACTCGACGGCATATCTTCCCTTAAAGGAAATGCTTACCTGCTGCCGCAAAAGACCCAGCGCATCTCCCTGCAGTATCAGCTCAAAAAGACAATTTTTGACTTGTCATTTTCACGCATTGGCGATTATTTCGCCCAGATCACAGACACCCTTGGAGCAGATAAGGTGGTCATGCAGCCCAGAAACCTCGGAACTCAACAGCAGGTTGCGCTCAACCTGATTCAGCAGATCAGGTTAATAGATGCCTGGGAGCTTAGCATCAATGCACTGATGTATTACAAACACAATGAGATCGCTTTTGATGATAATCGGCATTTCAATTTGAAAAGAGTAGCGGGAAGTCTCAACGTTCAGCAGACCATACGTTTGCCATGGCAGATCAAAGCGGAACTGGCAACAGTTTTTAATACAAAACGACTGGGTGGGGCAAATGATATCTCCCGGCACAACAGTCAGGTAGATATTGGCTTCCAGCGAGGTTTTATGAATGACCAGGCTAAAGTCGGACTGTCATTTACAGATGTTTTCCTGGGCAACACGTGGGATGCCACCAGCTACTACAGCGGTTATTACATCAGGAACTATGGTTATGTAGAATCACGTCAGGTGAAACTCAACTTCAGTTATAACCTTGGAAACGCCAAAATAAAAGCGCCAAAGGATAAGGAATCGGGATTGAAATCTGAAACGGACAGGTTGTAGCTATCTTCTGCGAAAACCTACCAAAGTGGTTGAAGGCCATCTTTTAGCGCGGCATTGTATTTATCAACGTCAAACTCATAGAGGTTGGGTGCTTTATGTGCGCCCCCGCGTCTGGTTTCATCGAGTTTCTTCAGGATGTTAAAAGAAGTCATCTTCCGGTAGAAATTGCCCCTGTTCAGCTTTTTATTCAGAATGGTCTCATAGAGCTTCTGCAGCTCAGGCATGGTAAACGCCGAAGGAAGCAGGTTGTATCCAATGGGTTTATAGTTTAGATGCAACCGCAGCGCTTCCAGCGCCTTGTCAATGATCTCTCCATGGTCCATCGCCATCTCCGGAAGCTCATTCAACTGCTTCCACTCGCAGAAGTCGGAAATGTCATCCGGAACAGCCTTAATCTCTGTATTGTCTACTAAAGCATAATAACCGACGGTAAGGAAACGCTGTTTGTTCCACAAACCATCCTCATGATCTTCAAAAAAACCTTGCGAACGATTGGGCGCACCCATTACGCCAAACTGATGCAGAAAGACTTTGTCGGCACCGCTGCGTTCCTTTAAAACTCTATACGCAGCTGCATCCAGGTCTTCTTCTTTTAGCAGGTAGCCACCTGGAAGCTGCCACTTCGTAGCGTCCTTCATTTTTAGCAACAGGACTTTGATCTCTCCCTCATGGAAACCAAATACCACACTGTCTATGGAGATGTGTGGTAAAAACTTGGCCCAGGCCTCTTTGCTACGTTCTATGAGGTATTGCATTGCCCCCTAAAATAGAAAGTATTTAGACAAAAAGCATAGAAAATTTGCAGATTATAAAAATACTGCTTACCATTGATTCTTTTTGAAGCAATAGTTTTGCAATATCAATTATTTAACCGTTTACGGTGGTGATCTCCGGGGGGTGATATCAACGCCGAAAGCCTGCAATCAATATGATCTGCAGGCTTTTCGGTTCATTAGGGGAGGGGTTAATCTACGAGAGTCTATGTTGTGTCCAGGGGCTGTCTTTCATCAGGTCTTCGGCAATGCCGATGATGCCGTCGAGGCTCATGTTGGCGCCACTCCATAGTGCGGTTTGCTGCTGTGGGCTGAGCGCTTGAGCGGCAGTATCTGTACGGTATTTTTTGCCGGAGAGTGCTGTAAACAGCGAGCTCATTTTTTTAAAAAAACTGGCGTTAGACATAGGGAGATGTATTAGAGGTTTAGGATGATATCTTGATGGTTGCCTGATCTGCTTTTCTTTTGATCTCCTCCACAAAACTCTGGTAGTCGCTTTTCGAAAGAAAGTCGTCGGCATCAAAGGCATATTTTAGTCCCATTGAAGGAGCATGAATGTTGATTTCCTCTTCGTCAGACTCGGTATTGATGTCCACAGCGGTGATGGTATGATAGTTCACCTCTGTGAGCACTCCCTTGTAACCCTCCACCCGGGTAAAGCGGAAACTTTGATCGCCAAGGACAATTTTCTTTTGATTGCTGTTGAAGGCTTTTGTTTTCAGTAGATTGTGGATGGTCAGCAACAGTAGAAACAAGCCTATACCGAAGAGGATTACATTTGGCCATGGGTAAGGAAGGAAATCCAGGCGGATGTTCCTGTAGCGGATCTGCTCAATTCTATTGACGGCGCTAAAACCCATGCCTGCGATGCCGATCACCCCGACGATCGCCCCATAAAGACCATAGTCACTTCTGTAGGTCAATTCTCTAGTGTTCATTGTTGATGTATTTAGATAGTTAATTTCTGCTGATCAATTGTTATAATCTAAAGGTCAGTATACTTTCCGATAGTTAAAGCCCTGTTTAGTATTCGCTGGTATCAGTGTAATATTTGTTTGCCTGACCTTATTATTTGTCTGATGTTATTCTCAAACCAGCGTCTGCCGACTGCCTTTGTATCAAATTTGATACATTTTTTGGCAGCTGATATGGCCGGTTAGCGGTAGCCACAAAATTTAAGAATAATTGTTTTATGAGCTGTTAATCGGTGTTTTGTGTGTTGCAACAACGAGTTTGAGCTTCGTCCTAAAGCGGATTGGCACATTTCTTTCATGTTGCTGTTTATAAAACTACACAACATGAAAAAGATAATTATTTTGGCCATCGGCCTTTTCGCAGCAACTGCTGCAAGCGCACAGAGCCCAATTAGGTTGGGTGTTAAAGCAGGTTTAAACATTCCTGACATCATTAAAGGTGATGGAAACAATGATTTTGATACTAAAGTAAATCCTGGTTTCAATGCCGGTATTACATTGGATATTCCATTGATTACCGGACTGGCATTTACGCCGGAGTTGTTGTATGCTACAAAAGGTTACAAAGCAGAAACGGCTTTTGGTAACTTCACGCAGACCACACACTTCATCGATATTCCAATCCTTGCAACAATCAATCTTGGTGGAAGTGGATTGAACCTGGTTGCAGGTCCTCAGGTATCTTTCCTGACTAAAACGAACAATAAGTTTGACAGCGGTTTCGGTACTGTTGAGGAAACCATCATTGAAGATAAGTCAGACCGCTTTAAGAAAAGCCTCGTAGGTGGTCTGATTGGTTTCAGATATGACATTAATGACAAAGTAGACATCCATGGCCGTTATGCCCTGGACTTCCAGAAAAATAATGAAGACGGATCAAGAGAAACTCCTGAATATAGAAACCAGGTGTTCTCTGTTGGTCTGGGACTAAAGTTTTAATCACATTACCTTTGGAGAGGGTGCTTCCGGCTATTGAAGCCTGGGGAGCACCCTTTTTTTATGGGAGAATACCGGCCGGGTTGCTATTGTCATCCGAAAAATGCTATTTTCGGAATCAATTCCGGCCTTTTTTTGTTAAGATCTGCAGTAATGAATTAAATTCCTGATGATAAGATAAGATCCGATGCAAACTACTTCCACAGAAACACTCAGCGTCAGTTTTCCTACTTTATATGAGCATATCCGCATTTCATGGGAAAGCATTCAGGCCGAACACAGAAAAGATAACGACTACCTTTCTTATATTAATGTCGGCTTACAGGAGCTCAGTTTCTACGACAAATACAAAGGAGATGACCTTCCTGCAAAATTTAGAGCAAGCTGTCTGGAGCAACGCGGTATTGTGGACCTGATCGCAGACAAAACATTACCCGTTGCCGGTGCCCGGGCTGAGATCAGAACGGTGAAGTCGCCCGAAGGATATTTCTACTATTTCGGTGTGTTGCCTGTCAGCAGTCAGTTCTGCTACACCTTTATCGGTGATTGTGAAAGTGTCTCACGAGAATTTTATGAGCCATTGTTTGATAAAATATTCGAAAGCCTTCAGTATTTCGGCAACCCTGCGGAGGCATGGAAGAAACAGCAGGAAGCAATTGAGGCCCTTTTTTCCAAATACCAGACCGATACGACAACATCCGCCACGGAAGAAAAAAAGGAGGTCGAGTCTTTTGCCGTTCCGGCAGATGGCAGGGAGCACTGGCAAATTGGTGATCATACTTTTGTCCTTACCGCGCAGCCTGAACTCTCCATTTCAGATGGCGACGGTGCCTTGTATGTGAGGATCGACGGGCTGGCACCTGATGACATGGATCAGGAACAAAGTGACCTCATCAACGATTATGAGGACAGAAAGGTCTACCTTCAGTTTTATTTTAAGGGCATTTACAATGCTGGGATACCCACCGGCAGGTTTTCATTTGAGAAAGAAAAAGAAAACACCTATTTGTCCTACTTATGGAAAGGAGGTTTTCATTATTTGCAGGAGCTCAGCGCAGAGGTGACGCTGGAAGATGGCTGGCTGGGCATCAATGGCTATTTCAATGAATACCCGGTGCGCCTGGCGGTAAAGCTGCCTACAGATCAGCTGGACTGGACAAAATATCGCTTTCTCTCAGAACAGGAGGTCGACACTGCTAAACCAGCCATAGTACATCAGCTATGGCTGAAAGATCCTTATCCCGGGTTGATCCATGAAACCCTTCAGCCATTGACCCATCTTCGGATGTTGTCCATTGACTTTCCGGGCGACAGCAAGCAGGCCGGCGACTTTAAAGAGGTACCTGTCGCAATAAAACGTTTCGGGGAGCTGACAGAGTTGTCGCTGACCGGCGTTACGGCGCTGGACAGTCTTCCAAAATGGCTGGGCGATCTGAAAAAGCTGGAAACCATACGTTTGTCCGGCAGTCAGGTAGAAGGGATCCATCCGTATATCTTGCAGCTGCCGGTATTGAAGAACCTCTACCTCAGCGGCAATCAACTGGGCTCCATTCACCAGGCATTACCTCCGCGACTGGACACCCTGGTGCTGTCAGGCAACCAGCTGAGCTCAGTACCCGAATCGGTGCTGCGTTTAAAATATCTGAATATTGAGGAGAATCCACTGAAACAACTGCCTGCCGGACTGGATAAGATCCCGAGGTTATACCTGGAGCTGGAAAAGAAAAGAAGCCTGCTGGATTATACTTATAAGGGTGCTGATGGTCTTGGAACAGTTGCTTATGATGATCAACGCTTTTATGCGAAGCAGGATTCTGAGTTGCTGAAGATACTGGAAGCCGGGATTGAGGGTTCAGGGTTATCAAGGTTCAAAGAAGGACTAGTCGACCGTAGCCGTAAATCAGTGGCGCTGGCGACAACAACTGAAGACGATTACTCGGAAAAAGGAAACCACCGTTTTGGGGGGCTGCCAGACTTACCTGCTGGTGTAAATTATCCTTTCTTTACTGACGCTGATGGAAATGAACAGGGACTGCAGTTCATCGCGCAAATCAATTGTGCGGATGTTGCCCATCTGCAGGATTACCTGCCCAGGAAGGGCATACTTTATTTTTTTATCAAAGATCAGGAAGAGATGGGGCCGCAGGTATGGTATTACGATGTCGAGGATAAGGATCTACAGTCCGCCGCGGCATTGGATATCGATCCGGAGTTTATTTACGATGACAATGGCATCTATACCCCTTTTAGGGCGGAATCTGGAAAATACGCCAGCATCCCCAACCTCTACAATGCCAGAAGTTTATACCCGGAGCTATCGGAGCTCGAAGAATTGTACGATGAAACGGAAGAACTGGAAAGCCGCTTAAAGGGTCATTCCGTAGATCCTGTTCATACGATAAACTCTTATGTATTCAAGCAGCACGGCACGCCGGAGATGGAAGCTGTAGACGATAAAAAGGGGGATCCTGACGAATGGACAGTGCTCCTGTGCGTCAGTTCCGATCGAAATACCGGCTTTAACTTTTGGGACGCCGGGGAGATCTACTTTGTGATCCATAAAAGCGACCTGGAAAAGAAAGATTTCTCGAATGTATACTGCGGATTGGAAAGCAGCTGATATTATTTAACTTTGATGGGCTGCGCACCTCAGGGCAGTCCACCTGAACAAGACCATCATTGAATGAAGCTTAAACATACCATCACCACCTCGCTGCTGATGCTTACTGCAGTATATACCGCTACAGCACAGCGGGCGCAGGCCCCAAAAACATCCTATCTGCAATCTCTGGAGCGCCCCAATGAATGGGTGGACTCAGTTTTCAATAAGCTGAGTAAACGTGGAAAGATTGCCCAGCTGTTTTTTGTCAGGGCACATACCAATCTTGGTCAGGCCTATGAAGATTCTGTAGCACGTGTGGTGCGGAGAGAACGCATCGGCGGACTGGTATTCTTCCAGGGAGGGCCGGGCAGGCAGGCGATCCTGACCAACAGGTATCAAAAGTTGGCGCGTACCCCATTGCTGGTTACTTCCGATGGGGAGTGGGGGCTGGGCATGCGACTCGACAGCACGATTTCTTATCCCTATCAGATGTCGCTTGGTGCCATTCAGAACCAAGAGCTGCTGTATCGTATGGGGCGGGAAGTGGCTAAGGACTACCAAAGGATTGGCATGCACATGAATCTGGCACCGGATGTGGATGTAAACAACAATCCCAAAAATCCGGTAATCAATTACCGCTCTTTTGGAGAAGACAAATATAATGTGGCCCGTAAGTCGGCATCTTATATGAAAGGGATGCAGGATGGTGGCCTGTTGGTGAGCATTAAACACTTTCCGGGTCATGGGGATACGGATGTAGATTCACACTATGATCTTCCTGTGCTCCCTTATACAAAAGCGCGCCTGGACAGCCTGGAAATTTATCCTTTTAAGGAGCTGATCAATGCTGGAGCTGCCGGCGTGATGGTGGCGCATATGAATATTCCAAAGCTTGATCCGACGCCCAATATGCCATCGACCTTATCAAAACCCATTGTTACGGGCATCCTGAAGGAGCAGCTTGGATTTAAAGGACTGGTAATTTCCGATGCCATGGAGATGAAGGGTGTGGTCAAGTTTTTTAAAGATGGAGAAGCGGATGTGATGGGGCTGATTGCCGGCAACGACATCCTGGAGCTTTCCGAAAATAGCGCGCGTGCGGTAAAGCTGGTGCGCAAGGCTGTTGCCGAGGGTCGGATCAGCATGGACCAGATTGACGCCAGTGTCCGTAAGGTGCTGACGGCTAAATATTGGGCTGGTTTAAGTGTAAAGGATACCATTAATGAGCATAATGTTTTTGCAGGTGTGAACAGACCGGAGAGTTATGCCCTGGTGCAAGAGCTCGCCAATGCATCCATGACCATGCTCAAAGGCGGGCAGTCGCATGTCAGAAGCTTTTCGCCCCTGCGCAGAACGGTGATCATCAGTGTGGGGACTCCAGAAGTTACCACCTTCCAGCGCGACCTGGGTAGCCATTATCCAAATTCCGTGTTTTATTCCATAGACAAAAATGCCAATGCCAACACCATTGCAAAGGTAGTTCGTGAGATTGATGCTTTTGATCAGGTGGTGATTGGCATCCATGATACGCGGAGCCGCCCGTCAAACGGAATGGTGCTGAGTGCAGACCTGAAGGCTTTCCTGAAAAATATGGCGACTAAGAATGCGATGTTCGCACTTTTTGCAAACCCGTATAACCTGGCCACACTGCCGGGCCTGGAAAAAAGCAAAGGGCTGCTGGTGGCCTATCAGAAAGAAGATTTTATGCAGCATGCTGCGGCATCGGTGATCAAAAATCAACTGATTGCCACAGGAAGGCTGCCTGTTACCGTGAATACCTTCTTTAAGTACGGCGATGGGGAGTAAGCTTATTTACAAGGATTAACTTGTCTACAAGGATTACGCTTATTTAAAATTATAGCGGAGAATAACTATTTGTTATTCTCCGGTTTCAATGCTGCGGGAGCCCATCCTGTGAGAAACTCTGTTACCTTTTTTACACTATGACCTTTTCCTTCTTCGAGGTAGGCTGAGTTTTGCGTATGCAGGCGCTGGCCATTACCATCTAGGATGACAAATACTGGGTAGCCAAAACGACCGGGGTAGCCCAGTTCAGCCATGACGGCCTCATTTTTATTTTCCTTACTGTAGTTGAGGAGTACGGTCTCGTAGTTGTCGTTCAGTAAAGTTTTCAGCTCAGGCGTGGCATCTACCAGTTTATGGAAGGCGATGCACCATGGGCACCAGTTCCCACCTACCTGGATGAACACATGTTTACCCTCTTTTTTTGCTTTCGCTACCGCTTTGGCAATGTCTGCTTTGGCATTAGCCTCAGGGTTATATAATTTTACTGTTTCCTTTGCTGTTTGTGCATAGGAAGATCCTGCGAGGGCGATGCAGGCGAACAATATCAGTGCGATTCGTTTCATAGGATTGCTGTTTAATGGCGAATGAAATACGAAAATAAGAAACAATGGATGGTTTTGTGTAATCTGAATATTGTTTTAGCTTTACATGATGCCTCTACAGCCTCTAAAAATACTTCAAGCTTCTGCAGGATCGGGTAAAACATTCAGTCTTACCGCTCATTATTTGACCATCCTGCTGTCGGGAGAAACCAAGTACCGTGAGATCCTGGCGGTGACCTTTACCAATAAGGCTACCGAAGAGATGAAAACGCGGATTATGGAAGTGCTCCGCGGTTTTGCTACCGCTGCAGAGGAGGTGGAGGATTATCGTTTGCTGGTGCTGAAGGGCCATCCGGACCTGGACAGGCAGGAGCTGCAGGAGAAATCGGCGCGCATTTACAAGCGGATTCTGCACGACTACAGTCGTTTTTCGGTAAGTACCATCGACGGCTTTGTGCAGAAAGTCATCCGTGGTTTTGCCTTTGAGCTGGGGCTGGACTCCGGTTATGCCTTGGAGATGAACTTCGACAAGGTGAAAAATGAACTGGCAGACCGCCTCGACGAGCAGATGGACAACAACCCTGCCCTGTTGCAGTGGATCATTGATCTTGCTTTAGACCGGATCAGCAATAACATCAGCTGGAATTACCGTACCGAGCTGACGGACCTTGCCGGGGAGCTTTTTAAGGAACGTTATCAGCCCTTCGACCAGGCGATACAGGAACTCATCCAGCATAGCGACCTGAATGTGTTGTTTGCGGAATACAGCAAGGCTACCAAAGAACAGGTTTCTTTTTTTGAGCGCAACATTAAAGAGCTTGCCTTGCGGGCGCTGACCGTCTTTGAGGCTGCGGACATCAGCCCGGATCAGCTTAAGGGGAAGTCGCGCTCCCCACTCCTCGCCATTCAGAAAGTGGCCGATGGCGATTTCTCTAAAATCGAGAGCCTGGCGAAACTGATTAATGAGCCTGAAGAGTGGTTCAAACCGGGCGCCGATCCGGGTCTTTACGGCAACCTTAACCCTTTGCTCGCTAAATTACGCGATACCTACGTGGCAGAGCTTCCTGCCTATATCCTGGCACAGGCTTTCAACAAAAATTTATACTACCTGCGCCTGATGCAGGAAATGGCCGTGCTGCTCAAGACCTACCGTCAGGAGAGCGGCAACCTGCTGATCAGTGATGCACAGAACCTGCTGAAGGGCATCACAGGAAGTGATGATAGCAACCCGGCTTTCATCTGGGAGAAGACCGGCAGCAGATACCGCCATTTCCTGTTTGACGAATTCCAGGATACTTCCGCCAACCAGTGGGGCAACTTCAGGCCATTGCTGAGGAACGCCATGGCGGAGGCAAACGGCCGCCTGATCGACCACCTCATTGTCGGGGATGTGAAGCAGTCGATCTACCGCTGGCGGAATGGCGACTGGAACATCCTCCATCAGCAGGCAAAAAAAGACATTGGCGAGCTGTATGTTACTGCCGCCAGTCTGGAGGAGAACTACCGTAGCACGGAGAACATCATACGGTTCAACAATATGCTTTTTAAGGCATTGCCCCTGCTGATGCAACGTCGCCTGAATGAGGCCATTGAGGGGCAGTCGGCGAATGCCGCATTGCAGCAATGGTGGCAGGAGCGGGGTTTTGACAGGATCATCACCGACGTTTACCAGGAGGCGGAGCAGCAGCTGACGCCAAAAACAGCTGAAGGAGGATGTATCGACATTAGTGTCGTTAGTACTGATGCCGAGGGGGCCAGCCTGGGCAGGTCGGGCTTTAAGGCTGAGGCCATCCGCAGGATGGTGCTTACCCTGAAGCGGCTGATTGTTGAGGAGCAGCGTTATCAGGCAGGAGATGCCTGTGTGCTGGTGCGTTCCAATGCAGAGGCTGTTGCGGTGGTAGATGCACTGATGGAAAACCAGATCAATGTGATCTCCGGGGAAGCGTTGCTCATTGAAAATAATACCGCAGTGAAGATCATCATTAACACATTAATGGTGATGGCCGGACTGCCCAACAATACTGCTTTGTATAAGGCAAACTGCATCAGCCTCTATGCGCAGCTGAAGGGGGAGCAGGTCATTCCGGTGCATTGGTTTGACCTGAAAGAGAAAGGCCTCCATGAGCTGTCGGGCATCCTGCCTGCTGTACTTTGTGAGCACTGGAAAAGCTGGATGCAGCAGCCCTTGCCGGAGTTGCTGGAGAAGATGATCGGTGCCTATGGCCTCGACCAGCCCTCGCAGTCTGCACACCTGCCTTACCTGTTTGCACTGCGCGACCTTGCGGGGAACTTTGCACGGCAGGGCGAAAAGGGGATTACCTCCTTTCTCAGCTATTGGGAGGAGGAGGGAAGAAGGAAGACCTTGCCCTCTTCGGAAAGTACCGATGCGGTACAGGTCATCACCATCCACAAATCCAAGGGCCTCGCCTTTAAGGTGGTGATGGTGCCCTTCTGCAACTGGGATATCAATGGCAAGGCCAACAGCATCTTCTGGGTGCCTGCCGCGAATACGCCATACCACCAGCTGCAGAGCATCCCCCTGAAATATAACAAAGACCTGGCTCAGTCGGCAGTAGCCATCCCTTATTACGAGGAACTGCTCTATAACAATATGGACTCGCTGAACATGTTATATGTCGCGACGACCAGGACAAAGGAATACCTGTACATGACCTGTCCGGGGAAAAAAACAGATACGGTGAGCACCATCGGCGACCTGCTGTCGCTCACACTAGGCGAGCAACTCAATGAAGATGGAGCATTTCTGATCGATGACCCCGTGCTGAAAAAGAAGGGGCCGCCCAGTGTGGCAGCCAATCGGCCGGAGTTGCTGAACCTGCATGAATATCCGACTTCGGGCAGGCTCAGTGAGGTGTTTAACAATGACCTGAAAAGGCGTGAGCTGGAGTTGCTGACCGGCAATGAAGCCGGCCGTCATGGCAGCATACTGCATGAGGTGCTGGCACGTGCTGCGGATCTGGTGGAGGCAGAGGCCGTTCTGAATACCATGCTCAATGAGGGCTATTTCAAGGTAGATGAACTTGGCGGCCTGAAGCAGCAGGTATATCATGTGATGCAACACCTGGAGCTTCAGGAGCTGCTGCGCAGCAGCAAGGAGACGGTCAATGAAAAAAGCATCATCGACATCGACGGGAAGAGCTACCGGCCGGATAAGGTACTGATCTCAGGTTCGGAGGTGACAGTGATCGACTATAAGTTCACCTCAAAGGAGAGCAAGGCACACATCCGACAGGTGCATGGCTACCGCAATTTGTTGCTGGCTATGGGCTATCGGCAGGTGAAGACCTATTTGTTTTATGCCCTGAGCGGCGAATTAAAATTAGTGTAAGCATGAAGCCCTTTTTAAGAGAAGTTGCAGAAGATCTGGTGGCGCGGCTTGGTGCCGAGCTACATCACGCAGCAATCGTATTTAATAATAAAAGGCCTGTGCCTTATCTCCAGAACCACCTGGCTGATGTCATTGGTAAGCCTTTCTGGAGTCCTTCGTTTTTTACCATACAGGAATTCTTCGCCTTGTCGACACGTCTGGAGATCGCTGATGGCTTTACACAATTCTTTACATTGCTGCAGCAGTACAACCTGCTACTGGCGGAGGAGGGCAGTAAACCGCTGAACCCGGATGTCTTTTATCCCATTGCGAGGATCATCCTGAGCGACTTTGCGCAGATCGACAATGACCTGGTGAATGCCGGTCAGCTGTTTGAGGAGCTGAAGGACATTGCCATCATCGAAAGGGACTTTCAGCACCTGAGCCCCGAGCAGCAAGCCTTTCTGGAGCAGTTCTGGTCGTCCTTCTCCGCAGGCAAGCAGTTGAACCACCAGGAGCAGTTCATCCGGATGTGGAGACGCATGCCGAAGTTATATGCCGGATTTCACGCTGCGCTGGAGGCAAAGGGCCTGACCACGATGGCGCATGTTTACCGTTTGCTGGCAGAAGGAAAGGCCGACCGGCCTGAGTTTGTGGCCGACTTTGCCCGGGGTAAACTGGTCTTTGCAGGATTCAATGCGCTGAGCAATGCCGAGGCGGAGATTTTTAAGCGCTGGCAGAAGGAGGAGAAAGGCCTCTTTTATTTTGATACAGATGATTATTACATGAAGGACGATACCCAGGAAGCGGGGCTGTTCCTTCGGAAAAACATAGAACGACTGGGTTTGCCGAATGCACTTGTGGAACAAAAAGAGCTGATCCGCAGCATTCAGAAGGAAGTGAAAGTCTACAAAACTCAGGGTCAGACGGCACAGGCGAAGATCCTGCAACAGGAGCTGCTGCAGGATTATCCCATGCTGGATAGCCGCGACAATGCCGGAAAGATCGCGCTGATCCTTGCTGATGAAAGCCTCTTGCTGCCGGTGTTACAGACCATTCCCACATCCTACCAGACGGTGGAGGGATTGAACAGCATCGACCTGAATGTAACCATGGGTTATCCTTTGCTGGCCTCGTCGATCTTTGGACTGGCGGACCTCTGGCTGAGCATCCAGTCACAGCTGACGGAGGGGAAGAAGGACACCGTTTATTACCGGGAGGTGGAGGCTTTTCTGTCGCATCCACTGACAGGTGTTGCTGCCGAACAACGGGATGTGTTGCAGCAGGAGATTCTTGCCGGTCAGCTGGTGGAAGTGCCATTGTCGCGATTGCAGGAGAGCCTGTTGTGGGAGCTGTTCTTCAGTCGTGTGAGCGGTGGATTGACCGCCATTTCCAGTCTGCAGCAGGTGTTCAAGCGCATCCTAGAGCGCCAGCTGGAAGATAAAACGCTGAAACAGACGGAGGCCGATCTTTTTGCGGCCACCATCAAGGAGCTGAACAGGCTGCACGATACACTGGAGCTTTACGCCTCCCGGCTGCCTTTACCTTTTGTGTTGTCGCTGATTCAAAAGGCCATACAGGGCATTGCGGTGCCACTCAGCGGGGAGCCCCTGCAGGGCATCCAGGTGATGGGGCTGCTGGAAAGCAGGAGCCTTGATTTTGAGCATGTATATGTTCTTGGTCTGAATGAAGGTGTTGTCCCACAGGTAAATGTCTCCCCCAGCTTTATTCCCGACAGCATCAGGCGGGCTTATGGTCTGCCGGTACTGGAAAACCAGGATGCGATCTCAGCATATATGTTCTACAGGCTTCTGCAGCGTTCCCGGAAGGTCAGCCTGGTATATAACGGGCAGGCTGACGACAACAATACAGGGGAGCCGAGCCGTTTTCTGCGCCAGCTGGAATTTGAAAGTGGCTATACCTTTAAATATTATGATCAGTCGCAGGCCCTGGCCATTGAAACGGTGTCCGACTTTAGCATTCCTAAAACAGGTGCCGTGCTGGAGCGGCTCCATGCTTATCTGGAGGGCCATGCGGCTTACCAGCCACGGCTGTCAGCCACAGCCATCACCACCTATCTGAATTGCCCGATACAGTTTTTCTATAAATACATCGCGAAGATTGAAGAGCCTAAGGAGCTGGCAGAAAACCTGGAGGCCAATAGCATTGGTTCTACCCTGCACCTGGTGCTGGAGCGTTTTTATGCGGGGCTGAAGGCCGATGATGACCACATTACGAAAGCGCGCATTTCGGGGGCACGCAAGGCGCTCGGCGAATTGTGCAAGTCTGCATTTGCAACGGTAATGTTCGACCAGGAGGAGGCCCGTGCGGAGCATAGCGGTATGGAGCAGGTGATGTTGGCCATCGTGGCAGAATATGCGAATGTGATCCTCGATCATGACGAACAGCAAGCCCCCTTTACACTGATAGAGCTGGAGAATGATGAAGACTACAAGATTCCTTTTACCATAAAGGTGCAGGGGGAGGAGCGGCGTGTGACTTTATTTGGGATCATCGACCGTGTAGATCAGCGCAATGGGGTGGTCCGGATTGTAGATTATAAGACCGGCAGGGACGAGATCGGCTACAGCAGCATTGAGGAGTTGTTTGAGCGAGATAGTCCGCAGCAGAACAAAGCCCTGGTGCAGACGCTCTTTTACACTTATGTGTATGAGCAGGCGCGCGGGATTCGTGGTGTGGAGCCGAACCTGTACATTGTACGTAAGATGAGGGAGGAGGGCACACTTTTCTACAGTCGCGAAAGCCGGAAGAAAGTGCTTTTACAGGCAGAGCATCTGGAAGCACTGAAGGAGAATTTCAGCAGCCTGCTGCGGCTGAAGCTGGAGGAGCTGTTTGATCCATCGGTGCCGTTCAGCCATACTACAGCGATGGAAAACTGCGTTTATTGTCCATACAGCAACCTTTGCGGGAAATAATATATGGGAAATGACATAAAACAAAGTGTAATTAAAACACTACTTTATAATTAATTTACAATAGTTATATTTGCCGACAGTTAATATTTGAATATACAATGAGAGAGATTCAATTTAGAGAAGCGTTACGTGAAGCCTTGAGCGAAGAAATGCGTAAAAACGAGAACATTTTTTTAATGGGCGAGGAAGTAGCGCAATACAATGGTGCCTATAAGGTTAGTCAGGGTATGTTGGATGAGTTTGGTGACAAGCGCATCATTGACACGCCGATTGCCGAGCTGGGTTTTACAGGTATCGGTATTGGTGCCGCGATGAATGGATTGATTCCAATCGTAGAGTTTATGACTTTCAACTTCTCTTTGGTTGCTATTGATCAGATTATTAACGGTGCTGCAAAGATGTTATCTATGAGCGGTGGCCAGTTTTCTATTCCTATGGTCTTCCGTGGCCCTACAGGAAATGCAGGACAGCTGGGTGCTCAGCACTCTCAGAACTTTGAGAACTGGTATGCAAACTGCCCGGGTCTGAAAGTGGTTGTTCCGGCAACACCTTATGACGCTAAAGGTCTGTTAAAGCAGTCTATCCTTGATCCGGATCCAGTGATCTTCATGGAGTCGGAGGTCATGTATGGTGATAAAGGTGAAGTTCCTGAAGGGGAGTACTACCTGCCATTAGGTAAAGCAAATGTGGTGAAAGAAGGTACTGATGTCACGATTGTTACTTTCGGTAAGATGCTGAGCCGCGTGGTGAACCCTGCAGTGGAAGAACTGACAAAAGAAGGTGTTAACGTTGAGGTGATTGACTTGCGTACAGTACGTCCTATTGATTACGCGACCATCATCCAGTCGGTAAAGAAAACCAACCGTTTGGTGATTGTTGAAGAAGCATGGCCTTTGGCTTCTATCTCTTCAGAGATTGCTTTCAATGTGCAGAAAAATGCTTTTGATTATTTAGATGCTCCGGTATTGCGTATCACCTGCGCAGATGTGCCGCTTCCATACGCACCGACATTGATCGCTGCAAGTCTTCCAAATGCGGAGAAAGTGGTTAAAGCTGTTAAAGAAGTAATGTACGTTGCAAAATAAGCAGCTGTATTCCTGATATTTGAAATCCCGTTGGCGAAGGCCAGCGGGATTTTTTTTTACTACATTCTGTATTATATACTCATATCATAGTGAAAGTCCCGTACGTGAAAAATAGATTTATCTGTAAACATAACTGCTTATTCTTTTATCGCCTGTTTTGTTTAGAATGCCTTTTTCGGTACCTGATTTAAGATCACGACTTGCGGTTGCGGGAGAAATTGTTTTGAAATATTGAAGATACTCCTTACGAGTAAAATTCCTGTTCCCTACTACTTCTTTAAAAATGGAAATTCTATCATCATTCAGAAGTGAAATATTTGGGGTAGAATATAGCATATTTAGGGATTTAATATGCTCTCCAACGTAAATACAATAAATGGAGTTGAATGGCCAAGGCTAATGATGACTGTATTGTTTTGATGCGATTGGACTTTCGGAGCTGTGCAGGAGGTCTGTTTAGTTGTACCGAATTTACTTCGCCAATTTTTTCTGAGACTCTTGATAATAAGTTGAGTATTTCACTTGTGATTGTGTATGGAGGTTTGGTGAATTTCATAGCGATAGTATCATATGATACTATCAAAGTTAATTACATTTTAGTAATGTAATGTTAAGGCTCATTTTTTCTGAATTGGGCTATTTTGTTTTTGCAATTCATTATCCCTGAAGGTGGTTCCTGTCTAACTGGCGACGACATACCGAAAGGCACCTTCGTTGAGCTGTGCGGACCGGTAATTAAACAAATCATTAACATTTTATTTATTTGAGGATGTCAAATGTTAGGGGTAATTTTGGCGCCAATTGTGCGTTTAGGACATCAAACCAGAGTATAAGATGAGTCATCATTCTAAAATCATCGCTGCAGAGTTAAGTGTGGCAGAAAAACAGGTCCTTGCGACCATTGAGTTGTTGGATGAGGGTGCTACCGTACCTTTTATCTCCCGTTACCGTAAAGAAGTTACCGGCAGTCTGGACGAGGTGCAGGTGGCGGGGATCCGCGACAGGTTTCAGCAGCTGCGCGAGCTGGACAAAAGGCGTGAGGCCATCCTGAAGGCACTTGCCGCGCTGGATAAGCTGACGCCAGAGCTGGAGGCGCAACTGAATGCGGCAGCAAACATTGCTACAATCGAAGACATTTACCTGCCATATAAACCGAAGCGTAAAACAAGGGCTTCAGAAGCACGCAAAAAGGGACTGGAGCCTTTGGCACTGACCATTCTGGAGCAGGGGAAATCTGATCCTGAAGCCGAGGCTGCAAAATTCCTGAACGAAGAACTTGGTGTTCATCACGCCGAAGAGGCACTTGCGGGTGCTCGAGACATCATCGCGGAGATCATCAACGAAAATGCGGAAACACGTACATCAATGCGCCACTACTTCCAGCAAAAAGCGACGTTCAAGTCGACAGTAGTAAAAGGCAAGGAGGAAGAGGGCATTAAATATAAAGACTATTTTGAGTGGGAGGAGCCTTTAAAGGGCGCACCATCACACAGGGTACTTGCCATGCGCCGGGGGGAGAATGAGTCGATCCTGAAGCTGGAAACGATGCCTGAGGAAGATGGGGCAATCGATATACTGGAGCGTCAGTATGTGAAAAGTGCCAATCTTGCAGGGGCACAGGTGAAGATGGCCATTCAGGACTGCTACAAGCGGTTGCTTGGCCCGGCAATGGAAACGGAGGCCCGTTCGTTGTCGAAAGAAAAAGCAGATGAAGAAGCCATTCGGGTGTTCGTCGAAAATGCCAGGCAATTGCTGCTTGCAGCGCCAATGGGACAGAAGAATGTGTTGGCGATAGACCCGGGGTTCCGGACCGGCTGTAAGGTCGTTTGTCTGGACAGACAGGGTAAGTTGTTGGAAAATACCACCATCTATCCGCATACGGGACAGGGCAATATTAAAAATGCCGCTGACAAGCTGAATGAGCTTTGCAAAAAACACGAGGTAGAAGCCATTGCCATCGGGAATGGTACTGCAGGCAGGGAAACGGAAGTTTTTGTCCGCGGCCTTGGTCTGACAGGCATTACCGTGGTGATGGTCAACGAAAATGGTGCTTCTATCTATTCTGCATCAGAAGTTGCGCGTGAGGAATTTCCTACTCAGGACATTACCGTACGTGGGGCGGTTTCTATCGGTCGCAGGCTGATGGACCCTTTAGCGGAGCTGGTAAAGATCGATCCTAAATCTATCGGGGTAGGTCAGTATCAGCATGATGTGGATCAGAATAAATTACAGCAATCGCTGGATGATACGGTGGTCAGCTGTGTGAATGCGGTAGGTGTGGAGTTGAATACGGCATCAAAACAAGTATTGGCCTATGTATCAGGTCTTGGTCCTCAGCTGGCGCAGAATATTGTGAATTACAGGAATGAACATGGGGCATTCAAAAACAGAGAAAGTCTGAAGAAGGTGCCTCGTTTAGGAGATAAAGCATTTGAACAGGCTGCAGGGTTCTTAAGGATCAGGGATGCGGAACAGGTATTGGATACCAGTGGTGTACATCCGGAGCGTTATGCGTTGGTCAATAAGATGGCCCGCGACTTGAATTGTACGGTTGCACAGCTGGTGAAAGATGCGGAATTGAGAAAACAGATCAAACTGCAGCAGTATGTGAGTGAGGAGATTGGTTTGCCGACTTTAAACGACATCGTGAATGAGCTGGCTAAGCCAGGAAGGGACCCAAGGGAACAGTTTGAAGCTTTCAGCTTTACTGATGGTGTCAATGAGATTGCCGACCTGAAAACGGGAATGAAGCTACCGGGTATCGTCACAAACATCACCAACTTTGGTGCTTTTGTGGATATCGGCGTCCATCAGGACGGACTGGTGCACACCAGCCAGCTTGCAGACCGTTTTGTAGCAAATCCGAATGACGTCGTTAAAGTACACCAGAAAGTCGAAGTGACCGTGGTGGAGGTAGACGTTGCACGCAAGCGCATTTCGCTTTCTATGAAGACCGGAAAGGCTCCGGAGAAGCATCAACGCAGAGAAGCAGGTAGGCCTTCAGCAGCTGGAGATAAAACAAAAAGTTTTAATCAGCCGGGATCCGGTAAAACGGGTGCTGGTAAGCCAGGAGGAGCAGCGGCAGGCGCAAAACCAGCGCGTAAGCCGGAACAGAAAACAAAAGCTCAGGCTGATGGTGATCTTCAGCTGAAGCTGGAAGCTTTAAAAAATATGTTTAAGTAAGATCGATTCAGATATATAAAAAACCGGTTGTCTTAGGAAAGACAATCGGTTTTTTTATTTGCTGAAATGTGAAATCGTCTTTCTGTGAAAGACAGTTATTCAAAAATCGTCTTTCACAGAAAGACGATTATGTTATTCTTCTGATATCGTCTGTTAAGTTTGATAGAGTTCTTCTCTCATTTTTACAAGTATCTTTTCTATTTCCTCGTTATCCGGGCGTTCCGGCAAACTACAGGTTTCAGCAGCTTGTTCTATCTTTTCTATGGTAGCTTCAGATAAAGACAACAATGTTTCATAACTATATTGTCCTGATTTGATGTCCAGCAGTTCCTTTCTGTTCGGGCGTCGCACATTTAACTGTCCGGTGCTGAGAATTTCATGTGTGACCTGTAATAACCTTAGGGTATGCATCATGTTTTTGGCATCATAGGGTTCTCCATGTTCCTTATGTTGCTGGTACCGGGCTTCATTTCTTTCCTTCACCCAGTTCCAGTAAGAGGTATGCTCCTTGCAATATATGGAGTACGCGTCCTGATTAAAAAAGAGGTAGGCCACTGCTGTGGCTCCTTTTGGAATAGAGGAAAGTGAAACCTCATTTGAGGCCTCAGATGACACTATGCCTTTATAGTTCCGCGTCTGCTCCTGGTCATAAAACAAGGAGTGTAAGCCTTTCGAATGCGTCATTTTTGATAATCCGCATTGTTGCTGACGGTAATTTTTTGTTTGCAGCCACCTATCCAGCGGAGTCATATCCTGACCACTGAGTACATAACAGAAGTCTGTAACAGGTTTTCTCTTAATAGGAAATGGGTTCATGATCTTCTTTTTAAGCCCCCTTGCCTTTCTGATTTGGGTGACAGCATAACCGGCGAAGGTATCTTTACATAACTTCGATAGGAATGATGAGATGTTGAGCCGCTTCATGACCGGGTGCATGAACAGAATATCCTCCTCCGGAGCCGCCAGCATTTCAAGTATGTTGGGATTGTTCCGGAGCAGGAGTTCAACAAACCTGCCCAGCTCATAGTAGACCTTATCATTACGCTCGTCGCTGATCTGAGGAAGATCTGTAAGTCCGAAAAACTGATCCCGGGAAAGGTAGTATACCCCCTTTATATCAGTGTCTGAAGTTGCTGTTGCCAATCCGTAGGCCCTGCTGCCGCTGACACATTCGAACAGCAGCAGGCCACGATCTTTCATTTCCTGTATGGTCATTTTTCTTCAAGTGTTTTCTTTAAGAATTGGTTTAAAGGTACAACATCAAAATTCCGCTCGATTAGTGTTTTTTCAGCAGAGCTGATGCGTATCATTTCATTGTCTATATATGCTTTTAATATGGGGTCTATCATGACCAGTTCCTGCTCCCTTGCAGTCGCTTTATAGGCGACCATATCATTGACTATCTTTTGTAATGGTCCAGGAAGCAGGCCCGCTAAGGGGCCTATTTCCATGGGAGCGATCTGGTTCTTGTCCAGACACCATTTCGCAGAGAGCAATGATCTGAGCACGTAGAAAAGTTTCTTTATCCCTATTTCGCCGGTATCACTTAAGCTTTCGTATGCTCCTCTTGCGATGCCAAGGTAATGGTGGATGTTGCGTCTTTCATTGAAAAAATGAGCGCACATCTGCCACAGTTCCTGTTTAAATAAAGGATCTGTACGGTATATTATGGGTGATTGTAGCCACTCAAATATGGTCGTGTTACTCTTCATCATCAATCGCAATACCTTTCTGAGGTCCCAGCCGTAGACATCCAGTTCTGCACTGATCGGGAAGCTGAGGTGTTCTGTTTCGGGCATTACCGAAAGATAGTTGTCCATCGGTCTTGTGTAAACAAAACGCACATCATAGTCGCTGTCCGGGGATGGGAACTGCCATCCCCGGCTGCCTGATTCGCAGGCAAAGTGTATTTTTATCTGGTGCTCCTGTTCTATAGATCGGAGCCTATCCAATATTATCGTTTTCATTATTGTTTCTATTTTACAAATAACTGTTTCAGCTGCTCCATGATCTGGCCGTTGCCGGACAGGCTGATGGTGTTGATCTTTTCGGTGATCTTCTCGACATACTCCATTTCTTTGAGCTTGTAAAGCATGGCGTTGTCTTCCATCAGTTTGGCGGTATTCAACAGGCTTCTGGTGGAAGCTGTTTCCTCTCTTCTTGTAATCAGGTTCGCCTGCGCTCTTTTTTCGGCAACCAGCACCTGGTTCATGATCTCCCTGATGTCACCCGGCAGGATGATGTCTTTTACGCCACAGCCTATCAATTGTACCCCCAGCATTGCCACAGCATCTTTGGCTGCGGTTAATACTGAGCCGGATATCCGTTCTTTATTTTCCATCAGCTCATCAAAGCTTAGCTTTCCAATGAGCTCGCGGAGCTCCAGCTGGATGTTTACATACAGTTGTTTTTCGAAGTCCTTGTTCTCCAGCAATGCCTTTTTAACGTTGAATACCTCGTACTGCAGGGTGAAGTTCAGCCTGAGTTGTGCTTTGTGTCCCTGGTCAGGATTTCCTGACCCGAAATATCCATGTTCTGCAGTCTGGTATCGGCTTTCAGGACCTGTATATTGGTCGGGTTTTTCCACCAGAAATAAGTTCCTGCAGGAAGTTCCTTTTCAAACTTTCCATCAATGAGCATCAGCCCTGTTTCATAGTTCTCCACCTTAAAGGACCTCACATAAGCTGACATCTGTGGTTTTTCAAGGATATAGCGTTCAATGGAGTCGGTCGTATTGTAATCGCTGATGTCGACAGTCAGGAATGAATAGTTGTTCAGTCCTTTCCAGAAGGCATATTTACCAGGAGCGAGCACCTGTTTAAAGTTGCCATTTTGAAAAACAAGGGCAATCTCTTTATCTCTGACGTCGATGACATGCACCAGTGGTTCAAAGGTTTTATCCAGCAATAATACATTCAGTTCGGTAGTAGCGATGAAGGTTTTCGACTGATCGTAGACTTCTACAGTCTCTCCAGACCAGAACCAGTAGTTTCCGGCAGTGATGGCTTTTTTAAATGTTCCGTTTTTATAGACCAGTCCTACATGGTCGGTATTGATTTCTATATTTTTCATTTTGTTAGTGTTAATGGTTGTGTATTTATTTTATCTTTTTTAAGGTGTTGTTTCTGTAATAAGCAAATTGAAAACATCCATCCGATGCCTGCGGAAGAAAATGCTGTTTGGAGTTTCTCTTCCCTGCTGTTTTATGTCAACTACGAGCGTTTCTATAGTGGTCATGGACAGCCTTAGAAGGTCTCCTCCATCTGTTGTTTTCCTGCAGAGCAGACATCAGGGTTGCTTTTGTAGTATTGCCGCTCCTTTTCCGGTTTTTCCCTTGGAGGATCAGCCTGCCTATGCAGGCTTTGAGCAATCTTACTCAGCCGGATGTTTTCTCCTTGCGTGTTCATCAGGGCATTTGAAAAGTTGCCTTCTTTTGTGGACCGAAGTCCGGTGCATTACCATTTTGCTATTCCATGGACAATGGAAGCAGGATTCGAACCTGCATAGGATTGTTTGATCTACCACTGATCTACTTCTTTTCAGAAGGCGGGAGTCGAACCCGCGACCCAACAATGGACAATAAAGGCTTCCGGTGATCAGGATATGATTGCTCATACTTTGGGGCCTTACAGAAACCCTCAACATGGATCCACCTTTTATTCGTTTATTGTCATTCTCTCCCCAGGAGAGAATATTTTGATGTACTGATGTACAGTTGATATCAAAGAACTGGTTGCCTTCCGGCGACATTACAAAGATGCCAGGTGGGCGACGCAGCTGACTTGCGCAGTGGGACGATGAAAGTGATTAATTTTTTATATAGCTGTTAATTAATGATTTACATTCGTTTTCGGCCTTCTTTAATCTGAAAAAAGTTTTTGTTACGCAGTTCAGTTGCGTAGTGCTAATGAATTTTTACTTTTATTGTAAATAAATGAAGGTATGTCGATTAACAAATTAGCCCTGATCCGATACAGAACGATTGATGAATGTTTAAAAAACAGGTACCGTAAATGGACGCTGGATGACCTGATTGAAAAGGTTGCCGACATGATCTATGAATATGAGGGCATCGACTCAGGGGTAAGCAAGCGGACCATCCAGGCGGATATTCAATTGATGAGAAGTGATAAGCTAGGTTATAACGCACCGATTGTGGTTACCGAC
This sequence comes from Pedobacter sp. BAL39, assembly GCF_000170795.1. Lineage (GTDB taxonomy): Bacteria > Bacteroidota > Bacteroidia > Sphingobacteriales > Sphingobacteriaceae > Pedobacter. The sequence goes on from NZ_ABCM01000008.1 coordinate 224,599, forward strand.
AGGAAGTATTATTCCTATAGTGACCCTGCGTACAGTATCACCAATGCGCCGATCAACAACAACGATATTGAGAAGATGAAAGAGATCGTCGATGTCCTGAAGCAGTTTAACGGTTTCAGTTATTTTGAGGAGATGAGTGATATGGTGGCGAAACTGGAGAACAACCTCAACAAATCTACCAACAAAACCAGGAACTGTATCCAGTTTGAGAGCAACCAGCAACTGAAGGGCCTTCAGTACATCAATCCGCTGTACCAGGCGATACTTCATAAGCGGCCGTTACTCATAGAGTACAAGTCTTTTAAGGCGAGGGAAGCACGTAACCTCATTTATTATCCTTATCTGTTGAAGGAATACCGGAACAGGTGGTTCCTCATTACCAGGGCCCGCAAGGGCTCTACGCTGCTGACGCTGGCACTTGACCGCATCATAGATTTTCAGGAACTAAGCCAGGAGCCCTTTGTAGAGTATAAAGGTGTAGATTTTGAACGTTATTTTGATGACCTGCTGGGGGTGACTAAGTCGGAGAAGGACCGTGCGCAGCGGGTAATCTTAAAAGTAGACCATCAGAACGCTCCATATATATTAACGAAGCCAATGCATAAATCGCAACAGGTTTTGAAGGAAGATGAGGACGGCATCCTCTTTAGGATTGACGTCGTCCTCAACTTCGAGCTGGAGCGGGAGATTCTTGGCTTCGGGGATTGTATGAAGGTACTGGCCCCGAGGATGCTGGCTAAACGGATAAAAAGGCGACTGGCGAATGCCGCAGGGCAGTACCAGGAAGGAGAAAGTTAATCTTTATTCATGCGCACGATCTTTGGCATAAACCTTCCCTGAACCTCTATGAGGCTTTTCTGTAACGCCATTACCTTGTCGATATCCTTATAGGCATTTGGATTTTCTTCGACACTGCCCCCAATCAGCGTCACCCCTGCATTGCTAAGGATTTTTTTCAGCGCTGAGGCCGTCATATTGTTTTTGGCTTTCTGACGGCTCATGGCCCTGCCTGCCCCGTGGGCGGCCGAGTGCAGAGCTGCTGGTATTCCTTTACCCATCACCAGGTAGGCGGCGGTAGTCATGCTGCCCGGGATGATCCCCATTTCACCGGCATGGGCCGGTGTGGCGCCTTTGCGGTGCACGATCACTTCCCTGCCATCTTCCAGCACATCTCTCCATGCGAAATTGTGATGGTTTTCGACCGTGGCCAGTGCTTCCAACCCGAGGGCTTTCAGAAGGTTATGATGAATGACCTCGTGACAGGCTTTGGCGTAGTCGCCAGCAAGGTTCATACTGAGCCAGTAATCCTGACCTGCTGCGGTATTCATGTCCAGCCAGGCCAGTCTTTCCGCTTCCTTAGGTAGTTTACATTGCGCCATTGCCATCCTGGTGTAATGCTGCGCAATGTTGGCGCCCAGTCCGCGGCTCCCTGAGTGGGACAGCAGGGCCAGGTATTTTTTCGGTGCCAATCCCATTGCATTGTCCGGATAGAGCTCAATTTCTCCAAACTCGACAAAATGATTGCCGCCGCCGGAGGTTCCCAGTTGCCGGGCAGCCTTGCCCTGGAGCTTTTTCAGTAGTTCTGTTTCTTTAAACATGCTGCTGTCCATGATTTCATGGTCCGGCAGGGCCGGCAATGTCCCCTCCATACCGAAGTGTGTCCACTCTTTGAGCGCGATCTTGGCCTGATGACTATATCTTTTGAAAAAGCTATCAGTTTCATCTATAATGGTCATCGCCATTCGACATCCGATGTCTACGCCTACGGCATAAGGGATAACTGCGTCTTCGGTGGCCAGCACCGCGCCAATCGGGAGTCCGTATCCTGTATGTGCGTCAGGCATCAGGGCTCCCTGTGTTGCGACGGGTAGAGACATGGCCAGTTCCATCTGTTTTTTTGCACCCTGATCAATGTCTTTTCCACCGTAAATCCTAAGCTGGCCCCTCTCCTGAAGCAGGTTATAGGCTTTGAAGTCCTGGATTTTGGGTCTGTCCATCCATGTGAGTGCAATGGGGCTCAGTGTTTCATGATCTTCGTATTTCTCTGGCTGGTCTTTAATATGAGTTAATAATTCTGTGATTTGTATTTTACTGTGGTGCTTGAAGTGTTTAGCCATGATGTTGATCACGAGACTTCTTGCTTTATCATTGGTGTAACCTATTTTACTAAGTTCTTTTGTTTTTAAAATGCTCATTGCGTTTTGTTGTACTAATATTCTGTGATTTTATTTTCCAGGTATTCATTGTAAGCATTCCTGTACAATGTATTGCGATAACTCCTGTTTCTGCGGAGTGTCCATTTTTGGTAAGCATAAAGACCTCCACGGAGCCTTTCCATCTTATAGTATAGATCATTGCCTTCAATATGATTGTCCAGCAATCTGATCTCACGCTCAAGTTCAGGGTCCTTCATTTTCAGTTCGGTGATGATGTGCGGTCTGATCCGCAATACAAATCTCCATGGCTCAATGAAGCGGTACTTCCAGGTGAGGGTATTCCGTTTCTTGTCTTCCGCTTCATAAAGCTGGAAGCAAAGGCTTTCTGCTTCGTTGAAATTTGGCCCTTTCCGGCTATCTTCCCATTCCTGAACTGTAAACTCTGCGAGTTTCTGGACTCGTTTGCCATAGACCCTTTTCTGTTTTCTCCTGGTTTTTCTATGTTTAAATGTTCTATCGTAATCGTATTGTACAGTATTGATTTTTAAGAGTATATTCTGGTAGAATTCCGCAAGCGGAGATCTGAGTTGGTCTTCCCTAAACACGAAGTCCCGTTTCCAGCCGCGCTGAAAGGGTTCGTCGAGGGGAACCATTGGCAAATTTATCCTTTGCTGCCAGAGGAGTTCTCTTTTTTTAAATAGCTGGATTAATTGTTTTTCAAAATCTTTCTTCTGAAGTCGTTTTTTGCGTCTTGCAGATTTTAATCTGTAGGGCAAGACATCAAACGTTTGTTTGCGGGTGTCCATTCGGAAGCCTTTAATGTAAAATGTAATGTGAATTTGTCCTTTTGATCAGGACATACCCCAGACAGGCTCCGGCAGGGCGGATTGGAGGCAGACGCATATCGTACTCAGGGGTAGAAATACCCTTAACACAAGCCGTTAAATCAAAAGATCAGGTGAAGACGTCTGCCAGTATCAGGCAGCGGAGAAAAGGGGCGATATGTAGTTACGCGACATCATGATTCCTGTAATTTTAAATAAATAACAATAGGAATTGGGACAAAGGTAATACAATTGCCTGATACTGGAAAAAAATATGTTGCTCGTTTATTGCTTGTTATAATTCTATCTGTCTCCGGATACTCTCTTCCAGGGAGATCAGTGTTTCCGTTCGCTGGATTCCTGAAACAGCCTGAATTTCTTCGTTCAATACGTGTCTCAGATGATTGGTGTCCCTGCAGATGATCTTAGCGAACATGCTGTAGGCGCCCGTTGTATAATGAAGCTCCACAACTTCTTTTATTTTGCTGAGCTGGGCAACAGCATCTTTGTACTGGATTCCTTTTTCGAGATAAATTCCGAGGAAGGCACAGATGTCATACCCTGCTTTTTGTGGATCGATGATCAGGTGGGAGCCTTTGATGATGCCCATTTCCTGTAGTTTTTTCATCCGTACATGGATTGTGCCGCCTGAAACGATCAAATCCTTCGCAATTTCAGTGTAAGGCTTCGTCGCATCCTGCATGAGCTGCTTTAGAATATCGATATCGAGGTTATCAATTTCTAAATTTTGGCTTTCTTTTTTAAGCATGATTTTTATATTTGGTAATGTTATTCAAATATAATTGAAATAATCATAAAAATAAAAATAAATGATTATAATATTTGCAACGTTATGGTGTTCTTGTTACATTTGTATCAAGCAAGTCGGTAAAAAATTAGTTCTTTAACAATTGCTTACATTCTGTAGGGTGGTGAAATTGGCAGACGCACCTCCTTGTCTCGGTGGTGGAGAATATGGGAAACCCGTAAGGGCTAACCACTCCTTGAAGGTTCGACTCCTTCCCCTACAGCGCTTTTAAAGTAGAGGTATAACAATCAACCTAAACCAAAACTCTACTTTAAAATGTTCTTTTAAATCATGTTGGGTGGTGAAATTGGCAGACACGCCTCCTTGTCTCGGTGGTGGGGATAAATGGATAAACGCAGTTTATGGGTTGACCACAAATTAATTTTTGAACTGTAGCTAACTACCCCTTGAAGGTTCGACTCCTTCCCCAACAGCCAGTTTTTTTATGAATAATAAGTTAGTTAAAATGAGTGCCCCCGGATAGGGTCACTCATTTCTTAACGCAAAAAAAGCCTGTCCCTCAAGAGACAGGCTTTCTTGTTTAACCTCTTAAACAAAATTATTTTTTCAGCTTTTTGAGCAGCAGTTCCGGCTCATTGGTGGTGATGAAGTCTGCATTTTCCTTGATCAGCCAATCCATTACCGCTTCGTCATTTACAGTCCATACATTGATGGTTAGTTTGTTGTCTCTTGCCTCTTTGATCCAGGCCGGATTTTTCTGCAATGCACTATAATGGTAATCCAAGCCATAAAAATGCGCTGCTGCCAGCTCTGCAGGTGTTTTGTCCCCTTTCAGGTAAGCGACTTTGGCGTAGGGAGCAAGCTTCATGATCTCCAGACAAACCTCATAATCAAAGCTGATGTAGTCTACCCAGGCTTCAGCTTTAAGTGTTCTTACGGCATCCATCACTTTATGAGTGAGCGCAATTGCACGCTCCTTGCTGATGGCTGAAGGTTTGATCTCCAGGATCAGTTTGGTTTTGTTCTGTTTCATTCCAGCCTGCATGTAGTCCGCAAGTGTTGGCAGGTTTTCACCATTGGCCAGCTTCAGGGCTGCAAGCGTTTGTGCATCCGTTTTTTCAATGTCCTTCCCCTGGATGGCATCGTCGTGGTGAATGAAAAGAGCGGAGTCTGCAGACATGTGTACGTCAAACTCAGCACCTTCGCAGCCCATGTCTATGGCATGTTGCAGCGCTGAGACAGAGTTCTCTGAAGCACCTGTGTTTTTCCAGGCGCCGCGGTGGGCGATCACTTTATTGTGAATGAACTGATCGTTGACGATCTTAAATCCGGCAGTCTGACTGCCTGCTGAGGTCTTCGCAGTAAGGGTAATTTCCAGCGACTGAACATCTGAATTAACCTTGCTCACGCTCAGTATGTTGTTTTTGCTGATTTTGAATGAAGCGGCATCCGCACCGCCAATCGTAATGTTGTTAATTTTACTATTGCCTGAAACTTTAACTTCTCCAATGGTTTTTTGCTTTGTGGAGTAAGTATATCCGGAAAGGTAAATCTTTGATTTTTGCTGTGCGAAGGCATCACTTAGTAAGGCCATAGGGAGTAGTGTGATTGCAATAAGTATACTTTTCATATCTGTTAGGTGTTAAAGATAAGCAATAAAATATCCACGCACATTGTCAACCGGAGCGACAAAAGGCATGCGGATCATCGTAAATATAGGTGATATCAGATTCAGCGGACAAAAATAGGCTCGTAATGTTAGGCTCATTTGTAATTATTGTTAAGGAATGGCCAGTAAAAGCGGATTGGAGAGGCATAAAAAATCCCGTTCATTAGTACAGATGTCTGATGAACGGGATGTGTCAGCGGTGTTTATTCTGCAGTGCTGTATTTGGCACTGAACTTCTTGTCCAGCTGTTTGTGGAGGTTATCGAGATTGATGTCCCTGCCTTGTATGAAGGCACGTTCAACATGGTTGGATTTCATGTCCAGGGCATCTCCGGAGGAAATGAAAAAGGTAGCGTCCTTTCCTTGTTCGAGACTTCCTGCGCGTTGTTCAATTCCAAGCACCTTCGCCGTGTTGAGGGTGATGGTTTGCAGTGCCTGCTCGGGGTTGAGGCCCCATGCGGCTACCGTTCCCGCCATAAAGGGAAGGTTGCGTTGCTGCCAGTAGCCATCAATGCTTACCACTACAATGATTCCTGCATTGGCCAGGATTGCGGCATTTTTGTAAGGTTTATTGACATCATCATCAATAGAATTGGGCAGGGCATGCGGTTGTCTGACGACAACAGCGATGTTGTTTTGCTTCAGGAAATCGACCACCAGTGAAGCCTCTTCAGCACCAACGAGGACAGGAGTGATGCCATATTTTTTCGCGAAGTTAACTGCAGCGATGATGTCTTTTTCACCATCTGCGGTGATGAACAGTTTCTGTCTCCCGTTGAAGAGGTTCCTCATCGCAGCCAGACGTGCGTTAGTCACCACGGGAGTAGTTTCCGTATAAGCCTTTGCCTCAGCGAATAGCTGATCCAACTCTTCAAGGCTCTTTTGAGTGCGTTCTTTCAGCAGTTCCTGCGAAACCTGTGGTCCGCGACCACCGAAGCCCTGACGAGGTTTTGGGGTAACGGGCCAGGTCAGGTGCATGGCATCATCAGTTTTTATGGCGGCGTCTTCCCAGTTCCAGGCATCCAGCTGCACGACAGAGGAGCTGCCGGCTACAACACCTCCCTGAGGGGTGACCTGTGCCATAAGAATGCCATTGCTGCGCAAGGTTGCGGGTACTTTGGAATCGGTATTGTAGGCTACAATCGCGCGGATGTGTGGGTTTAGTGTGCCGATTTCGGAGAAGTCGAGTGTTGCCTTTACAGCCTCAAACTCTGCAAGTCCCAGGTTTGTGATGGGGGCGATAAAGCCCGGGTAGACATGTTTATCATTCGCCTGTATGACCTCCCCATTACTGAAATTGAGCTTTACCAGCGTTGCATCGCCAACACCGGTGATCTTGCCTTTCTCAATCATCAGGTAACCATTGTCTATTACTTTACCATTTCCAATATGCAGTTTGGCGCCCAGAACATAGATCGGTTTGGTCTGAGCTGCTGCAGGAGAGATGTTTGCCTGTGCAAAGGAGCTGCTTGCTGCCGATGCTGCCAGGAACATCGTTAATAGGTATTTATTCATGATCGTGTGTCCTTTCTAAGTCGTTAAGTTCCTGAGCATAATCGCCTACACTTTCGCAGTGATACAAGCGTGGGCTTTCAGGTGTTGGGCGTTGTGTTTTGCCGCCTTTATTTTTACTCTCCTGCATTTTTTTGATGAGACGGCTGCGTTCCGCATCGTTGTCTTTCCTGATTTGTTCATCTTTGCTGAGGTTCCAGTAAGGGATGCCATCTACAAAAGTCTGTTCTGCTTTGGCGTAGATGGAGAGCGGATGTGCAGACCAGACGACAACATCAGCATCTTTTCCAGCCTTAAGGCTGCCCACTTTATTGTCGATGTGTAACATCCTGGCAGGGTTCAGTGTCACGAATTTCAGCGCATCTTCTTCCGGGAGGCCTCCATATAACATGGCTTTACCAGCTTCCTGGTTCAGACGGCGCGCCATTTCGGCATCATCGGAGTTGAATGCGGTAGTAATGCCAACATTGTGCATGATCTTTCCATTGTAAGGGATGGCTTCTGCAACTTCCATTTTATAGGCCCACCAGTCGGAGAAGGTAGAGGCATTAATGCCATGAGCCTTCATCTTGTCGGCCACTTTATATCCCTCAAGGATGTGGGTAAAAGTGTTGATCTTGAACCCTAGGCTGTCAGCCACATGGATCAGCATATTGATCTCAGACTGTACATAGGAGTGGCAGGTAATGAACCTTTTGTTGTCGAGGATCTCCACGATGGCATCCAGCTCCAGGTCGCGGCGTACCGTGTTGCCTTTTTTTGCCATTGCCGTTTTGTATTCTTTTGCACGGGTAAATTCATCAACAAAAGACTGCTCGACACCCATGCGGGTAACAGGGAAACGTGCCCCGGTACCGAAATTACTTTGTTTTACATTTTCACCCAGGGCGAATTTGATGAATCCGTCGGCACCGGCAAACTTCAGCTCTTCAGGCAGCTTACCCCAGCGTAGTTTGATGAGCTGAGATTGACCACCTACCGGGTTTGCGGACCCATGCAGAATCTGCGAGGTGGTGACACCTCCCGCCAGCTGACGGTAGATATTGACATCTTCGGAGTTGATGATGTCTGCAATGCGCACCTCTGCGGAGGACGATTGGGAGCCTTCATTGATTCCACCTGTGCCGGCGATGTGTGAATGCTCGTCGATCAATCCGGGTGTAATGTGTTTTCCTGTGGCGTCGATGACGCGGGCATTACCTGCTGCAAGGTTTTTCCCTACAGACTTGATTTTTCCATTTTCAAGGAGCACATCTGCATTCTGAAGGATACCTTCCTTTTCATTTGTCCATACCGTAGCATTCTTTAGCAATACTGTTTCCGATTTCAGGGCCTCGGAGGTTCCGAATGCGGTAAAAGGATAGATGACTTTGCCGTTAGCAAGTGCCGGTTGTGGTTCTTCCTTTTTTGTGGGGCTTTTGGTGGCAGTATCCTTGTCGTCTTTTTTATAGGTAATGAACCTTTTCCCCTGCACCCAGTTTTCGAGTACCAGGTTTTCTTTTTTAAAGAGGCTGTCGGACGTGATGATGAAGTTGGCAAGTTTTCCTTTTTCGAGAGTACCCACTTTATCGGAGATGCCGATCATGGATGCCGGAATTTCGGTAAGAGCGAGCAGGGCCTGTTTCTGGCTGAGGCCATTTGCGATGGCCGTGCGCAGGTTTGTCCAGAAGTCGCGGCTGTTATCGATGCCAAATGTGGTCAAAGAAAAACGGATGCCTGCTTTTTCAAGGATGCCAGGGTTTGTTGGTGCAAGCTCCCAGTTTTTCATTTGTGCAAGGGTGACATTGCGGGCGTCCTCGGCATCCTCCACATCATAGGCTTTGACAAAGTTGAGGGGGATGATGAGACTGGCGCCGGTAGCTTTTACCGCATCCACCCGCTGGTATTCATCGCCATTGGACTTGATGATGTATTGTTTGCCAAATTCCTTGCCGATTTTATCAGCACGCAGGATGTTCTGCCAGCCGTCGGCCTCAAAGATCTGAGGCAGCTGTTGCTGTTTGTTGAATTCTTCCAGAGAAAGGTTGTGTTCTTCTTTCTGTTTGCTGTACCACTGTGCGTCATAATAGGTTTGACGAAGCAGGGCGATGGCACCCATCAGTGAGGTAGGATAGTCATTTTGAGAAGAGCCTTTGTTGAAAGAGTAGTTTGCAGCAGCCTGTGCATTGAGGAGGGTCATGTTTTCCTTCTCATCGCTGAGGCTCACCGCCACCGAGGTCCCGCGGGCGATGCCATCCCTGCTGATCGCATTGACACTTCCAAAGCCAGCTTTCCTGAGATCGTCAGCTTTTTTAGCGTCCATGCCGAAAATCGCTGCCGCCTGTGTTTCCGGGCGGATCGCTTCATTCCAGTTGTAGGCTCCTTTTTTAGTGGAAACAAAGATCGACTGGCGCATGCCGCTACTCTGGCGTGTATTTTCAGGAATACCATAACTGGTAAAGGCATCAATCAATGAGGGATAGATGTATTTTCCTTTCAGGTCGATGATGACATAACCTTTTGGGATGCTGCCGGCACTACCTACAGACTGAATGGTTTGTCCTTTGATCAGTAGCGTACCGTTTTTAATGGTCTGGTTCGCACTGACCATGATGGTTGCGTTGGTAAAAGCGTATAATCCTTGCCTGATGTCGTAAGATCCATTTACAGGATAGGTTTGTTGGGCAAACATACAGGTTCCAGAAAATACCAGCGCAAGCGATAGTATAATTTTCTTCATAAAATTTAGATTAGTAGCTAAATCTATTCATAAAATTGAAGCTAATAGGTTTTATATCGGTTTTTTTACTGATAATCGATCGGATTTATAGGGTTTTTGTGTTTTTATGCCCTCTTATAGTATGATTTGCCGTTTGTGAATAATGAAAGCTGCGGTTTCTCTGAAGAAATCTAATCTTGTTTTTGAACAGTCCATTCCTGAACCAGGAGCTGTGGAAGGTTTAAAAGTCTGATGTTTATAATGATTTTAAATACCAATTAGCTGGATCGGTGGTTCTAAATGCATAAGTATTTGTTATTTTTGAAAAAAAACACTTTATGCAATTTTATAACATCTTAAGGAGTGCGCACTCAGGTTGGCGTTATCTTGTATTGATCTTTTTGGTTTTAGCGATTGTTCAGGCGCTGGCCGGCTGGTTGGGTAAAAAGCCATATACAGAAGGCAACCGGAAGTTAAACCTGTTTGCGTTGATCTTTACGCACGTCCAAATATTATTTGGGTTGGTATTGTATTTCATCAGTCCACTGGTAGAAGCTGGATTGAGGTACTGGAAGATGGAGCATATTGGTATGATGATTTTTGCTGCGATCCTGGTTACTGTAGGTAATGCAAGGTCCAAACGTACGGATGATGCTGCAACCAAACACCGGACCATAGCGCTTTATTTTGGACTGGCCCTGATCCTGATTGTAGCTGCAATCATAGCAATGGTGAAATTTGACCCTACACGTACCTTTTGGGGGGTATCATAAAATTTCACAATTTAATTTGGTCTTGTAAGATTTATTTATATTTTTGTTGCTCATGATTAACAATATACATACTTGGCAATGGCGCAGTAATTCTGAAAAGAGTTCCGTCGTAGTCTTGTGTACCTTATAGTTTATCAACCTAAACCAAACCACAAATAAGCCCGGCGTAACACACGCCGGGCTTTTTGTTTTTACGCGATTTTGAAAAAAAGCCCGTAGGATACGACGTAGAGAAAAGAGAGAGCGGGATATTGATGATGACAAGAAAAACGGTGACACTGCGCTGAGTGCCAATGAGTCGCCAATAAAACGAAATAAAATTATGCTGATGAACAATTATAAGATCAATACCATTCATAAAAAGCTGCTTGCAGACACTACAACGCCGGTGAGCATCTATTTAAGGTTAAGGGATGTATTTCCCAATACGATCCTGCTGGAGAGTTCCGATTACCATAGCCGCGAGAATGCGGTCAGTTATGTCTGCGCGGAACCAGTTGCGGGCATCGTGCTGAACAAAGGGGTGTTGTCTACTTATTTCCCCGATGGGAAGAAGGAGGAGAAAAGTGATTTTGTCCTTACTGAAGAGATTGACGGCTTCAAGGGAAGGTTCCTGCCCGGGCCTGTCGTGGATAAAAGGATCTCCAGTGGTCTTTTTGGCTATTTTACATGGAATGCCGTTGAGCATTTTGAAGACATCTCCTTTCATGCGAAGTCGCCGGAAGGAGAAGAAATCCCCCTGATGCAATATCATATTTACCGGTATATCATCGCAATTGATCACTTCAGAAATGAAATCACGCTGTTCAAGAATACGTTCAATGGGGACGATCAGGAAGGGTTGGAGAAAATGGAGTACCTGATTCAGAATAAGAATTTTCCAGAATACAGCTTTAAAACGAATGGTGAGGAAAGTTCAAACCTGACAAATGAGGACTTCATGGACATTGTAGACAAAATGAAAACCCACATCCTTCGCGGTGATGTTTTTCAGATTGTTCCATCGAGGGCCTTCAAACAAGGGTTCCAGGGAGACGAATTTAATGTATACCGTTGCCTGCGTTCCATCAATCCCTCTCCATATCTGTTTTATTTCGATTACGGCAGTTTCAAGCTTTTCGGTTCCTCACCGGAAGCACAGATTACCATTAACAATAGTGTGGCGAACATCTTTCCGATAGCAGGGACCTTCAAAAGAACAGGAAATGACGAAGAAGATGCGGAGCTGGCGAGAAAGCTGGAACAGGATCCTAAGGAAAGTGCGGAACATGTGATGCTGGTTGATCTTGCACGTAATGATTTGAGCAGACACTGCAGCGGTGTGGAGGTGAAGTCCTTTAAAGAAGTGCAGTACTATTCTCACCTGATCCACCTGGTTTCAAAGGTAAGTGGAAATCTTCAGGCGGACGTATCTGCTTTTAAGGTGGTCGCTGATACTTATCCTGCGGGGACACTAAGCGGGGCTCCAAAGTATAGGGCCATGCAGCTGATTGATGAATATGAGGGACTGGGGCGTAATTTTTATGCCGGGGCGATTGGTTATATGGGTTTTAATGATCAGTTCAACCATGCCATCATGATCAGGACCTTCATGAGTAAAAACAACGAGCTTCACTATCGTGCCGGGGCGGGCATTGTGGCCGATTCTGTGCCAGAGAATGAGCTGAATGAGGTAAATAATAAAATTGCAGCATTGCGCCGTGCTATAGAGATGGCCGAAAACATTTAACGACAAACATAAGAACATGCAAAAGAAAATACTGGTGATTGATAATTACGACTCTTTTACCTACAATTTGGTCCACCTGGTCAATGAATTGGGCCGTGAGGTGGAAGTATGGCGCAATGATAAGTTTGAACTGTCGGCTGTTGCGGACTATGATCAGATCATCCTTTCTCCGGGGCCGGGGATTCCTGAGGAGGCCGGCCTGCTGCTTGATGTCATCAAAACATATGCAGCTACAAAACGTATCTTTGGCATTTGCCTAGGTCAGCAAGCCATTGCGGAAGCTTTTGGTGGAAAATTGCTTAATTTGGGGAGGCCTATGCATGGCATTGCCACTCCGATATCTGTTCTCGATGACACGGAACCGTTGTTTCAGGATTGTCCGCGGACGATAAATGTCGGTAGGTACCATTCCTGGGTGGTCGACCCGAATGGTCTGCCGGATTGTCTGACGGTAACGGCGACAGATCAGGACGAGGAGATCATGGCTTTAAGGCATAAAGAATATGATGTGAGGGGTGTTCAGTTTCATCCGGAAAGTGTACTCACAGAATATGGTAAACAGATGATGAAAAACTGGTTAGAAAATTAGCTATGAATATTCTCGATAAAATAGTCCTCCGTAAGCGCGAGGAAGTAGAATGGGCGAAGCAGGCAGTTTCTGTGAAACAGCTGGAGGCAGCCATACATTTTAACCGCACACCCTACGTCTTTGAAGATTTTCTGCTCGATGAGGGCCGCAGTGGAATCATTGCGGAATATAAACGGAAGTCTCCGTCCAAAGGAATCATCAATGACCAGTTGACAGTGACAGAAGTGACTACGGCCTATACGCGGCAGGGCATCGGCATGTCGTGCTGACGATACAGACTTTTTTGGGGGCACTGAACGACTCTTGAGGCCAGGTCCGTCAATCAAATTCCGATCTCAGAAAGGATTTCATCATCGATGAGTACCAGATCCTGGAAGCAAAGGCCATGGGAGCAGACATCATTCTTCTGATTGCGGCCATCCTGGAACCTGATGACATTGAAAATCTCGCCGAAGTAGCGAAGAGCTTGGGCCTTAATGTGTTGCTGGAGGTGCACAACCTGGAGGAGCTGCAGCGGAGTGTCATTCCTGAGCTGGACGCCATTGGAGTGAACAACAGGAACCTTGGAGATTTCTCTGTAGACATCCAGACCTCTTTCAACCTGGTGGATGAGATCCCCGACGACTTCCTGAAGATTTCTGAAAGTGCGATCAGCAACCCGCAAACCATCAATGAGCTGCGGACGGCAGGTTTTGACGGTTTCCTGATTGGCGAAAGCTTTATGAAGACGTCAAACCCTGGACATGCGATGAGAGACTTTGTCAGTCATCTGTTCTCGGTATAACTTTTGTATCTTTGTACTTTACATGGGAAGACAGAAATATTATGATACTGCGCCAAAGCAGGAACGTGCCGTTCTTGTCGGCGTCATCCGGCCAGGCGAAACTCAGGAGGAGACGAAAGAATACCTCGATGAGCTCGCATTTCTGGTAGATACTGCTGGTGGTGCGGTGGAAAAGGTGTTTACGCAGAAAATGCTGAAGCCCGACCGTGCTACGTTTGTAGGTACAGGAAAGTTAGAAGAAATCCAGGCTTATGTGAAGTCTGAAGAAATAGATATGGTGGTGTTTGACGATGAGCTCTCACCATCACAGCTGAGAAATATTGAGCGCGAGCTGCAGGTAAAGATCCTGGACCGTAGCAACCTGATCCTCGATATTTTTGCCGGCCGTGCACAAACGGCGCAGGCAAAAACGCAGGTGGAGCTCGCCCAGCTGCAGTACCTGCTCCCCCGGTTGACGCGGCTATGGACCCACCTTGAGCGGCAGAAGGGTGGTATCGGGATGAGAGGTCCCGGGGAGACGCAGATTGAGAGTGACAGAAGGATGATCCTCGAGAAGATCTCATTATTGAAGGAACGTCTCAAGCTGATCGATAAACAGAATGAGACGCAGCGCAAGAACCGCGGACAACTGATCCGTGTGGCCTTAGTGGGTTATACCAACGTGGGTAAGTCTACCATCATGAACATGCTGTCCAAATCGGAGGTGTTTGCAGAAAATAAGCTATTTGCCACATTGGATACCACAGTGCGGAAGGTGGTGATTGAAAACCTGCCTTTCTTATTGTCCGATACGGTAGGGTTTATCCGTAAGTTGCCCCACCACCTGGTAGAATGTTTCAAATCCACATTGGATGAAGTCCGGGAAGCCGACATCCTGATCCATGTGGTAGACGTGTCACATCCTAACTTTGAGG
>NZ_ABCM01000007.1 GCF_000170795.1 Pedobacter sp. BAL39
GCACCTACATAAAACTCAGGGACATTACGCTGTCCTATAGCCTGCCAGGCCTGGTAGCAAATAAAGTCAATGCACAAGCGATTTCTTTCAGGGTTCAGCTAAACAATCTTTTGCTATGGACAGCCAATGAGGAAGGTATGGATCCGGAATTTACAGGCTTCACCCGTAATGCCCAAGGCACAGTTAGTCTGGGTGCTCATATTAATTTTTAATGATTAATCACTTGACGGATATGAAAATTTTTAAAAAATATATTTTAGTTACAACGCTCTTCATGGCCATGTTGCCTGTGATTTCCTGTAAAAAGGAATTTCTGGAGGTTATACCTAAAGGCCAAACGATCGCCATAACTACTGCGGACTATGAAAAGATCCTGAATGCCAATTTCCTTGCGACCAGTTTTAACGCCAGTGTGTACAGGGGGGATGAGGTGGCTGGATTACAGCCCTATTTTAATTCCTTGAGCGGACTTATCAATCGCAGGATGCAGCGTCTTTTCCGATATGAGGACCGGGTTTATGATGCAGATCAGCTTCCAGACGAAATCACAGACGAAAATAATTACATCCGTAAGCTTTATCTTTTTAATAAGGTAATCAACGAAGTAATGGATTCGCAGGGAGGAACAGAAGTGCAAAAACTTGCATTAATGGCAGAAGCGAAAGCGGGCAGGGCAATCTGCAACTTTATGTTTCTGTCGGATTTCACAAAACCCTATAATGCAACTACTGCTGCTACAGATCCAGGTATTCCTAACCTGACCATTGCTGACGTCACGCAGAAGGATTTCAAACGGGAAACGTTACAGCAAGGGTATGATTTAGTGCTAAAGGATTTAACAGATGCTTTACCTGATTTAGGAGTGATCACGCACCGGCGTAAAATTTCGAAGTTGGTGGCCGAATTCTATCTGGCAAGGGTATATATGGCTATGAACAATTATCCGGAAGCGAAATCGCATATAGATGCAGCTTTTATGGAAATTCCTGCTGCAGTGATACCGATGGAATTATACGATTATTCCGTTGTCTTGAACCCTGAAGATCAGGAGGCACCAGGTTCATGGTTCCCTGACGGTGGTTTTGGGTTAGATAATGAACCGCTTGCTGCGGATAATACCGAAATTATTTATAACATCACCGCAGGCTGGTTCCAATTTCAAGCTGTTGATGTATTTGTTTTCAGTCCTGAAACTGCCAATTTATATGATCCAATGGACAGGCGCCTGAGTTTATATACTCCTTTTGAAATTTTCTCAAGTGTGAGTCATCCTAATGGGATGAGACGCAGGACCTCTGGTTTTTTTACTGGCATAGATGTCGGCCCTTCGTTACCTGACATGTATCTGATGCGTGCGGAATGTAAGGCCCGTGCCGGTGAATTAACAAGTGCTGTTGCTGATTTGGAAATCTTGCGCGAAAAAAGAATTTCAGGACCAGCAGCTGCTGTACCATCTGCTGCTGCTGCAAGTCAACAGTCCATGGTGCGTTTTATTTTAGATGAGCGTATTCGTGAATTTGCCATTACAGGCTTGCGCTGGTTGGATATGCGTCGTCTTTCCCAGGATCCCCTGTATAATGATCATGTTAATTATACACACAGGATTTATGGTGCGAATGGACAGGAAGTGTCTACCTACCCGCTCAAGCAAGAGCGTTTTGCCTTAAAATTTGGCGAACGTATGCTTAACGAAAGTAACGGTTTGGAAGATAACCCATAGCAAATTGTATTTTTTAACCCTGGAGTGCTGCAATTGAATTGCAGCGCTCTATTTCAAATTTTATTATGAAAATAATCTTATTATTATCCTTAGCTATGTTTTCGTTAACAAGCTATGTCCATGCACAGTCGAACGTTGCACCTGAAAAAAGTATTTCCCTTGGTGGTTTGCAGATAGGTACAAAAGCGCCCGACCTGCAAGCGAAAGAATGGCTCTCAGAAAAACCAGATACCAAAGGCAAATTTGTCGCCCTGGACTTTTGGGGCACAAGTTGTAAACCTTGTATTTCCGGATTTGCACATGTAAATGAACTTCATCGTAAACATAAAGATCAGATTGCTTTCATTGCTGCGACTACTGATGAAGCTCCGGAAGAGACTTACGCATTTAATAGTCCGGTAATTGAATTTTCGAGCATGATGCAAAAGCCCAAAGTCTGGAAAGATTTTAATATTCAAGGTATTCCGCATATGATCATCATTGACCCCAAAGGCATTGTCCGGTTTTCATGAAACGGACATGACGTTACAGATGAGATGTTGAGTGAGATGATTGCTAAATACGGTAAATAATGGTTGATTTTTCAAAAGACATAAAATGAGGTATATTTTATTAAATGTCCTGTTGTTTCTTTCTTTTCTCGCCAAAGCACAGGAGTTAGAATTTTCAGGTAAGCTGGACGGATTACAAGAAAATACGAAAGTGATTTTGACTGACCTAAGGTCATTGAAATCCAACTCAACCGAAAAGAGGTTTCACGATACAGCAGTGGTGAGTGATGGGATGTTCAAATTTAAGGCGAAGCTTCCAGGTGCCGGGTTGTATTTGCTTCGTGTTGCGCTGATCGGGCAAAATCCTGAGCATCGTAAGTTTTATCTGGACGGTGGAAAAGTACAGCTTGACGGACAACGGGGAGCCTTGAATAAGGCGATCCTCACCAGTGATGCTCCTTATATGAGAGACTACATTCGGTTTACGGAGGTCATGGATGCTCCGGAGGTCTTCGCACGAAAAAAGGCCCTTACGGATACTTCAATGATGAAGATGGCCGAAACAGGCTCTTACGATGGCTTTTTCAATACCCCGGGATTAATGGACAAATTGATGAAAGTAGAGAAAGAGGCAAGGGATAAATCCACGGAAATCGCTGCGAAATGGATTGCAGACCATCCTGGTTCCGACATTAACGCTTACGTAATACAAACTTATCTGGGCAATGACATGGACGATAAGGCTGTGAAGCAGGCAATTTTAAAACTTTCACCAGGAGCCCGCAGGTCAGTTCCTGGGAAAATATTATTGAACATACAAAAATGAAGAAACTAATTATAATGACAGCTGCCATGTTGTTTGCTGTAACGTTACGCGCACAAAACAGTTATATCATTAAAGGGAAAATACCTTTTGCACACAAAGCTGCCCGTGCGGTGATGTCGTATCCACCAGACGATAAAGGTGGCGCATACAATGCGGACACTGTAAACATTACCAATGGAAAATTTGAGTTTAAAGGGGCTATCGGCAGGCCGCAGTTGGCAGAGTTGAATTTAATCTTTCCTAAGCCCGCAGGTGAGACGGGGCGCAGGAAGGAATCCGATGAAGGTGGTGGAATGAAGAATGTCGCTTTGTTTTATCTGGATGGTAATGTTGATGTGTCTTTTGATACTGCGGGAACCGCTACAATGACTGGCGGTGGTAAAGAGCAGTTGGGGTGGAAGGATTATGAGCAGATGATTCTAACCAGGAACAAGGCTTTGAATGGCGCTACGGCTACGATGGAATTTTATGAAGAGTTGATTGCCGATTACGTCAAAGCTCATCCTGATCTATACGTTAGTGTTGACTTGATGGATCTGTTTACGCAAAGTGCGATACAGCCGAAACTTGTGGAGCCGATGTACAATTCGCTGAGCAAAAGAATGCAAAACTCAGAGAAGGTTTTAGCCTGGAAGCCAAAATTAGATCAGGCAAAATTAGCGGTGTCCGGCAACCTAAGGGCACCAGATTTTGTGCTCAACGATACCGAAGGCAAAGCCATATCACTTGCGTCATACAGGGGTGGTTATGTGCTGGTAGATTTTTGGGCGAGCTGGTGCGTGCCATGTCGCGCAGAAAACCCCAATGTTTTGGCGGCTTACGAAAAATACAAAGACAAAAACTTTCAGGTGCTGGGCGTATCATTAGATGAAAAGAAAGCGCTTTGGTTAAAGGCTATTGCCGAAGATCAGCTGCCCTGGAAGCAGGTGTGTGATTTTAAGGCTTCCAAAAGTGAAGTGACGCAATTGTATAACATCTCATCCATTCCGGCCAACGTACTTGTTGATCCAAACGGTAAGATTGTCGGAAAGGACTTAAGAGGCAAGGATTTGCATGACAGACTTGCCGAGTTGATCAGATAAAACAGAACTATAAACAACTTATTGCTATGAAAAAAATAATCTTATTCCTGCTGATTTCGAGTTCAGCATGGGCTCAACAGGTGATGCCTAAAACATACAACTACAATGATTTTAACCTTATTGTTAAGGTCGAGGATAAGGAGAAATACTACAATCAAATGCTTCAGGAAAATCCTGAACAGCAATCTAAACCTGCTCAGTATGAAGATTACCGTGCATCTCTGGCGGTAGGTTGGCTGGCAAAGGCAAACCTGGACCGATATAAATACTATACTAAGGAAAATCCCGAATTCTCGTTCATCCATTTGGTTGACTTCGTATATGCATTGGAGTATCTGGTAGAAGACAGCAAGCACCTGAAGTTAGTTGAACAAGTTTCAAGCGAATATCTGGATATGCTGGACAAGGCTAAAACAAATGATGAGCTGATCAGGGACAGAATGCAGGTTTTGTTAGAAGTCAATGCAATGGCGAATGCCAAATTGGGTAATGTGGAGCTTGCGATGAAAAACATAACGCGATCTTCAACCATTACAGGAATGAGAGAGGGTAAATATTTCAAGGATTCCAAGTCCAACTATCTGAATCGGTATGGAATAGTCCTTGCTGCCGCAGGTCAGGACAAGAAGGCTTTAGAGTTACTTACTGAGGCCGTCAGAAATGCGGATTCCAATCCTAAACTGGTCGCAACCCTGGGCGCAATTTACAAAAAAGTGACTCGCAGTGAAGAAGGCCTGGATAAGCTTGTCAAATCGTTGCAGGATGAGGCTTATCAAAAGTGTTATAAAGAGGTTGAAAAACTGTATATCTCTGACAGTAAGATACCTTTTCAGGGATCTATACCTGACCCGAATGCAGATGGTGAAGGCAAAATGCTCACTATTTTGACTGCTAAGCAGCATACTGGAGCTATATCCCTCCCAGACATGAACGGCAAAACCGTAAACTTTGCCGACTATAAAGGTAAGATATTGGTAATTGACTTCTGGACGACGGGATGTACTCCTTGCGTTGCCGCGTTTGCCGGCTTTGAAAAAGTGGTCGCAGATTATAAAAAGGATCCTTTCCAACTTTTTGTGATCAACCTGTTTGAAGAGCAGCAGACCGTAAAGAGTTTCATTGCTAAAAAAGGGATCACGCTGGACGTTTTGCAGGACCAGCCTAATGAAGCTTATGACATTCAGGCAACCCCCACGAAAATTGTTTTTGATCAGATGGGCAACATCAGATTTTACGGTGCAGGTTATGCGGGTTCCACAGACAGAGAATATTACAAGTTAAAAGCTATGGTTGAGATCATAAAAGCCCATCATATATAATGAAGAAGACTATATTCTTATGCTGTATCGCTGTGCTGTTTACTGCCAGTGCTTACAGTCAAATATTAGAACCCGTAACATGGAGTTATTCGGTAAAAAAAACGAGTGTTTCAACAGCTAATGTTTTTATCAAAGCTACTATTGATAAAGGCTGGCATTTGTATTCGCAGGTTGCGAGAGCAGGTGGGCCAACTCCGACAGTATTTAGTTTTCGATCTTCAAAAGTTTTCGATCTGGTAGGTAAAACCATTGAACCGAAGCCAATTACGATGTTTGAGCCAGTATTCTTTATGGAGATAGGTTATTTTGAAAACACGGCGATCTTCCAGCAGAAGGTAAAACTAAAAGGTAAAAATGTGACAGTTAATGTAAAAGTGGAGTATATGGCCTGTAATGATAAAATGTGTCTTCCACCCACAGAAAGAGAATTCAGTATCAGAATAAAATGAGAAAAATAATAATAACCTTACCGGTATTCTGCCTGTATCTAACGGGAGCTCAAGCACAAGACCAAACGTTTAAAGTTGTGAGTAAGTTGAATGGAGCGCACAACAATTCTATGAGCGATGTGCAGGCTACCGGATCAATAGCAAACCTGCACTGGCTGCTGGATCCAGATGGACTAGTGCTGGAAAGAAATCTTAGAGGAGAGGACCTGAATGAACAGATAGAGCGGCTGATGCCATCTAAATAAGAGGATAAAGGAATGAAAAATTTAAAGCTAAGTTTACTTGGTTGGCTTTGCCTTGTCTCTTCATCTGGTTACAGCCAGACCAAACCAGCCGCTAAACATATTGAAAAAATGATTGCAGGTTGCATTGAGAAGGCAATGGCGACCAGTGTGTACATCATCGAGTGGGACACGTTAGCACATAAGGTGCAGGACGGTGTAGATGAAGCCAATGGGTTTACAGGCGTCGTTGTATCTGCTGAAGGGCATATCCTGACGGCATCTCATGCAGCAATGCCCAATCAGGTTTACCAAATTTCTTTTCCGGATGGCAACAAACACATTGCTGTTGGTGTAGGTCGAATAGGTATTCAGGATAAAAACACGGATTACGATATGGCAATGGTTAAAATCCTGAAACCTGGAAGCTGGCCGTTTGCTGAGATGGCAGCCAGTACCGAATTACAGTTGAATCAGCCTGTGGTCAGCATTTCTTATCCGGGGGCCTTCTTCAAACGGACACCCAATGTGCGTTTTGGGCGAATATCCGACATAGATTTAACTGACGGATTCATTGAATCATCGGCAAAAATGGAGCCGGGTGATTCGGGAGGACCTTTATTTGATGTACTTGGTCGTGTGGTTGGCGTGCACAGCTGGATAAAGGAAGCAGAAGATCAGAATTACGATGTTCCTGCCGATCACTTTTTAAAATACTGGACGGCGCTCAACCAGGCTAAAGATTACACCGTATTTCCAGCTGCTGATGAAGTTCCCGCTGTGGCGTTTCCAATATCGATGGAAACTGTTCCATCGCTGGAAGAGGTTGCAGGAGTATCATCGCTATATAAAGAGAGTGCAGTGGTGCTGAACAGTACCCGTGGTATGCAGTCGCTGTCTATCCGGGGTACTTTGGTGGATTTCGGCGGTACTGTATACGTCGTCAGCAAGAGCTCCATGGTCGCAAATCATGCTGTGCTAAAATTGAATAAACATACAGTTCCTGTTCAGGTGCTGAAAAGAGACCGGGCAAATGACCTGGTTTTGTTAAAAGTTACAGCCAAATTGAGAGGTGGCATCACGTTAAAATCTACTACTGAAAATCCAGCTCTCCAGCAGAAGGACATTGGGACGATTCTGGTGTCAGTGTTATCGAAAGATTCAACCAAAGTTGGGGTATTGAGCGCGACCTATATTGATATGCCTTTAAATGCAAGCAAGGGATATTTCGGAGCCAGCGCTGTTGATCAGGAGGGGAAAATAACGCTTAGCGGGATTGGCAAGGGGACTGAAGCAGCTTCACTTTTTAAGGTGGGCGATCAGGTGATTAAAATCAATGGCGTTGAGGTAAGGACAGCGGCTGAATATAACCATGAGTTTGAGAAATATATAGCAAGTGATTCTATTTCTGCAGACATCATTAGAGATGGGAGGCCGATGCAATTGATACTGACTCTTGAAGCACAACCTACGGTCAGACATGTTTCATTTGACTATGCCGGAGGACGAAGCGCACG
This sequence comes from Pedobacter sp. BAL39, assembly GCF_000170795.1. Taxonomy (GTDB): domain Bacteria; phylum Bacteroidota; class Bacteroidia; order Sphingobacteriales; family Sphingobacteriaceae; genus Pedobacter. The sequence continues at coordinate 7,626 of NZ_ABCM01000007.1, forward strand.
ATCTGACGGCTTTAAAAATGTACTTGTTCAGGATGCTGCAGTCCGGACAGATGAATGCGGAGGTCCTGTATTTGACAGCGCAGGCAATTTTTATGGGATTAACATCGCCAGACGCAGCAGGACGGCGACTATTGTCACGCCTGTAGCCACGCTTGTTAAATTTATTAAGGATTCTATATAAATAGGTCCTTCTAAAAAAAAGGTATTAAAACCAATATTAAATGAAAAAAATAATTTTAGCCATTTTGATGCTTAGTTCATTAAGCGTCCTGGCACAAAGACAAGGAGAGACCGCCAACCCAAAGTTGGATGCGTTAAAAAATGAAAAGAACCAGGCGGTTCTTCAACAGAAGATAAAAAGTCTGAAAAGCGGGACAGCAGAAGACCTGAATTTGTTAATTCAGTACTATGATAAAGATGCAGTGAAAAAGGATGCAGTAGCCAAGATTCTGCTTAAAAAATATCCGCAAAGTCAGAATGCAAGAATGCAGAGGATGATATCATTTCTTAAAGTGCAAGGGGTTCCGGAAATGGAAGTATTGCTAGGGTCTATGGTCAAGGCGTATCCGAATGTAAACCTGGATATGGAGAAAAGTCTATTGTCCAGTGCGTATGCGGAAGTTCCTGATGCAGCTAAAGTCCTGAAGTTTACCAATTCAATGAAAGATCCTGTATTTAAGGTGAGGGCGCTGGCTATGGCGATTGACCTTATGGCAGCGATTGACAATGCTGCAGCCCTGGAGCTTGCGGCCAGCAAATTGGATGAGGCAAAGAAATTAAAGGGCAAGACTGCTTTAATAGAACCATTGAAGGTGGATCCCAAAGCTGCTTATGACGATTACATCAATATTTATGGTAAGTTGCTTTTTAAGGCTGGTAAAAATGAGGAGGCTTATGAATACACTACAGAAGCTTATAACAATATCGAAGATAAAGATGGGGAGCTTGTAGAAAATTATGCTTTCTTGTCCAGCTTAAATGGTAAGTACGAAGAAGCTTTACCCATTCTTGCAAATGCAGTAAAAGAGGGCAAGTTCGAACAGAAATATATTGATCAGGTAAAAATTGGTTATGAAAAAATGAATCCTGGTAAGGATGTCGACGCCTACGTTGCCGAGTTGCAAAGTGTCTTTATTGAGAAGATCAAAACACATGCTTCAACATTATTGATAAACGAAGCTGCCCCAGGTTTTACCGTGACTGATGTGGAGGGCAAAACAGTTTCTCTGGCGGATTTCAAGGGGAAGACGTTGGTGTTGGATTTCTGGGCTACATGGTGTGGCCCATGTGTAGAGTCGTTCCCTGCCATGCAAATGGCGGTGAATAGATATGCGAATAATCCTGACGTTAAGTTTCTTTTTATCCATACTTGGGAAAATGTTAAAGATCCGTTGTCTGACGCCAAAAATTTCCTCAGCAAACGCAATTATAAGTTCGATTTGTATATGGATCCTGTAGATCCGGCAACTAAACGAAGTCCAGCGGCGGATGCCTTTAAAATAGATGGAATACCTGCTAAATTTATCATCGATGGTAATGGCAGGATTCGTTTTAAGGTGTCAGGTTTTTCGGGTAAAAACGAGGCTGCTGCTGAAGAGGTGGTGCAGATGGTAGAAATGGCTAGGAAAGGCGCATAACGGATTTGCCGGCGGCAAGTAGATAGATTTTCATGACCATGATCATTGTTCTCCAGTTTAAACCTGGGTTTATTTGAAGAAGGAGTTATGGATATTAAACAAATTGTTACGGATCTGACCAGGATGGAGCATGGATTCAAGCAAATTATGCTTGCTGGAGATGAGGTTTTAGGTACTGCTGGATTGGATCATTACCTGATAGCAACTGGTTTGTTAACTGAAGAAGGTTACCAGGCAAGAATGCTGGGAACGTATATGTTAGGTTTGTTGGCTCCAACTGCCAGGCGAGCACTTACTACACTTAGGGAAACAGTGGTTTTGGATGTAAACTGGAGGGTTCATGAAATGCTGGCCAAGGCATTTGATTACTATTGTGCGGGAATCGGCTACCAGGATGCTATAATTGATATAGAGTCCTGGCTATCCGATCCTGATCCTAAGTTAAACAGGGCTGTGATTGAGGGCCTCCGGATTTGGACCGGAAGGCCATATTTCAAGGATCATCCGGAAGTTGCAGTAGCCATGATCAGCGTTCATCGTGCAGCTGGGAGTGAGTATCTCCGCAAGTCTGTAGGCAATGCGCTACGTGACATCCGGAAAAAACATCCTGATCTGGTTGAGCAGGAGGTCGCAGGTTGGAATATTTCGGATCAAAAGGTTGCCTTTACCGCCAGCTTGACCAGGAAAAGATAAACATGCTGATCAGTCGCATTGCAGGATGTTCACGTGGTACTCATGTGATGATATAAGGCTATTTCCTACTCTTTTCGTGAAAAGACTTTCCGGTTTGTTATGCTATTGTATTGCAAAACAAATGCAAGCATAGCGTGTTAAATCATATATCAACGACGCGATGAGGGCATTACGAATAAAAACATATTGAGCAAAGCGTCAGCATAAGTGTTCATGTATCAGCCTAATATAAATCATTATGTCACATAAAAAATCCAACCGAAAAAAGTCCGTGACGAAGAAACCTGATACAGGTGCTTCGCTGGCCGCCAGAAGCTCGAGTGTATCCTTTACAGCAGTGATTGAGCTGGCTAATGAAGTCCTTTCAAACAATGGGGCTGCTACAGCCGGTGTCTAAAAGCCAATACCCGAAATAATCGTACATTCAGTAGACTTTATCCTCTAATATTATAACTATAAACTTATGCCTGAATTACCAGACCTTGAAGTATTTGCAGCTAACCTGGAAAAGCGTTTCAAGAATAAAACGCTGGAGAAATTAGATGTGCAGGTTTCCAAGAAGCTGAATGTTCCCGAAAAGGAATTGAAGGATGCACTTGAAGGACATGAGCTCAAGCAGGTGCTTAGGGAAGGGAAGACCCTGCAGCTTCATTTTGGTGGAGGGAATGTACTCGGTTTACACCTGATGTTACATGGGGAGCTTAGCTTGATTGAAAAGGATGATGATGTGAAGTTCAAAATCATTGAATTTCAATTTAGAGGTGATAACAGATTTGCGCTTACGGATTTTCAAAAGCAGGCTACACCTACATTAAACCCTGAAGTTTCCGAGGTGCCTGATGCGTTGTCTGAAGAATTTTCTTTTGCGTATTTTCAGGACTTGCTCTCCAGGAAAAAAATAAAAATCAAACAGTTGCTGATGGATCAAAAACTCGTTCGCGGTATTGGCAATACTTATGCCGATGAGATACTGTGGCATGCGAAGATCTCCCCGTTTTCAGTATCCAAGGCCATACCAACTAAAGAAGTCAAGGAGTTATATCATTCAATTGGGAAAGTGCTGCGCGATGAAATCATTGCACTGACAAAAGCCATTTCCGATAGTTTCAATGCAGAAGTAAAGGACTTCCTTGTGATTCATAATCCATCACTGAAGAAAAGCCCGAACGGCTATGAAATCCTGATAGACAAAAACGGTGCGAGGAAAACTTACTATACTGAAGAACAATCCCTTTTTGAATGATCTTCTCGACTAAAAAAGCGTTCATAATATCGTAAGGTGCACTCTTTTACCAATTATTTTATGATTCGGTGGAAGATTCGGCACAATCCTAGCTATTACGATATTTATGTACGAAAACTTACCCTTTTTGCAAGGTGGAGGTCAGCTGGGGGCGCTGATGCTCAATACAGACTGGTCAACTACAACCGTAGGAAGTCCCGACTGCTGGCCGGAAAGCCTCCGGTCTGCAGTGGCAATCAGTCTTAATTCAGGTTTTCCGATCGCCATTTATTGGGGATACGACTTCACCTTATTATATAATGATGCCTGGAGCGCTATTCCAGGCCAGAAACACCCCTGGGCATTGGGTAAGCCAGGAGCGCAGGTTTGGCCTGAACTCTGGGAGGGACTGCAGCCAGAATTTGAAAGTGTATTACAGGATGGGCAGTCTTACCGTCGCCCGGATGCTCCACTATACATGCATCGTTTTGGCTACACAGAGGAATGTTATTTCGATTATACCTTGTCGCCGATAGTTGCTGCAGATGGAAGTGTAGGTGGGGTATTCAATGCTGTTATCGAAACCAGCTACAAGGTGATTAATGACCGTAGGAATAGCGTTAGAAATGCCTTCCTCGCACAGGCACATACCTCCGCCACTATAGAAAGTGCTTGCGAAAAGATAAAGGTGATTTTCGATCAGTCGTTGATGGACATCCCAGGTTATGGATTGTTCATCCAGGATGGGCAAGATTCAACAGCTATTAAAGCCATACTTTCCGGAGGTCTGACTGAGACTCAGCTGCTGGAAATTAGCAAGCTTATTGAAGATAAAGCCAGTTTGGAAGTCCAGACAGGCAATCGCCTGGACAATCTGGCGACAAACATGGTCAATCCTATAGTCAGTTATTGGCCGGAACCTGTAGAGGAGGCTTTTATTACTCCGATTAGTGCAGGAGAGGCGAGTATCAAGGGATATCTGGTGTTACTTGCCTCTGCCCGTAAACGAATTGATGAGGATTACCTCACCTTTTTCACAGCAATAGCCGCCAATACGGGAACAGTGTTAAATAATGCAGCGTCGGCGGAACTAAGTGTAGCCTATCAAAATGAATTGCAGCGTAATGCTCAGCTTGCCAGTGAGTTGACATATAACGAAGAACGTTTGCGCAAGATGGTAATGGCCGCCTACTTTCCCTTGATGATTCTCGAAGGAGAGGACTTTCTGGTCAGCATTGCCAATAAACCGCTTGCTGAGCTTTGGAACAAATCGTTAAATGAGGTTACCGGAAGGTTATTGCTGGACATCCTGCCAGAATTGAAAGATCAGGCTTTTCCTGAATTGTTACGTTCTGTATATAGCAGTGGTCTCCCGAACCGCCAGGATGAAGTGGAAGTTTATTTCCTTACTCCGGAGGGCAGGGAACTGAAGTACGTTAGCTACAGTTACGACCCATTATTTGATCCTAATGGGCGTGTAAATGCCATTGTAGTTAGTGCAAATGACATTACTGCTGTCGTGAAAACCCGTCAGTTGCTTGAAGAGAGCCATGAGGAGCAGCAGGCATTGAATGAAGAAGTTACCGCCTCGAATGAAGAACTGATCGCTTCTAACGAAGAGCTTGCGGCGGCGAATGAAGAGTTGGCGGCTGCAAATGAAGAGCTCGCCGTCACCAATGAAGAACTGAGTGAAACTCAGGAACAACTTCATCATACATTAGGTAAACTTGGCTTGAGTGAGCAGCGCTTCAGAAACCTCATTCGGGAGGCAACAATAGGAATCATTTTGTTAAGTGGACCTGAATTGACGGTACAGATTGTCAACAAAGCTTATGGCGATCTGATCGGCCGAAATACCGATGAGCTGCTTGGAAAGTCTCTTTTCGATATCATTCCTGAGGCAGCGGGAGCTTTTCGTAAAGTTATTGAGCCGGTAATGACAACCGGTCGTCCAGTGTCACTTTACGATCAGTATTATTTCGTTAACAAAGATGATACGAGAATAGAAGGCTATTTAAACCTTACCTATCAACCATATCGTGAGACGGATGGAGAGGTAACCGGAGTGCTGGTGTTGTGCCAGGATGTAACGGCGCAGGTTAGGGACCAGCAGCTTCTGGAAGCAGGAGAGAGGCGTTTTCAATTTATGCTCAATTCTATACCGCAACAGGTTTGGACAGCTTTGCCGGATGGGAAGTTGAATTATGTGAACCAGGTGGTGGCAGCTGACTTTGGAAGGTCGGCGGAGGAAATTATTGGCCAGGGATGGGAGGCCTTTGTTCATCCTGATGATTTGCCTGCGAGTATACTGGGCTGGCAGGAAGCACTGGAGAGCGGTAAAGAATATCTTGCAGAATTCCGCCTTAGGTTTGCCGATGGGGCGTATCTCTGGCACCTCACCCGAGCCGTACCTTTTGTGGAAGACGGTAACATTACGGTCTGGCTGGGTACCAACACCAACATCGAACTGCAAAAGCAAAATGAACAACGTAAGGATGAGTTTCTGTCTATAGCAAGTCACGAGCTCAAGACACCACTTACGGGGATCAAGGCGTTCAATCAACTGATGAAGCGTCATGATCCCTCAAGGATTGGGGTGTATGTGGAGAAATCCGGTGAGAACATACAGCGCCTGGAGAAGCTGATCAACGACCTGCTGGATGTAACCAAAATTAATGCCGGTAAATTGACTTATGACCTCAAACCGTTCGACTTTTCAGGTATGCTGGCCGACAGTGTGGAAAGCGTGCAGCTGACCTCCTCAACACACCAGATTATATTGGAAAAGCCAGATCAGCTGGAGTACAATGGCGACCGCCTAAGGCTGGAGCAGGTGGTGACCAATTTCCTGACCAATGCGGTGAAATATTCTCCGGATGCAAACCAGGTGCAGATCAACTGCTGGGTAGAAGAGGGCGGCGTTTTTGTGTCGGTAAGGGATTTTGGGATCGGTATCCAGGACCAGCACATACAGCGCCTGTTCGACCGCTATTACAGGATCGACAATACTTCCATGCGTTTTGAGGGACTGGGGCTTGGACTGTTCATTTCTGCAGAAATTCTGAAACGACATATGGGGACATTCTGGATTGAAAGTGAACCCGGAGAGGGCTCAACGTTTTATTTCCGGTTGCCGCTTGTGCAAAATGAACCTGTTGAAGTGATCAAAAAATCAGCACAATATTATAGCGATACACACATTACGATATCGAAAAGTACCACTGGCGATTGGCTTGAGGTCGATTGGACCGGCTTTCAGAATGTGGATTCAGTGAAGTCCGGTGGAATGCGCATGCTCGAACTGGTTAAAACTACCGGAGCGCATAAAATATTGAACGACAATACAAATGTAGTGGGCAGCTGGTCCGAAGCGTCCGACTGGGCGGGAGAGGTCTGGTTTCCAATGATGGAGCAGGCGGGGTTGAAGTACTTTGCCTGGGTGCATTCGCCAAGTGTTTTCAGTAAGTTGTCGGCCGAAAAGTCTGTAGATGTAAAACAAGGAGATACTGAGGTACGTTTCTTTTCAGATGCAAAAGTTGCAAGGGATTGGCTGGAACATCTTGCGGACTAAACAGTTGATGTGTTCAAGCTTAAATGCGCACCATTTGCTACGCTGTAACCAGGAACCAGCGAGATGAGTATCTGCATTGAATCGAGTATCTGTACTGAAGTGGGTTAGGAATTTACGCTGATTAAGACTTAGCATCAGACAAGACCGATTCAAGCAGTTCTTTCAATTGTTCTTTCGAGATCGGTTTACGGATAAACCCCTTGATCCTTTTGAACTGTGCAGCTTTGTCCTCATCTGTAGGCAGTATCGAGGAAGTAAGGATAAACATCGGGATGTCCTGTGTGATCTGCAATTGTTCATATAGATGCAGAAATTCCCAGCCGTTCAGTACGGGCATGCTGATATCTACAAAGATGATATCGGGTAGCGGTTTATTGTGTTTTAGTGATTGGATCAATTCCAGCAATGCCACTTTTCCATTTGAGCAGGACTTTAGTTTTACAGGAACCCCGGTTTTTAGGGTGATTTTGTTAAAAATATATAGGTTGATTGGGTCATCATCAATCAGCATCAAGTTAATTTCCTTCATATATATTGTTTAACGCTTGTTTTTAGAAAAGGTTGTCATCATTTGGAAATTCATCTTTTCGTTGTTAAAGATAAACATAATTTGTTTGAGATTGCATTATCCATCAATTTTCGATCATAATCCATTTTAGACTATTTCTTTTATGCTTATGTTTACCAAACCTAAACATAACGGGGTTAACCAAATGTATTCCTGATGCTTCATCATGTATTTCCTGTTTGCCGTAGGTGAAAAAATCAATCAACATCCATCATTAAAAAACAATTAACGATCTCAATAATTATGATTAGTATTTCAAAACGCCTGTGGGGACACCTGGAAGGAAAAGACGTTTATTTGATAAAAATAGAAAACAGGCGCGGTTCTTATGTGGAAATTACCAACTACGGTGCTACGCTGGTCTCGGTGGTGACTCCAGATAAAAAGGGCGTCATGGGGAATGTAGTCTTGGGTTTTTCCGATCTTGAAGGTTATATGAACGACAGATGTTATATCGGATCGACCATTGGGCGGTTCGGCAACCGCATTGGAGGGGCTTGTTTTACGATGGATGGTGTACAGCATCAGCTGGATGCCAATGACCAGGGCAACTGTAACCACAGCGGATCGGCAGGCTTTAATTCCAAGGTCTTTGACATTGACATCAGGGAATCTGGCGTAACCTTTGGGCTGTTGAGTAAACATCTGGAGGGTGGTTTTCCGGGAAACCTACAAGTGCAGGTCATTTACCAGTGGACGGAGGAAGATGAACTTCAGATCAGCTATATTGCCACAACTGATCAGAAAACTGTGGTTAGCTGTACGAGTCATGCCTATTTCAACCTGGATACCGGATCGGCAGATGTTATAGATCATGAATTGACCATCGATGCCAGCAAAAGACTTGCCATTTGGGCAGATTACGTGCCCACCGGACTGATTATCCCTACAGCCAGTCTCTCCTTCAAACGGGAGCGGATCAGGGATAAGATGAAGGTGGTAAATGATGAGCCCTCGGGGATCAATGTGTTCTATGTACTCAATAAGAGAAAATATCCTTCTCCGGCATGTACACTCTCCAGCGGACGTTCCGGCAGGCAACTGAAGGTATTTACTTCTTATCCCGGCATGATGTTGTATACCGGGGATTTCCTGCCTAAGCCTTTTGCGGGAGTGGCCCTGGAATGCCAGCATTTTCCGGACAGCCCAAACCATACTAATTTCCCGTCGGCGGTACTTGAACCGGGTGATACTTATCATCATCATGTCTACTTTAAATTCGGTATGAATCCGGAAGTCTGATTATCGTACTGTGCTGATGCATGTTATCGTATTTTGTTGTATTATTTAAACATTTTTTAAATAAATCTGTTGTTAGAACGTTCTATTCTAAATTAACATTTTCATTTAAATATAATATGACGCTAAAAAAGACCTACGAAGCGTATCGTGAACAAACCAGACAAGTGGATTTTTCCTTTGACGTTGAATTGAATAGCCTGACTAAAGAGCTGTTGCAGGATGGAAGTGGATGGTACCGCGGACTTGCATTTTTAGATTATGCCATTGGGTTGCTGCCGGATAAAAAAGATCAGGTTACTGCATTTTACAGACGTCTGGTAACTGAAGGCCTGGACTTTAAAGCCAGTGTTTACCTCAATGATGAGGACTACGATTTTCATTTTACCACATTGATGGCCATTCTCGGGAAACTGGCGCTGCACGTACCTGAAGTGTATGCCCAGATGGCATTTCAGTTTCGCGACAACAGGATGTCGCACCGTGATCCGGAGAAAGTAAAATATTACCTGGAGAGGGCCATCGCTGAAGATGTAGAAGTGGCCATCGCTATAAAAGGTTATTTTATGTATTATGGTATCCTGTATGATGAAGATAGGGAAGGAGGACTGGCCATTCTGACAAGCTCAGATGATGCTGCGAAGCAGCTTTACCTCGGTTATATTGCTGTTGGCAAAGGTGATTTTGAAGAGGTACCTGCCATCATTGAAAAGGCCCGGGCCAACGACAATCCTATTGTCCGCAAAGGTTCTTTCCTGCTGGAAGGGGCCTACCTGGATGCAAGAAATGAATTTGAGGCTGCAAAGGCAGTATATGAGGAGCTGCTGAAGGAAATGCATTCTGAATTTGCTATGTTTCGCCTTGGTACGCTGGCTTTCTTCCAGGAAGGTGAAGACACCGGGCCTGCTGCCGGTTTTAAAATGTGGCAGGAAGCTTTTGAGAATGGCAGCATTGAGGCTTCCAGTTATCTTGGCTTTCATTCACTGCCGGTAACACGCGAGGATCTTGACTTTGATGCTTCCATTCACTGGTTTAAACTTGGACATGTCTATGGCAACAGCTTTGCCAACTATCGTCTGGCACTGATTTACCTTTTCGTGCCACACCTGCTTGATGTGGAGCAAGGCTTGAAATACCTGGATGCGGCGGTTGCCGAGCAGCTTCCGGATGCGCTGGTGGAAAAGGCAGAGCTCCTAATGGAAGGCCGACTGGTGGAAAAAGACGAGGCTGCGGCACTGGCATTGCTGGAAAAAGCAGCTACCTTCAATAATGCCTACGCCATCAACAGAATTGCTTATTTCTATGAGCATGGTATACTGGTGGCTGATGCACCGGATGTGGAAACAGCAATTTTTCATTATCAGAGGGCAGAAGAACTAAACTATCTGGGTGCAATCAATAACCTCGGAAGAATTTACAGGTATGGGATAAATGGTACTCCGGACCTGGAAAAGGCAATTGCGTTGTTCGAGCGAGGCCTTGCAATGGGATCGCCGTATTCAATGACAGAGATGGCTTTCCTTTACGAAGATGGCACCCTGGAGGCCGACTACCAAAAGGCTTTTGACTATTTCCATCAGGCGGCAACACTCGATTATCCTTTTGCCATACACATGACCGGCACTTACCTGGAAAATGGTTATCACAATCAGCAGCCCGACCCAGCATCCGCTTTTGAGTGGTATCAGAAAGGGGCGGCGCTCAATGATGCGAACTGCCTGTTTGCTGCCGGCCGTTGTTACCGCTTTGGGAATGGGGTGGAGGAAAATCCGGATAAGGCACTGGAATACTACCATCGCTCCGCAGAGCTGGGAGACCCCAAGGCTTATGTAGAGCTGGGACTTTGTTATGAGCAGGAATACGGTGTTTCTTTTGATGCACAGCAGGCAATGGATTATATGCAGCGGGCGGCAGATCTGGATTATTATTATGGACAGTATAAACTGGGCTACTATTATATGCATGGACTGGTGACTCAGGATACTAAAAAAGGCCTGGAGTTATTGGAGAAAGCCGCTGAAAAAGGATTTCCACAGGCCATGCTTGAGATTGGTGATTATTATCTGTATGATTACGACGATATTGATCAGTCGGCCAATGCCATTGGCTATTATCAACAGGCGCAGGAGCAAGGTGTGGTACATCATGGTTTGGGCTTATGTTATGAGTACGGAATTGGTATCGAACCCAATGCTGCAGAAGCGTTCAAGTATTACCAGCAGGGTGCAGAGCAGGGCTATACGCTGGCAAAATACCATGCTGGTAAATGTTTTCTGGAAGGTATTGGCGTGAAAGCCAATCCAGAGGAAGCCTTTAATTATTTCAAAGACGCTGCTGGCTACGGTGAAGCCGCTGCGCAGTATCATGCAGGACATATGCTGATGCAGGGTAAAGGTGTGGCCATGAATAAGGAAGAGGGGCTGAACTGGCTGAATACCGCTGCGGAAGAAAATTATGCGAACGCCCAGTATGCGCTTGGCAACTGTTACCTCATGGGCGATGGTGTGGAGGAAGATGAGGATCGTGCGATGTACTGGTTTGAACTTGCCGCAGATAATGGCCATGAAAAGGCAATGAAACTGACGGGCAGAAAGATGGCAAAATAATACGATGGAGGATAACCAATATTTATTCCAGGTGAACCTGAAGGGGATGATCTCCCTGTTATCGGAACACCTGTACAGCAACCCGAATACCTTCGTGAGAGAGCTGTTGCAGAATGGGATCGATGCCATTACCGCTCTCAAAACCCTTGATGAGCATCATGAAGGAGCATTGAACGTTCATCTTCCTGAGGAAGGACAACCTGAACTGGTTTTTGAAGACAATGGTATCGGTCTGAAAGAGGATGAGTTCCATCGTTTTCTGGCCGTGATTGGCGAGAGCTCAAAAAGAGATGCTTTTGAAGCTAAAGATTATATCGGGAAATTTGGGATCGGGCTGCTTTCCTGTTTTGTGGTAAGTGACGAGATTATCGTCGAATCGAGGTCTGCCTTTACGGAGCAGGCCTTCCGCTGGACGGGCAGAGCAGATGGTACTTATGAGGTGAGCCTGATCGCGGAACGGCGCAGCGTGGGAACCCGTGTTCGCTTACTTCCAAAGTCCGAGTTTGCACATCTGTTCAAAACGGATGTTTTCCAGAAAAACCTGTTGTATTATGGCGCCGCCTTGCCTGTGCCGGTTTATCTACAGGAGGGCGGACAGCGTATATGGGTAAATGAAGCGGGAGCGGTGTGGCTAGACACTGCTGCTGATAAACAAACCTTGCTGGATGTGGGAAAAAAGGTCTTTAACACCACTTTCCTCGATGCATTTCCGATCTCCTCACTAGAGGGAGCTGTGAAGGGCGTGGCGTATATTCTGCCTCATAAGATTCAGTTTACAGGCAGACAATCTCATCAGATTTACCTGAAGCGTATGTTCCTGACCGAGGAGGATGCTGGGTTGTTTCCTAAATGGGCATTTTTTATCCGTTGCATATTGAATACCGACGGACTGGATGCGACGGCATCACGTGAGTCGCTGGTCTATAACCAGACATTGAAGTCGGCAAAGCAGGAGATTTCGGATTCGATAAAGACTTATTTGAAGAACATTGGGTTGGTCAATCCGCAGGTATATCATCAGTTGATGGATACACATTACCTGCACCTGAAAGCCATCGCCGCCGAAGACAATGATCTGCTGAGGGTTTTGTATCAGGATCTTCCTTTTGAAACCAATAAGGGCATCCGCAATTTCAGACACATCAGGGAGGCCACGGATGCGATTTATTATACACCTAACATTGATGATTTCAAACAGGTACAGCGCATTGCCGGCGCACAGGGGATCCTCATCATCAACGCAGCTTATACCTTTGAGGAGCAGCTGCTGAAGCGCATCCAGCGGATTGACCCTGAGTGTAAGGCGACTGTAGTGAGTCCCGCAAGTCTGATGCAGTCTTTCCATGGTGTGGATACTTCCGGAGATATAAAGCTCGCGGATCTGGAAAACAGAGCCTCGGCGGTGTTGAAGGAGTTTCACTGTGAATGCAAGCTGAAGCGCTTTAATCCCTCGGATACGCCAGCAATTTATATTCTTCCGCAGGATATTGGCACAATGGATAAAAAGCAGCAGGTGTCGGCAAACAACCCGCTTGCGTCGGCTCTGGGGGCCTTTGCGCCGAAAAAGAAAACAGAGCAGCCACAGCTTTGTCTGAATATGGACAACAAGCTGGTGCAAAGCCTACTGTCTATCCGGGATCCGTACGTATTTCCCGCGATTGTGCAGCTGATCTATGTGCAGTCGCTACTGCTGGGCAAGTACCCGGTGACAGAAAAAGAAATGAATTTGTTTAATGAAGCCCTTCATAGCCTGGTGATCATGGGCATGGAGAATTTTATCAATATTTAAGAGCTCATGAGGTATACTTTAGAAATACAAAAATTGATGAACCGCGCAGAGCAGGAAAACATTCATCCTAAAGATGCGGCGAAGTTGCTGGTCAGTGCGATCCAGATTGCTGATGCAAATGACGATGTAGAACTTGGCTATGAGCTGCGCTCGGAACTGATGGACAAGGAATTCGGACTTGGCGGACGTGGCGAGTTTGTGAATGCCTTCAGCTGGATGCTCAATGCTTATGATGCAGAACCGGACAATTATCCTGTGGAGGACCTCCTCTGGAAGTACAAATGGATCATCGATGAGGTGCATTCCAATCCGGAGATTCCACTGGACCAGATTTCGCAGATCCTGGACGACTACAAACGTCGTGTGGAAGAGCAGGGCATAGGATTGCGGTCTTACTACAGCAAGCTGCTCAACGAAGCGCTGTACCAGGAGGATGAAGCGAAAAGTAAAAAATATCTGGAGTTGGTAAATTCGCTCCCTATTGATGATCTGAGTGACTGCAGGGCCTGTGAAATGGATGCTGAAGTCTCAGTATTGATTGTGGGCGATGATTTTAAAGGTGCCTATGAAAAAGCGCAGCCGCTGTTGAAAAAACAGTTTTCCTGTGCACACGTTCCGGTGATTACCTCGTGCCAGTTATGTTATAGCGCGGTAAAATCGGGAGAAATGAACCGTGCTGCTGAGTTGTTCGTGGCGGCCGACGAGGATCTGCAGGATGCGGAGAATGATTCTTCACTTGTCAGTTCTGTAGCCATGCTGATCGTTTATTTGTTTCATACGGATAAAGAAAAGGGATGGCAATACCTGGAAAAATACCTGCCATGGACAATCGATGTGAAAGCCAGTCTGCAGTTTTTCTCTGCGATGCATATTGCCGAAGCTTTAAAACAGGCGGATCAGGATGAGACTGTGACGCTGGAACTGCCGGAGGAACATCCGCTGTTCGTGGCAGAAGGAATGTATATGGTGAAAACACTCTATCAATATTATTTTGATCTTGCCGAGTCTACGAGCCGTCTTTTTGATGCCCGCAATGGCAATGAGAATTTTTCCATACAACTAAAAAAAGCGCTTAATTAAGCGCTTTTTTTAGTTGTATTCTCCCGTCGCATTTATTGGTTCTCCCGTTGGACTTATTTATTCCTTTTGTAGTTGTTGTTGCCTAAAAAATCTTCTATATGGTTCTGATGTTCCACAGAGTGGTATTCACGTTGGTAGTAATTGGTAGAACTGCCATAGCTGTATATTCGGTACCAGTGTACCCGTTATAAGACCCATTGGAATTCCAGTCGGGGAAGCCCCCCAGAATCCCGGACTCACAGATCAACTTTTGGTGTGTAAAATCATGCCCATTTATTACAAAGTAAATGGGCCGAAATGTTGAACAGCTGATGTGTGCCAGAAATGATTGGCATTATTTTTAACGTTTTACAAATATGATTAAACAAAAGCATCTCCTAATTCAAAAAATAAGTCCGTTTATCTGGTGTTTGGTGCTGGTTGCGGTTTTTATATCCTCCTGTAAGCGGAAGGAACGATCAGACATTTCCAAGGTTTTATTTTCAGAGACCAGGAATAAGGTTTTTAAGGACCTCAATCCAGATACTTTCGCTGTTGTGATGGAACGTCTGTTAGAAAGCGGAAAGGTGAAATTGAGTAACCCAAAACTGATTACCTCGTTTTATACTTCACATGATTTTGAACCGGTACTTGTTTTACAACATCTTCCGAAAGAGGGATTGAAGGTGGTTCCTGAATATTTTCAACGCGTAAGTGAGCATGGGCTCGAGCCTGCGATGTTCAAGGCAAAGGAGTTGGGAAAGCTGACAGCGCAGTTTTATAATAAAAAAGCAATCCAATCAAAAGAAGAGGCCTACCAACAGCTTGCCCTGCTGGAGCTCACGCTTGCCAATTCAGTGATCGATTACAGTAATGCCTTGCAGTATGGAATCCTTAGTCCACGCCGGATTTATGCCAACTACTATACGGAGACCAAGAGACCAGACAGTATATCTATGAGCCATGTTTTTCAGCTGAAAGAGCTGAAGCCTTATCTGGACAGTATTCAGCCAAAGGATCCGCAATACCTGGCCCTGCAAGAGGCATTGCGCCAGGGCGCCATGGGGCAGGGCATGAATAAAGAAGAGTCATCGCGTGTGCTGAAAGCAAACCTTGAACGGCTGAGGTGGAAGAATAAGCCGACACAGCAAAAATATGTGTTAGTCAATATTGCAGACTTTACGCTGGATGTAGTAGATAACAACAAGTCTGTATTGAAGATGAAGGTTTGTGTTGGCGAGGGCAGGAATGAAAACTTTAAGGATAGGGTACTGAAGGAATATGATGAAACAGGATTGAAGAAGGACAGGCCTTTTTCCCGGGAAACACCGCAGCTGAACAGCATGATCCACAGTGTTCAGGTCAATCCGGTATGGAACATTCCAGAGAGTATTGCAACGAAGGAGATTTCCCGTTATGCGGCGAAAGACAGGTTTTACCTGTCAAACAACAACATTGATGTGTTTGAAAATGGAAAACGCATTGAAGATCCCGAAACGATTGATTTTTCAGCCGGAGATGCCGGAAGCCGTTATACTTTTAAACAGCGTCCGGGTAACGACAACTCTCTTGGAAAAATCAAATTTCTATTTAAGAATGATGAGAGTGTTTACCTCCACGATACTCCAGCGAAGGCAGCCTTCGATCTGCCAGTAAGGGCGGTGAGTCATGGTTGTGTACGAGTGGAAAAACCTTCAGAACTCGCAAAAGCACTTTTTGGAGACGGACAGAAATATCAGACCATTCAAAAAGAAATGCAGAGCAAGCAGCCTGTTGCAAAAGATATCTCATTGAGTCCCCAGGTGCCGGTTTACCTTACTTACTTTACGGCATGGAAGGATGAGCAGGGAAACATGCAGTTTAGAAAAGATATCTACGGATTGGATATTGTGCTGGACAGCTATCTTCAACGCCTGGGTAGCCTGAGTCAGGGTTAACAGTTAGCTGGCATAAACTGGTAAAAGCACTTTACTCATTATCGATACCGGACATTGATAAACGATTAGTTAAGGATTTTAATGCAACCGGGAACCTTAAGGGTTCCCGGTTTTAAATCAAGTAATCTTTTCAGATTAATATGTGAGCTAACTCTCTGGGATGGTTACTGTTACCGGTGGCAAAGGCGTCAGAACTTTCAGTTGCGCAAAATCAGCAGCCACATGCTCATCGAGGAATCGGGAAGTGTATTGCTTAGCACTGCTATTGATGAAAAGTACCGTTTTACCTTCGATGGTATCAATCACCGTGTTCGCCAGTTCCTGTGCTACTGCAGGACAACCCTGACTTCTTCCGAGTCTGCCTAAAGCATTGATGGTGCCCTGTCCTACATACGAAGCGCCGTGGACAACAATTGACCTGCTACGGGCATTGTCGTTAAATCCCGCATCCATACCATCTAATCTGAGTGATTTCCCATGTTTTCCTGTGTATATCTCTCCGGTTACATAAAATCCAATGCTGCTCTGATAGGAATCATTTACGTTTGAAAACTGGGTTGCTTTATCTGCACCGCTGTGCTGTCCATGTGCCACCCAGGTATTCAATATAACTTTCTTCTGATCCAGATCAATGATCCACAGTCGCTTGGAGCTGCTGAGCATGTCCATGTCAGCAACGCTGATTACCGACTTCGTCCCCGAAAGTTTTCCTGCATTCTTCAGATTGTAAAAACCAGTAAGTGCACGTTCAAACACTTCCATTCTGAGACCCGAATCTTCGACATGTAAGGAGTCATAAAGATCACTGACGTAATGATCATAGATGGATTGCTCCGTTGGGGTCCTTTTTCTGACTTTTTTCTCTATAGGAGACTTCCAGCCAAGACTAAACAAGGAGAATGTGATTAAAGTGATGCCCAATCCGCCTAAAATGTATTTTCTCATAGAATTGAATTTATTTTTTTTAACTCTGTGTGTGGATACTTTTGTCAGGTAATTTTTCTGCGTCAAATAGATTTTGTTTAAGATGTTTATTATTTGGTTAAACAAATATACGCAATTTGATTACTGCGATTCAAAATATATGATGCTTTTACGGTAAGATGACGATTCTCGCGCGAACGTTTCAACCACTTATTTTATTGCATTTCAGAGGATTGAATAACATTTCCTGCTTTTTTTGCCCTTTTGTCGAGTAGGGTGCCTATCAATGCTCCGATGGCAAGGCCGATCGGGATGCCCATGGCTATATTTTTAAGCGGCAGTCCGAAAGGGATTCCCAATGCTATGCCCATGGGTAACCAGATGGCCAGGTGATGTCCTTTGGGAATCATGTTAAATTTCTTCATGATGTAACTGTTGTAATCCGCGATGAGTTTCTGATAAGCTTTACTTTTTAACTTTCCCTTGTCGTCCCTTTTTGGCAACTCTGTAAGGAGGGTTTCAGTTTTTACCTTAAATTCGTTGAGGTCCTGTTCATTTTTTATCCGCGCGGGCACAAGTTCTATTGCCCCTTTTATATAATCCAGGCTCCATACTTTAAGCTCTGTTTCGGTGAAAGAGGAAGTGTTGTCAGCTAAACTGAGCAGTTGTGCAGTTTGCCAGGCAGTGGTTTGGTTCGTGGTTTGATCCATTATGTTCATGTAGTGGGGCTTCTGATAAATATAGCGTTTAGATCTTATTTACTTTTTTTTGCAACAAATATTTTTTCGCATGTTCTGTACGCTAAATAATGGTGTTGTGTAGGAGAACAACGGTGCTTATGAATTTTAGGATCGTTATCCCAATTTCATTTACCCTGTCTTCATAACATAAAGAAGCTTTACTAATTATGCATAGTGGCCACTCTTATTTCTTCGATATAAAAGGGATTAGGAAAATTGTTACTGTTTTTAGTCATTTTTATGCTTAAAAACTATATTTGGTTATGAGAAGATATTTATGTGCACTGGTAGCATTATTTCTGATGAGCTGCGGTTCTGGTGATCAGCAAGAAAATATGGCCGCTGCTGGCCTGAAAGCAGATTCGTTAAATGCCGAAAATTTGACGTCTGATTCTGCGGCTACGACTGTGCAGGTAACGCCTTTGCAGTTGCTTGACAGCACTCTGACTGCCGGCCAGTTGCCGGCATCCATCAAGTACAAAGGCGTATTTAAGCAAGGACTTCGTTTCCTGGATGCCAGCGGCGAGCAGTTGCTGGTTTGTTCAGAGGTAGAACCTTATGATCCTGCGAAAGAAGGTGAGGATTACCTGGGCTCAAATGTGGCCTTATATGCCACGCTGTTTAAGAAATCCGGAACAGGTTACATTAGACAATGGCAGGTTTATGACTTCATCTCCGAATGCCCTGTGGAGCTGTTGGCGAAGTTTATCCCGTCGACCATCCAGTTGACGGACCTCAATGAAAACGGCCATGCAGAAGTCTGGATGGTGTATCAGACCACCTGTCAGGGGGATGTGAGTCCTCAGACAATGAAACTGATCATGTACGAATCAGGAAAGAAACATGCCGCTAAGGGAGAAAACAGAATTATGGTGGGGACGGAAATGGAAACAGGTGGCAAGATGAATATGGATGATGCCTTCAAGCTTGCAGACCAACGCATTTCCGATTATGCGAAAAGGCTCTGGAAGAAAAATGAGTCCTATACCTTTCAGGATTAAGGAAAAGAAAAACCTCGATAGTGTTTGATCATCATCCTGATTATCCTCATACTGAGCACAGGGGCATCCATGTCAATAAACGGATGTTCATGCTTTCCCATAAATAATCTCCAGCATGGTTCTTTTGCAGGTTTTTTTATTTTCTTATCATAGATCAAAATTGGAATACTTTTGAATGTGCATTTTTGCATTACACAACATTTAAGTGTTTAAATCAGTTATTAAAGAAAAACAAAACAAACATGAAAAAGACAATTGTTTTATTATTAAGCGTAGCAGTTCTTGCAGCATGTAACAATGCCCAGAACAGCAATCAGGCAGCTACAGGTGAAGCTCAGGAAGCCTCGGCTGCGGCAGGAGAATCATTTAAAGTAGACTCAGTTAGCCACATCGGCTGGCATGCTACCCATAAAGGTGGTGTAGAGCCACATGATGGTACGATTGCAGTATCTGAGGGTCGGGTGACTGTTGACAGTGGCAAAGTGACTGGTGGTGCATTTACTTTTGATGTTGCAAATATCAAAGATACTGACATTCAAGATGCTGAAAAAAGAGGACAATTAGAAGGACACTTGAAAAGCCCTGATTTCTTTGACACTGCAAAATTCCCTACTGCAAAATTTGAAATCACAAAGGTAGAGCCATTTGATGCTGCCAAAGCAACATCTGACCTTCCTGGCGCAACTGATATTGTAAGTGGTAACCTTACTTTCAAAGACAGCACATTGAACGTAACTTTCCCTGCAAAGATTGTGGTGACTGAAACTGGTGCACAGATCGATGCTAAATTTAACATCGACAGAACTGCATGGGGTCTGAACTACAAAGGTCCAAACAATCCTCAGGATTGGATGATTTCTAAAGAAGTAGGATTGACAATTGCTGTTAAAGCTGCTAAATAAATAAGACATAAATTATTTATAAAAACTGGCTGTCCGGGAATATCGGACAGCCAGTTTTTTTATTTTGGCAGCTGAAATTAAAAGCCTTATTTCGCTTTTTGCGACTTTTCCAGGTGCGTATCAATTAGCTTGACCATGGCAGCAAATTCTTCAGCCATGAAACCGATAGATTGATAGATAATCTTTCCACTTTCATCAACAATGATATTTCTGGGTATAGACTGCGTGGCGAACTTGCTGAAGATCCCCCTGTTTAGATCCGGTAGGATGGGAAAGGTAAAACCCTTCTGTATTTTGAAAGGATCCAGCTTTTCCCATCCTTCCTCACGTCCGAAGACGAAAAAAGCGAAGTTTGAGTTCGACTGGTGTTTTTCCCAGATTTGTTTCTGTACGAGCGGAAGTTCTGTATTGCATGGAGGACACCACGTGGCAAAAAGATTGATCAGGATCAGTTTGCCCTTGTAATCCGCAATGTTTACCGTCTTTCCTTTTTCCAGTTCAAAGGTAAACTGTGGAACCTGATCACCAATTTTGGTAAGTGTACTGGTATCTTCCTGAGATGCAGCAGCAAAGGGTAGGGCAAGGAAGAGCAATGCCCATTTGATGAATTTCATATTTCAGTTTATGTTAAGGGGTTGTCTGTCTTAAAATTACACAAAAAAAAGATTAAAACTCAAGTGTATATTTTTGTGCCCTTAAACTGGTGCTAACCTTTGTGGAAAACGGAATCTCTGCGTTTTGTGGTCGAAGAGGTTAAAAAGCTTTATCTTAGAATCCAATAAATTTTAAGCGTAAAAGAAATGGATCAGGAAGTTATCTCAGCTACACAGTCAGTCATTGAACAGGAAGCAAAATATGGTGCCCATAATTATAAACCACTGCCGGTGGTATTGACCAGGGGAGAAGGTGTTTATGTATGGGACGTGGAAGGAAAACAGTATTATGATTTTCTTTCTGCCTATAGTGCCGTAAATCAGGGGCATTGCCACACGAAGATCATTGCTGCGTTGGTGAAACAGGCAGGGATGATCAACCTGACCTCGCGTGCCTTTTACAATGACCAGCTGGGCAAGGCTGAAGCATACGTCTGCAAATACTTTGGATATGATAAGTCGCTGTTTATGAACTCAGGTGCTGAGGCTGTGGAAACAGCGATCAAGCTGGTTCGCAAGTGGGGGTATTTGAAAAAGGGCATTCCTGCGGATGCGGCAAAAATCCTGGTGCTGAGCAGCAACTTTCACGGGCGTACCACAGGGATCATTTCTTTTTCTACAGATCCGGACAGCACAACAGGCTTCGGGCCAATGATGCCTGGCTACGAAGTGATTCCATTTGGTGATCTTGACGCCCTGGAGAATAGCCTGAAGCGTGATCCTAATATATGCGGGTTCCTGATGGAGCCCATTCAGGGAGAGGCAGGGGTGATGGTGCCGGAGGAAGGATACCTGAAAAAAGCACAGGAACTGTGCAGGCAGTACCAGGTGAAACTCATTACAGATGAGATCCAGACCGGCATAGGCCGTACCGGCCGTTTGCTGGCTGCTTATTACGATGACGTTCATGCAGATGTCCTGATTCTGGGCAAAGCTCTTTCTGGAGGGGTGCTTCCTGTATCCGCAGTGTTGTGTGATGACGAAATCATGCTTTGTATTCAGCCCGGTGAACATGGTTCTACCTTCGGTGGAAATCCGATGGCCGCTGCAGTGACTATGGCAAGCCTTCAGGTAATTGAGGAGGAAGGGCTGACCGATAATGCCTTTAATATGGGGCTGGTCTTTAGGGAACGTATGAAAGCCCTGCAGGAGAGACGCCCTGACCTGATCGCCGCAGTACGCGGTAAAGGACTGTTGAATGCGATACAGATTGTGCCGGATGCATCGTCAGGATCGGCTTCGGAGGTTTGTCTGAAATTGATGGAAAGTGGTTTGTTGTGTAAACCTACCCATCAGCATACCATCCGTTTTTCACCTCCTCTGGTGATCAATAAAGAGCAGATGGAAGAGAGCTGCAAGATTATTGAAGAGGTACTAACGAACTTTTAAACAGCTTCATTATTTCTTTGATGGTTTAAGCAGAAGTAATAAAAAACAGGAAATCATTGTTGAAATGGTTTCCTGTTTTTTATGGTAGGAATAAATTTGTTTTGCTGCTGAGGTAATCAAAAGATACCTGACCTATCAGAGTGCGCTTTTTACTTTTTGTTGCTGCTCCAGCTGCATTTTCAGTTCTGTAAGTTCCTGTTGTGCCTGTTTATTTTCAAAATAGAAGTACAGGGCAAAAAACAGAAAAATCTTGCTGAGCAGGAATACAGCACCAAATATCCATCTCCAAATTTTATGTACCCGGATCTGGTTAGAGGTTCCCTGAACCTCTATAAAGCCCTGATCTGCACCTTTAGACCTGCCAAGGCGGTCGGGAGGAGGAGGGGGACTAACGATGAGTTCGCTGATATTGCGTTCAATGCGATCCCATACCTCCGGCGGAGGTTCTATTGATCCATGGTCTGCAATTTGCGCAAAGTTGATCTCAAGTCTGGCAATTTCTTCGGCGACGCGTGAATGCTCTCTTTGCATGAACTGCACATCTGCTGATTCACGTTTATTCGTTGCACCCAATATGTAGGCTTCTAAGATGCCACTGTTCAGGTATTCGTTAATTTCCACGTTCTTTTCTAATTATGGCGAAGGCCTCTCTCAAGGCTTTCCGGATTGAATCTTCTGTTTGATGGAGTGCGGCTGATAATGAGGCGGTGGATTTACCCTCATAATAAATGGCGCAAAAAACCTGTTTCTGGAGGTCGCTGAGCTGATCCAGGTAAGCATTGCTGTATTGATTATTGAGGGC
Organism: Pedobacter sp. BAL39; assembly: GCF_000170795.1. Lineage (GTDB taxonomy): Bacteria > Bacteroidota > Bacteroidia > Sphingobacteriales > Sphingobacteriaceae > Pedobacter. The sequence goes on from NZ_ABCM01000007.1 coordinate 30,358, forward strand.
AGTAGTGGTGGTACTGGGGATTTGTTTTTCTGCGGTAAAAGCCAGCAATTGATTTTTGGCAAATCGCTGTAGCTGACACCAGGTGCTGGTTCCATTCCAATTGATGTCGTCGAATTGAATAGATACTGCGGAGAAAATTTTCTCCAGGTAATCTTCGGCAACACGGTGGTCTTTGACCACATCATAGATGTATCCTAATAACATTCCGGCATGTGTTTCATATAAACTGCGGATGTCGGTTGGCCGGTTATTGGCCAGTATTTGTGGAGGATGTTCCAACATATAATAGTTCTTTATACTGATATTTAATCCCCGTTTCAAGTCATCAAAGAAACGAACTACAGTAAATTTATATAAAGTTTGTCATATTAAAAACAATCAGGACTATTTCTAATGTTCATTTTGTTCATTGTGAATGTTAAACAAAATTAAACCATGTGGATTTAAAGTCATATCCTTAACCAAGGGCGGCATTCTTTAGCAATACTCTCTAAATTTGTACTTTCTTCAATAAATATGAAAAAACTACTCACTACACCATATTCAGTACTTGATCTCGCTACCGTGATTCAGGGAAAAACACCGGCTGATACTTTTCGGAAAAGTGTCGACATGGCCAGACATGCTGAGGATTTGGGTTATACCCGTTATTGGCTCGCTGAGCATCACAATATGGTCAGTGTGGCCAGCTCCGCGACATCGGTAGTCATCGGTCACATCGCGGGAGCAACAAATACCATCAGGGTGGGGTCAGGCGGAATCATGCTGCCGAACCATTCTCCACTGGTCATCGCAGAGCAGTTCGGTACTTTGGAGTCCATGTATCCAGGACGTATTGACCTGGGATTGGGTCGTGCACCAGGTACGGATCAGGTGACCGCAATGGCCATCCGTGGTGAACAACGGTTCCAGGCGGCACAGAGCTTTCCTCAGGATGTGCTGAAGCTGCAGGCTTATTTTTCCGCAGAGAACAGTCGCAGCAGCGTCCGCGCCATTCCGGGAGAAGGTTTGGAGATCCCAATGTGGATTCTTGGATCGAGTACAGACAGCGCCCATCTGGCAGCCGCATTAGGTCTTCCTTATGCTTTCGCCAGCCACTTTGCACCTGCACAGTTTCTGACGGCCATCAACATTTATAGGGAGAAGTTTAAACCTTCTGACCGCTTGAAGGAGCCTTATGTATTGGCATGCATCAATGTGGTTGCTGCGGATACTGACGAGGAAGCCAACAGACTTGCTACTTCTTTGTATCAAATGTTCAAGGGTGTCATCAGTGGTAAACGCCAGCTGTTACAGCCGCCGGTAGATAGCATGGACGAGGTCTGGACAGACTATGAAGCAGAACAGGTAAACCAGATGCTGGCCTGTACGTTTGTAGGTAGCAAGGCTACCATTAAGCAGGATATGGAGGAATTTCTGAAACAAACTCAGGTGGATGAAATTATGGCTTCCGCACATATTTTTGACCATGCGGCAAAGATGAAGTCATATGGCATCTTCTCTGAAGTATTTAACGAAGAATAGTCAATAAGTCTCAAACCAAATACATAAAAAAGGCCGTCCGAATCTCTCCGGAAGGCCTTTTTTATGTAGGGAACGCTAGTGCTTTACTGCGGCATTGATCTTTTCCTGGATCGCTCTCCAATCGTAAAAATGGAATACTTTGCCATTGCTCATGGCGACAAAAAGTCCTTTAGGGAATTTTGGGCCCAGGTTGATGTTGCTGACCTCGGAACCATCACTTTCAATGGTAGATACCGGTACTTCTGCGATCAGCGGATGCAGGTTTGCATTGCCATCTTTACCCTCACGCGGATATACCATAAAGGTATTTTTCTGTTGGTTTGAGACCAGGATGTATCCGGTTGAGGGACCTGTTTTGTAGATGGAGATGCCTTCATGATCACTCACGAAACCTGTATCTGCAAATAAAGCCAGTTCTTCATTTCCTTTTGAGGGATCAGCGTGGTATTTATGAACACCTACGGTTTCATCAGAATAGTAGATGAAGCCAGACTCATTGTCGACAGCAATGGCTTCAATCTCTTTCTTACCGCTGTATTTACCAAACTTTCTGATCAGCTCGGCTTTCACCGCGCCCGTACCGTCATCGGTTAACTTGTACTGCCACAAGTATTCATTTGCGGGACCTGATTTTCTACCTACGATGGCGTAGATGCTGCTGTCTGCTGCAGTATAGAGGGCAATACCCATTGGATCGCGGGTACTTTCACCCGCAAAAACTTCAATTCCTCCATTATCTACCGCTTTCAGGTCTGGCATGCTGTATACGCGGATCTTGTTGGTTTCGCGCTCTGTGGCAACGGCAATGTCTACTTTTTTACCGGATAACTTCAGGCCGTAAGCGATGTCAACGTTATTCGGTCTTTTGAGATCTTTAACCTTATTGATGATCTTTCCATCAAGGTTGTACACGTACAGGCCACCGTTAGTGTCTTTGTCTGTACCTACAATCAGGCTTTGAAGGGTATCGGCGCTGTTGATCCAGATGGCAGGATCATCAGTGTCGTAACCCACAGTATCAGTAATCACAACAGGTTTCAGTGCATCCGGAGCAACAGTTGCGCGTTTGCTGTTACAGGCTATTGCTGCGATGGCAATAACCGGCAGGGCATAATATATTTTTTTGATCATCGGGATTATTTGTTGAGGTCAAATTTAAGACCAAGGTTAAACTTGCTGCGGTAGTATTCCATTTGCATAGTTTGGGAAGCAACTCCCTGGTAGTAACGCAGCGGCTGGTTGGTTAAGTTATTGGCTTCACCGAAGATGCGCCATGATTTTGCGATCACGTAGGAGGCGTTGGCATCCAGGAATACCTGTTTGTCGTAGAAGCGGTCTTCAAAGTCGTTGCCACCAAGCTCATCGATGTAGTCGGCAGTATAGTTCAGTGACAGTCGCGCAGAGAACTTTTTGTTTTCCCATGATAAAGAAGCATTGAACATATGCGGGGCAGTGCCTGGTAGAGCGATGCCACTTCTCATTTCACCATCTTCATTGAAAATACCGCTGGCTTTAGACTTTGTATAGGTATAGTTGGCATACACGCCGAATCCCTGAAGGAATTTTCCAGGCAGGAAGTCCAGCTGGCGTTGCATCGCAACTTCGAAACCATAAACTTTTACGGCTTCCCCATTTCTGGCTTGTGTAAGCGTCCAGCTTTCACCTGCAGGCACCGGGTTGCCAAGGTCAGGGAACTGCTCCGCAAATTTGGCAGTGGTCAGGTTTTCATCTCTGAACTGATAGATGAAGTTGTTGATTTTTTTATAAAACAAGCCTCCAGAGATAATCCCTACAGATTTAAAATAGTATTCGCCCATGAGGTCATAGTTCCATGCATAAGAAGCTTTAAGGTCTGGATTTCCGGCAGAGATTTCACTGTCGTCCATCACAGTATTTACGAAAGGGGTAAGGGTGTAGTAGTTAGGACGTGCCAGTGCTGTTGTGGCGGCAGCTCTGATGACCATATTTTCTAATGGAACATATTTGAAGGTTAGCCCCGGCAATACATTGAGGTAGCTGTTTTCAATTCTCCTTGTACCCTCCAGTTCAGACTCATCCTGAATCAGGTTGCCTTCATATTTTATCTTTGTGTTCTCAAGGCGCATACCAGCGATCATTGACAGTTGCGTGCTGAAGTCCTGGTCCCATCTCAGGTATCCTGCGGTGATGGTTTCTTTGGCGTTATAATTCGCAGCAAGATATTCTTTTGCTACATCTTCCGCTTCAAATAAGCTGGTATTGGACAGCTGCAGTCCACCAAGATATTGCTTGCTTGCAAAAGTACCTGGTTGATATTTTTGATCGGGCTGCCAGTTGTTGCTACCCCAGAACTGCTGATTGGTTTGTGAAAGGTTGTCCAAGTCTCCGTTCAGCGGGCTGTATTCGGTGAAGGTATTGTTTCTGTCTTTGTTTTTCAACCTCAACCGAGCACCAAAGCGAAGACGCCCTTTTTGATTGGCGAAAGCGGACAGGGGAACGCGGAAGTCTAGTCTTGCACCAAACTCATCCTCCTGGGTCTTGTCGGTGTTTTCGGTGATCTCATCCAGCTCGTAGTCGTTCAGGGCTGTCGCCATAACCGGATTTACAAAAGGGTAACGTGAGGGTCCGAAATCGGAATTAAAGGTCACATCCGAAGCTTCATAAGAGATGTATCTTTCATTCGGGCGGTATTCACTTGCCCTGGCATAGTTCAGGGACCAGTGGAAATCCAATTTTGAACCGAACACATGCTCTCCGTTTAAAGAATAGTTTTGTACTTTTTGTTCTTCCAGTCGTGCATTATCGACCCTGTTGTTGTTGATGCCACCTTTCGTCTGGCGGTTAATGGCACCTGTATATCCTGTGATGTTATCGTTGACATCGTAAACAGGCTCCAGGTCTTTGATCTGGAAGCGATACCTGTTTTCCTTGTCATCACGCCAGTTGTACATGGCATTGAAGCTGATGTTGTTTTTCTCATTGAATTTGTAATCCAATGCAGCAGCAGCACTTCTGCGGATACGTTTGATGTCGTACTTGCGGATGTCCTGTTCCTCAATAAAGGTATTGCCGAAGTCGTCTTTTTTCCATACTGCTTCAACGTTGTCTGAGCCATAGTTATTGTGGTTGAAAGATCCGCTGAGCACCATGCCGAACTTGTTGTCGAAGAAGCGGTTTCCATACACGAAACTACCATTGTATAATGGCTTTTCACGTATAGGCGCATATCCGCCGGAGATGGTTGCAGAGATTCGTTCGCCGTTAGGAGTGGCCCTGGTGATGAGGTTTACCGATCCGCCGATGGCGTCAGCGTCCATATCAGGAGTTAATGTTTTGCTCACCTCAATGGTCTGGATCATATCAGAAGGGATCAGGTCCATTTGCACCCGTCGGTTGTCACCCTCAGCAGAAGGAATGCGGTCGCCGTTAATGGTAACGGAGTTCAGCTCCGGAGCAAGACCACGGATGATGATGTTCCTGGCTTCGCCCTGATCGTTTTGCATGGTGATTCCTGGAATGCGTTTTACGGCATCACCGATATTGGCATCAGGAAACCTGCCCACCTGGTCTGCAGAAACGATGTTGGAGACATTCATTTTGTTTTTCTGAATATTAAGGGCTTTTGCCTGACCACGCAGGCGGTCGCCCATGATGACGACTTCCTTACCAACGATGGCTGCTTCTTCCATACCTACATTAACGGTGACCACCCTCTCCCGGGTCATAGTCACTTCAGTGGTGAAGATGTTGTATCCGATATAGGTGACCGTTAATTTGTAGGTCCCCTGCGGTACATTTAAAAACTGGAACTTTCCATACGTATCCGAAACGGTATGGATATTTCCCGGAGTCAGGTTTAATACGGCGCCCGGCAGGGAGAGCTTTTGCTGGTCTGTGACCTGCCCGGTCAGCAGTCCGCTTTGAGCAAATGTCATTGTCGACAGGCATGTCATAATGATCGCGAACAGTAGAATTTTCTTCATGAACAGTTTTGTTAAGTATTCGTTTTTTGATTACTGCCGCAAGTTGTGACAGATTCTGTTGCCAGTCAAATATTCGCTGTTACATGAAGTAAACATCGGCAATTTTCGCGTATACAAAAAGTGTATGCTATTTTGTAAGTGTCTTTTATTCAACGGTTTGTTTGTGTTAAAACATCCGTTATCTAATTGTTAAGGCCATATTTATTAAATGTTAAGTATATTTTGCCGCTGCTTTTTGGCTTCTTTGGAACACGCTTCCGTAGGGTCAGTATTGGAGCAATGTCTGATGATGTTGATCAGATGGCATAAAATGCTGTCTATGAGCTATCATTAGCAGAAGTAGCTGACAGTTGAGTTGTTATATTGATTGCAGAAATGAAACGAGGTTTTCACCCTGGTCGAGGTTAAGCTTTTTGCGCAGCCGGTATCTGGCAATGCGAAGGCTGTCCTGAGAGATGGCCAGCATGGCGGCCATGTCGTTAGAATCCATGTTCATTTTAAGCAGTGAGATGAGTCTGAGGTCTGTAGCCGTAAGGCCGGGAAACTGCCTGTTCAGGTTATCAAAGAAGGAGTGGTGTATCTGTTCGAAGAGCTGGCGGAATTCTGTCCAGTAGTTGTCGTTGTTGAAATTCTGATTGATCTGCTGGATAACCTGGCGAAACTGTTTTTTCTGGTCTCTTTTATCGTCTTTAGCCATCTCCTCCAACTGGCTTTTGAGGCTTTCCAGCAATTGATTTTTCCGGATGACATGCAGTACCTGTGTTGTCAGTTCTTTAGATTTCAGTTCTATGTCTGACTTGAGCTGGGTCTCTTCCATTTCTTTATTCTTCAGATCTGCTTCCATCAGTTTCCGCTGGGTTTCGAAGATCTCAAACTGCTGTTTGCTGTATTGCCTTTCAGCACTGAGTTTGATGCGCTGGCGGCTAGTGAGCAGGAATACCGATAGCAACAGCAGGATGATGACAAGAACAGTCGCAATGGTGATGATGACGTTCATCTTTTTTTCATTCTGAAGCGTCCGGATTTCATTGTTTTTCTTTTCAAGATCATTCAGGGCCTGCAGGAAAGCCATTTGTTTGTTGCCTTCAATAGAATATATTTTGAGCAGGTAGGAGCGGGACAGCTCTGCATATTTATAGGCGCTGTCGTTGTTGTTTTTGAGGTTGTAGGACTTTGCGATGTCCCGGTATGCAGAGTTGATCTGGTACATCTCATTGAACTTTTTCGACAGTGCCAGTGCCTTAAAATAATAACTAATGGCTTTTTCGAGCTGCGCAGTTTTCCGGTAAATGTCCCCAATGTTGTTGATGACTTCAATGGAGGGGACCACCTGGCCGCTTTTCTGATAGATATCCAGTGCCGACTGGAAATAGGACATGGCTTTGTCGTAGGTAGCCAGGTCTTCATGGATGCTGCCCAGGTTCTCGAAGGTCCTGGCCATTCCCGATCTGTCGTTGATGGCGATGTAGACTTTCAGCGCCTGTTGCTGGTAGCTGAACGCCTCCTTATACTTTTGCTTTTTTTCCAGGAGGTGTCCGAGTTTTCCTAATGTGGCGGCAATGCCTTGCTGGTTGTTCCTCTTTTTGAAAAGATGCATGGCAGTGTTGAAACTCTGTTTAGATTTTAAGGTATCCCTGTTGTAGAAATAAAGCGTTCCCAGACTCAAAAAGTTGTCGGCAAGCAGGTCATCCCGTTTGATCTTTTCGAACATCGCCCGTGCATCAAGAAGATATTCCAATGCACGACCATAGTGACCCAGGTGGAAGCAGATCTCTCCCATTTTTCGGAGAGCACTGCCCTGCTCGTCCAGGTTGCCAGCATTTGCGGCTTTTATACTTTGCTTTTTCAGCTGCAGAAATACTGAGTCAGGGCGGCCGAAATGGTAGGTGTCATATAAGCCGTTGTCATTATCATCATCCAGATACTGACCGCGACAAGGCTCGGAAAATACGGTCATGCAAAGCAGGAAATTTAACAGTACAAAAATCGTGATGCGGTCTGGTCTCATATCCCTTTATGGCTTGCGGTGTGCTGCAAATGGTTTGTCAGCCACAAAGTAATGACCTTAATGTTAATTTATCGTTAAGTTAAGGGAGGTTTAACAAAAGATGGGTGCCAAAGGCTGCCCTTAGCCGAATGAATCGATCTGTTTTTCGGTCAGATATTTCCAATATCGTTTAGGCACATGCTGTGTATGGAGCTTTGTGTTTTTGCGTGCAACAATATTCGTGCTCTTAAAATAGTCCTTCCATAATACGGCGTAAAGCTGTTCTTTGCTGGCCTGAGCGTTTATAGGAATCTTTTGCAGTCTCTTTTGTGTTTCAAAATCAAGATGGACTTCCTCCACAGACACTTCATCATAAAACAGGCCGTAATTTCTGTTGATGTCGTAGATCAGCCAACGCTGACTGGCGTAACGGTCCTTAAAATGTTTCATGATGAGGGGCAGTACATTAAAGTCCGGATCAATCCCGCAATAAAATAAACCATCCTGACTTTCCTGAAATCGGATGAAAGCTTCCATTCGATGTTTCTCACGTTCCACCTTTCTGGCCATCTGGGCAATCAGCAGCACGTGTTCATTCCCATAGTTGTCTTCCGCTCCGGCCGGATGTGTGAAGAGGTAATGGCAAAATTCGTACAGGCTGGTATATGCGTCCGGCCGCTCAGAGAGGAAACAGCAATAAAATTTTCTTATCCAGGCGGGGGACAGCTTTTTTTGAAGGGCCGACCACACCCTTCCTGCCTTTTTACTGTCGTTGTGGATCTGCATAGATTCCGTAAAGGCATCAGGCTGATGGTGTTGCAAAAGCTCAACTTTTACCTGTTTGGCTTTTCGTTCGAAAGATTCAAATACCGCACAAAGCAGTCCCTCCATGCTACCGTCAAAAAGGTAAGTGATCCTCATAAACACCTATATTTAGAATAAGATGAGTTGACTAGTATCATTTTTAAGATACTTACTCTGACTCTCCGCGAGTATAAAGGATTTGATTTGCGTGCTCTGGTACTCTTTCAGCTGATAAGGGCTGTCGGCACATTTGATGAAATGTTTTGCCCTGTTGTAGGCAACGCCTATCTTTTGGAGCTGATCTATTCGCAATTTACCATATTGACGGGCTTGTACGATCTTTTTTGCGGAGTTGATGCCAATGCCCGGAACCCTCATGATCATCTTATAGGATGCCACGTTAATGTCTACAGGAAAAAACTGCAGGTTACGCAGTGCCCAGCTGAGCTTCGGGTCAATATCGATATCAAGGTGGGGATTGGCATCATTGAGTAGCTCATTCACATGAAACCCATAAAAGCGCATTAGCCAGTCGGTTTGGTACAGTCTGTTTTCACGGATCAGCGGCGGTTGGCTACCGATAATAGGCAGCCTGTTGTCGTTGCTGATCGGCACATAACCCGAATAATACACCCTTCGTAACCCGAAGTTTCTGTAAAATTCATTTGCCGTATGCATAATTTCTTTGTCCGTTTCCGGCGTGGCACCAATAACCATCTGTGTACTTTGGCCGGCAGGAACAAACTTGGGGACGCTTTTTATCAGTTTTTTCTCTTCTTTAAACTGTATGATCTGCCGCTGTACATAAGCCAGGGGCTGGATTACTTCCTTATGGCTTTTTTCTGGCGCAAGGAGCTTCAGTCCACTTTCTGTGGGCATCTCGAGGTTGATGCTCATACGGTCTGCATACATACCGGCTTCTCGGATGAGCTCTTCACTGGCACCGGGAATAGTTTTTAAATGGATATATCCATTGTACCGTTCCTCCAGGCGAAGTTTCTTCACCACCTTCAACAGGCGCTCCATAGTGAAATCTGCATTTTTGAAGATGCCCGAACTGAGAAATAATCCTTCTATGTAATTACGGCGATAAAAGTTCATCGTCAGCTCCACCACCTCTTCAACAGTAAAGGCTGCCCTTTCAATATCGTTACTTTTCCTAGAAACGCAATAGGCACAGTCGAAAATACAATGGTTGGTGAGCAGGATCTTCAGCAGTGAGACGCAACGGCCATCTTCAGTATAGGTATGGCAGATGCCTGAAGTATGGCCATTGCCCAATCCTCCTTTTTCATTTTTACGGTTACTGCCGCTGGAAGAGCAGGAAACATCGTATTTGGCCGCATCGGCCAGGATGCTGAGTTTTTCCCGGATTCGTTCTGACATATAATTGGTGTTTACTAACAAATATAGTATTATAAACTATTAAAATTAGTAATATTCTAAAATGGAATGCATTAGTTCGTCAACTTGATTAGATTTAAGTTTAGCCATGGAGGGTGTTAAAGACGCAATTGGAGGTCGTTTTCTATTGATGTGTAAAAATAAGCGCTGACATAATTATTTTGTTTTTGTTATGTTTGCTGAATAAAAGGTTAGAAGTACTATCCGGAAGAAAGAATAAATTAGAATTAAAATATAAACGTTTATGATTATTGAGCCTAAAATACGCGGTTTTATATGTCTTACGGCGCATCCTGAAGGATGTGCTCAGAATGTGTTGAACCAGATTAACTATGTAAAATCTAAAGGACCTGTGGCTGGTCCGAAAAGGGTATTGGTGATCGGTGCCTCTACAGGATTCGGCCTGGCTTCAAGAATTACAAGTGCTTTTGGATCTGAAGCATCGACCATCGGCGTGTATTTTGAAAAGCCACCAGCACCGGGAAAAACTGCCTCTCCAGGCTGGTACAATACTGCCGCTTTTGAAGAGCGTGCGCATGAGGCGGGATTATATGCAAAAAGCATTAACGGCGATGCCTTCTCTAATGAAATCAAGCAGAAAACGATGGACCTGATCAAAGCTGATCTCGGACAAATCGATTTGATCATCTATAGCCTTGCTTCTCCTAAGAGACTACACCCGGTAACAGGCGTGGTGCATAACTCAGTGTTGAGGCCAATCGGAGATGTATTCACCAATAAAACTGTCGACTTCCATACTGGTATCGTTTCTGAGGTTTCCATTCAGCCTGCTGCTGGTGATGATATTGAAAATACCGTTGCTGTAATGGGAGGTTCCGACTGGGCGATGTGGATCGATCAGCTGAAAGCTGCAGGGCTGCTGGCGCCGGGAGCGACTACCGTTGCATATTCTTATATAGGCCCTGCTTTGACGGAGGCAGTATACCGTAAAGGTACTATCGGTGCTGCGAAAGACCATCTGGAAGCTACTGCATTTACGATCAGTGATACGCTGAAAGATCTTGATGGCAAGGCCTTTGTTTCGGTAAATAAAGCATTGGTAACTCAGGCCAGCTCAGCGATTCCTGTGATCCCGTTATATATTTCTTTACTGTACAAGGTGATGAAAGAGAAAGGGCTTCATGAAGGATGTATCGAGCAGATTCAACGTCTTTTTGCGGATCGCCTTTATACTGGAGCATCAATTCCTGTAGATGAGAAAGGAAGAATCCGTGTAGATGATCTGGAGATGCGCGAAGACGTACAGGCACATGTTGCTGAGCTTTGGTCGGAAGCAACCACGGAAAGCCTGCCGGTTATCGGTGACCTTGCGGGTTACAAACATGATTTCCTGAACCTTTTTGGTTTCGATGTGGAAGGCGTGGATTACCAAAAGGAAAGTGACGAAATGGTTCAGATTTCCGGACTGGTATAAAAAGCCGGAATACATATAAAAAAAGCACCTCAATTGAGGTGCTTTTTTTATATGTATTTATCAAGAATCTCTTTTAATTCTGCCGGCATAAGTGGCTTTTTTAAGAGTCTGATGACTTGAGGATTTGCTTCCGCTCTTTGGATGTCACCAAAATCCAATGTAGAAGAAAGTATAGCGACAAGGCATTTGTCGGTGATGTCATTTGATAATCTCTTATAAAACTCGAGGAATTCAAATCCATCCATCTCCGGCATCTGGATGTCCAGAAGGATGAAGTCGGGCAGGAGCTCTTGTTGATCAACATGATTTTTAAGGTAGAGCAGGCCTTCTTCACCGGAGTGACAAATGATGATGTCTTCAAATAAGTTTGATAACGTAATGATTTTGGAGTTGATTTTCAGGTCTACTTCATTGTCATCAATTAACATGACTTTTTTAGGCTTGGTTGACATTAGGGATCGTAATTTTAAATGTGGTACCATCTGTTGGATTTGAGCTGACGCTGATCTTCCCACTGATCTTGTTCAAAGCTTCTTTAACAATAAAAAGCCCCAGGCCACTGCCATGATTGATCTTACTTTTGAAAAACTGCTGGAAGATCTTCTCCAGGTGTTCATTGAGGATGCCCATGCCATTGTCATTGATGGAAATACCTACCTGCGTAGAATTCACTTCAATATCAATGTTTACATGTTTATCATTTTCATTTTCTTTCTGATATTTTATGGCATTGGAAATCAGATTGCCCAGGATCACCTCAATGCGGAAGGCATCACCAAAAAATGGCAGATCCTGCCGTACATTTACATTGAACTGCAGGTCCCTGTCGCTATAGGCATATAACTCAATCAGATCAACAATGAGCATGTTGAAGTCGATTGACGTATTTTCAGAAACGATCTTATTGTTCTTGTAATACTGTAGCGTTTTTTGGATGTAATAGTCCAGTTTATTGGAGCAGGATTCTATGAGTGGCCAGTACTCGCCACTGGAATGGTAAAGGTTTTCCATCTTCACAAGGTTGACAATCCCCATAGTAGACACCAATGGCGCCCTCAGTTCGTGGGAGATGCTATAGATAAATCTGTTCAGCTCGTCGTTGGTCTTCTCCAGCTCAGCAACTTTATTTCTGAGGTCTATCTTAGACTTGTAAGCATCGTATGCATTTTTAATGGAATTGTGCAGCTCCAGGTCATTCCATGGCTTGGTGATGTATCTATAGATGTCGCCATGATTGATGGCATCTGCTAAAGCTTCAATATCCGTATAACCGGTCAGCAGAATTCTTGTGGGGTCAGGGAAGGTGTTCTTGATGCTTTTGAAGAACTCCACTCCGGTAGTGTTTGGCATTTTCTGATCTGCAATGATCACCTGAACTGGAACATTTTCAAGGATCTTTAGCCCCTCAACGGCAGACAGGGCGGTATATATTTCGTATTGTCTTCTGAAACTTGCTTTAAAAGCATGTAAGTTATTTTCCTCATCATCAATATACAAAACACGTATAGTTGTTGCATTCATAATAAGCCGTTATTTAGATACGAGAGGTAAGGTAATAATAAATTCTGTACCTTGATTCAAATTTGTTAAAACATCTATCTGGCCGTTGTGGTTTTCGATTATTCTAAAAACAATGGAAAGTCCGAGTCCTGTGCCTTCGCCAACGTCTTTAGTAGTGAAAAATGGCTCGAATATCTTCTGCTTCACTTCTTCCGTCATTCCCGGCCCCGTATCCTTAATGCTGATCTTTACATGATCGCCCTCATGCCAGGTACTAATGATCAGCTCTTCATTTTCCTCCGTTGTGCCTTTTCCTTTAATGGCCTGAATGGCATTGCTGATCAGGTTCATAAACACCTGGTTGATCTTTCCAGGAAGACATTCCACTTTAGGGATATTGCCGTAATTTTTGGTGATGTTCAGATTGGAAGGGAAAGTACTTCGTACGAGTACAAGCGTGGAGTCTAAACCTTCATTTAGGTCAACAGGTTTGGTGTCATTTTCATCGAGTCGGCTGAAGTTTTTCAGGCTTCTTATGATTTCTGCGGTACGTTTTGCGCCCTCTCCGATGCCACTCAGCAGTGATTTGATTTCATCTCTTACAAAGTTGATGTCAATTCTCTTTTTGAAGGCTTCAATCGCAGTTAGCTGTGCATTCAGGTCACCATCAAGGTTTAGCGATTCATACATCTGGATTACCTCATTCAGCTCATCTATATCGAGCTCCAGAGGTTTGATGTTTGATGTCACGAAGTTGATGGGGTTGTTGATTTCATGAGCAATGCCAGCAGTGAGTTGACCAAGTCCGGCCATTTTTTCAGAATCTACCAACTGGCTTTGTGCTTCTTTGAGATCTTTTAACGCCACTTCGAGGTTATTGTAGGAACTCTGGAGTTCAAGGGTTCTGACCCTGACTTTCTCTTCGAGTTCAATGTTTTGTTCACGAATGAGCCGTTCATTTTCCTTGGAGATCCGGAGTGCTTCAGCCTGAGATTCTTCCTTCTCTTTTTTGAAAGTGTTGATTTTATCTGCAAGCGCAAATGAAAGCAAGGTTACCTCCACGGCCGACCCTAATGTCATCATGTTAAATGTGAGTGTGTTGTAAGGGAGTAAGTTGTAGTCCTTCATTACAAAAGTGCATACACCCAGCAAAAATACACTCCATGCGATCAGGAAAAACTTGGCTGGCGTATATCCCTTTGCGTAAACCTTTGCCGCCACAATGAGCATATACACCGCTGCCAGGGTGGCTGTAATCTGGATCACCTGATACCCGATGTTCAGGTAGCCCATAAAAGCAGCAGTCATGGCAAATATATACGGGATATAGAACGCATTCAGTATTTTATGCAGGGTAGGAAGGTAGTGTTTGGTGTGCAGAAACAACTTCATAAACTCTATCGCCGACAATGCTGCGATGGAGCTGAGTATGTACACGGCATAGGTCGACAGCCAGAGGTTATTCGGCCAGATGAACTTAAACGCATATCCCTGGAAATTGGCCTGCGTCAGTCCGATAATAAAGATGTAGACGATGTAATACAGATAGGTCTTATCCTTCGTAGAGATGAATAAAAACAGGTTGTATATGAACATCACCGATACGATACCCACATATAAGCCAAAGATGATAATCGAATCTTGAATTTCCTCACCAAGTTCAATGGCAGGACCTAGGGTGAGGGGAGCCTGCAGTTGTTCGCCCCCATGAATTTTAAGGTAGATGGAATAAACCTTTTTTTTCTCCGGTGTGAAGCGGAAGGTGTAAATTGGATTGTCGTAGGTCCTCTGATGGTAACTGACGCGATCCCCTGTCTCGTCATGGCGGACTACCTTTCCGGCAGAATCCACAAGGAAAAAGTCAAGATAGTCGATGGTGGGAAGCTGCAGTTGCAGAATGGCATCAGAATCTGTCAGCTCGCTGACCACATAAAACTTTAACCAATAACTGAAGTTAGATACCCCCAGGTTCGGTACGGCCGCAGTGATCTTCTGATAGTCAGTTCTCGTCTTGACGCTGTTGATACCAAGCTGGTTGGTAGAATCTACAAGCATGACCAGTTTTTCTCCGAAGTTGCGTGCGATCTGTTGATTGCGGATAATCAGAGTATCCTGTGCTGATAAACGTTCCGGGAGCAACAGAACGAACAGCAGCAGGACGATGTTCCAAAGTCTATTCATAGGTCGGAATAACAAGCTGGTAGTCAATTTCAACGTCCCCTTTGGGGCCGGTTTCCATGGTGTGCTGTATGGGGTGGTTGCGCAGGTCAAATATCCTGTTGCGGTCAAATTCTTCGGCAGTTTCCAATGTCTCGGCATTCATCTTCCGGAGTACGCGTGCGATGTAGCTGTCGTTGGGATACACAAACTCTCCATCTTTTCCCAGCGAGTCTTCAACGATGAAGCCCACCTTGCGTACCATGGGCAGGGTATAATCGGCGCAGATCGTAAAAAGCGACGCCAGCCGGATCTGGTTGACAATGGCAATGCCTGCCCTGACCAGCAGAATGCTGATGCCGATGCCGGCAACGCTTTTTGCATTCCAGAGGCCGCAGAGTTCGCCTGTACCATCATCAAAATACTGGTTGATGATGGTTGCTACGTTCTGATCCATATAGCCGACCGCGTCTTCTACCGGCAGCGGATGAACGCCATCAGCAATGTGTACACGGACACCGCCCACCACTGTTCCATCTTCCGTTTCCGCAACAATGCCATGTACATTGGGCAGGCTCATCCATTGCCTGTTATTGGTGGTGATATTGGTGATGCCGTAATCTTTTAATACCTGGACGTGTCCCTCCAGGTATTTTTCACAAGTTTCAGGGTCGTGAATTGCAGTAAATGATCGGAATCTAAGTTTTATCCCCATAAATCTCTTAAGTATATTTCAATACATTCTCCAGAGGTTTACGCACGGATCTGACAGATGCATCGTCGGCATGTGACAGTCTGAACATAAATATACCCTGATTTTGCGCTAAAGATGGGAAAATTTGTAATAGTTCGCGTTGATATTTTGTAAGCTCTTCCTTCATTCTCTCAGTTAGCCCTTCTCCATTGCCATGGTTTAACCTGGCGAACAGGAACAGAGGTGCAGAGATGGGATGTACAGACAGCCCGTTCATATTGGCATTGATCCATGCACGCTGAACTGCCTCGCCACCTTTAATGAAATTCTCAGCGTTATATTCAGGCATGGAGATCAGTCCAATGGCTGAAGAGGATTCGATTGCGGTCCTTGATAATTTCTCAAAGGCAGTTCCTTTTCCCCATTTATTTAACAATTTGATGACTTCCGGATTGGAAGCTACAAACAAACCAGTTTTATCGGATTCAGAAAGTTCCATTGATCGTACATCCAATCCGTCCTTAGTGCTATTGACGCTGTCGTCAGTCCACCTGATTTCTTTGGAATAAAAGTCGTGGTGACCCTGAGGATAAAGGAAACGAACCCGCTCCACACCTGCGACGATATTGGCAATCTGATCAATCTGATGGTCGTCCTGGATCAGCTCCAGCGTTGCCTCGGAATCAAAAGAGACAATATCAGTCAATTGAGCGGCTGCTTTTTCATCAAGCTTCAGTTTTGCAGTGCCTTTTTTGCGGTTCGTTAACCTCAGGCCGATACCCGGTGCCAGTTCCGGAAGATAAGGTGTTTTGTCTTCACTGAAGCTGAAATGTGCCACAAGTCTTTTGTTATCTGCATTGGGGAAAAGCTGGTATGCTGGCTGAAGGCCGAGTTTACTGGCTTCAATCTTCAGGTTTTCAATAGCTGTACCAAAGGCGATGTTGGAAGTGATGTTGTCAAAGTCGCCCCATGATACCGAATGTTTCTCATCGTGGAACAGAAACAGCTGCCCTTTACCGGCCACCCATTTCCATGGCTGGTTGTTTCCTGCTGATGGCGCGAGTATCGCCGCCGTTACCAGCTGATTGGTTTGTGCTTCGGTGAGTACGATACTACCTGCTTGCTGAGGGATGTTCTTTATGGCATCAGCAATCTCTTCATCGGTCAGGTCTGCTGCACGGAGGTCTACCACATCGTAATCTTGGTCAACGGCTGGTTTTTTGTCGCTGATTTGTTCTTCGATATCCACAAAATAGCGGCCTGATTCATGGTATTTACCCAGGATGATGCGCCTATGTACATCGGCACACAAAGCACCGCCCAGTGCAACTGCTGAGGCCAGCTGAGGCCAGGTGGTAATTGACTGGCCTACCTCGACCATGGATGCCTTCAGTCTTGCAGATAAGGTGTCAATACCGATCATGGCCAGCAGGTAAGGAACCTTTTCTTCGTTGGTCTTCAGGTCTTTTATTTTGGAGGGATCAAGGTGGTCGATCATGCCATGCAGGATCGGGCGGTCGGGTTCGAGATCGAACCTTTCTACATCCACCGTGCCTCTGTCGCTCATGTCCATGATCACCGGGATGCCCAGGGCTTTCGCTTTGATTCTCAAATGTATCTTGATGTCAAGCCCGTCGGCCTCGTCAACCACCATGTCCAGGTTGCCGCCTTCGGAGAAGAAACGGTCCATGTTTTCTTCTGTCAGTCCATCAGGGAAGATCACCACCTTCAGGAAGGGGTCAATTTCTTTAATCTCACGTGCTACAATGATCACTTTGAGGGTCCCCAAGTTGTGCACACCTGTACGGATGCGGTTGATGTTGGTCAGCTCCAGGGTATCAAAGTCTGCAAGTCTGATTTCCTTAAAGCTTCTTTCCATCGCCATAGTGATGGAAACGGACTGACCTACTGAAAGACCGACAACGCCAACTTTCTGCTGTCCGAGGAGATCTCTTTCTTCGGGAGTAATTTTGTATATGTTCCTGTTGGTGCGGACCTGCATGAATTCATCTTCGTCCAGCAGGTGCACCAGTCGTAGGGACCATGGATAGTATACCCAGACGCCGTATTCGGTCATAGAAAGGTTTCCTATATGTTCGGCCCTTAATTTTTCGAGCTCCTGGGGTTCAGGTTTTCTCTTCGGATGTTTTGATTTGATCAGGTCATCGAGCTGTGTATGGAGTTCATCGTGGATCCTGATGGCAGGATTATTCGTTAATAACTCCTCCAATGCAAGCTTGTCCTGTGCGTTGTAAATTCTAAAAAACTGGGGTTCGTAAGAAGAATGGTCTTCCTGGGTAGGGTTTTCGAGTTGGAACATCTGATAAAAAATTAATGTTTAAGCTTTGGTATTGTCATCCTTATGCACAAAAATAGTTATATTTAAGACATAGTTTCGCTTTTTAAGAGGTATTTAGTGACTTTTATCTAATTTTGTGTTTACATGGAAGATCAACTCATAAATATTTTATATGTAGACGACGAGGTACATAACCTCAATGCGTTTAAAGCGTCATTCAGGAGGGTATTTAATGTGTTCACTGCGGAGTCTGCGAAGGACGCGTTGCCCATTCTCGCCCAGGAAGAAATCCATATTATCATCACCGATCAGCGTATGCCACAGATGACTGGAGTAGAGTTCCTGGAGTCTATCTTAACCATTTACCCTGAGCCGATACGTATCCTGCTGACAGGTTATGCAGACATTGCGGCAGTCATTGATGCCATTAATAAGGGACAGGTATACCTCTACGTAACGAAGCCATGGCAGGAAGATGAACTGCGGATCTATATTGAAAAAGCTTTCGAAATTTTTCTGTTGAGAAAGAAAAATAAAGAGCTCAATGAAAAACTTCTCGTAGTAAACCAACAATTGGAATTTATGTTACGTCAGAAATTAATCTCTTAGTACCCCTTCTTTTTTACGATTGGTGTAATCCGTGCCGTTTTCTGATACTTTTATACCTCTTCCTTTAATTATTTAAGAATAAAATCTGCTTCGCTTTTTATCTGCCGAATTGCTTTTTTGTTCGTTGTAAATGAAATATATTTAACCCAAAATAAGGTGATCATTATGAATTCAGACACTTCTGTAAATGTCCTCTATGTTGATGATGAGGTCCATAATCTGAATGCTTTCAAGGCCAGTTTCAGGCGCAAGTTTAACATCTTTACGGCCGAATCAGCCCTGGAAGGACGTAAAGTGCTGGAAACAGAAGATATACACATCATCATCACCGATCAGAGAATGCCGGTGACTACGGGTATTGAATTCCTGGAATCCATCATCCCTGATTTTCCTGAGCCCATCAGGATTTTACTTACAGGTTATGCAGACATCAATGCCGTAATTGATGCGATCAATAAAGGGCAGGTATATAAATACATTCAGAAGCCATGGATGGAGGACGACCTTCGCATTAACATTGAAAAGGCACATGAACTTTACGTCCTAAGAAAAGAAAACAGGGAACTGACCGCGAAATTACTGGTTGCAAATGACCAGCTTGAGGCCCTGCTGAAGCAAAATTTACTCCCTTAACCTATAAATAAATGAGGGGAATCCGGAGCTTGCTGCAATTGGCATTACTGATTTTCCTGTTTCTCTCCTCGGGTGTCTACGGTCAGAATACCTCAAACAAAGGCACCGATTTCTGGGTAGCCTATACAGGACATGTGGATGGTAAGGAATCGCGTCTGTATTTATACCTTACCTCGGATGTGAACACCACGGCCAGCGTAACCGTTGGCAATTCTCCAATTCCGGGATCTCCCTTTACCATTAATGCGAATACGGTCACTCCTGTGCTGATCGATCCGAATACCATTGATGCCTATCTTGGCAGTTCCGATGTAGTGGAACGTGGAAAGGCAATTCATGTAACCGCCGCACGACCGGTAGTGGTCTATTCGCACATTTTCAGGGCCGCACGTTCTGCCTCCAGCCTGATCCTGCCTGCAAAGGTGCTGGGGCGAGAGTATTATGTGTCTGCCTACACCCAAAACAGCAATTCAAGGTTTCCTGTGACCTATTCCGAGTTTTCCATCATCGCTGTTGAGGACCAGACGACGATCGAAATTACCCCTAAGGCAACGGACATCGCGGGGCGTCATGCAGCTAATGTCACTTACAGCATCACGCTGCAGCGGGGGGAAGCTTATCAGTATCAGTCGCGTACCGACTTATCCGGCTCGCATTTGGTGTCCGTAGCCGGCAGTAACGGTGGTTGTAAGCCGATTGCTGTGTTCTCAGGCAGCTCCTGGCTGGGCTTTTGCAACGCACAACGGGAGTCGCAGGTTGGTGGCGATAATCTCTATCAGCAGCTTTACCCCGTTACGTCCTGGGGAAAGGAGTTTATCACGGCGCCTTTCATCAACCGCCCTTTTGATGTGTTCCGGATTTATTTCAGCAGGAACAATACCACAGCGGCCGTCAACGGTATTCCACGCGGGGTGTTCAACAAGGGGGACTATTACGATTTCAGCTCCAGCACTGCCAATCGGGTGACTGCTTCGGAGCCGATCAGCCTGGTGCAATACCAGGTGAGCCAGGATTGTGATCCACGAAATGCAGGGACCGACGATCATCCCGTGAATCCTGGAGATCCAGAAATGACCGTGCTGAACCCGGTGGAACAGACGCTGTCCAAGATTACAGTTTATTCTGCACTTGCGAACCAGACTTCACCGCCTACACAAATTACGCAACATTATATCAATGTGATCATCCGTGATGACGATAAATCTTCGTTTCGCATCAACGGACAAGTACCCTCGGGAGTTTTCGTACCGGTAGGAGCATCAGGATATGTTTACCTGCAGGAGGATGTAACCGCCAGGTCGCTGCTTCGTCCTACTCATACGTTGACCGCTGATGGTGGTTTTTCGGCGATTGCCTACGGCTATGGCCATGTGGAATCTTATGGGTACCTGGCGGGCGCAGATGTGAAAAACCTTTTTCAGAATATAGAGATTTCCAATGTAGAGACGGGGTTAAAGACTACGGAGGTCTGCGTGGGCAGGACCTCCGCACTGACGCTTACATTGCCCTATCAGACCGAACGCCTGAGCTGGACGATAGACGGACAGGTGCAGGCTCCGGTCAACCGGCCTGTGCCGGAGGTCATACAGCTGAATGGCGTCACTGCCTATCAGTATAAATATCTGGAAGAGCTGACCTTTAATGGGCCTGGGCTGCACCAGGTGAAGGTACAGAGCCTGAACCCAAACCCCTCAGGGTGTGATGCCAATGAAGAGCTGGTGCTCGATTTTGAGGTTTTTGAGCTGCCTGCTGCTGCCTTCACTGGTGCGCCCGCTAAAATCTGCGCCAACCAGGCAGTCCGTTTGTCGGACGACCGGCCAGCAAGTGGCAAGCCGATTGTGAAATGGCATTGGGATTTTGGCGATGGCACCTTTGAAACCAGGACTTCGGGAGCTGCCTTTGATCATGTATATCCCAATGCGGGGGATTTCGAGATCAGGCTGACTGTCGAAAGTGAAGCAGGCTGCGCATCTGCGGTTTCGACACCTTTCGGTGTGCATGTTAATGCGCAGCCGGTGGCTGATTTTGAAGTGCCATTGGCCTGCGCAACACAAATGGTGAGATTTACCGACCGCTCTCTTCCCGGAGCGGGCAGGTTGTTGAAATGGCACTGGGATTTCGGCGATGCTTTGCAGACTACGCCAGATCAACCCAATACCTCTGAAATTCAGCATCCCTTACACCTTTACCGATTACCGGGGACCTACAAGGTGTTACTTATGGTAGAAAACGAAGCAGGCTGTGTGAGTGTGGCTTCAGAACAAATGGTTACCGTATATGGAGTTCCTGATGTTGACTTTGAGCTCCCTGAAATCTGCATGACAGACGGACCTGCAATATTTAAAAACCTGTCCTCCACAGGAAATTGGGGGGCGGGGCCTTTACGTTATGAGTGGGATTTTGGCGATCCGGCATCAGGCATATTGAATGCTGCGACAACAGTGGATGGACAGCATCAGTATCGTGCTTCGGGAACTTATCGTGTGCAGCTACGGGTATTTAATGGAAGTGGCTGTGGCTTAACAATCATCAAAAACCTGGTGGTGAACGGAGCTAATCCCATTGCTGCTTTTGAGGTGTTGGATCGTGCACTGCTGTGCAGCGACCAGCGGTTTCAGGTGAAGGACCGCTCCTCGGTGGATGCGGGTTCCATTACGAGACTCCAGTGGTTTCTGGATGAGGTGATGATCCTTGAGGTGCTGCAACCTTCATCGGGAGATACTTATACTTTCAGCTACCCTTCTTTTTCTGGAGGGCAGGACCGTCCGGCAAATCTCCGGCTGAAGGTCTTCTCGGGAAGCTTGTCAGCCGGCTGCCAGGATACTAAAACTGAGCAATTGTTTCTTAAGCCGGTTCCTGACCTTAACTTTGAAATGGATGTTTCCCGATGCGTTAATGCAGGTCCGCTGCAGTTGACGGCTACAGAACTGAGCCAGGTCGACGGAACGATGTCGTTTTCAGGCCCCGGCGTAGATGGGCAGGGGATGTTTTATCCTGAACGTGCCGGTGTTGGCGTCCATCTGATCAGGTGTCGTTTTATATCTGAGAATGGCTGTGCAATAGAAGTGCTGCACTCGATAACAGTCAGTCCCATGCCATCGGTCGATGCAGGGGCCGATATGGTGATTCTGGCGGGAGGGGAGCGTCGGATGAATGCAACTGCGACAGGGCTGGAGGTCAGCTTCAGGTGGAGCCCTGCTGCGGGACTGGAGCGCGATGACCTGCTGAACCCTATAGCCAGGCCGGAGAGGGACACTGAATATACGCTTACGGTAACTTCAAAAGATGGTTGTACGGCGACCGACCGCGTTTTTGTGAAAGTCCTGGACGAAATTGTTCCCCCGAATGCTTTTTCTCCGAACGGTGATGGAAGGAACGATGTCTGGAACCTTCCCAACCTGGATAGCTATCCGAATGTAACCGTGGATATTTTCAACCGATATGGAGAA
Source organism: Pedobacter sp. BAL39 (assembly GCF_000170795.1). Taxonomy (GTDB): domain Bacteria; phylum Bacteroidota; class Bacteroidia; order Sphingobacteriales; family Sphingobacteriaceae; genus Pedobacter. Next base: position 52,815 of record NZ_ABCM01000007.1, read on the forward strand.
AAAGTGTTTCACAGTAAAAATTATTTCATACCTTTTGACGGTAATTATAGAAATCAGGCCTTGCCGGTGGGAACATATTATTATTTAATAGATCCTGGTAATGGCCGAAAGCGCATTTCCGGTTCACTAACATTAATCAGATAGTTGAAAATATTTATTCGCCTGACTTTCCTTGTATTGCTGCTGATGGGTAAGGCCATGGCGCAGCAACGGCCACATTATACCCAGTATATCTTTAACAACTATCTGCTGAACCCCGCGTTAAGCGGAATAGAGAATTATACCGATCTGAAGTTTGGCTACCGGAAACAATGGGCGGGAATAAAGGACAGTCCGCAAACGACCTTTTTTACTGCAAACTGGAAGCTTGGAGACGACTACCTCTGGAAAAATGCACTGTCGCTGCCTGATGAGGGTGACCATCCGATGAGCCGCAACTACATGCAGAATTATACAGCCTCGCCCCCTCACCATGGGATGGGCGTTGTTGCCGTTTTGGATGAGCTGGGACCGATATCGAGGCTTGATGCTTCCCTGACTTATGCTTACCACCTGCAGCTGCACGATACCTGGAACTTTTCTGTAGGTGCCGCCGCCGGGGTTACAAGAATAGGTCTGGATGCCAACGCATTGCGTTTTGAGGAACAGGACATTGCTGATCCTGCGCTGGGGAATACTATTGTTAGTCAGCTGAAACCGGACCTCAGTGTTGGGATATGGCTTTATGGCTCCCGTTTTTTTGCCGGTGCCTCCGTGCAGCAGGTTTTATCGCAGAAGCTTTCATTTACGGATGACATCAACTATAGCGGTGGCAAGGAAGTGGCACACCTCTTTGTGACTGCTGGGTATCGCCTGTTTGTTGATGATGAGATCTCCATTACCCCCTCGGTGATGTTCAAGAAGGTGAGCCCTACGCCATTGGCGATGGACATGAATGTGAAGGTCTCTTTTAAGGATAAATTGTGGGTCGGTGGCAGTTTTCGTAAAAATGATTCCTTTTCCGGGATGGCCGGAGTGAACATCAACAAGATGTTTAACCTGACTTACGCTTACGATTTCACTACTTCCGAGCTCAGCACAGTGAGCAATGGAAGTCATGAAATCGTATTGGGCGTACAGTTAAATAATGTATATGAGGTGCTGAGCACCATGCGCATGTGGTAAGGCGCAGTAGTTGAGTTATAACTCTTTTCTTAACCGCGCTACAGGAATGTTCATCTGTTCCCTGTATTTCGCTACAGTCCTTCTGGCGATGTTGTAACCCTGCTCTTTAAGGATCTCCGTAAGCTTTTCATCTGCAAGTGGCTTACGTTTGTCTTCGTTGCCAATGCAGTCCTCCAGGATTTTCTTCACTTCCTTGTTGGATACTTCTTCTCCGCTTTCTGTCTGTATGGCTTCGGAGAAAAATGATTTCAGCAGAAATGTTCCGAACTCTGTCTGTACATATTTGGAGTTGGCCACACGAGAAACGGTGGAGATGTCCATGTCGATCTTATCAGCAATGTCTTTAAGGATCATCGGGCGCATCTTGCGCTCGTCGCCGGTAAGCAGGTATTCATATTGATACTGCATGATGGCATTCATCGTTTTGAGCAGTGTTTGCTGACGCTGCTTGATGGCATCAATAAACCATTTTGCAGAGTCTAGTTTTTGCTTGACAAACTGTACGGCTTCCTTCAGTTTTTTATCTTTCTGAGCGGCTTTGTCATAATGGTCAAACATATCTATGTACGAACGGCTTACCCTTAGCTCCGGTGCATTTTTGGAGTTGAGCGTAAGAATGAGTATACCATCGTTATTGGATACATGGAAATCAGGGATGACTTGCAGTTGCTTCGTGGTCACTTGGTTGGAATCTCCTGGTTTTGGGTTCAGGCGAAGGATCTCCGCAATGATTTCTTTAAGGTCCTCACTGTTCAATCCAAGTGCTTTCTCCAGCTTGTCGTAATGTTTTCTGGTGAACTCGTCGAGGTAGTGTTCAACGATGACGATGGCTTTCTGAATGATGGGGTTGGAAGGATCTTTACGTTTGAGCTGGAGCGTCAGGCATTCCTGAAGGTCCCTGGCTGCAATTCCCGGGGGATCAAAGCTCTGTATCACCTTCAGCATTTCGAGGACATCCTCTTCTTCGACCATTGCATTTTGCGAAAAGGCAAGGTCATCAATCATGGAGGTAATCGGACGGCGCAGGTATCCATCGTCGTCAAGACTACCGATGATCTGTTTGCCGATGATGAAGTCCTGATCTGAAAGAGGTACCAGGTCCAGTTGTTCCTGAAGGCTTTCAAAGAAAGTGCTCTCGATGGCTATGGGTGTTTCTTTTTTCTCTTCGTCATCATCATTATTGTAGGAAGTGCTGTAGTCGTTGCCACTGTCTTCCTGCAGGTAGTCGTCGACATTAAACTCGTCGTTATTTTCTTCTTTTGCGCTGGCATCGAAATCATCCGGCGTGTCATTGAGATCGTCATATTCCCCTTTAGGCTCCTCGGCGATCATCAGACTGGGATCTTCCAGGGCGGGGTTCTCTTCTAATTCTTCTTTAATACGGGTATCAAGGGCAACGGTAGGTACTTGCAGCAATTTTATGAATTGAATTTGCTGAGGAGATAGCTTCTGAAGTAATTTTTGTTGTAGATGTTGTTTAAGCATGTTTAATTAAAATGGTATGATATGTACCCGTTCCAAAAATACGAATTTGGTTTAGATATAAACTATTCCAGCATTGTATTATTGTGCTTACCAGTATAAACTAAGAAAAATATATTGCTTTAAAATTATTCTTTTGAAAACAGCTTGTTGCATGTGGTGATCCGGCTTGAACTAGATAACAATAAATGTTAGCTTATGTTTTAAAATATGCCGTAATTTAAAAATAAAGTTCCTACTTTTAAGATGTTTGTTAACTAAAAACCAATGCTACTTATGAGTTTTGTAAAGGAGTTTAAAGAATTTGCAATCAAAGGAAATGTGATTGACTTAGCTGTCGGTGTGATCATAGGAGGGGCCTTTGGTAAAATCGTAACCTCTCTGGTAAATGATCTGATCATGCCACCCATCAGTCTGCTGATTGGGGACAAGGGCTTCGTCAATTTCTATTTCCCGTTAAATGAAAAAGTAAGGGAATTTGTAGCTGCTAATCCCAATGCATCTCTGGAGGATGCCAAGAAAGTAGGGCCTGTTTTCGCCTGGGGTAACTTCGCAACTGAAGTCATCAATTTCTTTATCCTGGCGTTCATCATCTTTCTGATGGTCAAAGCCATCAACCAGATGAAACGTAAACAGGAAGCTGCACCGGCTGCACCACCTGCGCCTACTAAGGAAGAAGTATTGCTGACTGAAATCAGGGATCTGTTGAAAGCAAAATAGTTTCTTTTTATCCGTGTTTAATTACTAACGGAATGTAAAAGCCTGCCTGCATCATGATGGATGCAGGCAGGCTTTTACTTAGGCAGCAGCTCGTTTTGGACGTGATGGTCGCCTGGTGATTCCTTAAGCCGGGAACGTGTAGTTGCCATTATCATTATACTACGTTGCCGAGATCAATAACTTCTTTTTACTTCGGGGTCAGTAAGGATGATGTAGTCCGCCAGATGTTGGTATTTTTGCCAGTCAGGCTGCTGGAAATCGGAACTGTAAAAACAGGATATATTCAGGCATTTGGTTTTCGGTGAATAACTCAGCAGGCGGGCATAAGTACCCAGTTTTTCATCGCTGTGAAAACGTCCGTTCACCTGAAATACTTTTGCTGATTTATGTTTTTTCAGGAAGCTGTGTATAGACCAGGCCATGCTGGCGTCCCATAGGTTCTGGGTCTGGTAGATTTTCATAGAGCCTATATGTCCGTCCATGGCTGTTAAAAATTTTGCGTAGTACTTGCCATCGGCGGTATCGATAGGTAATGGTGGCAACCATTTTTGGGAGGATTTAGGGAATTTTTTGAGGACATTTAGTCCGGATCTGCTCACCGCATTGCTATATCTGGTAGATACATTGCCTCCAATGACTCGTTGCTTAGCCATCTTGGCATGTTCCAGCATAGGCCTGTAGTCCTTGTAATTGCTCCATGCCCTCGCCTCCTTAATGAAGTTTTTCTCCGATATGAGACCAGCCAGATACTCCTCAATCACTGGCTGCACATCTGTGCTGAACATCTCCATACTAAGGGCCGTCTGGGGGTGTTGCTCCAGGAGGTGGCTGTAGATGCGCTGCTCCAGCTGATGACCGATGGAGTCGTTGTGTTCTTCACCAAAAAATACCACTTGTTTCTCAACGGCGTTGATTAAGAGCTGTTCCAGGGTGATGGTTTTCCTAAGCTGTACATCATATATTTTGTAGTGCTGTTCTGGGTTTCCTACGTTCTGATCTGGCTGCTGCGCCGCCATGAACAAAGGGAGGAAAGCGAGGAGCAGGCTCAGTGCTTTTTTCATGCGCTAAAATTAAGATATATTTTTTACCGGCAAAAAATAGTGGTTTACCGGCCATTACACCTTTTATGAACGTCACTTATTGGGAAGTATTTCCTGTTGATCTACATTTGAGGATACAATGGGGATTAGTTATCTTCGGAACTTCATCGGAGGGTCCTCATTAATAAATAATAGCTAGAAAAAAAGCAATATGGAAAAGGGAAATTTATGCAAGAACAATTCAAACAGGGTTTGGACCGGCGCGGTCATTCTCATTATTGGTTTGATTTTCTTGTTGAAAAATGTGGGGGTGGAGATACCGGGCTGGGTGATCAGCTGGCATACACTATTAATTTTAATTGGCCTCCTGGTAGGCTACAAGCGTAATTTTGAAGGTGGCGGATGGCTGGTGATGGTGCTTATTGGCAGTTTCTTTACCGTAAGGGACATTCTTGATGTGAACCTGTCAAAATACTTTTTTGCCATTGGTTTTATTGTGATGGGCTTGTTTCTGATTTTTAAACCAAAGCGGATCAGCAGTAAAAAGTGGAAGAAAAAGTATGCAAATTTTGACCAGGTGCAACCAATGGGCGAAGAAAGCAGTCCTATTGATCCAGAGTTGGATGCTAATGATATCCTGGACTCCGTGAATGTTTTTGGAGGAAGCAATCAGAAAATTTATTCCAAGAACTTTAAAGGGGGAGAGGTGCTGGCTGTTTTTGGTGGCTGTGATGTCAACCTTTCTCAGGCCGATTTTCAGGGTACCATCGTACTTGACCTGATTGCCATATTTGGAGGAGTGAAAATTATCGTGCCTTCAAATTGGGAAGTGAAATCGGAGGTGACCGCCATCTTTGGTGGTATTGAAGATAAAAGAGCAACGCTGGCCGTATTGGATGAGCCGCGTAAGGTGTTGAAACTAAAAGGCGTGGCGATGTTTGGAGGAGTGGATATCAGAAATTTTTAAACTATAGATTTTGACGACTACACCGTTAACGAATAAGAGTATACAACGATATGCACTGGGGATTTTCCTGGCCTGGGTCGCTATATTCGTACTCCTCTTTTATTATACGCTCAATTTCAGCCTGATGGTGTCGGTTTCAGATAGCTTGATTACCAATGTGCTGCTGGCCATGGGCTGCATGATTTTGAGCAACTTGCTGGGGTATTATCAACCAAAAACGGAAACAATACTCTTCGTGCTGGTGCTGACGGTGATGTTGGCGCTGCTGATTACTTTTTTGAGTAATGTATCCCTGAATTTTCTTTTTCCCAACGACGTGACCTACCAGAGTTTTCTGGACTTGTCGCTGATCGTGCGTTTTCTGATCATCTTTGTATTCCTTGCCTGGTGTTCCCTTGCGAATATCCTTTGGTACCGTATCGAGGAGCAGTCGGCCACACAGGAACGCCTGCTCACTGCCCAGACCTTATCAAAAGAGGCGGAATTGAATAAGCTGAGACATCAGCTTCAGCCCCATTTTCTTTTTAACAGTCTTAATTCTGTGTATGCGCTGACAATTGTTAATCCTCAGGAAGCAGGGACCATGATCATGAAGCTTGCTTCTTTTTTACGGGGCACCCTGAAGCGGGATGATGAGGTATGGGTAAATGTCGGGGAAGAGATGGAGTACATCCAGCTGTACCTGGACATTGAAAAAGTCCGTTTCAGTCACAGGTTAAACATTGACGTAAAAGTTGACGAAGAAACCTTAGCTTTATGTTTACCGGGCACACTTCTCCAGCCAATCGTGGAGAATGCGATTAAGTTTGGCCTGTACAATACCTCAGCGGCAATCACCATTTCCATCTTTGTAAGGGTGGAGGGCAATGCGCTGGTGGTCATGGTACAAAATCCCTACGATCCGGAGGTGAAAGCCACCGGCGGTACAGGTTTTGGCTTGACAGCTATCCGCAGAAGGTTATATTTGCTTTTCGCCGATGAGAAATTGCTGCACACGCAGTCTACAGAGGACAACCTGTTTATTACGACGCTTAAAATACCTCAGAAACAATGATTAGAACAATACTGATAGATGATGAATCCCTGGCAAGAGATGTGGTAAAACATTATCTGAGTAGTTTTCCCGATATAGAAGTGGTAGCTGAATGCAGCGATGGCTTTGAAGGTCTGAAAGCCATTACACAACATCAGCCTGACTTCATCTTTCTCGACATTCAAATGCCAAAGATCAATGGTTTTGAAATGCTGGAGCTGGTGGAAAAACATCCTGCTGTGATTTTTACTACTGCATTTGATGAATATGCCATCAAGGCATTTGAGGTCAATGCGGTGGATTATCTGTTGAAGCCTATCGATAAAGCCCGCTTTGACCAAGCGATACAGAAGCTGCCGGCGCGGTTGAACAATGCGGATGGGAGTACGCAGGAGCTGCTGGATTCGGCCTCATTGAACCCGGCCCAGAACAACAGGGTGGTGGTGAAGAAAAACGGCGTCATCAAGATCATTGCAGTGACCGATATCCACTACCTGGAGGCTGATGATGATTATGTAAAGCTGAGTACCACCGAAGGGGTCTTCCACAAAAATAAAACGATGAGTTTCTTTGAGCAGACCCTCGACCCGGCACAGTTCATCAGGATACACCGCTCGTACATCATCAACCTGGCACAGGTGACCCGCATCGAACTGAAAGAAAAAGACAGTTATATTGTGTTGTTGAAATCTGATATCTGGCTTCCCGTAAGCAAAACGGGCTATGTGAAACTGAAAGCAGCACTTGGCTTATAATGATTTTTCCACAAAATGAAAACTACATTTAAATCTATTTGCAATTAAATAAAAATCAAGCTATATTTGCACCTCTTATTTAAAAAAATAGTCTAAGATATAATACAGTTATGAAAAGAACATTCCAACCTTCGCAAAGAAAGAGAAGAAACAAACACGGCTTCCGCGAAAGAATGGCTACAGCAAACGGTAGAAGAGTATTAGCTTCTCGTCGTGCAAAAGGAAGAAAGAAATTATCAGTTTCTGACGAACGTCGTCACAAAGCATAATTTTTGATTGCATCACGCTAAGTGTCAGCAGATCAACATGTCTGCATCTTTGCAATCAAAAACATGAACACATTTAACAAAGAAGAACGGTTGTGTAGCAGGAAATTATTAGACCTGCTATTTAAAGACGGTTCTTCTTTTTTGTTATACCCCTTCCGCATTTCCTATATGGTGGTGGATGTGCCACATTCTTTTCCAGCACAGGTGGTGATCAATGTTTCCAAAAAGCGCTTTAAGAAAGCTACCGACAGGAACCTGATCAAAAGAAGAAGCAGGGAAGCTTATCGTTTACTGAAAGGCGGACTGCTTTATCCTCACTTGTCCAGTCTCCCCGGACTGATGATTTTTTCCCTTCAGTTCATCGGTAAGAAAAAATACGAATTCGATTTCATGGAAAAGAAGATGGCACTGGCATTAAAGAAGCTGCAGGAGAGCCTGGTGAAAGATGAAAATCATTAATCAGATTATCGGCGCATTTTTCCTGTTGCTCATCAGGTTATATCAGTACCTGATTTCACCAATGCTTGGTGCAAACTGCCGTTTTACGCCCACCTGCTCACAGTATGGAATGGAAGCTATAAAAAAGCATGGTCCATTTAAGGGAGGATGGTTAACTTTGAAGCGGATCGGCAAGTGTCACCCATGGGGAGCGCACGGTCACGATCCGGTACCTTGATTCCTGTTTAAATATTTCATTTCATGAGCATTATTCTTCAAATAGAAACTTCTACACAAGTTTGTTCCGCTGCCATCTCCCGTGATGGGCATACCATTGTCCTGAAAGAAGAAATGGCCAGTAACATCCATGCAGGGAGTCTGACCTTATTTATTCAGGATGTAATGAAAACTGCTGGGATCGGCTTCGATGCGCTGGATGCGGTCGCGGTAAGTAAAGGACCAGGTTCTTATACCGGATTGCGTATTGGTGTTTCCACCGCAAAGGGCCTTTGTTACGCATTGGAAACCCCTTTAATTGCTGTTGATACCCTGCAAATGATGGCCGCAGGATTTTTAAGTCAGCATCCTCATTTTGAGGGCTTAATCTGTCCGATGATTGACGCGCGCAGGATGGAAGTTTTTACAGCTGTTTTTGATCCGGAACTGTTGATGGTGCGCCCGGTGGAGGCCAGGATCATTACTGAAGAAAGTTATACTGATCTTCTTAAGATGCATACCATCAGTTTCATGGGTGACGGTGCTGCGAAATGTGCGGATTTGCTGAAACATGAAAATGCGACTTTCGAGGCGACGAATTTTAATTCTGCAGCTCATATGAGCCGTCTTGCTGCAGATTCATTCTTGCAGGCTGATTTCGTGGATGTTGCTTACTTTGAACCGTTTTACCTGAAGGACTTTGTACTGACGACACCTAAAAAGAAATAATCTTTACCTCTTTTTTGAAAATACACTGAAGATGCGTCTGAAAAATCCTGGTCTCTCAGGTTCCAGTCCCGGCATATAACTGCTGTTCTGGGGATGTTCTACCGTATTTCCAAACTTGATCCCCACACCTAGATAAACAGAGGCGCCGTTATACCCTTTCCCTATGGTTGCATCATTCTTCAGGAAACCATTGAGCTGACTGCTGGTTTTAAACAGGTCATCAGAACCGAGGAAAACTTCGAAATTTGGCGTCTGGTACATGCCTTGCGTGCCGATCATGAAAAAGTTGTTCAGGTTGTAGGTGGGGGTAGCGCTTAGAGAGAAACCTTCATAACGGAACTTGTTGACAAAAGCGATGTCGCCTCCTCTGTAGAAGAGGTTTTTCGATACGATTAATGAGGGGCTATAGAAACCGAAGGTCCTGGAGGCCATGACGTCAATTTTAGCGTTGGTAGGGGAGAAGAAACCCTTATTAATGGCATCATCTGTAGCCAGGTCTGTAATCCGGTCTTCCACGACAGATGATGGCGTACCTGCAAGGTCGTTAATGGTGACGGTGCCGCCGAAATTATTGATGTAAGAAGATTTTGACCAGCGAATGAAACCGAGGTCTTTGATGTTGGCCATCAAAAACAGACCGCTTTTCGAGGTATAAGAGGTACCAAAGCCAAAGGAAAGACCCGGGTTTTTGAAAGTGGGCATAAAGGTTTTTGTAGACAGCTCATCAGTATTTAAAAAAGAACCTTTATAGACGCCGGATAACCGCGCATTGAGCTGGTTAAGCTGGCTGCTGACTTGCAGGTAGGAGTCTGTGATTTTTAGCCGGTTATAGGAAGTTCCGCTCAGCAGGCTGATCTTGGCGCCAAAGGACAGTCTCTTGTTGTAGTTTTCCCTGTAGGTCATACTGAACTGATGATAGGACTGCGCATATCCCTTAGTGTTAAAAGCGTCGTCATATTCGCTGCCATCAGCAAGAAAACGGGTATAGCTATCCAGAATTGCCAGGGTTTCATTGGTGTATTTTACATTTCCATCAGTACGCAGCTGCCAGGCGAAGCCGAGTTCCTGCTGATGTTTATAGGATTGGAAGATCTTTAAAGTGAGGAGGTAAACATTGCTGTTTTGGTATAAAGTGTTGATCTGGCCAGTTCCCAGGGGGAGGTTGGAGGTGTTGTAAACGTCTTCGTTGATGACCCTTCTGATGAACTCGGGGTTCCCTTCATTGGCCCCATTGATCCCAAAGTAGGGCAGAAAGAAGTTCGAAGCAAACTTTCTTGACGAGTCTAATGTAAACGATTTCTGCGCGGGATTTTCAAAACTATCGAAGAGTGTTTTCGTATTGAACATTCCGAATTGCTGGGCCTGAAGTTGCTGAACAGATAGCGCCAGGAAGCAGAGGAGCAACGCTTTCTTTACCATGTTTAAACTCATTAATGTGGGATGAGGGTTTCTTATAAATTACTGTAATAATAACGAATCTTTTTCTAATGTAGATTGCTTATTAAATAACATATTGGTCTGAAATTTACCCTGGTCGCCGCTTAGCTGGTAACTGAAAGCATCGAATTTACCAGCGCTGAAAGGGGCTTGGTAATCCTGGCTGATGTTTCTTTTGAATAAGGGCAGGGACTGTTGCTGGTCGACGTAAAAGCTGATGTTAAACCGGTCCGGAAGCTGGTTCAGCGCACTGGAATAGCTCAGGCTACTGGTGAGCAGCAGGTTGTCATTGTACCGCCTAAGAAAAATTTCCATGGTAGCTGCACTATTTGCAAAGACCATCACATTGTCTTTTATGGTATAATATGGCGTTCTGAATTGTGCCAGGGGAAGACCGAAATACGCATAAAGCAAATCCGGTGTCTTTAAATGTTTAATGTCTTCATTGTAATCGTCAGTCAGGTCGATCAGCAGCTGGTTGAGCTTGTCGCCATTGCTGAGGCTGATGGCACCGAGCTGCTCCGAAGTGCTGAGTTGGAAAACGGCAAACTGGTCTTTGAAATATCTTGGGAAAAGCAGCTCCGGGTCCAGATGATACTGGGAGGAGATGTTTTGCAGGATGCTGCTTACTTTTTTTTGATCCTTGCCCTGTTCAAACCACTTGGTGAGTTTCTGACGGAATGCCGGATAATTGTCTATGGCAAAGATGCTGTAGTTGGCCGTCAGGTCTGGGAAGATGCTGTTGATGCTGACTTTTACTGATTTCATTTCAGCATATAACTGATAGTAGCTGTGCTGGTCGTTGATGGCCGTTGTGCCGGTAAACAGTAATTTGTCGTTGCTGTAATTGTAGGTAAATGCTGCGTAAGTTTTCTGATGATCCAATACGCTTAGGGGACCGCTGAGTTTCCCCTTTATCATCGGTTTGAGGATACCTGGAATACTGTTGAAGTCGACGTACAGCTGGGCTAAAGTATTTCTTGTCAGACTCGAGTTTGATTTGATGTAATCGACGAAGGTGTTTTCTTTCTTCTCTTTCAGGCTTACCAATACTCCATTTAAAGGCTGCGGTGCGTCGGAGATCAACAGTAGCCGCTCTTGTATGGCCAGATAGAAGGTGGTGCTGTCTTTTAATGTTAGACGGGTAACATGATCCGCACTGTCGACCTGCAGGACTTCGTGTTTTATGGCGTTAAGGATGTCTGCGTTTTCAAACTCAGGCGAGATCTGTGTACAAAAGATATAGTTGAGGTCGTTTCCCTTTCCGGGATGAATGCTGAAATAGGTAGTTTGTTTGTGCAGCAGCGCCGACATACCGGCTGTTTCCAGCAATTGCTCCCTCAGCGATTTTAACCGCAGGAAGGTCCGCTCTCCAACAATGTTCTTAAAAAGCTCCTGGCTTTTAAGGATATCGGTAACGCGTTTATCATTTTCAAAGGAGAAGATGAGGCTGGATCCTGCGGCTGCCGCATACAGGCTGTTGTCGTCCTGGGCCTGGTCAGCATTGAGCTTGGAAAAATAGAGATACGCCATCGTGACAATGGCTGTCAGTAGGATAAATATGCTGAAGAATATCTTTTTCATTGTGTATTTACAAATTTAATTTAATAGTTGGATTACTAAGAAAATGCTGTCAAGTTTCTTAATTTTGGGGATTGTAAAAGCCGATTTTATCATGGAAAGACGTATTGTGTTGACTGCCTCGGTATTTGGTCTGCTGGCGGTTATTTTGGGAGCATTTGGGGCTCATGGACTAAAGAGTATGTTGAGCAGCAATGCGATTGAAGTATGGAGTAAAGGTGTTGAATATCAGTTTTATCATGCTCTGGCCCTACTTTTCCTGTCGAGGATGGCTACGGTAAGGCCCCGGCTGATCTGGCTTTCCTACCTGTTTTTTACGTTAGGAGTGATTTGTTTTTCAGGCTCCTTATACCTGTTGTCCACACGTGAAATCACCAACATTAGTTTTGCCAGTATTTTAGGTCCTGTTACCCCAATCGGGGGATTGTTCTTTATCCTCGGATGGGTCATGTTATTCCTTTCGGTTTTAAAAAATAAATAGACAGTGAGTAACGGATTGCTGGATTTTGAGGAAAGGGCAACGCTCTTTGTAGAGGTGATTTTGCCACTATCGTTAGCTATAAATTATACGTACCGGGTTCCCTTTGAATTGAACGCCCAGGTTGCCGTGGGCAAAAGGGTGGTCGTTCAGTTTGGGAAAAACAAGATTTATACGGCCCTGATCCGCAGTATCGGTGATCAGCCGCCGAAGGTTTATCAGGCCAAGTACATCATTGATGTGGTGGATGAACATCCCGTAATTACTCCTGTCCAGCTACAGTTCTGGGAATGGATGATGGACTATTACATCTGTAACGAGGGAGAGGTCATGGCTGCTGCACTACCGGCGAGCCTGAAGCTGGCCAGCGAAACCATCATTGTGTTAAAGGATGAAATCCCTTCTGACGGGGAGGTGCTGAATGCAAAGCAGGAAACGATTTTAAACTCACTGAAGCTTCATGGCCGCCTGACCATCGACCAGGTGTCGGGCTTACTCGGGCAGAAAACGGTTTATCCGGTCATTAATACGCTCCTGGAAAAGGAAATGATCTACATCGCAGAAGAAGTAGTGGAGAAGTACAAGCCGTTGATGAAATCCTTTGTAGTGATCAATCCGTTTTATCAGGAAGAGGAGCACCTCAGATCTTTGTTCGAATTGCTGGAACCTAAACCGAAACACCTGAACGTCCTGCTCACTTATCTTCGTCTGGCCAGGCTTCAGAAACAGGTGCCCAAACATCAGTTGCTGGAGGAGAGCGACTGCAGTGAAGGGACGTTCAAGACCCTCTTGAATAAAGAAATATTTGTCGTTAACAAGCTGCCGGTAAGCAGACTGAAACATCATGAAGATGATTTTGTACTGAACTTCACGTTGAGCGAAGCCCAGCAGAAGGCTTTTGAAGAAATAGGCACTTCCTTTGAAGAAAAGGATGTCGTACTGCTGCATGGGGTGACGGCTTCTGGAAAAACGCAGATCTACATCAAGCTGATTGAGCAGGCTATTGAAAAGGGTGGGCAGGTATTATTTCTCCTGCCGGAGATTGCATTGACCACGCAGATTGTAGACCGGATCCAACGGTATTTTGGGGATGCCATTGGTGTATATCACTCGAAATTCAATAATAATGAACGCGTAGAGATCTGGAATAAGGTGCTGAACGGAAAATACCGGGTCGTGCTCGGCGCACGGTCCGCGGTATTCCTGCCATTCCAGGATCTGAAGCTGATTGTGGTGGATGAGGAACATGAACCCTCTTACAAACAACAGGATCCCGCACCGCGTTATCAGGCGAGAGATGCGGCGGTCTACCTGGCGCACCTGCACAAGGCGAAGATTGTCCTTGGGTCTGCGACACCATCCCTGGAGAGCTATTTTAATGCACTGATGAAGAAGTATGGCCTGGTCACTTTATCCGAACGTTTTGGCGGGGTGGAATTACCGGTGCAGGAAGTTATCAGCATCTCCGAAGAAACGAAACGTAAGAAAATGGTTTCTTATTTTTCCAGCAAACTGATTGAAGAAATTGATGCGGCCCTGCAGTTGAAAGAACAGGTCATCCTCTTTCAGAACCGTCGCGGTTATGCTACGATACTCATCTGTGCTACCTGTGGTTATGCGCCGAAATGTGTGAACTGCGACGTCAGCCTGACTTATCATAAAACCAGTGGCAAGCTGCATTGTCATTATTGCGGATACCATCAGAATAGCATCAATATATGTCCGGCCTGCGGTTCTGTACATGTGGAGCAGAAAGGCTTTGGTACGGAAAGGGTGGAAGAGGAGCTGAGTCTGATTTTTCCGGATGCGAAGATTGCACGTCTGGATGTGGACAGCACGCGTACCAAAAATGGGCTGCAGCAGATCATCAGCGGCTTTCAGGAGAAAAAAACGGATATCCTGATCGGCACGCAGATGGTGGCAAAGGGATTGGACTTTGACAATGTTACCTTAATTGGCGTAATCAATGCGGATACCTTACTAAATTACCCTGACTTCAGGGCTTTTGAGCGCAGCTACCAGCTCCTTGCACAGGTGGCGGGGCGCGCAGGAAGAAGGGACAAACAGGGGAAGGTCGTGATACAGGCGTACGATGACCATCACCGCATCATTGCACAGGTGATGGACAATAAGTATTTTGAGATGTTTGAAGATGAAATCCGCGAGCGCAGGGAGTTTAATTACCCACCCTTTACCAGGATGATCTTCGTAGACATCAAACATAAGGACATGAACCTCCTGAATGTAGCCGCACAGCAGTTCGCGAATGTACTGAAAGGACAGCTGGGTTCCCGCGTATTGGGACCTGAGCAACCACTTGTAGGACGAGTACGTAATTATTACATCAAACAGGTGATCATTAAGAGCGACAAAAATACGGACATTAAAAAAGTTAAAACGATTCTTAAGGATACCATCCAGCAATTTCAGGCCCAGAAGGAATATCGTGGAGTGCTGGTCAGGATAGATGTTGATCCGTATTAATCTGCTTTGGGAATGTGGATATTGATAGCGATTGATACTGTGACGATTAGAGGGATGATGTCAATTATTTATCGTGATTACGTTTCAAAAACCTATTTTTGAGCTTAAATGGCGTATAGGTTTGTAGATAATTATAGAGAAAGAGGGGCGCGTAAAAAGCTGGTGGCTCATCTTGAAAGCAGGGGGATTTCTGATCAGGATGTACTTCGTGCCATCGGAAAGGTTCCCCGTCATTTTTTCTTCGACGAAACGTTCTGGAACCAGGCATATAAAGACATTGCTTTTCCTATAGGGGATGGACAGACCATCTCACAGCCTTATACCGTAGCTTACCAAAGTGAGCTGCTGCATATCAAAAAAGGTGATAAAGTCCTTGAAATCGGTACAGGATCCGGATATCAGACTTGCATCCTCATGGAGCTTGGCGCAAATGTGTTTACGATCGAACGTCAGGAAAGCATCTATAGGCATACCATCAGGGTGCTTCCGGGAATGGGCTACAATGCCAATTTTTTCTTTGGTGATGGTTCTATGGGGATTGCTGAGCATGCGCCTTACCATAAGATTATCGTGACTGCCGGTGCGCCTTTCGTACCGGAAATACTGCTGAAGCAGCTTAAAGTGGGTGGGATCCTGGTGATCCCTGTTGGTGATGAGCATTCGCAAAAGATGGTCACCGTCATCCGGGTGAGTGAAACAGATTTCGAGCGCATAGAACTGGATACTTTCAGGTTTGTGCCGTTGGTCGGCGACCAGGCCTGGTAAGGCCAGGCCTTAGATTTTCATCGCCCGGTCCATTTCTCTTTTTGATTCCCTATCCTTGATGCTGTCACGTTTGTCAAACTCTTTTTTACCTTGGGCCAGCGCAATCTGTATTTTGGCAAAGCCACGCTCATTGGTGTATATGCGTAAAGGAACAATGGTATATCCCTTCTCTTCGCTTTTTGCTTTAAGTTTTCTAAGTTCCTTTTTATGCAGCAGCAGGATCCTGTCGCGCTTAATGTCGTGATGGTGAAAGGAGCTGTGGCTGTATTCTGAAATGTGCAGGTTGCGGACATACAATACGTTGCCGATGAACATACAAAAGGCATCTGACATGTTTGCTTTTCCCTGACGGATGGCTTTGATCTCCGTCCCCAAAAGGGCTAATCCGGCATTGAATTCTTCGACAATATGGTAATCAAAGTAAGCTCTTTTATTTTTAATCTGTATATCGTTCTTCATCTGTGTCTTGTTGTTAAACTTTAACCACCGGCTACCTTACGGATAGGACTGTGTGGCTAAGAATCTGCTAATATCCGAAAGAAATAGCGATTAAGCACCTATTTTCTGATTTTTATCGAACAATGAGTACCGGGATTTTTACTTTATGACGTACCGAATTTACGGTTGTTCCAAGAATCAGGTCTTTCAGGCCCTGATGGCCGTGGGCACCCATCACCAGTAATTCAAGGTTGTTTTTATCACTGATCTCTACAATTGCTTTTACAGTGCCGCCATAGCCGATATGTCCTGAGGCTTCGTAGCCGAGTTCCTGCAGGTTTGCCCTGTATTTTTCAATGTTATCGGCGTCACTTTGTGTTTCATAGTCCATGACCGACTCTCCGTGATACCTGGCGGCAGCAGTCTCCACCACATGGATCAGGTAATAATGGGCCTCTTTTCCTCCCTGGATCAGAGCATGACGAATGGTATTCCTGTCATTTTTGGAGAAGTCGACAGTAATGCCGATCCGCTGATAGCTGATTTTCTCAATATGATCAATATCCAGTGCATTTCCATGGGGCGCTATATGGCTGTTTTCCTTGAGTGTGCTCACAAGTGGATAAATGAAGACATATAAGAGTAGGAGCGCAATTAATACAGCCAGGGGGATGACAATTGTATATAAGTACCAGCCGCCATCTTGGGCCCATCCACCAATTTCTTCTACGACAAGTTTGACATTGAGACTGACAATCATCAGGGAGCTTACCCAGGCCAGGATTTTTACCCACCATTTGATGGCAAAACCTTTCATTGTCTTTTTATCCGAAGTGAAATGGATCAGGGGGATAACGGCAAAACCAAGCTGCAGACTCAGGACGACCTGACTCAGGATCAGCAACCCGCCGAGTGCGTCATCACCAAACCAGAGTATAGTACAGAAAGCGGGTACGATTGCCAGCAGCCGGGTAATCAGGCGGCGCAGCCAGGGCTGAATCCTCAGTTTGATGTGCCCCTCCATCACAATCTGACCGGCTAGTGTACCGGTAACAGTGGAACTCTGTCCGGCGGCAATCAGCGCGATGGCGAAAAGGGCAGGTGCCACATTGCCGAAGATATTCTGAAGCAGCATGTGTGCGTCCTGGATCTCCGCGACTTCATGCAGGCCATTTTTAAAAAATGCGGCTGCGGCAAGGATGAGGATAGCAGCGTTGACAAAAAACGCGAGGTTCAGGGCCACGGCGGTATCAATGAAGTTGAACTTAATGGCTTCTTTAATTCCTTTTTCATCACGCTCAAATTTCCGGGTCTGTACCAGGGAAGAATGCAGGTACAGGTTGTGTGGCATGACCGTGGCGCCAATGATTCCTATGGCAATATACAGTGCATCGCCGGACAGTATGGAAGGTTCGAAGCCCTTTACAATTTCTTTTAACGAGGGCTCGACAATAAACATCTCCACAAGGAATGACAAACCTACGATGAACACCATGGAGACGATAAAAGCTTCCATTTTGCGCATGCCCTTGTTCATCAGGAAAAGCAGGAGTACCGTGTCAAAAATGGTAAGACTGATTCCCCAGATGAGGGGAAGGCCGAACAATAGCTGCAGACCAATAGCCATACCAATGATCTCGGCAAGGTCGCAGGCGATGATTGCCGTTTGTGCCAGTCCGAACAAGGGAACGTTTACCCATTTTGGATAAGCATTTCTCGAAGCCTGTGCCAGATCGAGCCCCCTGACGATGCCGAGTCTGGCGCTCAATGACTGAAGCAGCAAAGCGATCAGGTTGGACATGAGCAGGATCCAGATCAGTTGATAGCCAAACTTACTGCCCCCGGCGATGTCCGTAGCCCAGTTGCCCGGGTCCATATAACCCACACTGACGAGGTATGCCGGTCCGAGGAATGATAGGATCCTGCGCCAGCCGGTACGTTTGGCGGTGTCCACACTTTGATTTACCTCGCTCAGTGATTCGGAATGTTTCATGTTATATCCTTATAAGTATGTGTTTTGCCACCTCTCGGGTAACGCTTATGTGTTTTTCTTCTACCAAAAGCTCTATGGAGCCATCGAATTCGGTAATCGTAATGACTTTTACATCTTTGCCCAGCGTCATCCCCAGCTTCTCCAGATGTTTCAGGAAAGCAGAACTGTGCTCACTGACACCCATGATCAAACCATGGTCGCGTAATTTCAGTTTGCTTAGTTTTACAAAAGGCACCTGGTCAAAATGGCCCTGTTTATCCGGTATAGGGTCACCATGAGGGTCATTCTTTGGGAATGCGAGGAACTCGTCTAGTCGCTCGATCAGTTCGGCAGAACGAATGTGCTCCAGCTCTTCAGCGATGTCATGTACCTCATCCCACTTAAAGTTTAATTTTTCCACCAGAAATACTTCCCAGAGCCGGTGACGCCTGACAATGTTAATGGCGGCCAACTTTCCTTTCTCCGTCAGTTTTACCCCCTGATATTTTTTATAGTCGATCAGCTCCTTATCTGCCAGCTTTTTGATCATATCTGTAACAGATGCCGCACGCGTCTGCATTTTTTCTGCAATCGCATTGGTTTGTACCGGTTGATGATTGTTTTCAGACAGATGGTAGATGATTTTCAGGTAGTTTTCTTCAGTAAAGGATTGCATTTTTGTTGGTCTAACTAAATGTTTAGACAAATCTAAAAAAAAATGCAAGAAATAAACTATAAATTATTACATGTTTATTAGAATAATATTTGGTGAATTAGCAGGCGATAGTCTACCTTTGATACATATTATCATATAAAAATGGCGGCAGAATTAGATAAAACTGACTTTAAGATATTAAGATTACTACAAGAGAACGGCAGGATTACGAACTTACTGCTATCTCAGGAAATCGGACTTTCACCGGCACCGACGCTGGAGCGTGTGCGTAAGCTGGAGATGTCCGGTTTTATCAAAAGTTATCACGCTTTGGTAGATGAAGAGAAGTTGGGACTTGGCATTAAAACGTTTATTCAGGTACAACTTGATTTTCATAAGAATAACACCATCCAGATTTTTCTTGATGAAGTAAACCTGATCAAAGAAATCACGGAATGTCACCACGTTACTGGCCAGGCTGATTTTCTTTTGAAAGTATATGTCAATGACATTAAGGCCTATGAGCGCTTGATTATGGATAAAATCAGTAAAATCTCTGTAGTGAAGACTTTCCAGACCATGATGATCATGTCTACCACTAAAAAGGAGCCGATTGTTCCTTTGGAATACTAAAACGGCAACTTTACTATGATAGAAAAAGGCTTTAACCATTCGGTTAAAGCCTTTTTTAGTCAATCTGCCAGTTTATCGGTTGGAGACCTTGTTCTGTTAGCTTCTGATTGGCTTTCGAGAAATGCCTGCAGCCGAGAAAACCTTTGTGTGCAGAAAATGGAGAGGGGTGTGGCGCCATCAGGATGGTGTGTTTTGAGGCATCGATCAATTCACTTTTGTTCTGTGCGTATTTTCCCCATAACAAAAAGACAATTCCCGTTCTTCCTGCCGAAAGTTCAGAGATAATTTTATCCGTAAAAATTTCCCATCCTTTTCCCTGGTGTGAGCCTGCCTGCTGCGCTCTTACGGTCAACGTGGCATTCAGCAACAGTACGCCCTGGTCAGCCCAGGAGGTCAGGTTGCCATGAGGAGGTATATGGAATTCATCAATGTCGGTTTCCAGCTCCTTGTAGATGTTCTTTAAAGAAGGAGGGACTGCAACACCTTTTTGTACGGAAAAGGACAGACCGTGTGCCTGACCTGCGCCATGGTAGGGATCCTGACCAAGGATGACCACCTTCACCTTGTCAAAAGGAGTATGGTTCAGCGCATTGAAAATATCAGTTCCCCTGGGGTAAATTTGCCGGCCATCTTCTTTTTCTTCAACCAGAAAGGCCTTAAGGGATTTCATGTAGGCTTTATCGAATTCAGGTTTGAGCACCTGCAGCCAGCTTTGATCTAAATCAACAGACATATTTATTTTTTAAGTATAGACAGCAGATCTTTCTCCAGCGTTTCTTCCGGAAACTCTACAATTCTGCCAAGTTCTTTCTTTTTTTCGGTGATGATAAAGGTAGGGACACGAAGGATGTTCAGTCCGTCCAGCAGACCGTTTTCGGCGTGTTTGCTGCGGTCTACTGCAATGATGCTGATGTCCTTTTCTGAAACCTTAAGGGCATCCGTGACCTTATAGAAATGGGGTACCTGCAACTTGCTGTCGCCGCACCAGGTTCCGAGCACAATCGTGATGTGGATGTTTTTCATCAGCGGCTTTAATGCCTCCATAGTGGTACTGTCCGGCAGATAACCGGGATATTCCAGGTCATATCGTTGTTTCATTTCCGGATAGGCGAGGAGTCCATCCCTGGTACAACGGTTGATGAGGCTCTGGACGTTGCCGGATTCGTCTGTCAGTTTTTTATTGAATTCCTGTGAACTGGCTTGCATAGTGAATAGTAACAGTATAAAGGTGAGGATGTTTTTCATCTGAAGTTTTTATTAAATGTGATGGAGCTTAACCTTATAATTCCTGTTTGATCAGGCTTCGTTTTTTTTGTTGAAATTATAATTTTAAATCTACTTTTCCGTATTTAAACACGATATTTGCAAAAAAATTAAATAGAAATATGCCAAATGTAGTTCGTCTTATTATAGGTTTCGCAATGTTGGGTGGTGCTATCGCACTGATGGTCTTCAGCTTTTGGGGATGGGGTATCCTGGCCTTGTTTATCGGTATTCTGATCATGGTGACGTATTTCTTTAATGAGAACATGCTGTTGGCACAATGGTTCCTTAGAAAGGACGATATGGGTAAGGCTGAAGTTTTCCTAAGAAGGATCAGCAACTATGAATCTCAGTTGAATAAAGCGCAGCACGGATATTACAATTTGCTGATTGGTCTTATCGAATCCAGGAAAGCACCTATGCAGTCTGAAAAATACTTTAAGAAAGCACTTTCACTGGGAATGACAATGGACCATAACATCGCTCTGGCGAAGTTAAGTCTTGCAGGTATTGCGATGGGGAAGAGAAATAAAAGGGAAGCGCAGATGTATCTGACGGAAGCGAAGAAAGCGGATAAAAATAAACTGCTTGCTGACCAAATCAAACAAATGAAAGATCAGATGGTAATGATGGACAGACAGCAGATCAGATACAGGTAGTTGTATTAAAAAAGGAGATTAAAAAGCCGCAACCATGCGGCTTTTTATTTTTCACTCAAACGGTCAAAGTTTTCGCTCACTTCACGGTCGGAAGTTCTGCTAATGATGTCGTCTTCCATTTCCTGTTTTCTCTTACTAAAGAAAAGCTGCTCAGATTGTATTCTGGTAATCAGCTGACGGATCAGGGTTAAATCAAAGGCATCTTTACTCAGTTTGATGCAGTATTCGTTTTCTGTTATTTCAAGGCTTGAACTATTCATAATTATAAAATTTTATTACAGCATAAAAATAAAAAAAGACCTGCGAACATTTGTGTTGCAGGTCTTTAAGTTTTTGTTATGTGTTTGTTAACGATCTCTTTGCATCGTTTGCTTAAACAAACCAGTTCATGACTTCTTCTTTTGAAGGCATGGTGATCTCCAGTTTCATCTTTTTACGCATGCCACCAAGGTCGTTGAACACCTTATTCGGATTGGCACTTTTTAACTCTTCAATGGTATTGATGTTCATTTTTCGGATCACCTGTACCCATTCTGCGGGAACGCCAGCCGCAATGAAATCTTCGTCTGTAGTTACCTTAGCCTTCCTCTCCGGCCTCATCTGAGGGAAGAAGAGTACTTCCTGGATGGTCGACTGGTTCGTCATCAGCATGACCAGTCTGTCAATACCGAACCCTAAACCGGAGGTAGGAGGCATCCCATATTCAAGGGCGCGTACAAAATCGTCATCCATGACCATCGCTTCCGCATCGCCACGTGCTGCCAGCTTCAGCTGGTCTTCAAAACGTTCCTTCTGATCAATAGGATCGTTCAGCTCAGAATAAGCATTTCCAACTTCCTTTCCGTTGATGAAAATCTCGAAGCGTTCCACCAGACCATCTTTGGTCCTGTGTTTTTTTGCAAGCGGTGTCATCTCCAAAGGATAGTCGGTAATGAAAGTAGGCTGAATCAGGTTCGCCTCTACTTTTTCACTGAACAGTTCATCAATCAGTTTTCCGCGGCCCATGGAGGCGTCAACCTCGATGTTCAAACTCGCGCATACTGCTTTGAGTTCTTCTTCCGTCATTGCTGAAACATCAATGCCCGTGTATTTCTCAATAGATTCATACATGGTCAGTTTCTCATATGGACCTTCAAAGTTAATTTCATGCTGACCTACGGTGACAACAGGTTTTCCATGGATGGCCAATGCGACTTTTTCAAGGCATTCTTCAACCATGCCCATCATCCAGATGTAGTCCTTGTAAGCCACATAGATTTCCATCCCTGTGTACTCCGGATTGTGCGTGCGGTCCATTCCTTCATTTCTGAACATCTTCCCGAACTCATAAACACCATCAAAGCCAGCTACGATGAGTCGCTTCAGGTAAAGTTCATTGGCGATGCGCAGGTAAAGGGGCATGTCCAGGGTATTGTGGTGCGTAGCGAAAGGACGCGCTGCTGCACCACCATGTATAGGCTGCAGGATCGGTGTTTCCACTTCCATCCAACCCTGTTCATCAAAGTAGTTTCTCATGGTGCTGATCACTCTGGACCGGTTGATGAAAATCTGTTTGAAGTCCGGGTTTACAGTAAGATCAACATAACGTTGTCTGTAGCGTAGTTCAGGATCTGTAAACCCATCGTATATTTTACCCTCCTCGTCGCGTTTTACAATAGGGAGTGGTTTCAATGATTTTGACAATAATTTCAGTTCAGAAACATGCAGGGAGATCTCACCAGTCTGTGTGGTGAAAACATAACCCCTAACGCCGATAAAGTCGCCAAGATCCATTAACTTTTTAAATACAGTATTGTATAGGGTCTTGTCTTCATCAGGGCACAGGTCATCTCTTTTGAGGTATACCTGAATCCTGCCAGTGGAGTCCTGCAGCTCAACAAAAGAAGCACTTCCCATAATCCTGCGGCTCATGATCCTTCCAGCAATACTGATGTTCTTATAAGCCGTTTTATCTCTTTCGTAATTTGCTAAAATGTCTGCGGCATTGGCATTGATTTCAAATGCTTCTGCAGGGTAGGGATCAATTCCCAATTCACGGAGCTGGCTGAGCGAATTTCTGCGCAGTAACTCTTGTTCTGATAGTCCTGTACTCATATATCTGATTGGTCCGGTATGCATCCGGAAACGTTTGTTATGCTGTTGGTTTTTCATGGAAATCCATGACACCGCAAAAATAGTTATTTGCGGTGTTTTTTTTGTATTAATATCATAAATCCACTAAAGGGAAATTACAAACCTACGGAGTAGGAGCCTGAAGGCGTTAATCTGTAGGGCATATGTCATCTTTATGACTTACAAATTTACAGTAGAATCATGTGATGTTAAGCGTTAGTCTGCATTGGCTCCTTCAAGATACATCTCGTTGATGGTATCTGCGTATTTCTTTTCGATGACTTTTCTTTTTGCTTTCAATGTCGGGGTGATTTCGCCCTCATCGATACTGAATGGGTTCCTTTTTACTTTGAAGTGTTTGATGCGTTCAAACTTAGCCAGGTCATTTGAATATTTTCTGATGTCTGCCGCGATCCAGTCCATGATTTCTTTATCATCAATGAAAACTTCCGGCCTTTCGAAGAATTCATCTTTAAGGTTAAAATGTTCCTGCATGTTTTCTCTGTTGGGTATAACAAAGGCGGTGAGATACTCCCTTTTATCGCCGATGAGAAACAAACCGTCAATTTTAAGGCTTTTCAGGTAATTGTTTTCTACCGGTGTAGGGTAGACATTTTTACCATAAGCATTCACAATCATGTTTTTTAAGCGGTCCGTGATCTGCAGGTTGCCTTTATAAAAACGCCCGATGTCGCCCGTGTGGAACCAATTGTCCTTATCGATCGCTTCAGCAGTCTCAGCCGGTTTATTGAAATAACCTTGCATCACACAATGGCCCCTGACAATGATTTCACCCTCCTCACATTCAAAGTTTTCTTTGAATGTTTCATGAGTCTGAATATTGATCATTTTTTTTGTCTCTACATGTTGGATGCCGATCTCAATGCCCGGAATCACACGGCCTACCGTTCCATATACCTGGCGATGAAATTCGGTAACCGCCATGACAGGGGAAGTCTCTGTAAGGCCAAATCCCTCCAGTATTTTTATCCCGAGGTTCCCGAAAAATTCCCCAACGTTTTTAGGCAGGGCAGCACCTCCGGAAATCATAAACTTCAGGTTTCCGCCTGTTTTCTCTTTAATTTTGCTGAACACGAGCTTTTCGGCAAGGGCTTTTTTTCCGGCGCTAAGGAGTCCTGGTGTTTTACCGTTTTCTTTGATATTTCTGTATTGCTGACCGGCTTCGAGGGCCCAAAGGAAAATTTTCGATTTTAATCCTCCATCGGCAGTACCGCTTTTGATGGCCTTATCATGTATCCGCTCCAATAAGCGGGGTACGCAGTTCATCACCGTTGGCCTGATCTCACCCATATTTTTGGCAAGCAGCTCGAGGCTTTGCGCAAAGGCGATTTTACAGCCTTGTGCGCAACATACATGATAGGTAGCTGTACGCTCAAAAACGTGGGATAGGGGCAGGAAAGAAAGGAATGTTTCCGTCTCGTCGATCACTGGGATTTGTTCCAGGCAGACCTTTACGTTTTCAACAAGATTGCTGTGTGACAACATCACACCTTTTGGCGTTCCTGTGGTACCGGAAGTATAGATCAGTGAAGAGGTGTCTGAGGGGAGCACGGCATTGCGCAGCGTGCTGATTTCAAAGAGGCGCTCCTTTGTCAGCCTGCCTTTGAGTTCAAGGATTGCGGCATAACTGATGACCTCCGTGGAAAAATCTTCGGGAAGTGCAATCTTCTCATAATCCGCAAAGGCCGGGATAATGTACTGTAGCTGCCTGCAGTTTGATGCGATTTTTGTGATCTTTTTGAATAAAAAGGGATTGCCAATCAAAATGGCTTTCATCCCTGAATCATTGATAATGTAAGCAACCTCCTGCTCCGACAAGGTAGGGTAGATGGATACGTTAATTGCACCGATCTGCTGAATGCCCTGATCATAAAATACATATTCCGGGGAGTTTTCAATGATGAGGCCCATGCGGTCTCCCTTCACAATTGCCTTGTCCAGAAAAAATGAAGATACCGCATCTGCATATTCAAGCGTGTCACCAAAGGAGATCTCTTCCCATGCGGTGTTTTTTTTATGAATGAGAAAGGTTTGTTCTGGTTTATGAATGTTTTCTACAACATTTCTCAAAAGAGTTGGAATGGTAGAAAACTCATTGAATAAGCCCATGGTTTAATGTTTTGGTTATTGAGGAGACAATTATAAAAATTTTATTTGAAAATACGGTGCTTTGAATTTCCATGGAGGTACAACAATGTGCATCAGAAAAGGTTCGTTCAGGCTGATTTGCGATACCAAAATTGTAATTTCACTGGTAACAAATAGGTCAGTTAGGAGCGCTGTATAACAGAAAAAGGGCGCATTAGCGCCCTTTTTCATGTTCAATCTATTGATTAAACAGAGAAACTTTCACCGCAACCGCAGGAGCGGCTGGCGTTGGGATTGTTGAAATTGAATCCTTTTCCATTGAGACCATCGGTAAAATCAAGCTCTGTACCTGCTAGGTAGAGAAATGATTTCATATCCAAAGCTATTTTGACGCCCCTGTCTTCAAAAAACTGATCGCCGGTTTTTTCTTCATTATCGAAATCAAGATTGTAAGATAAACCAGAGCAACCACCTCCTTTAACAGAAACACGCAAAAAATAGCTTTCATCCAGATGCGCGTCCTGCATCAGGTGGTCTATTTTGCTTTTTGCTTTATCAGTTATAGTGATCATCTTTTTATGTTTTATTACTAACCATCAGATTAGGGTTGCAGTATTCGGCAACCCATCACACTAGTGGTGAGATTTAGGTAATTCAATTGGTTCCAGACCGTTTTTTACACGGTAGTCATTGATTGCAGACTTGATCGCATCTTCAGCCAATACTGAACAGTGAATTTTTACAGGAGGTAAAGCCAATTCTTCTACGATGTCCATATTGTCAATGGCCAGTGCTTCATCAACTGTTTTTCCTTTTAACCATTCCGTTGCCAGGGAAGAAGAAGCAATTGCTGATCCACATCCGAATGTTTTGAATTTCGCATCAGTAATGATATTGTCTTCATTCACTTCGATCTGCAGACGCATCACGTCACCACATTCAGGAGCACCTACTAGTCCGGTACCAACTGATTTGCTGTCTTTATTTAATGTACCAACATTCCTTGGGTTGGTATAATGTTCCATTACTTTTTCTGAGTATGCCATTTTATATCGTTTTTATGACCGGCTTAGTGCTCAGCCCATTCAATTTTACTTAAATCAATTCCTTCTTTAAACATTTCCCAAAGCGGAGAAAGGTTCCTGAGGTGATTTACTGCTTTTTTAGTGTTTTCAATTGCGTAATCAATTTCTTCCTCAGTGGTGAAGCGACCAAGTCCGAAACGGATAGAAGAATGCGCCAGGTCGTCTGAAAGACCTAGGCTTTTCAATACGTAAGAAGGCTCCAGTGAAGCTGAAGTACAGGCAGAACCTGAAGATACGGCAAGATCTTTCATCGCCATCATCAAACCTTCACCTTCTACATATTTAAAGGAGATGTTTGCCACATGAGGTAAGCGGTGCTCAACGTTACCATTTACATAGCTCTCTTCCATCTCATTTAATGAAGATTCCAGTTTGTCCCTCAATGCAGAAAGGCGTTTTGCTTCTTCATCCATCTCCAGGCGGCACAGCTCACATGCTTTACCAAGACCTACAATTCCAGGCACATTAAGTGTTCCTGAACGCATACCACGCTCGTGACCACCACCGTCAAGCTGTGCGGTAACTTTTACCCTTGGATTTTTACGGCGTACATACAATGCGCCGACACCTTTCGGGCCGTACATCTTATGTGCAGAGAAAGCCATAAGGTCAATACCATCAGCATTAACGTCCACAGGTATTTTTCCTACAGCCTGTGTTGCATCTGTCATGAACAAAGCGCCGTATTTATGTGCAATTGCAGAAATTTCTTTAATGGGTTGTACCACACCGATTTCATTATTGCCATACATGATGGTTACCAGAATCGTTTGCTCGGTCATTGCAGCCTCAAGCTCCTGAAGATCAACTAAACCATCTTCTTTCACTTTCAGGTACGTTACTTTTGCACCTAATTTCTCCAGGTGTTTACAGGTGTCCAGCACTGCTTTGTGTTCTGTTGTTGCGGTAATGATGTGGTTACCTTTATCCTGATACATCTCAAAGACCCCTTTGATACCCAGATTATCTGCTTCCGTAGCACCTGAAGTGAAAATGATCTCTTTCTCAGTACAGCCAATTAATTTAGCTACCTGCTCACGGGCATAGTCAACGCCCTCTTCTGCAACCCATCCAAAAGCGTGATTACGGCTTGCAGCGTTGCCAAATTTGCTGGTAAAATAGGGTAGCATAGCTTCCAGTACCCTTGGATCCAAAGGTGTGGTTGCATTGTTATCTAAGTAAATAGGAAGTTCCATCGTATATATTTTATTCTTATTAATGTACAAAGGTACGCAAAAAGATCACGAATAGTTATAAATATTAGCTATGATGGTATAGGTAAAATCCGCATTTTTACATTTTTTTAACTGTTGCGGAAGACCTGCAAAACTGGATCTTATCAGTATTTCAGTAAATTACCTCTGATTATTTTGTGATGCTGATCAAAGCTTGATAATTTTTTCCACACATACTTGTGAATCAAAAATAAAATTAGGATATTTGCATCCCTAAAATAAGAGCAAAATAAGTATATAATTATATAATATTAACATGAAAAAAGATCTGCATCCATCAAGCTATAGATTTGTAGTATTTAAAGATATGTCAAATGACTATTCTTTTTTAACAAAATCTTGTGTGGACACTAAAGAAACTGTTCAGTGGGAAGATGGCAATGAATATCCTCTTTACAAGCTGGAGATTTCACATACTTCACACCCTTTCTATACTGGTAAAATGAAATTGGTAGATACTGCTGGTCGTATTGATAAATTCAAAACCCGTTACGCTAAAAAGTAATTATAGCCAAAAAGAAATTATTTTAAAGTCCCGGTGCTGTTGCTTCGGGACTTTTTTTATTTTTGTTGCTTATGATATTAAACTTGTTTGATGATAATGCATGGCAATCCTTACGCCCCTTATCATTCACCAGACCAGTAGCAGATCTCCGTATCGGAATTTTAACGATTGCCCAAAAATGGGAACAGCACCTTGATGCTACCGTGGGATTCGTGACGCAACAATATCTTTCCGCAAAATATCCTAAGCAGGTTGGCGGCAGCCTTTTTATCAATGGTTCGATTTGCCCGGACAAAGGCCTGATTGAAGCAATTTCTGTGCTTAGGAAAGGGCAGGTTTTAAAACAGGCCGACGTACTGATTGCCTACAAGATGGATAATGCCCCAAGCGGATATGAGGACGCCATGATCAATGACCTAGAGCCCATTTCTTATAGGGATTCATTTATCAGGATTTTTTACCCGGAGGATATTTTCAGAAATAACGATACTGAACTGAGAAAGGACTATGCGTTGCTGACTAAAGGCCGCAGCTCGGCAAAATTAAGCTCCACCAATGTGCTGCTCGGCGATGATATTTTCATAGAAGAAGGGGCAACAGCAGAATGCGCTACATTTAATAGCCTGCAGGGCCCGATTTATATTGGAAAAAATAGCCAGGTATGGGAGGGCTCCAATGTTCGGGGTTCTTTCGCTTTGTGCCACGACTCCCAGTTGAAAATGGGCGCAAAGGTTTACGGGCAAACAACCATCGGTCCTTTTTGCAGGATCGGCGGTGAGGTGAACAATGCCGTGATCTGGGGGTATTCGTCCAAAGGTCATGAGGGCTATCTTGGCAATTCTGTAATGGGGCAGTGGTGTAATATCGGCGCTGATTCCAATAACTCCAATCTGAAAAACAACTATGCAGAAGTGCGTTTGTGGGACTACCAGACGGAACATTTTCGTGCTACGGGAATGCAGTTCTGCGGACTGATCATGGCCGACCATTCTAAATGCAGCATCAATACGATGTTTAATACTGGTACTGTGGCTGGTGTTAGTGCCAATATTTTCGGCGCTGGTTTTCCAAGAAACTTTATTCCTGATTTTGCATGGGGTGGAGCTCATGGTTATGAGGTCTATCAGCTGCACAAAATGTTCGAAACAACAGAGAAGGTTTTTGAACGGAGGAATATCGCTTTTGATGAAGTGGAGCGGGAATTACTGAAGTCTGTGTTTGAGCTCACCAAAGCATACAGACATTTTTAAAATGAATTAACCAATATTTATGAGATGTACATGCATCTTATAGATGATAAACAATAAAAACATGACAAGAAAAAAAATTGTTGCCGGAAACTGGAAAATGAATCTGGATTATGCGGAAGGCATTTCCTTATTTTCAGAAATTGTTAATATCGTAAGAGATGAAAAGAAAGGTGATCAGCTTGCGGTCATCTGTGCGCCTTTTATTCACTTAAACAGCCTGGCAAAACTTGGTGGTGATACCGTGAAGATCGGTGCCCAGAACTGCCATCAGAATGAAAGCGGAGCTTACACAGGTGAGACTTCTGCAAAGATGATCAAGTCGGTAGGTTGCGAATATGTCATTATCGGCCACTCTGAAAGACGCCAGTATTTTGCGGAAAGCGATGAGTTACTGGCACAAAAGACAGTAATCGCTCTTCAGAACGGATTGACACCTCTTTTCTGCATCGGTGAAACTTTAGACGAAAGAAACAACGGAACTTATTTTGAAGTATTGAAGTCTCAATTGACTAACGGCGTTTTCGGCCTCAATGCTGAAGATTTCGCTAAGATTGTGATTGCTTATGAGCCTGTATGGGCAATTGGTACCGGACTTACGGCCACTGCAGAGCAAGCGCAGGAAGTGCATGCATTCATCCGTAAGGAAATTGCTGCTAAATATGATGCGTCTGTTGCTGATGCGACCAGCATCCTTTACGGTGGAAGCTGTAACCCGAAAAATGCAGCAGAGCTGTTTGCTCAGGCTGACATCGACGGCGGACTGATTGGTGGTGCTTCATTGAAATCAAGGGATTTTGCAGATATTGTTAAAACGTTTAACGCTTAATGCAGTACATTCAGGTAACCTTTAATTTTTCGGAGATTGCTGATTATCACCAAGATTTGTTGATCGCAGAATTAGCCGACATCGGTTTCAATACTTTTGAAGACACTGAGGACGGCTTTGCGGCTTTTGTTGACGCTGCGTCTTATGACGAATCTGAACTTTCAGCGGTACTGTCTCAATTTGAGGGTGATTTCGATTGTCATTATGAAGTTAAGGAAATCGCTGCTGAAAACTGGAATGAAGAGTGGGAAAAGAATTTTGAACCCCTCATCATTAGTGATTCCTGTTATGTCAGGGCTACTTTTCACGAACCTCAGCCTAATTATACGTATGAGATTGTGATTGACCCTAAGATGGCTTTTGGTACCGGTCATCATGAAACCACGACCATGATGATGCAGTACCTGTTGTCGGCAAAGCTCTCAGGAAAGCAGGTGCTGGACATGGGTTGCGGGACAGGTATCCTGGCCATCCTTGCTGCAAAGCGAGGGGCGACTAGCCTTGTGGCGATCGATAACGATGATGTGTGTTATGACAGCACACTCGAAAATGCAGCCCTGAACCAGGTCACCTCATTGGTGGCCTATTGCGGTGGTAAAGAGGTGATCCCTTCCCAACAGTTTGAGGTAATACTCGCCAATATCAACCGCAACATTCTGCTGGATCAGATTGCGGATTATAACCGGGTGCTGAACCCGGGAGGTGATATCTATTTCAGCGGTTTCTATGAAGATCCCGATCTGGGAATGATCAAAGAAGAATGTGAGAAATTCGGTATCATCTATAATGATCATAAAAAAATCGGCAACTGGGTAGCAGCCCACTTTACTAAACAGTAACATCATTTCCGGGGGACTAAACTGTTCCCCCGGACATTGATTTATATTTATCTTATGCGTATACATTTCATTGCAATTGGTGGCAGCGCCATGCATAATCTCGCAATTGCCCTGTACAAAAAAGGATATCAGGTAACTGGTTCTGATGATGTTGTTTTTGAGCCTTCTGCCAGCAGACTGGCCCGGTATGGTCTGTTGCCTGAAAATATAGGTTGGCACCCGGAAAACATAAGTTCAGACCTGGATGCGGTTATTCTGGGAATGCATGCTCTGGTTGATAATCCGGAATTACTGAGGGCACAGGAACTCGGACTGAAAATCTATTCCTATCCTGAATATATCTTTGAGCAGACCAAAGAGAAACTGCGTGTAGTCATTGGCGGCAGTCACGGTAAAACAACGATTACCTCCATGATCCTGCACGTGCTCAATTATTACCAGCGTGACTTTGATTACCTGGTAGGGGCACAGCTTGCGGGTTTTGAAACCATGGTAAAGGTGACCTCCGAGGCGCCCGTAATCATTATTGAAGGAGATGAATATTTGGCCTCGCCCATCGACAGAAGGCCTAAATTTCATTTGTATAAAGCAAATGTAGGGGTGATCAGCGGGATTGCATGGGACCACATTAATGTGTTCCCGACGTTTGACGACTATAAGAAACAGTTTGAGCTATTTATTGATACCATTCAGCCTGGAGGAAAGTTAATTTACTGTGAGGATGATGTTGATCTGGTAGAGGTCGTTCGTCAGTCTACTAAAGAAATTGAAAAGAAAGGGTACGGCGTCCCTGCGAATGAGGTGAAAAATGGCATTACTACTCTTTTGGCTGATGAAACACCACTGTCTGTTTTCGGCAACCACAACCTCATGAACCTCAACGCTGCAAAGCTGGTTTGTGCTGAACTTGAAATAGATGAGAAAATGTTTCATGCAGCGATCAGTTCCTTCACCGGTGCAGCGAAGCGCCTGGAGTTGCTTAGGGCGTCGTCGTCTACTAATGTGTACAAGGATTTTGCACATTCTCCTTCCAAATTGAAAGCTACCATTGAGGCGGTGAAAACACAATTTACTGAAAGGAAATTGGTGGCGTGTATAGAGTTACATACATTTAGCAGTCTAAATAAAGATTTTTTAGCACAGTATGCAGATACCATGACTCACGCTGATCAGGCGATTGTATATATTGATGAAAAAACCTTCGTTCAGAAAAAAATTGCACCATTTAGTAAAGATGAGGTACAAAAAGCATTTAATAGTACTGAAATTCAGTTTTTTAATAGTTCTGATTTGCTGTCTGAATACCTTATGAGTATAAATTTTGATCATGTTAATCTCTTATTGATGAGTTCCGGAAATTTTGGTGGTTTAGATTTGACGAAATTGGCACAGGAGTTGAACACGAAATAATAAAGTATTAATTAAGTACACCTTTATACCTAAATTTATTATATGAACGTTATTGGAAAAAACATTAGACAACTGCGCCAAAAGAATGGCTGGAGCCAAGGTGAAGTGGCAAAACGTCTTAATATTTCTATTCCTGCATTTTCGAAGATTGAAACCGGCATCACAGACATTAACATCTCCAGACTTGAACAAATTGCGCATTTGTTTCAGGTGTCGACTATGGACATTATCTCCAAAGAAGGAGAAAATCCCCAATCCCTTAATTTTGAAGAAATCAATGCACTGAAGCAGAAACTTTCTGTAAGAGAAGAAGAGATCATCAAACTTCAAAAGAAGGTGATCGACCTTTACGAAGAAATCAGGGGCTAAAATATTTTGCGCAGCGTCAGGTGGCGTTTACCAAAAACGGCACCTGTAGCTTCGTGGATCGATAACATCTTATCATTGAAGTCGCCCACCCAGGATAGCTCAAGCTCATCATACTGATTGAGCGGTAGAACATATTCTTTCAATTTGATAAATAATGCGGATTCCAGTCCGTGTTTCTGATAGGCCTGTTTTGTGCCCATTACAATCGCACGCATCCTGTTGACCCCAACCCAGCGTTTGTACACAAATTTCAGCTTCTCTATCCATCCCAGTTTTCCGTTAAATGTTTTGATGAGCTGGTTTGCATCAGGAATGATGACAACAAAGGAGGCTGGTTCTCCATTGATGTAAGCAAACCAGATCAGTTTCTCATCCATAATTGCTTCCATCTGCTTGAAACTCTCCTCCAGCGTTTCTTTTTTTATCGGCACAAACTTTTCAAAATCCTTCCATGCATCGTTGTAAATCTCCATGAGGTCAGCCACAAACTTATCAGAATTCTTCTTTGAGAAGTGCTCAAAAGTATAGCCTGGTTTATTGGCCACCCAGTTGGCAATTTTGGTGAAACGCTCGGGAAATGGTTTCCGGACTGCCAGGTGATTTGTGATTTGCTGATAAGACGTCTCAAAGCCGTAATCTTTGAAAAACGAATAATAGTATTCCGGGTGGTAATTCATGCCGTAAGAAGGCGGCGTAAAGCCTTCTACGAGCAAACCCCAGAAGGAGTCGTTCTCTCCAAAATTGATGGGGCCGTCCATAGCTTTCATACCCTGTTCATTCAGCCATTGCTCGGCCGTTTGGAAGAGCACTATCGCTGCAGCGGGATCATTAATACATTCAAAAAATCCCATCCCCCCGGTGGGCACTTCATACTGATGTGCTTTTTTATCATTGATAAAGGCAGCAACCCTGCCAATGACCTCTCCGGTATCTGTTTTTAAGATCCACCTTTGGCAGTGTCCATGTTTAAAAAAATCATTTTGCTTGGGGTCGAAAATTTTCTCGATATCCTGATCAAGGGGACGGATCCAGTTTGGGTCTTCTTTATAAATTAAGTTGGCGACATCCAGGAATTGTCTCTTTTGCTGATGATCGGATACTCGTAGAATCTGCATATTTTCTGTTAAGGGGATTAAAATAAAAAGCATCCTTAAAGGATGCTTAAAAAATGCTATGTTTTGTTGTTTTTAATAATCGTCGTCGTCGTCGTCACCGAAGTTATCGAACCCATCAAGATCATCTAATGGCATGTCAAAGTCATCATCATCATCATCTTGAAATGTTTTCTGTCTACCAGTTTCTTCACTCGAATCATCCATGTCAATTTCAGGATCAAATTGACGACTTTTGTTCACGCTGTTTTTTGATGTTTTCATTACAAAAAAAAATAAGTTCAGTAAGGGTTTGTATTGCTCTGTTAAAATTACAAAAAATCTTTTTAAATATATACAACAGTGTTTATTTGATCTTTTGGTGCGTCAAAATTAGTATAAAAATAGATTTAGAAAAGAGGAAATTGAAAAAAATAATTAACTATTCTTCTTGTTTTATCGCCACATTTTGCTAGTGTTTTTTTTGCTGTTTATCTTCAGCAAAGAGTCGTATTTCCAATAAAATTTTATATGAAATTATTGGGGTTTTTGTTGCCAGAGCGCCATCCGAAAAACAGACTCAAAAAAAATGGTAAAGCTATGAACTTTACCATTTTTTAACACACAAATGAAACCTGAATTGAGATATAGTTTTAGGTTAGGTAAAAATATCTTTGATCAATTCTATAAGAACGTTCTTGCGAAATCTTGTTCGCTTTAATATCTATAACAAGTTTAATGCAAAAATCAGATTGATTATTTTAAAGTTAGTAAGTGGTAGTTGTAAATGAGTAAACGGTAATTTACTGGTAAAATGGGATTAAAATCGATACTTCCGTGCCTGAAGCTCCCAATTGCTGTACCGTAATTTTTATAGGATTTGCTTCAACCTGGTTCAGCAAATTGATCCTTTCTTTGGTTAATGCCATGCCTTTGCTGATGTGTTCTCCTTTTTTATTTCTCAATGAGTTCTCTATACCAACACCATTGTCGATGATTTTAATCAATAAGGCGCCATCTTCAGGGTCAATAAGGATATCGATCTTTCCACCTTCGTCTTTTGGCATTATCCCATGCCAGATGGCGTTTTCTATATATGGCTGCAGGATCATCGAGGGAATCAGCGTTTCTTCTTTGTCAATGTCCTTATTTACGGCGATACGGTACACCAGTTTATCCCCGAATCTTTTTTTCTCCAGGCTAAGGTACAGCTCCAGGTAATCAAGCTCCTCTTCCAAACCGATAAAACTCTTGGTACAGATCTCCAGGTTCTTCCTGATCAGTTTGGCGAAACCGGTTAAGATCTTATTGGCCGATGCGGTATCCTTTGTATTGATGTAATGCTGGATGGAGTTCATCACATTAAATACAAAATGCGGATTCATCATGGCCTGCAGCGCCCGCTGCTCCAGCATCAAAATCTTGTTCTTCAATAGCAGTTGTTCCTGTTCTTTGTTTTTTTGTGACTTTGTGATCACCACAGCCAGCTTGTAGAGTGTAAAACCCGCAATGATGATCAACAGGAACAGAAAACCATTGGTTTGCCAGAAATGGGCTTTCATGACAAAATCTACCCTGGCAGGGGGGCTCCATTTGCTGCTGCCCGACTTGGCACTGATTTCAAAACGGTACTTCCCTGGTTCCAATGACGAAAATTCAAGGCGGCGGCTTTTGGTTTCTGTCCAGGCAATATCCTCATTCAGTCTGTATCGATAGGTGATGTTGCGGTTCTGAAAGTCGATGGCACTATAGTAAAAAACAATGTTGTTGCTGTCCGCATCCAGTACATGTGTCTTTGGATTGGCACCGAGGATCCGTTTGTTACTGATAACCGATGTGACCAGCACCTGCGGGGCCATGGCACTGTTGTCGGGTTTATCATAAGAGAAGTAGACAAGACCATTGTTGGTTGCAAAATAGGCTTCCCTGTCATCTATAAAAAGGCTGTTGACATCGTCATTTAAAAGTGCGTTGGTGTATTCAAAGGTTTTTACAATCGCCTGCTGACCATCAAAAGAAATTCTGTTGATGCCATGGTTGGTCACCACCCAAGTATAGTTGCCCTTGATGAACAACTTTTTACAGATGTTGTCCGTGAGCCCGTCTTTCTGTGTAATGACTTTAGTGATTTTACCATTTTTAATAAAGATCAGGCCGTTGCCATCAGTAGCCAGGACAAGCGTCTGGTCGGGCAACTGCTGGATGTCGTTAATTCTCTTGGTGAGCAGCTGCTGGGTCTCGAAGTAATTGTAGAGTTTTCCATTTGAAAACATCGTGAGCCCATTCACATTCGAAAACCAAAGATTTTTGTTTTGGTCATAGAAAACCCGGTAAGCACGATTGTCAAAATAATCCTCACCGCGTTTCAGGGATTTGGAGGTGTACCTGAAATGCTTCAGCCGGTCCGGGATAATGACCACACCCGAGGAAAGTGCCAGTGCCAGATTTTCCTTTGGCCCCAGACTAAAACTCTTGATCACAAACAGGAAATTGTTCGCTTCTGTCAGAAATTCAATTTTTGATTTTTTCGGCTGATGATCACTTAATCGTCCGAGTCCATAATCCGAAGCAAAGTAAATGAGGTGGTTTGCGGTGTCGAATGCAATTTGTTTAATGATGTTGTAAGTTTTCTCCTGGCCCACTTTTATTTCTGCCACCTTCATGTCGTCCATGTTGATCACATTTAAGCGCCCTTCATCAAGACCCATCCATAGATGTCCATTCGCATCCTTGGCCACACTTTTCACCTGGTCGCTGCTGAGGCCATTCGACTTATTAATCACATACAGGCGCTCATTTTTCTGCGGTAGCATATAAATGCCATTGCTGGTCGTAAACCACATGTTGCCTTTTACATCTTTGATGACCTGGCTAGAGGAAATGTTCTCCAGATAACGTGTGGTTCGGTTTTGCTGGTCAATATGATAAATCCCGGAAGCATTGCTCAGCCACAAACCGTCTTTGTTGCCTGCATAAAAATAACCGGGTTCGTTATTCAACAGACTGTTCTCCACTTTCATGAGCCTGGACTCCTGTCCGGCCCTTCTGATGTTCAGGCCTTTCTGGTCGAGGTAGGCCATTGTCCTGTCGGGCAGGTTCAATGAAGTTTTGTAGGATAGGGGCAGGGTATGATGGGGAACTACTTTGAAGGTGTTTCCTTCTAGGACACGAACAGAGGTGTTGCTGACCGCCCAGATTTTCCCCTCTTCATCTTCGTGTGTAAAGGTGTTGATAAATTGCTTGTTGTGGTTTGCTGAGATGTATTTTGTGACCTTCTTGCCATCCCACATCACAAGCAGGTTTTTGTTCGTGCCCAGCCAGATACGTTGCTTACTGTCCTGAAAGAAAGAAACAACGACAGCATTCAGTTTCAGTACCTTCAGCAGCTGGTTATTGGTCTCGTTATAAATCCGGCCATTATAAAAGTAACTCAGTTGGCCATTTAATGCCAAAAACCAAATCTTGCCGCTTTTATCTTCCTTAAGCTGGAGGATCTGGTTGTCCGGCAAGCCGTCATTGATGGAGAAATTTTCAAATACTTTGCCGTCAAAGCGACTGACTCCGGCATCAGTAGCAATCCAGATGAACCCTTTGCTGTCCTGTAGAGTGTAAAAACAGTTGTTGCTGGGTAAGCCGCTTTTGGCATTAAAATGTTGTAAAAATGTGCTTTGCGAAAAAGCAGGAAGCTGCATCAGTATCAAAAGAAATGAAACCGCTATTTTTCGGAGGCGTACCGGTATGAATTTACTGGTCGCCATGAATGCGGGTATATGATTTTATCTTTTCTGCAAACTCACTGGCACGGCGTCTGGATACTGCAATTTTTTCCCCGTTTTTCAAGATTACCTCCATACCATTTTTTGAATTGTATTCCTTAAGGTAATTCAGATTGAGTATGCTCGATTTATGGATCCGCACAAACTGATGGTCTGGCAGTAGCTCCTCATATTCTTTTAGCACCTTGGAAACCGTGATGGTGTCGCCATTTGACAGGTGAAAAACAGAGTAATTGCTGTCTGCAGCAATATGTATGATGTCGTCAATGCTCACTAATGAATAACCCTGCCCGTTTGGAAGGCTGATTTTTCTGATTTCTGTTTTTTCGGCCAGGTTCTGTGCGAGATTTTGCAGGCGGTCGGCCCTGCTGTTCTCCATTTTATTTAAGGAGATGTATTTTTCAGCCTTTTCTACCGCAACTTTCAGCTCGTCGATGTCTATCGGTTTAAGCAGGTAATCCAGGGCATTTGCCTTGATTGCACGAAGCGCATACTGGTCGTAGGCCGTTGTGAAAATGACATGGGAATGGTACTCCCGAACATCTGGAATGAGCTCAAACCCATTCTCTCCAGGCATGGCAATATCCAGGAAAATGAGGTCAATGGCATTGTTTTTAAGTAAGGTCCTGGCCTCTGCTACCGACTTGGCAATTCCTGATATATGGATTCCTTCACAATGTTCCTGCAGAAGGAAATACAGGGAGGAACGGGCAAATTCTTCATCGTCAACAATAATGGTATTCAGCACGGCATAAATGATTTAATGGTGAATTTATCAAAAAAATAGGCGACTTAATAATAAATCTTAAGCAAAACTGAAAACCAAGTCTCATAAGCTTTCGTAAGTGATTTATAAATAGGCAATATTTTTACTTTTATATGTCTTTTTGTTAAAACGTATTAGAATATCCGTAAAACTTTCAGTTGTATGATGTCGGAAAAATAAAATATCTGTCTTAAAATATCTACCCAAAAAACAAATCTATTTACCTATGAAAAACTCAAATCAAGAAAACGAAGTGCTGCAGGAAAACAGCATTTTAGATGCGAAATTACAGCGTCGCTCTTTTCTGCAATACGCTGGTGCTGGTGCCGCAGGGATTGCATTGGTTGCCGCCGGATGTAAGAAAGACCGTGGTTACGGCAATGGAATGGGCGGTGTTACGCTCGATTTTAAGGACGACTTTGGTGTGCTCAACTATGCATACGCATTGGAGCAATTGGAAGCTGCCTTTTATATTCAGGTAGCCTCAAATCCGCCTGCAGCATTTACTGCGGCAGAAAGAGCTTATTTTCAGGATATTCAGTTTCATGAAATTGCACACCGTGAATACTTCAAAAAAGCACTGGGGAATGCAGCGATTGGCAGTTTAGAAGTGAACTTCGCCGCCATCAACTTTACTGATAAAGCAAGTGTATTAGCTACGGCTAAGGCTTTTGAAGATTTAGGTGTGGCTGCCTATAATGGTGCAGGTAAAAGATTAAAAACAGATGCCTACCTACTCGCTGCTGGTAAAATTGTTTCCGTTGAAGCACGTCATGCTGCAGTAATCAGGGATCTCATTTCAAACGGAAGCTTTGCGAATAGTGAAGTGGTCAATGCGCAGGGCTTAGACCAGGCATTGCAACCAGACAAAGTGCTTGCCATAGCTGGTGCTTATGTGAAAACGCAAATTAATCTAATCAATCTTTAATCCCCAAAATCAGAAACCATGAATATTGTAAATATAATTGAAGAAATAGAAAAAGTTGACGGTGAGATCTATGAGCGTTTAAGCCCTAGAAGAGCAGCGATGAAAGACTTTTTCAATGTTGGTAAAAAAGTAGCTTTATCAGCAGTGCCGTTGGCTTTAGGCTCTATGTTTAACAAAGCTTACGGACAAACTGTACCAACTGCTGTCGTGGATGTGCTGAATTATGCATTGACACTGGAGTACCTGGAGTATCATTTTTATAATCATTCCATTCTTGCTGCACCAGGTTTACTTCCTTCAGGTGCGCCACTAGGTGCAATCACGACCATCAGGGACCATGAGAAAGCACACGTTGACCTGCTTAAAGGTGCGGTGACTGCTGCCGGTGCTACCCCGGTTGAGTTTGCCTATACCGATTTTGACTTCACTGCCGGGAATACCTTTGCTGATGTGTATACCAACTATGATACCTTCCTTGCTGTAGCGCAGGCTTTTGAGGATACCGGTGTCCGTGCCTATAAAGGTCAGGCGGCAGTGCTTAAAGGTCTTGATTACCTTACAATTGCCCTGCAGATCCACTCTGTGGAAGCCCGTCACGCGGCTCATATCCGTTCAATGCGTGCTGCACGTGGTGCAAGCATTAAGCCATGGATCAGCTTAGGTGCAGGTGGTGTTGCAAATGATACTGGAATTGCTGCGGTTGATAAAGTATATGCTGGGGAGAACCTCGACATCCAGGCACCCGACATTACCATCACCGGAATTGCAACCGGAGTCACTAAGGCTGCAGCTGTCGAAAGCTTCGATGAGCCATTAACCAAGCCTGCGGTATTGGAAATCGCAAGCCTATTTATCAGATAATTTTTGTTTTAAGTTTAGGATAGGGGGTTGGGAAGGTTTTCCAACCCCTTTTTTATGGATGAGTATTAATCTTCAGGTGTAAGTATCGACCCTTATTAATAAGTGATGACCTGTTGTTCCAGGTGCTCCGGCAATTCGCGGTAGTTGTATTGTTGTCCGCGCAGTTGAGGCTCGAAGCCTGCTTCCCTGATGGCATCCTGAATGCCTTTCGCTGTAAAGCGGTGTGGTGCCCCTGCCGCCGATACTACGTTCTCCTCGATCATGATTGATCCAAAGTCGTTGGCACCCGCATGCAGACACAGTTCTGCAACACTTTTTCCAACAGTCAGCCAGGAGGCCTGTATATTTTTAATGTTCGGCAGCATGATCCTGCTCAGCGCGAGCATCCTGATGTATTCATCGCCGGACACATTATTGCTGATGCCCCTTAATCTTTTTAGCAGCGTGCCATCGTCCTGGAAAGGCCATGGAATGAAGGCCAGAAATCCTTTTGCATCAACAGGTTTCTCACTTTGTACCTCTCTGATCCATACCAGGTGTTCAAAACGCTCTTCAATGGTTTCCACATGACCAAACATCATCGTTGCTGACGTGGTAATGTCCAGCTGGTGTGCAGCACGCATGACGTCAAGCCACTCTTTACCACCGCATTTACCCTTGGAGATCAACCTGCGTACACGGTCGTTCAGAATTTCTGCACCGGCGCCAGGCAAGGAGTCCATACCCGACTCTTTCAGTGTGCGGAGCACCTCCGTATGTGAGATGCCTTCAAGTTTAGCCACGTGAGCAATCTCCGGCGGGCCTAAGGCATGTAGCTTAAGGTCCGGATAAAGTTCCTTCAGCTGTTTGAAGAGGTCTGCATAGAATTTAAGGCCGAGATCGGGGTGATGCCCACCCTGCAGCAGCAGCTGGTCGCCCCCTAAACGGAAAGTCTCTTCGATTTTGACCTTATATGTTTCGATGTCGGTAATGTAACTTTCATCATGGCCCGGTCTTCTGAAGAAATTACAGAATTTACAATTGGCAATACATACGTTCGTCGTATTGACGTTGCGGTCGATCTGCCAGGTTACTTTTCCACTTGGTACTTGTTTCTTTCTTAGTTCGTTGGCCACAAAGGCAAGTTCGGCGGTAGCTGCATTGTGATACAAAAAAACACCTTCTTCTTGAGTTAGAAAGTCAAATTGCAGTGCCCTATGCAATAGTTCGGCAGTATTCATACTGCAAATATACCATAAGTTCCTTTCTTTTTATTTCACATTATTATCACATTTCCCTTTTCTATAAATTCCTATATTTGGCTGAATTATTAAATAAATATGGTAGAATTTCAACGTTTTACACTGGCCAATGGCTTACGTGTCCTTGTTCATGAAGATGACACAACCCCGATGGCAGTGTTAAATATTTTATATGATGTGGGTGCGCGTGATGAAGAAGAGGGAAAGACTGGTTTCGCCCATCTTTTTGAACACCTGATGTTTGGCGGGTCAGTAAACATTCCTAGTTACGATGAACCCCTACAGCGGGTCGGTGGAGAGAACAATGCTTTTACCAGCAATGACATCACCAACTACTACATCACCTTGCCTTCCGTTAACCTGGAGACGGCATTCTGGCTGGAAAGCGACCGCATGCTGAGCCTCGCATTTTCAGAAAAGAGTCTCGAAACCCAGCGCAGCGTCGTTTGTGAAGAGTTCAAACAGCGATACCTCAACCAGCCCTATGGCGACGTATGGCTGAAACTCAGGCCTCTGGCTTATAAAGCGCATCCTTACCGCTGGGCAACAATTGGCCAGGACTTAAAGCAGATTGAAGATGCCCGTATGGAAGATGTAAAGGCCTTCTTCAAAAAACATTATAATCCTCAGAATGCCATCATGGTAGTTGGCGGCAATGTAAAAGCCGAAGACGTGCAGCTGCTGGCGGAAAAATGGTTCGGTACAATTCCTTCCGGAGAAAAATACCTGCGCAACTTACCTGCAGAACCCCTGCAGATCGAAGCCAGAACTGAAACCGTAGTCGCGGATGTTCCTTTGAATGCCCTTTACATCAGCTTCCCGATGCCTGCAAGAAGCAATCCGGATTACCAGGCTTACGACCTGCTTTCTGATGTGCTCTCCCAGGGACAGTCTTCCCGTTTGTACAACAGCCTGCTGAAAGAGCAACAGTTGTTCAGCGACATCCATGCTTACCTGACCAGCAGTCTTGATGAAGGCCTGTTTATCGTCGAAGGTAAACTGGTGGAAGGTGTGGCTATGGAGACCGCCGAAGCTGCGGTATGGGCTGAACTGCGTAAGATCTCTGAAGAACCTGTTACTGAAGATGAACTGACGAAAGTTAAAAATAAATCGGAATCCATCATCGTCTTTGGTGAAATGAGCCTGCTGGATAAGGCCATGAACCTCGCTTATTATGAGCTCCTCGGCGATGCCCATGCTTTAAATTCAGAAATTGATAAATACCTGGCTGTGACAGCAACTTCCATACTGAACGTTGCACAGCAGACTTTCCTTAAGGAAAAGTCCTCAACTTTATATTACTTAACCGCCAAAGATGCTTAACCGTACACTAGCACCTGAGTCAAAACAGGTGGAGCAAATCAACTTTATATCCCCGCTGAAACAACAACTGGATAACGGAATTCCCGTATTTACCATCAACGCGGGGCAACAGGAACTGGTACGTATTGAGTTTATCTTTGAAAACGTCAACTGGGACCAGTCTAAGCCGCTACAGGCCGTAGTCGTCAGCCACCTGATCAACAATGGTACCGCTGAACTCTCTGCGATGGAGATCGCCGCGCGCGTAGATTATTTTGGTGCTTTTCTGCAAACGGAATATGGTGCGGATCAGTCGAGTGTTAAGGTCTACACCTTAAACAAACACCTTGCCGCAGTACTTCCGATCATCAGGTCCATCCTAAATGACAGTATCTTTCCAAAACAGG
Organism: Pedobacter sp. BAL39; assembly: GCF_000170795.1. Taxonomy (GTDB): domain Bacteria; phylum Bacteroidota; class Bacteroidia; order Sphingobacteriales; family Sphingobacteriaceae; genus Pedobacter. The sequence goes on from NZ_ABCM01000007.1 coordinate 96,105, forward strand.
AGCTGGATATTTTCATTCAGAACCAAAAGCAAAGCCTGCAGGTGAGCCTGCAGAAGAACGATTTTCTCGCAAGAAAACACTTCGCTCATGCGCTGTTCGGAGATTCCAGTTACGGTTCTAATATAGACGCCAGCGACTATGATCTGTTGAATCAGGCCGATCTGCTGGATTATTTTAAGGCAGCTTATCAACCGGAGAACTGCACCATCATTGTTGCGGGTAAGTTTGAGCAAAAGGAATTTGATGTGCTGAATGATATCCTTGGAAAACCCTGGTCCAATCATGAGCTTTCTCTGACCAACAAATTTGAATTTACTGCGACTGAAGGTACTGAGATTTTGATTGAACGCCCGGATGCCATACAGTCCGCAATCCGCATGGGCACACTCGCCATCAACAGAAGTCATGAGGATTTTCCTGGTTTCCAGGTGATGAACTGTTTGCTGGGTGGATATTTCGGATCCCGTTTGATGGCCAACATCAGGGAGGATAAAGGGTATACCTATGGAATTGGCTCTGCAGCAGTCTCCCTAAAAGACGCCGGCTATTTCTTCATCGCCACGGAAGTAGGTGCAGACGTCTGCCAGTCGGCATTACAGGAGATCGAAAAAGAAATCCAGCTGCTGAAAACAGAAACCGTAGAAGAACCTGAACTGGACCTTGTGCGCAACTATATGCTTGGCGCCATGCTTGGAAGCCTGGAGAATGCTTTTTCGCACGCTGACAAGTTTAAGAACACGTATTTCTCGGGCCTCGACCATAAGTATTATGAGCGCTATATCCATACCGTGAAAACCATTACTGCTGATGACATCAAACGTCTGGCCAACACATACCTCAATACTGATGGCTTTACAAAGGTCATTGCCGGAAAAAAATAAAAAACTGATCCTGGCTATTCAACTTTAGCCAGGATCGTTTTTAACTTGTCTGCCTGATATAATTTCTTGTTGAAGGCTACATATTCATTGTACTTCTCTGCAGGATATTTTTTGTTGGTCATGCTCTTCGTCCTTCGATAGACGATGGTATTGTCTTTCACCCTGATCTGACAACTGTATTTTCCAAATTCCGATTCAATGTTGAGGTCTTTGGGCACAAACTCTACCTTATAACCCTTCGGGATATGGTAGGTGATCTCATCCTCATCCACATAACCATAATTTACGGCAAAGGCTGTCTTTCTGTTTTCAATTGTCGAGAGGGTATTCTCCTGCCTGTTCAGCAGGTTCAGGGTGATGAACAACTTTCCACCGCCATTGCTCATCAGCTGACTGCTCTTCAGGCTGATCTTCTCTTCCAGAACAGGAAGGTTTTTATCCGGCTGCGTATACGTGTAAGAAGAAATGTTCACATTTGGAATGTCTAAGGAGTGCATCAGACGCTTGTGCTGCTCTACAGGTTCCATCAGCATGATGCCCATGTTGTCCTCATATTGCGCGTTGCCATAGTTCGTTTGCAATTGAATTGATGCATTGCCGCTATCATCGAGGTCTACCGTCGCATGTCGCTTCTGATAATTACTCAAAGGGCTGTATACAGGCGTTTTTACCAGCTTGCCACCTTCTTCAGTGATCAGGAGGACCAGCCGGTCTGCATTGCTGTTCCCAATAAAGCCGGCAGGTTTATAATTGCTGGTGCACTCCAGCCAGGTGGTATCGCGAACACCAGGCACACATAAAATCATGTGGTTCGCCTGGTCCAGACTGGCATAAGCCGCATTCAGGGAAGGCATGTCATTGCCGATCACGACAAGGTTGGATTTGATGCCCGCTTCCTGAAGCATGGCTTTCATGTAGTTGGACAGCCCTTTACAGTCGCCATAGTTGACTGCCGACACCTTATCTGCGGCGATAGGCCTGAGTCCGCCGATACCAAGCTGAACGCTTACATAACGGGTGTTCTGCTGCAGGTACTGGTATAAAATCCTGATTTTCTCCTGGTCAGTTTTTACATCTTTGATCAGCTGCTGCACCTTTGCCCTTGCAGGCTCAGAAAGGACCTGCCTGTCGCTGCTCAGGCCATACATCCAGGCACCCAGATTCTTCCAATCGGTGATGTTTCCTTTGGTATGGTCGTACTCAAACTCATTGGGAGCAAGAGATACCCAGGGTGTCAGGTTACGTAAGCCGGTACTCAATGGCTCATATTCCATAGCAGGAATGGCACTACAGCTCCATTTGTACTGGATTTTGTCTTTTACGAATGTCGAGTCTGTTTTTAGTCCCTGACTTTTCAAGTACTTGAAATTCATCGATTGTGGAATTCTAAAAGTATAGCTGCTTTGCTCTACCGCATATCCCCATCTGCTTACAGGTCTCCAGGAAGGGTAGCTGGTCATCCCATTATAGGTCACCGTGTAACTGTACTCGATGGTATAGGGGTAGTTGGATTGCAGAAATTCCAGGTACTTTACCCTGCTGCTTTCATATAACGAATATCCGGATATGGCACTCCGGTCCTTGAAGTCTGAGCTTTTATAATCCTTGATCTTTGTCCCCTTTGCATCAAACATCGTTGCCTTCAGGTTGGATATTGAAGAGAAATTATCATAGTACTCGCTCATATTAGAGGCGCTTTCCCCATTTTTGTTGATGATGGTTACAGCTGTTTTGTACTCGTAGGTGGCAGCACCCGCATTTTTAAGGTCATAAACCTGATCTTCGAGCCGCACCACGACTGAAGCATTGGCCAGCAATGCTGCCGGGATTTTAGCGACGTCATATGTGCCCTGTGCTTTCACAACGTTAAAAAAACCAAGGAAGGACAGGCCAAGGAATATGCTTTTTCTGCAGGATAACATCAGTTTCATTTATATTTTTTTTAGTACAATTTGCTCAGACTGTTTTCTCACGATGTTCATGAACAGTTCCTTTAATCCATGATACTCTTCAGCCGAATACACCGCTTTTGGTACCGTTATCTTGCTGGAAAGCACCATCCTGCCATCTTCAGCTGCGAAGATAAAGGTGAAGGAAGCGATGTTGTCCGGTAAAATCATACGTTCGCTTTTGGGCATTTTATCAATCTGGTAACCTTTTGGATATTCAACTGAAATCCGGTAGGTTTCCTCAAATGGATAGGCGAAATCTACAGGGAATTGCCTTTCATCGAGTTTGAAGGGGTTTTCTTTGGTACGTTCAAACAACAGGGGCGTGAAATAGGTGAGGTCTCCCGCTTCTTCAATGTTTTCCTCAATGTCAACATCCATGCTTTCCACCAGTGGTTCGCCGGGATTGTCCATGTTCAGCACGGAGTAATTTTTGATGGACAGTCCTGGTTTGTCTGATTTGTAAGTTTTCAGGAATTCAGCTTCCGTTGCTTCAGCCTGGTAGCTGTTTCTTCTTCTGAGGCCTTCATAATTGCTGGAAGAAATGAATAACTTTCCGCTCAGCTTGTGTTCCTCATCAAGGAGGAGGTTGTAGGTGATGGCCTTACGGCTCAGCACCTCATCATCCAGTGAAATCCATCCACCATTCTTTGCATCCAGGTCTATTTTGAAACCAGCATGATTGAGGTTGGAGTAGGAGATGAGGCCAGGTGTATGGTTCTTGTCTGTTGCATCCAATAAAACGGTCTTTTCGCCCATTTTTGCCTGAAGGATGACGTTGTCAAACTTGGTAATCATTGGAAAACCAGGGTGTTGCCCGTTGCTTCGTGTGCTGATCAGTACCGGGTTTACCGTAATGCCAGCTTCCCTCAACAGCGCATACACGGTAAGGTTAATGTCTGCAGAATTTCCCGATTTTTTATCAAATATGTTTTTGGGGGTGGTGGTGCTGGTATATTTTGACTCCTGGCCGTTCCATTTGATGTTGTTCTTCACATATTTGAACACCAGGTTCAGGATACTGTCCGGATTCTTTTCATTTTTAACGATGGTCTGCAACAGCGTTTTGTTGAAGCCATGTTTGTTGGTGAAGGTGCCGAAATTCTCGTCCTCCTGCAATAATCCCACGATCTCAGGCCAGGTACTCGTGAACGTTTTGTAGGCCTGCCCCGGATATTTTGTCGCATTGAGCTCAAATTCAATCTTACTCACATAATCATCCATCGTCGTGACGAACATTTCATCTTTAAGACCAGGCACATTTTCGGCAATGTATTGGATCTTTTTGGCGCTGAAGTCAAACCGCTGTCCATTATAATAAAAATTGTCGTTTACCATCTCCTGCGTTGGGTTTAAGTAAATAAATCCTCCGGGGGTACTTTTGTAGGTCAGGTACTCCGGTATTTTTACAGAATACTGGGAGTACAACACCGGGATTTCCTTTTGGAAATACCATGGGCGTAGGGTAAAGGTGAAATCGGATTTCATTTTATACTTAAATTCCACGATTGTACCCTCCTTAACATTCGGCAACGTGAACTTCTTCAGGGTGTAATTTTTATCTTGTTTTTCCGAAAACTTGGCGTCTTTATTGATCTTGCTGACGACCATCTTGCCATTTTCCATGTTGTATGCCGCACCATCCATATACTCCAGGGTTGACTCACCTCCACTTTGTCTATACAGCTGGATTTCCAGGTTTGCGACATCATAACCTGTTTTATTGATGACCTTATATCTCGTATGACGCTCAAAAACATATACGAAGTCCTGCGTTTTCGGACTGATCTCAAACCATCCGGTACCGACATCAAACAGGGCTACAGCGGCGGCGGCGGAATCTGTACCGCTTACCTTCGTTTCAAATTCTGAAGGCTCAATTTTTCCATACTTGAACATTTTGACAATGGATTCTTTTTTTTGAGCGTAACTGGACAGTGTAGCTATAAACAGCAGACACAGGACGAGAACTTTTGGCTTATTCATGAAAAGCGTTTATTAAAATTTATGCAAGTATAAGACATATCTTTATAGTAAAAAAAATATTTTCAATTATTTTTTTTACATCACACCCGAGCCGATGTTTATCAGTCATTATGGCGGATTTTATTGATCTATGTGCTACAGATCACTATATTGGTTTGCAGCCCCAAAGAATCAGCTGAGTTTAATTCTGTGTTAAACTGGATAGTTTCAATTCTTTAAACGCGGATGGACGCTGACCTGTCATTTTATAAAAGGTGTTGCTGAAAGCAGCGATGCTGTCGTATCCAACCTCGTAGGCGATCTCAGTCACGGTGCGGTCTGTCTCCAGCAGTTTCTCCATGGCCCTCGTCATCCGCACCAGCTTCAGGTACTGAAAGAATGATGTTTTTAAGGAGGCCTGAAACAATCTGGACAATGTACGCTCGCTAAAGCCGGTTTCTAACGCAATTTTTTCAAGGGTCAGCTCTTCGGATAGGTGTTGCCTAATGTACCACAATACCGGCCGCAGACGCTCGTTATCGGTTGTCGGAACAACAATGGGAAGCGGGTGTTTACTGATGGCCGGCAGAATACTTTTCAGTGTTTCCAGAAAGCCGTATTCAAACGAACCCGGATAAATGTTGCCGTTCCAGTTCTCAGAGAATTTCAACATTTCCAGCAGCAGATCGTTTACGGGATAAATGCCGATGTGATCAAAAAAAGAATGATCAATCTCATTTTTTGCGTTGAAATAGACATTACGGACGATGGTGGACCTGTAGCGATGTTCCAGGTGATGTGTGACCCCGGCAGGAACCCATACATAGTGGCGTGCCGGAATGAAATAGGATTGCTCCCTGGTGTATAAAAAGATCACTCCGCCTTCCACGTAAGTCAGCTGTCCCTTTTTGTGATGGTGGTCTTTAAAACGGTCTTCAAACTTACTGTGCCACACGTAGGTGGTTTCTGTATGTTCATCTAAATTGAATAACAAAGCATCGTTTTGCTGCGAGGTCATGCGGACTAGGATTGATATGGCTGGATCTAACAAATATATGTCACTTTACGTAAAATATCTTGGTAATTGTTACACGAACTTTGTGCCGTTAAAACGTACTTATGAAATTCAACACTTATAAAGGAAAAATGTGGATGTGCATGTCCTTTCTTTTATTTACCATCAACACTCATGCACAGGATCCCCGGAGGCCACAGAAATTAACGTTGGATGAGGTCTGGTCGCTCGCCGATAGCAATAGTAAAAGAATCCAGATCCAGCAGGTTGCGGTGTCAACGACCGAAGCCGGAATCAAAGCCGCTAGGGCGGAGCGCCTTCCCGAGCTGGAGGCAGGTGGCGTACTCGCTCATATTTTTCCGCTTCCGATCTTTGAAAATGGCCTCTTTCATACGCCAACGCAGTTTCCAGTAGAACCCAAATATTATAAGGTAGCTGCAGATGCTTACCTGAACTTATCCAATGGCGGAAAAACGGAAAGGGAAATCAAGGCTTCAAAGAAAGAAAATGAAATCGCCCTGGCGAAGATGAGCCTCAGCAAGCAGGAAATTCATTATGCAGCCGCCCTGTACTTTTATGATGTCTACAGAAACCTATCCTACAAGTCGCTGTTACTCCAGGACGTCAAAGATCTGGAGCAGCAGTTGAAAGAAATCAACCACCTGTATAAAAATGGGACTGTGCTGAAGAGTGACGTCTTAAGGGCCGAATTAAGGCTGTCCAGGCAGAAGATGATGTTGACAGAAATTCAGAACAACCAGCTCATTGCCAGTCAGAAGTTAAACCTGCTGATCGGCGCCGGCGATGATGACAGCCTGATTCCGGAAGTTAAAGATTCGCTGAACGATGCACTGGTGTTGAAACAGATGGACCAGTACCTCAGCGAGGCGGATGTACATTCTTATCAGCTGGACATCTCAAAAAAAGAATCTGAATTGCAGGAGCTGAAGCTGAAACAGCTGCGGTCGAACGTCATGCCTTCATTGGGTTTGTTCGCCGAATATGCCTATGCCTACCCACAGATTCAGTTCTACCCGTATTCGCTTGCTCCTTACGGCAATGGTATGGCAGGGCTCAAGTTGAAAATTCCAATTGCTGCTTTTTATAAAAACAAACACCAGGTAGCCATGCAGCAACTTCGTGTGCATCAGTCGGAGCTTGCAGATGAAGAGGAGCGAGACAACATCAGACAGGAAGTAAAAACTACCTATATTAAATACAGGGAATCTTTACAACGCATTGATGTCGCCACAGAAAACATCCGTCAGGCATCAGAAAGTTACCGCATCGTACAAAACACCTATTTCAATCAGTTGTCGCTGTTAACAGATCTGCTGGATGCAGAGACGCAGCTGCTGCAGTCGCGCTTTGAGCTGACCACGGCGAAGGTCAACGCGAGAATTCAATATTATCAATTACAAAAAGCTGTAGGCACCCTATAACATGAGCACCAAAATACAAAACAAGACAGATATCATCATCACCCGGGTCACGAGCACAATTTCCGTTCTGGTGACGGTTGTATTATTAATCTGGGGTGGAAAGACCCTGGTCAACTATCTGGAATATGAAGACACCAATGATGCACAGATTGATGAATACATTAACCCCATCACCGTACGTGCAAATGGGTATATTAAAACAGTTAATTTCATCGAGAACCAGGAAGTTAAAAAAGGAGACACGCTGGTGGTCATCGACAACAGCGACTATACCGTGCAGCAGGACGAGGCTAATGCCTCAGTGCTGAATGCAGAGGCGCAGATTGCTGTGCTGAACAGCAATGTTCATACGGCAGAGACCGCGGCCAGCGGCAGTCGCGCAAGGATTGCCGCTGCAAAAGCCAAGCTTTGGAAACAGGAGGCGGAATATGCCCGTTACAAAAAACTTTTTGACCTGGAGTCTGCCACGAGGCAGCAGCTGGAAACCGTACAAAGTCTGCTGGAGGTTGCCCAGGCAGATTACAATGCGGCGAAAGAGGATTATTCTGCTGCCATGTCCAGGGCGCAGGACATTGCCGTGCAGTCGCAGGTCCTGCGTTCGGAAGTTACCAGAAGGAGGGCGGTACTGAAACGCAACGACCTGAATACCTCTTACACCGTAGTGACGGCTCCTTACGATGGTAAGATGGGGCGTAGGACCATTCAGCCGGGGCAGGTACTGCAGACCGGACAGACCATTGCCTATATTGTAGACCGCTCGGCAGGAAAGTGGGTTGTTGCCAACTTCAAGGAAACACAGATCGGAAAGATGTCCGTTGGTGAGGATGTCGAAGTGGAGGTGGATGCCTTTCCCGATGAACACTTCAAAGGAAAAATAGAATCGTTGTCGGCAGCCACAGGATCGCGTTTCTCCTTGCTTCCACCTGACAATGCAACGGGTAATTTCGTGAAGATTGCACAGCGTATCCCGGTAAGGATTAGGATCACTGGTGATCCCGATCAGGTCAAACTTTTAAATGCCGGTATGAGCGCCTCGGTACAGGTAAGAAAAAGATCACATTCATGAGCAATCCCACATCGATATTTAAAAAGGGCTTGCCGGAATGGTTGATTCGCTTTAGCATCCTTTTTCTGCTGCTGGCGGCGGTACTGCTATTTGCGATATCCACAGCGGATGGCGCGGCTGCTGCGGGATTCTACGGTATGGAACCTGCAGATGTGCAGTTTTCGCTGCTTTTGTTCTATGCAGCGATTGCCAGCTTTGCAGGAGTGGAGCGCCGTTTTTTTGAACGTGTGGTCACTAAAGATTACCTGCTGATCAGTGTGGTTTTGGAACTGCTGATTACCTACGCCTGTTATCATACGCGGGAAGTATGGCTGGTCTTTGTTTTTCGCTTCCTGCAGGGGATCGTAAATTGCGGGATCAACAGCATCTGTCTGAACCTGCTTTTTGGCCGGCTGAAGTCGGAACATGCCAGAGAGATTGGGTATACCATATTCTACGCACTGATCTTATGTGTATCACCGGTTACGGCATTGTTCTCAGTTCCCATCGTGGAAAACTTTGAATATAACGTACTCTATAAAGCCATCATATTTTGTTTCCTGCCTGGCGCCGCCCTGATGTACTCTCTACTCAACAGGGTGCATGTTATCCGCAGAAAACCTTTGTATCAACTGGATTGGAGCAGTTTTGTCCTTTTTGCAGTGATGCTCGTCCTGATTGCATTTGTCTTGGTGTATGGTCAGGAAAAGGACTGGCTGGAATCGGAGCAGATTGTCTACAGCATCATGGCCATCGCATTACTTGGCGTACTGAATGTGATGCGGCAGTACAGTCTGCGGAGACCTACGGTAGACCTTGCCGTCTTCCGTTATCGTAATTTTAGCGTCGGTATTGTTTTCCTGGTGATCCTTTACCTGATTCGTGGTGCCTTCAGCTTAACCAGCAGCTACTTCATTACCATTTTAGGAATGGATTCCCTGCACGCCAATGTACTGATGATTTACAATATCCTGGGGATTGCCCTTGGGTCATTTATTGCCATCAGGTTTTTGATCAGGCAACAGTTTCTGCGTGTTTTATGGATCTCCGGCTTTAGCTTGCTCATGGTGTTTTTTATGGTGATGTGTTTTCTTTTCAGTAGTGAGGCGGGAACAGGGGCCTTTATCATCCCGCTTTTTCTGCAGGGACTGGGGGCGGGAATGGTAATGTGTCCTATCGTGATGTTCATTGTGTCTTCTGTGCCGGTGCAACTTGGGCAGTCAGCTGCTTCTGTAGGCGTGCTGGTCAGGTTTTCAAGCTTCAGCATCAGCCTTGCACTGATCAATTTAAGTCAGCTTTATTTTAAAGGACTCCATGGGCAACTTCTTGGACGTGGTTTGTCAGTAATAGATTTAGGGGTTTCGGCGAGGTTGAGCGCCTATCAGCAGGCATTGGCCAACAGAGGTATGCTGAAAGATGAGGCGGCAAAGGCCGCAGTTGGTCTATTGAATAAATCCCTTCAGAAACAGGAGTTTCTGCAGTTCTGTATCAACTATTACGAGTGGATTGCGATACTCTGTGCGCTGACAATTCTCCTGATCGGATTCCAGCCCGTCATCAGCCGTACCATCATCAACCTGAAGGGAAAACATCCTGCTCCGGCAGGGTTTTAAATGTAAATTGTAGCGCCCGGCAGACTTAAACATCAAAAGAGACGTTATCTATATATCATTTTCATTTTTCAGCAGCTAAGCAGTGATGCGCAATATTTTGCGAAACTGTTTAGCTGTTTTTATTTCCACTTCTTTTCGGTCTGTTTCCCGTGCTAGATTCGTATCTTACGATCAGTAATTGCAGCATTATAAGCTTTGCTTAAGTAGTCAAATTTTATATTGCTTATACACGTCCCAGGTCTATACACGGTCTATATGAGGGCTAGGTCTGACGGCGTCTAAAGGAGGGGATGACAAGGGGTTGAAGAGGCTAAAGGGCCTTTTTACCTTGCCAACCCCTTGTCAACTCCTTGTTAACCCCTGGTCAACCTTAGCCCTCATATAGCCTGTGTATAGGCTGTCCAATACTAAATCCAGGCCGTCTCCACCTCTCAACTTTCGCCCTCTTTAATCTGAATGTAATCTTTGGCAGAAAGCCCCCAATATTTGTACAACTATTGCACATTAGCAATAATAATCGTACTTTTGCCCGGCAAATAGTAACTCCTAAATTATTTGCTATGCAACTTGATCCCAATAAATTTATCGCTGAAGGACTAACATACGACGACGTATTATTAGTACCTGCTTATTCTGAAGTTCTTCCACGTGACGTGGATACCGGAACCCAACTGACCAAGAAAATACGACTGAACGTACCCATCATATCCGCTGCCATGGATACGGTGACCGAGGCTGGACTGGCCATCGCCATTGCTCAGGCTGGAGGAATTGGAATGTTGCACAAGAACATGCCCATTGAGCGCCAGGCAGACGAGGTGAGAAAGGTGAAACGCTCGGAAAGCGGAATGATCCAGGATCCTGTTACCCTGAACGCTGATGCTAAGGTTGCCGATGCTTTCCAGATCATGAAGGACTTCAAGATTGGTGGTATCCCGGTAATTGATGCAGACAATAAACTGGTGGGTATCATCACCAACAGGGACCTTCGTTTTCAGAAAGACATGCAACGCAAAGTATCTGAGGTGATGACCAGGGAAAACCTGATTACTGCACCTGAAGGAACGACGCTGATGCAGGCTGAAGAGATCCTGCAGGACTACAAAATTGAGAAACTTCCGGTAGTTGATGCACAGGGACACCTTGCAGGATTGATTACTTTCAAAGACATACAAAAATATAAAAACTACCCTAAAGCTTGTAAAGACGAACATGGAAGACTCCGTGTTGGTGCGGCTGTTGGTGTGGCTGCCGACAATATAGACAGGGTTGCGGCGCTGGTTGCTGCCGGTGTCGACGTTGTGACAGTAGATACTGCACACGGGCACTCCAAGGGGGTGATCGATATGGTCACTGCCATCAAGTCGCGCTGGCCCGATCTTCAGGTGATTGCAGGTAATATTGCTACTGCTGATGCAGCAAGGGCGTTGGCCGCAGCAGGTGCTGATGCTGTTAAGGTAGGTATCGGTCCGGGTTCAATCTGTACCACAAGGATCATTGCGGGGGTAGGAGTACCGCAATTGTACGCCGTTTATGAATGTGCACAGGCACTGATCGGTACAGGAATTCCAGTTATCGCCGACGGGGGTATCAAGCAAACCGGAGACATCGTGAAGGCCATCGCTGCCGGTGCAAACTGCATCATGGCAGGATCGTTATTCGCCGGAGTAGAGGAGTCTCCAGGTGAAACCATCATCTATGAAGGTCGTAAGTTCAAATCTTACCGTGGAATGGGTTCTGTGGAGGCAATGGCACAAGGTTCTAAGGACCGTTATTTCCAGGATGAAACGGACGTGGTTACCAAACTGGTACCGGAAGGGATTGTAGGTCGCGTACCTTATAAAGGAACACTTGCTGAAGTCATCTACCAGTACATTGGCGGACTCAGGGCAGGGATGCACTACTGTGGTGCGGCAACTATCGATGACTTGCAGAAAGCTAAATTCGTAAGAATTACTGCTGCAGGAATGAGAGAAAGCCATCCTCACGACATCTCCATCACTAAAGAAGCACCTAATTATTCACGTTAGGTTTTACAATTTTTCAGTGTAAATGCTATATTAGCTAAAAATAAAAGGGTTTCTCGTTTGAGAAGCCCTTATTTATGCAATGACATCTATGAAATCTATTTGCGTGTACTGCGGTGCAAGTTATCCTGAAGATCCTTCGTTACAGTCGGCCATAACACTACTGGCCGAGACTTTTTCCGATCACCAGATTCACCTCGTTTATGGCGGTGGCAGCATCGGCGTGATGGGAGCAATTGCCAATGAAGTGCTTGCCAGGGGTGGAACGGTAACGGGAGTGATCCCACAGTTCCTGCTGGACAGGGAGGTGGGCCATTTTGAGCTGACGGAGTTGATCATCACCAACAACATGCACGAACGGAAACAGAAAATGGCCGACCTGTCTGACGGGTTTATCGTATTGCCTGGTGGATACGGTACGATGGAAGAATTTTTTGAAGTGCTGACCTGGCTGCAGCTGGAGTTGCACCAGAAACCGATCGGTGTTCTCAATGTGGATGGGTTCTACGATTATCTATTCGCCCAGCTGGACGTCATGGTCGATCGGAAGTTCCTTTCCGTACACAATAGAAGCCTGGTCATCAACGAGTCAGAACCCCGCGAGCTGATTCAGAAGATGATGAGGAGGACAGCGCAGCCCGACGATGAAGAAACCTGGCCGGAAGACCGCGACCTGAGCTAACTCTTAAAGCAGTTCATCAGGTCCAATTTGCCAGGTCCATGGTTTCTTAAAGGTATGGAAGGTTCGTAAGGTACTGATCGGTAGTGTTTTTGTGCTGGTTACATTTGCCGACTCCCTGTTGAACTTGCTGCCGCTGGTGATTTCCTTTGTTTTACGCAGAAAATCGTACTGGTGGACATTGATCTCCCCGGATGCTTCATGGTAAAAGCTGTTTCCGGCACGTTCCAGCACCCAGTTGCCGCCCCGGTATTTAAAGGCATAGTCCAGCTTCCATTGCCATTCACCACCACCCTCGAACGAAAGGGTAAGTTGGTTATTTTCTATTGCTGACGGACGCAAAGGGTCGCCCATTGCTCCGCCTTCCTGTGAGCGCAGGATAAAATGATTGTTCTGTGTGGACAAACGGTATCCGCCGGAACTGGTTTTAAAGTAGATGGCGAGCATCCTGGGCCGCTGGATCTCAGTGATGATCTCTGTATTGCTGTCGCCGTAAGCCCTGCTCTCCCGCACTTCCTGATCATATTCCAGGATGAGGGCAATGTCTCGTCTGTGGTCGTTATTCAGGTCGCCGCTTACACTGTCAATGAGTTTCCATCTTTTGGGAACCAGAGCGCTGGTGGACTTGCCTTGTTCTGCAAGTTTCGGGTAGCGGAAAGACTGGCCATACACCATCCCCTGAATCATGATCAATAGTAAAGTCGTTCGCATCCTCATATCGCAAAATAACGAAAGTTCGGCTGAAATAGTGTGATTCTGTTTTTGTACCGAAGCCCAAAACGGACTTTTGTTCCTTGGAAAAATAAAATTACCTTGCCTGCATGGACATAGAATTCAATAAAAACGAAGATCTTAACAAACAGTCGGTTTACGAGTTGAAAACCAGATTGAAAAAAATATATCAGGGTGGTGGGGAGAAAAGCGCAGCGAAACAAAAGGAAAAAGGAAAGATGCTGGCACGGGAGCGCATTGCTTACCTGATTGACGAAGGAACGCATACACTGGAAGTCGGCGCCTTGGCTGCGGATGGCATGTACGCCGAGCAAGGGGGCTGCCCCGGGGCGGGAGTGGTATGTGTCATCGGATATGTTTCCGGCAGACAATGTATGATCGTTGCCAATGATGCTACCGTGAAGGCTGGGGCATGGTTTCCCATGACCGCAAAGAAAAACCTTCGGGCACAGGAAATTGCTATGGAGAACCGCCTGCCGGTGATTTACCTGGTAGACAGCGCGGGAGTATACCTGCCCATGCAGGACGAAATTTTCCCGGATAAGGAACATTTCGGACGGATGTTCAGGAACAATGCGATGATGTCGGCCCAGGGGATTGTGCAGATTTCGGCAATCATGGGCTCCTGTGTAGCTGGGGGGGCCTATCTCCCAATTATGAGTGATGAGGCGATGATTGTGGAGGGCACAGGCTCGGTGTTCCTTGCGGGTTCCTACCTTGTGAAATCTGCCATTGGTGAGGAGGTGGATAACGAAACACTTGGCGGTGCGACGACACATTGTGAGATCTCGGGTGTGACAGACTATAAACATCCTAATGACCAGGCTTGCCTGGACAGTATCCGCCAGATCATGAGCATGCTCGGTGCGCCGCAGTCTGCAGGGTTTGACCGCATCAAACCGGCCATGCCTGCAGAAAAACCGGAAGATATCTATGGCATTCTGCCCGAAAACAGGGAGAAACCCTACGACATGCTGGAGATCATCAAACGACTGGTCGACAATTCCGAGATCGAAGAATACAAAAAGTTGTATGGGCAGACCCTGATCTGCGGACTGGCCCGTATTGATGGATGGGCGGTAGGTATTGTGGCTAACCAGCGTAGGGTGGTGAAATCCAAAAAAGGGGAGATGCAGTTTGGCGGAGCAATCTATTCGGATAGTGCCGACAAAGCCGCACGTTTTGTGATGAACTGTAACCAGAAAAAGATTCCGCTGGTATTCCTGCAGGACGTTACCGGTTTCATGGTAGGGAGCAGATCGGAGCATGGGGGCATCATTAAAGATGGCGCCAAGATGGTGAATGCTGTAGCGAATTCTGTAGTGCCCAAGTTTACCATTGTGGTTGGTAACTCTTACGGTGCAGGAAACTATGCCATGTGCGGCAAAGCTTACGACCCGCGCCTGATCTATGCATGGCCAAGCGCAAAAATAGCGGTGATGGGGGGAGCCCAGGCAGGGAAAGTGCTCCTGCAAATCCAGGAGTCATCGCTACGTGCTAAGGGTGAACAGGTTACCCCGGAAAAGGAGGCTGAGCTGTTAAAGGAAATTACCGACCGTTACAACCATCAGACCAATCCTTATTACGCCTCGGCGAGGTTATGGGTGGATGGCATCATTGATCCCCTGGAAACGAGGAAAGTCATCTCCATGGGCATTGAAGCTGCTAACCAGTCGCCGATCACCAAATCTTTTAACGTTGGGATGATCCAAACCTGATGCTTGCACTTGTTCT
Source organism: Pedobacter sp. BAL39 (assembly GCF_000170795.1). Lineage (GTDB taxonomy): Bacteria > Bacteroidota > Bacteroidia > Sphingobacteriales > Sphingobacteriaceae > Pedobacter. Next base: position 111,187 of record NZ_ABCM01000007.1, read on the forward strand.
TCCTCCGGAGAAATTGTAAATTTGTATTATAATATAAATAAATATATGTCACAAGAGATAGAACACGTTCAATGTTTGATTATAGGTTCCGGTCCGGCTGGGTATACTGCAGCAATTTATGCTGCACGTGCAGACCTTAAACCGGTAATGTATACAGGTATGGAGCCTGGGGGACAGCTGACCCAGACTACCGAGGTCGATAACTTCCCTGGATATCCTTCAGGAATTACAGGTCCCGAGATGATGGAAGACCTACGTAAGCAAGCTGAACGTTTCGGAACGGACATCCGTTTCGGTTATGTGAGTGAGGTGGATTTCCTGTCTGTGCCACGTAAGGTTATTGTTGATGATATTAAAACAATTACTGCCGATACAGTGATCATTTCTACGGGGGCTACAGCCAAATGGCTGGGCCTTCCAAGTGAGCAGAAATACAATGGTTTCGGTGTTTCTGCCTGTGCGGTATGTGATGGTTTCTTCTTTAAAGGACAGGATGTTGCTATCGTTGGTGCAGGTGATACCGCTGCTGAAGAGGCAACTTACCTGGCTAAACTTTGCAGAAAAGTATATATGCTGGTTAGAAGAGATGAATTCAGGGCCTCAAAAGCAATGGTTCACCGTGTGATGAACACGCCTAATATTGAGGTCATCTACAATACAGAGACCCAGGAGATCATCGGAAATGGTAAAAATGTAACCGCTGTGCGCGTGCTGAATAACCAAACCAATGAAGAGTCTGATATTCCTGTTGAAGGTTTCTTCGTGGCTATTGGTCACAAACCAAACACAGATATTTTTAAAGGATGGCTGGATATGGATGAAACGGGATACCTGAAAACGATCCCCGGATCTACAAAAACCAACGTAGAAGGCGTTTTTGCAGCTGGTGATGTGCAGGACCATTATTACCGTCAGGCGGTGACTGCCGCCGGTTCTGGTTGTATGGCTGCGCTTGATGCAGAACGTTATTTGGCAGCAAAAGAAGACGAAGTGAAGATGGTTTCCTAGTAAGGATATCATGCAAAAAAATAGGCAGGGTCATGTTGACCCTGCTTTTTTTTTGCAGTTTTTTTCTTAAGATTTTATATCTTGTCCAGTAATTCAACCAACAAAATAACCAATACATACGAATGAAGAAACTATTATCTATTGTCTTGCTGGCATTTATTGTCCAGCGGGCCGACGCACAGGACGATCCGAATATGGGGATTATCCCTGCACCCGTATCTGTAAAAAAGAATAGCGGTAGCTTTAAGCTGGACAAAACGGTGGTGCTGGTCTCTGCCGATGCTAAAAATTCAAGGATGTCCGATCTGCTGAATTCTTTTATCGCTACAAAGGGTGGGTTTGCACTCCGTGAACTGAAGTCGGCCGGCGAAAATGATAAGTCGATTGTGCTGAGCTCTGCCGGTGCTGATCAACTGCCTGCGGAAGGATATCAGATCAATATCTCCGATAAAAACATTACCATCACTGGTACTGAGGCGGGCTTGTTCTACGCGGTGCAGTCGATGATGCAGCTGATGCCGGAGAAAAAGGATGAACAGATCATCATTCCTGCTGCCGAGATCAACGACTATCCGAGGTTCCGCTACAGGGGATTACACCTCGATGTTTGTCGCCATATGTTCCCGGTTTCATTCGTCAAAAAATATATTGACCTCATGTCCCAGTACAAGCTGAACACTTTCCACTGGCACCTCACGGATGACCAGGGCTGGAGGATAGAGATCAAAAAATATCCTAAGCTGACCACCGTTGGTGCAACACGCAGTGGCACGATCATCGGCCATCACCCGGGTGTAGGTACCGACAATAAGGAATATAAAGGTTTCTACACACAGGAGGAAGTAAAAGACGTGCTTGCTTATGCTGCAGCACGATACATCAATGTCATCCCTGAGATTGAACTTCCAGGACATGCGTCAGCGGCCATCGCTGCCTATCCTGAGCTGAGCTGCTTTCCGGACAGAGATACTTTCGTAGATGCAAAAACACCATGGTCAGGAAGCAGAAAAGGCAAACAGGTCCAGCAGCAGTGGGGGGTGTTCGATGATGTATTCGTTCCTTCAGAAGCTACCTTTAAGTTCCTTGGAAATGTGCTGGATGAGGTGATTGCCTTGTTCCCTTCGAAGTACATCCATATCGGTGGTGATGAAAGTCCGAAAGAATACTGGAAAGAAAGTAAATTCTGCCAGGACCTGATCAAAAAGCTGAAGCTTAAAAATGAGCATGAGCTGCAGAGTTATTTCATTCAGCGCATTGAGAAACATGTGAATTCAAGGGGCCGCTCCATCATCGGATGGGATGAGATTCTGGAAGGCGGACTTGCACCAAATGCAACGGTAATGTCCTGGAGAGGCACTGAAGGTGGAATTGCCGCGGCAAAAGAAAATCATGATGTGATCATGACCCCGAATGGTGATGGTTTGTATTATGACCACAGACAGTCGCTTTCTGCGGATGAGCCAACCAATATTGGCGGTCTTTCTCATTACTCTAAACCTTATGCTTACGATCCGATTCCAAAAGAACTGACTCCTGAACAGCAAAAACACATCATCGGTGTGCAGGCAAACCTTTGGACGGAATACATTGAAACTCCTGCAAAAATTGAGTATATGATCCTGCCACGTCTGTTCTCCTTGTCGGAAATCGCATGGACACCAACGGCACGGAAGGACCTTAAAAACTTCTCGGAAGAACGTATCCCTGTACATTTGGCGCGCTTTGACAAAACCTCAACGAACTACTGGGTGCCTACACCGATAGGGCAGGCGGATACCTTGCAGGGGGAAACGTTCAAGATCGACCTGAAAACTCCTGTTCATGGCGCGGAGATTTACTATACCCTCGACCTTACCCGTCCTGCAGAAACAGCCAACCTGTATACTAACGACCTTAAGGTGATCGTTCCTAAAGGAGAGAAGCGCATTCTGAAAACCATTGTGATCACGCCTTCAGGCAAACGCAGTGTGGTGACGGAGACCGTATTGAATAACGGTGCGCCTGATGTGAAATCTAAATCGTAAATTGCAGTAGAAAAACATTAAAAGAAACATTAATGATCACAAAATATTTGTTCAGGATCCCTTTTTTATGTGCCGGTCTTTTTATGATGGCTTCCTGCGGTGGTGACACTGCAGAAAAGAATGCCGCTTCAAAGACCGTAGAGCCTGCGGCAAAAAAGCCGTCGGGTCAGTTTCCATTTTATAAAGACATTGCCATCCGTCCGGGGATCAATTTTGAGGTAGTGAGCTGGGGCAAAGGTGTGGACTCCGTTGGGGGGTACCTGATCCTCATGACCGATACTTTGAAAGATGATTACCGTTCGTTGTCCAACGAGCGTAAAGGGGTGATGGTGGATGCCTGGAATATGGACCTGGATAACGATGGTAACCCTGAGATTTATATTGAGCTCTTGAGTAAAACCAATGTCCATGACCTGAATGTTTATGAGTATTCCGGAGGGAGCTTCAACAAGATCAGCTTTCCGCCACTTAGCAGCAGCTTGAAAAAGAATTATTGGGGAGATGACAAGTTTATCATCAAAAACGGAGATTTGTTCCGTTCTTTTCCTGTCGTAAATGAAAAAGATTCGACTGCTAAACCAGGTGCTTTTAAGATGCTGCAGTACAAGCTGAACGGCAACAGCTTCTCGGTAAAGGAACTTACCGAATAAAATACATGATTGATATATCAAAAAGACAAAAGGCTGGTTTTATACCAGCCTTTTGTCTTTTGCAACCTGTATGGCTTCTGCCTTCGTATTGACATTCAGCTTAGCGTAAATGTTCTTGGTATGTGTTTTTACGGTCTCCACCTCGATGAAGAGCTCTTTGGCAATCTGGCCGCGGTCTTTACCTGTGGTGATGAGTTCCAGGATCTGTGTTTCCCTTTTGGTGAGTGGCGAGTCCTGATTCCTTTGCAGGGACATGATCACGGTCCTTGCCACATCCGGGCTCATCGGGCCACCGCCCTCCATCACATCCTTAATGGCCTCTATCAATTTTGCCGTGGGTGTATTTTTGGTGAAATAACCCGAAGCACCATTGGCGAGTGCATCCAGGATTGCCTTTTCGGTCTCGTAAACCGTAAGCATAATGATGTACACCTGAGGGATCATTTTCTTCAACACCGGAAGGGCATCAATGCCATTTGTTCCAGGCATCTGTATGTCCAGCAGGATGACATCAGGCTGGTCTTTTACAATGCGTGATCGTGCCGCATCAAAAGAAGGATAGGTGTTTACAACGGTATAAGCTGAAGTGTGGTCAATCAGATAAGCATATCCTTCCCTGATCGTCTGATCGTCTTCAATGATCACAATTCTTGCTCCTGACTGATTATACATTTTTTAGTCGCATTAAAGTCTTTAAACTAATCTGAAGGCTCAATGCTGTGCCCTGATCGGCTGTCCTGATATTTAACCGCGCACTAATTCTCCTAGCTCTCACTTTCATATTATTTATCCCATGTCCCTCAATGGTTGCCGCACCGGAAATGCCCATGCCATTGTCTTTAATTCTTATTTCCAGCAATTCATTATGAATGATTGCCGTAAAGGTTACTTTTGTGGCCTTTGAATGTTTGAGCACATTATGAATGGCCTCTTTGAAGATCATCAGCAGGTTTCGGCTGATGTCCAAAGATAATTTCCCATCGAACTGCCCGAGGTCAATATCCTCCTCAAATTCAATAGCCGTATTGTTGAACATTTCCCATCCGAAGCTGATGATGTGTGCAATCAGCTGGCTGAGCAGGTCATTCTTTGGATTCAATGACCACAGGATATCCCTTGTCCCATTGTAAAGATCGTTTACATTTTCATTGATTTTTCCAATGATTGCTCTTTTTTCAAGATCTTCTTCGGAGATCATGCTGCACAATACTTCTGATAAGACGGAGATACGGGTGAGTTTGTTACCAAGATCGTCATGAAAATCTTCAGCGGTTTGTTTTCTGACCTTTACCTGTTCTTCCAGTTTGATCTTCAAGCGCAGCTTGCGCTTACGTTCTTTCAAGGTAAGGATGGTATACACGGCAGCAAGGATGACCAGTATGATGACGAAAAATGCGAATAACCTGAAAAAGCTCGTTTGATAGTAGGGTGGTGTGATTTCGAATGTAACTGTAGCACTATTTGAAGATTTGATGCCGGATTTCGTCACTGCCCTGACCTGAAAGGTATACTTTCCAGGAGGTAACGCGGTGAAGTTCATGGAAGGATTGGAGATGGTTTCGGTAAAACCTCCTTCGCCACCGGTTAATTTATATTCATACATCAGCGCCTCCGGGTTGCTTAGAAAAATACCTGTAAAATCGATCGACAGGTTATTCTGATCATGCGGAAGGCGGATGACTTTCTTCAGTTCCTTTTCATGAAATACGGTCCGGAGTGAATCTTTCTGGTTCCGGTACTGGGAAAAGGCTTTCAGTGTGTTGAGGTAGATGAATGGTTTTGTGGTTTTAGAAGTCTTCTGATCGCTGTGGTAGACAATTGCACCCTTGGTGGTTCCGATCCAGATGTGCTCCCTGTCGCGAAGAATGGCATTCTGATTGCATTCCACCAGAAGGCTGTGTTCCCCTGCTTCCCGGAGCACCTTCATGCGGTGTACATCCACCATGTTGATGCCTTTGCCGCTGCCCGCCCAGAGTATGCCCTTGGGGTCGATCAGCATGCTATAGACATGGTCTGATGCCAGTCCTTCCCTGGTGCCGATCCTTGTAATACGTGCCGTTTTTTCATTCCAGCAAAAAATGCCATTGTCGGACGTTCCAAAAAACAGGTTGCTGCCCATCTTTGTCATGCACAGGATGCTCATGTTCTCCATGCCCTTGATTTTCAAGGGTACCGACTTTTTGTTTTCATCGATGATATAAAGACCATCCTGAGTGCCGACCAGGATGTTGCCCTCATCGCTTTCCATCAGGGTGCTGCCGAACTCCCTGCTGATCCATTTCATTTTGCCGTTTCGCTGGTCCAGCAGGAAACAGCCCATATTGGTCGACAGCCAGATGCGTTTGCGACTGTCCTCTAATACTGCGTTGTACGCCACGCCGGTCTGGTTGCCGGTCATGTTCCTGAACTTTTTGCCGTCGTACAACCATAATCCGCCGCTGACGGTACCAATCCAGATCTGCTGTTTGCTGTCGTTGTAAAGGAAATTGATGTTATTGTTGTTCTCTTTATTCTTAGAAAACAGCACCTGTGTGATTTTATTGTTCTTAAATTTAAACAGGCCCCGATAGGTGCCGATCCATACCTCATTGAGCGATGGGCCTTTTGCCAGGCTCATGACCACACGGTTGCTCAATCCCTGGGATTCATCGAAGACAAAATAATTCGTATCGTTAAACCTGAACAGACCTTCACCATCCGTACCGAGCCAGATGTTGTTTTCGGCATCTCTGAATATCGCATTTACCGTATTGTCCGTAAAGCCATTGTTGGCTGTGAAATGCAAGATGCCCTTTGCACTCAAACAGTAAGCGCCCTTGCCGGAACCCAGCCAGATGTTTCCCCGTGCATCTTGCTCAATAGCTGTAAGCTTGATGGAAGTCTGCACGGCAAGGATCACTTTTTTTTCCTGGATCATGAGCAGCCCTGCATCGGTCAATACCCATAGTTTGTCAGGAATAAACGAGTCGGCAATGAGGTCCGTAATCAGGGCTTCTTTTATTTGGTGGTTAACGGGAGAGGGGATCCAACTGCCGTTTTCAAGACTGAAGAGGCCATGGTGGTATACCGCTGCCCATAGTTTTCCATTGGCGTCTTTTTTTACTGCAGTCACCATTTCCGACTGGTCGCGCGTCACCTTGATGAAGTCGGCACGCATGCCATCCGTCCTGAAGAGCTGCGATGAGGAAATACCATACACCAGTCCGGAGCTGGCAGTAGTCATGTTTCCCACCCAGGAGGTGGTTTGCTTATGGTTCAGTATTTTCTTGCCGTTGAAGGCAGATATGCCCCTGGAGGTACCTACCCAGATGTTGTCTTTTTTGTCTGCGGTAATGGCCAGGGCAAAATTGCTGTTTAGCCCACTGGTTTTCGTGAAACTGCAGAACTGCTTTCCACTGAAACAGCCCAGTCCGCCAAGTGTGCTCACCCATAACCTTCTTTTTGAATCTTGTGTGATGCCCGTAACCTGCGATTGAGTGAGGCCATCCTCCACATCAAACTGTTTGAAACTGTAGCGCTGCGCAAAGCTGCTTAAGCTAATCAGGGACAGGAGAAAAACGATGAAATAATTCTTATTGTGGTGCACCAGGAAGGTCGTAGTTGATTTATCCAATGTAAATATATTTATATCATCAGAATAAAAAAATCCCCCTTATGGGGGGATATTGGAAGCCCCGGTAAAAATACCCCCTTAAGGGGTAACAGAAGGTGATTTAGGGAAGTTATTTTTGTTAGAATCTTTTTTAGAATAATTGGATCTTGAGATAGAATGATGCAGAATGTTGATTTGCTGATACAAGCCCGGAAAGATGATGCTGTGCAAGATGACATCATTTTGAGTACTGATGATTGCATCAGGGACTACTACCGGTTAAAACAACAGGGGATGCTTGACCTTAAAGAACCAGCATATTTTGATAGTGGGGTATTCCTGGAGTTTAAAGATCCCTCGGGTAACCGCTTTGTGTTGATTGAAAAACGAGACTACAAGGAACTATAACATGAAATCTAGCTGTATACTGGTAGATAAAAATGAAATTTTAGTGGAGTATGCATCCGCTGCGCGGCGTCAGGAGCCCGGGGATAAATACGAGATCAATGTTACCTACAGCGGTTCGGTAGACTATCTGCTGAGTAAAAGACAGCTTACACTGTATCCTGAAACATTTATTTTCCTTAATCCAGGAACACCCTACACCAGGACCATTGATGCTACGCTTCCTGTCGACAGTCTCTCCCTTCGTTTTGACCCCGAATTTTGTCAGGATTTTGAGCGTGTGCTGCGGATGAAACAACACCAGCTGCTGGACAATCCTGAGGGGGGGGCAGGCTTGCCTAAGACCTTTGCTGATGGGATCTATCCCTTGCAGGGTGACCTGCGGTATACGCTGAGGCATCTTAAAAAACACATCTCGGCCGGTAATCTCCATCCCTTACTGTTGGGGGAATACCTCAATCATTGTTTACTCAATTGCTACGGGATGTATGATACTGAAATCAGGGACCGTGCCGATGCGCTGGGTTTCCTTGCAGGCAGCACCAGGGATGAAATCCTCCGCCGCCTATCCATTGCCAAAGATTACATCATCAGTAACTACAATAAAGACATTTGCCTGGAAGACATTGCTCATGCAGCCTGTCTCTCGGTAAACCATTTTATGAGGACCTTTAAACAGGCCTACAGACAGTCGCCGCATCAATTCCTGACCTCCGTCAGGTTAAAGCAGGCGAAGTTCCTACTGAAGAATACAGATTATCCGGTGAATGAGATCGTCGATATCGTGGGTTTTGAATGCGCGAGCTCGTTTATCCGGCTGTTTCGCAACAGTTTTAAGGTGACCCCGGGTCAGTACCGTTAACTGATGAGCATCATTAACTTTGGTGATTTTCGCTCATTGCCCCAGCAGCAATAACCCTATTTTTGTATCAGGTAGACCCATATATTAGTTTGGATGAATTAAATTTGGGTTAGTTAATAATAAAAAAGTCATCTGCAAAGATGACTTTTTTCGTTTTACCTGTTTTCCTTAAACTGACTGCCCAGTCGCTCAAACTTTTCAATCAGCAATGAAATGCGCTCCTTATCTCTTTTAATTACAGCCTTCCTGACTAACGTTGAGCAGAAGAGCATCCATCCGAAGGTAAATAGGATGATGAATACCTGTGTCCATATCGTGAAATAGGAGAGTACCTCAAAAAAGTAAAGGGTGATGCCCAGGCTCAGTGTGATGGTATACAACCAGTAGGCCTTATTGTGGAGACTAAGTCTGCTGAGCTGGTAACGCTTCAGGTTGGCCAGAAAGGCATTGGGGTCGCTGGTGAAATCATTTCTGCTGATGAGCAGGTGGTTTCTGTACAATACAAAAGTGGAGGCCGAAACCGCAACTATAAATAAAGTCAGTCCCGCATGTGTGGTCCATGATTTAAACTCAAAGAAGAACCATAACACGGCGAGTGCGACCAGTGACAACAGCATGCCGGCAATATTTAAGATCGACTTGCTGCGGATGCATTCACTTCTTTCTTCGCTTGTTGCAGCATCTCATCAGAAGAGATTTTACCTCTACAGAGTGGGTTTGCCAAAGCGATTGTATGTGATCAAATTCTTGCATGCTGGTTGTATAGTTCTGTAAGTTTTAATTTAATGCGGTGAATTTTACCCTTAGATTTCCCTCGCTGATTCCGGAGATTTCCGCAATCTCATGGTAGGGAAGCTCGTCGAGCACCATGGTGATGATGAGCCTGTCATTTTCCTCCAGCTGGGAAATCGATTTGTAAAGCAGGGCAATCTGTTCGTTCTTCTCGGAGAACTCTTCAGGCCTGGTTTCGATGATGTTTTCCGTCAGCTCGTCCTTGGCCTGTCTCTTTTCAGAGCGTAGGTAGGTGAGGCAGGTGTTTACGGCGATGCGGTAGATCCAGGTCGATATGAGCGACTTATTTCTGAATTTGTCCAGATTCTGCCATACTTTTAGGAAAGTCTCCTGAAGAAGGTCGTTGGCAGCATCTTCATCCCCCGTATAACCATAACATAAATGGAAAATCTTTTTGGAATTGGTGTCGAAGATTTGTTTAAATAACTGGTCTTTTTTTTCCATTAATTAACGGCTGATGGTGATTTGATCGCATTAATTCTAAATTGTTACAACAGTGTGCAGTCCCAAAATTAATAAATGTTTGCGGGCTTAACGCAAATAATTACTTTTGTTGCGCTAAAAAAGATCCCTGACAGGCCGTCATCTGCTGATCAACTAAATGAGACTATAATCCGAACCATATGAAAAATAACCGAATAGGGTTGATTACTTTGATATTCATCACCATTGCATCGGCACTAGGCGTTTTAAAGGATTTTGAGCTGCTTGCCATCCCGGACCAGGTGATGATGACGGTAAGGTGGCTGCTTGCCCTCGAGCTGGTAGCCTACGCCCTGCTGAGGAAAAATCTGACCACCTGGATATTGGTGTGTATGCTGCTCGGTGTATTTGTTGGGATCGACTTTCCTCATGTGGCCATTGCCCTGCAGCCGCTCAGTAAAGGTTTCATCAAGTTGGTGAAAACGATTGTCGGCCCGATACTTTTCGCCACACTGGTGTATGGTATTGCTGGTCATTCGGACCTGAAACAGGTGGGCCGCATGGCCTGGAAATCCATGTTGTATTTTTATTGCGCCACAACCGCTGCCCTGTTCATCGGGCTGGCAGCAATCAACCTTACCCAGGCTGGGTCGGGAGTGAATGTTGCAAACATGCCACACAATGAATTGCCGGCACCACCAAAGGACCTGGTGGATGAAAGCATCCTGCAGGGACTTCCTCATAGTGTACATTGGTTATACAAAACACTCGCCTTCTTCAGGAATATTTTTCCTGAGAACATCGTCAAGTCAGTATATGACGCACAGATCCTTCAGATTGTGATTTTCTCTGTGATCTTCGGGATCGGACTGGCCATGGTGGATGAGAAGAAGCGCAAACCGCTGGTCGACTTTTGCGAAAGTTTATCAGAGACGATGTTTAAGTTTACGAACATCATCATGTACTTTGCACCGATTGGGGTAGGGGCAGCAATGGCCTACACTGTAGGGCACATGGGGGTAGACATATTGAAACACCTGTTCATGCTGGTGGCCACCTTATACATGGCACTGATTGCCTTTATTCTGCTGGTGCTGGTACCAGTAGCCTTATACCTGAAAATTCCCTTGCTGAAGTTTGCAAGGGCCATCAAGGAGCCGGTATCTATCGCTTTTGCGACCACCAGCTCTGATGCTGCACTTCCCAAAGCAATGAGTGCCATGGAGCGGTTTGGCGTTCCCCGAAAAATTGTTTCCTTCGTGATCCCTACCGGTTATAGTTTTAACCTGGATGGAACCACGTTATACCTGTCGCTCGCCTCCATCTTTGTGGCCCAGGCTGCCGGAATGCACCTGACCTTCGGAGAGCAGCTGCTGATCGTCTTCACCCTGATGATTACCAGCAAGGGGGTGGCTGCCATTCCAAGGGCTTCGTTAATCATTTTGATTGCTACTGCCGACCAGTTTGGTCTGCCTACCTTTATCATTGCCGCGATATTGGGCATTGATGAGCTGATGGACATGGGAAGAACCTCCCTGAATGTCATCGGAAACTGTCTCGCAACAGTTGTTATTGCCAAGTGGGAGGGGGAATTTAACCCCGACCTCATCATTGAAGAAAAACCAGAAATGTAATATGAGTACGCGCACCAAGAAGATCTTTTTATTCTTAACCATTGTTGTTCCCTTTTTAGCCTATTGTGTGATTTATTACCGGCCAATGCTTCGTAATGCACCATTCAGGTCTACTGATTTTGAATCCATTGTTTTTAAATGGGGAATGGGAAACCAGCTGGAAAATTCCTATAACTCTGCAACAGGCGAATATGTATATGTAGATGCCAAGGATTCTGTGGTTCACACCAATGTGAAGCTTCGTAAGAATGACATGCTTTACCTGCATGGAAAAGCCAATGAAATCGGCTTCTGGAACTTTCCTGAAGTGATTGCTAACAAGGGCACGGACCTGAATACGTCCAAGGTTCTACGTTATGTGATCCGTTTCAACTACAAAACGAAATCTAAGGAAGTGACCTACCTTACCGATTACACGGAAATTCCAAAGCTGCAGGGCCTGGCAGAACAGATGAAATCACTGGTAGCCCAGAGCATTAACGATGCAGAAGAACGTTACGGAAATAAAAAGTAAATCTGTTGTGGATTTAGAATAAATAATTCTATATTTGCACCTCGATAAAAAAAATAAACAGTTTAAAATAATAATTATTTAACAATGTACGCAATAGTAAATATAGCAGGACAGCAATTCAAAGTTGCAAAAGACCAGCACCTTTTTGTACACCGTTTGCAAGGAGATGAAGGCGCTAGTATTGAATTTGACAATGTATTGTTGGTTGAAGATGGTGGTAAAATCTCTGTAGGAGCTCCTGCATTGAAGGGTGCTACAGTATCAGCTAAGATCGTGTCTCATTTAAAAGGTGATAAAGTAATCGTTTTCAAAAAGAAACGTAGAAAGGGTTACAAAAAGAAAAATGGTCACCGCCAGTACTTCACTAAAATCCAGATCTCTGGTATCAGTTTATAATTAGTTGTTAAACAAAGGATTGCCAATATTACGGTAGTTTATAAAATATAAAACAAGATGGCACACAAAAAAGGAGCCGGTAGTTCGAGAAACGGACGTGAATCGCATAGTAAACGTTTAGGTATTAAAATCTTCGGTGGTCAGGCAGCTATCGCTGGAAACATTTTAGTACGTCAGCGTGGTACTAAACACCATCCAGATAAAGGCGTAGGTATTGGAAAAGACCATACTTTATTTGCTCTGGTTGATGGTACCGTAATCTTCAAAAAGAAACAAGACAACAAATCTTATGTTTCTGTTTTACCTGCAGCAGTAGTTAAAGAAGTAGTAGAAACAAAAGCACCAGCTGTTAAAGCTGCGAAAAGTGAAGCTCCTGTAGAGGCAGCAGCACCTGCTAAAAAAGCACCTGCAAAGAAAGCAGCTAAAGCTACAGAAGCTGAAGCGGCTACAGAAACTGAAGCAGCTCCTGCAGAATAATTTCTAAAGGAATTAATAAACATAGAAAAGGCCATAACATTTGTTATGGCCTTTTTCTTTATCAATATTTTTACGTTTTATGCTGGTTGTAACGTATTGCTACTTTTCAACTGGCTCACCTCCTTCTCCAATTTCTCCATTGAGCGCGCCAGGGCTTTCAACGTAGATTCCAGATCCCTGATGATGACATCTACCTTTGTTGCGGGCTGTTCCAGCGCAGGATCGGAGCTTCCATGTAACAACCATTCATAAGTCTTACCATAGTAGTTGCCGATGTGATGTAGGGTGTTGAATGATGGAAACTGATTCCCGAGTTCGATCTGCGAGTAATTGCTCCTCGACAGATACAGGATGTTCGAAATGTGGGCCTGTGAAAGTCCATGTGCCAGACGAAGGTTTTTGATCCTTTCACCAATCTCCTTCTTTGAGAGAATATCTTTCATAATGATATTAAATAAATGCCTTTGATGGATGAGGATCTTTATAACTCATCTCATCAATCAATAGGCAAATTTAACACCATGAATATGTTTTCGCCAGAAATGTTTCCTGATATGCATCACATTTTAGGAATGTATTGACTGAATAACTGTCAAAAACCCCGTTTTTGAGTCAGAAATACACTCCAGCCACAGAAACGGGGTTTTTTATTCATTGAGAAAAAGATGAAGGACATCGTAAACCTTCTTTTAAAAACAGCCTTTAACTGGGGATAAACCGCAAAACAACCTCAATTGGGGTGTGGAATGTGGAAAGGATTACTCATTAATATTCCCTGTTCATCAATGCTTTTGCAAGTAAATCGAGCTCTGACTTCCGGTCTTCCGAAACTTCCAACTCTGAGAGGGCCTGAAAGGCCTGGTCTGCATAGGCGCTCATTTCGGCCATCGCAAGCTCCCTGATGTTGTACTTGTCATATAGCATCCTCATCTTTTCTATCTTTTGAGCAAGATTGGTATAAGTCATCAGGTCTTCCAGCAAGTCCTCATCCGCGGGATTTGTTAGCTCCTTAAGTTTTAGTAACAGCAGGGTCTTTTTATTGGCAATGATGTCGCCCCCTACCTGTTTCCCAAATTTCTCCGGATCTCCGTAGACATCCAGGATGTCGTCCTGAAGCTGAAAAGCGATTCCGAGGTTCTCTCCGAAGGCATAGAGCTGTTCTGCCTGACTTTTTGTTGCCCTGGCTACCTGAGCACCCAGTTTCATCGCGCCGCCCAGCAGAACGGCTGTTTTGAGGCGGATCATGTTGATGTATTCGGGGATGCTCACCTGGTCGCGGGATTCAAACTCCATGTCCAGCTGCTGCCCTTCGCACACGCCCTGTGCAGTGCTGTTAAAGGTTTCCAGTGCATCTTTAAGTACTGCTGCATCCAGCATTGCCAGATGTTTGTTGGCCTCCACCATCATGACATCCCCACTGAGGATGGCATTATTGACACCCCATTTCTCATGTACCGTTGCTTTGCCTCTTCTGAGGGGCGCATTGTCCATGATGTCGTCGTGGATCAGGGTAAAGTTATGGAAGGTCTCAATGGCCAATGCTGCGGGCATCACCTGGTGTACATCAGCAGCGAAAAGGTCTGCCGACATGAGTACGAGTGCCGGCCTGATCCGCTTGCCACCCAGACTCATAATGTAACTGATTGGAAGGTAAAGGCGTTCCGGTTGTGCCGGATATATAATGTTTTGAATTGCCTGGTCTATGAATTCTTGTAATTGGGTAGGAGTATGCATTTTATTGAATTAAAGAAAAATCTATCTGACGTTTTGAAAGGTCTACCTTTTTTACTTTCACCTGTACCTCATCACCCAACTGATAGGTTTTTTTCTTGCGTTGTCCGATGATGCAATAGTTTTTTTCATCAAGCACGTAGAAGTCGTCGGACAGGTCGCGGAGCCTGATCATACCTTCACATTTGTTGTCGGCAAGCTCCACATACATTCCCCATTCCGTAACTCCGGAGATGATGCCTTTGTACAGGTTGCCGATGTTTTCTTCCAGGTATTCCGCCTGTTTGTACTTGATTGACGCACGTTCCGCATCAGCAGCTCGTTTTTCCATGGTCGAGGAGTGCGAAGCTGCAATTTCATATTCTTCGGCATCGGCAGACTTCTCCTTGTTCAGGTAAGCCGCAAGCAGGCGGTGTACCATCACATCTGGGTATCGCCTGATGGGAGAGGTGAAATGTGTGTAATGATCGAATGCCAGTCCATAGTGACTGGTTTTTTTCGTCGTATATACCGCCTTTGCCATGGAACGAATGGCCAGCTGCGTCAGTACATTCTGCTCTTTTTTACCTTCCACATCTTCCATCAGGTAGTTGAGGGATTTGGCAATGTCCTTGTCGGACTTCATATTGATCTTATACCCGAACCTGGCTGCGAACAGCGCGAAATTACCCAGGTTCTCCAGGTTTGGGGAATCATGGGACCGGTAGATGAAAGTATATTTTTGTTTGCCTTTTCCCTTTTTGGCGATGAACTCAGCCACTTTTTTGTTGGCCAGCAGCATGAAATCTTCAATGAGTTTATGGGCATCCTTACGCTCTTTGACGTACACACCGAGTGGCTTGCCATCTTCATCCAGTTTAAACTTCACTTCTGTGCTCTCAAAGCTGATGGCACCGTTTTTAAACTTCTTGTCGCGCAGGATATAGGCCAGTTCATTCAACTTCAGGATTTCTTCCGAGAAGTCGCCGGTTTTGTTTTCTATGACCTCCTGAGCCTCCTCATAGCTGAAACGGCGGTCAGAATGGATGACAGTCCTTCCGAACCATTCATTGATGATGTTGGCCTTGTTATCGAGCTCAAAAACTGCAGCGAAGCAAAGTTTGTCTTCATGAGGGCGGAGCGAACACACACCGTTACTAAGCCTTTCCGGCAGCATTGGGATCACGCGGTCTACCAGGTAAACCGAAGTAGCCCTGCCGTAAGCCTCTTTGTCGAGCGCACTGTTAGGTGTCACATAGTGTGCAACGTCAGCAATGTGGACGCCTACTTCATAATGTCCGTTGTCCAGCTTTTTGAAAGAGATGGCATCGTCAAAGTCTTTCGCATCCGCAGGATCTATCGTAAAGGTCACCGTTTCGCGGAAATCGCGGCGGTCTTTGATTTCATCTGCGGTAATCTGTTCAGGGATGGCGTTGGCTTCTTTTTCCACTTCCGGCGGGAACTGCAGCGGAAAACCGTACTGTGCCAGGATGGCGTTCATCTCGGTATTGTTCTCTCCCTGTTCTCCAAGGATGGTAATCACCGTTCCGATAGGGTTTTTTACTCCCTCCGGCCAGTCGGTGATCTTCACCTGTACCTTTTGCCTGTTTTTCGCACCGTTGAGGTCCGATAGTGGTACAAAGATGTCCTGCATCATTTTCTTGTCGTCTGCAATCACAAAGGCAAAACGATCGGAGATTTTGATCACACCGATGAAGTCTGTTTTTGCACGTTCGATGATTTCCACGACCTCGCCTTCATTTTTACGACCGCTTTTTTTAGCGTAGATGTAAACCTTGACTTTGTCGCCATGAAGGGCATTGTGGAGCTTCCTGGCGGACACAAAAACGTCCTTTTCAAATTCATCATCAGGAATGATGAATGCGGCGCCATCGGCAGTCATGTCTACCTTTCCAATGATAAATGTTTTCAGGTCCTTCAGTTTGAACTTGCCTTTCTGAGCCTCTACAAATACCCCTTTCTGGGTCTGCTGTTTTAAAATATCAAGAATGGTTTCTCTCGAATCCGGATCGGTAATGTTGAGTTTTGCTGAAACCTGTTTGTAATTGAGGGCTTCATTGTTGCTTTTCTCCAGTACATCGCTAATGAGTTGTATTAAAACGACTTCTAGATGAGATGATTTATTTTTTGCCATAATTATGCAATTGAATCATTTGTGATTCACTCGAAGGTAACAATTAGAACCGACTATTGTTGAATTTTGTACCTTTGTTTATCTCCCTGCGAGCTGAAACCGATGTTCCTGTAAGCTAAAACTGATGTTTCTGCAGGCTAAAGGTAATTGCCCCTGGGCGGAGGCTGATGGCCATCCGGGCTTGTCTTAAGGTGATCAGCAATAGCGAAAGCTGCTGAGGCCTGCTGATGGTGACCGGAAAAGAAGTTACCGCGAAAACCAGCAGGCAGGGTGAATTGTTTATTCAAGGTATAAAATTATAGTAACTGAAACCATTATAATAACTGATGATTGAAGATAAAGAAAGGAAAACGGGCCGTGAATTACTTATGATATTAGTCAAGGCCGCTGTTTATTTGTTGCTCACCTACTTTTACGTATCCAAACCGGGATTTTACATGACGCATCCGGGAATTGATACCTTTGCCAAGGCGCTGCTCATTTTTATCGGTCCCAGTTTAGTATTTTCCATTGCCAGGCTGATTGTGATCTACTGGTACATCAGAAAGCATAAATTCAAAAACAACATCAAGGATAACTTTATCCTCGGGATCAGCAGGATTGTATCCATCCTCAATACCATCTTTTTTGCCATTGCGGCATTGACACTTTTTGAGATAGAGCCTAAGGATTTTATCTTTAGTGTATCCATCGTTGCGGCGGCCATTGCGCTCATTTCAAAGGATTACATTTCCAATATGATCAATGGGCTCATCATCATGTTTTCAGACCGCCTATCGCTTGGGGACCACATTAAGGTGGGCACACTGGAGGGGAAAATCCTGGACATCACCCTCATCAACATGATCCTGCAGAATGAGGACAACGACATGGTCATCATCCCCAATTCCATCGCTTTCAGTTCCGTCATCATCAATCAGTCGAAGCAGAACATTAAAAAGCTGAGCATTGAGTTTGACATGTCACTGAAAAATGGATACACACCGGAATTTCTGGAAACCTATCTGTATAAGGCGATTGAAAACGACATGGATAATGTGGTTAAAGGAGGTCTGTCCGTTAAGACGATTGAAATCAACAAAGATGTGGCGGTATTCAAGGCCATGGTCTTGCTGAAACACTACGATAAGATTAAGGAACGGGTGCTGCGAAGGTTGATCAATACCGCGCTGCTGCGCCTTTCAGCTCAGCAGATGGAAGAACAGATGGGTTAAAACTGGCGGTTCCTGCCCGGGATGGCTTCGATCAGCCGCTGTGTGTAGCGGTCTTTTGGATGGTGGTAAATGTCCTCCGGAAAACTCTGTTCCACAATTTTTCCTTTGTTCATCACGACCATTCGGTCGGAGATGTGTTTGACGACCGAGAGGTCATGTGAAATGAAGATGTACGTGAGCCCCAGTTCCTGTTGCAGCTGACGCAGCAGGTTGAGCACCTGCGCCTGAACGGACACATCCAGGGCAGAAACGCTTTCATCACAGATGATAAATTTTGGCTGAAGTGCCAAAGCCCTGGCGATGACAATGCGCTGGCGCTGACCACCCGAGAACTCATGCGGGTAACGGTCGAAATGCGAGGGTAGCAGGCCCACTTTGGCCAGCAGATCCATCACTACTTTTTTTCTTTCAGCATCACTAACAAATAGGCCATGTACCTGAAGAGGTTCCATGATGGCATGTCCGACAGTCAACCGTGGATTTAAGGCCGAGTAAGGATCCTGAAAAATCAGCTGAATATCTTTTCTTGTCGCACGCAGTGCTTTTTTATTGAGTGCGAGCAGGTCTCTTCCTTCAAAGCGCAGTGTTCCGGCAGTTGGTTCTACCAGGCGGAGGATGCTCCGGCCAAGCGTGGTTTTGCCACATCCGGATTCTCCTACCAGTCCGAGAGTTTCTCCGGGATAGACGTCAAGCGTTACCCCATCTACCGCTTTGATGTGGTCGGTGGTACGGCCGAATAGTCCTTTTCTTACAGGAAACCAGGTCGACAGCTCCTGTAATTGTAGCAGAGGTCGCTGTTGGTAGAGTCCTTCCCGTCGGATGCGGACTTCTTCAGGATTGTAGCTGTTTCCGGCCAGTATTTCCGCCATGGAAGGATTACCTGGTGTATCCAGGAAGTCGGCCACCACGGGCAGTCTTTTCAACTGCAGTTCCGGATTAGGCCTGCAGGCCAGCAGACCACGCGTGTAGGGATGCTGCGGATGGCTGAAGAGCTCCTTTGCTGCCGCCTGCTCCACCAGTTCTCCTTTATACATTACTGCCACCTCGTCGGCCACCTCACTGATGACCGAAAGGTCGTGTGAGATGAAGATCATGGACATCTGGCGTTCATCTTTCAGCTTTCGGAGCAATTGCAGGATGGTCTTTTGAACGGTCACATCCAGTGCTGTTGTAGGTTCATCTGCAATCAGCAGTTCCGGGTCACAGCTAAGTGCCATGGCAATCATCACACGTTGCTTTTGTCCGCCTGAAAGCTCATGAGGATAACTGTTAAAGATTCGCTCCGGTCCCGGAAGCTGTACTTCTTCAAAAAGCGCAATCGTTTTAAGTTTTGCTGCCGTTTTATCTACTTTCTGATGTAACATGATGGCTTCCTGCACCTGGTTGCCACAGGTGAATACCGGGTTCAGTGCTGTCATGGGTTCCTGAAAGATGATGGCGATCTTATTGCCACGGTAACTGCGGATTTCCTCCTGCGTCAGCTTAAGCAGGTCCGCACCATCAAAAATGATCTCCCCGCCAATTCTGGTATATTGAGGGTCGTGGAGCTGCATGATCGAGAAGGAGGTCACTGATTTTCCAGACCCTGACTCGCCTACAATGCCCAGCACTTTTCCTTTTTCAAGCTGCAGGCTAACATCGTTGACGGCATTCAGCCAGGTTTTTTCGGCTTTGTTAAAGAACTGGATATGGAGGTTTCTGACGTTTAGCATCTGAGAACCAAGGTAGTGTTTTGATCTGAAAATATTTGCCCGATATCCGTCTGATTGTGTTATTTTTGCGTCATGGAAAGAGAAATTCTTGATACCAAGCGTAAAGCTTTGAAGATTAACTTAAACCCTAAGATTTACGGAACATTTGCGGAGATAGGTGCAGGACAGGAGGTGGCCCGTAATTTTTTTACCGCTGGTGCCGCCTCGGGTACAGTTGCCAAAACCATGTCTGCGTATGACATGACCTTTAGTGATGCCATCTATGGCGTAGAGGAATCAGGGAGATATGTGAGCCAGTCAAGGCTGATCAAAATGCTGAACCACGAGTTTGGCCTGCTGAATGAGCGGCTGAGCGGTGCAAAGTACGACGACCGTACCTTCTTTGCGTTTGCAGATACCGTAACTACATTGAACTACAACAAATCCAATGACCCTCACGGATGGATTGGCATCCGTTTTCAGTCTGAAGCAGGAGGGGAGCCCAACGAGATTTTCTTTCATGTGAGGCTGCTGGATACCGATGCTGCCTTACAACAAAATGTATTGGGCATCATTGGCGTAAACCTGGTTTATGCTGCCTTTTATTACAATCATGATCCCAAAACCATGATTGAATCGCTGGCAGACAACCTGACGATTGGATCCGTGGAGATCGATTTGATCTCTGTGAGTGGTCCCGCGTTTAAAAATATCAATAACATCCTTTTAAACCTGTACCTGATTGTCAAAGACTTTTCTGATGCGGCGATATTTGACTCTCTGGGAAGACCATGTCTGCCTAAAGACCTATTATATAAAAAAGACCTGATGATTTTGCGTACCAAGTATGCGCAGAAATCAAATCCCAACTTCAGTATGTTAAATAAGGCCGTGGATGAGTTTGTGCGCTCTGAAGATGTGCAGAAACAAAACCTGAGCGTCCTGATTGAAGTACTCTTGTCCAATGTGCTGAGCAATGACGAGGAGGAAGCACCGGAGAGTTTTGACCTGGAAGCCGTTGCTAAAAGGGCTGAGGAGATGTGCAAAACGGGTAACCTGGTGATTGTATCTAATTTTGCAAGGCACAATAAACTGGCTAAATACCTGGACCGCTGCAAGCCTAAGAGCGTGGGGATCTCTACCAACATCAATAACCTGAAATTTGTATTCAACTCCAATAACTTCGGAGATAACTATGCGAGTCAGCTGCTCAGTTATGTAAGTGACATGTTCAGCAAGAATGTCCGTTTGTTTGCTTATCCTTTTCTGGATAAAAAGACCAATCAGGTCATTACCAGCGCAAACATGCCGGTTACACCCGATGCAAAACCATTATTTGACTTTTTAATCCTGAATGGGTACATCACCGATATCCGCGAATACCGCGAGGAAGATGTAAAAACTGTTTAGTGAATCAGTCTTCCTGGCCTTTGGTCAGGTAGGCATCTTTAATGACAACGCCCATCAGCCGCTCCGGGTTTTCGATGGGCTTAAACCCGAACTGTTCATAGAGGCCGTGTGCATCTACTGTGGCCAGCATGTACCTGCGCAGGCCCTGCAGATCAGGGTGAAAGAGCATCAGGGACATCAGCTTTTTTGAAAGTCCCTGATTGCGGAAAGGTTCCTCGACATATACATCCGCCAGGTAGGCGAAGGTGGCTTTGTCGGTAATCCATCGTGCGAAGCCCACCTGTACGGTATCCTTGTAAATGCCAAAACAAAGTGAGTTTTCGATAGATCGGGCAACAGTAGCAATGGGAATTTCTTTCGCCCAGTACGATTGTGTACTCAGGTAATGATGTATTGCAGTTAAATTGAGTTTCTGCACATCGTCAGAAAAAATAAACCCATTGTCTGATATTTCCATTAGTTTCTCATATTTATAAATTGAAGGGGCTGTCCAAAGTCTTCTTTTCTGCACAATGCGATCACACTCTGCAGGTCATCGATGTTTTTTCCTTGTACACGAACTTGATCATCCATCATGGAGGCCTGCACCTTCAATCCACTGGCTTTGATTTTGGCAACAATTTTCTTTGCCGTTTCTCTGTCGATGCCTTCTTTTACGGAGATCTCTTTTCTGATCATGTTTCCTGAAGCGTACTGCTCCTTGCCAAAGTCTAAACTTCCGGAGTCAAGGTTTTGTTTGACCATTCTGGAAATGATGGCATCCTGAATCGCTTTTAAACGCATGTCGTCTTCAGTAACGATGGTAATGAGGTTCGTCTTCTTATCGTGGTCAATAGTGGATTTAGAACCATTGAAATCGTAACGGTTCAGGATCTCTTTTTTTGCGTTGTTCATCGCATTGTCAAAAGTCTGACCGTCTATCTTACTTACAATATCGAAAGTGGGCATGATTATAGCTTTAGAATAAAAAAAATATTAGATTTAAGTAAAATTAGATTTACTATTTCAAAATGAAGTTTTGATGATTTCTGTACAGATCTTCACTTCATGATGGCAAATATAAAATATTAATGCAAGAATCATTCATCATTGATGGTTCAGAAAAACTGAAGTTCAACTTAAAACAAGTATAAAATGAAAGCTGCCAAATCTAAATTAAAGTCAAAGGAGGTAAAAAAGTCTGCTAAGAAGGAATTAGAACAAAGTCTTGGTGATAAGTTTATGGAAGCAGTGAAGCTGCTTGGCCATGATGTGGAGAAGATCGGCGGGGAGATTGCAAAGGCCAGTAAACTAATCGCGAAAAAGCTTTCCAGAAAATTCATTGAAGTCAAAGATGTTGTTGGTGATAAAATTGAAGACCTGACGACCTCAAAACAACCCGATAAAAAGAAAGGCGCAAAGGCGGCGGACAAATTGAAACAAAAAGTAAAAAAGCCATTGGCTACCCTAGGTAAAAAAGAAACCAAGGGTGTTAAGAAGGCGAAAAAGGTGGTCGGTAAAGCGGTATCCAAGGCTAAACCGGTAGTGCAAAGTGTGAAAGTCTCCCCAATTGCTTCCGCGAGCAAGGCAGAAGAAGTACTCAGTAAAACAGTGTCGGCACCGGTTAAGGAAGGCGCATCTGTTGCTAAGGAGACCGCAAGGCCAGTAAAAGCGGCTACTGCTGTAAAAGCTCCGGTGAGGAAATCTAGTGCGACAGCTGCGGTTGCCGCAACAAAACCTATTGCTTCGAAAGCGAAAACGACGCTGGCAAATGCTGCATCATCCCCGAAAACTGCGACTACAACTCCTGCTAAAGCGGCAAGTCCGGCAAAATCCGCAGCTACTGCGAAGCCTGCTACAACAGGTAAAGCACCAGCGGCAGCAAAACCTGCAGCAGTGAAAACTGTTCCGCAAAAATCCGGCACACCGAAACCAGCAATAAAACCTGCTGCTGCAGCGGATAAAAAAGACAGTTTAACAGAGTAAAGCTGGTTTACAGATCAACAGCAGGGCATATTAAGTTTTAGATTCAGTTTAGTAAAATTAACATTTACTTAACAATAGAATTTGCAGTTTTGAGCATCCCTGTTCACACAGGGATTTTTTATTTTATACATGACGAGGAAGAAGGCACCATTTTTAAACAGAGAGATCAGTTGGTTATACTTTAACGAACGCGTGCTGCAGGAAGCTGCAGATGAGACTGTTCCTTTAATTGAGCGGATCAAATTCCTATCTATCTTCTCTTCCAATCTTGAAGAGTTCTACCGGGTACGGGTGGCCACCATGAGCAGGCTGTCCAATCTGAATGAAAAAACCAAGTCACTACTTGGTTTCAATCCGAAGAAAATTCTCAATGAGATCAAAAATATCGTAGTCCGGCAGGAACGGAAATTTGAACAACTGTTCCAGGCAACGCTCATCAATGAGCTGGCGCAGAACAGGATTTTCATCTTAAATGACGGGCAGCTGAACGTATCCCGTGGGGAGTTTGTCAGAAACCATTTCCGCGACAAGATCCTTTCCAACCTGGTGCCGATCATGCTGAACCTGGACAATCCATTTCCGGAGCTTAAAGACAGGTATCTTTACTTCTTTGTACGTATGTCAAAAACCGGAACAAAGACCACTGAAAAGTATGCGCTGATTGAACTGCCTCCAGATCTGCCCCGCTTTCTGGTGCTTCCGGAAACAAATGGCCTCAAGTTTATCATTCTTGCGGAAGACATCATCAAATATTGTCTTGATGACATCTTTTATGTATTCACTTACGACTCCATTGAAGCTTTTTCCATCCAGCTCACCAGAGATGCCGAGCTGGATATTGATAAGAATGTGAGCGACAAGTTTATTGATGAATTGAAAACGAGTTTGGACAAGCGTAAAAAGGGAAAACCGATGCGTTTACTTTATGATACCGAGATGCCATTCGACATGCTGACGGTGCTGGTCAATAAAATGAAGATCGAGGCGGAAAGCCTCATTCCCGGCAACAGGTATCATAAGTTCGGTGATTTCATTGCCTTTCCAAATGTGGGTAAACCTGAGCTTGAATACCCTTCAGCACCTCCGATAAAGGTATCTGGTTTACACCGTACTGAGAGCATCATCAATAAACTGGCGCACCGCGATTATGTCATCAACCTGCCTTACCAGTCATACGATTACATCATTCTTTTCCTGAGGGAGGCTGCTATTGATCCGAAGGTTACAGAGATCAACATCACCTTATACCGTCTTGCCGAAAACTCAAGAGTCATCAACGCCCTCATCAATGCGGCAAAGAATGGCAAAAAGGTAAATGTATTGGTGGAGCTGAAAGCACGTTTTGATGAACAGGCCAATATATTCTGGAGCGGTAGGTTAAAGGAGGAAGGCGTAAACGTCAACTATGGTCTGTCGGACTATAAAGTACACTCCAAGATCTGCCTCGTTAAAAGGATAGAGAAGGGGCGTGCCGTGTATTATGCAAACCTGGCCACAGGAAACTTCAATGAAAAAACGGCGAGGATTTACTGCGACCACAGCATCTTTACTGCAAAAAAAGAGATCACAAGAGACCTGCTGAAGCTCTTCACTGCACTCAATAAAAAGACGGTGGCCACGGGTTTCAAACACCTGATCGTGTCACCGCTGGAGTCCAGAACAAAAATGTACCAGCTCATGGACCGGGAGATCAAAATCGCTAAGCAAGGTAAACGGGCCTACATGATCCTCAAGGTAAACAGCCTTGCTGATGAAGGCATTGTAGAAAAGCTCTATGAGGCCAGTAATGCCGGTGTGGTCATTAAACTAATCGTAAGAGGCATCTGTACACTCGTGCCGGGAGTGGCGGGTTTCAGTGAGAATATTTCCGTCATCAGCATCATCGATAAATACCTGGAACATGCCAGGGTTTTCATTTTCGGTAATGGTGAGAAGGAGGAGATGTATCTTTCTTCGGCCGACCTGATGAGCAGGAATTTTGAACACCGCGTGGAGGTTGGTTTTCCTGTGCTTGACAAGGAGGTAAGGCAGGAAATCCGCGACATCATTGAGTTTCAGCTTCAGGACAATGTGAAATCCAGGGACATTACCCGCTTAAACAACAATAAGTACCATAAGAATAAAATAAACACTAAAATTAGGGCGCAGGTGCAGACCTATAACTACTTAAAAAACAAACATCAATAAAATCATGCTACGATATGCTGCTATAGATATAGGATCTAACGCCGTTCGATTGTTAATCGCCGACATCACCAAAAATGAAGAAGGTTATGGTTACAAAAAGAATACCCTCATCCGTGTCCCGCTCCGGCTCGGCGATGATGCGTTTTTAGATCATCACATCTCTGAGCGAAAAACGGAAGACCTCCTGAAAACCATGACTGCTTTTAAAAACCTGATGGATGTTTATCAGGTGTCTGAGTACCTGGCCTGTGCCACCTCGGCCATGCGTGAAGCCGGAAATGGGGCAGACATCATCAAAAAGATCAAACAGGCAACAAACCTTGACCTGGAGATTATTGAAGGACAGCGCGAAGCAAACATTATTTATTCCAATCATATCGAAGACACCCTCGACAGCAAAAGAAGCTATCTGTACATCGATGTAGGTGGAGGTAGTACCGAACTTTCGGTATTTGTAAATAAGGTTCCTGTGGCCTCCAAATCGTTTGATATTGGAACCATTCGCATCCTTGATAACCAGGATAAGGAAGAAACCTGGGACGACATGAAAAACTGGGTAAAGGAACATACCAAATCCCTCAAAAATATGGCGGCGATAGGAACTGGGGGAAACATCAACAAACTATACCGCATGTCTGATGAAAAAGAGGGGATGCCTTTGTCGTTCTTAAAACTAAAAGGACTTTACAATAACCTGAATGCACATTCTCTTAAAGAGCGCATCCAGATATTTGGCCTGAACCCTGATCGTGCAGATGTGATCATCCCTGCCTGTGAAATTTACATTACACTACTCAAGTGGACGGGGATCAAACAAATCTATGTACCTAAAGTGGGAATGGCAGACGGGATTATTAACCTGCTGATTGAAGAGAACTTAACATCACAGCTTTACAAATAGGCCAGTGCTAAATACCGGCCATGGTGACTTACCGTGGCCGGTTTTGTCTTTCTATAACTCTTGCTTTCATCCTGGTTCTTCAGGATCAGCACCCGCACCTTTTTAGCCATTCCTGCAGCTGTTTGTATATCTTTAGCTAATCCTGTATTTTTATCTGCTGAGCTGTCGTCACACGCTGCGCCATCATGATCTATTCCTCGATTATCATGTGTTCCCGTGTCGCTGAAAGCGATGGTGTGAATCAGGTCGCGCGAAAGGATCGTTTGTGTATGATAATTTTCATTTCTGCAAGAGACCTGGCCGGTTGCACAATCGCTTGAAATGGATAACAGGCTACAGGAAAGCTGACCTGGCGCAAAGGCATGCCATTGAAATTCCCTTGAATAGATTTTGTAGGCCGATTCTTTCATTGTCCACAGTAACCACACCATGCGCTCGGGATCATTCGCCTGTTGAATCAGCTCCCGTTCTTCCGTATTGAAAAGCTTCTCCAGGAAACCAGATCGTTGCCAGTTGCTTTCTTTTCGGGCCTGCAGGAGGTCGACAATGTCAATGCCAATCGCCACCACTCAGTCCGGTTTTTTTGCGGCCAGTTTTTCTTCAATAACTGCTATGGATGCGCCGACGGTAAGCATGCGTTCCATAGAGGTGTTATCAATCTCAATGTCAAACGCTTGTTCCACATCCAGCACAATGTCGACAAGGTTCGCGGAGTTGATGTTCAGGTCTTTGATGAAATCGGTTTGTTCATTGATCTGCTCAAGGGCGGTTTTGTTTTCCGTATAAGCATCAACGATCAGCTTTAGCTGGTTGATCATTTCTTGTCTGGCTATTGTCATTGTTCCTGTAGTTTGAGAATATGTACTTTGAAGCTGTGTAGTTTGAAGCTGTTCATCCAAAACATCGGGTTGGGCGATATGTTTTTACACTGGTTCATGATCTTTATACCGGTTGATGATTTTTAAAGATGATGCAGGCATTGACGTCCCCGAATCCGAAACTTGCTTTTGCAACGACCCTGACAGGCCGAGATATCAGTTGTCGGGGAATCATTTCCGGATCAACAAGTGCGGCAATCCCTGGATGGAGGTCCTCACAGTTGAGGTTGGGCGCAATGAAGCCCTCATGTAGCTGTAGCACTGCCGCCACACACTCTATACTGCCGGCAGCACTGAGGCAATGGCCCACCATGGATTTTAAAGAATTGATGTAAGGGAATTTTTTTCCGCTTCTGCCGAGCGCTGTTACCCAGTTTTCCAGTTCCGTCACATCTTTGGTAGTTGCCGTCAGGTGGCCGCTGATCAGGTCAATGGCATCAGCGGAAATGCCCGCATCAAGTACCGCCTCCCTGATACAGCGTTGCACGGCCTCGCTATTCGGTGCTGTCATCGTACCGCTGCCACGCTGTCCGCCGGAATTGATGTGGCCACCAACAACCTCAGCATAGATCTTTGCGCCACGTGCCACCGCACTTTCCAGTGTTTCCAGTACCAATGCACCGGCACCGCTGCCCGGCACAAAACCACTCGCAGAAGCACTCATGGGCCTGGAGCCACGCTCAGGCTCATCATTATGTTTGAAGGTGCAAACCCTCATCGCGTCGAAACCGGCCCAGATATACGGGCCGCTATCGCTGGTGCTGCCCGCAACCATTCTGATGGCCTTGCCCGACCTGATGCGCTCGTAAGCCATCAAAATGCTTTCCGTACCGGTGGTGCATGCTGATGAATTGGTGCTCACCTGATTGCCCAGTCCGAGTTTACCACCAATATAGGCACTGATGCCACTGGACATGGTCTGTGCAACAACAGTGCTACCCAGTGAGCGTGTCTGCAATGCATCAATTTTGTAAATGGAAGACCTGAACTTGTCCACGCCGGAGCTGCCACAGCCGAAGATGGCCCCACTGTCCCAATCCGGATTTTCTTCTCCTGCCATAGGGAGACCTGCATCTTTCCATGCATCCACAGCTGCCATCAGCCCATATAGAATGCCTGAGCTGTCAAAGTTCCTGAGTTCCAATGGTGTCAGGTAGCTGGCCATCAGCACATCGTCCAGTTCCGGCTTCCCGCCGATCCTGCAGGAGAACTGTAGTTGTTCCAGGATGGGTTGCTGCCTGATGCCGGATTTTCCAAGCCGCAGGGCGGTACGGAAGGCCGGAAGGCCAACACCATTTGGTGCCACAACACCCATCCCGGTGATGACTACACGTCTAGGCATTCATCTTATTGGTCACCATGCCTGAAATTGTTCCTTTGCAGACCACTTCGCCCGCTTCGTTGGACATCTGCACGTTGCAATGTAATTTCTTGAACCTGAAGTACACCTTCTCTGCAGTAACGCTGACTTTCTCTCCGGGGAATACAGGTTTCATGAAGTCGATGGCTGTTGCCGTTAACATCACATGACCCGGCAGGCCTGAGGCTGCGCTGCCCGATAAAAATATACCCAGGCATACCAGTCCGATCTGGGCCATTGTTTCCGTAAGGATGACACCCGGAGTAACCGGATTGTCTTTAAAATGGCCCTTGTAAAAATCAAGGTCTTTGTCGAACGTGTAACTTCCTGATACACTGTTCTCATCGATGTGTTGTAATTCGTCTACAAATAAAAAAGGTTTGCTGTATGGCAGATGGCTGAGGATTTCCTGTTTAGTCATGTGTTAGGCTTGTTTCGTTTAAATATCGGCTAATTTATGGAAATTTGTATTTACCATTTCAATAAGATGCGCTGGGCAGAAAAACCAGGCCCGAAACTCAGCATCAGTCCATAGTCGCCCGGAGCAGGAGGACTGGCCATTATACGCTCCAACACATACAAAACGGTTGCGCTGGACATGTTTCCATATTGTCTCAGGATTTCGCGTGTGTCGTCTATATTTTTCCCCAATGAGGAGAATAGCCCTTCCACCAGCTGCACGATTTTTTTTCCACCAGGATGAAAAATCAGGTGTGTAACATCGGCAATGTCAAGACCATTCCGTTGCAGGAAGGGGTGGATGATGGCAGGGAAGTGTCTTTCAATATGGTCAGGCACCTCTGCACTCAGCACCATTTGGAGTCCGCTGTTCCGAAGCTGAAAGCCCATCATATCAGTCGAGTCCTGAAAATGAAACATCTCATCATCAATGAGCTCGGGCCCCTGTTCATCCTCATGAGAGGACAACAGCACACAGGCGGCGCCATCGCCAAAGATGGCGGCACTGACGATATTGGCCATGGAAAAGTCTTCCAGCTGGAAGGTTGCGGCCGGTGATTCAATGGCAATCACTGCCGCGCGCTTTCCGGGGTTTGCTTTCAGGAAGTTCCTGGCATAGATCATCCCCGAGATCCCTGCTGCACAGCCCATTTCCGTAACCGGTAGCCTGACGACATCGGGTCGTAGACCAAGGTTATTGATGAGGTAGGCATCCAGTGAAGGGATCATGATGCCCGTGCAACTCACCGTAATGATATAGTCCAGCGCTTCCGGTTTCCATGAAGCCTGGTCCAGCGCTTTTTGAAGTACTTTAGAACCCAGTTTGATCACCTCCCTCATGTAGATGTCATTTCGTTCTTCAAAAGAGGTATTGCTGAATACTTCTTCCGGCGACATGATAGAGTACCGCTGGTCAACCATTGCATTGGCAAAGATCTTTTTCACTTTCCGGATAAAGCGTTCGTCCTGTCCTACGAGCCAGGCATCCAGAAAAGTAATGATTTCTGCCGTTGTCCGGGTATATTCGGGAAGGCACTTGGTAACGGTCGTTATTCTTACGCTCATGCAGTTTTGCTTTTAGTTGATGTATCGGAGTGGGATTCACTATAGATGATCCACTGGTACCTGAATGCCCATTTCCAGCGGATGCGGTGTTTCTTGAGGTTCAGCGTTTGCGCATATCGCCGCAGGTCTTTTTGCTTAAAGCCCCGGAGGATGGACACCAGGCCGTCCTGTTCAGACATGTAGTTTAGCCTGAATACGGCACACAGTGCTTTGAACAGATAGTAGGCAAGGGGACTTCGGTGAAGGTCGTTGATCACTACGCCAATCTTTGCCCTTGCAGTGAAATGTTCCAGCAGCTCAATGATTTCTCCGTCATGGAAATGGTGGATGGTCAAGGTGCAGATGATGATGTCGTAGGTATGATTGCTGCTGATGTGCTCAAAGATATCCTGACATTCATAACTGATGTTTTCATAATCCGCAGATTGTGCCCTGGCGTGCTTTATGGTAAAGGCATTTGCATCTATGCCTTTCAGCTGAAAATCCAGCCGCTTTTCTTTTGCGTATGCGGCAAGCATCCTGAGCATGTCTCCGCCACCGCATCCCACATCGAGGATACTGATCGTCTGACGTCGACCGATCAGCTTTTTGATGCCCTCCAGTGTCACTTTATTTCCACCAAGTAACCGGTTGATTGCCGCGATCTTATCCAGGGCATCCCTTAAAATTTCTCCCTCCATGTTAAAGTCATCCATTAGCTCAGGAGCCTGACTTCTTTCGTTGGTGCTGATCATCCTGTGAAAATTGGTTTTTTGCCGTGTGTTTGCCTGATAATGAAACGCAGTACTGATGGAAATACGGAAAGAAACCGGGTGAGGGTTGCAGTTAATCTTTGCTGATGAAGAAGGGTAGATAAGATCCTGCCCATCAGCATCCTTTTGCCGAAATGCTGTTTCCATAAGGAGGTGTAACGCTTTTCCATTTGAGCTCTGCTCATTGTGCCGGAATGATAGCTGATGACTGTTTCCGCACATAATTTTGCGCTATGTATGGCCATGGCCATTCCATTCCCGCAGAGTGGATGGATCAGTCCGCCACTGTCGCCGATCATCAGCACATGCTGTTCAACTTTTCGTTTATTAAGAAAGGAAATCTGGCTGATGGTCAGTGGCTGTTCATTGATCATCGTCGCTTTTTCAAAGATTTCCCTCAGTTGCGGGTTCTCATAAAGTATAGCGGCCCGGTGTTCCTTAATGTTTTTGTATTTTCTGAAGGAGCTATAGCTGGTCAGGTAACAAATATTGACAACATCATTTTCCACTTTGGAGACACCGCAATAGCCGCCATTGAAGGTGTAAAGACCTATAAGATCGTCAGGAAAGGCAACTTTGTAGTGTGCTTTAACTGCAAGCCAGGGAGAGCGTTTGTAAAAAAACGGACGGGAGAGCCGTTCATCAAGTTGGTCTCTTTTACCATGCGCCGCAATCACCAGGCTGGCTGTCAGTGGAGCATGGTGTGCAAGCTCCACGTGGAATGCATTGGACGCATAGGAAATGTGGGTCACTTTATCCTGGATCACCTGGCAGCCAAGTGCCAGCGCATGCTGGTAAAGGCATTCATCCAGCAGGTACCTGCTGATGCCAATACCACCCAGTGGCAGGTCGGTCAGGATTTGTCTGCCCTGACTCGGGGAGAACTGGAAGCGTCTGAGTTGTGTCACAGGGAGCTGATCCAGTGTTACACCCAGCATATTCAAATAAGGGAGTACCTCATTGGAGATGTATTCCCCACATACTTTATGCTGCGGGTAGCTGTTTTTTTCAATAATTGTGACCGGTACACCTGCTTTCAGCAGGTGAATCGCTGCAGTCAGCCCCGCCAGGCCACCACCGACAATCAGAAAATCTTTCTTTACACTCATGACCACTCGAAGGTGTTTTATCCCTAGAAGTCATAACACCTGAGTTGCCTTCTTGTTCTTTGATTTTTTTTGTTGATGTAAAGGCCAACCGAAATTTCGTGACTTCCGTTGTCAAAATTGCGGATTTCATTGAGCGAATGATCATAAGAATAACCTACGCGGAGATCTTTCGTGGCAAAGATCTCGGCAATCAGTCCTATGGAGTTGTTTCTGGTCAGGTCGCCCTCCAGCTGTCTGTTGTGAAGGTTAAATGAGGCGCGGTAGAATGCGCCGATCCATACCTTATCCTGGATCAGCAGAAAGGTATTCAGGTCGAAGGAGGTTGGTCCCTGAATGTCATCCTTGATGAGCAGGACGGGTTTGAACATGAAGTCGTCGTCAATGGGAAACAAAGCTCCTGCGGTCAGGTAAATGTGTGGTCGTGGAACAGGGACAAGGAGGTCGTCGTTATTTCTTTTTGCAACATAACGGGCGAGCAGGTTGGTGGCTGAAGCACCGGTAAAAAAAGTTTCATTGTGATAATAGATGCCAAATCTCGCATCAGGAAAAGTTCTCGTAATCGCCCCCACAGGGATGGCTCCATCGCCGGGGTTTATGCCTTCCAGCTTGTTGCCATCAAGGCCGAGCTGCATCATTCCGCCGGCAATACCGAAGGACAGGATGGAGCTCTCATCGTCGTTCAGGCGTAACTTATAGGCGTAGTTGGCATAGGCACTGAGGTTGGTTTGTGCACCGATCTGGTCGTTTGCCAGGATCAGGCCAAGGCCTACCGCATTGTCAAAGAAAGAGCCATCTGCAGCAACAGAAAAACTTTTGGGTGCACCTTTAACACCCTGCCATTGCGAGCGGTAGAAGGACTGCACATAATAATCTCCTTTCGTACCGGCATAAGCAGGGTTGATGTGAAGTCCATTGAAAAGGTATTGAGTAAACTGACTATCCTGCTGTGCATTTATTACAGTGGATATCGTGAGCGCAATACATAATAAGAGGGATTTTTTCATCTTCCTTTTTTTCTTTAGCTGAATGTTATTTCCCACGCAGGATGGTGATGTATCCCTTGAATATATCCCATGTGCCTGATGCATTTTGTACCCTTAACAGGTAGAAGTAGGTACCTTCATTGAGGTCGTCGCCGTCCCAGTCGTTCTGATACCCTTTTTTGTTGAATACAGTTCCTCCCCACCTGTTTAACACAGACAGTTCATTGGCATTGTAGACCTCCAGTCCGGGGATCACAAAGGTGTCGTTTGTGCCGTCTCCGTTTGGTGTAAACACATTCGGAATCACAATACCCGTTACTTGTTTGTTGTCGGTAGAGGTGTTGTTCAGGAGGTCAGGGTCGGACTCATTGGCAGTTACCGTCGCCGTGTTCCTAATGACGCCTGCTTTGATGGCCCTCACTTTGATCTTTAGGTCTGCCGACTGGCCATTTTCCAGTTTCAGGATTTCCCAAAGGATGGTCTTGCTGCCCTGGTTGTAGTTGGCAAAGCCGATCATTGGTGTTCCAAGCTGCTCAAAGGTCAGCTCTTCAGGGAGTACATCGGTTACGCGGACACCACTGGCCGATCCGGCGCCGTTATTTTTCACTTGAATGACATATTCAAAAGCGTCATTTACGGTGACTGCCCGGAGCTCCGACTGTTTTCTGATCATGACGTCCGCGGTTAAGGTCGGGTTGTTATTTCCAGTAATGATTACAGGAGCGGAAATGTCTGATGCACAGCCCTGGGCATTAAAGGATACTACAGTGTAACTGCCGGCTGAAAAAACTATGTAATCCGGCTCTGTGGCATTTGGGATTGCTGTTCCATCTTTTATCCATTGATAGCTAGCTGCATTAGCAGAAGCAGCCCGTAATTTCAACGATCCTCCTTGAGGAAGATTCGCTGAAATCGGAGCATTAGATTGGGCAAAGCCTGCCGTTGCGCTTAGCAACAGCAGACCTGACCATCTATATTTACTTCTGTTAAACATGATAGAACGGACTTCCCTTACACCTTATTAGCTAGCTGTGATGGTTACCGTAGGCTGTGTAGGTTTCGCTGTTACAGTGATTGTGGTTGGCGTTCCCGAGGTTGCAGGACAACCGGCGCCAAGAAATGGTTTCGTAGTATTGCCAGAAGCCTGAATATATTTTACAGAACCAACAATGCTGTACTCGCCAGGTGTTTTTATGTTTAAGGTAAGCACGCCTGTAGCTGCATCTAATGTTCCTGCTTCTGCAACGGTTACATTTGTTCCACCGCGTGTAATGGTATAACTGTATTCGAATGCAACGTCAGTTGAATAGGTTGTAGATTGTGCTGTTGGTGTAATCACAGAACTTGTAGCATCTCCCAGACCCTCGCAATAGGTTGTAGTAGGGGCGGTCAATGCTACGGTTAAAGCAGGAAGCACAATGATCTCGTTACTCACAGGGTCCGGGGCACAGACTCCGCTTCCTGTTGTAGCTGTTGATAATAGTATGACTTCATAGACGCCCGCATCTGCAAAAGAAGTAGGTGCAGTGGTTACTACGCCAGTTGATGTACCATCTTTTTTGATGTCCCAGGAATAAGTAATGTTTGCAGGTGCAGCACTTGGAGCTAAATTCAAGGTGGTACCGGCACAGGTGTAATAGGTCGCAGAAAA
Source organism: Pedobacter sp. BAL39 (assembly GCF_000170795.1). GTDB lineage: Bacteria > Bacteroidota > Bacteroidia > Sphingobacteriales > Sphingobacteriaceae > Pedobacter. Next base: position 145,454 of record NZ_ABCM01000007.1, read on the forward strand.
GGCACTGCCAGAGATGAACAAAAAGAAAGCGATTGCACTTGCTTTTAGGAGGGTGAGATTTGTTTTCATGTTTTTGATTTTTGAGGGTGTTTATAATTAATTTGAGGTAATATTTACATTAGGTTTTACAAGCTGGGGTTTAACTGTCACTGTCAGTGATGCTGGTGTGGTGCATCCATTGTTGTTAAGTAGGAGTGAATAAGTGACATTTATCGGCGATGAAGTATTATTGATCAGTGTTTCATTAATCTGGCCCGTATTGCCGGATACCGCTACGTTGTCGATTCCTGTAACGGCAGTTCTGGACCATGAGAATGTTGTGCCCGGTACGTTGCTTGTCGTTGTGTAGCTGAACAGGGTCCTGCTGCACACTGATGCTGTTGTGGCACTGCTGAGCAGAGGTAAAGCATTTACCACAATGGAGGCGGTTGCCGCGTTTACGCAGCCCGTGGTTGAGTTTGTGACGGTATAAGATATGGTTGCGGTGCCGGGGCTTACGCTGGTGACCACTCCACTGGCTGAAACTGTAGCAACTGCCGCATTACCGGAGCTCCAGACGCCGCCGGCTGTGGCATTGCTGAGGGTTGTGGTCAAGCCATTACATATCGATGTACTGCCTGTTATGGCTGCAACTACAGGCAATGCAGTTGGATTGATTTTAACCGGATGCCTCATGGCATTACTACATCCTGATTTTACTGCTTCAACGTAGTAGGTTGAAGGGGTACCTGGGGTTAAGCCTGTTACATTATAAGAAGTACCGGTATGCAGACTGCTCCCGCCACTGGCAACATTATACCAATTGTAGGTGACACCGCTTTGTGGGGTCGATACACTCAGCGTAGTTGTTGTACCACATGCAGATATATCACCTAACGGACCTGCGTTAGTGATCAATGGACTTGGCACACGCTGTACATCAAAAAGATTGATACCCCCAAGTAAGCTAACTACACCTCCGACAGTAAACACGACCCTGTCAAATGACTGCCCTGGTACAAAATAAAAAGTGTATTTAGCGTCAGAGCCCAACAGCCCCAGTAAGTCCAGACTTAACAATGCAGAGAGCGTCTGAGGGCTGCCAATAGCCGTTCCGCCATTATAAGCCTGCACACTGATCCCATTTAACAAACCGAGGCTAAGGAGACTACTGGGGATAGAAAATACAGTCCTCACTGCATCCCCTGTATTGGAAGGACCAGAGAAATAAACAGTCTCACTTACAACGCCTACAACAGCTAAGGTTCCTAATGTCAGATTAGCTGAGGTGGCCTGGCTGGCATCGATGGCATTGTTGGGGCTGGTGACGCCGGCGCCAACTGCAAGGACAGCATCAACAGTAGTAGCAGTGGCCATCCCGGAGCCGCAGTCGGCGGTATTGGTGTTGTTGTAAAAAGCGTAGTAAAGTTTCCTTGTATTCGAGCCTAAAAGATTGCCTGTCACCTCAACCCGTACAGAATTAAAAGAAGATGTAGAGTTTATTTCAATGAACTGATTTCCATCTGCGGCCATAATATTTTTTGACGTGGTTGCAACCAACGTACCCGTAGTCGAAGGTGTGGTTCCTGTATAGGCAGTTGCAGCTACAGATGATGAGTTATCAAGTTTGACATATACAGAGCTGTTGGGCGGCACCGGTGTCGGGAAAATCAAAAACACATATTTTTTTGCAAACCCCGCACCAGCAATAATTTCGACATGGCTTTCAGTGCTATTGACCGCGTTGCTAAGGTCGCCGCTAACATCCCTGAGTCCCAACGTATTTGCATATGTTCGAGACTGCCCCTTCACCGCGCTCCAGCTGCCCATGACGAACACCATCATCATGCAACACGAAACAATAATATATTTTGCTTTTGCCAAGAGCCTTAAAGAGTTGAGTTAAAGTATCCCTGTTATTTTTCTTTAATCGAAATAACTAAGCGTTTTTTTCTTAGCCCAAAATTACTGCAGAAAGAGAGCGAATTGCCGTTCAACTTGTTCAGTTTAATCCGGCGTCAAAGTTTAATTTTCCTCCAAAACAAAACAAGCCTTTACAACTTTCGGTTGTAAAGGCTTGTTTTGTGAAACTATTTATCTTTTATTTTAAATTGTTCATTTTGTTCAGTATCCAGGCGGACTCTTGACAATTGATTCAAGACTTAAATAGGCATCAAACAATAAGAATACCTCTAAAAACGTTTACAGAAATGAACAGAATGGGGTTAACTATCCAGTAAGGACGCCGCTTCATCGTCCATAAACCAGGTGACGGCACCGTCGATCGGCTTGATCAGCTGACTTGGATAAAGCTGGGTGTTTTTCTTTTCATCCTCAATCACATGTTTCACTGCATTCGCTTTATTTTCACCGAATACCAGGAAGGCGATGTTTTTTGCTTTATTGATCAATGGCGCGGTAAAGCTGATGCGATAAGTAGATAGTTTCTCTACAAACACCGTGTCCACTTCCACTTCCTTGCTGTGCAGGATGGTCGTTTCCGGAAAGAGCGAGGCCGTATGTGCATCATCACCCATACCTAGCAGGATCAGGTCGAAAGCAAGGTCTGCCCCTTTGAAATGTTTGTTGATCGCCTTTGTATATTCTATTGCAGCTTTCTCAGGTGCGAGGGTAGTATCTATGTAGAAAATTTGATTCGCAGGGATATTCAAAGGATCAAGAATTGCCTTTTTTGCCATCAGACCATTGTAGCTTTCATGGTCAGGCATCACATTCCGCTCATCACCAAAAAAGAAGAACACTTTTGTCCAGTCGATTTTATCTTTATACGTCGTTGCCAGCAAGTGATACAGCTCTTTTGGGGAATTGCCACCTGTAAGTACAAAATTGAAACATCCCTGTTCTTCAATTGCTTTGTTGGCAATGGTGATGATGTAGTTGGCAAGATCTTCAAAAAGTTTATCCTGTGTTTTATAAATCAGTAAATTCATTCGATTATTTTTAAGAGGTTCTGACAAACTGCTTCCTTGCAATTTGATATTTATGCAAATCGTCATTCCGAAATCAATTCAGAATGACGATTACGTTATTTTGGCGGGATTCATATTCCTATGAACCCTTCGTTACCGGACTAGTCCTTATTCAACGGCAGTGTGAACCAATGGAAGCCATCCCTGGCAATCAGGGCTTCAGCATCTTCAGGTCCCCAGGAGTCTGCAGTATAGTTCGGGAAGCTCAATGACTTCTTGTTTTCCCATGCATTGACTACCGGCATGAGCAGTTCCCATGCACTTTCCACCTGATCTGCACGCATAAACTGTGTCTGATCACCGGTCATGACATCCAGCAATAAGGTTTCATAAGCTTCAGGAGCCTGTGCACTGTAAGTGCCTTTATAGTCGAATACCATATCCACAGGGTTTAACACCATGTCAAGTCCCGGTCTTTTTGCCTGTACCTGCAAACGGATACTCATCTCCGGCTGAATGCTGATGATCAGTCTGTTTTGCTGCCAGTGTTCCGATACCGCTGATGGGAAAATGTGGTGAGGGACATCTTTGAACTGAATGGTGATCAATGAAGAAGTCTGGAACAACCTTTTTCCTGTACGCACATAAAAAGGAATGCCCTGCCATCTCCAGTTGTCTACAAAAAACTTGATGGCTGCAAAGGTTTCTGTATTCGAATCCGGATCAACACCTGTCTCATGGCGATATCCGGGAACTTCTTTTCCTTCTACCCATCCTTTGGTATACTGTCCGCGGACGGTACTGAAACGGATATCTTCAGGAGAGAAAGGACGCATGGCTTTCAATACATCTACTTTTTTATTTCTGATCTCATCGGCATCGAAGTTAACAGGTGTCTCCATACCAATCAGACACAGCAGCTGCAACAGGTGGTTCTGAATCATGTCCCTCAGGGCACCGGCACTTTCGTAATAACCACCACGCTCACCAACACCCAACTGTTCTGTCACAGAGATCTGTACGTGATCGATGTAAGTACGGTTCCATAGCGGCTCCAGGAAGGAGTTGGCAAAGCGGAAAGCCATGATGTTCTGTACCGTTTCTTTACCCAGGTAGTGGTCAATACGATAGATTTGTTTCTCCGTGAAGATGCTGGTCAATATGTTGTTCAGCTCTTTTGCGGTTTCAAGATCCCTTCCGAAAGGTTTCTCAATGACAATTCTCGTATTTTCCTCTGCCAGCTGGTATTTTGAAAGGCAGGTAGCAATCAGCGGAAACAGGTTCGGTGCTACGGCAAGGTAGTACAGGATCTGTGTATTCGGGCCGAATTCCTGCTGGTGTTTTTCAATATTTTTTTTCAGGTCGCCGAATGTTTCTTCCGCCTGTACATCTACAGAGGTATAATAAACATGTTCTGCGAACTTATCCCATTTTTCTTTTTTCACCTTCCCGGATCTTGAAAAGCTGTTTACACCTTCCATGATCGTATTTCTGAAGTCATCATCGCTTAGCTTCTTTCGCGCTGTTCCAATGATGGCATACTTTTCAGGCATGAAGCCATCGGAATACAGGTTGTAAAGTGCGGGCGCAAGTTTGCGCAAATTTAAGTCCCCAGTTCCACCAAAGATTACTACTATGGTTGGATTAAGGTTGATGCTTGTTTTCATCTCTGTGAATTTATTTATTCTTATTTTCTCGTTAGGAGTTTTCGTTAGTTCCAGTCTGCGTGGAAAATGCCTTCGCTGTCTGTACGTTCAAAAGTATGGGCGCCAAAAAAGTCGCGTTGTGCCTGTGTCAGGTTAAGCGGTGAGTTGGCGGTTCTCAATGAATCGTAATAGGTGAGGGCAGAAGCAAAACAAGGCATGGCCACACCATGTTTGATGGCGGTGATTACCACATTTCTCGTTCCCGGAATGATTTCCTGCAATTGTTTCTGGATCCCTGCATCTGCATATAAATGTGGCAGATCGGTTTGTTTCTTATAAGCCTGGTAGATATCTTCCAGCAATACGGCCCTGATGATACATCCCCCGCGCCAGATTTGTGAGATCTCCTGAAGGTTAAGCTCGTATTTATATTCTTTAGATGCCTGTGACAACAGATGTAGTCCCTGAGCGTAAGAGGTGATCATGGCAAAATAAACCGCCTGTTCCAGCTGAACCTCAAATTCTTCCTTATTGTCAATTGCTTCTTTAACATGCGGAAGTGCTTCTGATAGCTCAACACGAAGCGTTTTGAACTTAGAAAGGTCCCTTGCACTTACCGATTCATTGATGGTCGGAATTGGCAGCTGCAGGTCCATCGAAACCTGGGAAGTCCATTTTCCTGTACCTTTTGATTTTGCTTCATCTTTAATCACATCGATCAGATAACCACCGGTCTTCTCGTCTTTGACTTTGAACACATCCCTGGTCACTTCCAGCAGAAAAGATTTCAATCTGCCTTCATTCCATTTTTCAAATACACTATAAATCTGCTCATTATTGTACCCAAGGCTATTTTTCAGGAGGTCATAAGTTTCTGCAAGAATTTGCATCATGCTGTATTCGATACCATTATGGACCATCTTCACGAAATGACCTGAAGCACCTGGACCGATGTAGGTCACACATGGATCACCGTTTACTTTCGCAGATACGGCTTCCAGAATTGGTTTTACAGCTTCATAAGCTTTTTTATCGCCACCCGGCATCATACTAGGTCCGAATCTGGCACCTTCTTCACCACCGGAAATTCCCATGCCAAAGAAGTGGATGCCCTGATCGGCAAGCTCCAAAGATCTTCTTGTCGTGTCCGTGAAATGAGAGTTACCACTATCAATGATCAGATCACCTTTGTCCAGCAATGGAAGCAGTTCTTCAATAACGCTATCTACAATTTTTCCTGCAGGAACGAGTAAAACGATCCTTCTTGGCAATTCCAGGCTTTGTACAAAATCAGACAAATCAGCAAACCCTTTTAGCTGATGGGCCTTACCATCTTCTTCCAGTTTCTTCAGCATGTCTGCACTTTTGTCGTAACCCGTTACCGAGAAACCGTTGTCAGCCATGTTGAGCAATAAGTTCCGGCCCATCGTTCCAAGGCCAATCATTCCTAAAGTATACTTGTTCATTTTTGTAGCTATTTATGATTTTGGATAGGTGGTAAATACATGATATTTCTCTTCCAGCTTCCATAGTTTGGCACCGCCTTTAATGCCGTCCCTGTTGGAGACGATCACGATGTTATGGTCGAGTTCAAAATCAATATGTTTGGAGTTACCACCTCCTATATAAAGTGTATCGTAGTTAAATACGGTTTTGTAAATTTCTATGATGCGTTGCAGGCGCTTGTTCCATTCCTTTTTGCCGACTTTAGCCAGTGCTTTGGACCCAATGTAATCGTCATAATCCTTGTTTTTCGAGATGGGCAGGTGTGCGAGCTCCAGGTGGGGCAGGAGATCCCCGTCGAACAATAATGAAGTCCCGAAACCTGTGCCCACAGTACACACCATTTCGAAACCTTTACCGGCAACCACGCCCAGGGCCTGTTGGTCGGCATCGTTGATCAGGCGCACAGGCGTACCAAAAAGGTCACTTACCTGCTGTGCCAGATCTACATTTGTCCATTTGTTTTCTGCCAGGTTAGGAGCAGTCTGCACCACGCCACATTTGACATATCCAGGAAAGCCAATAGAGACTTTATGAAAAGGAAGAAGTCCTGTAACCAGCTCTTTGATGCTGCTTAACACTGCTTTGGGTGTGGAATCTTCAGGAGTGGGAAGTTTTGTATATTCAGAAAGCAACTCACCTTCGGGGCTCAGGATGCAAGCTTTTAAACTTGTTCCTCCGATATCTATAGATAATATATTATCGTTCAGTTCTTCTTCAGACATGTATGTTTTAGATAAAAGATGGTCTGCATTGTTATCGGAATCAAAATAACAAAAAATCGATCATTTAAATAAACTAAAGCGTAAGATAATACAATAAAATAACATTACGCTGTCGGTACCCTAGCCGAAGACGTGTTGAACCGCCAGTGTAATTTCTTCCCTGGTGATGGTGTGTGGTCGTCCGGGATAAACCTGTACCGCCACTTTTCCATTTTTGCTTTCGATCACTTCTTTACTTTCCATCACCCTGGATACCGGCACATGCGGATCTGGATTCCCTGTGCTGATCCATATCGGCGTCTGTGCAAAATCGCCGGTATAGTTGTCCAGGTTGATCGTTTCTCCGATCAGGCCGCCGGTGAAAGCAATCGCGCCACCATAAGCTGCGGCATGACGTGTGATGTATTCCAGTGTCAGACAGGCACCCTGTGAAAATCCTACAAAATAGATTTGCGACAGCGGGATTCCCTGAGCGACGACGTCGGTAGTGAGTGCGTCAATCTGTGCCAATGCTGAATCCAGGGCGGGCTGGTTTTCCGCTTCCGGCGCCATGAAGCTGTAAGGGTACCAGCTGTTGTTCGTCGCCTGTGGCGCAAACAAGGCAGCATCATTGATTTTAAGGTGGTTATTCAGTGCGATGATGTCTTCGGCTGAAGAGCCCCTGCCATGCAGGAAGATGACGGCTTTTGAGGCCTCCCCAATTGGGAGACCTGCGGTAATGATATTTTTTTGATGTGTATACATGATTAGTCTAATTTTGGTAAAATGGCTTCGATTACGGATCTGTTGCTTTCGTATTGTGCGGGCAGTTTTAAATTGGTGCCCAGTTCTTCCAGTGATTCATCCACCTCAAAGCCCGGATTATCAGTGGCAATTTCAAAAAGTACACCTCCTGGTTCACGGAAATACAGCGAATAGAAGTAGTTGCGGTCGATTTTTTCCGTAATGTTCAACCCTGCTTCTACCACTTTGTCGCGGAAATACATCAATGTCTCTTCATCTTTTACCCTGAAGGCCACATGGTGTACCGAACCTCCCGCAACATGGCCAACCTGTTCGCCTGGTGCCTCTACAAGGTCAACAATTGCGGCCTGGGATACGGCATCTGTGACGAAACGCGACCTGTTGACTTCCGTTTGAGCGAGTTTATACCCCAGGATGTCGGTCAGCACTTTCGCAGTAAGCTCCATTTTGTTGGTCGTAATGGTAATGTGGTGAAAACCATGGATGGCATTTTCAGCGCTGATTTCATCTGTTATCCATTGCGGACGGTCATCTGCTGTGGCGGATTCTGTCAGCTCAAATTTCAATCCATCAGGATCTAAAAAGGTGAGGTAACGTTCGCCGAATTTCTCCGCAGGTTTGTTGTAGATGACATTGTATTTCTCGAGTCTTTTTAACCAGAAGTCAAGGCTTCCTGCAGGAACGCTGTAGCCAATTTCAGTAACCTGCCTTGTGCCGCGGCGACCCGCCTGTATGCCTTCCCATGGAAAGAAGGTGAGGATTGTGCCTGGCGTACCATGCTCATCTCCATAGTAAAAGTGATACGTATTCGGATCGTCAAAGTTGACGGTTTTCTTTACCAGTCTTAATCCCAATACCTGGGTGTAAAAATTGAAGTTTTTTTTTGCATTTCCTGCGATGGCAGTAATGTGATGTATACCTAAAATTTCTTTTTTCATGACTTGTTGTTTTAATCTGATACAAATTTAAGGGCTCCCGGATTCCTAAATCTTATCATATCGTAAGAAATGATTTTAGTCGTCTTTTTTTTGGCTTTTGATTAAAATTGATAAAACCGTAACTTTGACTATCAGCTATCCTATTGTCAAATTTGCGCAGCGGCCTTGAAAAAAAAGGCTGGCGGCGCTATTTTTGTCGGTAAATATTATTTTATGAAAAAGAATTACGTATCAAATTCGCCTGAATCCGTCAGAATGTTTAAAAGTTCATTTCTGGAGAGCCTTTCAAAGGTTCCCTTTTATGTGCCGCTTATCGTATACATTCCTGTGATCGGCTATTTCGGATACCAGTCTTTTTTCAATAACCCCATCCTTACCGCGATAGGTGCTGTGGCTTTAGGATTGTTCATCTGGACTTTTACTGAATATATCCTGCACCGCTTCATATTTCACTTTTACCCGAAATCTGAATGGGGCAGGAGGATACATTTTATCTTCCACGGGGTACATCACGATTATCCCAATGATGCGCACAGATTGGTAATGCCTCCTTCCGCAAGTATTCCATTGGCACTTGCCTTTTATTTTCTTTTTAAAGCGATACTTCCTGTTCATCTGCTGGATGGCTTCTTTACAGGATTCATCATCGGTTACCTGGTTTACGACATGATGCACTATTTCCTGCACCATGCCCGTTTTTCCCATCCCATCCTGAAAAGGCTGAAACAACACCACATGTTACATCATTATGATGATGCGACCAAAGGTTATGGTGTAAGTTCTGATCTTTGGGATAAGATTTTCCGTTCGGAAATCCTTAAAAAGAAGTCGTAGTTAAAGCGCAGCATTCCTGCGTTCCCCTTTTCTTGTAATTTGTTTGATGGCCTGTCATGGTATACTGCTATGCCATGCTCGTTGTGTTCTCGTACCCAATAGACAGTTTATTCAGCTAACCTTGTTTCCTGGTTGATAGTACCTTCCATGTACCAATAGTCCCATTAAACCAGCATCAAACAGTGTTGATCGAGCAATCAAAACAGAATGAATGTGGAACGAAAGCAGGGTAAAAATCGGCCTAAATGGGGAAAGCAAATGAAAAAAATGAGGAATATCATTTTATCTTGAACAGATGTGGGCTAATTTGTCGGCTAATTAATTGAAAATCAGTTACGAAAAACTAAATTAACCATGGCAGTCGCAAATCACAACAATGGCCTCTTTATCGGAAAAGTGGGCAACACCGTTTCTTATATGCTAAATGGGCAGTACGTCATGCGTACTATCGGCAAATATAAGGGAAAGCGCAGTATCAAACAACTGGCCAACATGATGTCCATGAAGGTCACCACGAGTTTCCTGAGCTCCGTACAATCTTTCATTGACGTCGGCTTCGGGCTGGAGGCAATGGGGACAAATAAAAATGCCTTTAACCTGGCTACCTCTGCTGTGAAAAAAAATGCAGTAAAAGGCGAATACCCTAATTTAAGTATAGACTACAGCAAAGTGCTGCTCAGTAGGGGGACTGTGCCTGCACCTGAGGGCGTAAGTATCAGTAAAACAGATCAGGGTGTACTGATCAAGTGGGAGGAAGCGCCACCAGGACCGCTCCGTAGAGGGCAAGACGGCGTAATGGTCCTGGTTTATTTCCCTGAACAGAACTTCTCTTTAGCGACCTTCCATGCTGGAAAACGAAAAGACGGATCATGCTGCTTTGAAGTACCCAAATCTTATCTGCATAAGCACATGGAGGTTTACATCAGTTTTAGGCAGAGTGATGGAAAGGCGGTATCTGATTCGGTTTATGCGGGAAACCTGAATGCTGAACACGAAACGGTGAAGGATATTGAAAACAACAAACGTTACACAGAAACAAAACAACGTTTTGATGTCATAGATGCGATACTTAAGAAAAAACTGATCCTCAGTGGCGCAGGCATGATCATTTACGATAAGCAATACCGGCATTTAATCAAAGAATATGAGGTGTTAAGGGAAAAACTGAAAAATATGCCAGGAAAGTCACGCTCTTAAAAACAGCAATTTATAAGGCTATTCAAGGTTCAACTTAAGAATCGAGAATAAAAAACTGTAACTCCGACGTTATACACATCAGTTTTTCCATTTAAAAAGGTAAAACACTGGACTGGGTATGCGTAAAGAAAAAAGAAATACAGTTTTGAGCCGACATGCAAATGTTTTTCCTTCAGAAAAAGATTTGAGGAGGCGAAAAATTGTATTTCTTTTTTCTGTTTACATAAAAGTCCGGATTGTCTATATTTTTAGGCGCAATGTATGTTCGTTCGCAATATATTTCAGAAAATAACTTTTAACCCCATCGTTAATTTTACCTTAAATGTGAATTTAAGATTAAAATTAGTACCTAACTATAATCACTATTGACCTAATTTCACATTTTTTGATTTACTGAAATGTTATTCTGTTCTTTTAATGACATTTTTTTATAATTTTTTTAAGATAAAAATTATGATAAACCTCTGTATATAAGAATTTTAGCCTTTTTTTGGCGTTCTGTATCAAAATTATTTTACTATATGTGCAATGATATTCCGACTTGGAGTGTAGCTTTGCTACGGAATAAGTGATTTATTTTAAAAGAGCAGGTTATAAACACGCCTGAATTGCGGTAAACGGACAATATAAAGGATAGGTTAATAGAGGGTTTCCATGTGCGATATTCAGTAATCAGCTGAATGATGTATGTATGGAACTTTTACTGATTGATTTTGATGGTGTATGTCTTACGTTAAGGTAAGTTCTTTTCTTCCGGTTCAAATTAAACACTTATTTAAAATATAATACTCCATCTAAATACGGTATCTCATGAATAAAAAAGTTAAGCATTACGCCATGCTTATCGCATTACTGTTCGCATTCGGCGCGAAAGCACAAGTAGGAATAGGAACAAGCATCCCTGATGCCAGTGCACAACTTGAAGTTTTGTCAACTTCAAAAGGTTTACTGATTCCAAGAATGTCACTATTACAGCGTGATGCTATCAATAACCCTGCCAATGGGTTGTTGGTATATCAAACCAACAACACTGCCGGTTTCTATTTTTACAATAACGGACAGTGGATGAGATTGACGAACCACACTGAACTGGGTACCGGAAATGGTGGAAACGGTGCAAATGGAAACACGATCCTCAATGGTGCGGTCATTCCTGCACCGGCCATCGGCGTAAATGGCGATTTTTATCTGAACACCTCAAATAACACCTTGTATGGTCCAAAAATAAACGGCAGCTGGCCTGTAAACGGTATCCTCCTCGTAGGTGCGAAAGGAGAAAAGGGCGATAAAGGTGAAGACGGGGCCGCAGCACAGAAAGGCGATAAGGGTGATAAAGGAGACAAAGGTGACCCTGGAGAAAAGGGTGAAAAAGGCCAGGACGGAGCTGTGGCACAGAAAGGCGATAAAGGTGATCCTGGTGAAAAAGGTGAAAAGGGTGAAAAAGGAGATTCCGGCGCTGTTGGTTTGCCTGGTATTCCAGGTGTAGCCGGGCCTGCAGGTGAACAAGGCCTAAAAGGTGAAAAGGGCGATCCGGGGAATTCATTGCCAGGAACGGGGAAATCTATTACCTCTCCTGGTACTATCAATATCCTAAATGGATCGGAGGCGGTGCTTAAAGATGTTACGCTTGAGCTTGCCGACAATGCAGTGACTTCTGCAAAAATAGCGGATGGAACCGTGAGCAATGCAGACCTTAATAAATCAAACATCCCTCTGAGTGGCTTTGGCACACCTTTAAGAAACATTCCAATGGCAGGTTTCAGGTTTACTAACCTGGCTGCACCAGTCAACAACCAGGATGCTGCTACAAAAAAATACGTCGACGATAAGATTGCAGGCGGCATCACGCTGCCGGAACTAAGTCTTAGCTTTGATGCTGCTCAGAATTTATCCATCAAAGGAGGAAACTCCGTTAGTCTCAACGACCTTAACCAGTCGCTGAGCTTAGCAGGAACGATACTGTCCATTTCCGGGCCGCGCAACAGTCATGTGGACCTTGCTGCGCTGGTAGGTTCCGGTAACGGTAACGGTAACGGTAATGGCATTTCCGCAGTATCACATGATGCTACATTAACAGGTGCAGGTACAACCGCTTCACCGCTTGGTTTGGCTAATACAGCGGTAACCCCGGGGGCTTATACTGCTGCAAACATTACTGTAGATGCACACGGTAGAATTATCGCTGCAAGCAATGGTACCTCTGGTGGAGGTAATACTGGTACACTAGCGATCGCTAATGGTGGTACGGGAGCAACCAATGTAACCGATGCGCTTAAAAACCTCGGACTGGATAATGTAGAAAATACCAAAGATCTGGATAAGCCGATCAGTAAAGCGACGCAGGATGCACTGGATGCAATAGTAGCTTCGGGAACACCGGACGCTACAACCCTATTGAAAGGTAAAGTTCAGCTGGCAGGTGACCTGAGTGGTACTGCGGAGGCACCAATTATTGCTAATGACGCGATCACGGCTGATAAAATCAAAAATGGCAGCGTAACGGATGCTAAAATTACTGGTGTCAGCGGAACAAAGGTAACCGGCAGTATTTCCGGTAATGCAGCGAATGTCACCGGCGTTGTTGCTGTGGCCAATGGTGGTACAGGTGCTAACAATGCTGTGGATGCAAAAGCGAACCTCGGCCTTAGTGCTGTTGACAACACCAGCGACCTTGATAAGCCGGTCAGCCGGGATACAGAGGCAGCACTCGCAGCTAAAGAAGATACTAAAAATAAAAGTACCGATATGCAATTGGATTCTGCATCAAATGTGAAGTATCCTACCGTAAATGCAGTGATGACTTACATCGATGCGAAAGGTGGGATTGCTGATGCAACAAACTCCCTGAAAGGTAAACTGATGCTGACCAATGAACTTGGTGGAACAGCCGATGCACCAACTGTTGTTAAGGTAGGTGGCGTAGCGGCTGCAGATATTAAAAAAGGGGTAGATCTGGCCAACGACGCTACTCCTCAAAACATTGCAGAAACAATTGTAAAAAGAGATGCTTCTGGAAACATTACCGTAGGAACAGTAACGGGCGACCTGAATGGAAACGCAACGACTGCTACTTCTGCGGGCTCAGTAACAGGTGTTGTAAAGGTACCCAATGGTGGTACTGGGATTACTTCTTACACACCGGGGAACTATATCAATGCACTCGATGCTACAACGATGCAGCAGAGAACACCTGATCAGGTGAAAACTGATCTGGGCGTTGATCTTAAAGAAGATGTAGCGAATAAAACAACGGATGGTACGCTTGCCACCAACTCCGATAATAAATATCCGTCAGAAAAAGCAACAAAGACCTACGTAGATAAAAAGGTCAATGATGCAGTAATAGGAGCCGGCGGAGTTCCTGATGCGACCACAACGATTCTCGGTAAAATACAGCTTGCAGGTGACCTGGGCGGGTTTGCTTCGGCACCAACGGTTCCGGGACTAAAAGACAAAGAACCCTTAATTACTACACTTTCTGTTGAAAAAGGGGGAACAGGGATCAATTCCTACACTGCAGGGAATTTTCTCGTTGCAGATGGTCAAAAGAGTCTTGCTCAGCTTACTCCTTTACAACTGAAAACGGCCTTAGGTCTCAATCTGGTAGACAACACCAGCGATGCCAGCAAGGAACTGAGTGATAAGACAAAAGATGCATTGACAGCTGGTCTGAGTACAAAAATTGACAAGTCCGAGAAAGCCCAGAACAATGGTGTAGCTACCTTGGGTGCTGATGGTAAAATTCCTACAGCTCAATTGCCGGCCTTGTCGCTTACTTCTGTAAATGTCGTGACTACTGAGGCACAAATGCTGGCCCTGGGCGTGACCCAGGCTGGAAGTACGGCCATCAACACTACAGCTTCAAAAAGTTATGTGCTGGCACAGGGACCTGCAACCGATATCAACAACTGGAAAGAAATCCTGACCCCTGGAAGTGGTGTACAAAGTGTCAATACCAAAACAGGTAATGTGACGATTACAGCCGCAGACCTTGGACTTGGAAATGTACAAAATACGAGTGATGCCAATAAACAAATCAGTACGCTTACACAAGCGGCTCTGGACGGGAAACAAAATACTTCCGACAGAAGTATCAGTATCTCTGCAGATGCGACCTCGGATGATAAATATCCAAGCGTAAAAGCAGTAAAAACCTATGTTGATGCTGCGGCCGCGGCTGGTGCGCCGGATGCGAGCATCAGTAACAAAGGTCTTGTTCAGCTTGGTGGAGACCTGAGCGGAACGGCGCTATTGCCAAAGGTAAGTTTTGTCGGTGCATTAACTGCAGCTCAGGTTGCTGCAGGTGCTAAACTAGCCAACGAGGCAACTACTGCAAATACTGCAGGAACGATTGTCAAAAGAGATGGCAGCGGAAATATTTCGGGTAACATCACTGGTAATGCTGCTTCAGCAACCACGGTTTCCGGAACGGTAGGTGTTGCTAATGGCGGTACAGGCATCAACTCCTATACTGCAGGTAACTACATCAAAGCAACGAGTGCAACAACACTGGGGCAGGTTACTCCAGCTCAATTGAAAACAGAACTTGGCATTGGTGATAAAGAGGATGTCAGCAATAAAACGATCAGCATCAGCGGCACAGATGCTGCATCGGATACCAAATATCCTTCTGCAAAAGCAGTAAAAACTTATGTTGATGCTCAGGTGACTGCCGGGGCGGGTGATGCAAGTTCTACAACAAAAGGTATTGTAAGATTGGGCGGCGACTTAGCCGGTACAACCAGTACTGCTGATGCGCCAAGAGTCTCTGAGGTTGGTGGTGCATCTGCGGCTAACATCAAAACAGGTGTTGACCTGGCCAATGCGGCAACAAATGCCAATACGGCGGGTACCATCGTCAAAAGGGATGCTTCAGGAAACTTTACTGCGGGAACCATCACGGCGAACCTGACTGGTACGGCTACAAAAGCGGCTACAGCGGATAAGCTGACTACTGCAAGGACAATAAATGGAGTTGCATTTGATGGCTCTGCCAATATCACCATCACTGCTGCCGCCGATGCAAGCAAGCAGGATAAACATGTAAACCTGACTGCACTTTCCGGTCTGACAGCAAATGGCGTGGTCGCAAAAACTGCCGATGGTACGCTTGCTGCACGCACGATCACCGCAGGTACAGGTCTAGATGTGACCAATGGAAACGGGGTTTCCGGAAATCCAACCGTCGGCCTGGCTGCAACGGCAGTAACTGCTGGCTCTTATACCTCCGCTGATATTACTGTGGATGCGCAAGGACGCATTACTGCTGCGAAGAGCGGTTCTGGTGGCGGTGGAACTGGTGGAGCGACGAATCTGACCTATACCAGCTCTGCAACTGCGGGCGCAGTAAACTCAAGTACAGGAACATCGGCAACCATCCCGGCAGGATCAACAACTGATGCTAGTCTGATGATCCCTGGGGATAAAACTAAACTCAACAAAATTGCAGACATCACCACAGCTGATGCCAATAAAGTGCTGACTGTAAATGGTGCCGGAACGGCAGCAACATGGGTAGCTCCCGCAACAGGCGGCGGAAGTGGCGGTGGTATGCAAATGTACCGTCCAAGTGGTCACGCTGCAGTTTATGTGTATGCATCCGGACCGGGGGTTACTGTAGTTCAGAAGGCAGGTCGTAAACAAGATGGCTCACCTTCGGGATTTCCTAACTTATTTGAATTTACTATTCCTCAGGGTGTAGTCCTTCAAAGTGTTCAGATTAATGGAGACAACGCATTGCTTGGTGAAGCAAATGCACAAGGTGCAAGTCCAAATTTGACAATGGACTATATCTATATGGACAAAACCATAGCCAATTCTGATGCTGATGGGCTATATCCAGGAGGAATATTTCTTTATGATCGGTCGGCTTCACCAACGAGGACGATTGCTTTGGTCAACTCCTATTTTCTAGCCATCCAGGGGATAGCTGACAACACTGTAAAAACATATTTCACGTTAGGTGGATATAAAAAATGGACATTCAGGGTTACTTTTTAGACAAAGGAAACGGAGCTGAAATTCAAAGATCGATGAGGAGCTAATGAAAATATTCAGATACATAATTTCAAGTTTGTTGTTCGGGTTATTTAGCTTGAACAGCAATGCACAAACGCCACTCAACGGACGCTTTCTGATTACGGGTGTGAGTGATGCCCCTTCGAGCCCTGGTTCCAATTATTCTGTGGAAGGTACCTTTACGGATCCGCTATATATTCGTACCGCTGATGAAATTTTGAAAGGTGATTTTATTGCTGACTATGAAGGAAAATTATTTAGAATTGATAAAATTACAAAGGAAGCAGGTGGAGGCTCCAACATAACGGTTGATGTGACTTACTTGTCAGGTGCGACAGCAGACTGGAATAACTACCCTGCGTTATTTCAAACCGGAACACTCTTTCGACCGACGGAAAATGGTTATCCATTGGTCACCTATGATGCCGAAAATGCGAATGAGAACCTTAGGATTTCCATGCAGAATATTGCTTTGGCGAATATTGACAAGGACATCCGGGGCTTCAAGTCCGGTACTGATGCGGAAATTCCTGCTACCGGTAAGTTTGGCGACTTGTTTTACAATAAAACAGAAAAGAAACTTTATGCCTATACTGAAAACGGCTGGGTGCCGGTAGGAGGAGGCGGTATCTCCAGCGGTACTTCTGCTGAATTTCCTAACCCGGCGAAAACAGGGGATATGTTTTTCAATAAAGACGAAGACAATACTTATATCTATAATGGAATAGGATGGCTTAAAATATCAACAAACGGATCAACGCCCAGTGGAAACGCCAATCCCGATACCCAGACCATTGTGACTAAGGCAGGTGATCTGTTCCATAATACCTCTGACCGCAGACTGTATGTGTACAACGGCAGCACATGGGTGCCACTGGATAACGTCCTTAAAAGTGGAAATATCTTTGTTGGTAATGCTTCTGATATTGCAGTATCAGTAACCTTGTCCGGTGATGCTGAGATTAACAATACTGGTATGCTGACCATCAAGCCACTCGCAATTACAGATGAAAAACTGAATAAATCCAAAATTCCGCTGAATGGCTTTGCAAACCCTACGGATAACGTTTCCTTCGGAGATGGCATCACTAATTTCAAGATCACCAACCTGGCAAATCCTTCGGGCGCCTCAGATGCAGCCACGAAAAGTTATGTGGATGCACTCATGTCCGCTTCCGGAAACCTAACCCTCGCCAACAACAGTATGTTTGTGGGGAATGCCACTAATAAAGCAACGGCTATCGCAAAAAACCTCATTCCAATCAGTGGTTTTGATAAAGCAGGCGCCAATGTTTCCATGGGAAGCGGTGTCGCCGGAGGAAATTATAAGATCATCAATATGGCTGATCCCGC
Organism: Pedobacter sp. BAL39; assembly: GCF_000170795.1. Lineage (GTDB taxonomy): Bacteria > Bacteroidota > Bacteroidia > Sphingobacteriales > Sphingobacteriaceae > Pedobacter. The sequence continues at coordinate 163,321 of NZ_ABCM01000007.1, forward strand.
TGCAGCGCAGGATGCGGCTACAAAAAATTACGTGGACACCCGTCAGGTCAATGCCGGTAATCTTTCTCTGGCTTCAGGCAATTTCTATGTAGGTAGTGCTTCAAATGTGGCCACGGCCACGGCAAAGACGGCTATTCCCCTGAGTGGCTTTGGTACTCCTGCAGGGGATGTCGCCTTCGGCAATTTCAAACTGACCGGACTTGCTGATCCGGCAGCGGATCAGGATGCGGCAACCAAAAAATATGTTGATACAAAGACGGTTGCTGCCGCAAATATCAACCTGACTACAGGAAGTTTATTTTTGGGTGGCGCAGATGGAAAGGCTGCTGAAATATTACCTTCCGCATTACCCTTAAATGGATTCGGCGCTGCCACATCTAATATCGATCTGGGTGGCTTTTTACTAAACAACCTGGGGTTACCGCTGGCAGATGGTGACGCTGCCACAAAAAAATACATTGACGACCTCTTCAAAACGCCTTCAACTTCATTGGCATTGCCGACAGGAAATCTGTTCGTCGGAAATGCTACGGGGCAGGCGAGGGCGGTAGCAAAAAATACGATTTCCATAAGCGGCTTTGGTAAGGCAGCAGAAAATGTAGTCATGGGTGATGTGACTACCCAATATGGAATCAGCTTCCTGGCAGATCCGATATTTGCCCAGGATGCTGCAACGAAAAATTATGTCGACACGAAGACAAGTGCTGTTGAATCGCTGACACTGGCGACAGATCATGTGCTGGTAGGGGATGCCAGCAATAAGGCAGAAGCGGTCGCCAAAAACACTATTCTACTGAGTGATCTGGGGGCTGCAAAAGCAGATGTCGCCTTCGGGGACGGTACCACCAACTTTAAATTGACCAATGTTGCTGATCCGGTTGCAGACCAGGATGCGGCAACAAAAAAATATGTAGACTCCAAGACCACAAAAACTCCTGCTGGTCCAACAGCACCTACAGGTGCAGTTGCTGGTGATACTTATTACAATACTACTGAAAACAGGTTGTATGTGTATAATGGAACAGCCTGGGTGCCTCTGGATAATAAACTGGCTGATGGCCAGCTGTTCATCGGTGATGCCAGCGGAAATGCCATATCAACAGCAAAGGAAAATATTACGATCAGCGGATTTGGCCCTGCAATGGCTGACGTTGATTTCGGAGGTTTTAAATTGAAAAATCTGATTGACCCTACGCTGGATCAGGAGGCAGCTACTAAAAAATATGTGGACCTCGGACTGGAAACGGCAGCTGCTGCAGGTAAAGATAACCTGGGTAATCACCAGGCAGCCACGAACCTTAAACTGGGCGTATATGCACTGAGCAACGATGGCACAGAGGGTAGAGGACTTACTTTTAATACTGCCGGTGATGCTTTCTTCGCACAGAACCTGACTGCTCATGATGTCACTGTCAACGGAAATTTTGCCATTCCTTCGGATGAACGGTTGAAGACAAATATTAAAACACTGACTACCGTACTACAAAATCTGGAACAGATGAGGGGAGTGGTATACGAATATAAAGACCAGCACAAATATGCTGCAGGACCGAAGATTGGTGTCATTGCCCAGGAGCTCAGAAAGGTGTATCCGGAGATGGTTGTCATGGGGGCTGACGGATTTTTTAAAGTCGACTATACCCAGCTTACAGGTGTCCTGATCCAGGCGGTTAAAGAACAACAGCAACAGATTGAAACATTGAAAACGCTGATGGTCAAACAACAGGAACAAGTGAACAGGCAGGAAGAACAGATGAAGCTGCAACAGGAGCAGATCAACAGCATCTTAAAGAAAATACAATAATGAACCGCATATATACCATTTACTTAGCCATAGGGCTGTTGTGCTCAACTGCTGCTTCCGCACAGCTGAAAGTAGGCTCTGAAGGACTCTTCATTCAGAACGGAACTGTGTTCAGCACGGAAGGTCTGACGCTTGTCCCTTCCAACGACTGGGGCATGAACAACCTGATGGTGACAAAAGAAGCAACCGTAGTGATCTGGCCAAAGTTCAACAGTATCCAACGCATGTACCGCTTCAGCAGACCGGCGACCTTTGAAGGCGAGATTGCATTGACCTACGCCAATATTGAACTTAACGGAAACAGAGCAGAAGACCTTGTTCTGGCTTATTCGGGAACAACCAGCAGCAATTATAAAGACTTCAGCCTCGTGAAGGAAAGTGCGGTGAATCCTGCTGAACGTTACATAGGGCAACTCTTCAGTGCGCCAATCAGCTTCTCGGATCTGACTGCAGTAACGATGGAATCTACTGCTGCTACTCCCTACAAGGACATTGAAGCCAACAACATGATTACTCCCAACGGGGATGGTGTGAATGACTTCTGGATTGTTAAAAATATACACCTCTATCCCAATAATGAACTGAAAATCTATGACAGAGAGGGGCGGGTGGTATTCTCCATGATTGGCTACGACAATACCTGGGACGGAAAATTCAATGGCAACCCGCTTCCTGAAGATACTTATTACTACATCCTTTATATTGATTCAGGTAAAGCCAAAAAAGCAGGCTTCATCTCTATTGTCAAAGAGTAGCACCTGTATCAAAGAGTAGTACCTGTGTCAAATGGTAGCACCGGTCAAAGAGTAGATACACCTGGTTAAAATGATCGCCTGTTCTTTAAAAGGAAATGCAGAAAAAGGGTAAATCATCTCGAACAAACACTGGCAGGATAGACGAAAGTAAAGGACCTGAAATATCAGGTCCGGAATAAAAAAGATTATAAATAATACAATGATAAATACAAAGCGCATATTGGCGGGATTCGCGACCTTGGGTCTGCTGAGTTGCATGAATGAGGCAGCAGGACAGATCAGGCCGCTGGGTGCCCAATATTATGAAAATCAATACATCAGCAATCCTGCTTTTGCGGGAATGGACGAAGGTCTGAACATGAACATCAGCTACAGAAATCAATGGCGTTCTATCCCTGGCTCTCCGGTAACCATGGCTGTGAGTGGTGATTACCGCTATAATAAAGTGGGTGTCGGACTCAATCTGTATAATGATAAGGCTGGTCTGATCGGCCGTACGCGTGTGATGGGAACTTACGCTTACCACCTGCCATTAAATGGCGATAAAAAGAGTCTTCATTTCGGTGTTTCTCTTGGGGTGATGAAAGAACGACTGGACAATAACAACATCATTGCGGAACCGGATGATATCCTCGCAGAGCGCTTCAATCAGCGTAAAGCTTATATCGATGGTGATTTCGGTATTGCTTATACCAATGATCGGTTGACCATGCAGGCGGCGCTGCCAAACCTTAAAAAGTTCTTCGAAAAGGACGACCAGAATACGATTGATGGTTCTACCTACTTCGCTGCGGTATCCTACAAAATCGGCACTCAATTGGATGTTTTGTCGCTGGAACCTAAAATCAGCTTCAGGGGAGCAAAAGACATTGATAACATCTGGGATATCGGTACCAACCTGAAGCTGGAGAAAAATATAATTTCCTTCCTGGCGATGTACCACAGCGACAAGAGTTCTACATTTGGCGTGGGTGTAAACTATGACCGTTACTTTATTCAGGGATTTTATACAAGTCAGCTGGCAGGTGAGCGGCAGCGTACTGGAGGTGATTTTGAGATCAATTTGAAGATCAACCTATTCAAGGAATAAGAACGCTCCGGTATCAGCTGATTTCCGGATAACATTTACAGACATAGGGAAATGCTGCGGACCGTTTAGTATTGGTATTTTTAATGGTATTCCTGAACTGTATTAACCGTGTGATTGGAGTGACCGTATCTGTGGAAAGAGGTGTTTAACAGTAGCCCTGAATATTATTTAACTGCCGCTTCTTCGTTAATCTGGTGTATGATGTGGTCCAGTTCGGTCGTACTTTGTATCAGGTAATCAAGAAGCTCTTTCCGTTCTTCCTCATCTTTTTCGTCAGTCAGCAGGTCTGTCAGTGCCAGTATGGAAGCTACAGGTTTCCTGATCTCATGTGAGTTCAGCCAGGAGACTGCCTTCAGCTTTTCATGCTGACGGACGATTTCGTCTTCTTTTAGCTTGCTGTCATTGATGTTGTTCTCCACAGAAATGTATCCTTCCAGGCCGCCGCGCGAATTGAACATTGGTGAAAAGTTAAACTGCGACCAGTATTCGTTTCCATGTTTGCCATAATTCACCAGCTCGCCACTAAAAAAGACTTTGTTATATATGGCCTGATTGAGTGCCTTTACGACCTCCATGTCTGTTTTTGGTCCATATAAGAGGTCGCCATGTTTTCTTCCAATAGCTTCATGCATCGCATAACCGGTAATGTTCACAAATGCACGGTTGACCCAGCTGATGTTTCCTGAGGTATCTGAAATGATGATCATGTTGTTCATCTTATCGACGATTTCCGCCATCCTCCTGTTGTCGCTCGCAATCATACGATTCCTATCTCTTTTGATCAGCAGGTATAAAAGAAAACCAGTAAAGAAAATGAAAAATATGCCCTTGATCGTATCGGCATAAGGAATGACTTTTGCAGGAAGGGTTTGTCGTAAGGTACCCAACAACACATCACTCAGCATAATCCAGAGGACACCAAGCATGATATAGATCAGTGGGATGCTATAATTCTTTGCTTTCAAAACTGAGGTAGGTCATAGAGATAAGATCACGTTAACATAGCAGAATTCTTTATTTACCTGTCATGGTGTATCAATAAAAAATAAATAATGACAAAGCTACCAAAAAAATAATATTTGATTTATATAAGCACAACAAAAAATGATATTTTTTACATTCGACCTTTCTTTTTTTAGCTGAATGTTAATCCATACCGTTATTATGTAAATCTTTTCTGGAATATTATAAAAAGCAGTTGCTGGATGCTGCTTATCTTTGTATTGGCCTTAAAGAAGTATTTTGGCATATTTTGAAGATCTAACCCGTTAATAATTATATGGAAACCATTTCGATACCTGTGTTGGGCATGACTTGTGCCGGCTGTGCGGCCAGTGTTCAGTCGATGATCGCCGCACAGAAGGGTGTCAGCTCGGCAGAGGTAAACTATGCGACACAGTCTGTAAAGGTAAGTTACGAACCTGCAGTCACCTCAGTTGAAGTTTTTCAAAAAGCAGTCCAGGGGGTAGGGTACGACCTCATCATTGAAACGGAAGGTGCGGATCAGCTCCAGCAGGAGATACAGAACGACAATTATCAGTCCTTAAAAAAGAGGACCATCGCTGCAGCAATACTCAGTCTGCCTGTGGTCGTCATCGGTATGTTTTTTATGGACATGCCTTATGGCAATTATTATATGCTGGCCTTAACCAGCCCGGTGCTTTTTGTGTTCGGAAGCCCCTTTTTTATCAACGCCTGGAAACAGGCAACACATGGTCGCGCAAACATGGATACCCTGGTTGCACTCAGCACGGGCATCGCCTACCTGTTCAGCGTTTTCAATACCTTAAATCCGGAATTCTGGCATCAGCGGGGCCTGCATGCGCATGTCTATTTCGAGGCAGCGGCAGTAGTGATCGTCTTCATCATGATCGGTAAGCTGCTGGAGGAAAGTGCAAAGTCAAATACTTCCTCGGCCATTAAAAAGCTGATCGGATTGCAGCCGAAGACCGTCTTACTGGTTACAGACCATGGAGAACAGGAAATTCCTGTGACCGATGTCAAGCCGGGTGATTTATTGCTGGTGAGGTCGGGAGAGAAAATTCCCGTCGATGGAAAGGTTGAGCAGGGAAACTCTTATGTCGATGAAAGCATGATCAGCGGAGAACCCCTGGCGGTATGGAAAGAGAAAGACCATCCTGTCTTTGCAGGGACCATCAACCAGAAAGGAAGTTTCCGCTTTCGTGCCCTTAAGGTGGGAGGCCAGACGATGCTCGCCCAGATCATTAAGCTCGTGCAGGAAGCACAGGGCTCTAAAGCTCCGGTACAGAAACTGGTAGATAAGATTGCTGGTATTTTTGTGCCGGTAGTGATGTTGATCGCCCTGCTCACTCTAGGGTTATGGCTCCTGCTCGGTGGCGAGCATGCCTTTACACAAGGCTTGCTTGCCATGGTCACGGTGCTGGTCATTGCCTGTCCCTGTGCACTCGGCCTTGCCACACCTACGGCCATTATGGTGGGTGTAGGTAAAGGTGCTGAAAATGGTATTCTCATTAAAGACGCTGAGGCACTGGAGCTTGCTTATAAGGTGACTGCTGTGGTGCTGGATAAAACAGGTACTATTACATCTGGAAAACCGGTTGTGAATGCGCTCAACTGGGCCATCACTGGCGACGACAGGCAAGCCGCATTTAAAGAAGTCCTGATGGGACTGGAGCAGGCCTCCGAGCATCCGCTCGCAGCAGCAGTGGTGGCCTATCTGAAAACAGAGCAGGTAAGGCCTGCCTCGGTTACTGACTTTAAAAGCATCACCGGTAAAGGGCTGGAGGGCAAGGTCGATGGCAACCGATACCTCCTGGGAAGCGCCAAGATGCTGGACGATGAACAGCTCACGTTACCTGAGCAGCTCATTGCTGAAGTGGCTCAATGGGAAGAGCAGGCGCAGACAGTTGTTTATTTCTGTGCGGAAAACCAGGTGCTCGCGGCACTGGCCATCAACGACAAGATCAAAGAGAGTTCTTCCAAAGCAATTGCCTTGCTGAAAGCACAGGGGATTGCGGTATATATGCTGACGGGTGACCACCGGAAGACGGCTGAAGCGGTAGCTTCGAAAGTGGGCATCGATCATTTTGAAGCTGGAATGCTGCCTTCAGATAAGGCTAAATTTATTGAGCAGCTGCAGGCGGAAGGGCAGATGGTCGCCATGATTGGTGACGGCATCAATGACAGTCAGGCTTTGGCCCAGGCCGATGTGTCTATTGCCATGGGCAGGGGCTCTGACATTGCGATTGACGTGGCGAAAATTACGCTGGTCTCTTCTGAGCTGATGCAGGTGCCAAAAGCCCTGCGCCTCTCCAGGCTTACCGTCCGCGCCATCCGGCAAAACCTGTTCTGGGCATTTATCTATAACCTGATTGGGATTCCCCTGGCTGCAGGATTGCTTTACCCGGTAAATGGCTTCCTCCTGAACCCGATGATTGCAGGTGCCGCAATGGCGCTGAGCTCCGTCTCGGTGGTGAGCAATAGCCTCAGACTGAAATTCATCAGGTTTTGATTGATGGCTGAAACCAAACTTATGAATAACAACAAACCACTTCAATGCTTACATCAATTATTGACAGAAAACAATATTCACAATTAAACGATTACTAATATCAATATGGAAACTTTAAAGTTTAAAACAAACATCAAATGTGGCGGATGTATCGCTACGGTAACTCCTTTTCTGGACAAAATCGCCTCGATCTCCAACTGGGAAGTAGACACCAGTTCGGCAGATAAGATTCTTACAATACAAGGAAATGAAACGCTGAATACTGCTGAAATCAAGTCTTCGCTGGCCGATGCAGGTTATGTAGCAGAAGAAATTTAGGAATTCTGTAAAACATATTCCGAATTATATAAATATATTTGCCTGGAAATGATCATATTTGATCTGCAATGAAAAGAACCCTGTTGACTATACTCGCCATTTTTTACCTGGGTGTTTCCAGTGGGGCGACTGTGCACTTTCATTACTGCATGGGGGAATTGGTCAGCTGGGGTCTTCATCAGCATAAAAAAGACAAATGTGACTACTGTGGCATGCCTACCAGTAAGTCGAAAACCAAATCCTGCTGTAAGGATGAACAGCAGCAGGTGAAGGTTGACAATTCACAGAAAGTCAATCAGACGGTATACGATTTTAATGCACCCTCAGTGGCTATTTTGTCGACGCCGATATTTCTGAGTGACGACGTAGCACTTCCTGCAGTCCTTAACAAAGCTGCTTTCAGCAATGCGCCGCCCGATGGGCAGCCCGTTCCTGTCTTCATAAAAAACTGTACCTACAGAATATAATACCCTCTTTCTTTTGTAATCCGGCAGATTCCTGCCCCTGCTACATGATGTAGCCCAATTTTTCCATTTCATTTTTTCTTAAAAACTATTCTTATGAAATCATTCAGATTCCTATCTGTGGTCGCATTGACCTTTATCGGTAGTGCTGTATTCGCACAAACCAAAACTGACAGTATCAAAGTGCTCGGTAACTGCGGCATGTGTAAAAAAACAATTGAAACTGCACTGAAAGTGCCCGGCGTAAATTCCGCCAACTGGGACAAAGAAACCAAAATCCTTAAAGTAAACTATGATGCTTCAAAATTGAGTAACGACGAAGTACAGAAAAAGGTTGCTGCTGTAGGTTATGATACGGAAAAGTTCAAAGCTACTACAGCTGCCTATAAAAAGCTGCCTACCTGCTGTCAGTATGACCGTACAGGCAAAATCAAGTCTACCATGAAACACTAGTCTTCATTGACAGATAACAAACAAAAGAAAGAGGGTCATTAGATAGCTATCATTATAGATCATGGTACATAAAATTATAGAATGGTCGATGCAGAACCGGTTTATCGTGTTACTGCTCGCCGCCGGACTGTTCGTATGGGGGATTTATGCGGTTAAAAAGAATCCCATAGATGCAATTCCTGATCTTTCGGAGAACCAGGTGATTGTATTCACCGAATGGATGGGCCGCGCGCCTCAGCTCATTGAAGATCAGGTGACCTATCCTCTGGTGACAAACCTGCAGGGACTTCCGAAGATCAAATACGTACGTGGTTCCTCCATGTTCGGCATGAGCTTCATATACGTCATCTTTGAAGATGATGTGGACATCTACTGGGCCCGCGAAAGGGTGCTGGAAAAAATCAGCACCATCTCCAGGACACTCCCGGAAGGGGCCTCGCCACAGCTTGGTCCCGACGGTACAGGTGTAGGTCACGTGTTGTGGTATACGCTGGATGCCCCTGATATGGACCTTGGTGAACAACGTGCCATTCAGGACTGGTATGTGAAGTTTGCCCTGCAGACGGTACCTGGGGTGAGTGAAATTGCTTCCTTCGGAGGTTTTCAGAAGCAATACCAGATCAATGTGGATCCGAATAAACTGCTGTATTATAAGATCACTGTTCCTGAGGTGATTGCAGCGGTAAGGAGCAACAACAATGAGTCGGGTGGGCGCAAGTTTGAGATGAGCGACATCGGTTACATCATCAAAACCTCCGGTTACCTGCAGTCGGTGGCCGAGATTTCCAACATCGCTGTGAAAAATCAACAGGGGGTGCCGGTACGCGTTGCCGATATCGCAACGGTCCAGATGACGGGCGAAACCAGGCTGGGCATTTTCGACCAGGACGGTGAGGGCGAGCGGGCAGGAGGCATCGTAGTGATGCGCTATGGTGAAAATGCGGCCAAGGTGATCGATCAGGTGAAAGCCAAAATGAAAGAAGTCTCCAAAGGGTTGCCGAAGGGGGTAAAGTTTGATATTGTGTACGACCGGGGGGAGCTGATCAAAGAGTCTGTAGATTCCATTACACATACACTCATTGAAGAGATGATTGTCGTGTCGCTCATCGTGATTGTTTTTCTTTTTCACTGGCGCAGTGCGCTCAGTATCATCATTCAGATTCCGATTACTATAGCTGGAAGTTTCATCCTGCTCAATGCCTTTGACATTTCTTCCAACATCATGTCGCTCACAGGGATCGCCCTGGCGATAGGCGTGATTGTCGACAATGGCATCATCATGAGTGAAAATGCTTACAAGCACCTTGCAGAACGATATGCGATATGGGAAAAGGACCAACAAAAAACAAGTCAATCATGATCAAGTGGTTAAAAAATCGCTTCCGCAAATCCCCGGACTGGATTTCTGAAGCGGATCGCCTGGAGGTGATTACAAAGTCCAGCAAACAGGTGTCGAGAGGTGTTTTCTTTGCGACAATTATCATCATCGCTTCTTTCCTACCGGTATTTATGCTGACGGGACAAGAAGGGAAGCTATTCCACCCGCTGGCCTTTACCAAGACCTTTATCATGCTGGTGGATGCCCTGCTGGTCATCACCCTCGCACCGGTACTGATCTCCTTTTTTATGAAAGGGAAGTTTAAGCCTGACCACGCCAACCCGGTAAACCGGGTGCTGGAGAAAATATATGAACCCGTCATCCGTAAAGTGCTCAAATGGCGCAAAACAACGCTGGCCATCAATATCATTGCCCTGCTGATCACCGTCCCCCTGTTGAAAAACCTGGGTACAGAGTTTATCCCTCCCCTGGATGAACAGAGCATTCTGTTCATGCCCGTGACGCTTCCTGATGTGTCCAATGCGGAAGCCAAGCGAATCCTGCAGGTACAGGACAAGATCATCAAGTCTGTACCGGAGGTTGATAAGGTTCTGGGTAAAGCGGGCCGCGCAAGTACGGCGACCGACAACTCCCCAATCAGTATGATAGAGACCATCATTACCCTCAAACCGAAAACGGAGTGGCGTGAGGGACTTACCAAAAAAGACATCATCAATGAGCTGGATGCTAAACTGCAGATTCCCGGTGTGGTAAACGGATGGACACAACCCATCATCAACAGGATCAATATGCTGGCTACAGGCATCCGTACTGATGTCGGCATTAAGGTATTCGGCCAAAACCTGGATACCATCGCCTCTGTATCTGAGCAGGTCAGAACGGCACTGGAAGGGACAGCCGGCGTCAGCGACTTATATGTAGAACCAATTACAGGAGGAAAATACCTGTCGATAAATATCAAAAGAGAAGAACTGGCGCGGTATGGACTGAATGTGGATGATGTCAACCAGGTAGTGGAAACGGCATTAGGAGGCGCAACAATCGGCAATACCATTGAAGGCAGACAGCGCTTTTCCATCGCTGTACGCCTGGCACAGGAATATCGAAACAGCCTGGCCCAGATTGAGCGCATTCCACTGCAGTCGCGCGCCTTTGGTGAACTGCCGCTGTCGGCCGTGGCGGATGTCAAATTCGAAGATGGACCACCAATGATCAGCTCCGACAATGCGATTCTTCGTGGTGCGGTGATGTTCAATGTGCGCGACAGGGACCTGGGGAGTACCGTACAGGAAACGATGGAGAAGCTGAATAAAACCGGAGGAATGCTTCCTGAAGGTTATTTTCTGGAATGGAGCGGACAGTATGAACACCTGATCCGTGGCAAGCAGACCCTGATGTGGATTGCTCCCGTGGTGCTGATCATCATCTTCTTTTCTTTATACTTTGCCTTTAATTCCCTGAGGGAGGCCTTCCTCAGCTTGATTACCGTGCCATTTGCCCTCATCGGAGGTGCTTACATGATTTGGATCTGGCATGTGAACCTTTCTGTCGGCGTGGCCGTGGGGTTCATTGCCCTCTTCGGCATTGCTGTGGAGACCGGAATCGTGATGGTCATCTACCTCAACGATGCCATGCAACAACTGATCAAACAAAAAGGAAACTCCAGTGAAACCATTACTGTGGACGACCTTCGTGAGCATGTCATCTATGGGGCTGCGAGAAGACTCCGACCGAAACTCATGACGGTGTGCGTGTCATTGTTCGGCCTGGTACCGGTACTGTGGGCTACAGGTGTTGGGGTAGATGTAATGCAGCCCATCGTCCTGCCAATGATCGGGGGGGTGCTGACCTCATCGACACATATCCTCCTGGTGACGCCGCTCATCTTTCTGATGTCTAAAGAATATGAATTAAAAAAATATGGAAAACTGGAGGTGCACGATGTACAACATTAGAAAAATCGCCGTCATGCTGGTGCTGTTTCCCATGGGTTCCATCGCACAGGAAAAGACGGTGCCGGCTACCGGCGCTCAGCAGCAGCTCAGCCTGGATACCATCTTAAAACGCATAGATCGGAATAACCTCTTGCTTCAGTCTTATGGATTAAGGGCAGAGGGATACAAATATACTGCAAAGGCTGCTACCGCCTGGATGGCCCCCATGGTTGGGGTAGGGACGTTTATGACGCCATACCCTGGTCAGGAGGTGATGGAAGACCGTGATAAAGGGTCACTAATGGTTCAGCTGGAGCAGGACATTCCCAATCCCGCGAAACTGAATGCCAACAAAAAATACCTGGAATCCAAGGCAAATGCAGAGCTTGATGGTCGTGGCATCACACTGAACGACTATAAGGCACAGGCCAAACGGTTGTATTATACCTGGCTGGTTGCTGCGCAAAAGACGAAAGTACTGCAGCTGAATGAGAAGATCATGCTGCGGATGAAGAAAATTGAGGAAATCCGCTATCCCTATAACCAGTCGAAGCTGGGAAATGTATATGCCGCCACAGCAAAGCTGGAAGAAAATAAAAATATGATCCGCATGCTGGAGGGAGACATGGGCAAATCGCAGGCCTGGCTCAACAGCCTCATGAACAGGCCGGGCAATGCCACATTTTCTATTGATACCTTGTATGACCCTGAGTTTCATCCGGCGGCAGTGATTGATACTGCAGAGCTGGCCCTGGACAGAAAGGACATCCACAAGATGGACCATAATATTGCCTCCATGAAGCTGAACATTGAAGCAATGAAAATGCAGAGCCGCCCGGATTTCAGGCTGCGCTTTGACCACATGTCGCCATTGACGAAAATGATGCCCAAAGCGTTCAGCGTCATGGGAATGGTCAGCATTCCCATCGCACCCTGGTCGTCGAAGATGTATAAATCTGAGGTAAAAGGGATGACTTACGAGGTCATGGCCATGGAAAAGGAGAAGTCCGCCATGCTGCAGGAAACGCAGGGGATGCTCTACGGCATGCAGTATGAGATCGAGTCGATGGAAAAGCGCATCACCGCAATGGAGGATAAAATTATTCCTACCCTACAGAAAACACTGGACATTAATTTCCTGACCTACAGGGAGAATAAAATGGAACTGCCGGAGGTGATCAGTGCCTGGGAGGCCCTGACGATGATGCAGACCAGCGTGCTGGATGAAAAACTAAAGCTTTACTTAATGATTGTAGATTATGAGAAAGAACGCTATCGCTAGTGGGACGTTAATGGCAGTGCTGTTGCTGAGCGTTGCAGCACTTTCTTCATGCCGTCAGAAGCCACAGGGTAATCATCATGATCCGGGAGCACTGCAAGTGGACAGTAACTTGTCGCAGCTGCTGAAACCAGCCAATGAGCAGGTGGTGTCGCGGCTGTCTGTGATCAAAGCCAGCTATGGCAGCCGCATTTTTACAGAAGAGCTACAGGGATTGATCACCTATGATACCAGGAATGAACACAACATCTCCAGCAGGATTGCCGGGCGTATTGAACAACTGTACATCAATTTCAATTATCAGTCCGTCAGAAAAGGGCAGCTGATCATGGAAATCTACTCCCCGGAGCTTGCGGCGGCGCAGCAGGAATTGCTGTATCTTCATAAGGGTAACGATACGGAGCTCATCCGCGCTGCCCGTCACAAGCTACAGCTGCTGGGCATGAGCGGTCGTGACATTGATAAGGTGCTCCATATCGGAAAGCCGGATTACCGCATTCCTGTATATAGCAATGCCGATGGTTATATCCTGGAAAAGAGCGCAGTCCCAGTAGCAGCTCCGGCTCCGGCAGCAGCAGAGGCTGCAGGTTCGGGCATGGACAATATGGGGGGAGGATCAGCAGCTCCTGCTGCGCAAACCAATGCTGCCGGCCCTGTTTCGAGCAGTCCGCTGATGCTGCGCCCCGGTCAGTATGTAGCTGCCGGTCAATCCTTGTTTACCATTTACAATACTTCAGGTCTGGTGGCCGAATTTTCGGTCAGGCCTCAGCTTTCGGCATATATCCGTAAGGGCGACCGAATGATTTTTTACCGCACGGCAGATAAAGCACAAAGCAAATTGGCGACCGTGGCCCTGATTCAGCCGGTTTTTAAAGCAGGGCAAAGTTTTACGCTCCTGCGCGCCTATATGCCCGCTGCGGGATTTAAGGCGGGAGAGTTACTGACAGCAAAGGTGCCTGTTTCTGTTGCCGCCAGCTGGTGGCTGCCTCAAGCTGCATTGGTTGCTGTAGGTAACAGTAGCGTCGTGTTTAAGAAAGAAGGAGCGGTGTTTGTGCCGAAACTTGTCAAATCCGGCCTGACCGCCGAGGGGATGGTACAGGTCCGCGAGGACATCGGCAGTTGGGAGCTCAGTAGCAATGCCGCCTATCTTGTGGATAGTGAAAGTTTTATAAAAATGAAAGAAAATTTACCGCAATAATGGATATGGAAAGAAAACTTTTTTTGAAACATCTGGCTGTCGTGGCACTGCTGCCTTCGCTAATGCTGACGGCCTGTTCGGAAACGCCGAAGCGGGCCGCCGGCAGCACAAAAAAGCTGACTTATACCTGTCCCATGCATCCGCAGGTCATCAAGGAAGAGATGGGCAGCTGCCCGATTTGTGGGATGGACCTGGTGCTTTTTGAAAAAAACAGCAATGAACAGCTGCTGGTGATCGACCAGCAGCGGCAGGCACTGGCCAATATTACCACTGCCGTGGTTGGAGAAAGCGGTCTTTCCGGGGCACGTCAGCTCAATGGCCGTCTGGTGGTCAACCCGGAAGCAAGCAACTATATCAGCAGCCGCATTGCGGGAAGGGTGGAGCAGCTCTACATTCGGGAGACCGGTGTGATGGTCAAAAAAGGACAGCCCCTTTACCAGTTGTATTCAGAGGAGCTGGCTACGCTGCAACAGGAATACCTGATGGCTGCAGCGCAGGAGAAACAATTTCCCGGCGACAAAATTGAACTGCAGCTGCTGGAGTCCGCAAAACAGAAACTGCTGCGGTATGGGCAGTCGCAGGCCCAGGTTGTGCAGCTCTTAAAAACACAGAAGAAAAGTCCTATGGTTACTTTTTTTGCGCCTCAGAGTGGTATTGTGGCAGAGCTTGCTGTTAACCAGGGTCAATATGTAACAGAAGGTGCTTCCATCATGCGCCTCGAAGGTTACGACACCCTTTGGGTTGAAGCGGATCTCTATCCGAATGAAGCCGCTGCGATCCAGCTGGGTCAACAGATGAAGGTGGTGATTCCCGGTTGGGAAGATCAGCCTCAGCTGATGAAGGTATCCTTTATCAATCCATCCTTACAATCGGCCACCCAGCTGAGCCAGATCCGCGGAAGTATCCCCAATGTCAACCACCAATGGCAGCCCGGAGCACAGGCAAATGTCTTTCTGCCACAGGTAAAGTCGGCAGGCGGGCTCAGCCTTCCTGAGGATGCAGTGATACAGGATGGAAAAGCGGCACACATCTGGGTAAAAACAGGGAAAGATCATTTTGAGCCACGAAAAGTCCGTACCGGAACAGCGCAGGAGGGAAGGGTCCTGATTACTGAAGGTTTGGAGAATGGTACGGAAGTGGTGATGACCGGAGCTTACCTGTTGTACAGTGAATATGTACTCAAAAAAGGTAAAAATCCGGTTTAGCCGGGTAAAAAAGAATCCGAAAACCAGATCAGAAAATAATGATGATGAACGTTGAAAATATAACGATGATTAACTATAACAAACTATTGTTCATGGCTGCGGTAATTACGATGATGGCCGCCTGTAAGAATCCGAAAGCTTCCGAAGAGGAAGTAGATACTGTTGCTCAACCTGCGTTGGTAACAGCACCTGCTGCCGGCTTTCATAGGGTGAGTTTAAAAGATGACCTCCTGAATTCGGTGTATACGCATTATATGAAGCTGACCACTGCGCTCATCGACGGTGATGTGGCGGAAGCGAAGGTCGCTGCAAATGCCATTGCGCTGGGTGCAAAAAATATGAACAAGGGCAATGAACTCGTGGCACTCAGCACAAAAATCATGGTTACTGACGACCTGGATGAACAGCGCATTGCTTACGCCTCACTAAGCAGGATCTTCATTGAAAGGGCAAAAACATCGGGAATGAACTCGGGAAAGCTATACGTAGCCTATTGCCCCATGGCTATGGACGACAAGGGGGCTTCATGGCTGAGTAATCAGCAGGACATCAGAAACCCTTATTTCGGCGAATCCATGCTGGATTGCGGGGCGGTGAAGGAAACCATAGACTAACTTTTTATAAGCTGGTTATTTCTTAAATACCAGCAATGGAATTTTGGTCATGGAAGCATATTCTGCGGAGATGCTGGACAGGAATAGTTTTTCAAAAAGTGTCCTTTTCTGCTGCGTAAACATAATCATCACCGACGGTTTATTGCTCACAATGGTTTTGTTGATGTTGGCAATTAAGGTCTGCTCATAATTTAAGTTTTCATAATGAGGGGTAATATTGTGGGCCGACAGCTCCTCATTCAGTTTCTCAAAGCGCTTTTCATCATCCAGGTAACTCATGGGTACCTTGAAATGCAGCAGCTCCACCTTGGCATCCAGGTGCTGACTGACATCAAGCACTTTCTTTAGCTCGTCCTCGAGGTTCATCAGGTCTGAAGCATAGGCAATCTTATCAATTTTAGACCTCCTGTAGTTGGCTGGCACCGTAATGACGGGAACTTCCGAACGGGTAATGAGGTTGGTGGTGGTGGAGCCAAACAGCTGCAGGCTCTCCCCATGTCCCTTTCTGCTGATGCAGATGTAGTCGAACTGGTGCTGTGCGGCATAATCCGTGATGCTGCGGTCGATGTGTCTGTCTTTCTTGGCCACACAAAGAATCTTGTGTGGTGACCTGCCGATGCTCCGGGATACAGAGTTCACAAATTTCATCAGCTCCCGCCGCACGATCTTCGTTTCATTGCGCTCTATGCTGCTGAACATGGAGTCTTTCCAGGATGTTGGACGCATGATTTTGTAAGCGTGATAGACTGTCAGCTGGTAGTCGTGCTGAGAAGCCAGCTGGATAGCAAAGCGAAGTGCTGCTTTAGAATTAGCAGATAAATCGGTGGTGACAAGTATCCTTTTCATAAAGTTAAAGTTAGTGGCCTGGAGGCACCTGTAAAATGACGGTAATCAGCCCTGAAGATGATCATTCTCAGCTTTAAAGCAGTCGTCTGTCATCCCTTGCGATGATTAGAGTCATTTTATTACCTATATGGTGGTGAGTATATTTACTGTTGATGTTTTTGAGCTTATGGGGTGATAAAATAACTGATGAGTCGATTAAATTTTATAAAAATGAAAACAATCTTGGTGCCCACGGATTTTTCGGAACAGGCAGAAAATGCCGCAAGATATGCGTTACATCTTTCTAAGACGCTAAAGTCTAACCTCAGGTTATGTCATGCTTTTTTTGTTCCTGCAGACGCGCCAATGGCGGCACGCATCGCCTGGCCGCTGTATGAATATTCTACCATGGAAGCCGCCACACACAAACAACTCCACCAGCTGGTTAAAAAACTGGCCTATAGCAATGAGGTAGTGTCCAACCTGCTCTCCTTTCAGCCTTCCATTGAATACAATGGTGTTGCCGGGGAGGTGATCCCGGTGATCAACGAGCTTGTGGAAGAAAAACGCATCGGCATGGTCATTATGGGGATGTCCGGCAAGGGGGACTATGAACATTTTCCGCTGGGCAGTAACTCCCGCAGGATGATTGAAGGTGGCAGCTGCCCCGTGCTGCTGGTGCCGGGATCATTCCTCTTCAAAGGCATCAAGAAAATCGCCTTCGCCACCGACCTCAACCAGGACGATGTGGAGCTGATCCACTCACTCGCCACCATCGCCAGTAAGTTTGATGCGGAGATCATTGTGATCCACATTTCTACAAAATACAAAAAGGATGAGGTGCTGGAACGTAAAGAGACGGCCTTCCTAAGAAACATCAGGGAGCTGACCAATTACCAGAAGATCTATTACCGTGAAGTGAAAAACAGTGACATCGACATGGGGCTGGACCAGCTGGGCAGAGATGGAAACATCGACATGCTGGCCATGGTACACCGCCCCAAAGGTTTCTTTGGCAAACTCTTCCAGGGTAGCCACACCAAAAGACAGGCAAACTACATCTCCATTCCATTACTGGTATTCCCTGCACATAAACGCACCAGTGCCACTGGCTTATCCAAAAAAATGTTGTCGCTTTATTAATATCCGAGCTGGCTCCGGGGGACAAACACATGGTCATCATGAAGAAATCTTCATTCTGTTGCTATTCGTATGTGTACCTTTAGGTAATCTAACTTTACCACTGAATAACGGTCTGTCATGAAGAGATTTCATTTTTTTGTACCCTTTCTCCGGGAGAATCGCAAAATTATTTCCAGTTATGTGTTTACACTTTTTTTCATTGCCCTGGCCATCTGGTTCCTGAAACAGGAAAGAGGGGAGATCAGGCAGGTGCAGCATTTGTTGAGCGATGTAGAATGGAGCTGGATGTTACTGGGGATCATTTTGAGTATCGGTTATGTTTTTATCCATGGGATGATGTACAGGGCTTCATTTGCCGCTGTTTCTGCCAGGATCAGCATTGGCGCCGGAACCTTACTTTACCTCAAAAGGAATTTCGTCAGTGTTTTCCTTCCCGCCGGCGGGGTATCCTCTCTTGCTTTTTTCAGCGGCCCCATTGAGCAGAAGGGGATCAGCAAATCGCAGATCAATTTTGCTTCCTCCATTTACGGCTTTGTCGGGATATTGTCCGTCCTTGTGATTGCAGTGCCTGTTTTTATCTATGCCCTGGTGGAGGGAAGCATCGGTTACGGAGAGTGGTTTGGCTTGTCGGCTGCCATGGTACTGGTTGCAGCGGTTTATTTTCTGTATCACGCTGTCATCCATAAAACCTCCTTTTACCGTTTTATTGTCAAATATCTCCCGGTGATTGAAGTATATGCCGGGGAGCTCCGAAACAATACCATTGAGCGGAGCAGCTTTCTGCATACCCTGTTGTACAGCATCCTCATTGAAGTGGTTGGGATTGTTCACATTTATATTGCCATGCTGGCGCTCCGGCTGGAGCCTTCATTGATGACGGCCATGATCAGTTATGTGGTTGCTGTTGTTTTTCTCATCATTTCTCCTTTCCTGCGGGGCCTGGGCGCTGTGGAGGCATCGATGACCTTCCTGCTGATCAGGCTCGGCTATTCCACCACTGCAGCGGTATCGGTCACCTTCGTGTACCGTTTTATGGAATTCTGGATGCCCATGTTATTGGGGGCCATGAGCTTTCTGCTGAAGATCAATAAACTGCTGATGCGCATCGTACCGGCACTGTTTTTATTCCTATTGGGCATCATCAACATCATCTCCGTACTGACGCCCGCCATACACGAGCGTCTACACTTTCTGAAAGACTTCATCCCGGTGGAAGCCATTACGGCATCGAACTATTTTGTGCTGATGGCGGGGCTTTTCTTGCTGGTGACGGCGGCTTTCATGTTGAAAGGGCTGCGGATGGCCTGGTATTTTGCCCTCGCTCTTTGCGTACTGTCGCTCGTAGGTAACCTGACCAAGGCCATCGACTACGAGGAAGCGATATTCGCCGTGCTGGTCATTTTCATACTGATGGTGTCCCGCAAGGAATACTACGTCAAGCACAATTCCAAATTGAGAAGCATAGGACTTCAGACGACACTTTTCAGTATGCTGGCCATCCTCATTTATGGCGTTGTGGGTTTTTATTTCCTGGATAAAAAACATTTCAATATCGATTTCAGCCTGATGCAGTCCGTCCGGTATACGTTGGAGAACTTTGTCCTGATCGGAAATGATGACCTTTTGCCAAGGGATGCTTTCGCCAGGGGATTTTTATATGCCATCAACATCAGCGGTTTTCTGTCCATCTGTTTCCTGATTTACACGCTGATCCGTCCTTACATTTCCAATATAGCAACTGAAGAAGAGGAGTTTGAAGATGCCAACCGCTATCTTCAGAAATATGGCAACTCTGCTGTCGATTATTTCAAGACCTACCGGGATAAGCTGATTTATACCATAGATGGAATGGAAGGTTTTATTGCCTATCGGATTGCAGGCAATTTTGCAGTGGTGCTGGACTGCCCGGTCACAGCTGCGGCAAATATGCCGCTGTTCATTCGTAGTTTCGACCAGTATTGTTTTGAGAGCGGAATGAAAAGCCTCTATTACCGTGTCTCCGAGTCTGCGCTTCCTGATTTTCTCGCCTTGGGTAAAAAGAAGCTTTTCCTTGGACAGGAGGGGGTGGTTGACCTTACCCGGTTCTCTCTGGAGGGAGGCAGCCGCAAGTCCATCAGAAATGCGCTTAAGAAGGTTGCAGATCAGGGTTTCCAGGCTAAAGTATACGAGGCCCCGGTAAAAGATGGGCTCCTGCAGAAACTCAAATCTGTTTCAGATGAGTGGCTGGAAGAGACAGACCGGGAAGAGATTGTTTTTTCTCAGGGGATGTTCAGCTGGGCGGAACTTAAAAATCAAACCATCATTGCCGTGGAAAACAGTGAGGAAAAGATTGTGGCCTTTATGAATGTGATTCCTGATTATGTGAACGGGGAAGGTACATATGACCTGATCCGAAAAACTAAGGATGCTCCCAATGGGGTGATCGACTTCATCATGGTGGCATTGTTTGACCACCTGAAACTAGCGGGATACCAGTCTGTCAATCTCGGTTTTGCACCAATGTCAGGACTGGCTGATGCGCGTAATTTTCCGGAGCGCTCCATGAAGTTTGCTTATGAAAAGATCAGCGCCTTTTCTCATTATAAAGGACTTCGTGCGGCAAAGGAGAAGTTTACACCGGAATGGTTCAATAAATACCTGATTTATGATCAGGATTACGACCTCCTGCAGGTGCCCGCAGTATTAACGAAAGTCATCAGGCCTTAGTGGATATACCCTAATGGTGAAGGATATACTAGTGTAGTGGAATTGGTCAATTGGTTGAATATATTGATAGAATGGAATGAAAATATTAAATATCTTTTGTCTGCTGTTCTGTTTGAGCGGCACTGCTTCAGCAGCCATCGAAACGGATACACTCAGTTATGCGGGGTTTGGTAAGATGACGGTATACCATCCTGAGGGGAGCCCCTCCTCTGTAGCGCTGTTTGTCTCGGGCGACGGCGGCTGGAAGGATGGAGTGGTGACCATGGCGCATTCGCTTGCAGCGCGAGGGGCACTGGTACTGGGGATTGATGCCCGGCGCTACAGCAGCCACTTGTCTAAGCTGAATTCGGACTGCCTGTATCCGGCTGCTGATTTTGAGCAGCTCAGCCTTGCCGTGCAGAAAAAATACAAGTTCAGCACGTACTACAAACCAGTGCTGGTGGGTTATTCTTTTGGGGCAGTCCTCATCTATGGAATACTTGTACAGGCTCCGGCAAATACATTTAAGGGTGCCCTGGCCCTGGGCTTCTCTGCAGATATCGACCTTAAAAAGCCGCTCTGCAAAGGCAATGGCCTGGAATCAAAAGTGCTGAAAGCAGGGAAGAGTTACGACCTGCAGCCAACAAATGGCCTTACGGCACCTTTTATCGTGATCAACGGAATGAAAGACCAGGTTTGTCCTTATCCTGCTACGGCGGATTTTCTGAAAGGCATGAAGAATGCAGAGCTGGTGGGGCTGCCCGGTGTCGGACATGGTTTTAGTCATACTGGCGACTGGATGCCGCAATTGAACACGGCTTATCAGAAAATTCTTCATGAGGCTGATGCCAGGAGCCAGAAAATGGTGCAGGAGCTGCCGCTGACTTTTATCCCTGTCGTAAAAAATGAACACCTGCCATTGGTATTTATGATCTCCGGAGATGGAGGCTGGACCAGCTTCGACCAATCGCTGGCCGAAGCGTTGAGTGCAAAAGGCATGAACGTCATTGGCCTTGATGCACAGAAGTATTTCTGGAATGCGAAGACTCCGGAGCGTACTGCGGCTGATCTTTGTAAAGCAATTCTATACTATCGCCAGCAAACTGATGAGCAGCATTTTGTGCTCGCCGGATACTCATTTGGAGCTTCGGTAGTGCCATTTGTTACCAGCAGGCTTCCCGCGGCTCTGAAACAGGATCTCAAAGGAGTCCTTTGCCTGTCGCCCGACGTGACTGCAGACTTTGAGATCCATGTGATGGACATGCTCAGTCTTGGCGGCAGCAGGGGGCAATATGACGTCATTGCGGAAATCAAAAAGACCAGCAACCCGGCAACGGTATCAATCTTCGGATCCGGTGAAGGCAACTCCATAAAACGCAGTTATTTAAACCATGGAATGAAAGTCATCACCATTCCCGGAGACCATCATTTTGATAAGAATTATGAACTACTCAGCAAGGAGATACTGAATGGCCTGGCACTGAAACCTTAGTCTACTTTTCTTCCATCTTTTTGAGTTTAGCGTTGATCTCCGCAAGCATTTGGAACTGTCTGGACTGTGCCTCGCAGATGGTTTTGACCTGCTCTTCCAGCAGCAGGTCCATTTTCAGGTGGAGCTTCCGGATTTCCATTTCTGCTTTGAGGTTGATCATGTAATCATTTTCTCCCCTCATCCTGTCTTTTTCTTCCTGCCTGTTCTGGCTCATCATAATGATGGGCGCCTGCAGGGCGGCAATGCAAGAGAGCACAAGGTTCATTAAAATGAAGGGGTAGGGATCAAAAGCAGCTTTCCCCGGTGCCAATGCATTGTAGCTGATCCAAAAGAAAAGGATACACATAAACCAGATGATGAACACCCAACTACCACCAAACCGTGCCACTCTATCGGATATTTTCTGCCCCCGGGAAATAAAGTCTTCCGGCGGGTTCAAAAGGTTGTTGACAATCAACTGCTCTTCCTCAATCGTATCCTGTACAATCTGGTGCAGCTTTTTAAGTTGGTTGTCTTCTTCCAACATCATTTGATTAATCGCGTTCTTTTTCATGGCTTGTAGCTTATTGCTGGTGTATGTCCATAAAAATACAAATATCAGGGCGTTGCTCAAACTTAGTTTGTGCGGAAACTTCATTGCTGTTCATTTGTTAGCTTTTTAAACCGATCCTTATATGAAAGCACTGTCAGCACCCCTTTCGTCCGGAGCCATCGCTTTAACGGTACTAGCTGTGGCCATCTTCGTTTTATCCTCCTGTAAGACCGGCCCGATTAACTTATTTAAAGCAGCCTCTCCTCATGAACAATATGAACGTAAACTGGTGAACAGCGGTCTTCATAAAAGTGCCATGGGGCTTTCCTGGATCAATGAAGGCAGGGAGCGATTGGAGAAAGCAGTGCCGATCAAGCTACCTTACCTGGAGAAAGGGTACTTTGCCGCCGAGGAGGTGGGGGCTGCGGCATTCAGTTTCCGGTTGACAAAAGGGCAGGAGCTGCAGGCAAAGCTCAGCCGGGTGCCTGCCGATGGGTTTATGATCTATATGGATTTATGGGAACTGCAGGACAACGGCACGCTTAAACTGCTTGCCGCGGCAGATACGCTTGGCCTCGCACTGAAAACTTCCATATCAAGGACGGCAACCTATGTGCTGCGGCTGCAACCGGAACTGCTCATCGCGGGTTCGTATACGTTGGAGCTGGCTTATGGCCCCTCGCTGGCTTATCCGCTGAAAACATCCGGCAGAAATCAAATTCAGAGTTTTTTTGGTGACGGCAGGGATGCGAACTCCCGGAAACATGAAGGTATAGATGTTTTCGCACCTTTAAGGACACCAGTGCTGGCCATCGCAGCGGGGACCATCACGCGGGTAAATGAGAATAACCTTGGCGGACGTGTGGTCTGGATGCGGCCCGACGGGCAGGATTATACGCTGTATTATGCACACCTGGATGAACAGATCGCCCGGGAGGGCGAGCGGGTAAACGTTGGTGATACCATAGGGCTCATAGGCAATACGGGAAATGCAAAAAACACTGCTCCACACCTTCATTTTGGGATTTATACCAGCGGTGGTGCAGTGGATCCGCTGCCTTTCATTGCCCCGGTTTCCATTAAGTTCAGAGAAGTTGCCGTCTCATTGGGCGTTCTTCATACCAGCATGCGTACCTCTGCAGCTGCAGTATTGAGTGATTATGCGCCAATGTCGGGGGCGGCAGCGCTGAAACAAGGAACTGTGGTACACATCAATGCGGCTACAGGAAATAACTATCGTGTGAACCTGCCCGACGGATCAATGGGATACCTCAAAGCCAGTCAGCTCGTTCCCGTCACCAGACCCATGGAACGCTATACCGTCAGGGAACCGGAAACACCGGTTTTTAGTCGCCCGACTACCATTGCAGCAGTAAAACAAACCCTCAAAGCGGGTGAAGTCGTCAGTATTCTGGGTACCTTCGGCGCTTACCGGTTGATCAGCGATGCCAATAAACAAACAGGCTGGATCAAATAATGATGAAGGTCATTTCTTTTCTTATCTCAAGTCAATGTTCGGTCGGGTTTTTAAAACTAGTTTTAAAAAAATTGATCCGTATCAACATTAACTAAAAATTATGATATTTACACTGGAATGGCTAATTGCCGTATGGGTATCACGCCAATTTAAAAAAGTATAGAATGACTAAATGCATGCTCCTTTCTGCGGCTTTGCTGTTATCCTTAACAGCAGGGGCACAGGATTCCCTGAAGATAAAGATTTATCCTAAGTACGACGAGGTGGGTAAGTTTCACCGCTTCCTGTTCGGGGAAAATTACAGAAAGGAATATGCCATGGAGACGATGGTGCCCATCATCAGGATCTCCAAAATAAAAGGAGGACTCAGCCCGATAAAGAGGGGCGGGGGAAACCAGACACATTCCCTGAGGCTGGAAGATAAAAATGGTAAGGAATGGGTACTGAGGACAGTGGAGAAATATCCGGAGATCCTGTTGCCCGTAGAGTTGCGCAAGACCTTTGCCGGGGATGCGATCAAAGACAATATGTCTGCCCAGCAGCCATTCTCCGCGCTGATTGTACCTACCATAGCCGATGCTGCCGGCGTTCCTCACAGTGAGCCCATGATCGGATGGATTGTTCCTGATGATAATCTTGGTGAATATGCGGAGGTATTTCAGAATACCTTATGCCTGCTTGAAGCCAGGGAGCCGGAAGGAGATACCGACAATACTTTTAAGATGCTGCGTAAGATGAATGAAGATGGTGATGTGAGTGTAGATGCAAAACTTTTTCTGAAAGCAAAAGCAATGGATGCCTTAATGGGCGACTGGGACCGTCATGAGGACCAGTGGCGCTGGAAGCCTGAGAAAACAGGGCAGGGAACAAATTATGTGGTCATTCCCCGAGACAGGGACCAGGTGTTCTATGTATCTCAGGGGCTGTTCCCGAGGATCGCGCAGGCCTCCTGGTTACTGCCCATGATCCAGGGCTACGAACGAAATATCAACAACATCAACTGGTTTTTCTGGGAAGGACGGAGTACCTATACCCGTCTGCTTGGACAGCTTAGCAAGCCTGAGTGGGATGCCGTTGTGACCGAATTCTGTAGCGCCATGACAGACCAACTTTTTGAACAAGCGCTGAGGAAGTTGCCGGAGCCGGGCTATAGCCTGCGTCACGACAGGCTGCTGGCGATGTTGAAAGAACGGCGTGCCACACTTCCGGCGATGATGGAGGAATACTATAACTTCATCAACCGCATTGTCGATGTGCAGGCCAGCGATAAAAATGAACTCGTTATGATCAACGATGCTCCCGGAAAAAGCATGGAGGTCAGCATAAGGAAGATAGCCAAAGACGGCCAGTTGAAAGACCGGACTTTTCATAAGGTCTACGATCCTGAGCTGACTAAAGAAATAAGGGTATACCTGAGGGACGGAAACGACAGTCTGGTAGTGAACAATAAAACATCCGACATCAGGCTCAGGGTAGTTGGCGTGCATGGTCAGAAAAATTTCCATGTTGAAAACTCAAAAAGCAGGATCCCACTATATGTAGAGGAACGGGATGTTCATTACAGCGGCAATACATCGGTATGGAGAAAACACCTCTCCAATGATACTTCAAATACGCACTACGTACCCACAGACTTGTACACGCGCAAGATGACCCTGTTGAACCTGGGGTTTAATGCAGATGACGGCGTGCTGGCAGGCTTATCCTTTAAGGTGATGCGCCCGGGATTCAGAAAATTGCCCTTCGGAAATGTACATTCTTTCTCGTTTCTGCATGCCTTTAAAAGTGAGGCTTTCAACTTTAAATATACCGGAGAATGGTTTGAAGCTTTGGGTAATGCGGATGTGACTTTACATGCTAATGCCTACGCGCCGGAAAATTCGCAGAACTTCTTCGGGCTGGGGAACGAAACTCCTTTTTATAAGACGGGAAATTTTGTGCGTTATTATCGCGCAAGGTTCAGTCTGTATGAACTCAATCCTGCGGTACGATGGCATAAGGAACACTTTACCTGGAGCGTTGGCCCTGCCTTTCAATATTACCGGTTCAATAAGGACGACAATGGGGGGCGATTTATCAACGATCTGGCGGCACTTCATTCACCTGACAGTGCGCTAATCAGTGCCGATAAGCTTTACGCGGGAGTGATGGTTAACTTTGAGCACAACACCAGGAATAATGAGGTGATCCCGTCCAGGGGTACATACCTTTTCAGCAGCCTGAAAGGATATACCGGGATCAATGAAGACGCCAAATCATCGGTTCAGCTGGAAACCAGCTTTTCATTTTATAAAAAGCTGGATGCCAGCGGTCGTTTAGTGCTTGCCAACCGGACAGGGGGAGCGCTGACTTTCGGAAAACAGGCTTTTTACCAGTCCAGCTTTTTAGGGGGACAAGGAAACCTGCTTGGCTATCGCGCGTTCCGCTTCGGCGGCCAGCATAGCCTCTACAATAACCTGGAGGTCCGGGCGAAGGTGGCTAACTTTGACGGGTATATCCTGCCGGGGCAATTCGGCTTGACAGGTTTCTTTGATACAGGTAGGGTATGGGTCAAAAACGACCGTTCGGACGTATGGCACTACAGCTATGGTGGAGGGGTTTACTATGCACCGGCAATTCTGGCCGTGATCCAACTGCAGGTGGCCAATTCCGAAGAAGGTACCTATCCATATATCACCATGAAATTCAGATATTAGCATGCGGTGCTGCGGTCAGTTCTGAAAATATAATTTTAGCAATGGGGCTATTGCAATAATTTATATATACATTTGTGCTTTAATTATAATAATAATACAATGCAAGAAGGAGTAGTAAAATTTTTCAATGAAACTAAAGGTTTCGGATTTATCATCCCTAATTCGGGAGAAAGTGAAATCTTTGTTCATTCAACTGGCCTGTTGGCTGACATTCGTGAGAACGATAAAGTTACTTATGATGTTGAAGAAGGCCGCAAAGGTCTAAATGCAGTAAATGTTAAGGTGATTTAAATTTCCTCAATATAAATTGTGAAAAGAGGGGGTCTGAAAAGATACCCTCTTTTTTTTGCTTTATTTTTTGGAAGCTTATTCAAAAGGAGCAGTATTGAAGATCTACTTTGATGCTTGTTGCTTTTTTAAAATGTTAAGACTTGTCAAACAGCTGCTCCGCCATTTTGCGGTCGTGACCATAAACATCATCCCTGAAATTCAGTAAGCCATCCTCATCCACCCAGCAGGTAAAGTAGGTGATGAACACCGGTACCGGGCTTGACAGCGCCACCCATACTTCTTTTTTACCACTCATCGCTTTGGCGATCTTTTCCTTTGTCCAGCCGCTCTTGCCATCCAGGAGGTATTCTGCTAAAGCTGCAGGCTGTGAAAGCCTGATGCAGCCATGACTAAAGGCTCTCTTTTCCTGTGCAAATAATGATTTTGCAGGGGTATCATGAAAATAGATGTCATAACTGTTTGGGAAGAGGAACTTCACACGGCCAAGTGAGTTGTTGTCGCCAGGTTTCTGACGCACCTCCGGCAGTCCGTTGCTGAAACCTGTCTGTTCCATGTTTTTTGAGGCCAGGTAATTCCGGTTCCTTTTCATCGCGGGCAGAACCTCTGCACGAACAATGCTTGCAGGGATGTTCCAGTAGGGACTGAAGACAATGTTTCTCATTTTATTGCTGAAGATCACCGTTTTATTAGCCGCCTTCCCAACTACTATACCCATGTTCAGGACGGTCTTGTGATCTTCAAAAACATGGAGCCTGTATTCAGGGATGTTGGCCAGCAGGTATCTGCCATCAGGCATCTGCGGCATCCATCGCATCCGTTCCATATTGATCAGGATCTGCTTGATGCGTTGTTCCAATGGCACGTTAAGTGCTTTAATTAGCGCTTTGTTGATATTGCCGTTCTGGCCCATCCCATACTGGCCCTGGGCGCGTTTTACCGATGCACGCAGGGTGCTGTCGAATACAGAAGAGCTGTCTTTAAGTGTGGAGTCTCCGAATTGAATGAGTCGCAATCTTA
The DNA here is from genome assembly GCF_000170795.1 of Pedobacter sp. BAL39. Classification (GTDB taxonomy): domain Bacteria; phylum Bacteroidota; class Bacteroidia; order Sphingobacteriales; family Sphingobacteriaceae; genus Pedobacter. The sequence goes on from NZ_ABCM01000007.1 coordinate 191,425, forward strand.
CCTGCCGCACTGTCAATGCGCTGTCCCCAATGCGGTAGACTTTCAACTTTCCGCTGCTGATGTCTTCAAACTTACCTTCCTGTTGAAGCTGATAATAGCTGGTCAGTCTTTTCTTCATCCATTTGTACTCCCTGTTCACGGGCTCCCAATCTTCAGCAGCCGTTTTTTTACCGGACATCAGTGAGTCCAGCAGGGCAGCAGTATTCAATTTCTTTCTTGGGATGTGCCATTGCAGCACCTCGGGGTCGACCTTTCCCTCGTATGCAGTACTTACATAATTGAAAAAATGTTGTGTCAGTTGGAGGTCCAGGTGCGCAAGGCTGGTGTCTGGTTTCCGGAAAACCGTATCCTGTTTCATCAGGAAGTCCATCTTTTGATACAATTGCGGATCCAGCACGGTGCTGTCGCGGAAATGGCTTGCGTAATCCTTATTCAGCATGTAGAACATGCGGGCCTGCTCGGTTAACCCTTTCTCTGTAATCCAGGCGAACTGGAAGTTTCTGCTGTTGTAAAAGTTTCTGAGGTATTGTGCGGCACTGTCTCCAAGTTTCGCCTGACTGATGTAATCTTCCATCTGGAGGCTGTCGACGGCCAGGCGCGTAACGGCATTTTTGGGCGTGATGCTGACATCCCTCGCTATTTTAACTACTTTTTTCCTGCCGCACATGGTGAGCATTAGCGGAATGAGCAGCAGCAAGAATGACCATTTTTTCATAGGGTTAATGGGTTAAGACTAGACTTTCACCTGCTCGTCAATGCTCAGCAGGAAAGCTTCAATCCTGAGCACAAGCAATTTTGGAACCGGTTTTACAGCAATCTTTGTCAGCGTCATTTTACCGTGATCAGTGCTGTTGTATAAGGTGCCTTCCTTTTCATTAAATAAAAAGCGTCCTTGTTTGAAAACACGCTCTGACCCGAAAAACTCATCTTTCATGGAGATAAATTGCAGTGGGTATACCCTGTGGGTTTTCTTTTCATAAAGAAGCCAGTAGTAAATTTTTGAAGGGTCTGTTACGCCTTTAGGCTGACTTCTTTTAATTTCAATAATGGAGTTAAATGGATTATCAAAGAAAAATATTACAGAAAAGGTTTTGGGCATTTTTTAGTGTAGTGCTATTTGATATGAGTTATTGTATTCCCGCGAATATACCAGTACAAATGTTAAAAATAAAGTCTTATGTCATCTGATTCGCAGAAATAGGCTTTATGCTGTATTTATTTGTGATAATTTTCATTCCTTTACAATTAAGAACAAAACAATAACCATAATTGATAATGAACGAGGACTTATATCTTCATATTTTTAACAAGCAAAATGACATTGATGAGGTACCTTCCAACGAGGTCATCGCTGCCTGGGCATTGAACGTACTGAACCTTCTTTTTCCGGAGCGTGCAACTTGTATGAAGTATAGCCTGGAAGAAATTCACAGCCGATTTGCAGCACTGGAAAATGAACTTACAGAGTTGCTGAATGCGACAACAGCTTGCGATGACTGTAACAATGAGCTGGTATCCAAGAACTTTTTCAAGAGTCTGCCGGCACTTTATCATAAGATGAATACGGATATCTCAGCCATCCTGACGGGCGATCCTGCTGCGAAAAGTGAGTTTGAGATCATCAGGGCTTATCCCGGTTTCCTGGCCATCTCTTTGTTCCGCATTGCGAATGCCCTGCTGCACCTGGATATTCCATTGATCCCGAGGATTCTGACGGAATATGCGCACGCGCATACAGGGATAGACATCCACCCAGGGGCGACGATTGGAGAATACCTTTACATCGATCATGGAACGGGAATTGTGATTGGTGAAACAACGGTGATTGGCAATCATGTAAAACTCTATCAGGGTGTTACGCTGGGTGCTCTGAGCGTGGAGAAATACATGGCCAATCAGAAACGACATCCCACCATTGCGGATCATGTGATCATCTATTCAGGGGCAACGATCCTTGGAGGAGATACGGTCATTGGTCACGATTCCATCATTGGTGGAAACGTCTGGCTGACGAGGACGGTACAGCCCTATTCCACGGTCTATCACCAGTCGGCAATCAAAGTTATTGACACAAAAAACAAAGATTAACATGGGTAACATCATAGAATTTGTCGGAAATACACCATTGGTGGAAATTCAGAAATTAAATAGCAATCCAGGGGTAAAGATCTTTGCCAAACTGGAGGGTAATAATCCGGGAGGCAGTGTGAAGGACCGTGCGGCACTGAATATGATACGCAGTGCAATGGAACGTGGTGAGATTACCAAAGGAACCAAACTGATTGAAGCGACTAGCGGCAATACAGGGATTGCACTGGCCATGATAGCCAGCATCTTCGGACTGGAAATAGAACTGGTGATGCCATCAAACTCCACCAGGGAGCGTACGCTGACGATGGAAGCTTATGGCGCCAGGGTCACGTTGCTGGAATCTATAGAGGTATGCCGTGACTATGCGGAAGAAAAAGGGGCGCAGGATGGGTATTACATTTTGAACCAGTTTGCAAATCCTGACAACTACCTGGCCCATTACAAAACTACCGGGCCTGAGATATGGCGCGATACAGAACATAAGATCACTCACTTTGTGAGTTCCATGGGCACCACGGGTAGCATCATGGGAAATTCCATGTACCTGAAAGAACAAAATCCGGACATTCAGATTGTCGGCTGCCAGCCAACGGAAGAATCATCCATTCCTGGCATCCGCAGGTGGCCGGAAGCCTACCTGCCAAAGATTTTCGATCCAACGCGCGTAGACCGTGTCATGGATGTTTCCCAGGAGGAGGCCGTTGCCGCCACAAGGCAAATGGCAAAGGTCGAGGGCATATTTGCCGGAATGAGTAGTGGCGGAGCGCTGTCCTGTGCCCTGAAGCTGGCTGCGGAACTGGAGGAAGGGCTGATTGTGTTTATTGCTTGTGATAGGGGCGACCGCTACCTGAGCAGCGATCTGTTCGGATAGTATCGCCGTCTGTTCTTATTTGGTGTCTTCTTGTTCTTCTGTTTCTTCCAGTTTTCCCTCTTTGTTTCTTTTAAGGGCAACTTTAGGTTGTTCCTGTGTTCCGGTGATGCTCAAAGGAATACCGATGATGCCAAAAGGAGGTAAACCCAGTCGGCCGCTCATGTTCAGTCGTCCATCGAAACTGACCTGCCCTTCAAAACGAGGCCTGAAGCCTGCAATGCGCATCTTGAAACGTTCGATGGTGATGATGTTGTTCTTGATGGTTGTTTTGATGTTTACCGTTGAGACATCAGGGTTGTTGAGACTATCGCGGCCTGTGGCCTTACTCACTGCATTCATCATTTTGAAACCCATCAGGCTTACTTTCTTCACAGAAAGCACACCGCCGCCCTTCAGCGTAGGAAACACAGGGTACATCTCCTGGTTCAGTTTGCCTGACAGCTGGTAGTCGAGCCCGATAATGCCTTTTACCTTTGAGGCAGAAGTGGCCATCTCACGGAACAGCCTGATCTCTTTATAGGCCCTGGCCACATCAAATTCGCTGGCGAGGATGTGGTAATTAAAAGTTGCCGACCGTGGGTTCAGGCTCTTATAGGTGGCATCCATCGTCACCGGCGCACCAATCAGTTTGAAGCCAGTCTGGATCAGTGACAATGTACCATTGTTGAGTGTCATCGTGCCTTTGGCATCTTTAATTTCCAGGTCATTGTAATATACTACCGCTGAATTTGCCGACAGCTTTACGTTCAGGTTGTCGGGGATCATGATGACACCTGCAGGAGCAGCGGAGGAGGGGGCAGCACTGTTGCTGTAGGCCATGAACTCATCGGCATAAATGCGGTTACTGAGGAAGTTAAAATTGCCCGTCAGCTTCGCGTTGTCTGCCAGCACATAGTTGATGATGTTGCTCATGTAACCATTGACACTGAAGTCTGACTTCCCATAAACGGCCTGGAAACGCTCAAACTTCATCTTATCCTGGAAAAAAGAAAATACGCCATTTTTGATGAGGAAAGGTTCGGGGAAGAGGTCTGAGCGCAGGTTGAGTCCTTTGACCACCATACGTCCACTATTGTTGAGTTTGCTGTACCTGCCGGACATGGCATCGCTCTGCAGTCCTTTAAAGGCCACATCTGTATAAATGGATCCCTTTACCTGATACCCCTTTACCGCAAAAAGCTGGTATAACTTTCCAATGTCGATGCTGCCTTTTGAGCTGATGTTGTAAGCCACATTGTCGAAGTTCCTGATGTCCGCTTTCAACAGGAAAGGTTCTCCACCCATGCTGAAGGAAATGGGCCTGATGTTCAGCTGCGTACCTTTTAAAGCACCATCTTTGTTGACCAGCTGTCCGTCGATGACAATTTGTTCCAGTGCCTGGTCAAACGATGCGGTTTTGATGCGTCCATTGTTCAGCAGGATGCTGGCCTGTGTAAGTGGGAATTTCTTTTTCAGTTTGCTGTAACCGCCTTTGCTTTGCAGGTCAAGGTTCAGGTTGCCACTCAGCTCCAGTCCCTCTAGCGGATAGAAGCTCTTGATTTCTGCAAAGTTGACATGGATTTCAGAGCGATATCCACCGGCATGGTTTTCGCAGTCTGAATCCTTGCATGACCGCGGATGTAATTGCTCAATGCCTGTATGTTGAGGTCTGTGATCTCGAGGACCGTATTTTTATACTGTCCGTCGGTGTTGCTGCCGTTAATGTGGAAGTTGATCTTGTCGATTGCTGTGGGCAAAGCTGCATATTTGAAGTAGCCATCTTTCATGGTAGATTTCAGCCTGAACTTCGGAATGGTAGAAATGACAGTATCCACCTGTCTGAGGCCACTTTTAACTACTTTTTTGGTATATTTTCCATCTGCCTGCAGGTTCAGCTGGTAACGTCCCCTGAGCTGCTCCATACCGAAAATTTTGCTCCATTTGTCGAGGTCTATGGCAGCCCTGGTGTTGATATGGACTTCAGGTTCTTTAATGCCTTTCAGTTTGAAGATGGAATTCACGTAGTCGCTGCCAATATTGAAATAAAGGCTGTCCATATTGATATAAAGACTATCCGGATTCAGGCCTGGTACCTTTGTTTGCAGGTTGAGATACAGGTTGGTGATGCCCTCCGGGGCTTTCGGGTTCATAATTTCGCCGTCACGGATTTTCATGCTGAAGGCAGCAGTGGGCATGATGTTCTCTTTGGCATTGTATTTCCCGATCAGTGATGCTTTGATTTCTGCATATCCTTTGATGTTTGTCTTTTCCATCCTGCTGGCGATTTCAGGTGGAAGGGCGGAGAAAATATTATGAAGGTCTGTTTCTTTCGCCTGTGTTTTGAAGTTGATGTCATAACCGTCTTTCAGAAAAGAGAATTTTCCCTTGAAACGTATGGGCAGTGAATTGATTTTCAAATCGTTTTCATTAAACAGCAGATCCAGGGAATTGGTATTGATCTTTGTAACCAGTTTGGCATTGAGACTTTTGTGCAACAAATAAGGTGTCTTATTGTAATAGACGTTGATGGTATCAATGTCAGCTTTACTTTTAAGGTCAAATATCTCGTTACTCAGGTCGCCTTCACCGGCATAACTGAGGCCCTTTGCACTGATCATCATCGGGATGGAGCGGTCGTTGTAAACGAGGTTGCTTTTGTTGATGAAAATGCCCTGTATTTTAATGGCTGTCTGGCTGCTGTCTTTTTTTACGGAAGGATTGTCCTTGCTCTCGTAAACATTGTAGTTGGCATTTCCTTTTTCGTCGACCTCAATGTTGATGTCTGCCTCATCCACAAATATTTCTTCAATTTTAACCTGATCGGAAAATACGGTGCTGAGGTCTACACCAAACGAAAGTTCTTTAGTATGGAGCAAGGTGTCTTGCTGAAAGGGTGCGGAGCCTTTTAACGTAAAGTTATGAAGGCTGAAGGTCAGTGAGGGGAAGTGTCTGAAAAAGGACAGGCTGGTGCTTTCGAATTCCACTTCACCCTTGATGCTTTGATTTACCCATTTTTTGACCTCATTGGAGATGGTCTTCGGTAGTAAGTAGGGGATGATCAATAAAAGAAATAGCAGGGAGATGAGCGTGATTCCGAAAATTTTAAAGGCCTTTTTCAATTGGATAAGGTTAGATTTTTTAGGTTACAAAGATAATTTTTTATAAGTTCAAACTTGTATTTTTTTGTAGGTGCGGTGCCTGTTTTTTGTTAAAAATTGTTAATCTGCAGACATGTTGTTGTCAGATGCCGAATCATTTTAAATTCGCAGGCTGCTGATGTTTTTGTACCTTGGAACCGTTTTATGGATCGGATCTTTCTTTTCCATGATAAATGAACAGTTTGCTGGCAGCAGTGTTATTAGAACAGCAGGCAGAGCGGTGATGACATGACATGCAGGCCTGTGATGAAATAATCTGTGATGAAATAAAATAAATCATTATGAGCGAAAAAGAACTTTCCCAGGAGATCCTGGACCAGATTGCGGCCTTGTCCGAAAGTGGTAATGAATATATGGATGAGGATGATTTTGATGCGGCGGTGAGTATGTGGGAAGAGGCATTGGAGCTCATTCCAGATCCACAAAACACTTATGCTGAAAGTGTCTGGTTGAACGCTTCCATTGGCGATGCCTGGTTTTTGCAGGATGATTATGAGAGTGCGCTGGCTTACTTCCTGCTTGCAAAATCAAACATTGAAGAAAACACCTATCAGAATCCTTTCATCATGCTGCGTCTGGGGCAATGTTATCTGGAAGCAGGGGATACCGATCTGGCTAAAGAATTTCTGTTACGTGCCTATATGCTGGACGGGGAGTCTGTATTTGAGGGCGAAGACGATAAATACCTGACCTTCCTTAAGACGTACGTTGACCTGAGTCCTCAGCCCTGATCAGGAGCTGAGCAACAGCGGTGATTCCGGTCTGTGTTTCCAGCGCCGGTGGCTCCAGAGCCAGTATGGGGGTTCGGTAGTCAGAATATCTGCCAGCTGACGTGCAAATGTTTTGGTGATTTCCTTATCGCCTGCAACTTCGGGCTGGAGACATAAGGGGATAAATTCCACCTCATAGTAACCACTCCGGGTGCACCTGATGGCGGAATAGAATACCGGGCGTTTGGTGCGTTGTGCAATTTTTTCAACACCCAGGTGAAAGGAGGTAGGCTGGTTGAGGAAATTCAGCCAGTAGTGTGATTCCTGTTTTGGCGGTGCCTGATCATTGGCGAAGCAAAAGATGGAGGTTTCCTTTTCGCTTTCCTTTAATGCGCGTAAGGTGTTTCGCATCGGTACCAGTTCATTTCCAAAACGGTGGCGGATCTGATAAAACCATTTGTCAAACCTTTTATTGCTCAGTGGTTTATATATAGTATAAATCCGGGCTTTAACATGAAGTCCCAGCGCCATTACTCCCCATTCGTAATTGCCGTAATGTGGTGAACACAGCAGTATGCTCTGTCCTCGTTTGATGTAATTCTGTACCACCTCCAGGTTTTTGAAGGTCACTCTTTTACCAAGCTCCCTTGCAGAAATTGTTCTCATCTTGAAAATCTCCACGATGAGCCTGGAGAGGTGCTTGAAGAAACTTTTCTCGATCACTTTCAGCTCTTCATCTTTCTTTTGCGGGAAAGCATTGTGGAGGTTTTCCCTGACTACCTGTTTGCGATAACCGAAGATGCGGTATACAAAGAAGTAAATAAAGTTGGAAAATGCATACAGTAGCGACAAGGGGATTCTGGAAAGTGTGTTCAGCACAAAAATGCCTGCAGCTGTCAATATTGATGATAACTGGTTTTCTTTTTTATCAGGTGTGCCCACCGATGGATGACGCTGCTGGTTCATGCGTAGATATGGATTTTGAGGCCCTAAAGGCAATAGTACAAAATTAAGACATGAAAAAATTTGCACAAAATCTTTTGATTCAGCGAAAAGTCAAAATTTAACAATTGTCTTTCCTTGTATCCCTGTTTATTCACTTGTGTCCTGGCCGATTCAGTTACATCCTTACTTGATTTACTCCCTTACTTTTTGAGTGCTTCTGTCTACTTTCCGCCTTCCTTTGCTTATTTTTCGGATTCCGTTGCTTACTTTACGCCGTCCGTTAGTGTACATTCGTTGTCCGTTACCGGACAGATGAAACCTTGATGTCGGGCCTAAACCGGCCCCTGATGTGCTGCCAAAGCACCAAGGTATTCTGGCATCCAAATGGAATAAGGAGTACTGCTGATCATTATTTCACCACAAAACACCCTCGAATGTTTAAGCTGAACCTGAAAATTGCCCTTAGAAACATCTGGAAAAATAAATCCGCCGCTTTCATCAATATGTTCGGTCTGTCGCTCGGACTTGCCGGTTTCATTACCATTCTGTTGTACCTCAATCATGAGACAGGCTTTGATAAATGGGATCCAAAGCTCAAAAATGTGTATAAGGTAGGGGTGCACTTCAAGGTGAATGCTTCGGATGAATGGTGGGAATCGCTGCCTTCAAACCTGGTGACGCTGATGCGCAAGAATTGCCCGGAGGTGAAAAGTGCCAGCATGTCCAATTGGGGAGAGGAAGTTATTGTGCATGGACAGGACTATTTTTATGACTTAAATGCACGGGTGGTGGACAGCACTTTCTTCAGTACCTTTCCTTTTACCTTTCTGCAGGGCGATGCACGGACGGCACTTCATCAACCCAACAGTGCTGTTATCAATAGAAAAATGGCCATGAAAATTTTCGGCACAGAGGATGTCATCGGCAAACGAATAGAGATGGGCTTTGATAAAAAGCTGCATACCATTACCGGTGTGTGGGACAATGAAAGAAACCCGACGCATTTCTGGGCAGATGTGATCACCAATATTCCAGATCCGGCAGATGATGGTTGGGGAAACTTCAGTTACAACATTTACTTCCAGCTGCATGAGGGGGCGGATGCGGAAACTGCACTGGCAAAGATCAGTCGGTTGTTTCTGGATGCGAAAGCACGATGGACTGTCAGGGATGGTGCCGATAAGGTGAAGCAGAGGGCTTTACTGACGGAAGCACAATCCAAGCAGATACTCGCAAAAAACGGAGGCATGGACATTCAGCTTATCTTTGAGCCCGTTGGGAAGGTATACACCAGCTCCGTTTTTTACGGTAAAACCAGGGAGACCACGTTGTATGTGCTTTCCGGACTGGCCATATTCCTGCTGGCCATTGCCTGCATCAACTTTACGAATCTTGCCATGGCCTACTCCGGGCGCCGGGCACGTGAAATTGGTGTCAAAAAAGTCCTTGGTGTAGAACGCAATACCCTCATCAAACAGTTCCTGTTTGAAACATTTCTACAGACCATGTCGGCATTTTTATTCGGTCTCGCCCTGGTAGAACTCCTGCTGCCTTATTTTAATGGATTGCTGGGCGGCAACATCAGCTTTTTGAACCATGCTGACCTGTATGGTATTGTGTGGCAGGTGGCGTTGGTCTTTGTGGTGGTTACCTTATGTGCCGGGCTTTATCCGGCAGTGTACCTCTCGGGCTTTCTGCCCACAAAAGTGCTGAAGGGTAACTTTGAACGCAGCAGTAAGGGCGTTATGATCCGTCGTGTGCTGATCGTAGGACAATTTGTGATCACCTGCACCTTTATCATTTGTTTTTCGGTGATGTTCAGCCAGCTGGACTTCCTGAGAAATAAAGACATTGGTTTGAGCAGAAGCCAGGTGGTCTCTTTCAACATGCAGACAAAAAATATGATGAACATGCCGGCAGATCAGTTTGAGCAAACGAGACAGCGTCTGATGAAGATCGAGGGGGTGCAGTCGGTCAGCCGCTCCAGCAGGTCACCGTGGACCACTAATGGCAGTAACTCCGGGGATGCGGCATACCTGGAAAATCAGATTGTCATTGACGACTATTATATAGATTTTGATTATTTTAAGACATTGAACATCAGTATGGCTGCGGGGCGTGATTTCAGTCTGCCGAATTTCAGTTCGGATACTTTGCAGATGTCTGCCATTTTAAATGAATCGGCGGTGCGGGAGCTGGGGATTAAGGCGCCCCTTGGAAAAACCTATAAACGTGCGGGATCAAGCCTCAGGATTGTTGGGGTGGTCAAAGATTTTAACGACCGTGGATTTGAGAAAAGTATCAAACCTTCACATTTTATCATCAAACCGGGTTGGACACACTATGGGAGCCTGCTGGTCAGTATCGGAGGAGCTGATGTCAAACGAACGGCAGAAAGGCTCGCTGAGGAGTGGAAAAATATCGAAGCGGGTTTTCCGGTGCGCATGAACTGGCTGGATGAATCCTTTGCGAAAAATATAGCGGCCTACAATAAACAGGAGAAGATCATGAAAGTATTCAGCATCGCCACCCTGGCCATCGCCTTACTTGGGCTATTTGCGCTGGCGGCTTACAATGCGAAGACCAGGAGCCGGGAAATTGCAGTACGTAAAATCCTGGGTGCCTCTACCACTGGTATCCTCCGTCTGCTGAACAAAGAGTTTGTGCTGCTGGTTGTGATTGCCAATGTCATTTCCTTTGCTGCGGCCTACCTGATGATGCACAGCTGGCTCAATGATTTTGCTTACCGCATCAACATCCCTATTTACCTGTTCCTGCTCACCGGACTGTTGTCGATGGTGCTGACGATCATAACGGTTAGCTGGCAGGCTTATAAAGCGGCGGTTGCCAACCCTGTGGATGCGCTGAAGTACGAATAATCCGGACAGAATTTAGAAAAGCTGCAGGTTCTGTGTGTTTTGCGCCGCAGAAGGGGAATTGGGTTTGCTTTTCAGTAGGCCCCGTATTTTCTCTATAAAGGCATGAGGATCTTTCCAGTTGCTTTCATCCGCTGTCCATTCGGCAATGCTGCGCATCTTCGACAAGGCATGCTCAATGGTAGTCCTTTGTGCCTGCATCAGGTGGATGACTTTTTGGTCCAGCTTATTTTTGGGCTTGGTGCGGATCTGCTTGTTTACAAGGTTAATGAGCTGCATGGTCACCTCTTTTGAGAAATAGGTGAGGGCAGCATCTATGCGCGACTGGATCAGCTCCTGGTTTTCAAAGTTGCCTGTCAGCGGCAATTGTCGCAATTGCGATTGAAAACGTTGGGAGACTTCAGCCAGTGCTGTTGCTGATTTTCCAAGACCGCGGATCAGGCCCTTCAATTCTGCATCACTGGATTTGATCATATCACTATCTGAGGCGATCTTTTCCTGTCCGGCGAGAATTTGATGAAAGCTGAATACATTGGTGATCAACTGTACAAGGTACCGCTCCTTGCCTGCCTGTAGCATTACCGCAGGAATGGTTCCGGCGCCCATCTTCATATAGGCAATTACTTCGGCATTTGACCGCAGGCTCTCTTTGTTGATCTTAGACCTTAAGATCAGCCCGTTCAGGGTGCGCACGCGACTGAGCGCCACATAGACCTGTCCGGATATAAACGAGTTTCCGGCATCGATGATGGCGCTGTCGAAAGTAAGCCCCTGACTTTTATGTATGGTCACGGCCCAGGCAAGCTTGACCGGGTATTGAAAAAATTCACCCACCTGCTGCTGCTCAATCTGCTCATCATTGTTCGCCTTATAGTCGAATGATTGCCAGGAGCTGCGTTCCAGCAAGAGGTCTTCCTCATCTGTATCAGGAAAAGAAATGTAAATCTCTTGGTCATGGATCGACTTGATGGTGCCGATCTTACCATTGTAAAATTTCCTGTTTTCGCCAGTGTCATTTTTGATGAACATCACCTGAGCACCTTTCTTCAGTCGGAGTGATTGTTCCACTGGCAGGATCTGAGGATTAAACGTACCATCAATTTGTCCTTCATAAGTATATTCCGGACCTTCGAGCTCTTCCAGCTTGGCATTGTTGATCTGGTTGGCTTCCGCATTGTGGGAGGTGATGATGATGTGGTTGTCGCCCGGTGCAGCCTTAAAGTCGGGATTGTACCGCTTGTTCAGCAGTTCAAGTCGCGCGTCATTGATCTGGTTGTTGCGGATGTCGTTCAGGATGTCGACAAACTCCGGCTCTGTCTGGCGGAATACTTGTTTCAGCTCGACTTGTAATAAAGGGTTTTGTCTGATCACGCGTGCATCGAAGAAATAGGGGGAAGGGTATATCTTACTCAGCAGTTCCCAATCTTCTCTTTTTGTTACAGGTGGCAGTTGATAAAGATCCCCGATCAGCAGCAGCTGTACTCCACCAAAAGGGAGTTCATTTTTCCTCACCGTCCTGAGTATCGCGTCTACTGCGTCCAGGACATCACAGCGCACCATCGACACCTCGTCGATAATCATCAGATCCATTTCCGTCAGCAGTGTCCGGCGTTCCCTGGTATAGGTAAGGTCGGCAACCATGGCAGGAATAGAAACGATGCCGGCCTTTAAATTGGCCAGGTTGACATCTCCCGGAAAATAAGTCCCTGGAGGCAACTGGAACATGGAATTGATGGTGACACCCTTGGCGTTCATTGCGGCAACCCCCGTCGGGGCAACGATGACATTTTTCTTGGCTGTAGTGGCTTGTATCTTTCTTAGAAGGGTTGTTTTGCCGGTTCCGGCCTTTCCGGTGAGGAAGATGTTCTGATTTGTATAGCTGATAAAATCGATTACCTGATCAAAGATTTCGTTGGAAACAACCGCATGACTCATGTGTACAAAGCTAGCCTATTTTTTTCTAATGAAGAGTTATCCACAGCAATTTTGCCAAAGGTCAATTGTATGGTTTTACTAATGAGTGAGTTATAAAAAAGGTTGAAAATTATCTCCCAATGTTGGTAAATTTTATGATCTTCGCACTCCCAAAACGACGGGACCATCTGTTGTTTTAATGTTGTAAACCGTAAAAATTAAAGAAGAAATATGCAAAACACTTGTACACAAGTATGGAATAACTGTCTCCAGATTATTAAGGATAATATCCCGGCCCAGAGCTTCAAAACCTGGTTCGAACCGATATCAGCCCTGAAACTGGAAGGTAGCGTTTTAACTGTACAGGTGCCTAGTTTATTCTTTTACGAGTGGCTGGAAGAGCATTATGTAGCCTTGCTGCGTAAAACTGTAAAACAGCAGCTCGGTGCAGAAGGAAGACTAGAGTACAATATCGTTGTGGATAAGTCGACAAATGGCGCATTGCCCTATACGACGAATATGCCTTCCAATGGAAGCATGTCCTCTAATAACAGAAAACAATCAATGCCTGTTCCCGTAAATGTAAACAGGGACATTAAAAACCCATTTGTCATCCCGGGATTGAAAAAGATGAATGTCGATCCTCAATTGAATGCAAACTATACGTTTGATACTTTTGTGGAGGGCGACTGTAACCGTCTGGCACGTTCTGCAGGACATGCGGTTTCTGCAAAGCCGGGTGCGACTTCCTTCAACCCGCTGATGATCTATGGTGCTTCGGGTTTAGGGAAAACCCACCTTGCACAGGCCATCGGTAACGAGATCAGACAAAACCTACCGGACAAACTGGTGATTTACCTTTCCTGTGAGAAGTTCTGCCAGCAGTTCGTGGAATCTTTGAAAAACAATACCATCAATGACTTTGTGAATTTCTATCAGGCGATGGATGTGATCATCATGGATGATATCCATAACTTCGCCGGAAAAGAAAAAACCCAGGATATCTTCTTCCATATCTTCAATCACCTGCACCAGTCCGGCAAACAGATCATCATCACTTCGGATAAATCACCGAAAGATCTGACCGGTCTGGAAGAACGTTTGCTGAGCAGATTCAAATGGGGCCTTTCTGCAGACCTTCAGATCCCTGAACTGGAAACCAGAATTGCCATCCTGAGAAAGAAAATGTATGCCGATGGAATTGACCTTCCTGATGAAGTGGTAGAATATGTAGCGCACAATATTGACAACAATGTACGTGAGCTCGAAGGAGCGATGGTATCCTTACTGGCACAGTCGACGATGAACAAAAAGGAAATCGACCTGCAGCTGGCAAAATCGATGCTGAAAAACTTCATCAAGAACACCACGAAAGAAGTTTCCATGGACTACATCCAAAAGCTGGTGTGCGATTACTTTGAAGTTCCGGTACACCTGCTGAAGGCACCAACACGTAAACGTGAAATCGTTCAGGCGCGTCAGATTTCCATGTACCTCTCCAAAGGGATGACCAAGTCTTCATTGAAAACCATAGGTGCTTTCTTTGGTGGTAGGGACCATTCTACAGTAATCTATGCTTGTCAGACTGTGGAAGACCTGATCCAGACGGATAAGACATTCCGTTCTTACGTGAATGACATTGAGAAGAAATTGAAAATGAGCTAGACAAAAAAATAACAGGTCTTTCCTCCGATGAAGGGCATAAAAAAAACGGAACAATCTTTTGCTCCGTTTTTTTATGCAGTGATGTTTTTTTTATGCCGTGATGGTTAAACTATCCTTCTTGGTTTATGATTCGTGTTAGAGATCTCGACTAGTTTCTTCACATCGTTGATGGTGATTTTCCGCCCTTCAGTTTGTAAAATGTTGTTGTTTTTGAATTCTTTCAATATCCGGACAAGGTTTTCTTTAGCTATGCCTGCCATATTGGAAAGGTCGCTCCTGGAAATGTTGATGATGCCATTTTCATTGTCTTCCATCGATTTGTATTTCTCGCGGAGCACGATTAAAGTGATGGCGACTTTTTCTCTCGCGGTGCGCTGCGTCATTGCTGACATATTATTGGTGAGCACCGCAAATTCATGACTGAGATTTTTCAGCAATCGCTGGGAGAGGATGCTGGAGCTGCCCAGGACCTCCAGGAAATCTTCCTTCGGGATAAAGGCAATGCTGCAGGCTTCAATTGTAGATGCCGAATCAGGATACCGTTCTTCAGCGAGAATGGCATGGTAACCGATTAGCTCACCACTGCTGGCTACATGAATGATCTGTTCACGGCCATCACGGTCAACTTTATATTTTTTAACCATTCCTTTCTGAATGTAGAAGATTCCGGAAGGAACAGCTCCCTCCTTAAAAATAACATCACCCTTGTTGTACGATTCGACAGTCATGTTTGCACAAAGCTGCTCATGATCTTCGGGGGGGATACTTTGAAGGATAGATTGGGATTTGAAATTCCATTGATCAATGGGAAAAATTTCGGATAAGCTCATTAATGTCTGATATGGTTTGCAGGTCGCGCCTGATCAATGCTTGTTTTCAATACGGCAAAGTTAATCTTATTTTTCATGCCTTTACTCACACTTTAAAGTCATGCTGATGTCATTCCTTTTCCTGTAAAAGTTGATATTTATCAGTTTTTGAGTTGACACTTTGCTGTTTTTTCTACACCTGTGTCACTTAAATTTGTCGTCATTAAACGATGTGAGCAATGGCAAAATTTCAGACGATAAAAGATTCAAGTGGTCATTACCATTTTAACTTGAGGTTGAGATCAGGAGAAGTAGTACTTTCCAGTGTTAAGAAAACCACACAGCTGTCGGATTGTGAAAAACAGATCGCGCTGGTAAAAGAAAACTCCAAATTCGCACAGCGGTTCAGCAGGGAATCTGATGACCACGGCTCGTACTTCATTCTTCGTGATGCAGATAACGTAACCATTGGCAAAAGCGATTATTATAAGTACTGGCTGGATATGGAAAGAAGCATTGCTGCTATACGCAGTCATGCGGGAGATGCAGAGATCGTCGATAAAAGAGAGCTTTGCGACGACCAGCAATTTGCTTAGTTATTTATAGGGCTATGTCAGTAGTCATTTAAACAGATTTAAAATAACTGCCGTCAGGGCATAAATATAAGGACATATCATATACTGATATGTCCTTTGTTGCTTAAATCAACGCCATTTGGAAGAGCCCACAGTTGTTTTTTTTTGTGAAATACCCAGCATATGTAAAATTTCACAAATATCTTAAATAGAAGATGCATTCGGATGATTGTCGAAATGACCAAAGTCAGGAAATTTCAAAAGTGATTCAAAATTGATCTAACAACTTAAAGGAATCCTTTTTTTTAAGGTATTCCCAATGTAAATACTCATATTGTATAGATTTTTAAATATAAATCTATACAAATATGAGGTATTCCATATCCGATCTGGAGCAACTTTCTGGTGTTCAGACGCATACCATCCGGATGTGGGAGCGCCGCTATCAGGCACTCGAGCCTATGCGCTCTCCCGGAAACACACGTTTCTATGACGATGCCCACTTGCGGCGGTTACTCAATATTGTTAGTTTGAGTAAATCGGGTATGAAAATATCCTTGATCTGCGCACTTTCTGACCATGAAATGGACCTTTTGTTGCAGCAGGAAATGGAAAATACAGTGTCCGCGGATCCTCAGTATGAGTATTACATCTCAAAGCTGCTGAATCTCGGCCTTGCTTACAATGAGCTGAAGTTTAGTGCACTGCTCTCAACGTGCGTGGACAACCATGGGATGGGCAGTACCTATCAGCAAGTGATTTATCCTTTACTGGTGCGCCTGGGCTTGATGTGGCGCAGAGACCACATTTGTGCTGCTCAGGAGCATTTTCTTTCCAACCTGATCCGGCAGCAATTGTACGTGGCCATTCATACCCTGCCATTAGCCAAACAGGCGGATTCCTGCTGGCTGCTCTTTTTGCCAGAAGATGAAGACCATGACCTGGGGCTCCTTTTTGCCAACTATCTGCTTCGGTCGATGGGTCAGAAGGTGATCTTTCTAGGCGCCCGTGTGCCCCTGGCTTCGGTAAAAGAAACAATGGAAAACAACAATGTGCAGCATATGTTATTCTTCATGGTGCGGCAAAGACCGGTACCGGACGCCAACACGTATCTTGAACAACTAGGGACTACTTTTAATTACGCAAACATACACCTGGCAGGAAATGCCAACCTCATTGCTGATCTGGAGCTGCGCAACCGGATCAATTGGATCCAGTCTATAGCAGGATTTGAAGAGGTCATTAATAAATTTAAACATGCCAGTTAATTCAGATCATAAAATAGTACCCAAAGTGGCGGTCATCGGCTCTGGTTTTGCCGGACTCAGCGCTGCTGCCTATCTTGCAAAGGCAGGTTGCAGTGTTGATGTGTACGAAAAAAATTCCTCCATCGGCGGACGTGCCCGACAGCTGAAAACCGAAAATGGTTACCTGTTTGACATGGGCCCCAGCTGGTACTGGATGCCGGAGGTATTTGAGCGCTTTTTTAACGACTTCGGATATAAGGCCAGTGATTTCTACGAGCTGGAACTGCTCAACCCGGGCTTTTCCATCGTGTTTGGTATGGAGGATGTGATGAATGTGCCCGCAGACTTCAATGAACTATGCGCACTCTTTGAATCGCTGGAGACCGGCTCCGCTGCTAAATTGAAACAATTCCTGAAAGAAGCGGAATTTAAGTATGACGTAGGTATGGGCAAACTGGTGTACAAACCAGGATTGTCGCTATTGGAGTTTGCCGATGCCGACCTCATCAAGGGGATGTTTAAGCTGCAGGTGTTCAATTCCTTCAGTAAACATGTGCGTCAATTTTTTAAACACCCTCAGCTCATCGCCCTCATGGAATTTCCGGTATTGTTCCTCGGAGCGATGCCCGAAGACACACCTGCTTTATATAGCCTGATGAATTATGCCGGACTGAAACTCGGTACCTGGTATCCTAAAGGTGGCTTCGCGGCGGTTATTCAGGCGATGAAAACTGTTGCCGAAAGACAGGGTGTGAAGTTCCATACCGACACCAACGTGGACGGACTTGAGGTACAGGCGCGGAAGTTGCAGGCCCTGAAGCTGGCAAATTCCAGCGAAGCATATGACGGCCTGATTGCAGCAGCCGACTACCATCACGTGGAATCGCAGCTGCTTGGCCCTGCTTACCGGAATTATTCTGAGCAGTATTGGAGCTCCCGGGTGCTGGCACCCTCCTCGCTGATCTTTTACCTCGGAATCGACCGTAAAATACCTGGACTCAACCACCATACTTTGTTCTTTGATGAAGACCTGAACCAGCATGCCCAAGAAATTTATAAAGCTCCACAATGGCCCTCAAAACCACTGTTTTATGTCTGCTGCCCTTCAAAAACAGATCCTGATGTGGCGCCTGAAGGACATGAAAACATATTTATACTGATGCCACTGGCTGTAGGGCTGGAAGACAATGATACCTTACGCAATACTTATTTTAATTCCATCATGACTAGACTGGAAACATTTACCGGCATGGCCATTCGTGAACATATTGATTACCAAAAGAGCTACTGCGTGTCCGACTTCGTTTCTGATTACAATTCCTACAAAGGGAACGCCTACGGGCTTGCCAATACGCTCATGCAGACGGCAAACCTAAAACCTTCGCTCAAAAACAAGAAAATTGACAACCTTTTTTATGCCGGTCAGCTTACAGTTCCCGGCCCGGGTGTGCCTCCTTCCATCGTTTCGGGAAATGTGGCTGCACAGCAACTGATAAAATACCTAAACCGCTAACCATGAAAGAAATATTTGATAAATTGTCAGCAGAATGCAGCCGCATCACGACCAAAAGGTATAGCACCAGCTTCTCTTTGGGTATTCATTTTTTAAACAAAAAACTGAGACACCCTATATATGCCATCTATGGTTTCGTTCGGCTTGCAGATGAGATTGTAGACAGCTTCCACGATTACGACAAAAGTTTTTTATTGGACAAATTCAAAAGGGACTGCTTTGAAGCGATAGAGCATGGCATCAGCCTAAACCCCGTGCTGAATTCTTTTCAGCAGATAGTCAATGCCTATCACATTGATCGGGAATTGATTGAGTTGTTTCTGAAAAGCATGGAGATGGATCTGAATGAACAGGAATATACCCCACAACTTTACGATGAATATATCCTGGGATCGGCACAGGTAGTGGGCCTGATGTGCCTTCGGGTATTTACGGAAGGTAACGAACAACAATACCAGCTATTGAAACCATCTGCAATGATGTTGGGTTCTGCATTTCAGAAAGTTAACTTTTTGCGTGACCTGAATGCAGATTACAAGAACCTCAGCAGGACCTATTTTCCGAATGTAGATTTGCGTGCTTTTTCAAACGTGGAGAAGCAGCTCATCGAAGTTGAGATCGAGGCGGAATTTAAGGAAGCTCTGGCAGGTATAAAACAATTGCCATCTTCTTCAAGAAGTGGAGTTTATCTTGCTTATATTTACTATAAAGAATTATTTAATAAAATTAAGCGTGCAACGGCAGAGAAGGTGATGTCTGAGCGGATCCGGATTTCCAATGGTCATAAAATAGGATTGATGTGTGATTCTATCATTCGTTTTAAGATCAATGCGCTATAAGAACAACAGATAAAGATGAAAAAAACAGGTATCCTGCTGATGGGTATGCTTGCTATACTCCTGATGTCGTTTCATACTGTGGATGAGGAGGAGCTGCGGAGTTTGTACTGGCAGGCCGCAAACAGCCGGGAGGCTGCAGATCAGCTCATGAAGGCATTGTCGGCAGTGGATGACCAGTCGGAACCACTCCTGGTTTGTTATAAGGGCGCAGCAGAAATGCTGCAGGCGAAATATGTATTGAACCCCTTCAGTAAGCTGAGCCGCTTTCAGAAAGGGAAAGCATTGATAGAAAGTGCCATAAAACGGGATCCTGAGCACTTTGAAATGCGCTTCCTGAGGTTCTCCATCCAATGCAATTTACCCTCATTTCTGGGCTATAATGATTGGATAGAAACCGATAAGAGGATGCTGATCGACAGGCTAGGCGGCCTGGGAGATACAGCGTTCAAACAAGATGTAATCAAATACCTGTCCGGCTCAAAGTATTGTACAAAAGAAGAATTGAAGATCATAGGAAAATGACAGAGCACGTAATTTTAGTAGATGCAGATGATGTAGAGGTGGGTACCATGCCAAAGATGGAAGCCCACCTGGAAGGGAGACTCCACCGTGCCTTTTCAGTATTTATTTTTAACTCAGGAGGAGAGCTGCTGTTGCAGCGGCGGGCTCTGGAAAAATACCATTCCGGTGGTAAATGGACCAATACCTGCTGCAGTCACCCCAGGGAAGGGGAGGACACCTTGCTGGCAGCACAACGTAGACTGATGGAAGAGATGGGCATGATTGCCGATTTAAACCATGAGTTCAGCTTTCTTTACAAAGCGGAACTGAGCAATGGCCTGACAGAACATGAGTATGACCATGTGTTTTTTGGCATCAGTGATCAGGTGCCGGATCCGGATCCCGAAGAGGTAGCAGATTTCCGTTACCTCCGGCTGGAGGTACTGCAGGAGGAGCTGAATGTACATCCTGAGCAGTACACGGAATGGCTGAAAATCTGCTTCGATCGTGTATTGAATAGTTATTCCAAAATATTTTAAGCTTATGAACGTCTGGTTTGTTAATTTTTTAATCGTACTCGCTACCTTTATCGCGATGGAAGGAGTCGCCTGGCTGGCCCACAAATACATCATGCACGGTCTCCTCTGGAGCTTGCATAAAGACCACCATAAAAAAGAAGGTGAAGGTTTCCTGGAGCATAATGATTTCTTTTTTATCATTTTTGCCATTCCGGGAATCTTATCTCTTTTTCTGGGATCATTTTATGGTTATTCGTACTTGTTGTGGGTGGGGGTAGGCATCACCATTTATGGACTGGCGTACTTCTTTGTTCATGACATCTTTATCCATCAGCGTTTTAAGATCTTCAGAAATGCCGATCACTGGTATTTCAAGGCGATTAGAAGAGGTCATAAAATGCACCACAAACATACCGGAAAGGAAGATGGCGAATGTTTCGGCATGCTCTGGGTACCCTTCAAATATTTCCTTGAAACCCGTAAAAAAGATAAATTGAAAAATGCGTGATTGTCGATGTCTTTCAAATACTATACTTTTATAGCATAAAAAGACATAGCCCTCATGGATCTTCTTTCATTTTATGATACTCCCTTTGAACTGAAGCTCAGTTTCGAGCCCATTGTGACCTATCTGCGGGCAAGAATGGAAAATTCTGCCAATGAAGATGTGGAGGCCACGAGGAGGTTATTAACAGAATGTGAGCGGCATCCTGAACTCATGGAGGGGATCAGCGACCGCAGGGAGCTGACCAGACATGAAGGACTGATCAAAAGAATGCTTGCTGATTATTTTCCTGAAGTGCTGACCTACAATGAAATCAAAGCCGTCACCATTCCTTTTACGGATATATTTTTTAATTACACCGAGCGGCTGAAAGCCATTGTCGAAGCTGCAGGTACCGACTTCACCCTGACCATCCGTGATTTTGACCGCGACCAGTTCTACATCATGAACTGCTGCATGATCCTTAACGAATTTTATGGTACACAGCTGGATTTCTCTAAACCACTATTTTACGATATTCCGACGGGTAATGGGATAATTAAACACTACAGGATGCTCTATAATGGAGATTTTATGGAAATCCTGCCCACTGACCAGTCTGTTCCTCTTACTCAGGAGGATATCGACTTGCTGCTGAACAATTACGATGATCTGACTTTATGGAAAGAAAAGTTTCCTGAAAACAGCTGGCAGCTAAAAGGCTTTGTTATCATGACCTTATACGATGCTACTGTAGAAAGTGCAGCATCCATTTTGAAAGAACGTTTGCTCGGCCTTAATGTATCCGGTTTTCAGGATACCATTCAGTCTGTCTTCCGTTCCATATTCCGCATCCCGGATATCAGGATTGGTGTGACCGTGTTTGATTCAGAACGCCGTATGTTGGTGCGCGAACTATTTGGGCACCAGATGCAAAGCTTCCTGCTCCCCGGAGAGGAGGAGCGTTTGCCTGAGGAGGTGTTGTGTGGCGAGGCCACTTCAAACCTTCTGGAGGAAAGTAAATATTTCTCTGTGTCAGACGTCGCTGAATTTAAGCGTACCGGTAATGCCGGACCTTTGGCCGACAGGCTACTCGCAAATGGCATTCATAGTTTTATCCTTGCACCAGTAGTAAAAAATAAACATTTGTATGGGATACTTGAGGTGGTTTCCCTGCGTGCCAAAGAGCTCAATAGCATCAATGCGCACAAGCTGGAGGTGGTGATGCCATTCCTCACGGAATCTGTAGAAAGGCTTAGGGCTGAGTTACAGAATCAGGTACAGGCTGTGATCCAGGATAAGTTTACAGCAATACATGAAAGTGTTTATTGGAAATTCCGGGAAGAGGCGCGTCAATTGATCCTGCATCAGCAAATTGGAAAAGACTATAAACTTAAGGAAATTGTCTTCCCGGATGTCTATCCTTTATACGGACAGGTGGACATCAAGGGCTCGTCGGAAGCCAGAAATGCGAGTGTCAAACATGACCTGACGGTACAGATTGATATGCTGGTTCCGCTTCTGCAACAGATCGCCGGGACCGATGTGCCGGACGTTCGGATGGAATTGCAGCAGCTGAACTTGTTTAAGGATGTTCTGGAGTTACCGATGCGCGCAAGCACGGAACAGCAGATGACCAGCTATTTTGCAGAACACCTTCATCCTTTGCTGGAGGAGCTGGCATCGCCGGAGTTGAGGGAAATGACCGAAGCTTATTTCCTCGAGACAGATCGTCTGAAGGGACGATTCCATGAATTCCGCAGGAAGTACGAACTGACCATCTCCATGGTCAATGATAAAATGGCCGAGGTCATTGATGGCCGGCAGCGCGAGGTACAGGCCTTATATCCACACTATTATGAGCGTTTTAAAACAGATGGCATTGAGCATAATGTATATATGGGGCAGTCCATCGCGCCAACGATACCCTTCAGCATCTCCAAACTAAGGGAGCTACGCCTCTGGCAGCTCCTGATTTTATGTGAGATGGAACGGGCACACCATGACCTCAAGCCACTGCTCCCATATCCGCTGGATGTTACGACCCTCGTATTGGTACACTACTCTACAATCGACATCCGGTTCAGAATGGATGAAAAGAGATTTGATGTGGATGGAAGCTATAATGCCAGGTTTGAGATTGTCAAAAAGAGAATTGACAAAGCCAACATCAAGGATAGCGACGAGCGCATCACTGCTGCGGGGAAAATTACCATTGTATATTCCAATGAAGAAGAGGAGGCGGAGTACCTGGGGTATATTGAAGAACTACAGTCGCGCAGGCTTGTCGCTTCCTGGGTAGAAAAGATCGAATTGGAAGACTTGCAGGGGGTATCCGGACTTAAAGCCCTGAGGATTGCACTCCTCCACGGGCAATCTTAGACCCACAGGGATTTGAAATTGAGGTGCATGGTGGTGAACAGGTCTCTGGAGACTGCTGCATTTTTGATGCTGCGTTCTACGCCATTCTCAAACCTGTAGCTTGCCAGGCCGGTATTCCAGTAATGGTCCAGCTCCATGTCGATAGAAAACTTGTCTTGATTTTTACTGTAACCAATGATCTTGACCATGATGCGTCCGCTGGCCGCGATCACACGGTACAACCCCGTTAGCTTGTAGCTGATGTTCAGCTCCCTGCAGATTTCATGAGCCGTCAGTTGTGCCGTCCCGGTAATCGAACAGTCCTGGTGCCTGCAAAGCGCCAGGGTAAGTAGCGGCTGGAAAAGATCAGATCCAATGATCTTGAAGTTCAGTTCAGTGGGGACGGTGAGGCTGTTGTTTGTTGGCATGAGCTTGGTGATTTTGGTTTATGCTAAGTAACAGCTTTTCAGCCGTTTGCTTTACGGTATAAACACCCAAATCAAGAAACAGGTAGAAATACCTATATCGTTCCCCATGCGGTGATGAGCAGCTGCCTGCTTCCGCCGTAGTTACGGTGTTCGCAAAGGTAGATGCCCTGCCAGGTGCCAAACGCGAGGTGTCCGTTTCGGATCGGGATCATCACCGAGTTGCCCAGCAGAGCTGCCTTCAGGTGCGCCGGCATGTCATCCGAGCCCTCGTCATTATGCACATAGTCTGCATCGTTTTCAGGAACGTATTTGTTGAAGAACATTTCAAAATCTTTCCTCACCGTAGGGTCTGCATTTTCATTGACGGTCAGCGATGCAGAGGTATGCTGTATGAATACATGACACATCCCTGTTTGGAACTCCCGTAATTCCGGCATTGCGCGTTCAACTTCATCGGTAATCAAATGAAAACCTCTTTTTCTTTCTCTTAAGGATAGACCTTGCTGGTACATTTTCATTGTTTTCTTTTTTAATTATCAGCTTCCTGTTCTTCAATTGTTGTGTTTTAGCGGGCTATACCAAAACTGAACAGATGATCTAAAGCCAACCATTGATTTCTGGTAAATATCGCATATTGTCGCAAAACCGACATAAATGGGTAAATAAAAAACAAACCTTTCTGCGCCTTGTTTTGCAATTACATCTATTGAAATTAAAGCGAATTAAACATCAGCTAATTGAATGACTATGAAAAACGAGAAAAATATTGCTCTGCTTAAAGAAAAAGTCGAAGAAGTGAGAATCTGTATGCTGACCACCCTGTCTGCAAAAGATGAGTTTTCCAGCAGGCCCATGGCCACTGCGAAAGTTGAGGAAGATGGTAGCATCTGGTTTTTTACCAATGAATACTCCCTGAAATCTAAAGAGATATCAAAAGAAAATCAGGTCACCCTCGGATACAGCAGCCCCTCAGCGAATACCTATATCTATGTAAACGGCACTGCAGAGCTGGTAGACGACCAGGCAAGAAAGGAAGCGTATTTCTCCCCGGCGGTTAAAGCATGGTTCCCGGAAGGACTGGCAGACCCCCGACTGATCCTTATTAAAGTCAGCCCCGAAACGGCAGAGTACTGGGACAGCAGCTCCTCAAAAATGGTTGTGCTGTTCAATATGCTCAAAGCAATGGTTATAGGAACCCAATATGATGAAGGTGAACACGATAAACTAAACTTTTAAGCGTGTCATCCTAATCATTCGTATGCAGAACAATTTAAAGATATACCCTGGCCACCCCTATCCACTGGGGGCCACCTGGAATGGGAGTGGAGTGAACTTTGCCATTTATGCCGACAATGCAACTGGTGTGGAGCTGTGTCTTTTCACCTCTGAAAAGGATGAAGCGGAAACCCGGAAAATCCATATTGAAGAACGTACGCACCAGATATGGCATGTCTACCTGCCCGATCTCCGTCCGGGACAACTCTATGGTTATCGGGTACATGGCCCCTTCGAACCTGCAGAAGGACATCGCTACAATCCCAATAAGCTGCTGATCGATCCTTATGCTAAAGCGATTTCAGGTGTCATCAAATGGCATGATGCCTTATTTGGTTATGAGATGGGTTCGGCAGAGGAGGACCTCAGCTACAGCGATCTGGACAGCGCTCCCTTTATTCCCAAATCCATCGTCATCGACTCGGCGTACGACTGGGAACAGGATAAACCGCCAAAGACGAACTACCATCAGTCGATCATTTATGAAACGCATGTAAAGGGGTTTACGAAGCAACATCCAGGCCTGCCTGAAGAAATCCGTGGTACTTATGCTGGGATTGCCCATCCTGTTACCATTGAGTACCTGAAGGAGCTGGGCATTACCGCCGTAGAACTTATGCCGGTACATCAGTTCATCAATGATGGCCACCTGATTGATAAGGGGCTGAACAATTACTGGGGATACAATACCATCGGTTATTTTGCGCCAGACTCCCGATATTCGGCCAGTGGCGCCAGGGGTAGTCAGGTATCCGAATTTAAAGATATGGTCAAAGCCCTTCACAAGGCCGGAATAGAAGTGATCCTGGATGTGGTTTATAACCATACGGCAGAAGGAAATCATATGGGACCGACCTTGTCTTTCAAGGGGGTCGACAATGCCTCTTACTACAGGCTAACGGACGACAAGCGTTATTATATGGACTATACCGGTACTGGAAACACCCTCAATGCCAACCTGCCAAATGTGCTCCGTCTGATGATGGACAGCCTACGCTACTGGATCATAGAAATGCACGTCGATGGTTTCAGATTCGACCTTGCATCTACGCTGGCACGGGAGCTGCACGAAGTAAACCGCCTGAGTGCCTTCTTTGACATCATCCACCAGGATCCTGTAATTTCGCAGGTAAAGCTCATTGCTGAACCCTGGGACATCGGCGAGGGTGGCTACCAGGTGGGTAAGTTTCCTCCCGGATGGGCCGAGTGGAACGGTAAGTTCCGCGACTGCATCCGTGACTACTGGCGTGGTGCGGAGAGTATGCTTGGGGAGTTTGCACTCCGTTTTACGGGAAGTCCCGACTTGTACCAGGACGACTACCGCAGGCCCACCGCCAGCATCAACTTCATCACCGCTCATGATGGCTTTACGCTCCAGGACCTGGTCTCCTATAATGAAAAACACAATGAGGCTAATGAAGAAGATAACCAGGACGGAGAAGACCACAACCGGTCATGGAACTGCGGTGCCGAGGGGGATACCAAAGATACGCTCATCCTGGAGCTGCGGCGGCGGCAGAAACGCAATCTGCTGACCACCCTGTTTTTGTCGCAGGGCGTCCCCATGCTGGTTGCGGGTGATGAGCTGGGCAGGACCCAAAAGGGAAACAATAATGCCTACTGTCAGGACAATGAGGTGTCCTGGTTAAACTGGGAGTCTAAGGATCAGGAGCTGCTGGACTTCACGAAAAAACTCATTCACCTCAGAAAGAAACATCCGGGCTTACGCCGCAGGCGCTGGTTTCAGGGGCAGCCCATCAAGGGGATCGGGGTGGAAGACATCGCCTGGTTCCTGCCTGACGGGGCAGAGATGGAAGACCACAATTGGAATGAGGATTTCGCCCGATCTCTGGGGATTTTCCTTCATGGGAATGGCATCAGGAGCAAAGGACCGAAAGGGGAGAAAATTATTGACGACAGCTTCTACATCATTTTTAATGCCTACCACGGGCCGCTGGACTTTAAACTTCCACCGGATAAATATGGCCTGGAATGGATAGAAATCCTGAATACCAGTCAGGAGCGCATTCCCGAAACACATGAGGCCCAGGTGTATCCCGCCGGGGCCACCGTTGAGGTGCAGGGACGCACAAGCATCCTTTTGAAACATTCGATCCTGAACAGATGAGTACTATAGATCTTTCAAAACGCCGTATTGGCGTCAACTTTAGCGAACAGCAGGCGGAAGTGCTGGTCTGGGCACCGCAGGCCTCCGGGCTCAGCCTCCTGATTGCGCAAGATCCGGACCAACCGCTTCCATTGACACAGCAGGAGCATGGCTACTGGTACTTGGAGACGGATCAGCTTAAACCTGGTGACGCTTATCAGCTGCTCATCCATCAGCAGCAAGGAGAACGCTTAAAAAGGCCGGATCCTGCCTCGCTGAGCCAACACGAGGGGGTGCATGGCGCCTCTACGGCCTACGACCTGAGCGCTTTTCAATGGACGGATGCTACCTGGAAAGGTATTCCCCTGGAAGCGTACATTCTGTATGAACTGCATGTAGGTACTTTCTCTGCGGCAGGCGATTTCGCCGGCCTGGAGCATCAGCTGGACCATCTGGTCAGCCTTGGCATTACGGCCATCGAGCTGATGCCTGTGGCTCAGTTTCCCGGCAACAGGAACTGGGGATATGATGGTGTTTATCCTTTTGCCGTTCAATCCAGTTATGGTGGCCCGCAAGGACTGCAGCACCTGGTCGGCTGCTGTCATGCAAAAGGACTTGCCGTGGTACTGGATGTGGTCTACAACCATATGGGGCCGGAGGGTAACTATTTCGATGATTTTGGTCCTTACTTCACGGAAAAATACCATACACCATGGGGCAATGCCATCAATTTTGACGACGAATGGTCGGATGGTGTCCGCCATTATTTCATTGAAAATGTGCTGATGTGGTTCCGTGATTTTCATATTGATGCGCTGCGGATGGATGCTGTTCATGCCATCAAGGACTTTGGGTCATTGCACATCCTCGAAGAAATAAAAAGTTATACCCGCAAGCTGAGTGTTAAAACCGGCCGTCAGCACTACCTTATCGTTGAATCTGATCTGAACGATCCTAAATATATTGACCCTGAGCATCATTATGGCTATGGCATGGATGCCCAATGGATCGACGAATTTCACCATGCTTTGCGGGTGACTGCTGGTCAGGAGCCTACAGGGTATTATAGCGACTTCAATGGTCTGGCACACCTGGAAAAGTCTTTTCATGATGCCTATGTTTACGATGGCATCTATTCGCCACACAGAAAGAAAACCTTTGGCAGGCCGGCGACAGAAAACCCCGGCAAACAGTTTGTTGTGTTCTCACAGAATCACGATCAGGTGGGCAACCGGATGCTGGGGGAGCGTAGTGCAAATCTCCTGGACTTCAGTATGCTGAAGGTACTTGCCGGCGCTGTGCTCTGCAGTCCCTATCTGCCGATGCTGTTCATGGGGGAGGAATGGGCGGAAAGTAATCCCTTTCTTTATTTTGTCAGCCATGGCGACGAAAGCCTCGTAACCGCAGTCAGAGAGGGCCGGAAAGCAGAATTTGCCAGCTTTCATGCCTCTGGTGCTGCACCGGACCCTCAATCCGAAGAGACCTTTATGCGCTCAAAATTGCAATGGGAGCTTCTGAAAAAAGGTGATCATGCCTGCTTATTCTCTTTCTACCAATCTCTGATTGCCATCAGGAAAAAAAGCGCAGCCATCTATGAGCTCAACAGGAAACACCTGAAGACAGAAACTGTTCCTGATGCACGCTGCCTGATGCTACACCGCTGGCATGAGGAACAACACATCCTGTGTTTTCTGAACTTCTCTGATGATGAGCAGCAGATGCGCATGCCTTCAGAAAAACCCTACTGGAAAAAGCTGATGGACTCTAATGCCCCTGAATGGGGTGGTAACAAGGCATCACCACAATCACTTGAAGCCGGCAATCTGTTGCAGGTACCAGCATCCTCTTTTTTACTATATACCAGCAAACATGTTTAAGCCACGGTCCACCTATCGTATACAATTTCATCAGGACTTCAACTTCGAAGACTTTGAGCGGATCATTCCATACCTGCAGGAGCTAGGTGTGGACACCATTTATGCCTCACCGATTTTTCAGGCCGTGCCGGGAAGCATGCACGGTTATGACATCACCAATGTGCAGCGCATCAATCCGGAGATCGGAACCGAGCGCCAGCTACTCTCTATCTCCAAGAAGCTTAAAGCTTCGGGCATCAACTGGGTTCAGGACATCGTGCCTAACCATATGGCTTTCCATCCTGCCAATGAATGGCTGATGGATGTGCTTGAACAGTGGGACCACAGCCCATACCGGAACTTTTTTGACATTCGTTTTCCAAATGGTCTTACCGACAGTCGGCTGATGGTGCCTTTTCTTGGAGAATCGCTGGAGAAAGCTGTTGAGAAAGGGCTGCTGAAAATCAGCCATAAAAACAGAAAGCCATACCTCAGTTATTACGACAGCTACTGGCCCCTAAATCAGGCTGGCATCACACTGCTGAACGCCGTGTCTGCGGATGTGAACCTTGATCCGCAACGCATACTGGACATCGCCCGCGTTCAGCATTACCGGCTTTGTGCCTGGCAGGAAACCGATCATCAGATTAATTTCCGCAGGTTCTTTACGGTCAATGGACTGATCTGCCTGAACATCCAGAATGATGAGGTCTTTGAGGCCTGCCACGCCTATATCTTCTCATTGATGAAGAAAGGCATTTTTCAAGGGCTGCGCATCGACCACATTGATGGCTTGTATGATCCCGGCGCCTACCTTTATAAACTGCGTCAGGCGGTGGGTGAGCATCCCTATATCGTTGTGGAGAAAATCCTGGAAAAAGAAGAAGAGCTGCCTGCCAACTGGCCGGTGCAGGGCACGACAGGATACGATTTCCTGGCCCTGCTGAACAACCTTTTTACCAATGTGGATGCAGAACGGCCGCTGACAAAAATGTATAAAAACGTTACCGGTAAAAGCCTGGAGGTAAACAGGGAGATCTTAAAAAAGAAGAGATTCATCCTCGATACCCACATGCAGGGCGAGCTGGATAACCTCTGCCGTTTGTTTATGGAGCTCGATCTCTACCAACCAGAAGAACTGGATGATGATAGAAGTGAGTTGATCCGCAAGGCAATTGCTGCCTTCCTGATCTACTGCCCGGTATACCGGTTT
Source organism: Pedobacter sp. BAL39 (assembly GCF_000170795.1). Taxonomy (GTDB): domain Bacteria; phylum Bacteroidota; class Bacteroidia; order Sphingobacteriales; family Sphingobacteriaceae; genus Pedobacter. The sequence continues at coordinate 221,360 of NZ_ABCM01000007.1, forward strand.
TATGACTACGGCTTTCCGCTGAAAGGGGAAGAGCTGAAGGCCCTGCAGCTGATGCTGGAGGAGCTGGCGAAAGAGGAATCCCTGCGGCCTGCGGGCAACTTGCTGAAAAAGATATTCCTGGAAGATCCAATACATGGAAGTGCCGACAAGCGCAAAAACCTTGCGCTTTTTTACCAGCGCTGTATGCAGTTCAGTGGTCCACTGATGGCCAAAGGGGTGGAAGATACCCTGATGTATACCTACAACCGTTTTGCGGGACACAATGAAGTGGGCGATGCTCAGGATCTTTTTGGGATCACCACTGGAGTCTTTCATGAAAAAATGATCAAGCGTCAGCGCTTTTGGCCGCTGTCGATGAACGGAACGGCTACACATGACACCAAAAGAGGAGAGGACATCCGTGCGCGGTTAAATGTGCTTACCGACCTGCCCGACGAATGGAGAACCCTGGTGCAGTCGCTTGAAAAAACAGTACACACCCTAAAACCTGATGCCAACGACAGCTACCTGATCTACCAGACGATACTGGGCGCACTGCCCATGCCAGGACAGCAAGACGGGGATCTTGAAGAACGGTTGAAACAGTATCTGGAGAAAGCACTGCGCGAAGCAAAATCCCATACCGACTGGTCGGAGCCTGCGCAAGATTATGAGCAAATTGCCAAAGACTTCGCCACAACCTTGCTGGAAAATACTGCCGATGCGCTGGACGTCATTAAGGTCTTCCTTGATGAGATTGCTGATTTCGGTATCGTCAATTCCCTGGTACAGTTGCTGCTTAAGTTCACATGCCCCGGCATTCCTGATGTTTACCAGGGAAATGAGCTATGGGACCTCAGCCTGGTAGACCCCGACAACAGAAGGCCGGTCGACTATCAATTGAGGGAGCGGCTGTTGATCGGCGAGCAGGACTTTGCCGCTGTATGGGAAGAGCGTGGCTCCGGTCAGGTGAAACTGTGGCTTACGCAAAAGCTCATGATCTTGAGGAAAACAAACGAACAGCTGTTTGCAGAAGGTGTTTACATTCCCCTGAAAGTCCGTGGCCGTTATCACAAACAACTGCTGGCCTTTGCCAGGCGGCACCAGAACTCCTGGCTGGTGGCGGCCGTTCCCATCGGCCTCGCTGCCATCTGCAGGTCGAAAAATACAAAACTGAAAGACTTCGACTGGAAGGATACCCACCTGATCCTTCCCGATGAGCTTTGTGAAAACTGTGCTGATGTATTCACAGGGCTGGTTTTTGATCATCGGAAATCCAATGGCAGCCTGCTGGTGTCCGACCTGTTCGCAAATGCGCCCCTGGCGGTGTTAACGGCTGAAGTACAGGTAAAGAAGCGTGGTGCAGGCATCCTCATGCCGCTTTCTTCGCTGCCCTCTGCCTACGGCATCGGCGACATGGGGCCTCAGGCTTTTGCCTTTGCCGACTTCCTTGCTGCAACTCATCAGAAATACTGGCAGCTGCTCCCGCTAAACCCAACCGGAAAAGCAGAAATGTATTCGCCCTATAGTGCCTATTCTGCGATGGCTGGCTTTAACCTCATGATCAGCCCGGAATGCCTGCAACATTATGGTTTGCTCGACGACGAAATACTTCAGGCGCAGCAGCAAGCTCAAAAGAGCAAAATCAATTACAAGAAGGCGGTCGCCACACACGCCCTGTTGCTGGACGAGGCCTACCAGAATTTTAACAGCATGCCAGCGGGTAGGTTGCAGCTGCAGTTCCATAGCTTTCAGGAGAAAGAAGGACATTGGCTGAATGACTTTTCCTATTATACCGTCCTCAAAGCGGTACATGATGACCTGCCCTGGTATCAATGGCCGGATGCCTACAAATACAGGGACAAAAAGGTACTCACAGAATTTATTCACATACATACCGCGGCAATTCACCGGGTGAAATGGGAGCAGTTCATCTTTTTTGAACAATGGCACCAGCTGAAAGGTTATGCCAACAGTAAGGGAATAAAACTGATCGGTGATCTTCCCTTTTATGTCGGTTATGACTCCGCAGATGTATGGGCAAATCCGAAGCTCTTTGCGCTCGATAAGGAGATGAACATTACCGGTGTCGCGGGCGTTCCTCCCGATTACTTCAACGTCGAGGGGCAGCTCTGGGGGATGCCTGTTTTCAACTGGAAAGCCCTGAAACGGACGGGTTATCAATGGTGGATCTTGAGGATCGGCAAAAACCTGGAGCTGTTTGACCTGGTACGTCTGGATCATTTCAGGGCCTTTGCTGCCTATTGGAATGTGCCTGCCGGCGAAAGGAACGCCATTACAGGGAGTTGGGAACCCGGGCCGGGCGCAGACTTCTTTGCGGTCATTGCTGAAACCTTTGAGCGCCTGCCATTCATTGCGGAAGATCTGGGCGAGATCGACGACCGGGTGTATGCACTCAGGGACGAGTTTAAGTTGCCTGGAATGAAGGTGCTGCAGTTTGCTTTTGGCGATGACATGCCTTCTTCCCCGCATATACCTCCGAACTATGCCTCGGATAATTGTGTGGTGTACACAGGCACGCACGACAACAATACCATTCAGGGCTGGTACGGCAAGGATATCACTGATGTGGAAAGGAAAAATCTGGACTTGTATATCGGCCGTAACCCATCACTGGGCAGCGTCCATGAGGTGCTGATCCGGATCGCCTATACCACAGTGGCTGCAACGGCGATCATTCCCATGCAGGATCTGCTGGGTCTCGATGAAAAAGCCCGCATCAATGATCCCGGAGTGCCTGAAGGAAACTGGGGCTGGCGGATGAAACCAGGAATGCTGACAAAAGAACGAAGGAATTTGCTCCGGTTGCTCACGAGGATTTACGGAAGGGATTAAATCATCCGGTACATTTGGGATGGCCTTGTTTTTGTTAGCTCTGTTTGCCGCGGTAATAAATGCCCGAAGTCTGACTTTTGAGTTTTCAAATCTTCAGAAAACCAATACTTTTGCAACGGTTCTTTAGAACTAATAAACTTATGAACAACTACCAAGTCGATCTCACAAATTGTGATAAAGAACCTATACATATACCAGGAAAAATACAGTCTCAGGGCTTTCTTATTGCTGTAGACATCCAAAGCTACCAGGTCACTTACGTTAGCGACAATATATCTGCTTATGTGGAAACCAGTGCAGGAGTGCTGCTGAACCTTCATGTTTCTGTTCTTGCTGAACATGTTCCTGCATTTCCCTCTTCGCTGGATTTTGAGCAGTTGTTTAAACTCGGCAGGAGCCAGGACAGCTTTGACCTTATCAATCCTTATAAAGTGCTGATAGGTGACTCGCCTTTTTACCTGATTATCTACACGTCTGGTGCTGAATATGTAATGGAATTTGAACCGATTACACTCGATTTCGACATTCAAAACCTGATCGGGCGCTCGGTATCCAGAATTCTGGCCACACATTCCCTTTCCGATCTGCTGGGGAATGCAGCATTGGAGGTGAAACAGCTGATCGAATACGATCGCGTCATGATTTATAAATTTCATGACGATGGCCATGGCGAAGTGGTTGCAGAGGTTAAAAATGAAGAACTGGAACCTTTTTTTGGTTTGCATTACCCGGCTTCTGATATCCCTCAGCAGGCACGAAACTTATATAAAGCCAACCTCACCAGGATCATCGCTGATGTACACTCCGAAGACTCAAGGATCCTGACGTATGAGGGGAAAGAAAACCTTGACCTTACACATTCCGGTTTGCGGGCAGTTTCCCCAATTCACATCCAATACCTGAGAAATATGGGCGTTGATTCCAGCTTCAGCATCTCGCTGTTGTCAAAAGGTGAACTCTGGGGATTGATTGCTTGTCACAATTATACACCCCGGTTTATCGATTATAAAGCCCGTGAAGGCGCTAAGATGATTGGAAATATACTTTCTTCGGCATTGGAATATCGCCAGACGGAAGAGGATGGCGAGAAAGATGAGGTCATAAAAGATGCTGTGCAGAGTCTTTCCACCTATCTGGAGAAAGATGTAGACCTTATTGCGGCGCTGACCAAACAAGAGGTCACTCTATTGCAGGTTACTGGAGCACAAGGTGTAGCAATATGCTTTGAAAATGAAATGTATACAGTTGGCGAAACGCCTCCGATGGAATTGATCGAAGACCTCTTCGGCTGGTTGAGAAGAAACATGCAGGACTCTGTTTATCATACGAGCCAGCTTCCTGAAGTGTACAGGGCTGCGGCACCTATCGCCGCACAGGCAAGTGGTATCCTCGCCTGTATGTTGTCGAAAGAAATGGGTGAACTGGTTGTCTGGTTTAAACCGGAACAGCTGAAGACCATTCATTGGGCCGGTAACCCTGAAAAAAATATGGAGCCCGCTCCGGACGGTACGATGGTACTTTCTCCACGTCATTCCTTTGAAAGTTGGGCACAACTCGTGAAAAATACTTCTGCAAAATGGACTGCGGTGGAAATTACTGCCGTATTGAGGTTACGAGAGAAAATATTGTATGCCGTTAACAAAAAGGCGAGTGAAATCAGGATACTGAACGAGCGCCTGAAAATGGCTTATGAGGAGTTGGATACTTTTAGTTATACGGTGTCACATGATCTGCGAACGCCTTTGACTACCATAAAAAGTTATACTGAACTGTTTCTGGCACAAAATACGTCCCTGGACGACAAGGGGAAAATGATGCTCGATCGGGTCGTTAGTGGGGCGGATAAGATGACTTTCCTCATCAGTGAAATCCTGAAGCTGGCAAGGGTGGGCCGCTCGGATATTGATTTTTCCAAAATAAATATGTCCAGCTTGATCAATGGCATTGTCGAAGAAGTGACCTTTGCGCAGAAATCAGCACACGTGGATGTGCAGATCGGCGATTGCCCCGAGCTCTCTGGAGACCAGACGCTGCTCTCTCAGGCATTTACCAATATCATCGGCAATGCAGTGAAGTATAGTGCTAAATCTGAAAATCCAAAGGTAAGTATCAATGGAACTGTAGGTGAGGAAGAAATTATTTATTCCATTCGTGATAATGGCATCGGTATTGATATCAATCATCATGATAAGGTGTTTGAGCTTTTCAAGAGAATGGAAAATGTAAAGGATTATGAAGGGACGGGAGTAGGCCTGGCAATTGTCAAACGGATACTTGAAAAACATCATGGCCGCATTTGGTTCGACAGTGAACTCGGCACTGGAACGGTATTTTACATGGCTTTTAAAAAATAATTATGACCTCGCCTGATATATTTTATGTGGAAGATGACCAGGATTTTGCTTTTATCCTGGAGCATGCGGTGAAGGAGGTGGATGAAACGCTTACCCTCAGTGTCATGGAAGACGGCAGGGATGCCATCGCACGCCTGGAAGACTATGCGCGGGAAAAAATGCGCCCAAGACTGATCCTGCTGGATCTGAACTTGCCGGGGCTTTCTGGTCTTGACATTCTGAAAAGGATTAAGGAAATCCCTTTTCTCAGGCATACACCTGTGATTCTTTTCTCGACCTCTGACGATCCTGCGGATGTACGTGCTTCTTATGAATTCGGTGCCAATGCGTATCTGACCAAGCCATCGGGATACAATAACTTAATCGATTGCCTGAAGTCGCTCCATGACTTCTGGTTTACCAAAAATAAAAGCATCAACTAAACATTTTATAGTTCCTCTTGTTACCTTTATTATGAGAGCAATATGGAACGGAGCCATTGGCTTTGGACTGGTAAACATTCCAATCAAACTTTTTTCTGCCGTACAGAACAGTCACCTGGACCTGGATATGCTGGATGGGAAAGACCACTCCCGCATTAAGTTCAAACGGGTCAATGAATCCTCAGGTAAGGAGGTTCCTTATGATAAGATCGTTAAAGGTTATCTGCTTAAAGATAATTATGTGATCCTTGATCAACATGACTTTGAGGATGCCAGTCCGGAAAAGACCAAACTGATTGAGCTGGAGAATTTTGTCGACATCCAGAGCATCAATCCCATTTATTATGAGACTTCTTATTATGCACAGCCCTCTAAACAGGGGGTGAAAGCCTATGCTTTATTGCTCAAAGCATTGATTAAATCAAAGAAAGCAGGCATTGCACGTTTCGTATTGCGCAATACTGAAAACCTCTGTGTCATCCACCCCATGAAGGAAGTCATTGTCATCACTAAAATCCGTTTTCCGGAAGAAATCCGGACGGCAGAAGACCTTGATGTACCTTCCACAGACAAGGTAACTAAAAAGGAGCTTGACGTCGGACTGGCATTGATCAAACAATATACTGCTCCTTTTGACATCAGTGGTTTTCATGATGAGTACAGTAAGGATCTGCTGAAAATTATCCGTGCTAAAGCAAAAGGCAAAAGAGCTACGGTAAAAAAACTAAAACCCAGGGAGGAATCTTCGGACGACCTCTATGGTCAGTTGATGAAAAGCCTGAGTGGTGGCAAATGATGAGTGTTAGCTCATGATAATTTAACTTTAACAAACATATACTAACCCAACCCACGCACATATCAACCTGCGCGGATACATTGGCAATAATGGATACGGCTGATTCCTTTTGGCCGTATCTTTATTTTCATGAAGTTCTCAAACACAAGTTTAATAGTATTTCTTACCATCGCTGTCCTGCTGATCACCGCATTAGTTGTTTACCGCAATAAAATCGAAAAAACTCCGGAGGGGAGTGTCCGCTACCATTGGTCGGATGTCCTGACAGATGAGCATCTGCATCCATGTTACCTCCACTCTGCCACTTTTGTTCAGCCAGATGGGGTATCGATCGGTTTAGGGGAGGTGGGACTGCTGCCGGAAATGCCGGGGGATAGTGTCGGTGGTGAGGATTTTCTGGATGAGCCCGTTTATCAGGAAGCGATACCTCAAAAGTTAAGTATCAAATGGTTTGATATTGCCGCCAGGACCTGGTATGAAGGGGAGTTCAAATTGCCAGTTCATCAGATCGATAGCGTATTCAGAAGCGCCGGATCAAAACCGGAATGGAAATATACCTATCTGAGCGATTCTATAAATGTTTTCGGGCTCCGCTTACACCTGCAGCTGCTCAAAGATGGTGTTGTTAAGCTTTGGATGAAGGGAAAGCATTTAAAATACCTTGTAGGTAGCTATAAAGGAAAAAAATACAATCAGGATTATACATTGATTGCAGCGGGGGAAGCGGAAGCACATTTTGCGGATAGCCTCCTGGCAATGCTGCCTGTGCGTGAACGTGATGAGCTTGATTATCAGTTGCCATGGATCCCAAGGGCAGATACGACCTCCATTCATGAAGGGGTGTTTGAGTTTATCGCCATCGACGGCAATTATGATGATGAGCTGCTGCTACTCAAAAAAGCGAAAGATACCCTTGGCCTGATCAATCATTTTCAGGGGGTAGTCCTGAACAGGGGCGACCGCATACGGCTGCGCTGGAAAACTGCCGACTACATTCCTGCGGGAGATCCGGAAAGTGTATCGAAGGAAGATTTTGTAGTCAGCTATGAGCTGATCAAAGCCGGAAGGCTCTCAAGATTGCTGAAAAGAGGTTTCCCGACACTCAGGCCTTATTACGTCGCTGAGGGGATGTCCGAAACTGGAAAGCTATATATTGAAGACGAGATGAAGGCTTATCTGGCCTGCTCCGAAGATCCCAAAGTCCGCGCAGCGGTAGATAAAAGGCAGGGGCCGATGATGTATACCATTGAACCCAGTTTCGTGGGTAAAAGGAAAGTGTTCTTGATTGGTCTTGCACTTGATCAAGCAAAACCAGTGTACCTGAAGAAGCTTTATTTTGACATTGAACGGCCGTACAGGCTTTTTGAAACGGACTAATTGTATAGGAAGGTTGTTTTATTTTGTCAAATTTGTTGATTTGTGTTTATCTTTAAGGGGTAATACCTGATCATCATCTATGCCTTTAGCCATCTCCGGACATCAACTGCAATTTTTAAATGACACCGGAACTACCGGAGCACTCATTAAAAACTACAATTGGGAAGCCACACCCCTTGGGCATCCCTCCACCTGGCCGGAGTGTATACGGATCGCACTGAGCATGGGCCTGAACGCAAGTTTTCCGGTGTCCATCTACTGGGGGGCAGACTTTAACTTGCTCTACAACGATGCGTATATCGCCATTGCCGGAGATAAACATCCATGGATACTGGGTAAGCCCAGGCGGATGGCATGGCCTGAAAACCATGAGCTCGTAATCGACCAGTTCGATATGGTGATGGAAAAAGGGATGTCCATCAGGAAACACGACCAGTTTTTTCCCATCCAGCGGTTCGATTTTCTGGAGGAGTGTTATTTTGATTATACGTTGTCCCCCATCCTGGATGCTGAGGGTAAAGTATGTGGTGTGGTCAATTACGTCATGGAAACTACCTACAGGGTTATCAATGAGCGGAGGCACAGCCTTTTGCAGCAACTGAACTTACAGTCTTATCTTTTTAAATCCGGAAATGCCTTTTTTACAAAGGCCTTGACCCCGCTGAATCAGACCATTGAAGAGATTGCCTTCGGCATGTTGTACCAGCACCAGGCTGGTCATGGGACGAGCCTGACACAGGCTGTAGGAATGAAGCCGGAGGATGCCGAACAGCTGGAATGGCCATTCTCCACGGTACTCAAAACTGGAATGTCCCAGTTTGTTGACATTCCTGAAAGTTACCAGGGAAAGTTGTTCCCGCGGAATTGGGCTGTGCCTTGCCAGCAGGCGAGGATCATTCCCTTAAAACAAACGGAAGATCATGTCGTTGGATTTCTGGTGATTGGGATTCATCCTGGTATCAAAATGGACGATTCTTATCCGAACTTCCTGGATTCTGTATCTATAAGGCTGCGCAGCGCCATTGTCAATGCACTGAGTGCAGAGCAGGAGCTCCATGTATTCACACAAATCCGTGAGCGCGAAAACCAGCTGCAATTTGCCATCGATGCGGCTCAGCTCGGGACCTGGGACTTCGATCCGGAGAGCAATAAATTTACAGGCAATGAACGCCTGAAGTCGTGGTTCGGATTGCCTCCTGAAGCAGAAATAGACCTTTCTTCCGCAACCGACAACATCATTGAAAAAGACCGGATCAGGGTGTTGGAAGCGATCCAGGATGCCCTGAACTACCGTTCTGGTGGTGACTATGACATAGAGTATACCATTGTTAACCCAGTGACGAAAGTCAGCAGGATCGTTGCCGCGAAAGGAAAAGCACTTTTTGACGAGGACTTTAAAGCGATCCGCTTTAGCGGGACATTGCAGGACATTACAGAGGCGCAAACCATCAGGCTGGCCCTTGAGCAGCTCTACGAACAGGAATGCTTGTCAAGGGAAGCGGCACAACTGGGTACCTTTGACATGGACCTGATAAAAGGGACGATGGACTGGGATGACCGATGCAGGTTGCTGTTTGGCATCTCCCATCATGAACCTGTGCGCTATGAGGTAGATTTTGTTGCCGGGCTGCATCCTGACGACCGCGAGCGCATAACCTCCATCATCGATAAGGCTTTCGTCAAATCCATCAGCAATGGGATTTATGACGTAGAATACCGTACCGTAGGGGCAGAGGATGGTAAAGTGCGCTGGATTAAAGCTAAAGGACGGGTATTTTTTGACGAAACCAGTCGCCCGCTCCGTTTCATTGGTTCTGTATTGGAAATTACGGAGCAGAAAGAAGAAGAACTGCGTAAAAATGACTTCATCAGCATGGTCAGTCATGAGCTGAAAACACCGCTCACCTCATTGAAAGGTTATGTACAGCTGTTAAACATGCGGTCCAAAAAGGAAGACAATGAGTTTGCCGTCAGCAACCTCAATAAGGTGGAGCTGCAGATCAAGAAGATGACCGCCATGATCAACAGCTTCCTGAATGTATCTCGTCTGGAAAGTGGGAAGATTCACGTCAATATGGAGCAGTTTGACATCGGGCAGCTCATCAGCGAAGTGATTGAAGATGCTTATCAGATCTACTCCTCCCATGAGCTTAACCTTATTCCCGCGGAACCTTTAATGGTATTTGCAGACCGCGAGAAGATTGAACAGGTATTGACAAACCTGCTAAGTAATGCGGTAAAGTATTCTCCGCGTGGTAAAACAGTTACCATCAGTTATACATTACGGGATGATCAGGTGGAAGTCTGCGTAAGTGACGAGGGCATGGGCATCAGAACCCAGGATAAAGATCGCCTTTTTGATCGTTTTTACCGTGTGGACAGCACCCATACTCAGAATATCTCCGGATTCGGCATCGGCCTGTACCTCTGTGCTGAGCTGATCCGTCGCCATGACGGCCGCATCTGGGTGGAAAGCCAAAAAGGGGTGGGTTCTCAGTTTTATTTCAGTATTCCTTATTTGGGTTAACTTTAGAATAATAAAAATTTGTGATTTGTTGCATTGAAACGAAAATCTCTGTTATTTTTGTGGAATAGGGGCTTTTAAATATTTCCGATGCATAGAAAATTACAACTTTGTTTTCTAACGCTACTCACCATCTCGTTTATTTCAGTCCGCGCACAGCAAAGAATCACGCTACGCGGAAAAATTACCACCGTCAACGGACAACCTGTGCCGTATGGTGATGTCTTTCTCAGGGGCAGGGGACAACATGTCGTTTCTGATAAAGAAGGGTTTTACCTTATGGAGAACATTCCTGCCGGCGACTACATCGTGCGGGTGACCGCAGAAGGGATGTACCTCGACGAGCAGAAGGTTTCCATCAGCGGCCGTGCTGCAGTGGTGCTGGATTTCGTCCTGAAGCCTTACACTTCAGACCTCTCCGAGGTAAATATTTACGACTCCAAAAGGAACAAGTTTGCTGTAAAACAAAGCGACGCTGTTGCCAAAATGCCACTCAGTCAGCTGGAGAACCCACAATCCTATACTGTCATCCCCAAGGAACTGCTGCAGGAGCAACAGGTGTTTAACGTGGAAGACGGATTGAGGAATGTGGCTGGTATTCAGAAACTATGGGATGCCACCGGCAGGTCTGGTTCAGGTGCGGGCTTGTTTAGTCTCCGTGGTTTCAGTACTTCCATCAGATTGAGAAACGGCATTGTCGGGAATGTGGCCTCAGGCATGGATGCCGCAAACCTGGAGCGTGTGGAAGTGATCAAAGGACCTTCGGCCACTTTGTTCGGTAGCGCGCTCACTTCCTATGGTGGGCTGATCAACAGGGTGACGAAAAAACCTTATGATACTTTCGGCGGCACGGTTAGTTATACCGCGGGGAGCTTCGGCATGAATAGGGTTGCTCTGGATGCCAATGCGCCACTGAACCAGGAGAAGTCGGTATTGCTCAGGATCAACAGTGCATACCAGTCGGCGCAGGATTTCCGCGACAATGGTTTCAACAAATCTTTTTCCTTTGCGCCCAGCTTATCCTACATCGCAAATGATCGGTTGGATTTTCATGTGGATGCAGAAATTTTCTCCGGCAAGGGCACAGGGTTTTCTGAATTTTATCTTTACCCGGTACCTGAAGCTTTATATGGCTTAAATGGTGCTGATCAGTTGAATATCAACCGTAAAAGTGCTTATAAAAACAACAGCCTTGTCAACAATACGCAGACTTTAAACCTATTCGGGCAGATGAACCTTAAGTTAAATGCCAAGTGGAAACTGCAAACCAACGTGAGCCTGAACAGCAGCAGCTCCAATGGCAGGATGACCTATTTTTACCTGATGCCAAATGCGATGATTCCTGAATCGGGACAAACCACAGGAGCAGATTACCTGGCAAGGATGGTGTGGACACCCGTAACCAGCGACCATGGTTTTGAGATTCAGCCCAACCTGACGGGCGACTTCAGGATTGCCGGTTTGAGAAACAGGTTAACCGTAGGGCTCGACTATTACTCGTACCAGAACAATACCAATTATGAGCGCTTCGGGAATAGTTTCACCAGCACGGCAGGGGTAATACCTTTGGGCGATCTGTTTGACATCATTCCATTGAAAGGTCCTTCGCCACGTTACAACGAGTTTAACGAGGGTAGAGTGGCCGCACTGTATGCGAGTCAGCCTACGGCACCATATTACACAAAAACAAACACCAACACCTATAGTGCCTATGCTGTCGATGTGCTGAACATCACCGATCAGCTGCTGGCAATGGCCAGTCTTCGTATAGACAGATTTGTGAGTCGCCCGCTTTATGATGCGGTTTCTGATACCAGGACTACAGGTTATAACCAAACCTCTCTTTCTCCGAAATTCGGACTGGTTTACCAGATCATTGACAAACAGCTTTCCTTATTTGGCAATTACCAGAACGGCTTTGCAAATTACCAGGGAAAAGATGCTTATGGCAATGATTTTAAAGCGGAGCAGGCCAATCAGACCGAGGGGGGGATCAAAACAGACCTCTTTGACGGCAGGCTGACGGCCACCGTCAGTTATTACCACATCAAAGTTAAAGACATCATCCGTGCTAGTCCGGAGCCCATCAATGGAGTGCCGAATGCAAGAGTGCAGGATGGCACGCAACGCAGCAAAGGCTTTGAGTCTGAGCTGATGGTCAATCCTTTTGAGGGACTGAACATCATTGCCGGTTTTGCTTACAACGATAGTAAAATGCTGAATGTCAGAAAGGATATTGACGGACGCAGGCCAACAACTGCAGGTCCGGCGAAACTTGCCAATGCCTACATCAGTTACACGATTCCTTATGGTAAGCTTCATGGACTTGGATTGGGCGTTGGTGGTAATTATGGCAGCGAGAGCGCGGTGGTCAACTCTGAATCACGAGGCAAGTTTGTCCTACCATCTTATACGGTACTCAATTCTTCTGTTTTCTATGATTTGCCGAAGTTCAGGTTCAGCTTTGGTGTGAACAACCTGACGGATGAAAAATACTGGATCGGCTACGTTTCCCTGGTTCCTCAGTCACCGCGGAATGTACTGGGGACAGCAACGTTCAAATTCTAAAGGTTTCGTATTGCCGGAAGGCGGGATGAGGGGTAGCGATTTAATTGTTACCCCTTTTTTATGGCCTTCATGCCCGAAATAGGGCGTAAGGCAAACAATGACTTTACAAAGGTTGTTAAATAGAGGTAACTGTAAATTGTACACTATGGATATTGATAAGATATATGGCAAGATCGAAAACTGGATACTGACTCAGGGGCCCTCTATTTTGTTCGGAATTTTTGTATTGATTGCCGGTATGTGGCTGATCCGGCTGTTCTCCAAATGGATGAACTCTGGCATGAATGAAAAAGGTGTTAACCCCTCGTTACGTCCGTTCTTAACCAGCCTGGTAGTCATTGCGCTGCGGGTATTGCTGCTGATTGCCGTACTGCAGATTGTGGGCATCGGCATTACTGTATTTGCTGCGTTGGTTGGTGCATTGGGTGTCGCTGCGGGTCTGGCGCTATCGGGTACGCTGCAGAACTTCGCCAGCGGTGTCATTATTCTCTTTCTCAAGCCTTTCCAGGTAGGGGATAACATTGTTGCCCAGGGGCAGGAGGGTACCGTAACCGTTATCAAGATTTTTTACACCATTGTAACCACGTTCGACAACAGGACGGTGGTCTTTCCAAACAGCAAGTTGTCCAACGAGGTGATTGTCAACATCAGTACTAAGGGTAAACGTCGCCTGGACATCGAGATGAAGTTCAATAACGCCATTGATTTTGAGGAGGTGAAAAAACAGATCCAGGAAGTGATCCATGATTCTGACAAGCTACTGGAAAGCACAGAAAACAGGATTGGTATTTCCAGCCTGGAACCGGACGGTTATAAAGTCATGGTTAATCTATGGCTCAACGCACATGGCTTCATAGATGCGAAGATGGAGTTCCAGGAACGGCTGATGTCCAGGCTCAAACAATCGGGCTTAAAACTTCCGGGACTGGCATAACTATTTGGCAAATACCTTCACCCAGTCGACGTACAGGTTGCCAGTCTGGATGGTAGAGGGATCGAGCTGTTCAAAGATGTCGCCGCCAATGGCAAGGTTCAGCGTGATGTGCTGCAGCTTGCCAAAAAAATCAGGGATATACTTTCCACCTTCAGTAGCCGCCGATTTGGTAGCAACCTCTTTTCCATCCAGCAGGAATACAAGTTTTTCTTTGGTCCAGATGACCTCATATACATGAAAGGAGGTGCTCAGGTTGGCAGTGGTGGTGATGCGGTCCACCGACAGCGCATTGACGGTTTGCGCATTGCCGGGATTTTTGCCATAAAAGTAATTTGTAATGTAGCTATAAGGGTCACCGATGCCTTCTATGATGTCAATCTCCCCGTTGGTAGGCCAGTCTTCACCATAGGTCCAGAAGGCAGGCCATAAACCGCTGCCCTGTGGAATCATCATCCTTGCAGATATCCGGAGTTCTGGCGTCTGTTCAGAAGCGCTGAAAGTAAAACCGGACTCTATTCGTCCAGAGGTGTAATCATAAGATTTAGGATTGCTGTTTTCGGGTAATGCAGGGCCGCTTATCTTTTCCTTTTTAGCGTTGATGATCAGTGTACCTTCTTTCACACTCAGGTTTTCCGGGCGGTATAGCTGTAGTTCGTTGTTGTAGGCACCGGAGTTCCAGATGTTCCATTTGGAAAGGTCTCCCGAGAACTCTTCTTCAAATATTTTACGGTAACCATTGTCGTTCAGCTCTTGCTCATCCAGGTCGTAGCCTTCTTTGTTGAGGAGCTCATTTGCAGTTTTAGGCTGTTGCTGTGTTTTGGCACAGCTGCAAAAAGCAAGGCTCAGAAGCAAAGAGAGTAATAAGACAGCTTTTCTATTCATCATAACTTCAATTAAATGGATGTTATAAGGTAGTGTTTATGAGGGTATTGGCTTCCAATGTCACAGGAAAGTTGCCCGTTGCATCCTTAAAGTTACCTCATGCCGGATTTATAAAATTAGCTGTTATGGCATCTTTAAAGTTGTTTGAGGTCTGGTCTTCAAGAGGATCTCCCTGTTTTCAGGTGATCACCTTGGCAGAGCCGGTGGCATGATTTTGTTCACCTGGGTGCTGATGGATTTCAGGAAGGCCTCCAGTGCTGCTTTTTCCTTTTTGGTCAGTGAAAGTTTTTGAAGCCTGGCCGAGGTGCCATACCGCTTCAGAGCGTCAGGCACCATAGCGCCGCGCTGAATCGGACTTGGATTGCCAAGGTTGTAATATTCAATGACATCCATCAGTGATGGGAAATTACCATGGTGCATCCAGGGGCCGCTGATATTGGTTTCCCGCAGGGATGGTGTCCTGAACTTGCCCACATCGGACAGCTGTCCCGTATGCTGGTAGCGTCCCAGGTCCTGCATCTTTGAGCCCAGCAGTGTCTGCCCGTCGTTATGGAACTGGTTGTCGCTGAACAGCGGCGTATTGTGGCAGTTGATGCACCTCGCTTTGGTGCGGAACAGGTGTAAGCCAAGCAGTTCCTCATCTTTGAGTGCCTGTTTGTTTCCGCGCATGAAGGCATCAAACCGGCTGTGCCTGCTCAGTATGCTGCGTTCAAAGGTTGCAATGGCGTGCTGTATCTTGTCAATGCTGACTTCTTTGCTGCCGTAGACTGCTTTAAAAAGCGGCTGGTAGCCCTTGATCCTGGAAATGTTTTTTACCATCGCCCTGAGGCTTGTATTCATTTCTACCTGATCCTGTACCGGGAAAGTCGCCTGGTGTTCCAGGCTGCCGGCCCGCCCGTCCCAGAACAGTTGGTTGTAATAGGCGGTATTGAGGATGGTCATGGCGTTCCTCTTGCCGTTCTGGCGGCTATGGCCATAGGCAACCCGCTTGCCATCCCCCCAGCCTAGCTCAGGATCATGGCAGGAGGCGCATGCAATCTGCCCGGATACCGACATCCGCGGATCAAAGAAAAGCAGCTTTCCCAGTTTTTCCTTTTCTGCGGAATAGGGATTGTCCGCAGGGTATGCTGGCTTTTCCAGCTGACCGATATCCTGAAACCCGGGTTTGGATTCCTCATCGAGATGGGGCATTGGCCATCCGGATGATGGTCCGCCATACAAGCCCCTCAGTTCTTCAATGGAATAATCCTCCTGCAGGAATGCTGTAAACAGCACAAAGCAGCCCAGAAACAGGAACAAAGGAAGCAGTCTTTTCATGTTGTTGTTAATTTAAGCTGAGGGCAGCAGCACTCATTTTGTAGTCGAATGTCCTGGTGCTGCCACCAATGTTTTTCTCATCAAACGTCACTTTGAAGTCGATGACTTTTGTGTTTTCATCGTAGGTTCCAGATCCGCTGATGCCAATGATAAAGGTGGACTTATCGTAACTGGTGATGGTGACATCCTGAGTTTTGATTTTCATGATGCCCGTTTTCGACCCTTCGTAATCGGGGAAGAACTGCATCACCTGGTCTACGTTGATCTTTGCATTTTTGATGTTGGTGCCGCCAGTTTCCGAAGCGTATAAGTTGACCATGTCGAACATTGCCGCGCCGCTGTCCTCAACATAAGGGTTGCCAAATCCGATGAAATTTGGATCAGCCTGGGATACCGTAGAAAAGTGGCTGGCAATTCTTCTGGTCCAGGCTTTGGTGTCCGGATCATACCTGTAGATGAATGGATTATAATAGGAGGTGGGCTGATGGAATACCCCAATTGCGGATGATGAAGGTGTGCTGACGGGGGCATCCGGGTAAAGGTCTGCCTTCGCTTCAGGCTCTTCCTTTTTGCAGGCGCTGAACAGAAGCAAGCCAAATAATAAGGTGATGTATGCTTTCATGTGATTCTTAATTTTTAATATCCTGGGTTTTGATTTTTAATATCCTGGATTCTGCTCCATGGATGGGTTGGTATTTACCGAGATGTAAGGGATGGGCATGATCAGCCTGTAGTCATTGGCAGTAAAGTTGGGCTGTTCGGGATTTCCATCGGCGCGTGCCACGTCTTTATTGTACCTCAGCAGATCGAAAATCAGATTGCCTTCAAAAGCCAGCTCCTTTCTTCTTTCCAGTAATATCGCATCGATCAGCGCTGTTTTATCCTGGAGATCCAGCGTTGTTGCGTAAGGGTCGGCACGTTTGCGGATAACATCCAGATCGGCATTAGCCTGTGCATAGTCGGGCGCTGATTTTGCTACCGCCGCCTCTGCCCTGATGAGGTAAAGTTCGGACAGGCGAAGCACCTTTAATGGAGTGGCATTGGTTCCACCCGTGGCATATTTTTTTGTGAAGTTATAGCTGGTACCACTGATGGTGGTGGCATTGAACATCGTTGCCGGGCGCCTGATGTCAGTGGATGTGTACAGCGAGGTGAGGTTGCTCGTGGCGGCGAACATAATGTTGGTACTGGTGGCATCGAAATAATTGCCCAGGCTGGTGCCGCTGAAGTTGGTTTCCATGGCCAGCTCAAAAATGGATTCTGATGAGGGCACCCGGCCCGTCCAGCTGTTGACATAGCTGGCATTGTTGAGCAAAGTATACTGATTGCTGCGGATGAGGTTGTCGGCAGTGTTGAAGGCCATATCCCAGTTATTTTGATAGAGGTATACCTTTGCCAGTAAAGCCTGTGCCGAAGCTTTTGTAAAGAAATTCTGTTTGTAACCACCCGTAAGGATGCCCGTGTTGCCATCGTCAAAGCTGGCGATGGCTTCGTTCAGGTCATTAACGACCGCCTGGAAACTGGCTGCGGAGCTTAACCTTGGGCGGCGATCATCTGCAACCAGATAAGGCTCCATGTTGATCACAATACCCGGGTGTGTGCCGGCCGGTGTTCTGTTGATTGGCCAGGAGAAAATACGGAGCAGGTCGAAGTGTGCAAGCGCCCTGAGGCATTTTGCTTCGGCAATAATTTTAATTTTATCTGCTTCATAACCAGTTGCTGAAGGTGCGTACTTAATGATGTTGTTGATGTTGTTCAGCTCTTGATATAAACTGCTGTAGGTTTCGTCCATTGAAGATTCCAGCTCCGTCTGGTTGGCTGTATAGATGTCGTCAAGCACCAGTCCATTGGCTTTGCTGTACTTGATGTTGCCACCGCTAAGGTCGGGATAGACCATCAGGTTGCGCTGGTAATGGGAGGTTGACCGCAAGGCATCATAGGCGCCGGCAAGTGCTGTCTTGGCACCCGCAACGTCTCTGAATAAATCTTCGAGAGATACCTGATCTGTAGGTTCCTTGTCCAGGAGTTTTTCGCAAGAGCTGCAGCATAAGCTGCAGATGACGATGAGTAGGATATAGTGTTTTTTCATAATCAATAAAGTTAAAATCCAAGTCTGACGCCACCAGTGATGGCCATTGTTTCAGGGAAGACAAAGCGTCGTTCGGCAATGCCGTTCCTTCCCTTTGTTCCTGCATCCTTGTAGAGGTAGAACAGGTTGGTTGCATTCGCGAAGAATGAGGCACTGCCCAGGCGTAGCTTGTCGGCAATTCCCGAGCTCAGCCTGTAGGAGAGGCTCACATTAGAAAGCTTCAGGTAACTCATGTTGTACAGGTACCTTGAGGAGTTGGAGACCACACTGCGTACGATAAGCAACTGAGGGATATTGGTTACGTCTCCATTCCGCTGCCACCTGTCCAGCAGGTCTATACTCTGGTTCCTGTTCTGCAGGTTTCTGCCATCCGACTCATCCACATAACTCACGATCTTACTCGCACCTGAACTATACAGGATGTTGAAGGAAAGGTTAAAGTTATGGATGTCAAAAGAGTTGATCAGACCACCATAAAAATCAGGGAGCCTGTCGCCAAGCACTGAGGTTTCCGTGATCTGCAGTGCATTGATCTCAGTGGTAGTTCTGATGTTGCCCTCGCTGTCATAAAACTGCTCGGCACCGGTTTCCTGGTTGATACCTGCCCATTGGTAACCGTAGATCGCGGAAGTGCTTTGACCAACACGTAACCCTGCGGCACTCGTAGGAACAGAGTATAGGGAAGAATAACCATTATTAAAGGACAGCAGTTTATTCCGGTTTCCGCTGATGTTATAGGAGAGGTTCCAGGAGAAGTTTTTCTTGCTGATGATGTTGGAAGCAATGGACAACTCAAAACCACGGTTCCTCATTTTTCCGGTATTGAGGGAGATGTTAGCAAAGCCTGTTTCCAGTGGTACGCTGGCGGAAGAGATGAGGTCATCCACGACATTGCTGTAAAATTCTGCGGTGAGGTCTACCTTATCGAAGAGATTGATGTCGGCAGCAAAGTTCAGTTTTTTGTTTTTCTCCCAGCCCAGTTCCGGGTTTGGCGCTGCATTGGTTAGCGGAAAGGAGCTGACATTGCCATTGTAGCTGTTGCCGGTGGCGGTGCCGAAGTTATAAAGGCCACGTGCGGAGTAATTACCAATTCTTGAGTTTCCGGTGGTACCATAGGTTGCCCGTAGTTTTAACATGGTCAGCACTTTACTGTCTTTCAGGAAGTTTTCTTTGCTGACGATCCATGCCAATCCTACTGATCCGTTGAAGGCTACCTGCCTGTCGCCACCAAACATCGACGATTTGTCAATACGGCCGTTCAGGTTCGCATAATACTTCTTGTCGAAGTCGTAGCCAAGCTGCGAATAATAGGAAATGGTAGCGCTGGAAGAAGTGGAGGATGCGGAGGACTGTGTCGTGGCCGCACTGAGCACCCTTCGCCTTTCGAAGGTAAATCCAGAGCCGACACCCCTGAGCAATTCTGTCTCCCGGTCTTCGAGTTGTGTTCCGATCAGGAAATTAACGGTATGTGCATCCGCAAAGGTTTTATCATAGGTACCTTGTACAAAACCTGTATAACCGAGGTGACTGCGGTCATAGATCGTCAGGCGGCCGTTGAAGTTTCTTCCTGTCGCATTCAACGGTGAAAGGTATTTGGTTTGTTTATTCTGGTAGGAGTCGGCACCAACAGTAGCCGAGATGGCAATGCTCTTGCTGAGCTGGTAACT
This sequence comes from Pedobacter sp. BAL39, assembly GCF_000170795.1. Classification (GTDB taxonomy): domain Bacteria; phylum Bacteroidota; class Bacteroidia; order Sphingobacteriales; family Sphingobacteriaceae; genus Pedobacter. The sequence goes on from NZ_ABCM01000007.1 coordinate 241,125, forward strand.
TGCATTGGCATTGGCCATCATCTCGATACCCTTATCGCTGTCCTCATTCTGTGAAACTATGGCAAGCGGATTGGGCACATTTACAAAGTCGGAGAAGCTGCCCTCGGCATTGTATGGTGCAAGGTTTGGTGGAAGCCATACATCCCCATAATTAGACAAAGAGTTTCCTTTGGTTACAGTAGGACTGAAATTGAAAGCCATTCTGAACTTCTCACCCAGTTTATGGTCCACCCTCAGACGGGCATAAATCTTTTCAAGGTCATTGCCAATGCCGCTGGATTTCTGGTTGCGGTAACCCGAAGAAAATCTGAAAGTTGTGTTTTCATTTCCTCCGGAGATGTTTAATCCTGCATTCTGATACACGGCATTCCTGGTGGTCAGGTCAGACCAGTCGGTATTGGTATCTTTACTACCTGCCAGCTGCGACGCTGCTGTCGCAGAACTTCCTCCGTTGATGTAAGCCTCTCTGAGCAGGCTGTAATATTGCGGCCCGTTCAGCCATTTGTACTCATTGATAAAAGTGGCAATACCGGTATCATAACTTAGGTCGAGTTTTGTTGTGCCGGGATCACCGGATTTGGTAGTGATGATGATGACACCATTCGCTGCATTGGCACCGTACAATGCGGAGGCGGTGGCATCCTTCAGTATGGAAATGCTTTTGATGTCATTGGGATTAATGTTGGACAGTGGGTTCAGGTAACGCTCACCTGAAAATTCCTGGGCCTCATTGCCACGTTGTTGTTCGTAGGATGGGATGCCGTCAATCACATACAGCGGTTGAGAAGAGGTCGATCTGGAAACGCCAAAGCTGGGCAGCGATCCCTGTCCGCGGATGTTGATCGTTACCGGAGTATTCAGCTCCGTAGTGGTCTCCACATATACGCCCGATACCATTCCCTCCAGCATCTTGTCGAAACTCTCTATTGGCCGTTGGGTTTGTAGTTGTGCGGCACTCAGCTGACTGATACTTCCGACCACATCTTCTCTTCTTTTGTCTTTGGTATAGGAACCGGTCACTACCACTTCATTCATGCCGAGTACCTCATCTTCCATGGTCACCGGAAAATGGCTGCTGTTCCCTGCTTTCAGTTCCCGGGTTTTCATTCCGATATACTTAAAAACCAGGATGTTTTCCGCTATCTGAGGGCCAGTAAGTTTAAAGGTAAACTCCCCCTTTGCATTAGTAACCGCACCCTGGGCAGTACCTTTTTTGTAAATGTTAACACCTGGAATAGGGCTGCCGGTCTTTGCATCGGTCACCAGGCCGCTGATCATCCGGGTGCCGGGGATGTCTTTTTTATCGTTCCTGCGGATGGCAATCGTGTTGCCGGAAATGTTAAAGCCAAGGTTGCTGCGTGTCGAAATTTCATACAGTACCTGTTTCAGTGTGGCTGTACTGTGTAGGGTGATTTTCTGACTGAGGTCAACTTCTCCTTCGTCATAGTTGAAGTGATAACTGCTCTGTTTTTCAATCTCTTTGATGACGGTGGATACTGCTGTATTCCTGAAATCGAGCTGAATCCTGACCCTGTCCGGGGCTTCGGTTTGGGCATAACTGTTCTGTATCCCAACGATCAGCAGAATGAGGATGCAGACCCTTGAGATGTACCTTAAGTACCGTTTGTTCATTTTATGGAGTTAATGTGATGGATTGATTATTTTGGGTGTAATTGATTTTCTTTGCGAAACACATGCTCTGGATAATGCTCAGGTAATCTGTTTTTCTGAACTGGCCTGTATAATTCCAATGGTGGTCATTAGACTTGTTGATGAGCCTGATGCCGTAAATGTTGTTCATCTTTCGTGCAACTTCCTCAAAGGAGGCATGTTTGAAGCTGATGATCCCTTCTTTCCAGGCCATGGTCTCTTCTGCATCAAAGTCTGAGGTCGTCAGCGATTGCCTGGAAGTATGGAAGCTGCCCATTTCCGAGGGTTTGAGCAGTATCGATTTTTCTGTGCCTTCTATCTGTAGCGAGACGCTTCCTTCTACCAGGGCTACCCGGATCTGGTCGTTTCCTTTGTAGGCATTGACGTTGAACCTTGTGCCCAATACAGTAGTTTTAAGTCCGTTGCTGCTGACTGTAAAAGGCCTGGATTTGTCTTTGGCTACTTCAAAAAAAGCCTCTCCTTCCAGGGTAATCTCCCTGTGTGTTCCTTTAAATACTTTAGGGTACCGCACTGAGCTGTTGCTGTTTAAGTTGATGACCGTGCCGTCACTCAGCTTAATGACACTGATCTTTCCATAGTCATTATGGCGGGTCACATATTGCAGGTTCGGCGTGCTGCGCAGGTAGGAGTATAGCGTCACTGAAATCAGTACAATACTGCAGGCCATGACCAGCGCGGTCTTCCACCTGAAGCGGGACCGTGGTTTCTCCTGCTCCACATGGGCGGGGCTCATGTCCTGCTCCAGAAAGGCATTAAACTGATCAAAGGCTTGCTGCATGTCTTGCTCAGATGGCCTGAAGTGGATCCTGGAAAGCAATTGTTCCGCGTTGTAGACCTCGTCTAATTTCTCCGGATGAAGACTGATCCATTTGCTCCACATTTCTACAGACCTGGTGTCTGTTTTCAGAAAGTAGGCAACAAAAGATTCATCTGCTGCGAAGTCGGCTGCCTGGTATAAATTGTAGTTCAAACTGCTGTTTTTAGGTGTACTTTAGTTCCTAGAGCAGAAAGCGCCGCTTTTTTACCAGATAAAATTTAAAATAAATTTAAATAAAGCTGTAATATACTGATGGTGAGTGGTTTATTTTAATGCCGAACGGAGCGTACAAAGCGCAGTATAAACATGATTGTATATTGTTCTGGGCTTCAGGCCCAGTAGGAGTGCAATGGCATCATAGTTCAATCCTTTAAAGAATTTATAGTCTATGATTTCCCTCTGGGTGGGCGTCAGTTTATGAATGGCCTGCCAGAGTTGAATTTTTGCATCATTTTCCGTCTGCGTGGCAATGAGCAATTCTTCGTAAGAATGTTCCTTCAGGTCCTGCACCGAGAGGTGATCGTCAATATTGCTGGTTTGTTTGTCTATTGAAATCTCCCTGCTGAGCTTGTGTTTAAGGCAGGTTTTGAGGTAAGCCTTCACATGATGGACTTCCGACAGGGAAGAGCGGCTTTGCCAGAGCTCACAGAAAAGCTCGTGCAGCGCATCATTCGTTTTGTCGACATCGGCAATCATGGAAAAGCCATAAGCATACAAATCTGAATAGGACTCCTGATACAACATTTTCATTGCAGCAGCATTACCATTTCTGATCGCATTCCAGATTTCAGTATTTATCCCCATACCTATGAGCGCAAAATTAAATAAATCTTTGATTTTTATCCAATTTAGATTGATTAAAAACAACTAGCAAGGTGTATTTGTCTGTAATATAGTGTTTTGTATTTTATTTACCATCGCTTTATCGAAATGCATGCATTTTAAGTGTATTGGAGGCTTCTGCTTTTAGGATACTTGGTTATCTTTGAAAATGTTTCATATTTTCCTGCACTTTCTGGTGCCAGCCATCGTGGCTTTTTTGTTTTACAGGGAGCAGCTGCTGAAGACCTGGCTAATCCTGATCGCGACAATGGTGGTAGATGTTGATCACTTGCTTGCAGTGCCCATCTATGATCCCAACAGGTGCAGTGTGGGCTTTCATCCGCTGCATTCCTATTACGCCATTGGTGTTTATGTGCTGCTGTTGTTTTTTCCTAAAACCAGGCTCGTGGGACTTGGCCTCGTGATCCACATGGCTTTAGATTACATCGACTGTTTTTTTTAAAGTAACGGAGAAAATAACCTGGCTATTTTTTCGGGAAGCTGGGCCCAGGAGGAGCGTTTTGCCCAACGCTCCGCATCAACCCTGATGGTCTCGTTCAGGTCATTATAAAATGCATTTTTCAGCTGTCTGGCAATACCCTGATCGTACACGACGGTATTCACCTCGAAGTTCAGTTCGAAGCTCCGCTCGTCCATATTTGCGGTTCCAATGAAGGAGAGCCCGTCATCGATCACCATCGTCTTGGCATGGATGAACCCTTTTTTATACATGAAAATCTCTACACCGACATTGAGCAGTTCCTGGTAATAGGAGCGGGCCGCGGCAGCTACCCACATGGAATCTGATTTGTAGGGAACCAGCAGCTTGATCTTCACATCACTCAATGCTGCCACATAGAGCGCGTCCAGCAAGGTATTTCCGGGAATGAAATAGGGGGTGGTAATCAGGATCTCCTCATCGGCCATCCCAATTGCCTGGATCAGGTTAAAGAGGATAGTGGGGTGATCTGAATCCGGACCACTTGCCGCAATCTGCACTTCGACATCAGAGTTTGCATCCGCACAGTCCTCAAAAAAGGCATGTTGGATTTCCAGATTCTCATCCGCGCAGAAATTCCAGTCGGAGATGAAAAGGTGCTGCAGATGATGTACTGCAGGACCAACAATCTTGATGTGTGTATCCCTCCAATAGATTTCACCGGGATGTTCGGCATCATTGATGTACCGGTCGCTGATGTTGATGCCACCAGTAAAGGCAATGTGGCCATCTACAATGATAATTTTCCGGTGGTTGCGGTAGTTGAGCCTGTTGGCCAGCAGGATGAAAAATATCTTAAAAAAGGGGAATGCCTGCACACCAGCTGCGCGGAGCTCCGGAACGATCTTTTTCCTGATGGAGCGGCTACCGAAATCATCGTAAATGAAACGCACCTGCACACCTTCTTTTGCTTTTTCGATGAGGACTTCCTTGATGGCCTGTCCGATTACCTCATCCTCAAAGATGTAATACTCCATGTGGATGTGGTGTTTCGCCGCTTTTAAGGCCTTGATCACTTCAGGGAACTTCTCCTCTCCGTTGAACAGCAGTTGCACCTGATTGTTTCCTGAAAGACCGCTAAGGTTGCTGTTCAGCAGGAGCCTGGCAATTTTGCTGTACTTTTTTAAATGTGGATTGATGTCCTGAATCGCTTTTTGTGATCCCAGCTCAATCCTGCTCTTCAGCTGCTGATACTGGATGTCATCACTAATGATCTTTTTGTTATAAATCTTTCGCACCCGGTAATTGATGCCGAAGGAAAAATAAAGCACGATGCCTGCAATGGGGACGAAGATGACCAACAACAGGTAGGCAAGGGTTTTACTGACTGAGCGGGTATCGTAGATGATGCGCAGGCACACGGCAATCACAAAGAGCACATAAACGACTTCAGCAGCGAGGATCCATTCTGGGGCCATTGTAGAGTGATGATTTTATAAGATGATGTTTTTACTGAGGACAATATATAAAAATAAACCCTGTAATGGATTTACAGGGCTCATCATCTTGCCTAAGTACTAGTTTCTGTAAAGATCCGGTAGATCCATCCAGGCAGAAACTTTTAAACAGGCACTCAGGCTTTCTTCTTCTTGGAGTTCCCATTCCTGCAAATGCAGGTTAAATCGGGCGACCTGATAGCCATACTCCAGTTCCGGATTCACCACTGTGACCAATTTGTAGTGGAGGTCCTCCGGCATTTTTTCCGTCGTTGCAATCCATTCTTTCATACCAGTCTTCTGAAAAAGGTTTATATATTAAAATAACCTGCTGATTTTATTTTTGTTTTAAAATGTTTGGTGAAAGTTTAACAAAATCGATTTTGGCTGCTGTTGTGGCATCTTTAGAATCCCGCAATAAACTGAAGATAAATTACCAGATATGACAAACAATTGAAAGGTATTGAGGTTTGTTACCTGGAGAGTGATGAATTATGGAAGGTAATTTAGAAAAAATGGGACTTCGCGAATTTCTGATCGACGGGCTGGAAGATATTTATGATGCAGAGGAGAAATTTGTGAAATGTTTTGCTGCGCTGGGGATGGTAGCAGTAAATGAAGAACTCAAGAATATGCTCATTTCGCATTCAGCGATTACAGAAAAACATTGCAGCCGCCTTAGGGAAATCTGTAAGCAACTGCAATGTAATCCTGAAGAAGGTAAATGTGTCATCGTTGACTGTCTGCTGGACAAGGCTGCCAACCTCATCAAACGCGTGGAAACGGGTACAGCTCTTCGCGATGTGGCCATCGTCTTTCTCATTCAGACCATAGAGCACTACCGCATTGCTACTTATGGTAACCTTTCGTCGCTGGCATTGGAGATGAGATATTTTGACATCCACAGCCTGCTCCGACAATGCCTGGCGGATGAGAAGGAAACCGACAGGTCTCTGACAAGGATCGCTAAAGAGATCATTAACCCTGCCGCCAGCAGCGACTTCAAACCCTAATTATCGTTTCAATAATCCTTTGTTCATCATATCGGCAACAACCGTTTTGCTGAAATCTGATGACAGGTTTTCTGCACTTGAAGGGTCAAATGTTCTGGTCTGAGCGGAATAAATGTGTTTATCCGGATTCAGGTCATAAAAATTCCCTTCCAGCATGTAGTTGGTGCTTACGTTATAGTATCCTGGCTGGTACATACGGCCCCACATGTTTCTGTAATATCCCCAGAATCCAAAAGGATAAGGCGCAAATCCGACATAACCAGGGCTATAATAACGTTCTTTTTTCTTATCTAGGAGCGCAATGGTAAATGCGCCGTCATAGCCCTTGTCGCTGATCTTCTTAAGGGCTTCTTGCTCTTTGAGGTCTTCAAAGGCTTTAGGCCCGTATTCAGCATAGGCAGATCCGGCATTGATGCCCTGTGCCTTGAGACTCTGCACCATAGTGTTCTCAATGATTTCCCTGAGGTCACGGTCTCGGGGCCCGATCAGGCCGATAACAAGCACTTTTTTATATTGTTGAGTTTTGTTTTCCGGAGCAATCCAGGAATTCAGCAGGTGGGTGCTGGTACCACAGGACGCCAGAAAT